>CAZHFU010000012.1:0-98951 GCA_964531975.1 uncultured Anaerolinea sp. | reverse complement strand
CCGGCTGCCCGAGTGGTTCCGGCGCTTCGCTGCGGGGAGGGGCGGCGGGTGACGCGGAGGTTAGGGGAGAGAGCGGCGCATTGGAGGCGTTTTCCGCCTCCGCCGGGGGTTCATCCTCCGGCGCTTCGGCGGCTGACAGCGGCGCGCCAGCCGCACGGCCTTCTAACTCGGCGAACAGGGGTTCGACCTTTAGCCCCAGATATTCGGCATAGGCGCGCAGAAAACCCTTGGCTTGCGCTTGCGAAGGAATGGCGCTGAAGTCACCCGCTTCCATGGCCAGCAAGTAATGCGGGCGGATGTGGGTGGCCTTGGTGACCTGTTCGATCGTTTTATGCTGCTCTTCGCGCTTCTCGCGTAGGAGCAAGCCCACTGTTGCGCTTATCATCGCCTTGGTTTACTTTTCACCACGCTTACCCAATCTCTCGGAAATAAATAACCGGTCTGTTGGCAAGGGAGGCTTTTCACAGCCGGGTAAGGTTCCCTGCCACCAGACCGGTTACCGTGAACGCCACGGCTAACTAGGCGTTGAGGTCGGTCTCTACGGCGCTTTCTTCTTCTACCACAAGAACATCTTCAACCACGGCGGGTTGTTCGACTTCCACCTGGGCGGGAGCCTCATCCACCACCGGCGCTTTTTCAGCTGCGGCTTCATCCTGTTGAATGGTTTTATCGCCCTCGCGGTGCACAATGACGGTAATCTCAGGGATCAAGTCTAGCGTCAGGCGGGCGTGCAGTTTATGGGCGCCCAGCGTGCGGATGGGTTCGAAGTCCATCTGGCGGCGGGTTAGCTCAATGCCCGATTTGCGTTTGATCGCGTCGGCGATCATCGAAGGGGTGATCGAGCCGTACAGCTTGCCGGTATCGCCCGCTTTGGTGGGGAAGTACAGGGTTAGCTTGGAGAGGATCTCGGCCACGCCGCCCAACTCGTTGTTGAGGACTGCCCGGCGGGAGTCGGCCTGGGTGCGAATGTGCTTAGATTGGGAAATGGCGCCAGGCGTGGCTAACAGCGCCAGCCCTTGAGGCAGCAAGAAGTTGCGCCCGTAGCCATCGGCCACTTTCTTGATATCGCCTGCGCGACCCAGTTTGTAAACATCTTTGATCAATAATACTTTCATCGTCTAGCCCTTTCTTGGCCTGGAAAAATATAGCCCTGGAACGAAGGGTACTACGTCCCCAGGGCGAAACAATTCTACCAGAAGGCGGGTAGGGAGTCAAATGCCAATTCGCCCCGTGGTTGGTATGCTATAATAGCGCCTTATGCCGGTGAATAACTTTCTCGATTTGTATCCGCGCTTCGACGCTCCGGTGACCCCGTTCGATTGCGGCTTGAATTGCGCCCCGCACAACCCCAAAGGCATTCCGGCGTGCTGCGATATTTGCTGCGCCGTTCCGGTGGCCTATCTGCAAGAGTGGGATGAGCTGCGCCGCGCCACCAATTTATGGCGGCCATGGCAGCCCGGCGATTGCCCGGAAGACCCCACCGACCCGGAAACCTTGCGCGCCGATTTGCCCGATGACATGACGCTTTTGGCCTGCCTGGGGCCGGCGCACTGCCAACGCCCTTACCGGGCAATCAGCTGTCGCCAGTTCCCTTTCTTCCCATACATTGACGGGCGCGATCGTTTTATCGGCCTGGCTTATGAATGGGAATTTGAATCTGGCTGTTGGGTAATCAGCAACCTGGGCAGCGTCAGCCAGGCATATCGCGATGAGTTTGTGGCGTTCTATGAATACCTGTTTGTGCATATTCCCTACGAGTTGGAGGAATACGCCGCCCTCTCGGAAGAAATGCGCCGCGTGTTCGCCGCCCGCCGCCGGCGCATTCCCCTGCTGCATCGCCGCGGCGGATATTACTTGCTCAGCCCCACCAGCCAACGCTTGCAGCGCGTTTCGCCCGCCCAGCTGCCTCAATATCGCCCCTTCGTTGGCTAAAGGGCTGCGGTCCACCGGCCGCCGGTGGGCAAAGACGCTGCCGCCCCGCGGGATGCTCGCACCCGAATGGGGCGACCCGGCGCTAAAAAGGAGGAACCATGCTCACGCTTGAAACCCATCGGCTAGTTTTACGCCATTTTGAACCTGCCGACGCGGTGGCCTTCTCGGCGTATCGGTCGGATGAGCGAATCGCCCGTTACCAGGGTTGGAACACGCCCTACAGTCTGGAGCAAGCCCAGGGGTTTATTGCCGAAATGCAAAGCGCCGCCGGTGAAACCCCTGGCCGCTGGTTACAATTGGCCCTGGCCCCCAAAACCGGCGGCCCCATCTTGGGCGATGTGGCTTTCATGATCTTGAAAAATGACCCCCGTCAGGCGGAAATCGGCGTGACGCTGGCATATTCCGCCCAGAGGCAGGGCTATGGCCGTGAAGCGGTGGCGCGCCTGGCGGCCTATCTGTTCGATGAGCGCGGCTTGCACCGCCTGCGCGCCAATATCGACCCCGCCAACCTGGCCTCGGCCCGCCTGCTGCGGCGTTTAGGTTTTCGCTATGAAGGCCGCTGGGTGGAAAGCTTGTGGTTTAAAGGCCGCTATGTCGATGAGGATTGGTATGCTTTGCTAAAGCGAGAGTGGCAGCCTCCGGTCTAGCGGTCTGCTTGGCCGCCCACCGGCAAGCGAAATCAGCCTCCAATGTTCGACCAGCCTCAGCGTAGTACCCGGTGCGCGGATCGTTTACCCAAGGTGGGCGGAGCGTAAATCGGCGCGGGGGGACATCCCGATTCCGATTATACTAGGCGGATATGACCATTCAAATTCAGATTTATACCATGCAATCCGTAGCCGAAGCCCAGGCGGTCGCCGCCCTGGGGGTGCAGCACGTGGGTCTGACGCCCGGCCGGTATGGGCTGCCAGGCGAGATTTCTTTTGAAGACGCCGCCGCCATCGTGCAGGCGATGCACGGCCTGGCTGCAACCGTGGCGCTTTCGGTGGATAGCGATGTGCAGGCGATTGTGCGCATGGCTCAGGCGGTGCGCCCCGATATTTTGCATCTGTGCGGGCTGCGCGGGGCGCTTTCGCCGCAGGCCGTGGCCGATGTGCGCCGCCGTTTGCCCGGACTGCCGGTGATGCAGGCGATCTCCGTGGCTGCAGAAGGCGACTCGGCCTCCGAAACGGGGGCCGCCATTGAGCAGGCCGTGACCGACGCCCGCGCCTATGCCGCGGTGGCCGATTATTTGATTCTGGACACGCAAGCGCCTGATATTGCTGGCATTGGCGCTTCGGGCCGCGCCCACGATTGGCGCATCAGCCGCGCCATTGTAGAGCAGTCGCCCATTCCGGTGATCCTGGCGGGCGGCTTGGGGCCGGATAACGTGGCAGCGGCGATCCGCGCCGTGCGCCCGTGGGGGGTCGATTCGCTCACCCGCACCAACCATCCTTTAGTGGATGGCGGCTTCTGTAAAGACCTGGCGAAGACGGCCGAGTTCGTGGCTCAGGCGATGGCGGCATGAAAACCGGGCCGGTGGTGGTGATTGGCGACGCCAACGTGGATCTGGTGATACGCCTGCCGGAACATGCTGCCGCTCCGGCGGCGAGAAAGCATCACCAGGCGCAGTTGTTTGGCGGCGGCTCGGCGGCCAACACCGCCGTGGGGCTGGCGCGGTTGTATCGCACTGCGCCGCCCCCGGCTGCCGACGCCCCCTTCACCTCTGGCGATATGGCCCGCCCCCGTCCTCGCCAGGAAACCGGCTTCGATTTCGCCGGCGCGGCCCCAAGGGGTGATCGTCGTCTCGACGCTTCTGCCGCCGGCCAACCCGCCCACCCCCCGTTCGCTTTGGATATAGACGAAACCGCTGCTCTGCCTGAGCGCCGGGTGCATTTCTGCGGCGCAATCGGCCAGGATGCCTATGGCGATTGGGTGCGCCAGGATTTGCTGGCCGAAGGGCTGGAGCTGAGCGCTTTGCATGCTTTGCCCGGCGAGTTTACGACGATTGTCCTGGCGGTCATCGCCCCCGATGGCGAACGGTCTCTCAACCATTTCCCGCCGGATGGGGGTGCGCACAACCGTTTGCAGGTCGGCGATCTGCCTATTTCGACCCTCCGGCGCTGCGCCTGGCTGCACACCACCGGCATCAGTATGCGCCGCGACCCCGAAGGCGATACTGTGCTGGAAGCCATGCGCCTGGCGAAAGCCGGTGGGGCGCGAGTAAGCCTCGACCTTAACCTGCGGCTGGAAGTCTTTGGTCACGATGCAGCCGGGATTGCCAAGTTTTGGCAAGCGGTGCGACTGGCCGACGTGGTTTTTGGCAGCGCCCACGAGGAAATTTTGCCGCTCACCGGCGCGAGCGATGTCACCAAAGCCGCCGAGCTTCTGAGCGAGGGCCGCCGGGTGGTGGTGGCGCGCTTAGGCGCAGAAGGGGCGCTGTGGGTCACGCCTGCGCAGCGCGGTCACGTTCCGGCCTTTCCGGCGGCGGTGGTCGATACGCTGGGCGCGGGCGATGCCTTCAATAGCGGCTTCATCTATGCCGCCCTGGCCGATAGCGATCTGCCGGACTGCGTGCGCTGGGGCAACGCGGTGGCGGCGATCAAGATCACTCGCGCCGGGGCGCGCGGTCTGCCCACCCTGGCGGAGGCGTTGGCGCAGCTAAACGCTTAGCCGCCGATTGGGCCGGCTCCAAAGAGCGGCCTCCCACTTGATGGGGCGCGTTGTCCTACAAAGGCATGCGTCCACAGCCCTTCGCCTTTCTTGTATAATATAGTTCGCACAACCGCCTGCCATGGGGGCATGGGCGCGGTTTGGCAATCAGGAGAAAGGCAGCCATGCAGAAATTTTTTTCTTTTGTCAACTTATGGGAATCGATCAAGGAAGCAGATCTGAAACCGCTGCGGCAAGCAGCCCTGGGTGGGGTGAAGCTGGCGCTGGTGGGCGATGAAGATGCGGGCCGAGAAGCTTTGCTGGAGGCTATGCGCCGCGACCCGGCCCGCCCCGAACAGGCCACCGATACGGATGCGGCCTGTCTATCGCTCGATCAGGCCGATCAGGCCCTGGCAGCCGATCTGATTATTTTGATGATGGACAGCCGCAAAACCCAATCGGAGCGCGAACAGGCTCTGGTGCAAAGTTGGCACGGGCATGGCAAGAAAGTGTTGGTGTTCATTCACGATTTCGGGCCTGCCCCAGCCCGGCTGCCGGCGGGGGAGCCAATCCAACCCGGCCGCGGCGATGGATCAACGCCGGAAGACGCCGGTCAACCCGGCAATGGCGCGCTGCCGCCGGAAGATGCGAACCAACCAGGCAGCGGCGGCGCAATATCCATCTCATCCAAGATGAGCCGCCGGATTTCACGCAGCAACCCACGCCGCACGCCTGGCGGGAAAAGACAGCGGGGCGTGGTGTGGGGGTCGTTGGCCGATCCGCTGTTTCTATCGCAGCAGTTCGTTCCGGCGGTGTTGGAGCTGATCCCCGGTCTGCTCATGCCGCTGGGGCGCGCTTTCCCTTTGTTTCGCATGGGGGCGGCGCACCGCCTGATTAACGATGTCTCTTTTGAGAACGCCCGCTTCGCCTTTGGCACAGCCCTGGTGGAGATCATCGGCATCGCCGATTTGCCGGTAGTGGTGGCCGATTCGCTCGTCTTGACTAAAAACCAGCTCTTCCTGGTGTATAAACTGGGCCTTACCTTGGGGTTTACCCCGCGCTGGCAAAGTTATGTGGCTGAATTTGGCGGGGTGCTGGGCAGCGGCTATTTGCTGCGGATGGCAGCGCGAACGCTGGTGGGCCTGGTTCCGGTGATTGGCATTGCGCCAAAGGCGGGCATTGCCTATGCCGGCACACAGGCCATTGGCAACGCCGTGCTGCAATGGTATCTCACCGGTCGGCACGTAAGCCCGGCGCAGTTGAAGGCCCTATATCACCAAGGCCTGGCGCAGGCCAAAAAGTTGGGCGGTTTGTTTGCGCGGGGGCGAACTTTGAAACCGCCGCGTCTGAAAACCGGGCGGGCCAGGCTGCCTGGGAGCGGCCACAACCCGCAGGAGGTCATCCTGCCGGATGATCCGCCGCGGTTTGATGACGGCGCGAAGACGGATTAGTTATTCGCTGGGAAAGCGCACACACCGAAACCCCACATCGTCGCGGCGGTCGTCGAGGGTGAGCCAATCTTGTTGGGTGACGGCCGCCACCAGCCCGCTGAAGCTCTTCCACGAGCCGCCGCGCAGCTCGTGCAAAAACGGACCGTTATATTCCGTGGCGGTCCATTCCCACGCATTGCCCACCATATCTTGCACCCCGTAGGGGCTGGCCCCGGCGGGGTATTTATCTACCGGCGCGCTGCCCTGGTTATGGGTGTTCCAGGTATTGCAGTACTTGCCGTCCACCCAGCTTTCGCCCCACGGGTAGGAGCGCCCATCCGTGCCGCGCGCCGCTTTTTCCCACTGTTGGGCGGTGGGCAGGCGGCAGCCCAGCCAGCGGCAAAAGCTTTGCGCCTCGTGATAGCATACCCCCACGACCGGATGACGCCCTTTTCCCAGGGGAAATTCGCGCCCTTTCCAATGCGGCGGCGCGGCCACGGCCTGGTTGGCTTTCAAAAACAGGGCATACTGCTGGTTGGTGACCGGATAGCGCGCGATATCAAAAGCCGGCAGGTCGATTTTGCACTTCTCTACGCCGAATAAGAACTCGCCGGCAGGAATGCACACCCAATCCATGGCGGCGGCGGTCTTAAAGCTGGCCGGAGCCGGTTTGACCACCACCGACCGTGATACCGGCCCAGACGCCGGAGCGCTAAGACCGACGCTGTGGGTGTTGGGGCCGGCCTGAGGTTGGCTAAGCGGTTTGCCGGCTGGAACCGACGCCGGTTGGCGCATCAGCGTGGTTTGGCTCAGGCTGTGGCGCATTTCGGTGATGCTGGAGAAACGGTTGTCGGCCACAATTTCCATGGCGCGCAAAATCACCCGCTCAACTGCCGGGCTAATTTCAGGGTTGAGCTGGCGCGGTTCATCTAACCCCTTGCCCGACACGCGATCAATGCTCTCCGGCGGGCGGCGCCCGGTGAGCAGGGTGTACATCGTGGCGCCCAGCGAATAAATATCGGCGCGGGTGTCGGTAGTGGCTTCCCCATACTGTTCAATGGGTGAATAGCCGGGCGTTACCGCCCGCGCCCCCAGGCTGGTCTTATCGCCGGGGCGATAAAATTTCGCCACCCCGAAATCGACCAGGATGGCCGCCCCGCCGGGGGTGACGCGGATATTGGCTGGTTTGACATCGCGATGCACAATCGGGGGGTTTTGGGTATGCAGGTACGCCAGGGCGTTACAGGTTTGCTCGATCCACACCAGGGTTTGTTTTTCATACAGCGGCTTGCCGGTGCGTTCAATCACCTGCTGCAAATCGTAGCCTTCAATAAAGTCCATCACCAGGTATTGGCCTTGCCCTGGGGCGACAAAATAATCAATCACCCGCGGCAGGTTAATATGACGCAGCACGGCCAGCATATGGGCTTCGCGCTCGAATTGCTTTTGGGCTTCATCCCAGTAATCCAGGTTTTCTTTTAATGCGCAGATCGTTTTCAGGCTCAGGTCTTCAACCTTGTAAACCGCGCCAAAACCGCCTTCTCCCATTTGAGATAAGACGCGGTAGCGTTGGTTGACGATCTCGCCTTTGTGGAGGGTCATGCAGCTCTCGGCAGCTTTCTAGACAGGGAAGGCGGCATGTTGACCCGCTAACAAGATCAGCTTGCTGCCTTCATTCGACACCTGCCCGTACTGGCGTATATTATAGTCGGCTTCGCCGCGGATGCGGTCTGCCAGGTTAGTGCGGCCTTGCGAAGCCAGGATGGCTGAAGATTGGCGGAGTTTTTGAATGGCCGATTTGCGGTTGCCCCGACGCAGGTCTTCCAGGGCGGCAAGGTTTAAATCGTACACCTGCACCGCTTCAATATAATCCATCACATGGGTATTGAGCGGGTTGGTCCCCACGGTATCGGGAGAAAAAGTGACCACCAGATCTTGTTCAAGACGGACCGGCTCAGCGCCCGGTAAGGTGTAAGCCAGGTCGGTCTTAAGCACGCGCGCCAGGCCGGTGGCGCGCGGGCCGGATTGCGCCTCAACCAGAAAGGCCATTCCCTCTAAGCCAAGCTGCGTTTGCGGCAGCCGGATGAGGGAGGTTTTTAACGGTAGATCGGCCAATTCGTAAATGCGCGGCAGCGCCTGCCAGATATGCTGAACTTGCAGGCCGCGGGTAATCAGCAGGTTGATGCTCATCTGGCGGCTAACGATGGGGAGGGCCGAAAAGACATAGCGCGCCAGCAGCAGGGTGTCTTCGGGGGTGGGGATGTGCTCCACCTGGCCGACATGTGAACCGGGCGGAGCGGCCACGCTGCGGTCGGCGATCTCTACCAGCAGCGTTTCGCTCCAGGCGCTGCCTACACCCACGGCGCACACCGGCGTATTTTGGGCGGCGGCCTGGTCGGCCAGGTCGAAGAATTGGTGTGGATCGCTTTCGGTTTCGTTGCCCAAGAGCAGCACCAGGCGATTGACGCGTTCCGCCCCGCTAAACGTCTGCGCCTGGCGGAGGCCTTCCGCCAAACCGGCGGCGCTGTGGGCTTCGTCGCCGGCGGTCAGTTGATCGATGCTGCGCTTTAAATGCGAGGGGCTTTGCACCAACTGAGCGGGGATTATGACCTGCCCGTTGAATGTGACCAGAGCAAAGCTATCATCCGGGCGCAGCCTGGCAATTAGATCGCGCAAGGCTTGTTTCAGCCCAGGCAGGCATTCCTCCAACACCGGCCCGCTGCGGTCGAAAACACATACCAGGTTAATTGGCAAGCGGGCAAGCTCTGGTGAGGGTAAAACCTCAATCAAGAAATAGAGCGTCTGAGGCTGATCGCCGGCGGGAATAATGGTGCGATGGCAGGCGCTTTGAAGGCGAACGGGTGCTGAGGGTGTTGGGTCAGGCAAGCCAAACTCCATGGAACCTTGAACTCAGGTAATTTTAACCACCACCACGCCGATATTGTCCTCGCCCCCCAGGCGATTAGCCGCATCGGCCAGGTTGTGGCAGGCTTGTTGCAGGTCTGGAGCTGATTCTACCAGATAAACCAGTTGATATTCATTGCGTACCATTTCCCACAAGCCGTCGGAACATAGCAGCAGCACGTCGCCGGGCTGTAAATCGAGCTTGAACAAATCGGGGGCCACCATGCCACGCTCGCCCAGGTAGCGGTAGATGACATTGCGCTGTGGATGGGTGTAGATCTCGCTCGCCAGGATCGAACCTTCGGCCACCAGGTGGGCCACCAGCGAATGGTCTTTGGTAACCTGGCGCAGCTCGTGATTGCGAATCAGGTAAGTGCGGCTGTCGCCACAGTTGGCAACCACTGCGGTATTGCCATACACCACCGCCATGGTCACCGTTGCGCCGGCGTTGGCAGCGGTTTCGGGCTTGTGGCAGGCGTATTCATACACCACATGATTAGCCTTCTGAATGGCTGAGCGAATGTATTTTTCCAGGTCGGGGGCGGCGGCGTGGGTTTGCGGCGGGGCGAATCCCTGGCCGGCTTGCACTTTCTTGATATCCTCTTCGGTTAATACCAGCGTGGCGCGAGGGTCTTTCGAGATAAACAGCTCGGCGAACCCTTGCTTGATGGCCTCTACCGCCCAGTAACTGGCGTATTTACCGCCCATGTGTCCGCCCATGCCGTCGCATACGATGAACAGTCCCAAGGGAGGGTGGTTTTCGGGTGTGTAGGTTTGCGCCCAAACGCAATCTTCATTTTCTTCGCGCACTCGCCCCGTCTCGGTGTGAGAAGCTGCATTCAAATGGATCATCTCTGACATGTGTCACCAAATTTTTACCCAGAACCGTTTGGATTGTGTTTCCATTATCCACGGTCGGAGCATGAGGAGGGATAAAAATTGCCTAAAATTTGATTATTTACCCGGAGGGTTGACTTCATCCGCCGCAAAGATGACTTCTTCTTGCCCCATCAGTTTCTCTTCCACTTTGCGTACAATCAGATCCAGGTGGCTGGGGTAAGCGACGAAATCGAGGGCGTCTGCCGGCACAGTGAGCACCGGGCACAGGCGAAACCCGTCAATCCATTCTTCATACAGGTCGTTGAGCTGCAGAAGATAGGTGGGGGCGATGCTGCGCTCGTAATCGCGATCGCGTTGGTGGATGCGGTCGCCTAAGGTGGTCAAAGACGCCCTCAGGTAAATTACCAGATCGGGCGGGGGCAAAAAATCGGCTAGAACCTGGTATAGCTCGTGATACGATTTATAATCGCGTTCGCCAATCAGGCCCTGGCGATAGAGGTTGCAGGCGAAAATCTCGGCGTCTTCGTAAACGCTGCGGTCTTGGATGGCCGATCCGGGGTGATCGATCAGCTCGCGGTGAATACGCAAGCGCCGGGTGAGGAAGAAGATTTGCGAATGAAACGCCCAGGCGCGCATATCCTGGTAAAAGTCGGCCAGGTAGGGATTATCGGAGACCGGCTCAAAGAATGGTTTGAAATCGAGTTTTTCAGCCAGCAGTTTTACCAGGGTGGATTTACCCACGCCGATGTTGCCGGCCACGGCGATAAAACGCTTCATTATATTTCGTCCTTTTGAAGGAATGCCACGGCTTGTCCTTCGTGGTCGTCCATAATCAGTTCAATGTGACAACCGGGGCTAAACCGCCGCACCTCAATCAGGCGCAAGCAGTCGGCCCAATCGGCGGCTTCGGGCAAGAAAGTGGATAGTTGATTAGGAGAGTTATAAAAGAAAGCCTGGTTAAACCTGGCGTCGGGGTCGTCCAGGTTAATCGCCAGGGGGTAGATATTCGATTCGACCATATCCTGGAAGAAGTGTGTGCCAAAAGACGGTTCCGGCGCGGGGCCAATATCTTTGCCGGTTAGCTCCACCAGGGAGCGGGTATGGTAAATATCTCCATAAGTAATCCGCACCCCCAGGTCGGGGTTGGAGGTTCCCCAGCGCCCTGGCCCAACGCAGATAAAAACCTCGTTTTTGAGAATGCCGTTCAGGCGGCTGATTACCCGCCCCAAAGCGATTTGCGCGGCGGCGCTTGGCAAGCTGAAATAACCTTCGGGGGTGACAAAGATTACATATGCCACGTCGGTAATGTGTCCTTCGGGGGCCATGCGGCGGGTGCTGAAGATGATGTCGGGGATGGGGATGTTGGGCGGCAGGCGCACTTCGCTTTCTTTGATGTGGCTTTGCGGGCGGCATTGCAAAAGCGATATTTCCACCTCCGGTTGGGCGCTGCCGGGCTGCACAATCGACACGGTGAATTCGGTGTCCACCGGCGCATGGTAGGCGTCTTCTAGCACATTGAGCATATCGCGCATGCGGGCCGCCAGCGCCGTGCGGCGGAATAACCCATCGAAGGTCAGCACCAGGCGGGCCATTTCCGCCTCTTGAGGCAGCGCGCGGATCGGAGCCAGGTAGTCGCCCTGGTCAATTTGCGCCAGGTAGCGCAGCACCGGGTAGCGATTCGATAACACCTGGCTCACCGGCAGGGTTTTCATAACGTTTTCTTCCAGGTCAATCACATCCACATATTGCTGCGAGTACCGCCGGATGGCCTTAACCGACGATTCGGGGTGTAACAGTGGGTGGCTAAGCGCCACCAGGCGGGGAAAATCATCGCCCACGCGGTCTACGGCGCGAGTGCCCAGGCCCCAAACCAGGCGCAAGAATCCATCTTCGCGCCTGATAACCGGCGACCACCGGTACAGGTTGCGGCTGAAGGCCACGCCGGCGGCATGTGGCAGGTAATATTTGCCGAACTGCTGCCCTTGCACCACCTGGATCAGCACCGCCATGCGTTCATCGTAATCTTGCAGCCCCTTAGCGCGCCGGTAGAGCAGGGCGTCGGGGTTGAGCATGCTGGCATAAATGCGAATCACAGCCTGGGTGAAATCGGCCAGGTTTTCTTCCGGGTCGCCCTGGTTAGGCAGGAAGAAGCTGTCGTACTTTCCGGCGAAGGAGGTGCCGAAATTATCTTCCAGCAGGCTGGAGGAGCGTACAATCAGCGGTTGGGCGCCCACCTGGCTGAGCAGTGTCACGAATTTCTCGATAATATCTTTGGGGAAGTGGCCCTTTAAAAATTCAGCCTGGATCTGGGGGTATTCGCCGCGAATATCTTCTTCCGCCTTATATTTCTGGTCTAACCAGCGCATCAGGCCGTTCATCGCCATGAATGTATAAGTCAGGTCGGCGCCCAGGTAATACGATTCGGGAATGCGCACACAGCTTCGGACTGCGACGTCGGCGTCGGTTTCTAAGATGCGCAGCGCCAGCAGCATACCAGCGGCTTTGCCGCCAATCTTGCCCTGGCCGGTTTTGCGCCGCCGAATTTCTTTCAAATCTTCGATGGTTAACCATTCCTTGGCGATTTTAAGGTAGGCCAACTGGTCGCTGATCATCGTGCGAATGAGCACCACTTTGATTTCTTGCAGGCGCGCTTCGTAGGGGGCGCGGTCTTCGGGGGACATCCTTTCGATGGCCTCGGCCTGTTCAAACAGCAGGCTCTGTGGGGCCAGCTCGGGGTTGAAGGCCACCGTCAGGTCATGCGTGTCGGCTCCACGCTCGCTCAGCACATCCTTAATAATCTGCTCAAACAGGCTGTAAGGCAGGTTGTAAGCGAAGTGGAAGTCGGTCATATATTCGCGGATGCGAGTGAGGCGCAGCTCCCAAATATCCGAGGGTTCTTCACTGACGGGATTGTGTAGGCCTTCGATCTCTTGAGAGCGAATGGCTTTCTCACGCACTTCGGCTTCAAACGCCTGCGGCGTCACCACCCCGCGGTTAAACAATTCGTCGCGCATACGTTTGCGAATGTGAGTGGACAGCACTGGATAGAGCGCCAGGGAGATATAAATGTGCAGGATGCGATTGGAGGGCGGCGCGGGCTGGGTCATGGGGTAGCTAACTCAGGCGGTAGTGCAGCGGCCCTCAGGGGAGAGGGCCGCTGCACTACCAAATAATGCTGAAAGGCTAATTGCCCAGGTGCATGGGCATAATCACATGGAGGAAATCGGAGCCGTCTTGAGCGCCCACCGGTCGCAGCACGCCGGGGCGTTTTTCGTCGCTGGTTTCGAGGGCCACGTTGGGGGTGCGAATGACATCTAACACTTCGCGCAAGAAGCGCACATTGAAGGCGATGATTAATCCCGGCCCTTCGATGGCGGCTTCGACTTTGTTTTCGTTAATACCGGTCTCTTCCGATTGCCCCAGGATTTCGACCATGCCGGGTTCAAGTTCGCCTGCGCCGGGGTGAATGTTAAGACGGGCAATGTGTGTGCCTTCGCGGGCGAAAATCTCGGCTTGCTTGCAGGCATCGCGAAACTGCATGGTGGAGAGCACGGCGCGGGTTTCGCAGCGCCGGGGGATAATTTGATCGTAATCGGGGAAATTGCCTTCGATGAGCTGGCTGACCAGTTCCACATCTCCGGCGCGAAAAATCACCTGGCCGCGCCCGCTGGGCATCACCATTTGCAGGCTCTTTTCACTGTCGCCGGCGATGCGCGCCAACTCGCTGAGGGCGCGAGCGGGGATAATGGCGGTGACGGCTTTGCTATTGATGGGCGCAGCCAGCGCTGTTTTACGCACCGAGAGGCGGTAGCCATCGGCAGCGGCCATCACCATCTGGTTGTCGCGCACGTTTAGCAGCACACCGGTTAGCACCGGGCGGGCGTCGTCGGTAGAAGCGGCGAAGGCCACCTGGTTAATCATCTCTTTGAAGTCGGCCACATTCAGTTCGCTGCCCTGGGAAAAATCGGCCACCGGCATGGGGGGAAATTCTTGCGCATCGATGCACTTTAAATCGGTATTAGATTGTCCGCTGCGCACGTTCAGGCTTTGGGTGCGCACCGTCAGGTTCATGTCCACCTGGTTGCCCGCCTTGAGGGTGTTCACCAGGTCGATAAAAGCACGAGCGGGCACGGTTGTGGAACCTTCGTTCTCAACCTTTGCGCCGATCCAACAGGTCACGCCCAGTTCCAAGTTGGTGGCGGAGAGGCGTAAGCGACCTTCGTCGGTGGCGATTAAGATGTTGGCTAACACCGGCAGAGTGCTGCGCGGCGAAACGGCCCGCGAAACAATGCTCAGCCCTTTGGCTAGATTCTCTTGCAAGACGGTAACTTTCATGCCGAAACCTCTCCTCAGGTGGATTTTGCTAGAATATTTATATTATACTCAATAAAGAGGCGCTGCGCGTGGGAGCGAGGAAAGAACTGCCTATTCATGCGCATAGATCTTGCCGGGCTGCTCGATCTACACACTTGGGATGAGATGCCGGAGGGCCATTCTTAATCTCTTTTTTATGGTAAATTCTACGCCTCGCGGTATCTTTGGAGGGTGCAAGAGAAGATCAAGCCGGAGCAAGCCTGCCCAGATTGGAATGACGCATGATCCCCAGCGGTAATGGCGAAAACCCCCCCTATCGTGTTCTGATTCTAGATGATGAACCTGCTCACTCTGAGATGATGGCGGAGCTTTTGCGTTTAGCAGGCTATCATGATATCGACGCCGTGCCTCAAATAAGCCGCCTGTGGGATCTGCTTGAAGTTAATTCTTACGATATTTTGCTGCTCGATTACGGTTTGCCCGATGGAACCGGTATGGATGTGCTGCGCAGCCTGGCGGAGAAACACTGCGATATTCCCACCATTATGATTACCGGCCAGGGCAACGAACGCGTGGCAGTTCAGGCCATTCAAAATGGAGCCTCCGATTATTTGCTAAAGAGCGGCGATTATCTTCTTTCCCTGCCGCGCCTGATCCACCAAACTGTTCAAGCGCGGCGCTTGAAGCGCAACCTGGAGAAGCATCAAGAGCAAATTCGCCGCCAGGCCCTGTTGCTCGATAACGTGCGCGATGCCATCGTGGTGTGGGATATGGATGGGCAAATCACCTATTGGAACCCGGCCGCCGAGGCGTTATACGGCTGGCCGGCGGCAGAGCGCCTCAATCGCCCGGCGGACAGGTTTTACTTTTCGACTTTCACGCCGGCGGTGGTCAATCCACGGCGCGGCGAACCTGCCGGCGCGTACGTCAATCGCCAATATCGTCACCCCAACGGCGTTGTGCTATGGGTCAGCTCCCGCGTTACGACCTTATTTTCGCCAGAGCAGCCGGACGATCTGTTGGGGTATATGGATGTAGCCCGCGATATTACCCGCAACCAGGAAGCCGAGCAAGCACTGCAAGCCAGCGAGGCGCGCTATCGCGCCATTGTGGAAGATTATCAAACCGAGATGATCTGTCGCTTCAAGCCGAATGGAATGATCACTTTTGTTAACGAGGTCTATTGCCGCTATCTCAACAAATCGCGGCAAGACTTGCTGGGGATGAACTTTCTATATTTTATTCCTGAAAGCGAGCGCCCGCGCCTGGTGCAGCATTTAAGCTCTTTTTCCCCTCAGCGCCAGGCCGCAACCCTGGAACATCAGATCAACCTGCCGGGGGGCGGGCTGCGGTGGATGCAGCGCACCGACCGCGCCATTTTTGATGAAGCCGGGCGCATTTTTGAATTTCAATCGGTTGGGCGCGATATTACCGAACATAAACAGCTGCAAGCGCGAATTGAAGCCGCCCAAACCCATCTGGTGCAGACCGCCCGCCTGGCGACCATTGGCGAGGTGGCGGCCGGCATGGCGCACCAGATCTATAACCCCCTTACCACCATTATTGCCGATGCGCAAATTTTGCTGCGCAGCTTACCCCCGCCTGGCGATGAACCGAATGATAACCCGGCGCGCGAATCGGCGGAGGCCATTCAACAGGCGGGTTGGCGGTTACAGGCCGTGGTCCAAAGATTGATGGAGTTTTCCCGCCCGCCTGGTGAGAGTCTTGCATCGTTATCGCTTAACCAAACCATCCTGGCGGCTGTGGCCCTGGTTAATGCCGGGGTGGAGGCGGTGGGGGGGCGGTTGGAAACCGATTTGCAGGAAGACCTTCCGCCGATTTTGGGAAGTTTTAGCCACCTGGAAAACTTGTGGGTTAACTTGTTATTGCTGGGGCGCGATGCCATCAAGGCCGCCGCCCCGGCTTACACCCAAGGGCGTTTGCGCGTCATCTCTCGCCTAAGCGCCCCAAACGAGGTGATTGTGGAAGTGAGGGATAATGGACTGCCCATACCCGCCGATCAGCTGGCGGCGGTGTTTGAACCCAACTTCGTTGGCCCAACAGGCGGGCGCGGCGCAGGGTTGGAACTGAGCATTTGCCGTGAGATTGTGCGCCAGCATAATGGGCGAATTAGTGCTGAATGCAGCCCTGAGCATGATACAATTTTACGGGTATTCTTTCCGATATTTGAGGCTTAGCCATGCCGGCCAATATACTTGTGATTGAAGATGACTATATCGTGGCCCGCACCATCGAGCGCAGTTTGCGCAGTGATGAATTTTGCGTGACGCTCGCCCCACGTGGCGAGAAGGGGCTTTCTCTCGCCGCGCAGTCGCCTTTCGACCTGGTTATTTTAGATATTATTATGCCGGTGATGGATGGCTTCCAGGTGTGCCAGGCCATGCGCTCCGACCCTCTTTTGCGCCATATTCCGATCTTGTTCTTGACTGCGAAAGTGAAGCCGCAAGACAAGATCAACGGCTTTATGGCCGGCGCAGACGATTACTTGTGTAAGCCTTTTAATGTAGATGAGCTGACCGCCCGGGTGCGCGCCATTTTGCGCCGCACCATGCCGGCCAATGCCACCCCCGCCCCGTCGGTAGACCCGCAACCTCACCCGCCGGTGGGGCCGCACTGCCTGCAAGTGGCCGCCTTCACCCTAGACACGCGCACTTTTGAGCTTTATACTCCAACCCATGGCAAGGTGCGCCTGACCCCGCTTCAGTACGATTTGCTCTATCACCTGATGATGCATCCCGGCGAGACCTTTTCGCCGGCGCGTTTGCTCGATGAAGTGTGGGATTTTCCCAGCGGGAAGGGCAGTCCCGACCTGGTGCGGGTGCACATTAAAACGCTGCGCAATCGGATTGAGGATGATCCCGCTGCGCCTACCTTTATTCGCACCATTCCGGGCCAGGGTTACTGTGTATGATGGCAAGCCCCATGGGCTTGGGGCGTTTTGCGGCGCTGTGGATTAGTAGGGGCGAATGGGAGTGAGAGCGCATGGTGAACCTGTGATGACAGAAGCCGCTTCCCCATCTCTCCGTGAGCAAGACATGCTGCATCGCGCCCATCTGCTGGCTGTTTTGCAAACCGAAGTCGCCCAGCTTCCTTTTTCGCTGCCTGCTGCCGGCAGTGATATTGAAGACATGGACGTGATGCTGGCGCGGCGCGCCTGTGAAATTTTCGAATGTGAAGCCGGTGGTTTGACCCTGATTAACCAACCGGAAGACGGATGGATGATCAGCAAAGTGCTGATTTCTGAATCCAGCCCACGCTGGATTTATCAAATTATGCCCATTGAAGGGGGCGGGGTAGGGCGCGAGGCGCTGCGCACCTGCCAGGTGCAGCGCGCAGACCTGGGCGCACTGGATGCGCGCTTTGATCTGTTAGTGGATGGCTGGGGCGACCGCCCGGTGCGTAATTTGCTGGTTGCCCCCATGCTGATTAACGGGCAGTCCTTTGGCCTGCTGCGTTTAATCAACCGCCGCGGCGGAGATTTTGACGCTTTTGATGAAGCCTTGCTGCGGATGCTGGCGGCGCAAGCCGCAGCCCTGCTGCATGGCGCCCGCATGGTGCAGCAGCTTAAGGTGGCGAATGCCGACCTGGAAGCCGGGCGTTGGGAACTGCTGGCCTCGCGCAATACCCTGCGGGCGCTGTTCGATCATTTGCCCACCAGTCTTTATATTATTAATCAAGATTACCGCCTGGAAGCGGTTAATTTGCGGCGAGCGAGCCAGGTTGAAAAACCGCCCCAGGCGCTGGTTGGGCAAATTTGCTACACGGCGCTGTTTGGGCGCGCTAGCCCGTGCCCCGGTTGCCGCGTCCGTGAAACGCTCGAGGATGGGCGCGTCACCCAGCGTGAAGAGCATCGCTATACCGCCGATGAAATGGCCTATGATTGGGAGATTAGCGCCTACCCCATCCCCGGCGACCAGGAACGGGTGAGCCAGGCAATTTTGGTGGAACAAGACCTGTCCGAGCGCCGCCGCCTGGAAGCGGTGCTCACCCAATCCGAGAAGCTGGCTGCCATTGGGCAGTTGGCCGCCGGTGTAGCGCATGAGATTAATAATCCGCTCACGGCCATCATCGCCAATGCCCAAATCCTTCACCGCGAACTGCCGCTGCACTCCGATATGCAAGAATCGGTGGATTTAATCGCGCGCGCTGGCGCACGCGCCGCTCAGGTGGTGCATAACCTGCTAGATTTTGCGCGCAAAGAAGAAGTCCATTTGGGCCTCACAGATATTAACGAAACCATTGAGCGCGCCCTTGAATTGATCCAACATGAACTGCTGGCCCGCGGCGTTCACCTTCTATTTACTCCCGACCCGGCCCTCCCGGCCATCCTGGCAAGCTACGATCAGTTGCAAAGTGTCTGGCTGAACTTGCTCTTGAACGCGATTGACGCCTTGGATAAAAGCCCGGCGGAAATCAAAATCAGCGCTCAGCGAGTGGATGGAGGCATCCAGGTGATCGTGGCTGATAACGGGCGCGGCATTCCCCCCGACCAGCTGACACGCATCTTCGACCCGTTTTACACCACCAAGGCCCCCGGTCGCGGCACCGGGCTGGGGCTGTCGGTCACCCATCGCATCATCAAGCAGCATGCTGGACGGATTGGCGTGGAAAGCCAGCTGGGCGGCGGCAGCATTTTTACAGTCGTTTTACCAACCTCCTGATCATCCTTGAAATAATTATGACACTGACCCCTTTCTTCTCCCCACGTGGTGTGGCGGTCATTGGGGCTTCGACCAACCCCACCAAGCTAGGTTATGGCCTGGCGCGCAATCTGCTGTATAGCAACTACCCTGGGGTGGTGCATCTGATTAACCCCAAAGGCGGTATGCTAATGGGGCACCGGCTGCTGCCTTCGATTGCCGAAGCTCCCGACCCGGTGGATATGGCCGTGTTGCTCATCCCCGCGGGTGAAACGCCGGCGGCGCTGGCGGCCTGCGGCCAACGCGGCATTCGGGCGGTTATCTTGGGGTCGGGCGGCTTTCGCGAGACCGGCCCCGAAGGCGCGGCCCTGGAAGACGCCTGCCTGGAGACGGCGCGGCGCTACGGCATGCGCCTGATTGGCCCCAACTGTATCGGTTTGCTGGATACCCACCTGCCCATCGACGCCACCTTTCTGCCGCCGCCCGGCCCCATGGCGGGCGAGGTGGCTTTTTTGTCGCATTCGGGCGCGATCTGCGCGGCGGTGATTGATTGGGCGCGCGGCAACAGCTTTGGGCTATCGCGCCTGGTGAGCCTGGGCAACCAGGTGGACGTGTGCGAGACCGAAATGCTGGAATTGACTGCCGCCGATCCCTTTACGCGGGTCTTGACCCTGTACCTGGAAGGTGTGCGCGATGGGCGGGAGTTTGTGCACGCAGCCGGGCGGGTGGCGCAGGAGAAGCCCATCATCGCCCTGAAAGTGGGGCGTTTTGCCGGGGGGCAGCGGGCGGCGGCTTCGCACACCGGGGCGTTGGCCGGCGCCGAGAGCGCCTACGCGGCGGCCTTTCGCCGCTGCGGGGTGCTGCGCGCTGAGACCAGCGAAGAGATGTTCGATTGGGCGCGGGCGCTGGCCTGGTGTCCGCCGCTGAATGGGCCGCACGTGGCGGTGTTAACCAATGCCGGCGGCCCCGGCGTGACCGCCGCCGATGCTTTGGAATTGAATGGGCTGCGCCTGGCCGAGTTGAGCGCCTTCAGTGTGACCGCCCTGGCCGAGGTGCTGCCCCCCGCGGCCAGTTTGCATAACCCGGTTGATATGTTAGCCTCGGCCTCGCCGGAGCAGTACGCCGCCGGGCTGCGCATTTTGTTGGCCGACCCCCTGGTGGATGCCGCCATGGTGATTTGCCCCCCGCCGCCCATGTATACCGCCGGAGCAGTGGCTAAGGCCATCATTCCGGTGACGGCTGCCGCCAATAAGCCGGTGGTGGTGGCGCTGATGGGCGAGCGCCTGATTCAAGAAGCGGTGGAGCATTTACGCGCCGGACGTGTGCCGGAGTATCGCTTCCCTGAGCGGGCGGCCTCGGCCCTGGGGGCGCTCTACCGACGCGCTCAGTTCCAGGGGCGCAACCTGACCTCCCTGCTGCCCATCTCTCCCGAGCAGATGGCGGCGGCGCGAGCTGTGCTGCAGGCTTATCTGGCCTCGAACCCTGCCTCCGAGGATGGTTTTTTGCCTACTGAAATTGCAGCCCGCTTGTTGAAGGTCGTGGGCATTGCCGCCCCCGTGCCGCATTTAGCCGCCACCGCCCGGCAGGCCGCCCAACTTGCCCGGCAGATGGGTTTTCCGGTGGCGGTGAAGGTGGCCTCGCCGGATATTTTACATAAATCGGACGTGGACGGGGTGCGCCTGGGAATTGATCGTCCCGAAGCCGCCGCCGCCGCCTTTGTTACCGTAACTGCCAACGCCGCCGCTCGCCAACCCCAGGCGCGCTTACTCGGCGCGCATATCCAGCCGATGCTGCCCGCCGGCCAAGAGGTGATTGTGGGGGCGCTCTACGATGCCCAATTTGGGCCGCTGGTGATGTTTGGCTCCGGCGGGGTGGAGGTGGACGGCCTGAAAGATGTGGCCTTCGCCCTGGCTCCGCTCACCCCGGCCGATATGGATCACCTGCTGCAAAGCACCTGGGCGGGGCGTCGGTTGGCGGGGTTTCGCCACCTGCCGCCTGCCGACCGGGCGGCGGTGATCGATGTGTTGGCGCGGCTGGCGCAGCTTAGCGCCGAGCTGCCTCAGTTGGCGGAGGTGGAGATTAATCCGCTGCGTGTGTTGGAGCAGGGCGCAGTGGCTTTAGATGTGCGCGCAAGGATTGTGTGACGAACGCGGTTCATCCAACCGCGGCGATGATCGAAACCGGCGGCAAACGGTGAGAGCGACGACAACGTACGCCCGCCCGCCGGTTATATCTTGGAATTTGCCTGGGGAAATCGAGACCGCAGCCTCGCCGCCGGATCCATACGCTGCGTTGGCCGGTTACATTTTCTTCAGGGGCAGCGCCACATGGAACCGGCTGCCGGGACAATCTTCCTCGCTGTAGCCAGCGCTTTCCACCCAAATTTTTCCATGATGGGCGACAATGATGCCGCGGGTGATATATAACCCCAGGCCTGGCCCACCGCCCTTGAACTTAGTCTTGCCGGTGGAATGCAGGGCCAGTTCTCCGGTTTGATAGAATTTACTAAAAATGAGTTCTTGGAAGCGCGGATCGATGCCGATGCCGGTGTCGCGGATGATAATCTCCACTGCCCCATTCCGAAAGGTGTCGCCGTCGGGTGGTAAACGCTTGCCCGAGATGGTGATGGTTCCATTATCTGGGGTGTATTTGATGGCATTCACCAGCAGGTGATGGAAGGCTTTTTTGAGGGCCGGTTGGTCGGCTGCCACCGGCGGCAGATCTTCCAGGTCTTGCACATGAATGGTTTGTTTGCGCTCGTGGGCTTCCTTTTCCAGGTCTTTCAACACGTTCTCGATCAGGTTGAGCAGCGAAACTGGCTGCGGTTCCAATTCTAAGGCGCGGGTATCGATTTTCGCCACATCGAGCATACTGTCTACGATCTCGTGCAACCGCTGCGCTCCGGCAGCCAGTTTGGAGAGCATTTGCTTATAGTAAGCATTCTTTTGTAAATCGGGGTCATCGAGCAGCATTTGGCTGGAGCCGGAGATCAGCGTGAGTGGGGTACGCAGCTCGTGCGAGGCGATGCTAATGAAATCGGACTTGGTTTTATCGAGGCGTTCCAGGTTGCGGTTGGCGGCGTCGAGGGCGGTGTAGGCTCGGCGGAAGTCGTTGTTTAGGCGCACGAGGCCTTCCACCAGGCGGATATTCTCCAGTGCGATGGCGGTTTGGTCGGCGATGGTGGCTAATAAGTTAAGCTCCCGCGGGCTGTAGGCGCGTCCGCTGCCCTTCGCCCCCAAGGCCAGCAGACCGATCCATTCGTTTTTGGCATAGATGGGGCTGAACACATCCACGCTCAGGCGGTCGAGCCACACGCGCTCGGCCGGGGGAATGTTTTTGAAGCGCGCCTGGGTGTCGATCTCGGCTTGGGTAATCGGTTTACAGGCATCGCGAAAGTAAGCGGCCAGGGGGCTGGATTCGCTGAACTGCCCCGGCTGCGGATCGGTGTTGCCCATGCCCTTTACGCCGCGCACCTGAAAGACCGCTCCCTGGTCGGTTTTTTCATAATCCACCAGGAAGACGAAACCACGCTTAACTTCCAATAACTCGCTGGTGGTCGCCACGGCCACCGTGGCTAACAAATTCAAGTCGAGGATATTGGTGATAGATTGGCTGTACTGGCGTAAGATATTGTTGGAGTTGGGGATTTCGGCGGCTCCGATGATCAAGCGTTTGAGCAGGCGGCGGGCGCGCAGCAGCGCCGGATCGATGAGCAAAGCGGTGAGCAGCGCGGCGGCCAGCGCCACCCACAAGCCGGGCAAACCAGGGCGGGCTTGCGCGGTTAGCCAAACCAGGCCAAATAGACCGGTGAAAATCAATGCCGCCAGCAAAAAATAGATCAATCGGCTGAGCCAGTGACGCAGCACATGGTTTACTTCGGGCATGCGCGGCGAGCCGGCGGCGAAAACGGCCAGGCCGGCGGCGATTGAACGCAGCACCAGGCCGGCCAGGCTGGGCTGCCACAGGTAGAGGGCGTCGCCTGGCAGGCCCACTAACAAGACGATGACCCAATATGAGCTGAGGGTGAAAAAGCGCGAGGATTGACGCAGCGCCTGCAGCGTCAGGAAAATGCTAAGCGCCGACGCCCACGCCCAGCCAAAGATAACCCAAGCATGCAGCAGGGCGGGCAAGGTGAGGGTTGCGCCGTTTGCGAAAACCAATCGGTCGGGTAAATGCAGCAAGCCAGATGCGGCGGCCAGGCCCAGCGTGGGCCAGGCGGCGGCCGCCGCCGCCCATGCCCACCAATGTTGCTCGTAACCCAGGCTAAGCCGGGTGAAGAGCAGGAAGAACATGCTGAGTGTTAGTAAGCCCAGCCAGGGCAGGCTGCTGAGCAGCAGGAAGGGTGATGCGGCCAACCATCCGCCGGGGGCGGCGAGGCCGTGCAGCGCCGCCCAACCGGCGGCCAGCAGGGCGTAGATGACCGCCAGGCGCGCCGTTTGGGGGCGAAATGCTTGCCGGCGCATGGCATACATCGCGCACCCTAACAAAAGCGCACTGTCGAGCAGCGCCACCCCAGCCTGCCGGCTAAATTCCAAATTAGCACCTCATTTTGCCTGAAAAACGCTTGATCTTACCGCGGTCACATCGCTTAGCGACCGCCGCTTGCACAGCGACCTCGCCTGGCGGAGGGCAGCGTTGAAGCCTGCCGGCGCGCCCACCGGTGTGGGGCCGCCGGGCGCGCCGGGCGGTCTGCTTAGCCGGGGGTCAATTCTGTGTTTGGGTCGATGACTTCGAAGGTGTTATCTTCGACGCCAGGGCGTTTGGGATCGTTCTTCATCTCTTCTTCCAGTTCACGGCCCTCTTTGCTGGTGTGTCCCCCTTCTTTCTTGGGGCCGTCGGGTTGGGGCCGGCTTTCCGGTTCGGGTTGGCCCATCTCGGCAAAGTGCAATTGTGCAGCCATGGCAGCTCCTACTATTCCGGCGTTATTCAATAATTGGGCAGGTTTAACTTCTGCGCGCGTGGTGAGATATTGGCGATAATTTTCAAAGTCTTTGCTGCCGCCGCCGCCTAAGATAATCAGTTCGGGCGAGAGCAGCATTTCTAGCTGCGCCAGGTAGCGGTTGAAGCGTTTGCCCCACTTCTTCCATGAAAGATCATCGCGGCGGCGGGCGGCGTCGGAGGCGATAGCTTCGGCGTCCTGCCCATCGAGTTCAATGTGGCCCAGCTCCAGGTTGGGAACCAGGCGTCCATCCACAAACAGCGCCGTGCCTAAACCTGTGCCGATGGTGATGATAAGCACCGAACCGGCGACATTGCGGCCTACGCCAAAGTCGGCCTCCGCCATACCGGCGGCGTCGGCGTCGTTCAGCACCCAGGTGGGGCAGCCGGTTGTTTTGGTGAGCAAGGCGGCCGCGTCTACGCCAATCCATTTCTTAGAGATATTGGCGGCGCTCATTACCTTTCCGTGCATCACCACGGCAGGAAATCCGCAGCCAATCCAGCCCTTCCATTCAAACGCTTCGGCCAGCTGCGCCACCACCTGGCCCACCGGTTCGGGCAAGGAGGGTTGTGGGGTGACAATGCGCTTGCGCGGCGCCAGCAATTCGCCGGTTTGGGTATCCACCGGCGCGGCTTTGATGCCTGTGCCGCCAATGTCGATGCCTAGTATTTCCACTAGCGCCTCCTCTATACGCGAATTTTACGTCGATATGCTTGATTATACCGGTTTTAACATGCCTGAGAAAGATGAATTGCCTGTCTCGATGGGGGAGATTTCTGGCGGGCGGATGCGCCGGCTATCTTTTCTCGGCCGCAGCGTAGGGCGGCCGGCCTTCCTTGTGAAGATGTCCTTGCAGTTTAGATGGCGGAGTTAACTTTGTGTTAGAAATTCATGGCCCGCTTGACACACTTTTTACCACATGTTATGATTCAATCTGTTGTGTTAGCACTCTCGCTCTTTGAGTGCTAATTTTCGTAGAGGCGTTAGAGATGAATGAATTAACAGAACGCCAAAAATTTATCCTGGCCCTGGTGATACGCGATTATATCGAAACCGCCCAACCGGTGGGTTCGGTGCACCTGGTAAAACACTATGGCCTGGAATTTAGCTCTGCAACCGTGCGCAACGAAATGATGGCGCTTACCGAGCAGGGCTACCTGCGTCAACCTCACACCTCCGCCGGACGAGTGCCTTCGGAAGAGGGCTACCGCTATTTTGTGCGCCAGTTGATGGGCAACACCGATCTACCAGCGCCCACCAAGCGCACCATCACCCACCAGTTCTACCAGGTGGGGGCCGATCTGGATCGTTGGATGCGTCTGGCGGCGTCGGTGCTGGCGCATCAATCCCAGGCGGCGTCTTTGGTTACCGCCCCCCATCCCGACCGCCCGGTCTTCAAGCACCTGGAATTGATTTCGACCCGTGGACGCCAGGTCTTGATGGTGTTGGTGCTTTCGGGCGGCGAGGTGGTTCAACAGATGTTAACCCTGGCCGAGCCGGTCTCGCAAGAGCAGCTTTCGGCGGTGGCTGGCTATCTCAATCAACTGGCCCCCGGTTTGAACAGCGACCTGGTATCGGCTTTGTTAGCCCCGCAGGGCGCGCTGGAGACCGATATTCGCCGCCTGGTGCTGGACGAAATGCGCCGCGGCGAACAAGTGCGTATGGGCGAGCTGTATCGCGACGGCCTGACGCATGTGTTGGCTGAGCCGGAATTTGGCGAGGTTGAAAATGCGCGCAAAGCCCTGCGTTTGTTTGAAGAACGCCCCTTGCTGGAAGACTTGTTGCACCGCACGGTGTTGGCCGGTGAGCACAACGGGGTGCAGGTGTTGATCGGCGGCGAAGGCGCCTGGGAAGAGCTGCGCGATTGCTCGGTGGTGCTGGCGCGTTACGGCGTTCCGGGTTTAACCACCGGCACACTGGGTGTTTTGGGGCCAATGCGCATGCCCTACAGCCGCACCATCTCTACCGTGCGCTTTATGTCTAACTTGCTAAGCGAGTTGGTGGAAGATATGCTAAATGAAGAACAGGAGTAATCATCCGTTATGACAGATAATTATGAACAGACCCCCATCTCCCATGATGACGGCGAACTAGACGCCGAATTGGAAGACCTGCAAAGCCGGCTTACCCAGGCTCAAGCAGAAGCCCAGGTGAACCTGGAAGGTTGGCAGCGCTCGCTGGCCGAGTTTACTAATTACAAGCGGCGCATCGAACGCGAGCAGGCCACAGTCTACCAAACCTGCACGGCGAACGTGGTTAAGCGCTATCTCAGCGTGGTCGATGACCTGGAGCGCGCCCTTAAACACCGCCCTACCAAGGGTCAGTCGGCGGCTTGGGCCGATGGCATCGAGTTGATTTATCGGAAGCTGCTGCAGTATTTGGATAGTGAAGGCGTAAAACCCATGCCAGCTTTGGGCGAAATGTTCGATCCCAACCTGCATGAAGCCGTGGCAATGGAAGATAGCCCAGAACATGAAAGCGGGCAAATCATCGAAGTTCTTCAGCAAGGTTATCTCATGGGCGACCGGGTATTGCGCCCGGCCACCGTGCGTGTCGCCCGCTAAGGGGGCGATGGCTTTTTCAACCCATCGTTGTTCAATTTTCGGAGGATATTATGGCAAAAATCATTGGCATCGACTTAGGAACCACCAACTCAGTTGTGGCGGTAATGGAAGGCGGCGAACCTACCGTGATTCCCTCCGCCGAAGGGGAACGGCTGGTTCCTTCGGTCGTGGCAGTTAACAAGAATCATGAACGCCTCATCGGGCGCGTGGCCCGCAACCAGGCCGTGGTGAACCCGGAGAACACCATTTCTTCGATCAAGCGCTTCATGGGGCGCAAATTTAAGGATGCGGAAGTGCAGCAAGCCATCGCCCGGGTGCCTTATAAGGTGGCCGAAGCGCCAAATGGCGACGTGCGCGTGATTTTGGACGGTAAGGAATATTCCCCGCCGGAGATCTCGGCCATGATTTTGGGGAAGCTGCGCGCCGACGCCGAGGCCTTCTTGGGGTCGCCGGTTACGCAAGCGGTTATTACGGTTCCGGCTTATTTTAACGATGCTCAGCGCAACGCCACCAAAGACGCCGGTAAGATCGCCGGCTTGGAAGTGCTGCGTATCATCAACGAACCCACCGCTTCTTCCCTGGCCTATGGCCTGGATAAGAAGAAGGACGAGGTGATAGCCGTTTACGACCTGGGCGGCGGAACCTTCGACATCTCGGTGCTGGACGTGGGCGACGGCGTGTTCCAGGTGCGCTCTACCAGCGGCGATACCTTCTTGGGCGGCGACGATTTCGATCATCGCATTGTCGAATACCTGGCTACCGAGTTTCAGCATCAATCCGGCATTGATCTGCGCAAAGATCGCCAATCTCTGCAGCGCCTGCGCGAAGCCGGCGAGAAAGCGAAGATCGAGCTTTCCACCGTGATGCAGACCGAAATTAACCTGCCTTATATCACTGCCGACGCCAGCGGCCCGAAGCACCTGGTGATGACCCTAACCCGCGCCAAGATCGAGCAGCTCACCCAAGACCTGATCGACCGCTCGCTTGAGCCGGTGCGCCAGGCGATTAAAGACGCCGAGATGGAAACCTCCAAGATCAGCGAGGTGGTGCTGGTGGGCGGGATGACGCGTATGCCCGCCGTGCAAGAAGCCGTGCGCCGCCTGTTCAATAAGGAGCCGCACAAAGGCGTCAACCCCGATGAAGTTGTGGCGATTGGCGCAGCCATCCAGGCCGGTGTGCTAAGCGGCGAAGTTAAGGATATTTTGCTGCTCGATGTGACTCCCCTGACCCTTTCGGTAGAGACTCTGGGCGGCGTGAGCACCCCTCTGATTGAGCGCAACACGACCATTCCCTCCCGCAAAAGCCAAATTTTCTCCACCGCTTCGGATAGCCAGTCGCAGGTGGAAATTCACGTGCTGCAGGGCGAACGCCCCATGGCGGCGGATAATAAGTCGCTGGGCAAATTTATTTTGGATGGCATTCCCCCCGCCCCGCGTGGCATCCCGCAAATCGAAGTCACCTTTGATATCGACGCCAATGGTATTATCAAAGTCACGGCCTCCGATAAGGCCAGTGGGCGCAGCCAACATATCACCATCACCGCCTCTTCGGGCCTAAACGAGCGCGAAGTGGAGCAGATGCGCAAAGACGCCGAAATTCACGCCGATGAAGACCGCAAGCGCAAGGAGCTGATTGAGGCGCGTAACAATGGCGATAACATGGCCTATTCCGCCGATAAGGTGCTGCGCGATTTGGGCGATAAAGTGCCCGCCGATCTGCGCCAGAAGGTGGAAAGCCAGGCGGCCAGTGTGCGGCAGCTGCTCGGCAGCGAAGACACCGAAGCGATTCGCCAGGCCACCGAAGCTCTGAGCCAGGTTTTACAGCAGGTTGGGGCAGCGGCCTACCAGCAAGAAGGCCCCACCGCGCCGGCGGGCGGCGAAACCGGCCCCAGCGGCGACAGCGGCCCGGCCGGCGAAGATGTAGTGGACGGCGAGTTCCGTTCGTAACCTGTAAACTCAGCGAGGACCATGGCACAACGCGATTACTATGAAGTTCTGGGGGTGCCTCGCAGCGCCACGCCGGAAGAGCTGAAAGCCGCCTTCCGGCGTTTGGCGCGCCAATTTCACCCGGATGTGAATAAAGCGCCCGACGCCGAAGAAAATTTCAAAGAAATTAACGAAGCCTACGCCATCCTTTCCGACCCCGACCAGCGCGCCGCTTATGATCGCTTTGGTCATGCCGGGGTGCGCAATGGGAGCGGCATGCCCGATATGAACAACATGGATTGGTCGGACATTCTGGGCGATCTGTTCAACCTGGGCGGCTTCGGACGCTCGCAGCAGATGCGCAACGCTCCCCGCCGCGGGGCCGATTTATCCTATCGCCTGGAACTGACTTTTAAAGAAGCCGTTTTCGGGGTAGAGAAGGAAATCGTATTTACGCGCGACGAGGTGTGTTCGGTGTGCGCCGGCAGCGGCGCTAAGCCCGGTTCTAAGCCCACCACCTGCACCACCTGTAAGGGAGCCGGGGAAGTGCGCCAGGTGCGCCAAACCATCTTGGGTTCCATGGTGCAGGTTTCCACCTGCCCCACTTGTCGCGGCCATGGGACGTTAATTTCCTCGCCCTGCTCGCAGTGCAATGGAAGCGGGTTAGAGCGCAAAACCGTCCGCAAGAATGTGCCCATCCCGGCCGGCGTCGATTCGGGCAATCAAATTCGCCTGGCAGGTGAAGGTCAACCTGGCGAAAACGGCGGCCCGGCCGGCAACTTCTTTATTCTCATCCAGGTGCAGCCGCATAAGTATTTCCGCCGTCACGATTTTGATATTAACCTCGATCTCAAAATAAATTATGCCCAGGCGGCATTAGGGGCCGAGGTGGAAGTGCCCACGGTAGAAGATGTTATGGCTAAGCTTATCATCCCGCCTGGCACACAGCCCGGCGCTACCCTGGTCTTAAAGGGCCGCGGTGTGCCGCGCTTGCGCGCCAGCGGACGCGGCGACCAGCGCATTATGATTAATGTGGAAGTGCCTAAACATCTCACCGCCGAGCAGCGCGATCTGTTGGAAAAACTGGCCGAGACCATGGATAGTGAAGTTCTCCCCGCCGAACGCGGCTTTTTTGACTGGGTAAAAGAAACGCTGGGGTTCTAACGCCCCACAGGAGCAGCATGGATAGCTGGATTGAAGTTTCTCTCACGGTAGACGGCGAAATGGCGGAATCGGTGGCGGAGGTGTTGGCGCGTTATCTCCCCGATGGTGTGGTGATCGAAAGCACCAGCGTTTCCGCGAATATGGACGATTCTGAAGGCCATGCCGTGGGGCCGCTGCGCGTGTTTGGCTATATTCCGGTGGATGAACGCCTGGAAGACACCCGCCGCCGCATTGAGGAGGGGTTGTGGTATTTGGGGCGCATTCGCCCGCTGCCCGAAGCGCAGTTTCAATCGATTGGGCGGGTTAACTGGGCTGAATCTTGGAAGCAGCACTACCGTCCGATTGCCATTGGGCGGCGGTTGATGATTGTGCCAGCCTGGTTAGAAGCGCCCGACCCGTCGCGCATTGCCATTCGCATCGATCCGGGGATGGCCTTTGGCACGGGCACACATCCCACCACCCAGCTGTGCCTGGAGCTGCTAGAAAGCGCCGCCGACGAGCTGCGCGGCGATTGGAACGTGATTGATGTGGGCTGCGGTACGGCCATCTTAGCCATTGCCGCTCTGCTGATGGGCGCCCGCCGCGCCGTGGGTGTGGATATTGACGCTGATTCGATCCACGCCTCGCAAGATAACGCCCAGACCAACGCCACGACACAACAGCTGGAGCTAGGGTTGGGGTCGCTGGCGGAGGTGTTGGCCGGGCAATACAGCTTTAGCCAGGCCCCGGTGGTGTTCGCCAATATCCTGGCTCCGGTATTAATCAAGCTGCTCGATGAAGGTCTGGATCAGACCTTAACCCCTGGCGGCAGCCTGATTTTGAGCGGCATCCTGGCCGAACAGGCCGGCGATGTGCAAGCCGCCGCTGAGCGCCGTCACCTGCGATTGGCCGAACGCAAGCAAATTGGCGATTGGGTGGCGCTGCGCATGGTGCGCTAGTTATAGCAAAACGTGGACACGACACGGCCAAGCGGGTCTTTGAGATAGGCGCATTCGCCATCGTTATCCCAAATCGGCGATGGGCTGTTGAAAGAAAAGCCGCAAGATTTAGCGTGATATTCGTTCGTATAGACCCGGCACATTTGCCCTTCCCCCAAGATAAAGCGGGGAAAGGTGAACACGTGCCGGTCTTCGTCGTTAAGCGTCCAGTTCTCCAGGTTTAGCGGGCCGTCGCTGTCATTGCGTATCTCCACGAACTCTTCCGGTTCTCGCCACAAAGAGCCGCGCTGCACCAAGAAGGTGATTGTCGCCAGACCCACGTTGCCGATGGTGGGGCTGGGCAGGGGGATGAGAGTGCGCGTGGCGGTGGAAGTGGGCTGCCACAAGCCCAGGCTGCCGGCCAGGGCGCGCCCTTCGGCCTCCAGCAACAGGGCATCGCAGCGGGTGTTGGGCGGGGCGCTTGCGGCGCTTACATAACCCGCCGCGGCTAAATCGGCGTTCACAAAACGCCCTTGCGCCAGCACATAACGCAGCCAGCGTCCTTGGTCATCTTGCAGCTGCACATCGCTAATCAGGGTAACGCGCTGCCCCTGCACCAGGCGGCGGTTAGCGGCCAGGGCGCGGCTCCACAAGCTGTCGTCTTGCGTATAGTCTAGGAGAGAGACGCCGATATAGCGCACTTGTTGGCGCACACCGTTGACATCTACTTCGATGGTCACGCCATCGAGCACATCCGTCACCTGAGCGGGCTGCGCCGGCGCATTCCAGGGCAGGCACCACACATCGCCTCCGCCGGCGGCGAAGTTGGGCGCCGGCAGCAGCGTTGCGGCGATGAGGGTGAGGGTGGCGGAAAGGGGATCGCCAATTTGCAACGCGGCTGCGGCGGCGGTGGCTGCCGGGCGCGTGGCCGCCCCGGCCAACCCGGTTGGCCCCACCGCCGGTGTGCGGCTGGGGGAGGCGGTTTCGGGTAGGGTGGCGGCAGGCGTGGGCATAAGCGCCCCAGCCGTTAAGGGGACGAGCGCCGCCGGCCGGCGGGTTAGATACACGCCCGCCCCAGAAAGCAGGCAAAGCCCCCCCAGCCCCACCAGCGCCAACGCCGCCAACCCCGCCGCAATCCATTTTTGCCGTTCGTTAACCATCCCTTCAATCATACCTTAATTTAGCCCCCCAAACATGTCTTCGCGGTATGATAGAATCACATTATGGCTGATGAACCCGAACTCCTCACGAATGCGCAGTTAGCGGATATATTTACCCGCATTGGCGATTTGCTGGAAATTAAGGGCGAGATCATTTACAAGATTATCGCCTATCGTAAGGCCGCCGATAATCTCTTGGGGCTGGGCCGACCGGCTGCCGATTATTGGCGCAGCGGCGCCCTGGAAGAAATTCCTGGTGTGGGCAAAGCCATCGCTGAGAAGATGGATGAATTGTTCCGCACCGGCAAATTAGAGTTTCTGGAAAAGCTGGAAGCCGAAATGCCTGCCAGCCTGGTGGAACTTCTGGAAGTGAGCGATGTTGGCCCCAAAAAGGCGCGCATGTTTTGGAAAGAATTGGGAATTAAGAACCTGGCGGAATTAGAAGCCGCGGCCAAGGATGGGCGATTGCGCAGCCTGGCCGGCATGGGGGAAAAATCGGAGGGGCGCATCCTGGCCGGGATTGAGGCGGTTAAACGCCGCGGAGACCGCATCACCCTGGGGCGGGCCTGGCCGCTGGCGCAAGAACTCTTGGCGCAGCTGCGCGCTGTGCCCGGCGTGGCCGCAGTAGAACCTGCCGGCAGTTTGCGGCGGATGCGCGACACCGTGGGAGACCTGGATCTGGCCGCCGCGGCAGTCGATTCGCGCCCCATTATTGAAGCATTTGTGGGGCGACCCGATGTGGTGCGGGTGCTAGGCCAGGGAGAAACCAAAGCCTCGGTGGAGTTTGCGCATAATGTGCGCGCCCAACTGTGGGTGCACCCCCCCGCGCGCTTTGGCACGGCTTTGTTGTATGCCACCGGCTCCAAAGACCACAACGTGCGCCTGCGCGAGATGGCTCAAAAGCAGGGTCTGTCTCTATCCGACCAATCCTTCCTTCTGCCGGATGGCAGCGAAATTTTATGCGCCACGGAAGCCGAAGTGTACGACCGGCTGGGTTTGCCTTTCATCCCCCCCGAGCTGCGAGAAGACCGGGGCGAGATCGAAGCCGCCTTACAAGGCCGCTTGCCGCGCCTGCTTAGCGTGGAGGACATACGCGCCGAACTGCATTCCCACACCACCTGGAGCGACGGACGGCTTTCGATTATCGAAATGGGGCGCGCCGCCATGCAGCGCGGCCGGCTGACCCTGGCGATTACCGATCATTCGGCTGGCCTGGGGGTGGCGGGTGGCCTTTCCCCGGATGAGATTTACGCCCAACGCCTGGAGATCGACGCCGCCCAGGCCGAGTTAGGAGACGGCATTCGTTTGCTGCAAGGCTGCGAAGTGGAAATTCGGGCCGATGGCAGCCTGGATTTGCCCGACGAGGTTTTGGCGGGGCTGGATGTGGTGGTCGCCTCGCTGCATTCTAGTTTGCGCCAGCCGCGCGCCCAGGTAACCGAGCGCCTGTTGAAGGCCATGCACAACCCGCATGTCGATATTATCGGTCACCCCACCGGGCGGCTGCTGCCCAATCGCGAAGGGGCCGATTTAGACATGGAAGCGGTGTTTGCAGCCGCCAAAGAATTGGGTCTGGCCTTGGAGATTAACGCCCACCCGGCCCGCCTCGACCTGAACGATACCTACGCCCGCCGGGCGATAGAGCTGGGCATTTTGTTAACCATTAACACCGATTCACACAGCGCCGGTGATATGGATTTACTCTTCTTTGGCGTGGCTTCGGCGCGGCGAGCGTGGGTGGGGCCGCAGAACGTGCTGAACACCCGCACCCCCGACCAAATTGTGAACTGGTTGCAAACCCATCGCCAGGCTGGCTAAGCCACGCTGGACGCCAACCGGGCCGCCTAACCGGCTGCTGGTAAAATCTGGTCGTGAGGTCTCCCTGGTAGAATATCCTGATAGGACGCTTAGCAGCTGGATGGGGTTGTTTCTATCCTCTGGCTGCCCGCGGCCTGAGAAAAATTTACTGGAATGAATATGAATCGTGGTCAACAAAGCACCCTCCGGCGCTCGCGCCGGTGTAACCCATCTTCCGCAGGCCGAGATGCGGCCCCCCGGGGTGGAACTTGTTCTGGCAATCCGGCGGGACGCGGGCCGGGCCTTGGCCGCGCGGGCCGCTCGGCCGTTTATCGCCGCCTGCTGGTGGGGGTGAGTTTACTGCTGCTGGGGGCGCTGCTGCTCGGCGGCAGCCCGGCGCGGGCCGCAAAACCCACTCGCACCCCCAAGCCGGGGAGCGGCGCGTCGGCTGGGCCAGGCGCTTACGAGGTGCTGGCGGCGGTGAACAGTGTGCGCGCCGCCAATGGGCTGCCAGCCTTCGCCGCTAATGGGGCGTTGATGGCGGCGGCCCAGGCGCACAGCAACTATATGGCCTCCAGCGGTTCGGCCAGCCATAGCGGCGCAGGCGGCTCGGATATTAAAAGCCGCGCCCTGGCGGCTGGCTACGGCGGCGGAGCCGATGTATCGGTGGTGGAGAATATTTACAGCGGGATGAACGCCTCGGCTCAGACGGCGGTCAACTGGTGGCAGGGCGATGCCATCCACCTCAACACGCTGCTATCTACCCGCCATACGGAAGCCGGTGTGGGGGTAGCCGTGGGCGGCGCAGGCACGGTGTATTTCACCCTGGATGTGGGGGTGGTGATCGGCGGCGCGGCCCCGGTGGGCGCGGCCCCAGCCGGGAGCGGCGGCGCAGCCCCAGCCGGGGCTGCTTCATCCCCGCTTGCGCCCGCCGATAATTCGGTCAAGTTAGCTACCGCCCTGCCCGACGGCTCTATCGTGCATCCGGTTGAAGACGGGCAAACCCTTTGGACCATCGCGGCGCTGTACAAGGTGGATATTAACGAACTGCTGCGGCTTAACAACCTATACACCGGTTCTTTTATTACCCCAGGGCAGAAGATCATCATTCGCCCACCGGGTTCGGTTCCTACCGAGAATAGCGCACTGGCGACCACCGCCCTGGATGAAACGCCCCGCCCCAGCGCCACAGCGCGCCCGGCGCACACGCTCGTTCCAACGCTGGCGGCGGCTGCCCTGGTGGAACAAAGCGGCCCCAGCGCAGTTAGGGCGGCTCTTCCGGCGGCCGTTTCTCAAACCGCCCCGCGCGGCAGCTTTGTGATTTGGGTGGTTTTGGGCCTGGTGGTGAGCGGCGCAGTGCTGCTGCTCGCCGGGGCGCTGTTCGGCAGAACCCAGGCCGATTAACATTAACCCGCCGCCTTTATCGGGTGAAAGCGCGGGTGTAGGTGCAGGAGGCAAACAGCGGTGAAATCAATTCCGGCGCGTTACCTGATCTCGCTTTTAATGATCGTTTTAGTCGCTTGCATTACGCTGAGCGTATTGAGCGTGTTGGGAGCAGCGGTATTTTTGTGGAGTTAAGCCGCCTATGGCTGTAGATACCGGGCGTGTGCGCGCAATTCTGTTTGATATAGACGGGACGTTGCGCGACACCGACGATCAATGGGTGGCGCGCCTGGCGCGCTTTTTGCAGCCGGCGGCTTTTTTGCTGCCCCGCCGCGATAGTCCGGCGGCGGCTCGCCGCCTGGTGATGGGGGTGGAATACCCCGGCAACCTGGCGCTGTATTACGCCGACCGCCTGGGTTTGGATAACCTGGCGGCGCGGGCGGCCGGCGCTCTGCGCCGCGCCCGCGCCGGCCGCCCTGCAAGCGCGCCCCGCGCTGCGAATTGGCCTGCGGTGGACGCATCTCGCTCTGCAAGCGCGCGCTCTCCGGCGGATGCGCCCCCGCCCGTCACTCCGCCCGCGCCGATTTCCACCGCCTTGGCGCCGGTTCCGGGGGTGGTGGAGGCGCTCACCCTGCTGGCGGTCCATTTTCCGCTGGCGGTGGTCAGCGCCCGCCCCGAAAGGTCTACCATGGCCTTTTTGGATGGTAATCACCTGTCGCCCTTGTTTAAGGCAATCGCCACCGGGCAAACCACGCGCTACACCAAGCCTTTTCCCGATCCGATCCTGTGGGCCGCGCGGCAGCTTGGTGTGTCGCCGCAAACCTGCCTGATGGTGGGCGACACCACCCCCGATATACGCGCCGGACGGGCCGCCGGCGCGCAGACCCTGGGGGTGCTGTGTGGTTTTGGTGATGAGTTAGAATTGCGCGCCGCCGGCGCGGATGATATTTTGGCCTCTACCGCCAACTTGCCAGCGTTATTTAACTTATATGCTCCCAGCGAGTAAATTCTCGTTAAAAGGACTTTCTGGCTATTGATACTTGCGCGGCTTTACCATATAATGAATGCATGCGTAAAATGCGTTTGTTGACGCTGCTGTTGGTGATTGGCCTGCTGCTTAGCTTGGCTCCATCCGCGTTGTCCCAAGGGGGACCAGAGAGCATTCCATATGATACCGGCCATCGGGTGACGGGTGAGTTTCTGGATCAGTACCTCAGTGTGCCAAACCCCGAATTAGTGTATGGCAATCCCATTACTGAATCTTATCAAGACGCCCGTACCAACCGCTTAATTCAATATTTCGAAAAGGCCCGGTTCGAATATCTGCCAGAGCTGCCCCCCGGCCGGCGCATCATCGTCACTGCTCTGGGCCAATCGGCTTATGCCAGCGGCGTGGGAATTCCTGTGCGCTCTACTGACGGGCTGTGCCGGAGTTTTTCCACCGGTTTTATGGTGTGTTCCCGGTTCCTGGAGTTTTTTGAAGCCCAAGGCGGGGTATTGGCGCTGGGCGAACCTATATCGAATGTTGAGCAGCGCGATGGCTTGTATGTCCAGTTCTTCACCTACGCACGGCTTGAATGGCGGCCCGACCTGCCCCCGGCATTGCGCGTAAAGGTTTCGGACCTGGGCCGGTGGTATTTCAACTTCCAACACGAAAACCCACAGCTGCTCTTGCCAGTTTTTGACGCCGGTGTGCAAGGTTTGCTGAATGCCACCGTACGCGCTTTTCCGGCGCGCCCTGTGGTGGGGCAGGTGAGCTATCAAACCATTTATATTACCGCCCAAACCCAGCGCCTGGAAGCGGTTGAGAACGCCAACGTTTCGGTTGTCGTTACGCTGCCTTCCGGAGAAGTGATGTCCGTTCCGTCGATACCGCCCACCGATGTGAATGGGCATACCAAGGTTACGTTTCGCTTCTATTCGAAACAAGTGGGCCTGGCTACGGTGCGGGTGACGCTTTCCAAATCTGGTCAAACTTTCGCAACGCTCACCTCGTTCAGAATTTGGTGGTAATCTAAAACTGGCGGTTAAATACTTAGCGCCGCCGGGGCCAAGTTATTTGACTCCGGCGGCGCTTGATATTAATGTAAGGGGGTCCGGCTTAGCCGGCGCGCAGCTGTTCCAATACTTGCAAGTAATCTTGGCGATTAGGGGGGTCCATCATCAAAATCATCTCAATGGTTTGAATGGCTCCAGCCCGGTCGCCGGCTTCTAGCAGCATATCGCCGATGGCGTCTAGCTGGTTAATGGCATCGGGAACGCGGCCCACACCGCGGTACACATCGGCCAGGCGGCGCAGCACGGGGATGTTCTGGGGGTGATCGGCGGCCACGCTTTCCATAAACGCCACCAGGTCGCCCAATTTATGGCTGCTATTCATAAAAGCAATATAGTTGTCCAATTCAGCCAGGGCGGGCTGCTCTTGCGCCATGCGCAGGTTGAGGCGAATAATTTGCGAACGGGCTTCTGTGTCTTCCGGCTGCAGTGTGCGAATTTGCTCCAGTACGCGCAGCGCCTGGCGCCAGTCCAGGCTTTGCATGTCGATGTCGGCCATGCGGTGCATAATTTTCACCCGAATGGCGCGATCTACATTGGCTTGTTGGGCGGCGCGCAGGGCCTCGGTGTAGGTTTTGCGCGCCATGGGGAAATCGCCCAGGCTAAAGTAGAAGGCGGCCAGCTGCTCGTATTCGTGAATGGCGGCGTCGATCTTGCCATAGCGCGCCAGCAGATCGATTAAGCGGCCCCGCGCTGCCAGGTCGGCCGGGGAAAGTTCGACCACGCGCCGCAGAAAGTTGATCGCCTGGGAGGCGTCGCCGCGCGACTCGTATACCCGCGATATAACCTGGAATTTCGCCACCGCGGCGTTGACGTCATTCTGCTTCACCAGCATTTCACCCATGGTGGCGTGCAGCGGCAGATAAGTGGGAGATTCTTGCAGGATATAAAAAGCTTCTTCCATGGCGGTGCGATAGCTGCCGTCTTGCACCAGGTCGTAGATGCTCGACATGGCTGCAATTACCCGTCCGCTGCGCGCTTCCAGTAAAATCTCAGCCAGTGGAATGGGCGTGTTGTCGCCGCTGGCAGGCAGCTGCTCGCGCGCTTTCCGAAGCTGGGTCTTCCAATCCGGGCGCATAAGCATATCGCGGATATTGGTGCACATGCGCGCCTGGATTTCTTCATTAATTCGCCGGTTTGATTCAATCAGCAAATCGTAAAGCTGAAGCAGGTCGTTGGCGTGTTTGGGGGCCACCATCATGGCGTCTGCCAGTTTGAGCGCTTCCAGGTATTCAAACGAGGCTTCGCGAAGCTGGCCCTTCTTCTGCAGCAGGTCGCCCAACAGCAGGCGTGAGGCCAGGCCAAAATCGTGATGTTTGACGGAAGATTGCAGTTGGCGGATGGCGCTCTCCAGGCGACCCGATTGGGCGTACAAGTAACCCAGGTCGAAATAGGCGGCGGCGTTTTCCAGACCCGCTTCGATGGCTTTTTGTAGTTCTTCGGTTGCGCGCACGGCGTTGTTCTGCGATTGTAAATCGATCATCTGGGAAAGATGCAAGATCATCTTCGTGCGATCAACGGGACGCTGCAGCATGCCGGTTGCTCCGGTGACGATTTGGGAGAGGCCGCGTCGGTTATCTCGTTCTTCATCGGAGCCTTCAAATAACATGCCGGCCAGTAAGGTGAGGGCTTTCTGGCGCGCCATGGCTACGGGGTCGAGTTCGGGAGCCTTTTCGGGGGCTTCCAGCAGTTCTAGTTTGCGCACCTGTTGCATGCGCAGCGGGGCGGTGCCGCCTTTGGGCCGGGAGGGCTTAGGCAGTGGCTTGAAATCTTTCAGCAGAGCCTGGGCGTTCAGAGCTTCCTCGCTAGTGGGCAGCACCCGCAGCGCCTGGTTTACCCCGGCCTGGGCTTTGTCGGGGTCGCCGGCCGATTGGTACAGGCTGGCAACGGCGATATATTCGCTTACGGCGCGGGCTTTGTCGCCCAGGCGTTCCAAAACGAGCGCCAGGCGGGCGTGGGCGGTGAGGTTTTCCGGATTCAAGCGAGTGACGCGTTCCCAGTTTTCCACGGCCTTACCGGCGTCGCGGTTCTTTAAATACTGCTCGGCTGCTCGCAGCGAAGCCTGCACAGCAATGTCTAGCTGGCCCATCCGTTCGGTTAGCTGGGCGATCTTCTCTAACGCCACAGGGTCTTCGGGCATGAAGCGCGCCGCTTTTTGATAGGCTTTGAGCGCCTCATCGTAGCTTTGCAGCTCAATCAACGCCAACCCCAGGCTGCTAAGCGCCTGCGGGTTTTCGGGGAATTCTTCCAATGCCTGCCGGTAATAGCTAGCAGCCTGATCCCACAACTGATCCCAAGCGGCGGAGTGACCCTGGTTCATGGCTTGCTGAAAGATATCTTGCCGTCCGGCCATTCTTGCTCCTTAGCCCAATACTTCCATTTGTCCCCAGTTGATTCCGCTGCGCGCTTCGGTATCCAGTGGAATATCGAGCGTATAGGCGTTTTCCATCACATCGCGCACGGTTTGCACGGTGGCGGCCAGTTCTTCAGGTGTGCATTCTAATACCAGCTCGTCGTGAACTTGCAGCATCAGGCGAGCCGAAAGCCCCGCCTTGTGCAGTGCTTGGGGCAGGCGAATCATCGCCAGCTTCATAATATCGGCGGCTGTGCCCTGGATGGGGGCGTTGATGGCTTCGCGCTCTTCGCGCATCCGCTGGTTGCGATCCAGGCTGTTTTTCAAGGCCGGGAAGTAGCGTCGGCGGCCCATGAGCGTTTCCACATAGCCTTGTTCGGCGGCCAGGCGGCGGATGCCGTCCAGGTACTGTTTCACGCCGGTAAACTGCTGGTTGTAGGCGGCCACAAAGTTTTCCGCTTCGGCCAGGGTAATGTTGACGTAGCGAGTTAGCCCGTAAGGCGACATGCCGTAGATCAGACCAAAGTTGACCCCTTTGGCCTTGCGGCGTTGATCTTTGCTAACTTGCTCTAGCGGCACGCCCATCACCGCTGCGGCCGTGGCGGCGTGAATATCTTGTCCGTGGCGGAAGGCGTCTAGCATGCGTTGGTCTTGGGCCATGTGGGCCACGATGCGCAGCTCAATCTGCGAATAATCCACGCTGAGCAGCACATGCCCAGGGGCGGCCACGAAGGCGTGGCGCACCTGGCGGCCTAGCTCGGTGCGGGTGGGGATATTCTGCAAGTTCGGGTCGGAGGAGGCGATGCGCCCGGTGACGGCCCCCACCTGGTTAAAGGAGGTATGCACCCTTCCGGTGGTGGGGTTGACCTGCAAAGGCAGCGCATCGAGGTAGGTGGACTTAAGCTTGGAAAGCTCGCGGTATTCCAGGAGGCCATCCACCACCGGATGCTCGCCGCGCAAGCTTTCCAGCACCTCGGCGGAGGTGGAGAAGAACCCGCTGGCGGTCTTCGCGGTGCGGTCGGGAGGGCGAATTTTGAGGGTCTCGAACAGGGCGGTGGAAAGCTGTTGGGTGGAGTTAATGTTGAAGGTTTGCCCCACATGTTCATACACCTGGCGTTCAATATCCGCCAGGCGCAAGCTCAAGTCGGCCGACATACTTTGCAGATAGGCGGCGTCTAGGGTCACACCCTGCATTTCCATCTTGCCCAGCACTGCAACCAGGGGCATTTCCAGTTCGTAGAGCAGTTTCTCGGCGTGGCATTCTTGCAGGGCGGTGGTGAGCGGGGGCATCAGGCGCAGCACCACTTCAGCGTCGGCGGCGGCGTAGGGCGCAGCTGCGGCGATGGGCGTTTCGGCCATGGTAATTTGCTTTTTGCCCTTGCCGATGAGTTCTTGGATGTGGGTCATCTGCACACCCAGGCGCACCCAGGCCAGGTTTTTTAGCCCCAGGTTGCGCGAGGAGGGGTCGGTAAGAAATTCGGCCAACATGGTGTCGAAAGTGAGCGGGGCGGCGTCAATCCCATAGCGATTGAGCATCACCCAGTCATATTTTAGATTATGGCCCACCTTGGGGATGCCTGGGTTGGTGAGCGGGCCGCGCAGGGCGTCGATGACTTGCTGCAAGGGCAGCTGCTGCCCGGTGTTGTGCCCCACGGGGATGTAATAGCCTTCGCCGGGCTGCACCGCCAGCGAAATGCCCACCAGTTCGGCGCGCATCTGGTCGGTGGAGGTGGTCTCCGTGTCAAAGGCAATGTGTTCGGCTTGCGCCAGGCGCTGTACCAGGGCCTCCAGGCTTTCGGGCGTATCGACAATATGCACCACGCGGTCGTTGTCGGCGGGGATGGCGATGGCAGGCGCTTCGGCGGCGGCCTTCAAGCCTTCGGTATCGAACAGGCTCATCTGGCGGCCTTCAGAAAGCGCCGGGCCGCCAACCTGGGGATGGTAGATTCTGTCGAGCGCGGCCAGGCGCGAGGCCAGGGTGCGAAATTCTAACTCGCGGAACAGCTCATCCACGCGCTCGTGGTCGAAATTTGCCAGGCGCGCCTGCTCCAGTGTGAAGGGAATAGCCAGGTCGGTGATAATTTGGGCCAATGTGCGGCTTAGCTCGGCGGATTCTCGCCCGAGTTCGAGTTTTTTGCGTACACCGGTGGAAAGCTCATCCAGGTGAGCGTAAATATTGTCGAGTGTGTTATAGGTTTGCAGCAGCGAGGCGGCGGTCTTTTCGCCAATTCCGGCTACACCGGGGATGTTGTCGGATTTATCGCCCAGCAGGGCTTTGTAATCCACCACCTGGTCGGGGCGCACTCCCAAGAATTCTTCCACGTCCTTTGGGAAGTAGTCTTTCGAGTCGCTCAGGCTCTTGCCGGGCAGGCTCACCACGATGCGCTCATCCACCAGCTGAAGCAGATCTTTATCGCCGGTGATGATCTTGACGCCAAAACCGCGAGCTGCAGTTTGGCGCGCCACGCTGCCCAGGATGTCGTCGGCTTCATAGTTCTCAATTTCGAGGCGCGGAATGTTGAAGGCGTCCACCATCTGGCGGATGCGTTCGATCTGCACCGCCAGGTCGTCGGGCATTTTTTCGCGTGTGCCTTTATAGGCGGGGAAGATAGCATCTCGGAAGGTGCGTCCGGTGTCGAACGCCACCGCCAGGTATTCGGGACGTTCTTGTTCCATCAGGCGCAGCAGCACGCTGGCGAAGCCAAACACGCCGGCGGTTGGCTCACCGCTGCGGGTGTGAAAAGCCGAGCTGCCGCTGGAGATGGCGAAATAGGTGCGGTAGGCCAAAGCGTGGCCGTCAATCAAATACAAGATGGATGGCATAGCTAGAGTCTATCACGACTCAATCACATTGGGAATACGTGCGCGGCGGCTCCGGCGCGCCCGCCGGAGCCGCTTCTCCAAACAATTTTGAAATGCGCGCCGGGCCTGGCAATGAATTTCTTGACAAACCACCCCCTTCATGTTATTTTCAGGCTGCATGAAAAGCATTGGTTGGGTCATTGCCACAGCCGCAATGTTACTGGGGTTAGTGGTTGGCGGGCTGATCTGGGGGACACAGGTTGCTTTAGCCCAATCTTTACCGCGCACCACCGCCGTCACCGTTCCGTTTACCGAATACGAATGGTGGCTGATTGCCTGGTCGTCGAACGAGATTGCCTGCCGGGTGCTGATTGATCACGAGGGTTTGCCCAGCGTGAGCGAGGTTTCGCATTCGTGCGGCGCCGATTACGCCACCGCCTGGTGGAACACCCCCAATTGTAAGCAAAATGGCAAGCCCTGCCAGGGCTTTTATCTTTACTTTGTCGCCTCGCTTCAAAAAGAGCGCCAGATCACGGTCACGTTGCCTTCGCCCACCATGGCGATTGCCTTAGAAGGCTGCAACCCCGCCCCGCCGGATAACTTCTGTCCACAAATCCCCGCTTTAATGCTCACCGCCGAGGAGCCGCTGCCTAACCAGCAGATTGTTTCCATCCAGGGCGTGTTTGACGGGCAGCCCTTTGAATGCGCCGGCAGCCAGTGCAGCCTCCCGATGTACACCACGCCGGTGCAGGGGGTGGGGGTGGAGTTTTGGGCTAATTCCAGCTATGGCGATGCCAGCGAGCATTTCACCGCCCAGGTGCGCATTCTAGAAACGGGGGTGAGCCGCGTTCCCGATGGTCTGAACGACGGCTATTATGTGGATATCATCAGCAGCCAGTGGAGCGGCCCGGCCCTCACAAGCTGCAGCCGCATTTGGGAAGCCTTCCCGCCTGTGGGGCAAACCCCCGACTGGTTGACGACCCCCGATCATTTTGAGGTGATGGCCTCCGGCGACCCGTACTACTACCTGGCCGGTCGGCTGCTTTCCCAGGGGGTGGTGGATGCGCCGGCCTGCCCGAACAAGGGCTTGCTGCCTAACGGCTATGCCGACGCTTGCGGCTTGGAAACGGCGCGCCCGATTGTGGAGGATTGGCAGAATCAATTCGATCAGCGCATTATCCAGGTGAGCAGTGATACCGGCGTGCCGGCCCAGTTGATGAAGAATCTGTTTGCCCAAGAAAGCCAGTTTTGGCCGGGCATGTACCGGGTGGCGTATGAGTTTGGTTTGGGGCAAATTACCGACCAGGGCGCAGATCCGATCTTTATTTGGAATCCGGAATTTTACGGCCAATTTTGCCCGTTGATCCTATCATCCGAGGCATGTTCGCACGGCTACCTGATGTTGGACGAGAAAGACCGCAGCATCTTGCGCGGGGCGTTGGCGCTGCAAGCGCGCGCCGACTGCGCCGATTGCCCGGCAGGGATTGATATTTCGAATGTGGGCTTTACGGTTTCGCTGTTCGCCAATACGCTAAAGGCCAACTGCGCCCAGGTGAGCCGGGTGGTGTTCAACGCCAGCGGCGAGATGGCCGGGCGAGTGGCGACCTATGAAGACCTGTGGCGTTTTACTATCGCCAACTATCACGTCGGGCCAGGCTGCGTATCTTTTGCTATTCACCAGGCCTGGCAAACCGGCGGAACACTCACTTGGGATGTGGTTTCGACGCGCTTTACCGAGCCGTGCCAGGGGGTAGTGCCTTACGTCAACCAGATTACCCAGTTCACTGCGCCGCCCCCCACTGTGGAAGAGGCGGCGCAGCCGTAAGGGCAGCCTACGATTTAACCAGCAGATTCGCCAGTTTCAAAAACTCGTCCCATTCTTCCTGAAAGAAGTGCAGCGTCACCAGGCCTAACTCCACATGGTAGGTCGTTTCGCCGTCCGGCTCCGCGGCCTTCCAGGCCGAGAAATTATCTGTCTCTACGATTAATTCGGTTTCGGGTTCCATCTCGTCTTTGTCCATCATTTCCTCCTGGGGAATTTTTTAGTCGATTGAAGGCGCGCTTGCCGGAGAAGATGTTTCTCCGGCGGCGTAGGAAAGTATAACACTTATGGAGCCGGCAGCACCGTCCAGGGGCTGACAAAGCCGCCCAGGTAGCGCACTTCAAAATGCAGATGTACGCCGGTGGAGTTGCCTGTGGTTCCGGCTACGCCGATAGTTTGCCCTTGGCTGACACTTTGGCCGCAGCGAACAGTCACACTATCCATGTGCCCATAAAGGGTCTGATAACCGTTGCCGTGGTCGATCATCACCGTGCTGCCGTAGCCGCCGTTGGCCCAACCGGCGAACACCACCACGCCAGCGTCGGCGGCGTACAGCCAGCTGCCCGCCCCAGCGGCGATGTCGATAGCCAGGTGGCCGGGCCAGTAATCGTTGCCCGAAAGGAAGTGATTGCCGGCCGGCCAAACAAAGGAGCCGGTTCCCATGGCCCCACCTTCGGCGAGATCCTGGCACACCCCGCCGCCATACACCGAAGCCGCTACCCCCGCCGAGCCGCGTGGGATGGTGGGGATGACCCACTGGCGAAACTCGCGCTGACCACCGGGGACGATCAAGCGCGTCCCCTGGGCCACCTGCGGCGACACCAGGTCTAGCCCATTGCCCGGCCAGTTGAGAATATCTTGTGGGTTGGCCTTGAAGCGCCCGGCCACGGCTTCCAGGGTATCGCCGGTTTGCCAGTCGTACAGCACACCGTCTACCGGCGGAATGAGCAGCTGCATGCCCACGCTAATCTGATCGGGGTTGTCGTTAAGCTGGGCGTAGTTGCTCCACAAGACGCTTTCGGGCCGCAAGTTGAACTTTTTGGCAATCTCGAACACCGAATCGCCTTTTTGGACGGAGTAATCGATCACATCTTGGCGGGGCCGCCGCGGGATGGTGGTATGCACCTGGGGGCGGCGAGCCACTTGCGCGCCGGCGGTTGGCGTGGCGAAGGGCGGTAAGCCGGTGGGGGCGGAGGCGGGGCGCAGATCGCCCGCGCCGGTTTGCCCCGCCGATGCGCTGTCCCTAGCCAGAGCGGCTTGCGGCAGCAGGGTTTGCCCGTGCAGGGCGCGCCAGACCATGCCAAGGGCCGCCAGGGCCAGCACGGCCGCCGCCAGCCAGCCCAGTTGGGAAATGAGACGCTCTTTTTGAGCAGCAGGGTTAGAGAAGGTTTCGCTTTTCAACCATTTGAGTATAACATGGCGGTGATGGCCGGGGGTCGTTTTAGCCGGCTGGGGGCGCACAGGTTAAGGGTTAATAACTAAAATGAAATATTAGGTTGGCGCGGCAGGTTGATTAAAAATACCCGGGGGTGTTTGCTGGGCAAAGGCCGAGCAAACACCCCCGATAGCAGCTAACCGCGTGAACCCCGGATGATGGCGGCCCGTTTTAGCGGTCGGCCAGGGATTCGAGAAATTCCTGGTTGTTGGCAGTGCGCTGCAGCGTGGTGAGGATGGCTTCTGTGGCGTTGGAGGCGTCCATCCCTGGGCCGTTGGGCGGCGGGGTGACCATTTGATCGTACATGTGGCGCATCAGCCACACGCGCTGGGTAATGTCTGGGCCTAAGAGCAGCTCTTCGCGGCGGGTGGAGCTGCGCTCGATGTCGATGGCCGGGAACACGCGCCGTTCTTGCAGTCGGCGTGAGAGGTGCAGTTCCATGTTGCCGGTTCCTTTGAATTCCTCGTAAACCACATCATCCATGCGCGAGCCGGTATCGATCAGGCAGGTGGCGATGATAGTGAGCGAGCCGCCTTCTTCAATATTCCGCGCCGCGCCAAAGAAGCGTTTGGGCGGGTACAGGGCGGAGGGGTCGATGCCGCCGGAGAGCGTGCGCCCGGAGGGTGTAACCACCAGGTTATAGGCGCGCGCCAGGCGGGTAATCGAGTCCATTAAGATCACCACATCGCGCCCATTTTCCACCAGGCGCTTGGCGCGTTCGAGGGCCATTTCGGCCACGCGCACATGCGAGCTAACCGGTTCATCGAAGGTGGATGAGATCACTTCGGCGTCTACCGAGCGATCCATGTCGGTCACTTCTTCCGGGCGCTCACCGATGAGCGCCACCATAAGATGCACTTCCGGGTACTTGGTGGAGATGGCATTGGCGATTTGCTTTAGGATGGTGGTTTTACCGGCCTTGGGCGGCGAGACGATCAGCCCACGCTGGCCGCGCCCGATGGGGGTGACCAGGTTAATCAGGCGGGTGGATAGGGTATGCCGGTCGGTTTCCAGGTCGAAGCGCTTATCGGGGAAGATGGGGGTCAACGATTCGAACGTCGGGCGATACTTAGTTTCTTCAGGGTTGAGGCCGTTGACGCTTTCCACTTTAAGCAAACCATAGTGCCGTTCCGACTCGCGCGGCGGGCGCACATTGCCAATCACCAGGTCGCCATTGCGCAGGTTGTAACGCCGGATTTGCGACTGCGACACGTACACATCGTACTGGCCGGGTTGGTAGTGCCCAGAACGCAGAAAGCCGATGCCCTCGCTCATAATTTCGAGGATGCCGCCGCGCATTTCCAAGCCCTGCCGTTCGGCTTCGGCCTGCTGAATCTTCAAGATCAGGTCTTCCTTCTTTAGGCGGTTGGCGTTGGTAACATCTAGTTCACGCGCAATTTGCCTTAGGGAGGCCAGGGATACATTTTCTAGTTCGAGAACTCTCATATTTGCCTTTGTAGGAGGGGGAAATAGGGTTGGGTAGGGTGGGTTAGATAATGGTGCGTAAAAAAATAATGTCAATAGGCGCTCGGAGAGAGGGAATAAGTCGTTTGGCGCAAGAACGCCGCAACCGTGTTAAAGCTAAATCTCAGGAGGATGAACGCAGATAAACAGCACCACTAATCAGGATAAATAAATCGGCTCGACAGGAGCTTCCCCTATGCAAAAATTATACCACATATATTGCCCACCCTAAGGAAAAGATGGGTTTAATCGATAGGTCTTTAGTACTAAATTTAGCTTTCTTACCCGGCCACGTGGGAATGATCTGGATTGTGTGAAAGGCCGCTGCCCAGCCGCGGCTTAATCCTCCCGGCTGAGCCATTTCTCCAGCCCGGCGGGGGGATGGTAGGCCTGCATGGCGTTGAGCAGCGCCTGCGGCGCGGAGGCGACGTGCAGCAGGGCCAGGTGTTCGGCGTAGATGAAGCCCTCCTGCTGGGCGTGGTGAATCATGCTGAGCAGGGGGTCGTAGTAACCTTGCACATTGAGCACGCCCACCGGCTTTTGATGCAGGCCGATCTGCGCCCAGGTGAGGATTTCGAACAGCTCCTCGAATGTGCCGTAGCCGCCCGGCAAAGCGATGAACCCGTCGGCTTGGTCGGCCAGGCGGGCCTTGCGTTGGTGCATCGACTCAACCACCTCCAGGCGCGTTAGCCCGGTGTGGACCAGCTGGGGGGTGTCGAATAACTTCGGGATGACCCCGACCACCTCGCCGCCGGCTTGCAGGGCGCCCTGCGCCACCGCTCCCATCAGGCCGGTGCTGCCCGCCCCATACCAAAGCTTCAGGCCGCGCTGGGCGATCTCGCCGCCCATAGCTTGGGCGGCAGCGTAGTAGTGGGCCGGGATTTTGTCGGATGAACCGCAGTAGACGCACACGCTTTTCATGGTTTAAGCTCCGATGCCAGGTGGTGAGCCTGGCGGGTGGTTTCAGGAAGGCGGTATTTGGGGGCGCATGCCAGGGTGATGGCGATGGCGCTTTCTAAACCGACGCGATGTCCGGTGGAAACAAATAACGGTTTTGCGCCGGCGCGGGTGCGCAGCACTGCGCCGATCACTTCGCCCTGGTGGATTAGGGGCGACCAATCGCCACGCGCTTCGCCGGGGGGTGTGTATTCGCCCACCAGGCGCGATTTGGCTGCTCCGATGCTGGGCAAGCCGGTCACCAGCCCCACGTGGGAGGCGATGCCCAGGCGGCGCGGGTGGGCCACGCCTTGTCCGTCATACATCAGCATATCTGGCAGAGTGCGCAGGGCGTCGAGAGCTTGCAGCACCGCCGGAGCTTCGCGGAAGGTGAGCAGCCCCGGCACATAGGGGAAGGTGGTGGGAAGGCGCGCCAGACTGGTTTCGATCAACTCCAGGGTGGGGAAGCGCAGCACCGCCACGGCGGCGCGGGTTAGCGCTCCGCCGTGCTCAAAGCCTACATCGATACCGGCGATGGTGTGCGGCGGCTCAAATTGATCGATGCGCACCACCCGAGGGCGCAATTCCTTTTGCAAGGCGATGGCCTGCTTGGGAGTGAGGTCCCACGGATGGGTGATAACTAATTTCATGCCTCTATTTTATCAAAGAGTTGCTTTTTGGGCAGTTTGCCAACATCTAATCCTGATTGTGCGCGCCGCCAGGCTGTGAAGGCTTTATAATGAACCTATATCAACGTTATACGATTTTGTGGAGGTTGTTATGCTGATTAGCCCCCTGGCTGGGAAACCCGCTCTGCAGTCGCTTCTGATCAATCCGTCGCGGCTGGTAACGCAATACTATAGCCTGCATCCGAACCTGGAAGATCCCACGCAGCTTGTCTCGTTTGGCACATCGGGCCACCGTGGCAGCGCCGCCGATGGCAGCTTTAACGAGGATCATATCCTGGCGGTGTGCCAGGCCATCGCCGATCTGCGCCGCTCGCAGGGCATCGACGGCCCGCTGTTCCTGGGCATCGATACGCACGCTTTGTCCGAGCCGGCCTTTGCCACGGCTGTGGAAGTTTTCGCCGCCAATGGGGTGCAGGTGCGTTATCAACCGGGGCCAGGCTATACGCCCACCCCGGCGGTCTCGCTGGCGATCTTGACCACTAACCGCGGGCGCAGCGCGCACCTGGCCGATGGCGTGGTCATCACCCCGTCGCATAACCCACCTGGCGACGGCGGCATTAAATACAACCCGCCAAACGGCGGGCCAGCCGATACCACAACCACCAAGATCATTCAGGATAACGCTAATCAGATGATGCGCGATGGCCTGAAGGCGGTGAAGCGCATTCCCCTGGCGCGGGCGATGCGCGCCGATAACATCCAGGCTTACGATTACATCACTGCCTACGCCGCCGAGCTAAGCAAGGTGATCGACATGCCGGCCATCGCCGGCGCAAAGCTCAAACTGGGAGTAGACCCGATGGGCGGGGCGGCGGTGGCGTATTGGGAGCCAATCGCCGAGCGGTACAATCTCAATCTGGAGGTGGTTAACCCCCACGTAGACGCCACCTTCTCTTTTATGACGGTGGATCACGACGGCAAAATTCGTATGGACTGCTCATCGCCAGCGGCTATGGCGAGCCTGATCCATCTCAAAGACCGCTTCGATCTGGCCTGGGGCAATGACCCCGACGTGGATCGTCACGGCATTGTCACCCCCGGCTACGGCTTGCTGAACCCCAACCATTACCTGGCGGCGGCGATCTTCTATTTGTTCCAACACCGCCCCGGTTGGCGGCCAGACGCCGCGGTGGGCAAGACCCTGGTTTCGAGCGGCATGATCGATAAAGTGGCGCTCAAGATCGGGCGGCGGTTGGCCGAGGTTCCGGTGGGCTTCAAATGGTTCGTGGATGGGCTGCTAGACGGTTCGTATGGCTTTGGCGGCGAGGAAAGCGCCGGGGCGTCTTTCCTACGCATGGATGGCAGCGTGTGGACGACCGATAAGGACGGTTTGATTATGGGCCTCCTGGCGGCCGAGATGGCCTCTGTGACCGGCAAAGACCCCGGCAGGTTATACCAGGAGTTGGAGGATGAATTTGGGCGCACCTACTACGCCCGCTTCGAGGCCCCGGCTACGCCGGCGCAGAAGAACGTGCTTAAAGATATGTCGCCCGATATGGTGCAGACCGCCACGCTGGCGGGTTCGCCCATCACCGCCCGGCTCACCCGCGCCCCCGCCAATAACGCGCCCATCGGCGGGCTAAAGGTGGTTACGGCAGACGGTTGGTTCGCTGCTCGCCCATCGGGAACCGAGGATATTTATAAGATTTACGCCGAAAGCTTTGTGAGCGAAGATCACCTCCAGCGTTTGCAGGCCGAGGCGCAAGAATTGACAGCGGATGTGTTCAAGGCGGCCGGGGTGTAAATCGCTCTGCGCCTCCGCGCGGCAAGGCCGTTGGGCTACTTGCCGCTCAAGTACCGATGCCAGAACAGCCGTGTGGCGGTGGAACGATACGGCCTGAACCGCTCTCCCAGGGTAAGCAGCGCCTCCCGGGAGGGCGGCGCGTTTAAACCATAGGCGCGCTGCACCCCGCCGATTAAGCCCAAATCTTGCACCGGCCACACATCGGGGCGGCGCAGCGCCAGCAGCAGGTAAATATCCGCGGTCCAATGACCAATGCCTTTCAGCCGTATCAGCCTGGCGCGCACCTGCTCATCATCCTGCTGCTCCAGGTCGTCCAGATCCAATTCGCCGCTGAGGAGGGCGGCGGCTAAAATTCGGTTGTAGGCGATCTTCTGGCGGCTGAAACCCGCCTGGCGCAAAGCGGCCTCGTCCAGGGTGAGGAAGGCGCCCGGCGTCAGATCGGGGAGCAGCTGGAGCAGCTTTTCGTAGGCGGCTTTGGCCGAAGCCAGCGAGACCTGCTGCTCTAGGATGATGCGCAGCAGGCCGGGAAAACTGCGAGGGCGCTGCCAGTAGGGCGGCAGACCATAGCGATCAATAATGGCCTGCAACGCCAGGTCGCGCCGCGCCAGCGCTATCATCTGTTGATGCAGGCGCGCGGCGTCTTCGGGGGCGCTTTCGCCCACCGGGAGGATGGCAGGCGGTTCAGCCACGCTTCGCAATCCAGGCCTCGCCGCGGGCTTGCAGGCCGGCGGCGTTGGGTGGGGGCGTGCGCATCGCGGCGTCGATCAGATCTTGAGTGTGCCGGCGCAAACGCTCGTCCAGGCTGGGGCGGCCCAGCCCTTGCCACTTCTCCAGGCTCCAACGGGGGAACAATTTGCTCTCGTAATAATTCTTACGGAATAAGCGCAGGGTCAGGTCGCTGTCCAGGAAGCTGCCACCAGGGCCACGTTGGGCGATCTCGTCTAGCGCCAGGCTGTCCTCATCAAGCACGAAACCTTCGCTGAAGCGGATCGCCTGGTCGATGATCTCATGGGCGTAGACCAGCATGGTGGGCGAGAAGGCTTTCGATCCTAACACGCCGCCCACAAACGGGGCCAGCCCCACCTTGCCCAGCAGGGCGGTGAGGTGGTTCATCCACAGCAGCCCGCTTTCGGCCAGGTCGGCCCCGTAGCCCAGCCCGCTGCCCGATGTGCCGGCGTGCGGCAGGTGGTAATAGGCCAGCATTTCGGCGCAAGCCAGGTTGAGCAGGATGGTCTGCGGGTCGTAGTAGTCCTTCATTTGACGCATATCAAAATAGGCCGGCAAACTGCCCAAGATTACCGGTGTGCCGGGGCGGGCCAGCTGTGCCAGGGTTAGCCCGGCCAGCAGTTCGGCGTTCATCAGCGCCAGCGTTCCCGCCGGGGTGATGGGTGTAGACATGCCCGCCATACTATAGTTGGAATAGATCACGGGTAGGCCTCGCCCAATGGCGGTCAGCATTTTGTCGGCAGTGCCCTGGTTAATCACCAAAGGGGTGATGGGGTTGAAGTAGGGGATGACAAATGGCCGTTCGCCCAGGGGGCGGTCGTGCAGATGCTGCAGCAAGTCCAGGGCCGGCTCGAACAGATTTTCATCCGAGATGAGCAGCACCAGCGGCTTGGTGGTGTTGGCGACCATCTCCAGGGTGGCGTAGAGATCGGCGCTTTCGGGCGGGTAATCTTGAATTACGCCGATGGTCGAAACCACATCGTAATGGGGCAGGCTGTGGGCCAGGCGCACCGCCTGGGTCATGTGGGCGCGGGTGAAAGGGGCCAGGCGGTCGTTGGCGGGGTGCTGGTAGAACAGGTTGGTTACGCCGGCTCCAAAGCGCGCCCGATCCAGCCCTAAGCGGAAGCGCAGCGCCCCGTCGCGGTCGAATACGTCTACTGCGGCAGGGGCGGCCTGAACCGCCCATTCGACCAGCTCGGCGTCGAAGGTGACGCGCCCGCCGGCGCGCAGCGTGGCCCCGGCGGCGTTGCCCAAAATTGCCAGCGCCGCCGGCGAGTCGATGCGCACGCCGGTTTCGGCCAAAATGCGCAGCGAATGGGCATGCACGCTTTGAATTTGTTCGTCAGTAAGTAAGCTTAGTTTCGGGATAGCCAGACCGGGCATCGGGTCTCCTTTATTGGTTCATTAATCTGAGGGCGGTCTCGGCCAACAAGGCCGCGCCCACTGGCAGGCAGGCTTCATCAATATCGAACACCGGGCTGTGGAGGTGGCGCGCCTCGCCGGGCAGAGCACAGCCCAGCGAGAACATGGCTCCGGGGGCCGCTTCTGAAAAGCAGCCGAAATCTTCGGCCCCCAGCCCATCCTGGGGGGGAAGCAGGGCGTCCGGCCCGAGCAGGGCATGAGCGGCGGCGATGATGGTATCCACCACCCCGGCGTCGTTGAGCATCGGCGGCACGCCCACCTCGATCTTGAGCGCATAATCGCCGCCGAACACCCGGCTGATCTCAAACGCCCGCCGGATTTCGGCGTGGATGGCGGCTTGCACCGCCTTCTGCATATAGCGGATCGTGCCGTTGATTTCCACCTGGGCGGGGATGACGTTCTCGGCCTGACCAGCGTGAATGCTGCCCAGGCTGACCACGGCCGGGGCGAACGGGTCGAGCCGGCGCGAGACGATGGCGTTAAGCGCCAGGATGACGTGGGCGGCGATGTGAATGGGGTCGATGGTGGTGTGGGGGGCGGCGCCGTGTCCGCCTGTGCCGGTGATGGTGGCGAAGAACGAATCGACCCCGCCTGAAAATGGCCCGGCGGCCACACGAATGCCGCCCACCGGCGTATCCGGTTCCACATGCAGGGCGATGATTTTATCGACCCCCTCCATCGCTCCATCGGCGATCATGCGCGGCGCGCCGCTCAGACCTTCGCTGTCGTTCATTTCCTCCGAGGGTTGAATCAGCACCCGCAGACTGCCGGGGAAGCCGCTTTCGGTGAGCAGGCGGGCTGCTCCGCAGGCCATCGCCACGTGAGAGTCGTGGCCGCAGGCGTGCATCAGGCCGGGGTTTTGCGAAGCGTAATCGCAAACGTTGGCTTCCGTAACGGGCAGGGCGTCCATGTCGGCGCGGATGGCGATCAGCGGGCGGCGGGAGCCAAAATCGGCCACCACCCCGGTTTTGCCCACCCCGGTGCGCACCCGCCCGCCCAGCCCGGCTAAGATTTGGCTTGCCAGGGCGGCGGTATGCTGTTCTTGAAAGCCGAGTTCGGGCCGCCGGTGAATGGCGCGCCGCCATTCGCTTAGCTGCGCAGCTTGGGCCTTTGCTTTTTCGTAGTAGTTTGCCATGGGTTTTTCTCCTGGATATTGGGTCTTGCTTAGGGAGCGCGGAAAGCCGCCTTGATGATACAGGAACGCGCCCTAACGTTTGTCACGCCTCCGGCAACCGCTGGGGGTATATGATGATTAACCACCCTTCCCGCCCATCATGCTTCCAACACTTGAGCAAGGTAAGCAATCCGCCGCAGTTCGTGATCGACCACGTTTTCAAGCTTCAAGAAAGTGTGGCCTTCGTCCGGGTAGAGGATCAATTCCATCGTTTTGCCCAATTCGGCCAGGCGGTCGCGCGCCGCCAGCGATTCGGAAGCCGGGCAACGCGGGTCGTGCGCGCCGCACACCATCTGCACCGGAGCCTGGATGCGGTCGAGGAAGAAGAACGGCGAACGCTCGCGCCATAGGGCGGCGTTGTCTTGCGGGCGACCCATGTTTTCGATATCCCAATGTTTGAGATCGTCGCGGCTGGCGGCGTGCGAAGTGAACCAGTTTAGGAACGGCACGATGGCCGACCCCACGGCGAATCGCTGCGGGTAGCGCGTCAGGCAGCTCATAGTGAGATAGCCGCCGTGGCTGCGCCCGGTGACGCCGATGCGCTGCGGATCGGCCAGGCCGTGGTTCACTAGGTAATCGACGCCGCAGGCTACATCGAGCGTATCTAAGTTGCCCATTTCGAAGCGGTTGGCAAGCTGCCACGCGCGCCCATAGCCAGTGGAGCCGCGATAGTTGGGGGCCAGCACCGTCCAGCCACGCGAGGCGCAGTGGGCCATGACGGGATACCACAGGTATTGAAACAGCCAGCCTGGCCCGCCGTGAATGATGATCACCGCCGGCGGCAAGCGCGGCGACTGGCCGCTGACGGGGGTTTGGCTTGCGGAGGCTCCGCCGGCGGGGATGACGCTTTGGGATGTTTCGCCTGCCGGGGCGCGGCTTGCAAGCGGATTGCTTGCCGGGTTGCCGTTGGTGGATGCCTTCATCAATGGATGGGCGAGGTCTGTGGCCGGGCCGGGGGCCAGGTTGGGGGAGGTGAACAGCAGCGCCGGAACCAGACAGCCGTCGGGGGTGGGGTAAACGACCTGGCGCGGCATGACGAAATCATCGGGGGTCAGGCCGGGCGGCAGGGAGTGGGTGAGGGGGTGGAAAGCTTCCGCCGGTAGGTGAAAGCGCCACAAATCGCCGGGACGACGCGGGTTATCGAATAACAGCACCAGGTTATCGGCCTGAGGGGTGAAGGCTGGGGCGGCATGGACGCCCGGCTCAATTTGCCAGGCGCGTTCGGCCTGGGTGCGCCGGTCCAGCAGTCCGAGGCGGGTATCCGGCCCGTCGCTGATGATATAAGCCAGGCGGCGTCCATCGGACGAGAAGGCCGGCTCGCCTTTATCGCCGGGGCCGCTCTGGGTTAACCACTCGATACGCTCATCGGACGGGTAGAAGCAGCCAATTTCGTACCGCCCCGGTTCATCAGACGAGAACGCCAGGGCCTGACTATCGGGCGACCAGCATACTTGCATGGCGTTGAGGCTGCGCCCGTCCAGCGCCACTACCAGGGCCGGGCGCGCCGCCAGTGAAGGCCCACCGCTGCGGGAGTGGTCAGGGAGTTGGCTATCGACAGGCGCATCGATAATTGGCGCGGGGTCAGTCGGTGCGCCGCCGATTGAAGCGCCGCCGATTGAAGCGCCGCCCGTTGAAGCGCCGCCCGTTGACGCACCTACCAGGGGTACAATGTGGACGGCGTAATCTTGCCCGGTTCCTTCCGACACCACGGCCAGCTGCCTGCCGTCTGGCGAGAGATGCAACTCCCAGGCCGGGCCGCGGCTTTCGAACAGCTTTTCGAGCCGGCCGCTTGCCAGGGTGAGCAGGTAGGTTTTGAAGCGGCCTTCGGGGTCGGCCAGGCAGGCGATGCGCTCGCCATCCGGCAGCCAGGCGAAGCTGGGCTGGAGGGCAAAGGGGGTGTTGGGGGTCAGATTGCGGGCTGCCCCGGTAGATAGATCGAGCAAGTGTAGGTCGAAGTTCTCACCGCCGTCCTCGTCCACCACATAGGCCAGGCGCTGGCCGTTGGGGGCGTAGCGCGGGGCGAATTTGGCCCCGGCCCCGTGGGTGAGGCGGCGCGGCTCTCCACCGGCCACAGGCGCTTCGTAAATCTCCCACTGGCCGGTTTGATTCCAGGCGAAGGCCACATTCTGGCCGTCGGGGGAAATATCGAAAGACGCGTCCACGTATGGTACGCGCAGTAGGGTTTCGAGATCGAGCATTGGCTTCCTTTGTCGAACATCCGGCCAGGATGGCGGCGGTTAACAGCGTCGTGCCTGGCATAACACCAGGCCGCCTGGGCAAGATTGCCGCTGCAGGCCTACACCACAATAATTCCCAGCGTCATCCCCGGCTGCAAGCTGGCGCTATTCAGCGGCGGGCAGCTTCTCCATGCCGGCTGTTTGCGCCAGGGTCCATACCATTTCTTCCAGGGCTGCGAGCTGACCGGCGGGCAGGTTGGGCGGTTGATAATCCGCCAGCAGCGTTTGCACACGGGCCTTGGCGCGGGAGAAGGCATCGGCGCCGCCTTCTTCTTGCCAGGTGCGCACTGAACCACGATCGATGATGGGGGAGGGTAAATACTGCTCCTTGGAAAACAGCTGCCGGGTTTGCTTTTGCTTGAGAAACTCACCTTTGAAGGCAATGTTAGCGAACATCTCCAGCGCCAGAGTGTCGGTATGCACCTGCACCCCGCGGATCAGGCGCTTTGCCATGCCCACGGCTTCGGCGTCTATCGCCAGCTTTTCGACGCTGAAGCAGGCCAGGAAATCGAGCATACCCACGCCGGAAACCATGTTGACGCCCGCCAGGGCGGCGATGATGGCGGTGATACCGCTCTCCAGGCCGGCCTGGGCGTCCACCAGCTTGGCGTCGGAAGCGCCCAGGTAGGTATGGGTGGGCAGGTGGAGGGCTTTGCCTACCTGGGCGTAGGAGGCGTCGATCATGGCGGTTTCGATGGCGCCCATGGGGGTGGTTCCTTTCCGCATATCGAAGATGGCGGGCGCGCCGCCCCATACGATCGGCGCGCCGGGGTTTGCCAGCTGGTGGATAACCACGCCGCTCATCGACTCAGCGGCGTGCTGCACCACCGAGCCGATCAGCGTCACCGGCGCGGCCGCGCCCGCCAGGGGCATCGAGACCATCTGCGCCGGAACGCCGGCCCGCGCCAGCTCGATCAGGTTCTGCGCCCCGAAATCGCTCCAGATCAGCGGCGGCGAGGGGCACACATCGAACACCGCCTGCGGTTTTTCGGCCAGGGCTTGCCGCCCGCCGGCGAAGAGCGCCATCATGTCGATCATGGTTTGCAGGGTGCTGATCGAAAACGCGCCAGTGATGATGGGCTTGCTCGAGTAGCGCAGCACCAGGTACAGGCGGTACAGGTCGCCGATGGCTTTGGGAATTTCGCTGCATACCACCGCTGTCGATTGGGCGTCGATCTGGGGCAGCATTTCGGCCACTTTGATGATGCGCACCAGGTCTTTGGTGTAGGACGGGCGATGTTCGAGCGTGTCGGGGTCGAGAATGTGGACGCCGGATGAACCGGGGTCGAAATGCACCGCGTCGCCGCCGTAGTTGACGGCCGCCTCACCCTGGCGATTGTAGAGGGTAAATTGGCTGGGAGCGGTGGACATGGCCCGGCGCACCAAGTCTTCGGGCAGGTAGGCGATTTCGTTGGCCTCGTCGATGCGCGCCCCGGCCTCGGCCAGCAGACGGCGGGCCTCGGGCGCTTGCACCTTTAGGCCGTGATCGCGCATCAGGGCATAGGCTTCATCCAGGGTGCGCTGCACCAGGTCTTCGGAAAGGAGTTGAATTTTGGGCTGCATAGCGTCCTCTCAAGCCAGCGGATGTTCTCGCTCGGCGGCGGCGATGATGCGAGCCAGCTCGGCGGAAAGGCCGGCGGCCAGCGGGTCGGGTTGGTGGGTCTCTAAAATCTGGCGCGCCTTGGCGGCGGCCCATTCCACAGCGCCATCGCCTTTTTCTTCCCATTCGTTATACGGGCGGCGATCCATGTACTGAGGGTTGAAAATCTCGCGCATGTGGCGCAGGGTGTGCTTTTGGGCGAGGAAGTTGCCGCCCGGCCCCACGGCGTTGATCACGTCCAGCGCCAGGGTTTCGTCGTTGATGACGATGCCGCCCAGCATTTTATGCACGATGCTGAAGATTTCGCAGTCCATGAGCATTTCGGCGTACGACCATATGCGACTGCCATGCAAAAAGCCGGCCCCCAAGAGCATATCCGACATTACCACGCAGGCCATAAAGGTTGACAGGCTGTTATCGACCCCAGCCTGCCAGTTGGGCTGCTTAGCGCCGGTGGCGAAGGAGCCCATTGAAAGCGGAATGTTGTAGTAATCGGCCAGCACGTTGGTGGCTGCGCCGAACAGGAAATCTTCGGGGCCGCCGCCGGTATAGGCGCCGGTGCGCAGGTCGGAGGCGGTTTGGGCGGCAGCGTAGAACACTGGCGCACCCGGGTAGGCCAGTTGGATCAGGGCCGTACCAGCGATGACTTCGGCGTTGCCCACCACCAGGTTGCCCGCCAGGGTGGCCGGGCCGGTGGTAAGCATGGAGGCCATGGTCATGAATCCCACCGGCATGCCTGCTTCGGCGGCGATGAGGGCGGCGTTCAGGCTGCCGCCGTCGTGGCCCAGGGGTGGGGCGGTGCATTGCATGATCGAAAGCAGCGGACGTTGGCGCAGCTGTTCGCGCCCGCCCGCCACCACGGCGGCCATTTCAATGGCCGCTTTGGCTTCCGCTTCGGAATAGACGCTTTCGGTTTGCACATGCTTGGTCGAGTTCTCCCACACCGCCTTCAGCTCGTGCAGGCCGCGGGTGTGCGCTGGTTTATCTTGGGCCGAGACGGCCACCCAATGGAAGGCGATCTCTTCCTGGTAATCGCCCAGGCGAGCGATTTCGGCCACATCTTGCAGGCAAGTGCGGCGGCGCTGGCTGCTGTATAGATCGATCACCTCCACGCCGCAGCCGTCAGTTCCCAGGTGAACGTGGTTGCCATCCAGCGGCAGATCTTGGGCGGGGGCGCGGGCTGCCAGGGTGTAGGCGGGCGGGGCCTGGCGCAGGGCGGCGTCGATGAGATGCCCCCTGGCTTTAACCACCTGGGTATCCCAATTTACATCGGCTCCGGCGTCGGCCCAAATTTTCAAGGCGCGCGTCGAGGGAAAGCGTACGCCGGTCTTTTCGATCACATCGAGGGTAGCGCCGTGCAGGCGTTCCACTTCTTGCGGGGTGAGGATGCTCAGCCCCAATTTAGGGTTGGTAATCGATTTGATTTTGCGGGCCATGCTGCGCTCCCTATTTCCCTACCAGGCGGCGGGCCACGTCTACTGCGCCGATGGCGTCTTCCGAATAGCCGTCCGCGCCGATTTCTTCCACCCATTCACGGGTTACCGGCGCGCCGCCCACCATCACTTTCACCTTTGGGCGCATACCCATATCTTCCAGGGCTTCCACCACATCGCGCTGGCGCACCATGGTGGTGGTGAGCAGGGCGCTGACGCCGATAATGTCGGCCTCCACTTCGCGGGCCTTCGCCACCAGCTTTTCCACCGGCACATCCACGCCTAAATCGTAGACCTGGAACCCGGCGGCTGTCAGCATGGTTCCCACCAGGGTCTTGCCGATTTCGTGAATATCGCCCTGAATGGTTCCGAGCACCACCTTGCCCAGCATTTCGCGGCTGGTTCCGCGGCGGGCCATTTCCGGCTCCAGGGTGGCGACGGCGCTTTTCATGGCTTCGCCGGCCATGACGAGTTCGGGCAAAAAGGCTTCGCCGGCGGCGAATTCTTTGCCCACATGGTTTACGCCTACTACAAAGCCCTGGTTGATCGCCTCCAGGGGGTCGATACCGGCTTCAATGGCCTGGCGGGCCAGCGCCTCCGCGGCTTCGGCGTCGCCGTCGATAATGCTTTGCGCCATCGCTTGGAACAATTCAGTCGTCATGGGTTGCCTCCTTGCAAGTGATTGGATAATGTAGAAATAACGGCTTAGGCGGTGGGCGGCGGGCTGCTTTGCAGCAAGACCGCCACCTGGGCCTCCTTGGCCGCCAGCAGATGGGAAGGAATGTTGAGGAAGGTTACTAATTCGTGGGCCAGGTTGCGAATGTGGATGGTGGCAGCCGCCACGGCCTGGTCGGGTTGGTGAGCGGCCAGGGCGGTGAGCATGGCCTGGTGTTCGCCCAGCTCGCGCGGCAGGCTGGTTTTGAGCATTTCGGGGTGGCGAAACATGCTTTCGTACAGCCGCCAATCGGGAAATTTGTTGGCGGCGTTCTGATAATGTTTGCTGAGCAAGGGGTTGTGGGAGGCGGCGGCCAGGTCGTTATGGAAGCGGCGGTTGAGCTGCTGCAAGGCGGGCATATCGTCCAGCGTGACCAGGGTGCGGGTGCGATCCAGCAGCGTTTGCAAATGTTCCACTTCGGCGGGGGTGATGTTTAGGGCGGCCAGGCGGGCGGCGGCGGTTTCTAAGATCAGGCGCAGCACATAGGCGTCGATGATTTCGGCGGCGTCCAATTCCGGCACACGCACGCCGCGGTAGGGCACACGCTCAGCCAGGCCCACGGCTACCAGCAGGTCGAGGGCTTCGCGCACCGGCGTTTGGCTCACGCCCAAATGGGTGGAGATGTCTTCCTGGCGCAGCCACTCGCCAGGGGCGGCCTTGCCGGCCACGATGCGGGTGTGCAAATAGTCGAATACGCTGTCTTTGAGCGATTTCTTGGGCAGCAGATCGTTTTCCGTGGGTTGCAGCGGGTGGAGCATGGGCGCACCGTCCTAATGTCGATTAAAAACGGGGGACGGTTATATTATACATTATATATAATTTTTGGGGGCGGTAAATGCAGGCGAAAGCAGGCATTTACCGCCTGCGATGCTCTAACAGAAAAGCGGCTTCTGTCAGAAAGCCGCTTTTGTCATCCCACTTTACCCCAACCTGGCCCTCTCCTCCGCCGCCACGCTGGGTTCCAACTTCTTAAACAACGGGCCGGGCTGGTTGAGCTTTTGCCCGGCGGCCAGTTGGCTGGGCTGCCACTGGCTGCCGGCGTCGATGGGCTGGTAGCGCAGGGCGGTATGCTCGCCCAGGCGGTCGGTTACCACTTGGGTGAACTGCTCGCCAAACAGGGGCGTGGTGTAGCCAAAGAAGCCGTGCAGGCGTTCGCTGCTGAAAGGGATAAAGGGCGCGAACATTAGCTTGAGCGAGTCGATGCAGCGCATGGCGGTATACACCGACTTAGCCGCGGCGGCCTTGTCGGTCTTTATTTCAAACCAGGGGGCCGTTTTATCCAGGTATTTGTTGACTTCCGCCGAAAGGCGCAGGGCTTCATTCAGGGCGGCGCGCAGCTTCACAGCTCTAAAGAGCTCTCCCACGGTTTCAAACCCGCTTTCCACCGCCAACAGGATGGCTTCATCTTCGGGGCGCAGTTCGCCGGGGTCGGGGACGACGCCTTCCCAGTGCTTATAGCCGAAGGCTAACACGCGGTTCGCCAGGTTGCCCCAGGTGGCGACCAGCTCATCGTTGTTGCGGCGCACAAAATCTTCCCAATCCCAATCGGTATCTTTGGTTTCAGGCATATTGGCGGTCAGGTAATAACGCAGCGGGTCGGGGTCAAACCGCTCCAAGAAATCCAAACCCCACACGGCCCAGTTGCGGCTGCCCGAAATCTTCTTACCTTCCAGGTTCATAAATTCGTTGGCGGGCACATCGTAGGGCAAGACCAGCTTTTGCCCGCTTTGGCCTTCGAAGATTTCCACAAAGGCTTCACCTGCGCCGATCAACTGCCCCGGCCAGATGACGGCGTGAAAGGGGATGTTATCTTTGCCGATGAAGTAATACCCTTTAGCGGCGGGGTCGGTCCACCATTGATGCCAGGCGGTGGGCTGACCGGTGAGCTTGGCCCATTCGATGGCCGCGGAAAGATAACCGATGACCGCCTCAAACCACACGTACAGGCATTTGCCCTCCCAGCCTTCAACCGGCACGGGGATGCCCCAATCCAGATCGCGGGTGATGGCGCGCCCATGCAGGCTTTCGACCTGAATTTGGCCCAGCGATTGGCGCAGTACGTTGGGGCGGAAATAGCTCTCGCGCTGGCGCAGAAACTCGACAATGCCGGGTTCGAGGGCGGCCAGGTCGAGGTAGAAGTGTTCGGTCTCGCGCAGTTCGGGGGTCGAGCCATCGATTTTGGAGCGCGGGTTGATGATCAGGTTGGCGTCGAGCAGGCTGCCGCAGCCATCGCACTGGTCGCCGCGGGCGTTGGGGTAGCCGCAGATGTAGCATGTACCCTCCACGTAGCGGTCGGGCAGAAAGCGGCCCTGCGAAGGGGCGAACCACTGTTTCTGGCGCTCGGTATACAGGTAATTGTTGCGTTGCAAGGCCAGAAAAATATCTTGCGATACGCGGAAGTGATTCTCGGTATGGGTGCTGGTGAACAGATCATAATGCAAGCCCAATTTCTGGAACAGATCGATGAACGAATTGTGAAAACGCTGGTAGATCTGCAGCGAAGAGAGGCCCTCGGCGTCGGCTCGCACCGCCACAGGTGTGCCGTGAGCATCTGAGCCGGAAACCATGATAACCCGGTCGCCTGCCAGGCGGTGGAAGCGGGCGAAAATATCGGCGGGCAGGTAAGAGCCGGCCAGGTTGCCCACGTGAATGGGCGAGTTGGCGTAGGGCCACGCCACAGCGACGAGAATGGTTTCAGACATCCAGCACCTCCAGAATTTGGGTGAAAAAAAGCGGGCTGTCACCAGGACAGCCCGCCGATTCTATCATGTTTTGAATGACACGGTTGAATTTAAGGCAGTCCCGTTTAGACGCAGCCACGCATGCCCATAGGCATGAATGCCTGGGGGGTTAGTGGACGAGCAGAAGAAGCGGGACGCTTTTGCATGAGTGCAAGTGTAATAAATTGCCAGGGTTCTGTCAAGGCCGTTTTTCAAACGATGACGGTCTGGGAGACGGCCCAAAAAGAACCAACGCCGCCTAAACCTGCATCCTAAACATCCTCATCGCCCTGTTCTTCTTCGGGGTGGCGGTGGTTGGGGTCAAGGTTCAGGTTCTCTCCGCACACGCTGCATAAGCCCCGGCAGTCTTTTTTGCAGATCGGGCTAATGGGGAAAGAGAGCAGCATTTCATCGCGAACGATGGGCGCCAGGTTAATTTTGCCGTTCTCCGGAACCCGCAGGCCGGAATCGGTCATCTGCTCTGGCGTAAAGGCCCATAAATCGGTAAAATCAATGCTCAACGGCTGCTCAAAGTCAACCAGGCAGCGGGCGCACTCCGCTTGGGCGGTAGCTTCCAACTGCACCTGGATTAACAATCCTGGTGAGGTGCGCGTAACCACAGCGTGCCCGCGCAAATCTTTGAGAGTCAGGTCTTCCGCCAGGCGCACTTCCGGGGCATCCAGCGGAATATCGCGGCGAAAGCCGATCGTCTGTGCGACGATAAAGCCAACGTTAATGCGTAAGAAATCGCTATTTTCGACCATGGAGAGCATTATAACATGCCAAAACTACTGATCGCTTCAAACAACCCTGGTAAGCTGCGTGAAATTCAAGCTATTCTAAACGACCTGGCGTGGGAATTACTCGCGCCCACCGACCTGGGTTTGCGGTTAGAAGTGGATGAAACCGGCAGCACCTACCAGGAGAATGCCGCCTTGAAGGCGCTGGCCTTCGCCGGCGCGGCGGGGCTGCCCACCCTGGCGGACGATTCGGGGCTGGAGGTGGACGCGCTGGATGGCGCTCCGGGGCTGCATTCGGCGCGCTTTGCCCCCTGGCCCCACGCCACCGACGCCGACCGGCGCAGGCTGCTGCTCGAGAAGTTGGCCGCGTATCCCCAGCCCTGGCTGGCGCGCTTTCGCTGTTGGGTGGCGTTAGCTGTACCGGGGCAAGACCTGCGTTTCGCCGAGGGAATTTGCGAGGGGTGCATCAGCCCCCAAGAGCGGGGCAGCGATGGTTTTGGCTACGACCGCGTGTTCTTGCTGCCCGAATTGGGTTTGACGATGGCCGAGCTGTCGGCAGAGCAAAAGAATACCCTTAGCCACCGGGCGCGAGCGCTGCAAGCCATTCGCCCCACCCTGTACGCGCTTTAGCGCCGCGCCGCGGCTTCGCCGGCTAACCGGGGAGGGTGATCTCGATGGCGCCCATTTCGTAGCCCTTCGATTTCTGCCGCAGATCGAACAGGCGTTTTAACAGGCCGTACTTCCGATTGAGCAGCTTGTTGACATGTTCAACCAGGGCGGGGTCGTCTAGTTGGCGGGCATAGGCCTCCACCCACTCGCCCTTGAGCGCCCCATTGGCCTGGCATGGGGCCACCCGCACCGCCGGTGTGCGTCGCAGGCGCTTCATTTTGGCCGATTGGGCCATGGTGCGCACGTACAGTTTGCCCTCGTCCTGGACAAACCACACCGGCGTCTTGACGCCCTGGCCGTTCTTTCTGAACGTCTCCAGGTTGAGATAACTTTGATTGGCGAACTGCGCTCCGGCTGCGGTTTCATTCATATGGGTTTCCTTGCCCTTGAGATAGCTGCGTGTGGAATTACCTGACAACCTGGATGTTAATCATGCCTGTGCCCAGCGTCCCCCACAGGCGCAGCCATAGGGGCAAATACATTTCCAGGCCGCGAGCTGCGGAAAGATCACCCAGGTCTAGAATATCTTGCCAGCCGAAGGCGCGCAGCAGCTCGATCACCTGGGCTTTGGCGGCGGCGTCTTGCCCGCAAACAAATACGCTGTGCGCCCCGCCGGCCAGGGCCTGTGGATGGGTCATCAGGGCGGCAGTGACGGTATTGAGGCTCTTGACCACTTTTACCTGGGGGAAGGCAGCCTGAATTTGTTCGGCCAGCGAATCGGTGTTGCTCACGAACAGCGAAGGCGGCATGCCGTGCGAGAAATCCAGCGGGTTGGTTACGTCGATTAAAACTTTGCCGTTCATATTCTTGGCCGCGGCGGCGTGCAGTGCGGCCAGGGCGGCGCTGCCGTTCACCGCCAGGATGAGCAGCTCACTTTGGGCGGCTGCTTCTGAGAACGCCACCAGGCGCACTTGGGAGTGGGCGGCCAGCCAGTCGCGCAGCGTGGGCGGCTGGTCGGGCTGAGAGGTTTCCGCCAGGGGGCGAGCCGGGTTGCGTGTGCCCATCCTCACCGTGTGCTGCAGCTCCACTAAACGTTCGGCCAGCGTGCGCCCCACCATGCCTGTTCCTAATATACCGATATTCATCTCGTCCTCCATTCCTGCTAATACCCGTAAAAAGACACTTTTTCCCTATTCCTGTTGAATGAATATTATACGAGCATTTACCTCGCTGCGCGCCGGTAAATCCAGAACACCCCGGCCTGTTCACATTGTTCCGCCAAAGACCAGCTTAAAGCGTTCACACAGCACCGGCATATTTTCAGAGGGAAGCCTGTCCATCTGCGCGCATTCCCTCGAGAAGAAAGTCCAATGAACCTTACGCCAGTAATCCAATGAGCGGTCGCCTTCGCCTTCATCTGCGGCGAAGGCCGCGTCTACTTCGTTGAAGGCCATTATGCAAACTTCCACGGTTTGAATGATGCACTGCGGTTGGTCGGTCCAATTGGTGATGATGCTAAAGTCGCCCGCCTTGGGGAGAGGCTCATTTTCGGCCTCATAAGCCCAGACAAGGCTGGAAGTGGCGGTTTTAATGCCGGCTTGCACCAACCCGGCCAGCTCGTCAGCGTCGGTTTGGTTATCGCAAAACGACCAGGCTTCGGGCGCTTCCGAAGGGACGTCGGCTCCGGCGGGCAAGGTCGCCAGGTATTCGCGCCAATAGCGTTTTAAGGGCGTCTCCATATCAGCATACTCCTTGGTTTTGCGCCACCGTCAGGCAGCGGCTGTGTTCCACCAGGTTAGGGCGGTGAACTAAGATCATACAGATAGGCGGTTGCGCCGGTTCCAAGAAAGGCGTCTTCTCTCCGCCCGATCTGATCGAGATAGGCTAAGATGAACTCCTCCTCGTTGACCTGGCACTGAATACAGTTGTGAGAGAAGACGAACCAGGCCCGCGGACGGCCTTTGAAGGTGGATAACTCTTGGATATATTTATTGGGATAATCTCTGGAGAAGACCCCCAAGTAATAATCTTGGGGGCCGAATCCATATTGAGCGGCATAAAAGTTGAAGGCGGGGATGGTGCTGTAGTAAACATATACCAGATCATTGGGCTGCCGGTTTTTCTGGATATAGGCCATCACCGGTTTGATATGTTCCCCCATCGGTGGAGAAAGTAGCCGGTTAAAGGTTTCCAGGGCGGGTGTATAGAGTAAGTAGATGCTGCAAACCGCAAAGGTAAGATACGCGAGGGGACGGCTGGCTCTCATCCCAAGCAAGCGCAGACGATTGATGCCCTCGCCGGCAATCAAAAATATCAATGGCGCTGTGAATAATAGTAAGCGCCCACTAAATGGATATTTGTCTAAAGCGGAGGCGATTAACGCCAGAACAAAGGGGGCAAAGATGGCCGCGGTCTGCGTCTTGATCCGGTAGGCCAATGAGGCGGCGCCAATCAATAATAACCCGCGGATTACCAGGTTGTTGGGTAGACCGATGGGGTCTATAAGAAAGTTGGCGAAGGTCATCTGATACCAATTAATATCGCTCCACGGTGGCATGGGCGCAAAAGCGCCATGCCAGTAATTTAGCATGAGTTTGTTGGCTGCCAGATCTTGCAGGGAGATGAAATAAATTGCGGCCAGGTTAACCGTCCACACCGCCGCTGCGCCTGCCAGCCATAACAGGCGGCGAGTGTCATTCTGTTTGATAAAGGTTAAGCCCAGCGCCAGGGCAACCGCCGCCCAAACGAACAGCGCCGGATGAGACATCCAGACGGCAATGATCCCGGCGGCCCCAAATAGCGCCAGGCAGCGCGTTTGGTGATCTTTTTGCAGGCAAGCCAGGCCGGTATATAATAACAGCAGTGCAAAAAATACGTCGGTAGAATACTGCTTCACTTCAGAAGAATAATAAATGAGGCGGGGAGAAAGGGCGAATAAAGCGGAGGCAACCATCGCCGCCGGCCTGGCGCTGTAGCGGTGTGCAACCGCCGCCATCAAAGGCACAGATGCCACTCCGGCCAATAATGGAATGAGTCTAAGGCTGTAGTCCGTCTTGCCAAACAAAACCACGGCGGTTTTCGCCGCCAACAAAAAACCAGGCGGCGCGCCTTGGGCATATTCGAGCGGTTGGAACAAGCCGGCGAATGAGCGGTTCACCAGGCTGGCGGCTAAAAAAGCTTCATCTAGCCACAACGAGCGGTTAACCAGGTAAAAATAGATACGCAGCAGGACGCCCGTCAAGATGATGACTAAGATTAAAACGGATGCTGATCGAATTTGCTGCTTAATCGACGACTTGCCGGTAGACTCTGGTAATGAAAGCAGTTCGGGATTACCTGGCACAGCGAAATCCAATGGTGTTGCTGCGCAAATCGGGATAATTCCACAAGCGGAAAGCCGCCCTCAGAGTGTTGGCCTGGTTGAACCACGAACCGCCCCGCAGCACACGGAATTCGCCCGTGGCCGGGCCGGAGGGGTTCGAGAATTCCGACAGGGTATAGGCGGCCTTGTTGAACCAATCGGCGGTCCATTCGGCCACGTTGCCGGCCATGTCCAAAGCGCCATAGGGGGCGGCCCCGGCGGGGGCGCTGCCCACCGCGGTGGTGTCGCCCAACAATCCGCCAAAGTTCGCCAACTTGAGGGTGGGGGAGGCGTCGCCCCAGGGATACAGCCCGCCGTCGGGGCCACGGGCGGCTTTCTCCCATTCGGCTTCGCTGGGCAAGCGCCGCCCGGCCCAAGCGCAGTAGGCTTGCGCGTCTTGCCAGGCCACGTACACCACCGGAAAAGCGCCGAACTCCGCCTCGTCATAATAGGCGGGGCGGGTTTGCGAGCTGCTTTGCGCCGGCGGTCGGCATTTCCCCACCTGCACACAGCGGGCGTACATGGCATTGGTCACCTCGGTGCGGTCGATCCAATAGGCTTTCAAGTATACGCTGTGTTGGGGTTTCTCTTCATCGCCGCCGCGCACATCATCCACCAGCGACCCCATCAAGAACTGGCCGGAGGGCACATATACCAGCGCCGCTCCGTCCACCGCGGCTATGGCCGTGGCGATGGCTTGATTGGGGGTAGGCGTAAGCGTGGCGATGGCGTATACATCTGGGATAGGGGCGAGCAGCGCCTGGCCGGGGTAAATCACGCCGCAGTCGGCGGGTAAATCGTTTAGTTTTGACAGCTCGCGCAGGCTGACCCCAAAGCGTTCGGCGATCTCCGAACAGGTATCGCCCGCCTGCACCGTGTAGCGCATGAGGGCGGGGGTGGCGGAGGGAGCGGCGGAAGGGGCTGGGGTAAGCGTGGCGTTGGCGGCGATGGTTTGCGGGTCTGGCGATGCCATGGTTTGGGCGAGCGCCGCGGAGGGCGCTGCCTCGTTCGCGGCCAACGAGGTGGGCGCACCCGGCGCGGTCATGCTGGCCGCGGCGGTTGATGGCGCGGCAGCTTGCTCGACAGGAAAGGGGCGGGGAGGACGGGCGGTGGGGCGCAGCAGCAGCCCCACCAGTAATAAAACCAGCGCCGCCAGCCCAAACCCGGCCAGCTTACCCCAAATTGGGGCAGCCGCAGATTGGCCTCCCGCAAACCCGCCTGCCGGCGCACCGCCGACCGGCAGCGAACCCCCGCCCGCCGCCCCGGCCACGCCGCTCGCCGAGGGAGGGCGCAGCCGCTGCGCCGAGGGATGCATACTGGTTGTGGGGGCCAGGGCGGCCTTGAAATCGGCGGCGCTTTGAAAACGCTGCTGCGGATCCATCTGCAAGGCGCGGCTCAATGCCGCCGCGCTGCGCAGCGAGATGCCAGGGTTGTGTGTGCGCGCCGGGGTGAGTGGATCGTGGACAACGCGCTGCACACTTTCGGGCGGTTCGACGCCGGTCAGCATAGTGTACAACGTGGCTCCCAAGGCGTACACATCGGTGCGCGCGTCGGTGCTGCCCTTGCCGTACTGCTCCAGAGGAGAAAAGCCGGGCGTCACCGCCTGGGCTGCCACGGTGGTCTTCTTGTGGGCCGGTTCTTGTTTGGCGATGCCAAAATCGACCAGCATCGCGATGCCGTCGGGGGTGATCTTGATATTAGCTGGTTTGACATCGCGATGGATAATCGGCGGTTTGCGAGTATGCAAATAGGTGAGGGCGTCGCACACCTGCAATATCCACGGTAGAACCTGGTCTTCTGGAAGAGGCCCGCCGCGATCCTCCAGCATGTCTTGCAAGTCTTGCCCCTCCACAAATTCCATCACCAGGTATTGGCGGCCGTTCTCAATAAAAAAATCGCTCACCCGCGGCAGGTTATTCTGATGTAAATTAGCTAATATCTTGGCTTCGCGCAGGAATTGACGCTGCACATGCGGGTTGGCGTCGGGATTTTCCTTGAGGGCGCACGGACAGCCCAGCACCATATCCCAGGCGCGATATACCGTGCTGAACCCACCCTGTCCAAAGGTGCGAACAACCCGATAGCGGTTATTGAGGATATCTCCGGGGCCGATCACTAAGCGCTGCCCGCCTTCAACCGCCGGCCTGGTAAATCAGCGCCATCAGGCCCAGGCGTAGTTCATCGCCAGGGTGGAGGGGATATGGTCGCCCAGGCTCCAATTTTTGGCGGTTAATAAAGGTGAAGTTGGTGCTGTGCAGATCTTCGACGGTGACGCTGCCGGCCACAAAGAGCAGGCGGGCATGCCGGCGCGATACACCGCTGTTGTCGCCGCCAAAGGGAGATAGATCAATGTGGGGATAGACCCCCTTTATCGGGTCGGAGCGGCCAATCAGCACTTCGCTGGAACCAGCCGGTAGGGGAATGGCTTGCCCGGTGGCGCGCAGCACCAGGCGTCCGGGAGAAGGCGGCGGCGCGATAAGCGCAGGGCGAATATCCGCTTCGTCTGGCGGCAGTGGGTTTAAGGCGGCCGTTTGGTAGGGCGGGGCGTCGTTGGGCGGCGTTGGCGTGGGGCCGAGCGGAGCGCCGGGAGGCGCGGAGGCCAGGTCGGCCGCCGGGAGGTTGGAGGGGCTGGGCGGGACTGAAGCAGGCGGCATGGGCGGCGCAGGCGGCGTTGGCGTGGGGTCGAGCGGGGCGGCAGGTGGCGCGGAGGCCAGGTTGGCCGCCGGGAGGTTGCGGGGGCTGGGCGGGACTGAAGCAGGCGGGATGGGCGGCGCAGGCGGCGTTGGCGTGGGGCCGAGCGGAGCGCCGGGAGGCGCGGGGGCCAGGTTGGCCGCCGGGAGGTTGGAGGGGCTGGGCGGGACTGAAGCAGGCGGCATGGGCGGCGCAGGCGGCGTTGGCGTGGGGTCGAGCGGGGCGGCAGGTGGCGCGGAGGCCAGGTTGGCCGCCGGGAGGTTGCGGGGGCTGGGCGGGACTGAAGCAGGCGGGATGGGCGGCGCAGGCGGCGTTGGCGTGGGGCCGAGCGGGGCGGCGGGTGGCGTTGAGATGGTCGCCTCGGGTGCAGACGGCCAGGGCAGCGTTGCCGGCGCGGCAGTGCTGTGGGCCGGCGGCGGGTTGAGCGGCGCAGCAGACGGCAGGCGGCTGCTCAGCGGCGGCAGGGTTTCGCCGCAATTTTGGCAGAATATTTCCCCGGCCACATTTTCTATTCCGCAGGCGGGGCAGGCAAATGCGCTCGGCGGATGAGCGGCCGCCGGCGGGGCTGCCGCCGGCAAGCTCGGGCGCGCCGCCGCGGCGGGTGTTTGCACTGGCGCAGGGACGCGAGACGGCGGCGCGCTTAACGGGTAGCCACAGTTATCGCAAAAGCGGGCCGTATCGGTGACCTCGGCGTGGCAATCAGGGCAGAAAGGCATTGCGACAGTCTCAGGCCTGGTAGGTTAAGGCTAGCTTACCCAGCAAGATCTCATCCCCTGGGCTGAGCGGCTGCGGCTGATGAGGCGCTAAACGGATGTGGTTGAGCGTAGTGCCATTCACACTGTCCAGGTCTTCCAAGCACACCTGTCCATTCACCCATACCAATTGGGCGTGACGGCGGCCCACGCCGTTCTCGTGCCCACCATGGGGGTCTAAATCAATATCTGGAAATACGCCGCTCACCGGGTCTTCACGCCCCAATACCACGGTAGTCTTTCCGGGGGGAATTTCTAATGCCGCCTGGCCGGCGTTGACCACCAGGCGACCGGTGACGAAACCACCGGCCGGGGTAGGCGCAGCCGCAAGCGATGGCGCAGCAGGCAGCGAAGGCGCGGCTGATGGCGACTCGCCCCCCGGTGTAATCACGGATGACGACAACTGCGCGCCGCAATTCTCACAAAACGCCGCCCCTGGCACGTTCGGATGCCCACACATGGGGCAAACCGGGCTATTAGAGGCGGACGCGGGCATGTAGGCAAGCTGAGTGGCGAGCGCCTCGCTGTTGACGGTGCGCAGGTCGAACCCGCAGAAATCGCAGAAGATCGCCCCAGCCGGGGCGGGGGTGTTGCAACTTGGGCATAACATTCCGGGCATTGCTCTCCTCCTGACGGCGGCGATGTTTAGCAGCCGCCATTCTCTACCAATATTTTAATCCAACTCAGTCAGGCGTTTGGTGGCATAGCGCATTTTTTGAGCATCGGCCAGGTCCAGGCGACCGTCTTGCTCCAGGCGCTGCGCTTGCCATTCTGCTTCCTGGGCCATTTCGGTCTGCCCTAATTCTAACAGACGCGTGGCGGCAGCGCGCAGCTTGCGCGTGGCGTGGGCCATATCGCCGGCAGCGGCGGCGTCTAGCGCCTGGGTTTGCAGTCGATGGGCGGTCACGCGTTCGATCAGGTTCATCATGGCTTCATTCAGAACCGCCGATTCGTGGGGCGCATCTGAAAACCGGAAGATACAATCGGCGGCAGCGCGCAGCTCGCTCTGCTGGCTTTGAGGGTTGTCATAAATTAATTCGGCATGGGCCAGGCGGTAGCTGCCGGCCGGGCGCGGCGGTAAGATTAACTCGGCCAAGACGGCCTGGCCGTTGCCATAGTGAATATCGCCCAGGTAGATTTGTACGTCGTGCTGCGAAATCGCCTGTGCATCCAGCCGACTGATGAGCGGGGTGACGCGCCATACGTTGCGCGGTGAAACGCCGTTTACCAAACGCAGCACCAGGCGCGCGTTCACGGCGGCGGTTTCTTGTAGGGTGTTCAAAGCATGCCCGAAGATTTCATCCAGCTGTGCAGGGGTTTCGATCAGGTTCCACTCCCCGCCCGAGCGCCGCGCCAGTTCTTCCAGAAATTGGGGATCCCAATTATTTTCGCTGCCCAAGCCCAGGCCAAATACCTGCAATGAAATGCCCGCCTGCTGGCAGATCGAGGCCAGGGCCAGGCAGTCTTCGCTGTCTTCCCAGGTTTGACCATCGGTGAGCAGGAATAACTGTTTTACCTGGTTGGGTGCGCCGCTTTGCTGCAGCGCCTGCAATGCCAGGCGCATGCCGGTGGACATGTGTGTTCCGCCGCGCGCCTGGATATCTCGAATTCGCCGCCGCAGGTCTTCTTTATCGATCACCGCAGTGGGCGCGACCGCCCATTCCGCCGGTTCGGCGTCGTCAAAAACCACCACTGCCAGGTTGTCTTGCGGGCCGAGGCGTTCCACAATGTGCAGGGCGGCCTGGCGCACGGCCTCTAATTTCTCGCCGTCCATCGAACCGCTGCGATCCAGCGCCAGGCACAGGTTCACCGGTTGGCGCACGGTTGGCAAGTCGTTCTCAAGGGGCAGCGCTTCGATCAGTAAATACGCCTGCTGCTCGGTTGGCAGCGCCGGGGAGACGGGGCGGTGGGGGGTGATGACCAGGGATAACATAAATAAGCCCACCTGGCCTTAGCAAGACCCAAAAAGCTGAACAATTATGACGGAGATGTTATCTTCTCCGCCGCCGGCATTGGCCGCCTCGATGAGGTGATTGCAAGCATCTTGCGGCGATGTGGCCTGGCGCACCAGGCGGGCGATGGTGTCGTCGTCTAACGGCCCAGTCAGGCCGTCCGAACACAGCAGCAGGCTGTCGCCAGGGAGGAAGGTGTGGGTGGTGGTTTCGATCTCCACCTGCTGCTTATCGCCCACGGTGCGGTAGATGACATTGCGCTGGGGGTGGTAACGCGCTTCCTGACGGGTGATCTGGCCGGTGCTAACCAGTCGTTCCACCAGCGAGTGGTCGATGGTTAAACGGGTGATGGACTCGGCGTTGATGCGGTAGGCGCGGCTGTCGCCAATGTGTGAGACGGTCAACTTGCCGGCGTCCATCACCGCTGCCACCAGGGTCGAACCCATGTCGGAGCCGGAGGTCTTGCGCAGGTTGTAGACTTCGGCGTTTGCCGCCTGTACGGCGTGGGTTAGCCAGGTCTGTCCGTTGAGCGGCGCGATGCGGGTGACGCCCTCCAGCAGCCATTCCTTGAGCGCACTCTGAGCGATGCTGGAAACGATGGCGCTGCTGGCGATCTCGCCGGCGGTGTGCCCGCCCATGCCATCGGCCACAACGAAGACGCCCAGCGGGCGGCTGACCGATTTGACCACGCGGTTAACTTCCAGCACCAAAATGCTATCTTCATTCAGGCTGCGCACTTTGCCCACGTTACTGCACCGTCCAACCTGAAAATCAATGGCAGTGGGAGCAGCCATTTCGCTGACGGCTTTTTCCAGGGCCTCGGCTAACTTCAAGCCGTTACTGAGCTGACCGTCGGCGGCCTGGTCAAGAAACACCTGCTGCAAGGCGGGGGTCAGGCTGGGGTCTGGGGCGATTTTAGGCTTGCCCGTAAGCCAGGTGAAGATCATCTGCGCCAGGCTGTGGGTATCGGCGGAACGGTCGGTCACATAGCCTTCGGGCAGGTGTTTACAGGTGGTGAAGTTTGCCCACACTGTTTTGCCGTTCACCAGGCCCACGCACGAGGCGTCCACTTTGCCGCCAAAGGACACCCCGTTATCGTGTAAATAATCAAGCCCGCGCCCTAGCAGAATCCCCCAGCGCACGGCGGTTAATGGTTCGGGGGTGGTCTCCAGGGCCATGACGCGGGAAACCACCACACAGTGACGGGGTTGGTCGGCCAGGCGTTCCACAAAAGCAGAGAGCGGGGCGCGTACGCTGCCATGTGAAAGACCCTTTCCAGCGGTGCGCGCCAGGGTATCGGGAATGGGGGCGTGGGCTTCGATCAAAACCAGGTCTTTCCCCCCTTTTTCTAAGACAGTACCGCAGTCGGTGCAGTACTTTTCAGGGGCCACGCTGCGCGGTGGAAAGAGCGCCCCGCATTCTGGGTTGGGGCAGGCCCGAATTTGCAAATCTTCGGAGACATCTAACTGGCGTACGCTGTAACGATGCTGCTGGGCATCGCTAAACAAGACATTTTCGTATAAGAAAATGTCGCCGAAGATGGCTCCCGGTGGGCGGCGTAGGAAAGCCTTGGGAGCAGAGATAGGGCGAGTTCCGGAACGGGAAGATTTAGTCATAGGGCGTTTGGCTGGTTTCACAGGTATAGACGGTGGGGCGGGCTGGCGGCTGACAGGGTGCAGGCTGTTGGCGGCCGGTTGGCGGTCGGCGTCGGGCAGGCGATAGGTTTCCGCAGACGATTCGGGCAGGCGCGTGGCGCAGCTTTTACAAAACTTGGCCCCAGAACGGTTTTCAGCATGGCAGTTCGGGCATGTAATCATGGTTATCCGGCATGGATATAGCCGGTGTCTCGAAAGGTAAGCTGCACTCCACCTAATGATATTTTGACGCCATCGTGCAGCACATTTTTGCGGGTGGGCAAATCATTTATGGCAACGCCGTTGAGCGAATCGAGGTCTTGGATACAGACATCGCCCAAGAGATCGTCGTAATATACCTGGGCGTGCATAGCCGAAACGGCTTCGTGATCAATCACGATATCATTTTCGGCGGCGCGCCCGATGCTTACCGGCAGGGCGTTGAATGTCTGTTTTTCTCCTGAAGGCAGGATAAACATCAGGCCATACGATTCATCATTCATGGGCAGGCTCCCAATTGCTTAACGAACACCCTTAGATTATACGCCATTTTAGGAGGTAACTTTCATCTTAACAATAGGATGCCCGAACCCATCAACAGGCCCAGCACAACCTGTTCAAAGCGCCGGCGGTTAATGCGTTTTGCCATCCATTTTCCGCTAAACACCCCGGCGGGCGTCAGCAGCGCCAGGGGAGCGAGACGCAGCTGCCATTCCCAATCGAACATGCCGGCGGCGGCGAAGTACGGAACCTTGATCCAGTTGAGTAAGCAGAAAAACAGGCCGTTGGTGGCAATGTACACCAGAGGGTCTAACTTTTGCAGCAGCAAATAGATAGTAATCGGCGGACCGCCGGCGTGGGCCAGGGTGCTGGTAAAACCGGCAACGCCGCCCGCCAGCACGCCGTGCCAGGGGCGCATCTGGTAGGTCATCTTGGTTAGCAGGCGCTTCTCGATCAGTTTGTAGGCGGTGAAGATTAACACCAACCCGCCCAGCCCCTTTTTTAGGATTGGCAGGGGAAAGCTCGTCCACACCAGGGTGGCGAGGCTCACCCCCACCACCGCCCCCACCAGCAGCACACGAATTCGCCCGGCCTCCCAGCGCCGCCAATAGGCCACGATGGTGAAGCTGTCGGCTAAGATGAGGATGGGCAGCATCAGGCCTACGGCGCGATTGAGCGGCATCACAAGCGCCAACATGGGGGTGATGATAAACCCCAATGCGCCGCCCATGCCGCCCTTGGATAGGCCGGTGATGAAGCAGGCTGCGCCAAAGGCCAGGATGACCCACAACGACGGGCTGCTCATCGGGTTTGTTTGAGTTTCTCTACCAGGTTCTGAACAACCTGAACCAATCGCTGCCACCGCGACCGCGCCGCCGCGGGGGCAGCGGCGGGTGGGCGCTCGATGCGCATGCGCGCACACTGCAGGAAGGTTTCTAGAAACAGCAGTAACGCTCCCTCCACCAGGCCCTCATCCACCTGGGTCAGGCGACCACGTAAAACCATGTCAATGGCATAATCGACCCGTGTGCTGGACGGCGCTTCGATTGAAAAGCACGTTTCGATTTGGCCGGTGATAATGCTGGCGGTCTTAGCGTCCCATAAATGGATGGTGGTGGTCAGGTGATGGGGGGCCTCTTCGGTGGTTTTGGTGACTGTGCCATGGAAGGTGGACTGCACCGCCCCTACGTGGGTTTCGACCGCCATGGTGTAGCTTTGCGCATCCACCTGTACGGTTTCACGCAGGCCAGGGAGACACACCGACATACGTGGAATGTCGATGAAAAAATCCCACACATCGCGCTGCGAAGCTGAAATAATGAAATGGTTGCTCAACTGCATGGCGACCTGCTTTTATCATGAATGCTTTTGAAAAAGAGCGGCGGGGTGAGCGCCGCCTGGCCCATAGCAAGCAGGCGGCCCACCGGTTCCAATCAAGCGCCGGGTTCGGTGAGTGAAGGCGGGGTGTATGCCGGGCCTTGTATTTCACAATGCCACGCCCAGGCCGCGGCCCCGATCATTCCGGCGTTGGGGCCTAGCTCGGCGGGGATGATTTGCACCTGGTCTTTGGGCATCACGAAGACCCGCTCGTTAACCGTGCGGCGGATGGGGTTAAATAGCAGCTCACCCGCTTGCGCCACGCCGCCGCCAATCACCACCTTGCGGGGTGTGAGGGTCACCAGGATGTTGGCGATTGCCACTCCCAGGGCAAAGCCGGCGTTGTTGTAAATATCTTTAGCAACCGAATCTCCTTCCATGGCGGCTTTAAATACCAGCTCTGGGGTGATGCGGTTGAGGTCGTATTCGGCCATCTCTCCAATGCGCGTGGTGTGTCCTTGCACCACGGCTTTAATGCCGGCGGCGGCGATAGCTGGGCCGGAGGCATAGACTTCGATGCAGCCTTTATTTCCGCAGCCGCAGGTTGGGCCGTTCATGTCGATACTGGCGTGGCCCAGCTCGCCGGCAGTGCCGCCCATTCCGAGGTGCAGCTGCCCGTTAATGACCAGCCCGCCGCCCACCCCGGTTCCCAAGGTGAAGCAGGCCATCGTGTCCACATCTCGCCCGGCCCCATACTTCCACTCGCCAAAGGTCATGGCGCGAGCATCGTTTAGCATGTAAGTGGGCAGCCCAACCCGGTTGCGAATGGTATCGCGCAGCGGCACGTTGGGCCAGGTTCCGTGCAGGTTGGGCAGAAACACCACCAGGCCCCGATCTAGGTCGAGCATTCCCGGTACGCCAATGCCCACCCCGCCGATAGCGGCTTTCTCCTCGCCCGACGAGGCGATGACTTTCAAGATCAGGTCGGCCATGCGCGCCATCACCGCATCGTGGCCTTCACGCGCCCCGGTGGGAATCTGAATGATATTGGAGACTTGACCGCTGTTGGTATCTACCAGGGCGGCTCTCAAGTGGGTTCCCCCCAAGTCTACGCCGATAAATTTCATATAACCTCCAATTTTTCCCCTGCGCGGGGAGATATGCCTGCCTGGTCTAAGCTACTATTGTAACCCAATGCCCCTGGCGCGCCGAGCGCAAGATTGCCTCGCTCCACACCAGTTCTCGATGCCCATCGTCGAAGGTGGCGTAAAGCGGATTTTGGCTGGGGCCGCCGGCGCGAATATCGGTGTACACCGCCTGGTATAGCTGTTTAAAGGTATCGGGGAAGCCTTCGTTATGTCCGCCGGGGTAAGAAACAAATGGGCGCACTTCAGCCGCCAGCAGGGCGGGGTCTTTAATCATCAGCTCGTTGGGCCGTTGGCGGTGGCCGATCCATAGTTCGTTGGGGTGTTCGGAATTCCAGGCCAGGGAGGATTGCGCTCCGTTGATCTCGTAGGTTAAGCGGTTCTTGCGCCCGGCGCTCACCTGCGAAACGCTGAACATGCCGCGCGCTCCGCCTTTGAAGCGCAGCAGCACCGCGGCGTAATCTTCGGTGTGGATGGGCTGCTCGATAAATTCGGCCGGGGTTTCCAGCTTGCCGGAAAAAGTTTCGAGGGGCCGGAGGGGCTTTTGGCGCACCGGTAAGAAGGTGGCGAAATCGGCCAACACCGCTTCTATTTCGAGGCCGGTGATGAAGGTCGTCAGGTCGAGCCAGTGCGAGCCGATGTCGGCCACGGCGCGCAGCTCGCCGCCCAATTCGGGCTCCAGCCGCCAGTTCCAATCGCTGGGCAGCAGCAGCCAATCTTGCAAGTAGGAGCCTTGCACAATGTTGACCCGCCCAATCTCCTGGTTGCGCAGCATGGCGCGGGCTTGCAACGAGAGGGGATAAAAGCGCAGGTTGAAATTAACCGCAGCAACTTTACCGGAGGCCTTAGCGAGCCGGGCCAGTTCGCTCGATTCGGATGGGTTCATCGCCAGGGGCTTTTCACACACCACATGCTTGCCGGCTTGCAAGGCGGCCTTGGCTTGCGCGGCGTGCAGAAAGTTGGGCGAAGTGATGTGAATCACGTCCAGGTCGGCGTCGGCCAACATGAGATCGAAGTCGCCGTAGGCGCGCTCCACACCCAGCTCGGCGGCCTTTTGGCGGGCCGGCTCTTGGCCGGTCTTGCACAGTGCCAGCACCTGGATATCCAGGCGGCGTAAGGCTTCAATGTGGGCGGGGCCAATAAAGCCGGCCCCCACCACGCCCACTTTCAAATTTGCGTTGGTCATTGGGTAATCTCCTACCGGGCGCTAAGCGGCCCGGCGTTGTTTAAACTCATCGAGAATGGCTGCGGTGGCGGTTGCGCCCACCCGTGTGGCCCCGGCATCAATTACATCGAGCAGCGCATCCAGGGTGCGGACGCCGCCCGCGGCCTTCACTTGCACCTGGGGGCCAACAGCGGCGCGCATCAGTTTGAGGTCGTCAAGGGTGGCCCCGCCAGGGGCGAAACCGGTCGAGGTCTTGACGAAATCGGCCCCGGCTTGTTCGCACAGCCGGCATGCGATTACCTTTTGTTCATCCGTCAGGTAGGCATTTTCCAAGATGACCTTCACCAGGGCTTTGCCGCGGGCGGTGTTGACAATTGCGCGTATGTCTCTCAGCACAAACTCGGCGTCGCCGCCGCGCAGCGCCCCGATGTTCAGCACCATATCTAGCTCGGCAGCGCCATTCTCCAGTGCTTCGGCGGTTTCGTACACCTTTACGGCGGTGGTGTGGCTGCCATGTGGAAAGCCAATCACCGTGCCCACGGCCACATCGCGGCGCGGCAGCAGCGCCGCTGCCAGGCGGACATGGCACGGCTTTACACACACCGAGGCCACGTGATAGCGCGCCGCCAGTTCGCAGCCCTGCTGCACCTCTTCAGCGGTCAATTCGGGACGGAGCAGTGAGTGATCGATGGTCTTGGCTAGCTGCGCATAGGTTATGTTCTTGCTTGGGAGATTGGTCATCTTTTCACCCTATTCTTGGAGAGGTGGACGCGGAAAAAGCGCCTGTTTATTATACTGGCAGTGACGGTTTTATAGGAGCGGGGTTAGTTAAAGCTAGGGAGCGGAGGCGTTTCGAGAAATTTGAGCACAATAGACGGCGGTTCGTGGTAGAATTACTTTTTCAAGTGAAATAAGTAATTCGGTAACCACCATATAACAGGACGCAAACCTATGGAAAACAACGAATTCTTCTCGATTTGGCGAGTGAACATGCGCACTCGCAGCTTTGCTCGTGAACCCGTGCCCGAAGCCTGGCGCAAGTTGGGCGGGCGCGGTTTATTGACTAGAATTTTACTAGATGAAGACGTGGCGACTTGTGAACCGCTAGGCCCGAATAATAAGCTGGTCTTCGCACCAGGTTTATTGGTGGGGCACATGATTTCCAGCACCGACCGCATCTCCATCGGCGCGAAAAGCCCGCTAACCGGAGGCATTAAAGAGGCCAACGCCGGCGGGCGCACCGGCTTGCAGTTGGCGATGCTGGGGATTAAGGCGCTCATCATTGAAGAGCGACCCGATCAGGGGTGGTGGACGCTGCACGTGAGCAGCAGCGGAGTGCGCTTCGACGCGGCCGACGACTTATTGAACACCGGCGTGTTTACCGCTGCGCCCCTCTTGATCGAACGCTATGGTGAGAAACCCGCCATTGCGCTCATCGGCCCCGGCGGCGAACAACAGCTGCGCGGCGCCGGCATCCAAAACCTGGACAAGGATCGCCAACCTACCCGCATTGCCGCCCGCGGCGGCATTGGCGCGGTGATGGGGTCTAAGCATGTCAAGGCAGTGGTGATTGACGGATCCGGCGGATCCAAGCCGCCTATTTTGGATGAGGCCGCTTTTAAGGCCGCTCGCAAAGAATTTAGCCTTGCCCTGGCAGCTCATCCGCAAACGGCCACTTATCGCGATTTTGGTACTGCGGCTATTGTGATGATGTGCCAGAGCTTTGGCTGCTTGCCCACGCGCAACTTTTCGGATGGGCAATTTGAACGGGCGGAGGAAATCTCCGGTGAAGCGGTGCGCCAGGCCATGCTGGATCGCGGCGGCGAATGTGACACTTCACATGCCTGCATGGTGGGCTGCGCCATTCGCTCGTCGAACATTTTCGGCGATGTGAACGGCAAGGCGGTGGTCTCGCCGATCGAATACGAAACTTTGGGGCTAATGGGGTCGAACCTGAGTATTAGCGACCTGGATTGCATCGCCCGCCTTAACTGGGAAGTGAACGATATGGGCCTGGATTCGATTGAAATTGGGGCGGCGTTGGGCGTTGCAGCCGAAGCGGGTCTGTTTGCGTGGGGCGATTATGACGGGGCGATGCGGCTGCTGCAAGAAATCCGCACCAATACCCCACTGGGGCGCATCATTGGCAACGGGGCGGCCATCACCGGGCAAGTTTTGGGGGTGGAGCGTGTGCCGGCGGTTAAGAACCAGGCCATGAGCGCCTACGATCCGCGGGCTATTAAGGGCACAGGGGTTACCTACGCCACCTCCGCCCAGGGCGCCGACCACACCTCCGGGCTAACTATTCGCGCCAAGATCAATCAAACCAGCCCCGAAGGCCAGGTGGAAGTGTCGCGCACTGCTCAGTTTAACATGGCCGGGTACGACTCGCTCGGCGCGTGTATCTTCACGGGGTTTAGCTACGGCTCTGTGCCGCAGGTGATCCCGGCGCTGATTAAGGCGCGCTATGGTTGGGACGTGCCGGATAACTACTTGCAAGTGTTGGGCAAAGAAACGGTGCTTATGGAGCGCGAGTTTAACCGCCGGGCGGGGTTCACCTCCGCTCAAGACCGCCTGCCGGAGTGGATGACGCGTGAACCGCTGCACCCCACAAACGCTGTGTTTGATGTGCCGACTGAGGAGATGGATAAGATTTTTGATCAGGCTTGACCTTTCTGCTAAGCAGCCGCCCCCCGCCGGTCATTGATCCATCGTGACCGGCGGTTTTATTCTGCGGCGGATGGTGTGCGCCTCACCAGCACCTTATCCACGCGGCGTCCGTCCATGTCCACCACTTCAAAGCTCATGCCGCCCCAATTTAGCACATCGCCGCTGTGGGGAATACGGCCAAACTGAGCCATCAGCATACCCCCCAGCGTTTCATAGCCGTAGGCCTCTTCGCCGGGGAGGGCGGAAACCGCCAACAGGTCTTTCAATTCATCCACTTGCAACGAACCGTCAATTAGCAGCGAGCCGTCTTGGCGCTGCACCACGTCGGGGTCATCGTGATCTTCGGGGCTGGGCAGCTCGCCTACTAAGGCGTCAAGTATATTCTTAAGCGTCACCAGGCCCAACAAGCCGCCAAACTCATCAATGATCAGCGCCATTTCAACTTTGTGGCGGCGCATTTTATCTAACAGGTTGAGGGCGGTGGTCGATTCGGGCACGAACACCGGCGGGTGGGCGATTTCGACCAGGGAGGGAGTCTCCTGGCGTTGGCGGCAAGCCAACAGGTCCTTTACGCGCACCACGCCCAGCACATCGTCGATGGTTTGACGGCATAAAGGGTAGATGGAATAACCGGCTTCTATGGCCTTGAATAAGTTTTGTTCCAGCTCGTCTTCCACATCTAACCACACCACTTCCGTGCGGTAGGTCATCAGGGCGCTGACGCGGCGGTCGCCTAAGCGAAACACGCGGCGCAGAATCTCTTGCTCGGAGGCTTCGAAGACCCCCGTGCGCGCCCCTTGTGAGATCAGCATGCGCACATCCTCTTCCGTCACCGCCGGTTCATCGGAGGGGCGCACACGCAGGAAACGCAGCACGGCTTCGGTAGACCATGAAAGCAGGCTCACCACTGGGCCGGTGACATGAGCCAGGCGGTTCATGGGGCCGGCCAGCAAAATCGCCAGGCGTTCGGCGTTGTTTTGGGCCAGGCGCTTGGGGACGAGTTCGCCCAGCACCAGCGAGAAGTAGGTAATCAACAAGACCACTACACCCACGCCAATCGCCTCGCTGTAGGCGGCCAGCCAGCTCACCCGTCCAATGAGCATGCCGAATTCTTTTGCCAGGGTTGCGCCGCCCAGCGCGCCGCTTAGAATGCCAATCAACGTGATGCCGATCTGCACAGTCGATAAGAAGCGCGTGGGGGAGCTGCTCAGCGCCAGCGCCTTCCTGGCTCCGGCGCTGCCGGCTTCGGCGCGCTGCTGTAAGCGATTGCGCCGTGCAGTAATCACTGCCATTTCCGACATAGAAAAGACTCCATTGGCTAAAATGAGCAGGATGAGGAATATTATTTCAAGAACGATTTTAATCATGACGATGATTTTACTTTCTGATCAACGGCAGATAGATTGGCAGCAGCCGGCGAAGCGTGAGCGGCGCGCCGTAAACCTTGGGCGCCTCAGCGCCTGAAGCCAGGTAGCTGGTGTTTGCCACTTCTCCAAGGTAATCGTCATCTACGCGCACCACCAACTCCACTTGCCAAACCTCCCCACCGGGCAAGTTGTCGCGTGTCCAAATTACCAGGTCGCCCGAGCGGCTGTAGCTGCCGCTGGCGCGAACAAAGCTGGTGTGAGCGGGCAGGGTATCGGTGATGCGCAGCGAGAGCGATGGAGCCAGGTTGTTGATGTCGCTAACGCTGAGGGTGTAGGTGATTAACCCGCCAGGCAAATAACCGGCGAGAGTGGCAGTCTTGCTGATCGCCAGGGTGTGAGGCAGCAGTACGCCCACGGTGCGAGCGGCGTCGATGCGTCCCCAGCCGTAAGAGGTGTTGGGTACGTTCGCCCCCGGATAGGGGGAGCAACTTTGCTCCAGGTTTTGGAGCGGAACAGCGTTTTGCTCGATCAGGCTCTCGATTTCATCCACCTGCCCGGCCAGCGAAGGGCGGGCGGAGATCATCAGCGCCACCAGCCCGGCCACATGTGGGCCGGCCATGCTTGTGCCGGTCATGGTGGTGTATCTGTTATTCGGATAGGTGGAGTAGATGTTCGTTCCGGGAGCGGAAATATCAGGTTTTAAGCGCAGGCTGCCATCAATCGTCACCGGGCCGCGGCTGCTGCTGGGGTTGATGGAGTCATCGGAGGCGGTGTTGCCCACCGTAAACGATTCGTCGTAGATGGCGGCTGGGGCGTCGATGCTGCCGCAGCCCCAATAGCCATCGTTGCCCGCCGAATGCACCGTGACGATGCCGGCGGCGCGAATGTTTTGCACGGCGGTAATCAGCACCCCCGGCGTGATACATCCTTCCGATGGCGGGCAAGACCACGAGTTGTTAATCACCTGCGGGGCCAGGTCGTAACGCTGCGGCCCGGCTGCACCCACCGGGGTGGGCGCCAGCAGCCACTGGTAGCATTCCAGGTATGTGGCTGGGGTTCCAACGCCTACGTTCATGTTACGGCAGCCGATCCACCGGGCGTCGGGGGCCATCCCCACCGGGGCGCCGCTTCCATCGTCGCCCAGCATGGTCCCCATGGTGTGCGTGCCATGCCCAGAATCATCGCACGGGGCCAGGGCGTCGGCCCCGCACACGCCGCCGCCGCTGTGAACGGCGTCGTGCCAGTTGTAATCGTGGTTGGCGCTCACGCCGTTCCAGCCACGATATTGGCTCTTAAGGGCGGTGTGCGTCCAATCATAGCCGGTATCCTGACCGGCCACAACAACGCCTTGGCCGGTAACGCCTTCCGCCCAAACCTTATCTGCGCCCACTTTGCTCAGGCTCCAGCCCAGGACCTGAGTGGCGGCGGGAGCTGGGATGGCTTCGGGGGTTTCCAGGCGCATGGGGATCTGCGGGTTGGCGTCAATGCGCCGCACATCGCCGCGCTGGGCCAGGGCGGTGAGCAAGGCGGCGTCGCCGTGCACCCAGATGGCGTTGACGATCCACAACGAGCGATATTCCAGGTGGCTGTGGGGATGCGCTTGGGCGTAGTCTGCCAGCCAGGCCAGCAGCGGCTTTTGGCTCTGAGCGGCTTCATCTTGCAAACGCTGCCCTACGAAGCGCCCCTTTTGAGTTTGCGCAGCCAGGCGCGGAACGCGGCTTAAGTCGGCCTGGCGGGTTAGCGAAACGATTGCCTCCACTGCACCGGGCGCATCCAACAAGCGGGCGTCCACTTTACTGCGCCAGGCCTGGGCGCGTGCAAAGGCTGGATTGTAAGGAAGCAGCGCCAACAAAACTAATAGAAGAAAAGAGAGATTTTTCATGGTATCGCCTTTGATTGCGTGATCTTAATCGCCTCATATCCCGACCGGGCGGCCCAGGCCGCAATGGATGCCGCCGGTGGCGGCTGTGCAGGTTGCCCCGCGCCGGGGAGCAGGGTGAAGGGCGCGGTTTGGAACAAAGTGAACTTTATCTGAGGCATGGCTAAATTTTTAGCAGCAGCTTAATCTCCGGCGTAAGCCATGGCAAAGCGAAAAGACCGCCCGCCGCCAGCGCCAGGGCGGTTTGGGGAATGGTTGGCAAGGGGGCGAGCATCGCCAAGCCTGCCGCTAATGCGCCCAGGGCCGCCGAGACCAGGGCGCGGGGCAGGGTGGCGCGCATATCCAGCAGCCCTGGCAGGTCTCTACGCAGCCAAATTAACAGCAGCGCGGCCTGGGCGGTAAAAGCCAGGCTGTCGGCCACGGCCAGGCCGGTGTGGCCGAACCACCGCGGCAGCAGCGCCGCCAGGGGAATATACAGGGCGATTTGCAGCACCGAACCGATGAGCGGAATGCGGGCGTTCTGCTGTGCATACCAGGCGCGCACCCCCACCTCTAACCAGGCGTGGCTGATGAGCGCTGCCAGGAACACCCTCGTCGTCCACACCAACAGATCGGTCTCCGGCGGGTCAAACTTGAACACGATGCCCACCAGGGGGCGAATGGTCACCGCCATCAGCGCCGCAGCGGGTAGTAAGAAGGCCAGCATGGCCCGCAGCGCCTGGTTAAGGGTGAGGCGGAAATCGTCCATACGCTCTTGGGTCACCAGTTCAGATAGCGACGGCAGCAGGGCAATCGCCAGGGCGGTGCCTACCATGGTTTCGGGCAGCTGCATGATGAACCAGCCGTAGTTGAGGGCCGATACGCCGCCTGCCTGGTAGTAAGAGGCGAAATTGTCGCGCGCCAGGAAATAGATATGTAGGCTGAGCATTGAAAGCAAGCGTGGCCCCATCAGGCGCAGCACTTGCTTTACGCCGGGGTCGCGCAGCCCCAAGCCAGGCGTCCAGCGAAACCCATAGCGCAGCAGCGCCGGAACCTGGATGCCCAGGTGCAGCAATGAGCCTAAGATAACCCCGTACACCATGCCGTATAACCCAAAGCGGGGCGCCAACAACACAATTCCGGCCACCTGGCCCAGGTTGTACAGCGCCGGAGCCATGGCCGGCATGACGAAGTGCTGGTTGGCTTGCAGACCGGCCATCACCAGCCCGCTAATTGAAAAGATGATGATCGCCAGGAAATCCAGGCGCATCAGGTCGGCGGCCAGCGCCCAGCGCGCCGGGTCGTTGAAGCCGGGTGCAATCAGGTATTGGATCAGCGGGCGGGCGAAGACCGCCGCGATCAGCGAGATGCCACCCGTCACCAAGAAGGCCAGGTTGAGGATGCGGCTGAAGAGCGCCCAAGCCGCCTGGCGATCCTGGCGCTGCAAATGCTCGGTTAGCACCGGGATGAGCGCCAACCCCAACGCCCCCCCGGAGATCAGCGCCGAGAGCAAGTCGGGTACGTTGTTCGATACCAGGAAGATATCGCGGGCGTTGGCGTCGAAAGCGCGGCTGAATAATATCTGCCGGGCCAGGCCGATGATCTTATCGATGCCGAAGAAGAAGGCGATGATGAGCGAAGCGCGGGCAATACGGGTCATGGCGTCTCTTTCGGCCGGGAGGGCCGTGGAATGGTAGACATGCGTCTCCCCTAAATTGCGGGCTGAGTGGGGATATTATATCCTTATTTGTTATTCCCCAATCCATTGACAGCAGGCGGCGGTTTCGTGTTAAAATGCCCTTGTTCTGGAGGGATGGCCGAGTGGACTATGGCGACTGTCTTGAAAACAGTTGTGGTGCAAGCCACCGGGGGTTCGAATCCCTCTCCCTCCGCTGGAAAAAAGGGTTCCCTGGCGCGTTGGCCCGTTAGCAACCTGGGCGAACGCGCCGGCTTTTAGCCGCCGGCTAAGCCACCAGGAGGCGCGGGTATTCGCCGGCGTTTCCAAGTATATCCACTTGCTAAACATCCACCATTTTGCGCTGCAAGGCCAACGAAACTGCCTCCACGCGGCTTTGGACGCCCAGCTTCATAAAGATGTTACCGATATGAAACTTGACCGTGCCCAGGCTAATGAAGAGTTCGGCGGCGATTTCCTGGTTGGATTTGCCGCGCACCATTTGCTGCAGCACTTCACGCTCGCGCTCGGTTAGCTGGTTATCGGGGGTGGGCGGCTGGATGAGCGAATGCGCCAGCACCTCCGTGGCTTCTGATGACAGAACCATGCGCCCGGCGGCGGCCTGGTGGATAGCCTGGGCTAACTCAATGGCGGTAACGTTTTTAAGCAGATAACCTAGCGCCCCGGCTTGCAACGCGCCCTGCACCAGGTTTTCTTCCTTGAAACTGGTAAGGGCAATCACCTGCACTTTGGGATAGCGCTGCTTAATCTGGCGGGTGGCGGCCACGCCGTCCACATCCGGCATCATCAGGTCCATTAGCACCACATCGGGTTGAAACAGACCGCACAACTGAACGGCCTCGGCGCCACCGGCGGCTTCGGCCACCATTTCCAAGTCTTCATACACGCTTAAAAATTTGCTCAGACCGCTGCGCACCACTGCGTGGTCGTCAACGATCATGATTTTAATCGGGGGTTTGGTTGGCAAAGCTGCGCTCATTGGTTTATTCTCCTGTAACTTCGGGCGTCCACACCACAATCATCTGTGTGCCTTCGCCGGGGGTGCTTGTAAGGGTTAATTCAGCGCCGATGTTTTCGGCGCGTTCGTGCATGATGCGCTGTCCCAGGCTATCAGGCCGGACGCGCTGCGGGTCAAAGCCCACGCCATCGTCTTGAATGCACAGGCGCACACCGCCTGCCCCCATTTGCACATCCACCACCACATGCGTGGCTTTGGCGTATTTCGCCACGTTATTAAGCGATTCTTGGGCGATGCGGTACAGGGCCACTTGCACTTCGGGCGGCAGGTCGCGCCTCCCGGTCACGCGCAGCTCGATGGGCAGCCGTGCGCGACCAATCAGGGCCTCGCTCAACTGCTTAATCAGGTCTTCGAAGCGAGTTTGGGTGAGGGCAGCCGGGCGCAGCTCCAAAAGCAAGGTGCGCATCTCGGCCAGGGCGCCGCGGGTCAGTTGGCGCAGTTCTTCGGTGCTTTCGGCGGCCTTTTGCTTGTTGGCGGCCCACAGCTGCGGCAGCACCTCGGCAATCAAGCTGGCGGAGAACAGGGTTTGAGTCACGGCGTCGTGCAGATCGCGGGCCAAACGGGTGCGTTCGTGCGCCACGGCCTCCTCGGCGGTGCGGGCCAGGAGCGTCTCTTCGGCTTTTTGCCGCTGGGCGATTTCTTCGCGCAAACGCTGGTTGCTTTCCCGCAGCTCGGAAGTGTTTTGCGCCACCAGGGCTTCGAGGCGGCGGTTCTGATTGTGAACCGCTTGAACCCGCAGCCAACCGGCCAATGCAAACGACATGACCCCTCCAAACAGCAGCAGCAGCCGGAACCACACGGTTTGCCACACCCGGGGCGCCACAACTACGCGCTGCGCCAGACCGGCCTCGTTCCACACGCCGCTATTATTGGCCGCCCGCACCCGAAATACGTACTCGCCGCCGTCCAGGTTGGTGTAGGCAGCGTAACGCCGGTCGCCTGCCTGCACCCAATCGGCGTCTACCCCCTCCAACTTGTAGGCAAAACGGTTCTTGGACGGTGTGTGAAAATCCAGGGCGGTAAATTCAAAAGCGATTTGGTTTTGCTGGTAGCTCAGGTAAATAGAGCTTTCGCCGGTGGGGTCTAGTGGTTGAAGCTGGTTGAAAACACGAAAAGCGGTGAGCGCCAGCGGAGGCGGAACCGTATTCTCTTGAATGACCTGCGGATCGAACACGTTAAAGCCGTGCATTCCCCCGAAATAGAACTTGCCGGAGCGGCTTTTCAGACAGGCGTTGGCGTTGAACGCGCCGTTTTGTAAGCCATCGTTAACATCAAAGGTTCGAAATTCGCCAGACTGGGGATTGAACCGCCCCATGCCGTTGTTGGCGCTCACCCATAAGCTGCCGGTTGGGTCTTCCAGGATACATAATATCGGGTTGTTTGGTAGGCCGTCGGGCGCGGAGTAGTGGGTGAAGCGCCCCTGAGGGTCGCGGCGGTCTAGCCCTTGGGAGACGCCAAACCACATATCGCCCTGGGCGGTTTCGTAAATTGTCCATACGCTTTCCCCGGATAGGCTATCAGGGCGATTGGGGGCAGGCTGAATGTGTTCAAACGCCACTGTGCCGCCATTTAGCGTTTCGGGCGCAATGATAAAAGCGCCCAGCCCCAGGGTTCCCGCCCAAATGCGCCCCTGGCTATCCCCGGTGAGATTGATCACTTGGGCGCCATCGACGAGGCGCACAGGGGTAAAAAGTTGGCTGCGCGGGTCAAACACCTCCAGGCCGCCAGGTGTAGCAATCCACAGCCGGCCTTGCGGGTCTTCCAAGAGGGATGGAGCGCGCTCTTGGAGCAGGCTGGGAGGGGCGTGATTGTGGTGAGCGAACAGGGTAAACCGGCCGCGGCCCTCATCCAGGCGGGCCAGGCCGCCGGGCGCGCCAACCCACAATGCGCCGTCGCTGGCGCGCAGCACGCCGCCGACGGTATCGTCCGGTAGGCTGGTGGGGTCGTTGGGATCGTGACGGTAGTGGGTGAACGTGTTGCGGCGCGTATCCCAGTAATCCAGGCCGCCGCCCAATGTGCTCACCCAAATGCCGCCGCGGGGGTCTTCGTAGAAGCTCCCTACGATGTCGAAGCCCAGGCTGTTGGGGTTGTCGGGATGATGGCGGTAAAGCTCAAATTGCTGTACCTGGGGATTAAGCAGGTTCACGCCGGAGTGGATCGTTCCTATCCACAACATGCCGGAGCGATCTTGCAGCACCGGCCAAACATTGTCGCCGCTCAAGCTGCGCGGTTCGTAAGGATCGTGGCGGGTATGCAGGAAGCGCGGCTGCGGGGCCAATGGGTCGAAATGCTCTAAGCCGCCGCCCCATGTCCCCACCCACAGCCATCCGGTCGCGTCGCGAGTGAGGCTCATGATGTCGTTATCGGCCAGGCTGTTGGGGTCGCCGGGTTGGTGGGTGTAGCGGGTGATTTTACCGGTGGAAAGGTTGAGGCGGTTTAGCCCTGCGCCGCGCTGGTTAAAGCCGCCGGTTCCGATCCACAGCCAGCCGGCGCGGTCTTGCACAATGGCGGAAACTGTGTCGCTGGAAAGGCTGGCGGGGTCGGCGGTGTGACGGTAGCGGTCGATGACTTTACCGGTGCGTGGATCGAAGTGGATTAAGCCGGCGCCATGGTTGCCAATGCCGCCGGCGCCTAACCAGAGCATGTTTTGCGTATCCTCATAGATGGTGGAGATGTACGCCGAATGGAGGGGAGAAGCATCGTTGGGTGTGGGCGCAAAATGGGTGAAGCGCCCGGCCGCGCGGTCGAGTAAATCCAGGCCGCCGCCCATGGTTCCCACCCACAAGCGCCCGGCGCGATCTTCTAATATAGCGGACACGGTATCGTTTGCCAGGCTGTAGGGGTCGGAAGGGGTATGCCGGTAGCGCACAATGGAATCGGTGCGCGGGTCGAGGCGGTTCAGCCCGCCGCCGTCTGTGCCCACCCAGATGAAGCCTTGCCGGTCTTGATATAAGCTCAAGATGGAACTGTGGCTTAAGCTGGCCGGGGTGTTGGGGTCGTGTTTATAAACTTTGAAGGTGTAGCCGTCGAAGCGGTTCAGGCCGTCTTGTGCGCCAATCCAGATAAAGCCCTGGCGATCTTGGAGCAGGGCCGTGATGGTGTTGTGCGAGAGGCCATCTTCCAGGCTAAGGTGGTTGAAGCGCAGGCCGGCTGCCAGCGATTCCTGCAAGATGAGCGCTGCTGTCGGTGGGGGGGCGGAAGATGCGGTGGGGGTGGGCGCGCCGTGGGGGGCGGCGGGGGTGGCCGAGGCTGGGGGCGCGGCGACGGCGGCGAGGCTTTTTGCTGCCGCAGTTCGCCCCATCCAGGCTGGCAGAGCAAGCCAGCCCAGCCCCAGCCCCAGCGCCAGGCAGAGGCGCAGATTAATCCTTAACAATGGGTGCATTGATAACCTTTACTCGTTACCTCCAGCCACGCAGGCCGGCCAGACGGGAGCACACGCAGGTTGTGCTTACAGATGAATCTTCAGCCGGATGGTTACTTCGTCGTTCAAATTGAGGTTTTCCGCTTTTCGAACACTGGCGCGCAGGGGAACCAGGTAGCGGCCGTCTTTGGGAAATAGGGAGGTCTCCCAGGTTGTGGTATTGATTTGTACCTTTACGGGCAAGACGCCCCAACCATAGGTCACAATGGGTGCAATGGCTTTCAGATCTAAGCTCTGGTCTTCTGGAATGGTGACAAAGTACCAGGGGGCCGGGCCACGCCAGAACCAAATTTTCCCGGTAAACACGATCTCCATAGGTACAGTATATCATTATGATAATTTCCCTAGAAAAACAATCATTTTGCCCTTGACATTAACGTTACGTCAGGGTTTATACTGTTGTCATGTCACAGCAAAAAGTAGGCTATACGATAAACAAGGCTGCCGCCATCGCCAAGGTCAGCCCCCGCACTCTGCGCTACTATGACCAGATCGGGCTGCTAACGCCGGAGCGGCAGGCCCATAATGGCTATCGCCGCTACGATCACCAGGCGCTGCTGCGCTTGCAGTACATCTTGTTCCTGCGTGAGTTAGACCTACCGCTGGAAGTGATCAAAAGCATTTTAGAGCAGCCCGGCTTTGATCTGCAAAACGCCCTGGCAGACCACCAACAAGCCTTGCTGAAGCGCCGCCGGCAGATTGATCAACTGCTCGCCACGCTGGAACACACCATATTAATGATGAAAGGACACACCGTTATGGACGATCACGCTTTATTCAAAGGTTTCACTCCCGAAGAGGAAGCCCATAACACCGAAGAGGCCCGCCAAAAATGGGGCCACACCGACGCCTTCCGCCAGTCGCAGGAACGCTACGGACGCTTGACCGCCGCCCAGAAGGAGCAGCTTATGGAAGAGGGCAACGCCATTTATAAGGATATGGCGGCTGCCATCCCCTTCGGCCCCGCCGGCCTGCAAGCCCAACAGGGCGTGGCCCGCTGGCATGCCCACCTGCGTAACTTCTATGATCCCTCGCCTGAGATGATGCTTGGCTTGGGCGATCTTTACAACGACGATCCACGCTTTGCAGCCAATATCAATAAGCTGCATCCGCAATTGGCCGAGTTCATGCGCCAGGCCATCCAGGAGTATGTACGCAGCCTGTAACCTGAAACGGAAGACATCCGAAGTCTAAGCAAGACTTCGGATGTCTATCCGCCAGGGCTATTTATTGCCTAAGGCGGTCACATTCCCGCCGCCATCGTTGTTTACCAGGGGCTGCCCGTAGTAGCTCACCGACCCACTGCCAGATACGTTTACATCCAGCGTGTCCGTCACCCATATCACCATCTGCCCCAAACCGGAAATATCGGCTGAGGCGTATCGGGTTTTTAAATCTTCGCCATTGAAGTTACACGCCCCGCTCACATTTACATCCAGCTGCTCCACTGTTCCGGCGGCAGTTACCTTGCCTGAACCCTTGATCTCTATCGCCAGGCGGTTTAGCGATAAGCCAGGCGCTTGCACGGTGGCGCTGCCGTTAATTTCCATGTCCAGGCGGTCGGTGCGCAGTTCGGCCAGGTTCACCTGGGCGGCGCCATCCACTTCTAATTCACGCAGGTCTTTGACAGTCAGCCGGTAAAGGATCACGCCATCGGGCTTTAACTCATAACCTTCCTTGGCGCCAACGATCAGGCGGTCGCCTATCACGCGGCTTTCGATGTAGGGCATCAGGTTTTTCTGGGCGTTGATGCTTAAGCTTTCGTGTTCGCCTTGCACCACTTCTAAGCTGCCTACGCCGCGCAGTTGCACTCTTTTAAACCCCGATACACTGCGCTCTTCGGTGGCAAATTCGCCCTCGCCGACGATCATTTTCATTGCGCCGCCAAAGCCCATTTGAACACTGTTATAAAGCCAGGGAAAACGCTCGGTTAAGGCGCTGGAACTACCGATGACGACGAAAGCCAACAATGCCGCTACGAGCAGGGTTGCCGCCAGTCCACCTACCCAAGGGCGGCCGCGTCCCAAAATCACATTTAAACCAATCGCCACCAATAGCAGAGGCCACAGGTTGAGCATGGCCATGATGGGCGCTTCGGAGAACAGACCCAAGCTGCCCAGCGTCCATATCAGGCCCAAGCCTAAGAAAAGCACCGGCCAAAACAGGTCTAGATCGCGGCGCGTAGCGTCGCTCTCGGCTCGGGCCAGGCGCGCCAGGCGGGCGATCACCAGCGCCAACCCAATCATCGCCAGACCGGTGGGGAAGATGAAGCTCAGCCGGCGGTCGCTTACACCGGCAAAGGAGAAGATAAACTCCATCAGCGCCCCGAAGATGACGAAAAGAATTGCGCCCACGCGCATCGTCTCCCAGCCGCTGGACACCGCCTCGGATGCGCCGCTCCACTTGCCCATGATGATTTGCCCCACGCCCACGGCAACAATGATTAACGCCCAGGCATAAGACCAGGTTTCGAACATGTTGAGCGTACTTTGCGCCAGCAAAATCAGGCCCACGGTGATGATGATGCTGCCCGGAATCGCCAGGCCGGCCGTGGAGCGTCCGCCGATCAGCATCCCCACGAAGAACAGCGCCCCCACCGCCACAATAATTAATGGCCACAGGTTATCCCAACCAATCATGGCGAGGTTCTGCTGGAAAAACAGCGCCGCGAAGAACAACATGCCTAAAGCCACTAACAAACCGCCCACCACTAGATTGCTGCGATTATTATTTTCGTCCATTGCATACCTTCCTCGGCATATTTCAGCCATCCATCGAAATACTTATCCTGACCCCAAGCATACCCCGTTTCGAGGCGCTCTTCCTCCGCCGAAAGACGTGAACAGCGCCTAGCCAAACGGATAGGCTTTGCCCGGCAGGCAACCGCAACCCGGCGCGGCGCGGTTTTATAAGATGATGTGGGGATGTTTTGGGGCGGCGGGAGGCGATTTACTGAGCAGCGACCCGCTCGCCGCCCTGCACCTGGCAGTTAACCAGGCGATGGTTGTGGTCGTAGGTCAATTCCACCTCGACGCGCTGGAAACACGGGCCAGGGCCGATGAGCGTCTTGTGGCAGAAGTAGGTAAGTTCGTCGCCGTCGTATTCGGGGCTGAGGTCGGCGCTGAGGTTCACACGGGTGGTGATGATCTCGCCGCAGCGCTGGCAGCGCACCGCTATCACCTCTGTAGGGGCGCGGGGGGAGGCAAATAGAGAAGATAGGCGTTTAAGGATGTTGTTCATACAGCTGATATTATAGCGTCATTTAAGAGTTCGGCCAAACCAAACGCAACGCCGCTGGATGAATAATGGTTTCGGCCCACTATTTATATTACAATTTAGCTGCTTTTTTCCATGCGCCAGGCAGGCGAGGGAGGGCCTTCATTTCCACCGCCGCCCGTCTGTTCTCCATAGTTGCTGCGCGATGAATGACCCCTTGTCAAGGTGCGTATGCTCAACCTGATATTGATCGAAGATAATACCCCCCTGCGCCAGGCGTTGAAGTCTGGACTGCAGGCCACCCAGGCGGTGCAGGTGGTGTTTGACGGCCCCTCCGGCGAGGAGGCCCTGGCCTATTGCACCGGCAGGCCAGAGGGCTCCATTTTCCCCGATGTGGGCTTGTTCGATGTGCAGTTGGCCGGCCAGATGAACGGCATCCAGGCTGCCGTGGCTTTGCGCCGCGAGTTCCCGCGCTTTCCGGTGGTGTTCTATTCGATCCAAGATGATGATGCTTACTACCGCGATTTTCGCCGTTCGGGCATCCTCAGCCATTACGCCTATGTGCGCAAGTCGAATTACCTGCTGCCGGGGATGATTGTGCCGCTGCTTCAAGATGCGCGCAGCGGGCGCAGCCTGATCGACCCCGAAATTGAAGCCCGTGTGCAAGAGGTGCTGCATAAAGATGAGCAAGACCCGCTGGCCCTGCTGGAGCCGAACGAAGCCGCGGTAGCGCATTTGCTCGCCCAAGGGTTAACCAACGAGCAAATCGCCGCCCGGTTGGGCTATCACGATAAACGCACCATCAGCCGCACCAATGGGCAAATCTACCTATCGTGGGGGCTGAATGAAAGCAGCACCGATGAAAAAGTGGCGCGCACACGGGCGGCGCTGATGATGCACGCCCGGCGGATGCTTATGTGGGATGAAAACGGCAATATTTTGGCGGTGGACGAAAACGGCGCATGGAAGCCGTTCATGTTCTGATCTTAGCGGCAAAGGCGAGGACAGGTTGAGCGAAATAAAATTACTCGATGGGGCCGCCCTGGCGGTGTCTTTGTTTAACACGCTGACGCTGGCCTGGCTGGGGCTGACGGTGCTGCTCACCGCCGAACAGCGCCGCGGCGGCATCTGGTTGGCGGGCGGCGGTTTAATGAGCGGGGCGCTGTTCTTCCTGAGCCACACGGCTATCTTGGGCAGCCTGGTGGGGCAAGGCTTAATCGACATGCAGGCGGGCGCTTTCTGGTGGCGGGTGGGTTGGATTCCGGTGGTGTTGGCTCCCTTCGGCTGGTACACCGTGATGCTGTGGTACGCCGGTTTTTGGGAGGCCCCGCCCAACCCGCTGCGCAGGCGGCACACCCTGCCTCTGGTTGGGTTGAGCGGGAGCGGGTTGGTGTTATTGGCGGCCTTAGGGCTAAGCCAGGCTCCCACGTTCACCCAGGTGGTCTTTTTTCATAACCCAACCATGCAGACCGGCGCGGCGTCAATTAGCCGCCCGACGGCGCTGCTGTTTGGCGGGTTTATTGTGGCGTGCATCGGGCTGTCGATCGACGCCCTGCGCCGCCCCGGCCCTACCGAGCGCATGATGGGCGGGCTGGCGCGCTTGCGGGCGCGGCCCTGGCTGTTAGCGGCCACGCTCACCTTGCTGGCGGTGAGTTTGCTGGTGGCGGGCGTGTTGGCCTGGGCGGCGGCGGTTTTACAGGGCGGCGCGTCGCCATCCCTGGGCGCGCCCGCATCGCCCGGCGTGGTGGTGGCCTGGCTCGATTTGCTGATCGCCGGGCTAATCGGGCTATCGGTGCTGCTCACGGGCCAGGCCGTGGTGGCGTATGAGATCTTCACCGGCAATGCCCTACCGCGGCGCGGGCTGCGGCGTTTTTGGCATGGCGCGCTGCTGCTGGCCGGGGGGTACAGCATTGTCATTAGCGCCGCGCTGGTTCAGCGCCTGCCGGCGATTTACGCATTATTATTGAGCGCCGGTCTGATCGTATTGTTCTACGCCAACTTAGGCCGGCGCTCCTATGACGAGCGCCGGCGCTTGCTGGATGACGTACGCCCCTTCATGAACGGCCCGCGCCTGGTAGATGCGGTCTTGGGCGCGGCCGCCCCCGGCCGGGCCGCAGACCCGCCGAGCGTTACCGCTATGGATGCACTGGACACGCTGCGCCGGAATGTGCTGCACGCTCGCCAGGTGGGGCTGATGCCTTTGGGGGCCAGCGCCCCCTTGTTTGGAGAGGCGCTGTTTAGCCCCCCTACCGGCAGTATCCAGGCCGCCGAGGCGGCCCAAGCGGGTCAGGCCGTAGCTGGGTTGGGCGCTGACGTAGAAGGGGAGCTGTGCCGCCCGCTCTCCGGCGCGACCTGGGAATGGATCGTGCCGTTGTGGAACGCCAACGGATTGTGTGGGGCGCTGCTGTTGGCCTCTAAGCTGGATGGGGGCCTGTATGCGCAGGAGGAAATCGAGGCCGGGCGGGCCGCCGCCGAGCGTCTGGTTGACTTGCAAGCCGGGGCCGAGCTGGCCCGCCGCCTGATGGATTTGCAGCGCCGTCGCACCGCGGAGAGCCAGGTGGTGGATGCGCGCACCCGGCGCACCTTGCACGACGAAGTGCTGCCGCAGCTGCATACCGCCATGTTAACCGTAGCAGGCAACCCCGAAGCGGCAGCTCAAACGCTCATGCAGGTGCATCGCCGCCTGGCCGATCTGCTGCATGTTCTGCCCAACGCCGCCGCCTCCGACGCCGCCCGCCTGGGCCTGGTGCAAGCGCTGCGCCGCACGCTGGACGAAACCTTTGCCGGGGCCTTTGACCATGTGGAATGGGCGGTTACGTCTGAAGCCGAAGCCGCTGCGGCTCGCCTGGCTCCTATTCAGGCCGAGACGGTGTATCACGCCGCTCGCGAAGCCATGCGCAACGCCGCCCGGCATGCCCGCCCCGATGGCCCGCTGCGTTTGCGTTTGGCGCTGAATTGGGATGGGCGCGCCCTGGAGGTGTGGGTGCAAGATAACGGCGTAGGTTTCGGCGCGCCCGGGCCGGAAAGTGCAGCTTCCTCGTTGGAAGGTGGACAGGGGCTGGCGCTGCATTCCACACTGCTGGCGGTGCTGGGCGGTTCGCTCTCGGTGGAAGCCCAGGCGGGGTGGGGAGCGTCGATTAAAATTCGCCTGGAATGTCCGCCGGATGAAGATGCGTTGGCGGCCTGAGGCGCTGCGGGGAAAGGGGGGCGTGGGGTGGCCTGAAATATGTTCCGGCTTGTGGGTTTACCCCAGATTGTTAGCTTTCTGACATGCGTTTGGGCGTCCTGCCTGGGTGCGGCGGCACAAAAAACAGGCCGCGACAAAATAGTACATCGCTCTGACCGATGCGACTTGAGCATGTTTCAACTCGGCTTACCCTTGATCGACCATTTCTTGAACCTGGGACAAACTATCCCCGTCGCTTTTGTGCTCGCAGTATGTTGAAAATTTCCGGTGGTGAAATCCGGATAAAATGTAAATACACTTGTGGTATATTTACATTTGTGGCCTAAAGTGTTAATATAGATATGCTATATTTACACTTGGCAAAAACAGGATTTTTAAATGGACCCAAAAGGTTATCGTAATCAAGAAGCAGGTCGGACTATTCTAACCCCAACAGGTTTTTGGGCTTTCATTCCAAACCAATTGCCGCCTGACATCACCTGGACACTGCCTCTGGTTTCAGCCCTTTCGGATGCCGAGCGTGATCTGAGCAGGTTGGCAGCTCTAGCAGGCACTTTTCCATTTCCACGGCTATTAATTCAACCTTTTATTCGCAATGAAGCAGTAATTTCATCTCGCATTGAGGGCACCCGGGCTTCTTTAAAAGATTTATATACATTTGAAACTACGCAATTGTCTTTTTTCGAACAGACCGATGATGTGCGCGAAGTATATAATTACGTTCGCGCGACTGATTATGGATTAGAACGTCTCAAAACACTTCCTGTCTGTCTGCGTCTGATTCGTGAAATACATGAGAAATTGATGGAGAATGTGCGGGGCGGGACATTTACACCAGGCGAGTTTCGTCGCGGCCAGAACTGGATCGGACCAGCCGGTAGTACACCGTCGAGTGCACCTTATGTACCGCCACCAGTAGAGCAGATGCACCAGGCGCTGGATGCCCTGGAAAAATTTATCCACACAGATACGCAAATTCCTCCCCTTGCTCGTGTTGGAATGATCCACTATCAATTTGAAGCCATCCACCCTTTCCTGGATGGAAACGGGAGGGTGGGGCGGTTACTGGTGGTGTTATTACTCTGCGAGTGGGGGTTGCTGCCGCAACCATTACTCAACTTGAGTGCATATATTGAACGCTATCGCCAGGAATATTACGATCATCTCCTGGCTGTCTCTCAACAAGGAGCCTGGGAAACCTGGCTGCGTTTCTTCTTACGGGGCGTCAGTGAGCAGGCACGCGATAGCCTGGTTCGTATGGAACGACTGCAGGCAATCTGGATCAAGTACCAGTCCATGGTGAACGCAGATCGCAACCCAGAGCGAATGTCCGCGGTGGTGGATTTCTTGTTCACTCGGCCGATCTTATCCGTTCGACAAGCTTCTGATGGGTTGGGTATTCCTTTCAAAACGGCTCGCGATTATATTGAGAAACTGGTACAGAGCGGCCACCTTCGAGAAATTACCGGTTATGCCCGGAATCGTATTTATCAAGCAGATGAGATATTCAAAGTGGTTCAGGGAATTGATGTTGAATAACATTTTCTGTCCCAAGGGGGATGTTGTCTGAAATCTCCCATCCTGTCCGACAATGTTTTGCGCGCCCTTCCTCCAGCGGGGAAAGGGCGCCGGTATGATAGAGGGGAGAATTCTTAGCCATCAAACCCGCCCGATATGATAGGCGGGTCGCTCCACCAGCGCGGAAGCCCCTCTAGACCGCAGCGAACGCCTTTTCGGCTGCTTTCACGGTTTGCGCGATGACCTCGGGTGTGTGGACGGTGGAGACGAAACCGGCCTCGAACTGAGATGGCGCCATGTAGACGCCGTTTTCGAGCAGCGCATGGAAGAAGCGTGCAAAGCGAGTGGTATCGGAGCTTTTGACCGAGGCCCAGTCGCGCGGCGGGGTTTGGCTGAAAAAGGTGGTGAACATGCTCCCCACCCGAGTTTGTTGGATGGGCACGCCGGCCTGCATGGCGGCGTGGGCGAAACCGGCCTCTAAGGCGGCGGCGGCGCGTTCCAGGTTCTCCCAGGCGTGCGGAGCTTGCAGCAAGCCCAGCGCTGCCAAACCGGCGCTCATCGCCAACGGGTTGCCGGATAGCGTGCCGGCCTGGTACATGGGGCCGGACGGGGCCACCATCTGCATGATCTCGCGCCGCCCACCGTAAGCGCCCACCGGTAGACCACCGCCGATCACCTTGCCCAGGGTAGTCAGGTCGGGGGCGATCTGGTACAGCGTTTGCGCTCCGCCGGGGTGCACTCGGAAACCGGTCATCACTTCGTCGAAGATCAATAGCGCTCCATATTGGCTGCATACCTGGCGCAGCCCCGCCAGGAACCCTTCTACGGGCGGAACCACGCCCATATTGCCCGCCACAGGTTCGACAATGACGGCGGCGATCTGATCGGGATGCTGGTGGAACAGGGCGGCGACATCATCGAGCGCATTGTACCGGGCGGTGAGTGTGTCGGCTGCGGCGGCGGGCGGCACACCTGGCGAATCGGGTAGGCCCAAGGTGGCGACCCCTGAACCGGCCTTCACCAGCAGGTAGTCGGCGTGACCATGGTAGCAGCCCTCAAACTTGATGATTTTGCTGCGCCCGGTGAAGGCGCGCGCCAGGCGCAGTGCGCTCATGGTAGCTTCGGTTCCCGAATTGACAAAGCGCAGCATCTCTAGCTGGGGCATAAATTCCATAATGAGCTTGGCCAGGTCAAGTTCAAGCGGGCTGGGCGCGCCGAACGATGCGCCTCTGGAGGCGGCGTACTGAA
>CAZHFU010000011.1:0-105538 GCA_964531975.1 uncultured Anaerolinea sp. | reverse complement strand
GCGTCACCCGCCGCCCCTCCCCGCAGCGAAGCGCCGGAACCACTCGGGCAGCCGGGCTCAGCGGAGGCCCCCGCCCCAGCAAAGAAGAAGGCCGCCGGACGTCCGGCTCCCCCCGGCGCATCCGGTGCGGATGCGCCAATCCAAAACGCCCCGCCCCACCCCACCCCACGCCGCCTGACGATCTTCCAACAAATTGGGCAAACCCTACAAAAGCAGCGCGAGGTGCTAGGCCTTTCGCTCGACGACGTAGAACGCCATACCCATTTGCGCAGCCATTACTTGCAAGCCCTGGAAGACGGCGATATGTCGCGCCTGCCCTCGCCGGTGCAGGGGCGCGGCATGCTCAATAACTATGCCGTATTCTTAGGAATGGACCCCGAACCGCTGCTGCTGCGCTTCGCCGAAGGGCTGCAGGCCCGCCACAGCGCCTCTCGCAGCAGCGCCGGCGAAAAACGACCTGCCAAAGTGCGCCGCAAATCGATCCTCCCCCCCGGCCTGCGGCGCATGTTCTCCGCCGATCTATTGATTGGCCTGGCGTTGGTGGCGTTCTTGCTGGTGTTCGTGGGCTGGCTAACGCTGCGAATTTTCACTCAATCAAGCGCCTCGCAAGCCGGCGTAACCGCCACTGCCCCTTCGATTGTCGATGTTCTGTTGGCAAGCCCCACCCCCACCCTCACGCCCACGCTGCTGCCGGCGGCGCCTACCGCCCCGGTGCTGCCTACGCAAAACATCCTGGTGGAAGGCGATCCGGCCGCCACCCCCGCCCCAATGCAGGAGGGCGAATTGACGCCTGCCGCCGAGGGTGGGGTGCAGATCGTTATCAACGTAAGCCAACGCAGTTGGATGCGCGTAACCGTGGATGGCAAAGTGGAATTTGAAGGACGCGTGGTCGGCGGCAGCGTTTATAATTTCGCAGGGGCGGAACAAGTGCAGTTGCTAACTGGCAATGGCGCCGGGCTGCGGGTTGTGTATAATGGGTTCGATCTGGGCGTTTTGGGAACGTATGGGCAAATTATTGACCGCATTTTCACGCCCACCGGCATAACCGAGCCAACCCCCACCGCCGCCCCCACGCTCGAGACCAGCGCCGAACCCACCACCGCGCCTACCCCGCAACCCTAAAGGCCTTCGCCGCTTTCTAATGTGGGTCTGAAGCAGCCGGCATCCGATTAACATTTACAGGTAGATGAGATAAACCAATGAAGCCTAAGCATTCCTTTCATATGATTTCCCTGGGCTGCGCCAAGAACACGGTCGATTCCAGTTCCATGGCCCAGCTTCTCGAACAGGCCGGTTACCGCCACACCAGCCGCCCCGAACGGGCGGGGGTGTTGATCGTTAACACCTGCGGATTTATCGGCCCGGCCAAGCAAGAATCGCTCGACACGCTGCGCCAATTGGCCGCCGGCAAGCAGCGCGGCCAACTGCTAATCGCCGCCGGTTGCCTCACCCAACGCTACGGGGAAGAAGTGGCCCGCCAGGCCCCCGGCATCGACGGCATCCTGGGCACACGCCGCTGGATGGATATTGTGCAGGTGGTGCAGACGCTGCGCGATAGCCCGCACCCCCAGCCGCTGTACCATTTGCCCGACGCCCCCACCGTTGGCGAAGACACCCCTGGCATCCGGCGGGCGGCAATCGCCGGGCGTAGCGCCTACCTGAAGGTTGCCGATGGCTGCCGCCGGCCATGCGCTTTCTGCGCCATCCCGCTCATCAAAGGCACTGCCGTCAGCCGTCCCATCGAGGCCATCGTCCAGGAAGCGCAAGCCTTGCAAAACGCGGGCATCCGTGAACTCATCCTCATCGCCCAAGACACCACCGATTACGGCCACGACCTGGGCGTCAAGGACGGCCTGGCCCAACTGCTCGAGCGCCTGGTGCAAGCTGCGCCGGGCGTGGATTGGCTGCGAGTGATGTACGCTTACCCCGGCTACGTCACCGATCACCTGATCGAAGTGATGGCCGCCAACCCGCAGGTGGTTCCCTACCTGGATATGCCTTTGCAGCACGCCCACCCCGCCATGCTGCGCCGGATGCGCCGCCCCGCCAACATGGACTGGGTGCATCGCACCGTGGAGAAGATGCGCATCGCCATTCCCCACCTGGCGCTGCGCACCACGTTCATCGTGGGCTTCCCCGGCGAAACCGAGACCGAATTCCAGGCCTTGCTAGACTTTGTGCGTGAAATGCGCTTTGACCGCGTGGGAACCTTCCAATACTCATATGAAGCGGGCACAGCCGCCGCTGAACTGGGCGACCCCATCCCCGCGGAAGTGAAGCAAGCGCGTTACAATCAGCTCATGGAGTTGCAGTACGGCATCTCGCTAGAACGCAACCAGGCCCAGGTGGGGCGCAAGCTCAAGGTGCTGGTGGAAGGGCAAGATCAGAACTTGCTGATTGGGCGCTCGTATCGCGACGCCCCCGAAATTGACGGGCTGGTGCTGTTAGAGGGCCAGGCCGCAGTGGGAGACATGGTAGAAGCCGCCATTACCGGGGCCATGGCCTACGACCTGACCGGTGTGGTTCAAAACTCAACAAGGAGCGTTAATGTTTGACCTGAAGAAACCCGAAATCGCCTTTGCAATGGAAGCGGTGCGCCAGGCGGCGCTGATGACCCAACGTGTGCAAGACGAGCTGGTGAGTACCGCCCTCACCAAAGAGGATAAATCGCCGGTTACAGTGGCCGATTTCGCCGCCCAGGCCGTGGTCGGGCGTATGCTCTCCGAGACCTTCGCGCAAGATGTTATCATCGCCGAAGAAGATTCGCAGGCGCTGCGTGAAGCCGAAAGCGCCAAGACCCTGGCCCAGGTGGCCGATTTCGTCAGCGAATACGACGCCGACGCTTCGCCCAAATCGGTATGCCAGTGGATCGACCACGGGCGCACCGACCTGGCCGAACGCTTTTGGACATTAGACCCCATTGACGGCACAAAAGGCTTCCTGCGCGGCGAGCAATATGCCATCGCCCTGGCGTTGGTGGAGGGGCAAGTGCAAATTGGTGTGCTGGGCTGCCCCAACCTGGTGAACGGTTTTCGCCCCGCCAAAGACGGCGCCGGCTCGCTAATAGTGGCGGTGCGCGGCCAGGGGACCTGGACCACCCCGCTCTCCACCCCCGGCGCTTACGAACGCCTGTACGTATCCGCCGAAAGCGACCCTTCCCAGGCGCGCCTGCTGCGCTCGGTGGAGTCGGGTCATACCAACGTAGATCAAATCGACGATTTTGTGCGCGCCCTCGCCATCCAGGCCGCCCCGGTTTTGATGGACAGCCAGGCCAAGTATGGGGTACTGGCGGCCGGGCAGGCCGAGCTGCTCTTGCGCATGCTCTCCCCGCTTAAGCCCAACTACAAAGAAAAGATTTGGGATCAGGCGGCTGGGGCGCTGGTGCTGGAAGAAGCCGGCGGGCAAATTACCGACTTAGACGGTAAACCGCTCGATTTCACCACCGGGCGCTCGCTAAAGCGCAACCGCGGCGTGGTAGCCTCTAACAAAACATTGCACGAAGCCGCCCTTAAGGCGCTGCGCGCCCTGAACGCCTGAAAAGGAAAAACGGGGCGTTGGCAACTGCCCGGCAGGGAAACACCCACCGGCGAGTGAGCCGCCCCCTGGAAAACCAAACCGACCATAACCGATCGCGAAGCAGGAAGCGCGGAAAGCCGCCCGCCGGATTTAGGGACGCTTTCCTGGCGCCGCTGCAACCTGATAGACCGATAAGATGAAATCGCTACCTGATAAAATTGCCCTGGTGCTGTGCCTGGCGGCAGTGGCCGCCGGCTACCTTATTCACACGCGCGTCTATGAAAGTCTGCCGCATATCGAGGACGAGATGGCCTACGTGTGGCAGGCGCGGGCTATCGCCGGCGGGCGGTTGACGCTGCCCTCGCCGCCGGAGTCGAAGAGCTTCCTGGTTCCGTTTGTGATCGACTACCACGGCCAGCGTTTTGGTAAATATCCCTTAGGTTGGCCGGCTATGCTGGCAGTGGGCGAGTTTTTTGGGCAGCGCGACTGGGTCAACCCGCTGTTAAGCGGGCTGGCCTTGTGGCTCATCTACCTGCTGGGCAAACGCTTGTTCGGCCCCCCCGTGGGGCTGGCGGCGGCGCTCCTGGGTCTCACCTCGCCCTTCTTCTTACTCAACGCCGCCTCCCTGCTATCTCATCCATGGGGATTAGTGTTAAGCACCGCCTTCACCCTGGCCTGGCTAGACGCCTTCATCACGCGCCACACTTCACGCGTCTGGCTGCCGGTGAGCGTGGCTGCCGGCAGCCTGGCGCTGTTGGCGCTGTCTCGCCCGCTTACGGCGGTGTGCATCGCTGTTCCGTTTGGGCTGCACGGGCTGTATTTGCTGCTGCGCGGCGACGCTCCCACGCGCCGGCGCGTGATCGCCATCGGGGCGGCTGTGCTGGCCTTGGGCAGCCTGCACTTCGCCTGGCAGTTCGCTGTCACCGGCGACCCCCGGCTGAACCCCTACACCCTATGGTGGCCTTATGATAAGGTGGGTTTTGGCCCCGGCCATGGGCACGGCGCCGGGCACACCCTGCGCCAGGCGTGGATCAACACCCGTTTTAGTTTGAGCGTGGGCAGCGCCGACCTGTTCGGTTGGTACAAATATTCCTGGGTGCTGATGCCCTTTGGTGTGTGGGCCTTCCTGAAAAGCCGCAATACCGGGGCGCTGCTCCTGGCGGCGGTGCTGCCCAGCCTGCTGCTGTTTTACATGGCCTATTGGATCGGCTCGCACCTGTTTGGGCCGCGCTATTATTTCGAGGGGCTGCACGCCTTGCTAATAATGAGCGCGGCCGGGTTTGCCTGGCTGGCCGGCTGGCCGCTGCAAGCCGATCTGCCTTTCCCACGCCGGGCGGGGCTGCGCCGCTGGCAAGGCCCCCTGGTGAGCGGTTTGCTGGCGGGCGGCCTGGCTATCGCTTTGCTATTCTATACCCCGGCGCGCATCCAAATGTTATATAACCTGTATGGCGTCAACCGCGCCGCCCTGGCCCCCTTCCAAACTCCCCAGGCGCAGCAAATGACGCCGGCGCTGATTATCGTTCATGCTGCTGAAAATTGGATCGAATACGGGCGCTTGCTCGACCTGGAGAACCCCACCCTCACCAGCCCGTTCATCTTCGTCCTTTCCCGCAGCGCGTCCGCCGACGCCGCGGTAGCCGCCGCCTTTCCAGATCGCGCCGCTTACGATTACACCCCCGCCCAAGACCCGTGGAAGTTCACGCCGCGGTAGCCAGACATCTACGCGCCTGAGCACTACCACCCCACCGGGCAAACCTGGAAAACTGCGCCCCAGTGGCTTAAGTGACGGCGCGCAACACAATGCGCTGAGATTAGCGCAGCCGTTGGCCGTCTCCGGCCCACTCTCCAACCAGCCGAACGCCGCTTAAGCCGCCCTGGCGATTGAAGTTAGCAGCAACACCACCACCCCCAGGGCCAGGTTGATCTGCATCAGGCGCGTTTGGCGGGCTTCCAGGCGGGCCGCGGCGGCCTCATCCAGCGCCAGGCCGCCGGCCCGGCGCAGCGCCAGGCGGCGCATTTCCGGCATCAACCCCCACGAGAGGTACGCCGAAAGGCCGGCCATGCCAAAGAATAAGATATGTTTGACCAGAATGGCCGCCGCCCAGGTGTTTTGGATCGCCAGGAAGCCCTGGTAATTGGGGTTGGCGCTCATCTGAAACATGCCTGTGCCGGCCAACAGCGCCAGGCTAAACCAGGCCAGGGGGTCAAAGCGTTTTTGCAGTTTGGTGAGAAAAGCCGCCAAAGCCGGCGGGTCGAGGGCGGCGCGGGCGGCGGGCAAAACAAAAATCGCCAACGCCGCCAGCCCTCCGATCCAGGTCACTGTCGCCAACATATGCAGCCAATAGGCGGTCGAAAGCGCCCATGCGGGAATGCTCATGGCGTGGGCGTCTTATTCTTTTTGGGTGTTTTCTGCGGGTCGCCAGGAGTACCTTGGGCCTCACCGCCGCCGCACTGCTTCGCCACCGTGTTCATGGCCGTTTCGACTTCGCTGTTCGGGGCAATCGCTAAAGATTGTTGGTAAAGCTCCAGGGCTTTACAGGCTTGCCCTTGAGACGCCAACTGGTTGCCATACTCGAAGTAAGCCTGGCGCAGGCGTTCGGTGGCGGTTAAACCGGAATTATCCATCAGGTTGGGCATTTGCGGCGCAACCTGAACGAAGTAATCGATGACTTGCTGCCAGTCGATGCCCCAGAAACTCGCCCCGGTGATGTACATCTGCGACCAGCTCATCAATCCTTCGGCCTCTGAATCGAGCGGGCCAAAATTAGAGGCCAGCGAAAGATCGTATATACCGCTTTCCAGGTCGGCCTGGGTAATCTTTTGGTAGCCGCGGTTGCGCAGCGCGATGAACAACATCCCGTCTACATCCACCACGTGGAAATTAATATCTTTGCCGCGCAAAGCCAGCAGAGCGTCGATGGCGGCGTTCCAATCTTTGCTGCCCATGGCGTTTTGGGCCTGATTCCATAGGTCGTCCACGGCGCGCGTATCTGGCGTGGGGGTCAACGTGGGGGTGGGTGGCGTGGTGGGTGTGGCGGTGGCGTTCGCGTACATGATCGCCTCAGCCAGCTTATCCGCCGCCCCCGGAAAACCCGGATCGAGCCGGATGACGTACTCAAAGCGTTGTTGGGCGCGGTAATAATTGCCCTGCGCCATATCCTCCAGGCCGCGCTGGAATTGATCCATAGCCGAACCAGCCGCCTGGGTGCCTTGGGCCTGCTTCCGCAGCTCGATGCCCGCGCTATAACCCGATCCGGCCCCCACCAAAGCGATCACTAACAAAATCGCCATCCCTGCCAGCAGCCATAGCAGCCACCTTGCGCTGGGGCGCTTTTTGGCGACGCGCTTCACCGGCGGCTTGCCGCCCTTTTTAGCAGCTGGGCGCGGCCTCGCAGCCGGCGCCGCGGCGCGTTCATCCGACCGCCCGTCCGAAGCTTGCCAGGAGGCGGCCTGAGGCGGCTCGCCGGGCGGCGCCGCTGGCGGCGACATATCTGCGGGGGGAGGGATCGTCTCCGAATAGCCTTCCTCGTTGCGCCGGGCGGGCGGCATCGCACGGGTCTCGGCCTGGTCGGGGGCCTCGCCGGCTTCGCTTATGGAGAACAGTCCGTCTGCGGGCGCAGTCGAGTGCGGCGTCCCGCTTATCGATGGGGCGGCGCTAGCACGGGTCTGCGCCAAATCTTCCTGAGCTTCGCTTTCTTGCGCTAAATCGGGTGCGGCGTCTTCACGCTCAGGCAGCGCCTTGCGTGGTTTTGTGTCTTCCAGATTGTCATTTTCGGGTTCGATAAAATTCTCTTCTTCAGGTTCCATAACTGCCAATTATACCTTATCCACAAAGCATGGTTTATAATCACCTTATGTCCACCTTCGCTTTTAGTCATCCTATCGAAATTCGCTATGGCGACCTGGACCCCCAGGGCCACGTTAATAACGCCGTTTACCTGACCTATTTTGAGCAGGCCCGCATTCACTATATCAAAAACCTGGGGCTGTGGCCCAGCGGCGATTTCATCGATATCGGCATTATCCTGGCCGATGCGCACATCACCTTCCGCGCCGCCGCATTGTTTGGGCAGCGGGTGCAGGTCAAGGCCGGCGTCACCCGTTTAGGCAACAAAAGCCTGACGATGGAATACCTGCTCGAGGACTGCGATACGGGGCAGGTATTGGCCGAAGCATCCACTGTTTTGGTCACGTATGCCTATCGCGATAATCAAACCATCCCCATCCCCGCAGGTTGGCGTCGCGCCATCACCGCCTTCGAGCATCTTTCACCCCCATAAATCAAATTGGAGTTCAATATGTCGCTTCCCACCGTTGACAACGATTACCTGATCAAATTCCTGGTCGATCTCCTTAACACCCCCAGCCCTACCGGCTACACCGAAGAGGCCATCGAATTTTGCCGACAAGCCTTCAGCCAATTTCCACAACTAAACCTCAGCATCAACAACAAAGGGGCGCTGCTGGCTGAATGGTTGGGCCGTGATTCGACTACGCCACGCGGCCTCACCGCCCATGTGGATACACTAGGGGCCATGGTAAAAGAGATCAAACCGAGCGGGCGTTTGCAAATCAGCCGGTTGGGTGGGCTGCTGCTGCCGGGGGTCGAAAGCGAGGGCTGCACCGTTTTCACCCGCCGCGGCGATCCGGTGCGCGGCTCACTGCTCATCGACGCCGCTTCGGTGCATGTGTACGGCAAAGACGCCCAAGACCGCCCTCGCAACGAGGAACACATGGAGGTGCGCCTGGACGCCCTCACCCACAGCGCCGCCGAAACCCGTGACCTGGGTATTCAAGTGGGCGACTTCATCGCCTTCGACCCACGCGTCGAACTAACCAACGGTTTTGTGCGTTCGCGCTTCCTGGATGATAAGGCCTGCGTGGCCTGCCTGGCGGCTGCCATTCACGGCTTACACACCGCCGGCCTCACCCCCACCCAAGACGCCTATTTCCACATTAGCAACTACGAAGAAGTGGGCCACGGCGCAGCCGCCGGTCTACCCGACAGCTTAACCGAGCTGATCTCGGTGGATATGGCGGCAGTGGGCGACGGGCAAACCTCCGATGAGACTCACGCCACCCTATGCGTGAAAGACTCCGGCGGCCCCTATCACCACGGCCTCAGCAATCGCCTGCGCGACCTGGCCGAGCAGCACGGCATCGATTACAAGGTGGATATTTACCCCTATTACGCTTCGGATGGCGAAGCCTACTGGCGCGCCGGCGGCGATGTGGCGGTGGCGCTCATCGGGCCTGGGGTAGACGCCTCGCATAACTACGAGCGCACCCACACCAGCGCCCTGGTCGCCACCACCCAGTGGATCATGGCCTATCTGCTTTCTTAGCGCCTGGCGGCTTGCTTCACTTGCCGACAAGCTATGAAGCAAGCTGCATCCTTACCAGAACGCTCGCCGGCTAAGCTAACCGCCTCCCCATCGCCATGCGATCATCAGGCGGCGGGACGCCGGCCAGGCAGCGCAGCCAGGCTCAGACAACACCCAAGGAGGGATAGATGAAACTAGACGCTTCGCTGCCGCCGGCTCCATTAACCGACGTAGCCAAAATTGCCCGCGCCGCCGAGGCCGCCGGCTTCGACGCGCTGTGGGCCACCGAAACCGTCCACGACCCCTTCTTGCCGGGGGCGCTGACTGCCGAACACACTCAACACATCCACTACGGCACCGCCGTCGCCATCGCCTTCGCCCGCAGCCCGGCCACCCTGGCCTACACCGCCTGGGACCTGGCGCAGGCTTCGCAAGGGCGCTTCATCCTGGGGCTGGGCACACAGGTTAAAGCCCACATTGAGCGGCGCTTTGGCATGGCCTGGCCCGCCTCGGTGGTGGGCAAGCTGCGCGAACAGGTGCAGGCGGTGCGCGCCTTTTGGAACGCCTGGCAAAACGGCGTTCCCCTGGACGTGCGCGGCGAGTATTATAAGCTCACCCTGATGACCCCCTTCTTTAACCCAGGGCCAATTGCCCATCCCAACATCCCGATCTATATTGCCGGGGTGAATACTGGCCTGGCGCGCCTGGCCGGCGAGGTGGGCGATGGCTTTATGGTGCATCCCTTCCACACCGCCGCCTACCTGCAAGAAGTGATCCTGCCGGCGATTAACCAAGGGCTGGAGAAATCGGGGCGGGAACGCGGCGCCCTGCAGATGTCTGTCACCGCTTTCGTGGTCACCTCCCCGCAAGAAGACTTGTTCGTGCGCTCGCAAATTGCCTTCTACGCCTCCACGCCCTCCTACCGGGCGGTGATGGCTTTACACGGTTGGAGCGAAACCGCTGAAAAACTGTCGGCTTTGGTGCAGCAAAATAAATGGGCCGATATGCCGGCGCTGATTAGCGATGAAATGCTGCACAGCTTCGCCGTGGTGAGCGATGAAGCCAACCTGGCCGCCCGCCTGAAAGCGCGTTACTCCGGCCTGGCCGACCGCCTGGCGCTGTACCTGCCGTTCGTCCCCGCCCAGCGCGACGCTTTCTGGAAAGCCTTGAGGGAGCAGATATGAAACCTTCTGATGACCTGGCTGAACGCTTGGAGATGGTCGAGCGTCAGATCCGGCGGCGGGGCGTGGTTAACGAAGCCGTGCTCAACGCTATGCGCCGCACCCCGCGCCACCTGTTCGTTCCCCCCGACCGCCGCAGCGACGCCTATCAAGACGGGGCGCTGGATATCGGCGAGGGGCAGACCATCTCCCAACCTTATATGGTGGCGCTGATGACGGCGCTTTTGGAGCTGCAGAGCGACGAGCGCGTGTTAGACGTGGGCACGGGGTCGGGCTACCAGGCCGCGGTACTCAGTCCGTTGGCGGCGGAGGTGCACACCATCGAGCGCCGCCCCAACCTGGCGCACGTCGCCCAGGCCCGCCTGGATGAGCTAGGCTATCATAATGTGACAGTGCATGTGGGTGATGGGTCGCTGGGTCTGCCCGCCTATGCCCCCTACAACGCCATCCTGGTGGCAGCCGGAGCGCCGCACGTTCCCCAGGCCTTGCTGGCGCAGTTAGCCGAAGGCGGGCGTTTAGTCTTACCCGTAGGAAACCTGGGCGGGCAGGTGCTGCAGCGTTGGCGACGCCACGGCGAAGTTTTCGAGCATGAAGACTTGATTCCGGTGGTGTTTGTACCGCTCACCGGCGCGCAAGGCTGGTCGGATACGCCATAATCGCCCCCCGGCGCGGGGTTAATCTAAATCGATCATGGCCACGGGAAAATCTTTCACCCATTCAAGACCCGCTTTTCGCGCCAGGGCGGCGGAGGCCTGGTTGGTCTTCCAGCAGTGCCAGCCAACGGTGTGCACCCCGCGCAGGTGGGCGGCGTCGAGCAGGGCCTGGGTGAGCAGCGTCCCCAAGCCCCGCCGGCGGTAGGCTTCGGCCACGCCCACGCCCACTTCGCAGCAACCATCCAGGTTATATTCGCTCAGGCAAAAGCCCACCAATTCATCGCCTTCCGCCAGGCACACACCAAAGCTTTGCGCCAGAAAATCTTCCACGCTCACACGTTCGGAACACATTTCCTCGCTCAACGCAGCCGCGCCGTCCGGGTTGAGGCGCGCTAACGCGGCTGCATTCGCCGGCAACAGATCAATGCCGGGCGGCGTCTGCAAGCGCGGCGCATCTGCGGGCGCAGCGCCTGCCGGCGGCGTACCTGCGGGCGGCGTGCCCCGGTCGGATGTCACGCCCAGGGATGTGGCGTCGGTGGACGGGACAGCCGGCGGCGTACGCCAGTTGTGGGTTGCGTGTACAGACATCGCATCTGATGGCAGCGCGCCTGCGGACGCCAGATGCGTAGCGGCGAAATAGGAACGCAGGTATATACCGGCTTCGCGACCGGGGAATAAGATGGGCAGATAGGCCAACCAGTCGGGCGAATCAACGTGCAGCATTATCACTTTCCAACCATCTGCTAGCGCCCGTGGCAGCACGGCGTGGGCCAGGGTTTCGGCCACCATTTGGGCGGATGCCGCTTCAGCCCGCCCGGCCAGGATGACATGAAATTTAAAGTTGACCAATGCCAGGCGCGGCTCCTCCGGCGCATCGGCGTAAATTCGACCGGGGGTGCGGCCTGCGAAAAAAGACGCCACGGCCAGGTAATGCGCGTAGGGCTGGAATAAACGCTTCCAATCGGTGGTTTCAAGCGGCAGGCTAAGGGGGGTGAGCATATATATCCTTCTAAGAAGATTGCACAATCAGAACTAAGGCTGCCAGGCACATCAACGCCCCGGCAGCCTGGCGCATGGCCGGGCGCTCGCGGTAAATCAGCATCGCCAACACCACCGTCGCCACCGGATACATCGACGCGATGGTAACGGCAATATCCATGCGGGTGTTTTGCTGCGCCCACACGTAAAACAGATCCCCGGCCACATCTAACATCCCGCCTAGCAAAGCCAGGGGCAACAGGCGCAGGGCCGGTAAGGGAGGGCGTTGAAACCCCAGCAGCAGCATCGCCGCCCCGCTCGAGGCCAGCTTGGATACCATCAGCGGCATAAACACCAAGTGGGTGCTGGCCCGTCCAATGGTAGCTAAAAACAGCCCAAACAGCACCCCGGCGGCGATGGCCTGCCCCACGGAGCGGGTTCGCCGCCTCACGGCATGCGCCTCCTCCGGCGCGCTCGATGCCAGCCAGATGCCCGCCAGGCCCAACAGCAGCCCGCCTCCAGCCATCGCGCCCGGCCACCCTTGCCCGAAAATCGTCAACACCACCGGCAAAGCCGCCCCAACGACCCCCGCAATCGGCGCCACCAGCCCGGCCGGCCCCACCGCCAGGGCGGCGTAGAATAAGGCCAGGCCCAGCCCGCCGCATATTCCCGCCCCTGTGGCCCAGGCAATTTCTTCCGCGGTCAGCCGGCCTTCACCGCTCGCCACGGCCAGGCCGCCCAACGCGATGGCTCCGGTAAAGGAAATAACTAACATAACCTGGATGGGGGAATGTTTGCGCGTGACCGCTCCGCCAGTAAAATCAGAGCAGCCCCACGCTAACGCTGCCAACAAACCATATAAAACGCCGTTCATAGCGGGTCACTTAAAGAATAAAGGGCTGCCCCGTTCAGGACAACCCTTCATTCAAAAATTGCTAACCTCTGCTCAATGTGATAAACACCATAGGTCGCCGTTTGGTGCGATTAAACAGGAACGACTTCACCGCCTGTTCCAAGTCTTTTTGCAGATTGCCGTTGGTGCTGTTTTTCACCGCCTGGGTAATCATGTGGCGGGCTGCATCCAAAAGATCATCGCCGGCGCGATTTTGGATGAAGCCACGCGTGATGATTTCCGGCTCTTGCAGCAGCACGCGCTGATGCGGGTTCAGGGTAAGGTTAACTAACACCACCCCATCGGAAGCCAAGGCTTCGCGCTCGCGCATTTCGTCGGGGCCAATATCGCCCACACCGGCGCCGTCCACAAACACATAGCTGCCGGGCAATCGCTCGCCCAGGTTCATCACACCGTCGTCAAATTCCACGATACACCCATTTTCGATTACGGCGATGTTCTCGTCTGGAATGCCCACCTGGCGCGCCAGGTTAGCGTGCTGCTTGAGGTGGCGCAGCTCGCCGTGAATGGGCACAAAGTACTTGGGCTTCACCAGGTGCAGCAGCAGCTTCATTTCTTCCTGGCTGGCGTGACCTGAAACATGCACCGGGGCGATGTTTTCGTAGATCACGTTGGCCCCGCGCCGGTACAAACGGTTGATAGTGCGGTAAACGCTCTCCTCGTTGCCGGGGATGGGATGCGATGACAGCACCACCGTATCACCGGCCATCAGGTCGAAGCTGTTGTTGGCGCCCATGGAAAGCCGCCCGATAATAGAGGTTGGCTCGCCCTGTGTGCCGGTTGACATCAGCACAACCTCGTGCGCGGGCATTTTCAGCGCCTGGTCGAGTGGGACGATCAAGTCGTCCGGCAAATCCAGATAGCCCAGCTTGCGGGCGATCTTGGCGTTTTCCACCATGCTCGACCCCACAAAGGCCATCTTGCGCTTATATTCAAGGGCGGCGTTGCCCACCTGCTGCATACGCGACACCAGCGAAGCAAAACTGGCGATGATGATGCGGCCGGGCGCTTTGCGGAACACTTCCCGAAAAGCGGCGTCGATCACCCTTTCGGAGGGAGTCCAACCCGGTCGATCGGCGTTGGTCGAATCGGCCAGCAGCGCCAACACGCCACGGCTCGACATCTCGGCCAGCTTGGCGTAGTCGGTCGGCCAACCGTCTACAGGCGTTTGGTCAAACTTATAGTCACCGGTGTGAATTACCAGGCCGGCGGGGGTAGTAATGCCCAGGCCCACCCCATCGGGGATGGAGTGGCAAACGTGGAAAAACTCCACCTGGAACGGGCCAATCCAGGCGGTATCGCCCGCTTGGATGGTGTGCAGACGGACTTTGTTAACCAGCCCGCTGCGGCTAAGCTTCGATTCGACGAACCCGCGCGTCAGCGGGGTAGCGTAAATGGGAGCGGGAATCTTGTCCACCAGGTGGGCAATCGCTCCGGTGTGGTCTTCGTGCCCATGGGTGATGACAATGCCGCGCACCCAATCGGCCCTATCCAGCAGGTACTGGAAATCGGGGATAATATAATCGATCCCCAACATATCATTGTCGGGAAACATCAAGCCGGCGTCTACCACGAGGATATTCTCGCCATATTCGTAGGCCATCATGTTCTTGCCGACTTCCCCGAGGCCACCCAAGGGGACAATGCGTAACTTTCTCTGACTCATAACTCTCTATTCTTCCTTATAAAAAACCAGGCGGGGCCTGGTTAAATGTGTCTCAACTAATTAACAAAACAGCCCGGCCCAACAAAGTTCCGTCGGCCGGGACTGCGAAATGCTTTTCAATCGGTACATAATCAAACTTCCTTGCCAACCAGAATGATTGTAGCATGGAAGAGTGGATTTGTCAAAAAGGATTTTGCTGGCAGGGCCGGCGCTGCTCTGGAAGCGAGTATAATCGCCGCATGTCCACCAGCCAACCGACCATAAATTCAGGCCCGCTCAAGGGGTTGTTAAGGGTTGCCCTGCTCTTGAGCGCGGTGATGTTCTTGCCCGACACTTTGCTTCGTTTGCCCAGATTCTCGTTGGATGGCTCGTGGGCGATTGGGGTGGGATTAGCCATTCAAAATCATTTTGTCTTTGGACGCGATATCGTCTTTCATTATGGGCCGCTGAGTTATTTATTATTGCGCCTGCCTTTTGGAAGTTCTGTACCCATGATTGTGCTGTTCGATGGGCTGATTTTTGGGCACTGCATGGCCGTCATCGTGTACCTGGCGCGCGCCTTAAGGTCTGCCGTGGGTTTGGCCTTGGCGCTGCTAACCATCCTGGTATTGGGAGCCATGCGGCCCTATGCGGAAGTGGTGCAAATCCTGGTCTTATTCCTGTTATTCTTCGACCTGGCCCATTTCCTGACCACCGGCAAAACCTGGACATTGGCGGCTGCTGGAGTGCTCTGCGCCATCATGTGGCTGGTAAAGTTAAACCCAGGCATTCCAATGGCAATTATCTTTTTAGTCTTTTTAGGTTATTTGCTGCTCCGCCCACATGGGCTGCGCCGCCGGATGATTTTGGCTGGGCTGGGCGGCTACATCCTGAGCCTGGTCGTTCTAGCATGGTGGCTGAAAATTGATCTACCCGGCTACCTGATCGGCGCGCTGCATATCATCGGCCCCTATAACGACGCTATGGCCCTGCCGGTTGGCCCGCTAACACTGCCCACCCTTTACGCGGCCCTTCTGGTGATGGGAGCTTTTATCGCGATCAGTCTATGGAATCTACGCGCCATGTGGCGCAATTTCAACCTGGCGGTCGTTTTTGCCCTGGCGGGGCTAATTCTATTTATCTCTTTCAAATACAGCTTTGTGCGCGCCGATACACATTCACGCGGCTTCTTTTATGCCTCGGCCCCCATCTTGCGCCTGCTCACCCTGTTTCTCACCGTCAAACAGCAGCGTCAGAGCCTGGTCGTCTTCTTATTGGCGCTGCTGTTCTCTTTGCCACATCTGGCTGAGCTGACCCCCAGCTTCTTCCAGATGCGCCTGAGCCAATCCACCCAGTACGCCGCCATGCTGATTAATCCCAGTCTGCGCCCCGAAGCGCGGTCTATACCAAAATCTGGCGCCGACGCGCCCCTACCAGTGCGATTTATCGAGCGCATTGGACAGAGTGGCGTAGATGTTGCGCCCATCGATATTTACCTGGTCTATCTGTATGGGTTAAATTACAATCCGCGCCCGATGTTCCAGACTCTGACCACCTACGACTCTTACCTTGACAAAATTAATTTCGAGAAATACGCCGGCTCAAGCGCGCCTCAATTCCTGATCTTCTCAGTTGGGGATATTGATGATCGCCATCCATTCTTTACCGAAACCAAAACCAAGCTGGCAATTTTAGCGCATTACCAGATCGTCGATCGTACCGAGCGTTATTTGCTGTTGGAACGGCGGCCCAAAGCCCTGCCCTGCCAGGTACATCAGATAGCCGAGGAAACAATACCGTTTGACCGGATGCTATCCATTCCAAAGAAATCCGGGATGGTGATCCTGCGCCCATCCATCCGCTACAGTTTGCCGGGCACGCTGGCGCGGATCTTCTACCAGCCGCCGATGTTGAAGGTAGTTGTGCGCCGGGCCGGTGAGCAAAATCAGAGATGGCGCGCCATCACGCCGATTGTGAATAATGGGGTCATTATCTCGCCGTATGTGGAAGATCTGCCCGAGGCAGAAAGTTGGATCACGACATACGGGGTAGGCATGCTGCCGGTAAGCGGGGTGCGCTTTGAAACACCTGCCCCGTGGGGGTTTGCTGCTCATTTCGATTATCGCTTATACACGGTAGTTTTCGGAGCGGAGGATGGAGACGGGCAAAGCCTGGCAGCCTGCGTAGAAGCATTGCGCTAAGCGCTGCACCGGTTCCCGATCAGCCTTAAACGGATGGACAAATCTGCACGCCTTCTATCACCTGGCTATAATTTGAGTTTTCCGATAAGATGTGTTAACTTCTCCTCTGTCTTTATAACGCCCCGCGACTTTCTATCACAGAGCGCGCTTGTGGACAGACCGGCTCCAGATTAGTAAACCATATTTTCTCAAAAAAGCCGCTGCCTGGCTAATGATCAGAATATACAATATGGGTTCAATGAAAAACTTGTAACGGAAATCTTCAAATTTCTCAAACAGGATGTGAAAGCCAAAGATGAACAATATCGGCAAGGCCATGGCTAAGGCCATTGGCAAGTCTTGTTCCTCATGGGTAGCCATCCAATACGCCGATGCAAATAGAGTTGACCCAACAAATGGCGCAAGAGAGAAGAGCCAATCATACAAACCGCGCCAGGGCAGCCGATCTACAATAACATGGGCCGTGTAATAACGACTAGAAGGTAACCAGAAGATGAGCGCATTCTGCGCGTAAGATAGAAGCGTTTGACTCAACGGTTGGGTGCGCAGCTGAACTACGCAATCATGCAAGTAGCCGCTTTCTACAGAGAGATTCTTGTAGTAGTTGAAATTATATACACCGGTGAGCTTAGTACGTAGGGTTAGCACGAGCGGCAAATCGGCTTCATCCATGCCACGTAGGAATAAACCAAGCGGTGGGGATGGCGCGGCGCTAGCGTCCATGCTTGGGAATCCGCCCAAGGCATGCAAGCAGCTGGACCCGCCAAATGAAGACGTAGAAGCCTCACCAAAGACAAGATATTGTTTGAGTTGATAGGCAAATGTTATCGTTCCTGCGACTAATAAAAAGATAGCAATTCTGCGGCGCGGCAGCCCAATAAGCACTTGGGCAATGAACACAATGAGCAAACCCGGCCACTGAAAGATGGAACGTATGCTGAATAAGAACAGGTAAGCAAGGGTAACCCCCATATTACGCCCGTTCCGGCCAGCCTGCCACAAGCTATAACTTAACCAAAGCACTCCCAGGCTGGTGAGAAAAGTGGTTTCCAAAAAGGTGGCGTAAAAAATTGCCGCCGGATGAAGTAGAAAAATTGCAGCAGCGGCGGCAGCCGCGCCTTGATGACCTAACAACTGCGCTAGCCAGTGAAAGATAAGCGTTCCCATTAAAGCATAGGCCACCGCCCACAGCGCATAGATGCAGCCATCTACAAAACGTAGAGCCTGAGCGTCAGAGCCACCCGGGTGAAGCTGGACTGCCAACGTGCGGATAACATCAAACAATGGCGGCTGGATATGAATACTCAGCAGCGATTGCAATGGTTGAATACGCAATGCGCTTAATGGCACAGCTTGCATCATATCTTCTGAAGACCAGGGTTGAAAATACATACCCTGGTAAGCATTGCTGCGCCCCCAGGCTTGAAGTAACGCCATCCATGCCAGTGCAGCGAGGAAAAACCACCAGCGCGTTCTCATTACGCCTATCATAACAAAGAACCCTGCCTCGCCCAGTCCAGTTTTTGATCCAACTGGATGTTTCATCTTGCTCATCCTACCCAAAACAAAAAAAAGCCGCCCGAAAATCGGGCGGCTTTGGAAGAGCGGTAAATCTTAGTACTCAGGCATAGGAGGCGGAGCGGGGCGTTCCTTCTCGGGCAGATCGGTGATCAACGCTTCGGTGGTCAGGATCATGGCGGCGATAGAGGCCGCATTTTCCAGGGCGCCGCGGGTCACCTTCGCAGGATCGATTACGCCGCCTTCAACCATATCAGAGTATTCGTCTTTGATGACATCGTAACCGATGCGCAGGTTATTCTTTTCCTTCTGCATCCGACGCACCGCTTCGAGGATCACGGAGCCATCCTGGCCGGCGTTCTCGACGATCTTGCGCAGCGGCACTTCCAGGGCCTTGCGCACGATGCTGATGCCCAGTTGGGCGTCGTCGCTATCGGCCTTGAGGTCGGCCAGAGCGGAGATGGCGTTCACCAGAGCAACGCCGCCGCCGGGCACGATGCCTTCTTCAACCGCCGCGCGAGTGGCCGAGAGGGCGTCTTCTACGCGATGCTTCTTTTCTTTCAGCTCAGTTTCGGTAGCTGCGCCAACACGGATGATGGCAACGCCGCCCGAAAGCTTGGCCAGGCGTTCTTGCAGTTTTTCCTTGTCATAATCGCTGGTGCTCTTATCGATCTCGACGCGGATCTGCTCCACACGGCCCTTAATCTGAGCCGCATCGCCCTTGCCGCCCACGATGGTGGTGTCGTCCTTGGTCACGACGATCTTCTCGGCGTGGCCCAAGTCGGCAATCGTAGCGCTTTCCAGCTTGCGGCCGGTCTCATCAGAGATGACCTGCGCGCCGGTGAGGACAGCGATGTCGCCCAACATGGCTTTGCGGCGGTCGCCGAAGCCGGGGGCCTTGACAGCCACAACATTGAGCATGCCGCGCAGCTTGTTCAACACCAGGGTCGCCAGGGCTTCGCCGTCAATATCTTCGGCCAAAATTACCAGGTCGCGGTGCCCAATCTGCACCAGCTTCTCGAGTACGGGCACAATATCTTGCGCAGCCGAGATCTTCTTATCGTGGATCAGAATATAAGGATCACTGATGACCGCTTCCATGTGCTCAGGCTCGGTGATGAAATAGGGTGAAATATAACCGCGGTCGAACTGCATACCTTCGACGTACTCGGTTTCAAATTCCAGGCCCTTAGATTCTTCAACGGTAATCACGCCGTCTTTGCCAACTTTGTCCATCACATCGGCAATCAGATCACCAATCTTGCGATCCTGAGCCGAGATAGACGCCACGTTTGCAATGTCGGCCTTAGTGGTGAGTTCAATGGACTGTTCGTTGACCATATCGGACACGGCGCGGGTTGCCATTTCAATGCCGCGCTTGAGCAGCATCGGGTTATAACCGGCTGCCAGGCTCTTCATGCCTTCTTGAACAATTGCGTGGGCCAAAACGGTGGAGGTGGTGGTGCCGTCGCCGGCGATGTCATTGGTCTTGGTGGCGGCTTCCTTCAGAAGCTGGGCGCCCATATTCTCGAACGGGTCTTGCAGTTCAATTTCCTTCGCCACGGTCACGCCGTCGTGGGTGATAGTGGGGGAACCGAATTTTTTATCCAGCGCCACATTGCGGCCCTTGGGGCCGAGGGTGGTGGCAACGGCGGTCGCGAGGATTTCCATCCCTTTCGAAAGGCGGCGACGAGCGTCTTCGGAAAAAACTATTTGCTTAGCCATAGGTCTTTAAACTCCTTCAATGATAAAAAAAATTACTCTTCAACAATCGCCAGCAGATCGCTCTCACGCAGGATGAGCAGCTTCTTGCCTTCGACCTTAATTTCCGTGCCGGCGTACTTGGCAAATAAAACGGTGTCGCCCGCTTTGACATCCATCGGGATGTGATCGCCGTCTTCGTCGCGCTCGCCAGGGCCGGCCGAAAGGACTTTGCCCTTCTGGGGTTTTTCTTTAGCAGTTTCGGGGAGAACAATGCCGCCTGGGGTCACTTCTTCCGCTTCTAGCGGTTCAATTACCACGCGGTTTCCAAGGGGTTTAAGTTTAAGCATAGATAACCTCCATTACAAGATAGGTATTAATTCCGACCGGTTACACAGTTTAGCACTCGTATAGCAAGAGTGCTAAACCTCATCGAATAATACTCACTTTTTGAACGGAAGTCAAGAGGAGAAAAGGACGTTTATACCCAATTCTTATAAAACGTTTATATCATTGGGTTGGCGGCGCCATCTATGGCCCCAGCGTGGGAGCGGGCGTAATGGTGGGCGCAGGCGCCTGGCCGCTTTCCAGCCGGCGGCAAATGCCTTCGCTATCCTCAACAATGCTCATCAGCGTGGGATCGTCCGGATAGGCGGCGCGTACCTGTTCCAACACGGTTTTGGCTTGCGGGCAGAAGTTTTCGGTTGTGCGGCTTAGGAAGGCCAGGTTGGTTCCGTATTCGACGTAATAATACGCCACCGTAATATTGGTGAGCGGCAAGCCGATCACATCAGAAACCCCCATTTCGTTCTCGGCGGCGGTGCAGCCTTCTACCGCGCACTTCAACAAAGCCATAGCGCCTTCATAGTTACGCGCCCGCCGAAAAATAATTCCCAACTGCCCATAAGTATGGGCGTTAGTGGGGTCGAGTTTCAGCCCCTTCTCAGCATTGATCGAGGCGGCGAAGAACTGGCCGATCTGAGTGTAAGTGCGCGCAATTTCGATATACGGCTGCGGGTTGGGCACACCCAACGCCTGGTTAATTTTCGCCGCCCGGTCAAAATAATCGAGCGCCAGGTCGGGGTTACGAATACCCTCACGGTAGTTTTGCCCAATGCGCACGTACAGAAAGGTCATGTTCGGGTTGATGCGCGTAGCTTCCTGGTACTGCTGGATGGCGCTGTTATACTGGCCCAAGGTTTCCAACACATAGCCATAAACGCGATGCGTATCCATCGAATCGGGGTTCTGCGCCACCGCCTGGGCGGCGTACTTTTCGGCCTGCGACCACTTTGATTGATCGGTCAGAATTTCAGCATAATAGGCCAGGGCCAGGGCGTTTTCGGGGTCGAGCTGATAGGCGCGCGACGCCTCCCGTTCGGCTTCGACCAACAGATCCTCGCGCTCATCGGCTTTCACCAGCGGGCTGAAAGCGTACCAGTCGAGCACAAAGGCGCGGATGGCGCGGATGTTGCTATCATCGGGGGATAATTCCACGGCCCTATCAGCGGATCGGCGGGCGTCTTCCAGGCGGGTGAGGCGCTCGGTGTCGTTGCGCAGCATATTCGATGAATAGGCCTGGATGCGAGCCAACTGGCCCCACGCATCGGCGTTGTTGGGGTCGCCCACCAGCGCCGCCTGGTAAGCATCGATGGCGTCGTTGATCTGTGGCCCAGGCGGGAACGGTGTCACCGTGACCTCGGGCGGCGGTGTGCCGGGCGTGGGGCTGGGAATGTTGGGTACATCCAACTTGCCAGCCTCGAAGTAAGCCTGCGCTTCCTTGAAATAGGAAACAGAAAGACGGGTGGGCGTGGGGGTCGGCTCGAACAGCGGACGCACCTTTCCGGCGCGCACCTGTTTCATCCCCCAGAAGGCCGCCAACACCATGGCCGAGAGCAGCATAATGCTATAGAAACCGCTTTGCCGACGTCTGGTATTAAAGCGCGGTTCTTTGCCGCGCATTTTTTCTTCTGAGAAAGCAGATTGTCGCATCGGCAGACCTATGGGGCGGCGCTTTCCGGCGTTGCCTCGGGGGCAGCCGTGGGGGCCGCCAGGCCGGATGTGGCGCCCTTGCACAGCGCCAGCCCCTCGGTGGCGTTATACACCGCAATTTCATCGTTCGGCACACCCGCTAACAGGGCCTGGAATACCGGAATCGCCTCGCTGCAGCGGTTGCTGCGCGCCAGCGCAAAGCCATAATACCAGTAATACTCCTCGATCTTGCCGTAATCGAGCGGAATTCCCTCCACCGTCACGCCGTCTTTGGTGGTTCCGCCGCGCACCGGCAGCGCCAACGCCGCCACCGCGGCGGCATAATCGCCGGCTTTGTAGTTAATCGTGCCCAGGTTGCCGTATAAGCGCGCATTTTCCGGCTCCACCTTAATAGCTTCTTCGGCGTACTGCGCCGCCTGGGGGTAGCGGCCATCGGCGAAATAGGCTCGCGATAGCTCGGTTAACGCCACGGTATCGGTGGGGTTCAACGCATAGGCTTGCAGCAGCGCTTCTTGAGCAAGGCCATATTCGTTAAGCGCCTTATAAGTAATGCCCAGGTAGAGGTTAAGATCGGGGATGAATTTATTAACCCCTAACGCCGCCTGAAATTCTTGCACCGCCTCGGGTAGATTTTGGGTGTAATACAACACAATCCCCCGCGCCCGGTGCGATTCCAGGCCGGTGGGGTCTAATTGCACCGCTTTCTTAGATTCTTCAGCCGCCTTATCATAGTCGCCGGTATCCTGGTACATCAAAATCTCGGCGTAGTAGGCATGCGCCAGGGCGTTGTTGGGGTCTAGCTCAATAGCCTTTTTAAGCTCTAATTCAGCCTGCCCATAATCCCCCTTCAACCCCAACGCCCAGCCCAAAACGGCGTGGGCCACCGGGTTATTGGGGTTGCTCAGCAAGGCGTTCTGGGCGTTCTCAACCGCCTCATCATATCTGGCGGAGAACACCTGCAAGCGCGCCAGGGCCACAAAATTGGCCGGGTTGCCGGGGTCGGCCAAAATGGCTTGCTCATAGGCTTCCATGGCGGGCTTCAATTTACCCTGCTTATAATATTCCTCCGCCTGGTTGGTAAACGATTCAGGGCTGCGGGTTTGCGTGGGCGTGGGAACAAACGGGGGCGGCACAGTGGGGACGACCGCCAGACCCAGGTAAACCATGGCGGCAATTGACACGACCAAAAGGCTGGTAATGCCCAGGCGCGGTTTTCGGGTGCGCCGCTTCATCGTCCATTTATTTCCGCGAAGATACATGTTAACATGTTACCACTATGTTAAAAACTCCGTCAAGAATTCCAGGTTAAGTTCAGGTTACAGCTTCGTTAGTATTTGGTAGAATGAAGCTATGCCCAGCGCCCCTGCCCTACAATTTGAAATCTTTACCCTGCTGCCGGATGTGTTTGAGCCGTACCTGGCCGCCAGCATGTTACAGCGCGCCCGCCAACATGGGCTGGTGCAGGTGAATGTGCACAACATTCGCGATTGGGCCACCGATAAGCACCATATTACCGATGATATGCCCTATGGCGGCGGCGGCGGCATGGTGATGAAGCCCGAACCGATCTTCGCCGCCGTGGAAGAGGTGCTGGGCGCTCCGCCGTGCTGCCCGCTGATCTTGCTCACCCCCCAAGGCCGCCTGTTCAATCAACAGATCGCCCGCGACCTGGCCCTGGGCGAAACCGCGCCGCCCCGCACCACCCGCCGCATCGGTTTGCTGTGCGGGCGCTACGAAGGCGTGGACGAACGCGTGCGCCAACACCTGGCTACTGATGAAATCTCCATCGGCGATTACGTCATCACCGGCGGCGAGCTGGCCGCCCTGATCGTCATCGACGCCGCCAGCCGCTGGATCCCCGGTGTGTTGGGCGATCCCGATGGCGCCCTGGATGATTCGCACGCCTCCGGCTTGCTCGAATACCCCCACTACACCCGCCCATCCGAATTTCGCGGCTACAAAGCGCCCGACGTGCTGCTCTCTGGCAATCACGGGCGCATCGCTCGCTGGCGGCGCATGCAGGCCCTCTACCGCACCTGGCAGCGCCGACCCGATATGCTGGCCTCGGCCTCGCTCTCCGAAGCCGACCGCAAGCTGCTAACACGTTTTGAACTCGGCGACGCACCGGATAATCTAAACCCATAACATGCAAAAAAACATCAAAAGAAGTTAGCAAGGAGACCCAACCCATGAAGCGCCCCTTCCCATACGCCCGCACCTTCCTGATCGGTTTCGGCTTCTTCGGCATCAGCCTCATCTGGCCCATTTTCAACACCTACGTGCCTATCTTCCTTCAAGATACCTTCAAACTTTCCGCCACCCTCACCGGCTTTGTGATGACTTGGGATAATTATTTGAATATGTTCGTGCAGCCGCTGGTAGGGGCCGCCTCAGACCGCACACGCACCCGGCTGGGCCGGCGCAAACCCTGGATGCTCATCGGCGCACCCCTGGCGGCGATCTTCTTCATCCTCATTCCCACCATGACCAGTTGGGTGGGGGTGATGTTTGCCGTGCTGCTCACCAACCTGAGCATGGCGCTGTTTCGCTCGCCCACCATCGCCTTGCTGGGCGACCTGTTCCCTTCACAGCAGCGCAGCACCGCCAATGGCATCATCAACCTGATGGGCGGCATCGGCTCCATCTTGGCCTTTTTAGTGGGCGGCATCCTCTATAAAATAGGCCGCATCACCCCGTTCATCTTCGGCAGCGTGGTCATGTTGGTGGGCGTCACCATGGTGATCTTATTTCTCAAGCAGCCCAACTCCGAAACCGTGGAAGCCGAAGCTACCCCCGAAAGCGGCGGGGTGCTCGCCAACCTGCGCGAGGTGATTGGCTCTTCCGACCGTTCGGGCCTGTTCATCTTGCTGGCGATTTTGTTCTGGTTCATTGGGTTTAACGCATTAGAGACGTGGATTTCGTCCTTCGGTCAGTTCAGCCTGGGCATCCCGGTGGCGGATATGGCGATCTACACCTCCGGCCTGGCGCTGATGTTCGTGATCTTCGCCCTGCCCTCGGGGCTAATCGCCACCCGCTTTGGGCGGCGACGCGTGATCCTGGTGGGCATTGCCGGGCTAACCGTGCTGTTCGCCTTCGGCCTCACCATCGCCAACCGCTGGATGTTGATCTCGTTTCTCATTCCGGCCGGCTTCTTCTGGGCGCTGATTAACGTCAACTCGCTGCCGATGGTATACGACGTAGGCGGCGACGAGCGCATCGGAGCCTTCACCGGGCTGTACTACCTGGCCTCCAACATCGCCGCCGTGGCCGGGCCGCAGGTGGTGGGCTTCCTCATCGATCTGACTGGTCGGAATTACCGCATCATGTTCGTGTTCGCCGCCATTTTTATGGCCCTGGCTGGGGTGTGTATGCTGCAAGTGAAAGAGAAGTTCGCCGCCCCCGCGCCTGTGCAAGTGTAGAGTGGAATAACTTTTTTGATTGTGGACGCGTCTGGATATTGGACGATCCAGGTAACAGGAAGATAATTAGCGAACTACCAAAAGCCGCTAAAATTCTGCGTGGGTTGGTTAAAGCAAAACCGCCATGTCCGGATGAGTATCCGGACTACGGCGGCATATGTGGTGCTGTGAGCGTGGAAGGACTCGAACCTTCAACCAATGGCTTAAAAGATCATTGGTTGAAGGTTCTTTCTTCCACTAACCCATGTAGCGGTTGTAGATGCCCTGAAGCTCCTGGTTGTCGAAGCCGCCGTAATAGAGAATTGTTACGCTGGGGTCTTTATGACCCATCACCTGGGCCACGACGCCGATATTCATCCCCTGGCTGGACAGCTTACGTCCCAGCCTGTGCCTGAACTGGTGCGGGCTGCACGGTCCCTTCAATCCCAGTTTTGTCTTATACCTGTCTAATATCTCGCTGATCCCGTCCGGGGTCAGCGCGTGCCAGTTGTCATCATTGTGCTTTTTCCCCACAAATACATGCTCGCTTTCGCACTTCGGGCGCACCGCCAACCAGGCGGTAAGCGCATCGGCGGCGATGTCCGTAAAGAAGACCTGGCGGGCAATATTCCCCTTCTCAACCACCTGCGCCTGACGCCGTTCCAGGTCCAGGTCGCAAAAGCGCAGACCGGCAACGCCTCCCCGTCTGCATCCGGTGGTCGCCAGAAACAGCAGGATGGCGTAATCCCTGACATTCCCACTGGCGGCGCTCAGGATGGCGGCGAAGTTACTGTCGCTAACCCCACGGCACTCATAGCGCTTAATGGCCACCTGTTTCAACGGTTTAGCCGGATCGGGTAGGCCGTTCATGGCCGATGCCCACGCAAAGAGACGCCTACAGGCCCGGATGTGGCCATGCTGCGTGTCCCTGCTCAGGCCGCGCTCTGGCGAGACGATCCACGCCCGCCATGTCATCAGCTCTGGAGTTGTTATCTCAGATAGGGGTCTTTCTTGCCCCAGCCATTCAATCAGCGCCCCCAGGTGGTTCTCGTACCATTTGCGGGTGCCGGTAGATTTGTCAGCCAGTTCGATCTTGACAAATGTCTCTACCAGGTTGGATAGCGCGGCCTCTCGAAGCTGCGCCAGCGTCTCCGCCAGCGCGCGTACAGTAGTGTTATTCGACTGCGTAAGCATTTAGATACTCCTGACGTGTGCGATGTAAGATACAGGCTCTGCCTAGCCTGCATTGTAACCGGGAGATGGTCAGGTCATCTCAAAATACTGACTTAACGCAACGAGCGCCGGGGTTCCCAGCCCGACGCCCGTTGTCCCAAGCCGGTATAAGCATAACATATCAAGTCAGTAGTTTTCAATCGGGAGGCTTTCCGGGCCAATTCGGGAAAATATGAATATCGAGATCATCTATTATCGCCTGCTCGTGTTCGGTATCCTGTACGCTGTAATCGTGTACTGGCTGTCAAAGCACGGGCTAACAGAACCCTACACGGCGCTTCTGGTTGTTTTGGGCGTAGGGGTCACGCTGTACGGATGCTACACCTACGAAACCATCACCGGCCACATAACCACCATACAAGTTTTCACCGCCTTTGTGTATTCCGGTTCGCCCATGATTGCAGGCGACATTGCCGACTATATGCACCGTCGCCTGTCTGGCCGAAAGCTCATCAACAGGGCAATGGAGACCGGCAATGACAGTACCAAGAGAATGGCCTAACGATCAACGCAAGGCGCGCGACAAGGCCGCCGAAGAGAGCGCCGCCGCCTTACGATGGGCCGTCATCCTGGCCCAGAAAGGAGACCTGCTGACTAGAGACGACATAAACTTCTGTATGTTGAACGTTATCAATCACACGCAGAATGCTCTACGCTGGTTAGAAAGCGCCGGCGCCCAGACCCGGCCAATCGACCAATCAACTCTCTAAGGATAATTCCATGTCTCCCCAAGCCGTAAAAATGTCTTTTGACAGTGTCAAAGTCACCCCGGCATTTATCAATGCGCTCGCATCCATAACCGAAGTGCTGGGTGATGAGATTGCCGTCAGAGATAGCCTGGTTGTGGAAGCCAAAACCCCCAGAGCTGAGAAGATGCTCTGCCTTCTGGTCGAGACAACCGCTGTAGCCCCGGAGCCAGACCCATGAGCGTCAAGATCATGGGCATGGTCTGGGATGCCGACATCCCACGGGCGCTAAAATTCGTCCTTCTGGCCTACGCCGATCATGCCGATCACGATGGCGGGAACGTCTATCCGTCTTACGACCTGATTGCACGCAAGACCGGCTACGACCGGCGTCAGGTGATCCGCATTACTGCCATACTGGAGAAAGAGAGGTACATGACCCGCGTCCGGGATGACGCCGGGAGAGACCGCAGCCGTCACAGCACGGTCATGTGGAAGATCAATCCAGAGAATTTCCCCCAGTTCTCCCGGCCATTTATCGAGACAGTTCAAAGCGTCCCACAACCACCCCCCATATATGCTAGTGACATTTTGTCACTGGGGGGTGACAAAATGTCACTAGCAGGGCAAAAGGGGGTGACAAAATGTCACCCCCCCAGTGACATTTTGTCACCAGGGGGTGACATTTACGACACGAAAATGCTCAAAATGTCACCCGAACCGTCAATTAACCAATCAGTTAAACCGTCAGAGAACCGTCAAGATGATGTTTCTGGGGAACCCCCCATATATGCCCATCTGCCTGACGGCACAGTTGAGACGGTAGTACCAGGGAGCACGATGACGCCCGGTGGGGCATGGGCCGCAGCAATGCAGCAGCTCCGCCTGGAGATGCCAAAGGCTGCTTTTGACAGTTTCGTCAAGGGCGCGCGGTGCGTCTCGTTCAACGGCGACACGAATACCATGATCGTCGAAGCGCCCAGCGCCTATGCCAAAGACTGGATGCAATCCAGGCTGTCATCGACGATCATCCGGCTCGTGACGGGTATGCTCAACCGTCACGTAAGCATCAATCTGACTTCCCCCGAATAACTTTACCCAATCGAGAAAGCGAGGTCGCTTATGTCCACGACAACGCTGGCCAAGCGCCGCCTGAGCGCGCGCACGGTCAACCGCCACTGCCCTAAGTGTTTCAAGGTGCGCCTGCATGTTCGCCACATTCGCAACGGCATGGAATTCCTGAAATGTCAGGGATGTGGTCACGAACAGGTCTACAACCTGCCCCGGTGCACCGATGATTGAGATACCCCAGAAGGTCAGCATCAGCGCCTGGGCCGCCGAGCGAGATAACCTGGGCCTGCAGGTTAAGGGCAGCATCGTCAACAGCGGCCCGGATGGCCTGAGCGTCACGTTGATCCTGAACCGCTTCAAGCGGGCGAGCGATGCACATAAGGACATCGAAGAGCCTGCACTTTCATGCCCTGGATGCGGTGATCCGCTCATCATCACCGAAGAGTTTACATCCGTTTTGTGGAAGGCAAGTTGCCACATTAGCGGGTGCTCCTTCCCGGAAGTCTTCGTCGAAGCGCCAAATCGCTAAGCCGCCATGCAGAAGTTGTCCAAGATCACCGCTTTCTCTAAGGTGTAGCCATGCAATCGCCATTTGCCCCACGTTTACCCACGTTCGAGAAGTGGAAGCTGGCCAACAAGGCCCGCCTGAAAGACCTGGAAGATAGAGGCCTGCTTGGCGTTTGCGGCAAGTGTCTGGGGTCTGGCGAAGTATTGGTTGAACCCCTGAACATCGGCATTGCCGAGATGGTCGATTGTCCCGACTGCGATGGGACCGGCGCTTCTTACCGGGAAGCCTACAATGCCGAGATAGCCGCCACTAATGCGGCCATCAAGAAATATAACGCCATGCTGGGGTGAGAAATGCAATACGACGACATTGACCGATTCGTTGACGGGCTTTTCAGCCAGGAAAGCGAAATGAATTTAGTAGAGAGCGATCTGTTCCCGGACAACCGCTCCGATCCAATAGTGCACCGCAACGAAGCCCGCTCTGGCCGGGAGGAAGAAGCCGGCGAGATGTACTGCTTGACCGTCAGCGAAGAATCCGCCCGCTCGATGATGGGGAACTGCAAACAGCCCACTGAACGGGTCTAAACCAGTGCAGCACCCGCAAAGACGGATTGGGGCTTCACCATCAAGGGCTTTCTGTTCCTGATCGTCGTAATCGCAGTCATCGTATTCCTATCGGAGGTGGGAGCAATTTAGATGCAAAAGTACCTTTGCTTTTTCATGATCGTGTTGTTGACCGGTTGCGCTGGTGGTGATCCTCACAGCCTTATCGCACAGGGCGAGGGCTATCTGGCCGCCACCGACGCAGCCGGGCGGGCGATGAGCGTCGAAGCCCAAGCGACGGCGCAGGCCGTAGCAGCTTCCGAGCGACAGAACCAGTTGGAAGCGCGCGGCACAGCGATGGCGTTAGAGCTGCAAGCGACATCGGCAGCCGGACGAACGACGGCGACCATCGGAGCGGCCCAGGCGATGCTGGCCCAGGCGACGGCGCAGTCCGCAGCTCTGGAAGCCACCCAGGGCGTCCGGTTGCAGATCATGGCGGCCCAGGCGACCGAGCAGCGCATACAGTCCCTACAAACCGCAGAAGCGCAGGCAACCGAGCGCGCGGAGCGGTGGGGGTCGTTTATGTTCAACGTCGGATCGGCCCTGATGGGCATTGCCGGGCTGGGGTTGACCGTGGCCCTGATCCGGTTCTCATGGTGGTTATCGAGCGCCGCCATCGAATGGCAGGACCGCCGCCGCCGTGTGATGGCGACGCCCACCGGGCCAATGGTGCTGCTGATCTACCCGGATGGTTCGGAAGCCTGGACGCCGGCGCATGATGTGTCGAGCATCAAATGGCGACGGCAGCCGTGGTTGATCCCGAACAGCGGAGACCGGATCGACGTGGCCGATGCTGCGCCGGTGATCGAGAATTACCCGGGCGAAGAAGATACCGTTGATAACAGCGCCGCCCTGGCCCGGTCCCTGGTGATCGACGCCATCGAAGTGCTGGGGCCGGATGCCAACGTCATTCCATCGTGGCGTATGCTCAAGCAGAAGGGGAAACACTGGAGCAGCGAGCCGTGGCAGGCTGCGAAGCGATGGATAGAAGAGCACGGCGGGGCAGTGGTTGACCAGGGTAGAACAAAACTAACTCCCGCTTATCCGTCGCTGTACATGCTGAGTGTCGAGATGATGAACGGCACTCTCTCCCCTACCCCGAAGAAGTACGAATAGTGCTGGGACACGGCACGCACAAGCACGCCCCAGCACGCACATTTCAGCACGCAAGCACAGGAGACGAATGGAAGACGACATCGAATTCGACTATCAGGCAATTGGAACGATCCTTACCGCCGCCGATCTGCGTGACCAGGCGCACATCATAGGCCCGGTGGATTGGTGGTTGGCGATGGTGTATGCAAAGCGGCATTTGGGCTTAGAGACACGCCAGCCGGTGCGCTGCCGGGCCGCCAATGTAGAAAGCGAGACGGAAGATGAACTGGACTAACCGGATCCTGTGGGGCATTTACATCTGCTTACTTCTGGTGCTTTTGCCGCACACCGCATGGCTGTTCGGACGGTTCGAGCCTGACACAACCTTCGGTACCGTCACCGGCTGGGCGGGAGGCCTGGCCTTTGAAGCGGCCATTGCCGTTCTCACTCACAAGCTGGCTGTCCACATCGGAGCCACCCCCAAGCGGCTGGGCCGCTGGAAGCGCATCGAATACCAGTACATCAACGCCTACTCCGGGGGGCTTCTGGTGTCCCTGATCGTGTCGGCCCTGGCCAACCTGGCCCATGCGGTCGAGTACGGGCAGAGCCTGGCTATCTTCGCCCGCTGGGGTATCCCAGAAGGGGTCTATCAGGTCTCCTTCGGTGCCGTGCTTCCCATGGTCTCCTGGCTGTTCGCCCGTGTGCTCTCCAACGTGAGCGAGAGCGAAGCCGAGACCGACCCGGCGCTTGAAGCAGCGAAGACCGAGCTGGCCGAAGCGAAGCGCAAGCTCCGTGAAGCCGAGCGAGAGCGAAGCATTGCCGAAGCCGAGCGCGCCGCCGCAGAACAGCGTTTCGCCGCTGCCGGTGATCTGCTGGCCGGAATATTCGCCGCCGAAAAGCGACAGCGAATTCTGGCCGTTCGAGAGAAGTGGCCGAAGCTGCCGCCGGGTGCCATTGCGATCATCGCCGAAACCAGTCCCGGCTACGTTTCGGACGTGCTGAAAGAGACCGCGGAGGTGGTTGATGGGTAAGCGGGGAATTCGGTCAGTTATATCCATGATTGTCGCGAGAACAACGGCTTCTACTAAGACAAATATAGACATCAAGGAGCGTGACCTATTACAGGAATACTCCTATAGGGTCGCAGAATTCAGACTATTACCACAATATCGCCACGGAAAGAGCGTTACTCGAAGAAAGGCTGGCGGTTCTACGGGAGGAAGAAGATGGATCATAACCTTCATGTGAGAGGGTTCTACAAGAAATACAAGATCGAGAAGACGGACGGTTCGCCTATCGACCCGGAAGCCAAGTATTTCGTTCTGCGATATGACCAGGATAGCCAGTGGGGCGATCTGTCCAGGGCCGCCATCTGGGATCAACTTGATTCAATCGAAGCACTCGATCACATCCTGGCTGCTGACCTTCGTTCGCAGATCGAAAAGATAGGTTTGTGGAACGTATATACATCTGATCGCCGCCTGAACTATAACCGCCCTCGCCGGTTATATCTGTATGTACCAGGTTAAGCCTATCTCACCAAAACTCAATATCCCGACCGTCATCGAATATGACGACGCGAAGGTTTCCGTTGCCAACCCTCAAAAGCACGACGACCTTCGCTCCGTCCTGCGGAAGTACGGTTTCAGGTGGGATTACGATCTGCGCAGTTGGAATCGCTCCGCCACCATGAAAACCGGCGCCGCCCGTCACCGGGCGGCTGAAATCGGGCGTGCGATCCTGGAAGCCGGCTTTGCGGTCGAGTTCCCCGATGAGCCAACCATGACCGCCGCCATTAACGGCACGTATGAGCTGGAACAAACCCGCTGGGTGTGCTCCAGGGGCGACAAGTTTGCTGTTTCGTGGAGCCGGGATGAAGATTATTACGCCCAGGCCCGGCGCATCGCTGGAGCGCGCTACAGCGCTCCCGAGGTTGTCGTGCCGTCCGCCAGCTTCGAAGATGTGCTGGACTTTGCCGAGATATACGATTTTACGCTTTCGGAGGGAGCTAAGAAGCTTGTCGAGACAGCCAGGCAGCAGCGCGAGCAAATCCTGGTAGTCGATATCACCTCCATGCCCGAGCGCAAAGCAACGCGCCGGAAACCGAAGAAGATCATCCCAACGGGGAAAATAGCCGATGAACTGCGTGACGAGTCTTTTCGAGCACCAACAGGCGGCGGTGGATAAGTTGCTGCCGTCTCGCGTGGGCGCCCTGTTTATGGACATGGGCACCGGCAAGACCCGCGTGGCCATCCAGTTTGCCTACCTACGCCAGAGCCGCATCGATCGCGTGGTGTGGTTTTGCCCGGTCAGTCTCAAACAGACCGTGGCCTATGAGATCGCCAAGCACACCGACAGTCCCGCTTCCGACCTGGTCGTCTTTGACGACGCCACTCGCAGCGGCAGCGTGCCCGCTGTGTTCTGGTACATCGTCGGCATCGAATCGATGAGCGCCAGCACCCGCGCCGTGCTGGCTGCCAATTCCATCATCACAGAGAGAAGCTTCGTGATCGTTGACGAAAGCTCGTATATCAAGGGCCACGCATCCATCCGCACCCGGCGCATCACCGCCATGAGCGAGCGTGCACGCTACCGCATGGTGCTCACCGGTACGCCCATCAGCCAGGGCATCGTGGACCTGTACGCCCAGATGCGTTTCCTTTCGCCCATGATCCTGGGCTACAGGTCGTTTTACTCGTTCGCAGCCAACCACCTGGTGTACTCCGAAGATCACCCCGGCGAGATCGTCAAAACGCTAGACGTCGAGCACGTGGCCCAATGCGTCGGGCCCTATGTGTACCAGGTCAAAAAAGACGAGTGCGTTACCCTGCCGCCCAAGCTGTACGACGAGCGCCGCTTCGGTATGACCTACGAACAGTGGGAAGCCTACCAGGCCGCTAAAGACAGAGTACTGGCGTGCCTAGACGAGGATATCAGCGGCACAACCATCTTCCGGCTGTTCAGCGACCTGCAGAAGATCGTCTGCGGATTTATGAAGATAAACGGTCAGGTCGTGCGTCTGGCCAGCCAACGCATGGAGATGCTCATGACTGCCATCGAAGACATCCCCGCCGATCAAAAGGTCATTATCTGGTCGAAATACCTGGTCAATCACCAGGACATTGTGTCGGAGCTGGCCGCCCGGTACGGCGAGCAGAGCGTGGCTCAACTGCACGGCGGCATCGTCGAGAGCCGGCGCGCCGGGCAGATCGCCGCCTTTCGTTCGACGGCCCGCTTCCTGGTGGCCACCCAGTCCACTGGGGGGCACGGGTTCACCCTGAACGAGGCGACCTATAGTGTGTTTTTTAGCAATGAATTCAAGTACGCCAACCGCATCCAAGCCGAGGATCGCTGTCACCGTATCGGCCAGACGGAGCGCGTGACCTATATCGACCTGGTATGTGTTGGGTCCATCGATGAGCGCATCATGAAGGCCCTGGCGCACAAACAGAACGCCGTGCGCGAGTTCGCTCGGCAGGTGGATCAGATCAAACGCCAGTCCGGGCGCGTCGACGGACTACTCAAAGCCCTATGAAGACCTATCTCACTACCAACGTTTTAGACGCCGCCAGGGAGCGCATTAAGATGGTTTTCGATCGCTTCGATGCCATCGTGGTTTCCGTCTCGGGCGGCAAGGACTCGACCGTCCTGTTTGAGCTGGCCCGGCAGGAGGCCGTCGCCCGCGGCAGGCAAATCCATGCTGTGTTTGTGGACCCGGAAGCGCAGTACCAGGAGACCATCACCCAGGTCGAGACCATGATCCTGGAAGATCCAGCCGTCGTCCCGGTCTGGATTTGCGTGCCGCTGCTGTGGCGAAATGCGGTCTCGGTCTTCCAGCCCCACTGGCGCACCTGGGACCCGCAGCAGCGGGACATCTGGGTGCGGCCCATACCGGCGCACGCGTGCGTTATCTCTGATCCTGCCGAGCTGCCCTTCTACGATCCGAATTTCGGGGTAGACGAGATCGTAGCCGCCTTCCCGGCCTGGTACATGCAGCGCATTGGAGCCGGCTCCTACGCCTCGCTGGTAGGCATCCGCGCCGACGAGTCGTTTCACCGCTACACGGCCATCAAAGGCAAACGCAAAAAGGCTTTCTACCGGCTGGACGGCAAAAAGATTGCCTGGTCCACCGTCATGGACGAAGCCCGGCCGGAGATCGTCAACTTCTACCCGATCTACGACTGGCGGGTAGAGGACGTGTGGAAGTTCATCGGCGACGCAGGTGTGCGCTATAACCGGATTTACGACCGCATGTACCTGTCCGGCGTGCCCCTGGTAGAGCAGCGCATTTGCCAGCCCTACGGCGACGAGCAGCGCCGCGGCCTCGACCAGTGGGCCAAAATCGAGCCCGAGACCTGGGCCCGCGCTCTCGACCGTGTTGCCGGCGTCAATTTTGGCGCGCGCTACTCGGGGCAGAAGCTGCTGGGCTACCACAACGGTCTTCTGCCGGCAGGCCACTCCTGGATGTCGTACACGTTTTTTCAGCTCTCCACCCTGCCCGAGGTCGTGCGCGAGCGCCACCTGGCGAACTTCGCCATCGCCATCGAATGGTATGCCAAGAAACGCTTTATCCACGCCATCTCCGATATCGTGGATGACGACGCACCCCTGGAAAATCCCACCGGTTTCAACATCCCATCCTGGCGCAAGTTCTGCCTGGCGGTGATGAAAAACGATTTTTCGGGCAACACCCTGGACGTGAGCTTTACCAAGTACACCCAGCGCGACGTGTACGACTCGGTCGACGAGATCGGGCGCGTCCACGTGCGCGCCAGCGTTGAGCCTTATTACCGGTTTCTGCGCGAGCAGTACAACAACTACCTGAGTGGCGGCATCGAAGCCGTGAACCTCGACCTGACGCACCCGACCGCCAAGGGCCCGCTGCGCGACATGATAAGGAGCCTATAATGAAAATCGAAATCCACCCACACGATCTGGGAAATCGCCGCCTGTGGGGGCTGGTGGGCGGCTGGCTGCTGGAGCCGGCTGTCCACAAAGCCCTGGGCGGGTACGTGGTGTCCACCCAGGGCTGCATCTGGTACGTCGCCGTGAGCGAGCCGCTGGATGAGCTGCTGGGCTTCTGCATGGCCCGTATGCATCGCAATGGCAAGGTTGTCATGACCTACGCCTATGTTGTGCCGTGCTGGCGCGGCCAGGATGTGTATAGCGGTCTGTTTGCCGCCCGCCTCCAGGACGTTCTCTCCTGGCCGGGGGTAAAGCTGCTGGAGATGGTCGTCAACGAGAAATCCGCCCACATGGCCGCCAAGCACGGGTTCGCCGCGGCCGGTAAGCGCGGCGAATTCATCGTCATGCACAGGAGCGTCGCATGAAGCAAATGAGTCTGTTCGATAACTCGGTAGACCAAATAGCCGCCCAGATGGCCCCCATCGTCAAGCAGATCGCCGGCCTGCCCCTGGCCGAACAGGTCGAAGCCCTGAACAAGATTCGGTCAATGCTCCACCAGGCCGGCCCGTTTCGCGATGAGCCGGTGGATTGCGTCCTGTGGCTGCCCGCCGACCAGGTGCAGGGCAACGATTACAACCCCAATAAGGTCGCCCCGCCTGAGATGCGCCTGCTCAAGCGCTCGATCCAGGAAGACGGCTTCACGCAGCCCATTGTCGGCTGGCAGAACGGCCAGGCCACCGAGGTGGTGGACGGCTTCCACCGCACCCGCGTAGCCAGGGAAGACGGCGAAACCCGCAAACGCCTGCACGGGTACGCGCCGGTGGCGCTGGTGGGGCAGGGGCGCGCGGGGCGCAACGAACGCATGGCCGCCACCATCCGCCACAACCGTGCCCGTGGCGTGCATGGCGTCATGCCTATGACCGACATCGTGGCCGAGATGCTGCGGCAGGGATGGAGCGACGACCAGGTGGCCGCCGAGCTGGGCATGGACGCCGACGAGGTGCTGAAGTTCAAACACAATACCGGCTTGGCCGAGCTGTTCAAGGATCACGCCTATAGCCGGGCATGGGAATAATCCCCTTGACACTATGCGCTATATAGCGTATAATATGTACAGTAAGAAAGGAAAAGGAGGAAAAATGACCACGAGCATCACGTTTGACGAAAGCAAAATCTCTGACAGCGCCCGCCGCCTGCTCGAAGCCGGACGGACGGAATATATCTATCGTGTGATCTGGGCGCCGAACAGCGACGGCCTTACGACCATCGACATCCACGACAATCGGGACAATGACGACGTCTTGGAAATCTGGGTAGTAGACGGCCTGACCTGGGCGGAACGAGCAAGGAAGTTCGGCGTTCCCGGAATAGACAAGTCGAACCAGTCCGGCCGGTGGGGGAGCGATGGCCCGATCCCAACCGAGGAATATATCAAAAACGTTATACGCGTTTACGGCGAGCCGGTCGAACACGGAAGGTTCACCGTGCCGCGCTGGATCGTCAGCCAGGTGCGACACGGCAAACTGTCCGACCTGGACGCCATCAACGCCATCGGAGACGCCTTCGACCATTTCTGTAAAACCGGGCAGTTTTTACCCGGACCTCATGCCTCCGGCACCAAGCCGGATACCAGCATTTTTCTCGGGGAAGAACGCAAATCCTGGCTCAAGTTCCAGGGCGGCATTCAGCCCACTATCCAAAAACTGATTGACGACGCGCGAGGAGAAAAAAATGAACACGGAAGACCCGAAAGAATATCCTTACGGATGCACTGCTACCGCTTATGCGTCCGACATGGTCGGCACGGCTCTTTTCGAAGAGCTGAAGAAGGCCGGCATCGAATATACTGTGACTGACCTGAACTTCGGCTCGTTCGGTGCGGCCCCGGCTTGCCTGGTTCATTACACGAGAAAGTCGGAGATTCGCACCACGGTGCTGTTGGTCCCATTCACCGGCCCGGACTCCTGGCTTGAGCAGTACTTCATCTTCGATAACCTGAGCCAGGATGAGATCGAGCAGCGAGACTGGTACGAGATTTACGAATTCCTGCGTTCCCGCAGATAGCCCCAAAAAGCGCCCTGTTCGGCCTGGCGAATCTCGATGTTTTCAATGGTGAGCCTGATCTGTTCGGTAAACATTTTTTGCGCGTCCATGGTGTTTTCTCCTTGCGCAGCATAGTGCCGTGGATAATGCAGGAAGTCAAGGAGAGCCAGGCCTTGCCCACCTGGCTCTCGCTTCATCACAGAACGCTGGGCCGCTCGTCGCTGGTCCACCAGCCGGCCACCAGCGTCACCGGGTCTGGATCACCCGGCCAGCGCGCCGCCAGGCTGTACTTGTGCCGCCCGGCCGAGATGGTCGCCGTCTGCTCGGCATTCGGCTCACATACGATGAGCTTGGTATCGGCGGCTGGGTTCTGCACCACGCACGCCAGCGAGGTCTCACCTTCGATGGTGGCCGTCACTGTCGCCCCGGTCAGGTCCAGGCCGGCCATGTGCACCTGCCACTGCAGCGCCCGGCCACGCATGGCCTTGTACCCGTCGCCCTGGATGGTCAGCACATCCCCATTTTGCGCCACCGGGTTGGCCACCGTTACCGTGATCGGGCCGCTGGTGCGAGTGTTGATCCCGGCCAGCAGGCCCAGAAGCGCGCCCACGGTGCCCGGAATGTCGTAGGGACTTGCTGTCCAGTTGAGCAGGACATCCGCCGATGCTTCCCCAATGGAGGCGGTGTCGATACTATTGGGGATGCTGGAGACACGCGCATCCACAAATTCGGCTTCCTGCGGATTAACCGCGAACAAAGTCAGGAAGTTCCCCTCGGCGTACACGCACACGACCCCAGCGAAGCCGTCAGGCAAATCGATAACGGCCATGTAGCTTCCAGGCGTCAGCTCCACGACGGTATAAATCGGCGCATCTCCAACAGTATCGCCGTTAATATCCATCATGGCGAATTCATCGATCTCCAGCCCGGCCTTACTGGGGCCTAAATCAAGTGCATAAGCGAGTCTATACATGCCTCTTCTCCTTTAGCTAATGGCCCCGTAAACGGGAACGTATCCCTTCAGCGTGCCGTTTTCGTCATACACGGGGAGCTTTCCTGTGACCGATCCCGGCGTGGTCGCCGCAGCCACATTTTTCGTCCGGATTGTGCCAAGGTTCGAAATGCCTATCGACACGTTCCCAGAAAGAGTGAGGCTGCCCGCAGCGACGTTCTCCAACGTGACTGCTGCCGGTGAGTTGGCCGAATTAATGATCCCGTTAGCCAGGTATCCCCCTACCACCTTCGATTTTCCCTGTCCCAGCAGATCAATAAGCTTGCACCCGGACTTCCCGGACAGATAGCAGAAATTGAAATTGAACGCCGAGTACTGAGGCACCTGGGCTGTCGTCTTCAATGCCCCGCACTCCCCGGTCCCAGTATTGTTGATGGACACGTAACACGAAGTCACCGTAATGATGACAACATTTGGGGTATCACACCGCAAAAAGTAGAACGGATAGGTCGCGGAGGCGTTGAAGAAGAAGGAGCACGTTTCGATCTCAATGCCTCCTCCGTCAGTAGCAGAAATGATTCCGCACTCCTCGGTTAACGAGAAACTCGTTAAAGCCCCGCCATTGATGGACAGGTCCCGCAATACTGAGTACGTCCCGAGCGTGATCAAATTTCCACTCATTGCCCCGGTAAACTCAATTACAGTCAGTCCAGTGCTGAACATCGAACCTTTGCCGTACCCGCACAGCGATACATAGGCCGGCACTGTGAGCGCCTGAGTGAGCTTGTACTTCCCTGGATTTACGATCACGGTAACTCTGTTGTTGCTCGATGGGGACAAAGCGGCGGCAGCGGCGAGGCCTGCCGCGATGGTGGTGTAGTCTCCCTTGCCCCCAGCATCGACAATGATCGTCCGGGTCGGGACATTCATCACCCCTGCAGGAGCGGGTGCGTTTCCGGGTAAGAAGGCGCTGCCGTTCCAGACTGGGATTTTACTCGCGGTGAAACCGGCGCCGGCCAGCTCACCGATATCTGGCGTTCGTGGCTGAAAACTGCTGCCGTCCCATCGGGGATATTTCCCTGGAGTGAACGCAGCCCCAATAAGTTCTCCGATGTCGCGAATTACTTTTACTACGCTTGGCATATCGTTACTCCTTTTACATCATCTGAACCAACGGCCCATATTGATCCAATGGGGCCGTCCCTGCACGGTACTCGACCATCACCCCAATGGCCGCCACGCGCCGCTTATTTGTATCCGGTCGCTGCTCGACCATCACGCCCACCGCCGACACCCGGCGGTAGTTTGTGCTGGGACGATATTCAACCTGGGCGCCCATTGCCGACACCCGGCGGTAGTTTGTGCTGGGACGATATTCAACGTCAACGCCTGCTGTCGTTACTCGTTTTGCCATTAGCGCACCTTCATTCCAGCCTGCAGATCATTGACCTCGGTTTCGGTCCACGCGGCCCCGGTTCCGGCTCGCAATCGCTCCAATAAGCGTGGTCCACCACAAAGGTATTCTTACCCAGGTATTGGGCATAATTCCTTGCCGGGCCTTCGATCCGCACACCAATCATTTACACCTCACTCGATCCATACCTTATGCGTCCGGCGCTTAGGCCGGTATTCCACAATTAGCAGCGCCTGGTCCACCTGCCTTTTGTTGGTGTCCGGGCGGCTCTCAACGATCACAAGCGCCTGGTCCACCTGCCTTTTGTTGGTGTCCGGGCGGCTCTCGACGATCACCAAAGCCTGGTCAACCTGCTGCGCCATTAGCGTACCTTCACGCCAACTTGCAAAGCATCCAGCTCGGCGGGCGTCCAGGGGTTGCCGGTCGCCGGGTTGGTGGTGTACTCGTCACCGACCACACGACCAAAGGTCGTCAGGAGCGACTTATCCCCTGACCACTGCTCCGATCCACCGCTGGGCTTGATGCCCACGGCGATCTTGCCACCGGCCGCAACGGTGTCACGAGCGCGCGCCGTGGGGATAACCCGCAGGATGTCCACATTGCTCAAACCACAGGCGGCCAGGTTGTACAGGTCAACTTCGTCGGTTGTATCGCTCTCGACGTAGTCTGTGCCACCGGGCGGGATGTCATCGACCAGAGCGTAGTTATTCACCTGGTTGCCGTCGCTGCCGTCCCATTGGCTGCTGTCCCCGTCTGCGTTGGGAGCCATGGCAATAATGCGCCCATCCCCGCACCATGAGTTATCTGCGCCGCCAGTCGTGTCGTTCAGGGCGATGTCATCAATGTACATCGAGCCATTCGACCCGCCAGGATGCGACCAGTAGATGTTGTCTACTATCGTATTGACGTCGGGCTTCGTGTCGCCTGAGTAACTGGCGTCGGCAACGCCATCGATCTTGATCTCCGACAAACCACTGTCGGCGATAGACAAATGCCATTCGATCAAATACCAGGTCGCATCGGCCAGGGCGATGTTCCCGGTTGTCATGACAGTATTCCCAACGCGGATTTCAACCTTGCGGGTTGTGGCGTTGAGCGACAGAGCGCCGATCTGCGTTGATCCGACACGCGCGGCGACAAAGGTCGTTGCGGCTGAATTGAGGTAGATGGCGAAGCGAAGGTAGAACTCGCCCACCCCCGTCATGCTCTTGTGTCCGTTGCTGTTGCCCAGCAGATAGGAGTACGCCCCTGACCGGTACTTGGCCGTGCTGGCTGACACCGTGCCGCTCACAGCGTCGAAAAAGGCAATGTCACCGCTCTCCGCTCCGTCCGTAAAGCCTGCTACTCTCGCCATATCTGCACCTACCTGAATAAAACCTGCACAACGGCGTACCCGCCCGGAGTGCTACTACCGACCTGGGCAATGTTGAGCGTGATGTAATCGCCGGGGTCCAGGGATGTGACCGCCAGGGTGGTTGTGCTGCCTGTGTTTGCGCCGGCAGCGATGGCGCAGCGATTTCCACTGGTGGTAAGGGCCGTGGTGCCGTTCTTGATGACATCGAAGATGATGCTGGCTCCTACCGGAGCGGTGTCTACCGCACCGTGGATGCCGTACAGGGTCACGGTTGCGCCGGTGTTGTTGTACAGCCGGTCGTGGCCGGTCTCCACGGCCAAGATGGACTCATCTACCGAGAAGCAAAAGGCTCGCTTCTTGTCGGTGATGGTCTGGATGGCCTGTACAGTTGCGATGTCGGCCCGATCACCAGACCGGTAAGCGATGGTTGCATCCGGGGTGTAGTCTGGCGGCCAGGCGCAGCCAATGGCGGCAATGCCGGCGCCCTCGGAGACCATCCAGTTGGCTGGTACACTCGACTCCGCCGCGGCATAGGCGAACACGCACTGATCCGCATTGCACGCTTCCTGCGGCGTGGCTTCCGAAAAATACAGCCGCGCTGCAGCCCCAGCATCATCGGCCGATGCTCGCACGTACGAATCCCGGCAGGCCACCCACCCGCCCTGCAGCTTGATTGCTATCGCGTCGCCTGTGCCTGTAGCGTGCACCTTAACCGTTGCTTCCTTGACCACGATGCCGCCCGCTGCCGGCCCGATGAAGCCCACAGCATCGCTTGCACCGGTGGTTGTGACCTCCACCCGTCCGCCTTCCCATCCGCCCCCATCGGCCAGTGTAACTGGGCCGGCGAACAGCGCATTTGGGTGACAGGTGTAGCGCACGCCCGACGGCATGGTGAAACCAGAAAAAAGCCCTTCTGGCACCGTGATCGAATCGCCTGCGCTCGCTGCCGCATTGGCCTGGGCCAGGCCGGCATCGGAGGGATCGTACGCCCGGTATGCTCCACTGCTCCCGGAATAATGCCAGATGCAGCGCAGCACTTGCGCCGACGCGCCGGTGGGGTCAGCCGGCGCATAGCGCAGATCGGTGTAGTCTGGCGAGGCCGGGTTGGTGCTGATCTTGACCTGGTTGGCATACAGCTTGATCGCCCACAGCGCTGCGTGGCCGAAGTCGATGGCCGGGATGTTGGCATCCACGAGGTCGACGTAAGCAGCAAAATCGGCCCCATCCACCACGCTCACCACATGGTCTGCGCCGGCCTGCAGCACCACCCAGCGCGCGCCAGATGCCGGCCGGTGGCTGGTCAGGTCGATGGTGGTGCGGTTGATAAAGGTGGGCGCATTGGAGATCAGGCACATGCCCGAGTACACGGTTACCGTCAGCCCCGATACCGCCAGGCCCAGGTTCACGATCTGGCGCGTGTCGATGTACAGGGGGTCAGGCCCGGTGATGAAGTGTGTCGGCGCATGTACTCCCGTGTTCTGACCATTCGTTCCGAAAGCATACGAGCGGCCGCCAAGCACCTGCATCACCTTGGCGTCGTCTCTATCTCGGCCAATCCACACCCGGGCATTGTGCCGTCTGGCCGCTTTGACGTTCTTGATCTTCATGGGCACGCCGCGCGGGCCCACCCGGGCATACACCAGGTCTGGATAGCCGGCCACATCCAGCTTTCCGCTGCCGTCGCCCAGCGCGGCATAAATACGCTCCAGGCTTTCAGCATATTTCCGGCGCAGCTCTGCTTTGATTCGGCGAGTCTTTTTACTCATGGTGTCCCAGATTACAGTAAGTGGATGTTGACCGGGCCGCCGTACGTGGTCCAGCCGCCTTTTTTGTAGCTGAATGATGCCCCACCGTTGACGGATAGGACGATGTCTGCAGCGGTCAGGAACAGCAGGATTCCTGCGCTGGTCTTGTAGTAATAGCGCAGCGCCCGGGCATTGGTAATCGGGCTTAGCAAGGTGGTCCAGGCTCCACCAGCCCGTTTCTTCAGTTCGTAGAAGCTATCCGATGCGGCCAGCACATACAGCTCGCCTCCGCTGGGGCTTTGGGTGATGCGTAGGGGAACTTTCGCCCGGCTGCCATACATGAGCATGCCCTGCAGCACGCCATTGACCGCATGATACAGGTTGCCGTCCGTCGCCCAAAAGGTGATCGCTCCGGCTGCCGTCGGGTGCACTTTAATATCATCTGCGCCATAGTCGGTGATGATAGCGGTCCAGGTGTGCCCGGCATCATCGGATTTGATGATGGCGTTTTCTGTGCCGATGTAAAGCCAGTTGTTATTTGTCGGAGCGACATCAAAGCCTAAAGGAGCTAACGGCTCGGGGGTGTTCCACAGAATCCACCATTCAAATTCAATGGGGCTGCCATAATTGTTCTGCGCGCCGATGTATCCGGCATCGGCCAACATACCCGAGCCTGTCTGCCAAACGAATTGTTCCCATCCGCCTGGCGTGCCATGTACCGTGTTCAATGTACCGAACTCGGCGTCGCACCAACTCTTCAACGTAACATTTACGAAGTCATTACCGCCGCTCCCCCCAAAGATGTCGTTGCGCCAGGTGTTTACAACTTCTTCGGTTTCCGATGCCGTACCTGATCCAAACTGGTTGACGTAGTTCTCTGGTGTTAGGGGCATTCCTATGCCCCAAGAACCCGTGCCCGTGTATCCGCAGTTGTATCTCGAGTGATTTTTACGCTCGGCCATGATGTAGGGGATGGCGTCCTCGGTTGGCTTATCAATCGGAATTGATACTCTCGCGCTATTCGCCAGGGTTTCGACGCCTTTTGTCACTGTGTAAGGTTTTATCGCAATGACCGCGCTGTCGATGAATGTCCAATCCCAGGTCAGGCCGGCATTCGCTGAGCGCAGGATATACAGATCGCGGTTGTCCCCCCATCCACCCACCGCCACCACATACAGCCGCCCGCCCACGACGCGCACCCGGCTCAACTGGATATTGGCATCACCCAGCCCGATTTCCGTGAACTTAGCGGCGTTGAGTATCTCTGTCCAGGTGCGGGTTTCTGCGCCCGGGTTGTCCAGCCGCCAGAGCGTGGTATATTCGAGCGCATAAAAAACCGCGCCGTTTTCGCAATCGTCGTCGATGATCTGGGTAGGCGGCATGTTTAAACCTCCGATGTCCACGTCGGGCTGGAAACTTCGATGGCTGTTGTGGTGCGCACATCACTGGTAATGGCGCAGATGGCGTGGATGCCATTGGTGGGCGGCTCGGGCGGCTGGGGCGGCTCGCCCGGAGGTGAAGGCGGCTCGGGCGGCTCGTTGGGCGGCTGCTCGGGCGGCTCGCTTTCGTTTGGGAAGGTCATCTTCACCGCACCCAGCTGCACCCCTTCGCCAATCAAATCCAGGCGGCAGACCAATTGCCCCGATTCGGGATCGTATTCAAAGCCCACCTGCCGCGGGATCAGCCGGGCGTTGGCCAGGGCAAAGCCGCGCACGTTATCTGCCGCCACGAATGAATAGCGCACAAAACCCCGCCCGGCCACATCGATAAAGCGGTTGTTGTTAGAGATGGTGCAGCTGGCCGCCTCGATCGGCCCAGCCAGCGAGCCAGCCACCAACCCGGCCAGCTCCAGCGCGTGGGCCTGGTCGCCCATGATCAGCTCGGTAAGCTGGGCGCTTTCCTGGCCGGTCCAGGCGGGTATCTCGCCCGGGGAGCGCGCCCCGATCGGAGCGTACTTCTTGTTCTGATACCACACCCCGCTCACCTCCACCTGGCTGTACCCGTTCACCGTGCGCGGCTCGACGCTCAGCTCGTCCATCTCATCGCTTTGCAGGTCCATCACCACCGGCCAGGTGTTCCGTTCCGATAATGGGCAGTAGTTTGGCTCCACCTGCACGAACAGTCGCCCGTAGCGGTCGAAGCACGGCCAGGCCAGGATCGTGCCGTTGGCCATCGTCATCAACTGCGACCACAGCGTAGAATCGGGCGCCTGCACCATTGCAGCCTGTTTCGTGTCGCCGGTCAAGAACACATCGGTGAAGCGCGTCAGAGTCGAGCGCCAGTGCAGCAAGTGCCAGATGCCCTTATCGGTGGTCAGGTCCAGCATTTGCGTCCAGGCGCTGGGGTTTCCGCCGCCATTATCGGCGAAGTCCGTGTCCTCCACCCCCGCCGGGAAGGCGTCACACAGTTCCATCCAATGCTGCGCGCCCTGCACTTCGAATTCCACAAAGCCTTCTTCGAAGTGCACGTTGATCGAGCTGCCTACGATCCACCCCGTAGCGATAATATTCTCACGTCCTGTGACCGGCCCAAGCGAGCCTTCCACATTTTGATACCAATCACGCGCGCAGAGAAACACCTGCGCCCGCTCGCGCACCTGGCTGATCGACATCTCTCCATAGGCGCGCACGCTGAAGCTCCAGCCGCCCGCATCCCAACTGCCCTGGATGTTTAGCAGTTCGACCTGGGTGATGGGCGGGTGGGCCTCATCGTACAGGGTCACATAGCGATAGCCGGTAAACGTCTTCCCCGCCGCCGAAGTAAGGGCGCAGCTCACCCGGTAGCGGCCGGCGTTGTAAAAACGCATCGAAGGTGTGGCCGTGGTTCCACCGGTGATCGTTATCCCGGCGCAGGCCCAGGCATATGCGCTCACGCTGCCGCCCAGCACGTAAGAGCCTGAAGCATCGAAGGCTACATCGATGTAACTGGCTCCTGCGGGTTTCCATGCCACCACGTCTGGGCCCAAGACCGGAACCGGGTCCAGGGCGGCGTGTTGGTTGGAATAGGCGATGTTCCAATCCTGATAGATGACCGGGTTCTTCTTGCCCACCAGGCGGATGTGTTTGGGGAATACATGGAAAGCGTCCAGCACGTGCAGGTGATCTCCGACGGCGAAGGCAATATCGCCGGTCGAGATCTCACCGATCTGCAGCCAGGTCTCCATGATCGGCGCTACTCGCACCCGACACCAACCCTTGATGGTGGCGTCTGTGCTGTCGGTCACCATCACCGTCAGGTCGGGGATGACGCTGCTGATGCTGCCGCTGATCTTGGTGGTAGGCAGCTCGTAATACGAGCCGTTCTCTTCGGTTGGCAAGGCGCGCAGGCTGGCTTTCAGCAGAACCGCCGGTGATGGGATCGCCAGATATAGCTTGCTGTTCTGCGGCGCGCTGCGCAGCTTGGTTAGCTCTCCAGAAGTGATTGATCTCATATCGCGGTCACCACCAGTTGGCGAAATTGAATGTCGAAGCCGATGCGCCGGTACCCGTCGAGGTCTTCTTCTTCAGGCCAGATCATGATGGCCTGGTACACCTCAAACGCGTCGGAGTTATCCAACTTGCGTGTGCGAATGTACACCGTGGCCGAAGCCCCAGGGCAGTAAGTTCGCAGCACATCACGCGCCGCCTGGCGCAGAAAGCCCCAGCGCCACACCGCCTGCGGCGCACCGGTATCCCTGGCCTGGCCGTTGACCATTGTGCGGCGTACACCCTGCTTAAAAAACGCTTTCGGGTCGGTCAGGCCAAGCGCGCTGAGCTCTGTTAGATTGGCTGTGGTAGTGCCGATGGCGAATGACATCTTTTAGCCTCCCAGCGCGTCCAGCAGCCCCTGCTGGGCCGATTCGTAAGACGCCCGCCGAATCCAGTCTTTCTCGGCTGCGCCCAGCGTGCCGCTGAACTGGTAGTTGGCATGGATCGTCACGTTCTGTCCGCGGCTTTCGCTGACTGCCCGGCGGCGTGAGGCGACGATCTGCATCAGCAGGCGCTCTTGCGTCAGCCGCCCGCCCACCGCCGCTTCCATCGCCCGCGTGGTGGCGTTGGTCAGCACGAACTCTTCGCCCACCTCGCCCAGCTTGTAACGCCCGTAAGACGCATATCCACCCGAGGCGCGCCCACCGCCCTGGCTGGGCGTGGGAGATTGCCCGGTAGCCGCTTTTTGCTCCGCCACCAGGTCTGCCCAGTATTGTTTCGCACTGGCGAGTGATTCCGTCTGCCCGGTCTGTTGAATGCCCAGCAGCTCTTTTGTTTGGGTAGTCAGAGCATCGATGCGCTGGCGGCTTTCTTCCTGGTAAGAGCGCTGCAGCTCTTGCAGCTTTTGCCGCTGGTTGTCACGCGATTGGCGCATCTGCTCGGCAAACTGCCGGGCGCTCTCGCGCATCTCGGCGCTGTGCTGGTCGGCCATTTGCGCCATCCGGTCTTTGAAGTCCGCCTCGGCCCGTGAGCGTTGGATGGCATACTGTTCATCAGCTTGCTGCTTCTGGCGTTCGTACTCGGCGTCTCGCTGCTTCTGCTGCTCGGCGAAGCTGCGCTGCAGCTCGGCTAACTGCTTGCGGTATTCGTCGCGCGCTGCGGCGGTTTGCTCTCTCAACTGCCGGCGCAGATCGGCGATCTGATCGTTATACGCCTGCTGCTCGGCTTTCTTCTGGCGAGCGTAGTTGCGGTTTTCCGCCGCCAGGCCCAGGGCGTCACGCGCCCCCACCAGGTCATCCACCCGGGCGTTGTGATCCTCTTCCATCTGCTGCAGGCGGCGCAGATGCTCACGCCGCAGCGATTCCATGCTGCTCTGAAAGTTCTGCTGCAGGCTGGCGAGCTGGTCGTTTAGGCCCGTGGCCAGGCTGGCCTGCTGCTGCTGGTACTGCTGCTCGGCCTGCTGCGTGTCTCGCTCGTACTGCGCCTGCAAATCCCGCATGGCCCGGAAGTGATCCTGGGCCATGCGCTGCATCTCGGTGTTATGCTTCTTATTGGCCTGGCTCACCTGGGCGGCATACTGCGCCTCCAACTGCGTGCGCTGGGCACCTAATTCCTGTACGATGCGCGTGCGTTCTTGCTCCCCTTCCCGCTCGATCTGGGAGCGCTGCTTTTCGTAGGTCCGCTTGGCCTCCCGCTCGGCCTGCAAGGTTTGGGCGTACAGCTTATACGCGTCGCTGGTTTGGTCCCAGCTTTTCGCCAGTTCTTCAACGGTCTGGGCTGTATTATTAGCGGCGAGGCCCAGGTCATCTAATTGCTTGCGTAATGCTTCAACTCCGGGAATACTATCTAGCTTTCCAGAAGTAAACTTTTCGCCAATAAAACCTGCTGCCATTCCCGCAGCTCCAAATGGAGCTGTAATAGGGTTTACGAGAAAGGAAGCGCCTCCAATAGCTTTCCCGGCATCGGTGACGCTGCCGCCCTTGGCCGCCGCTTTTCCCGCGCCTTCGGAGAGCTTGAAAATCGCCACCGCCCCGGCGATAACAGCGGCGACTGCCCCAAAGGTAACAAGCATGCTTTTGGCAGATATCGCCTGAAGGCCGGCAGCTTTTAAATTTGTATCGGCGGATGACTTAAAGAGCGCCGCAGCAGTTAACAGCTTGATATCCGCTACTAGGCGAATGCCTTGTCCGGCTGTCTCCAACACGCCGCCGGTTCCCACCGCAGCTAGCGCTGCCGTCGCCAGACCTGCGACCGAGTTGGGATTCTTCTCCGCAAAACTGGCCGCCATATTGGTGATCTGTGCCAGGCGGTCATACCACGGCTGGAGCGCCTGGGCCGAAGCGCGGCCAAGGCGAACGTTAGCTTGCTCCAGACGGCGGCTGGTCGCCAACCATTGCTGGCTGGTACTTTCCATGGTGCCCATGCGTTGGGCGTAATCGTTAGCCGATTTCGCCATCCCGGCCAGCGCCACGCCCCCGGCAATACCGATCGTGCGGCCTACGTTTTGCAGCCGTTCGGCCAGCTCACGCATGCGCTGCGAGCTTTCCTTTGCCGCCTGCATCAGGCGGTCGCCCATCCCTTGCGCTGCATCATCAATATCTTTGAGCTGGCCTTCGAGATAATCCAGCTCGCCGCGCAGCCGCTTAGCCCCCTCGGCATCGCCTTTGCTTAAGGCATCGTTGATCGCCTGGCGCGTTTTGTCGGCCTCAGAGCGCAGGTGCGCCAAAGACGCTTTCATATCAGCCAAACCGGAGCGCATCTGGCTCCGGCCCTGGCCGTCTAAAGTAAGGCGCAGCAGCAGCTCAACTATCTGGTCGCTCATACGCTATAAACCCTTACTGTTTGAAAACGAGCGCTACACCTGCTTTTTAGGCGGGTGCAGCGCCCGATCAATCGTGAACTTCAGCCCACGCATCTGCAGCAGATCTTCCATCAGCATCGCATCTTCGGCCAGGATCTGGCTGGGCAGGAAGCGCCAGTTGAAAGCCTCCATCATCAGGAATACCCGCGGTGCAAACGCCTGGTCGTGCAGCTTCACCGTCTCGGGCAGGCTGTCGTCTGGTTCGTCATCCACGACGCGCCGCAGAAAGTCATACAGCGCATCCGTGGACTCGATCAGGCTTTTTTTTCGGCCGCCGTCCCCTTCGTCGACCAGGCCGGGTTCTGTTCCCAGATCGCCGCCATCCACGCATCCACCAGCGCCGATGGTAGATCGAGGAACTCCTCAAAATCCATGGGCCAGTGCAGCCCGATCACCTGTTCGGTCGCCACCATGACCGACGGCCAGATGACGATCGTAGCGGTGCGCACCGCCTGTTCGCGCGGCGATAGGTCTGGCTGCGCTTCGGCTTCCAGCGCCTCGGTGATCATCTGCGAACGCTCCAGATCGTCCAGAAAGCTCGCCCGGCGCACGGTGACTTCTACATGCTGCTGGTCTTCATCAAAGGCGATGGTCTTGGTTCGCATTAGCCCTCCATCGGATTGGCGATCTCGATGAAGGCCACGATGATGTCGCCCGAGGCCGGCTTGGTGGTTGGCGTGATCTTGTCCACGGCTTTGGTGGCGGTGGCGTCTAGCGTGCTGTTCACCCACACGCCGTGAATCTTGGTGGTGGCCACCGCCGGGCGGTCGGCGTGGAACAGGAACTCGGTGGCGACGTTGTCGCCCTTCCAGGCCACGATCCAGGGCTGGTACTGCGTTTCCCATTCCTCATGGAAGGCCCGCGTAAAGCCCTCAGTGGCCAGAGTATAGGCCGCACCCCACAGCGCTTTCGATACCTTCGACGGTTGAATTTGGAAGGTGTGTTCGGCGGCGTTTTCCACCATGCCGGAGGGCTTCACAATCAGGCGCGCTTTAGGCAGGATGAACGAGCGCCACACGCGCCCGCCCAGTTCTTTGGATTGCTGGTACAGCAGCAGTCCAAACTCGGGCTCGTAGCCCTGCTTGCTGGTGGCAATGCCAATCATGCGCGCTTCGCCCAGCGTGCGCGCCTTCGTGCCGGTGACCAGTGCGTAGATGTCGTGATCGTTGCGCGCCGCCCGCAGCGCGCCCGTGGGCGCTTCCTTGGGCGGCAGTACGTCCGTATCCAGCACTCCGTCGCCGCCTTCGTGTGAGATGACGCGGGCGTCGGGGATGTTCAGCTCGTAGGTCTTGGGGCCTACGATTTCCAGGCCCTCGTAGGGCGTGGTGGATGTGGCGTTGGGTAGCCCGGCGGCGTTCAGCTCAAAAAGCTGAGCGTGACGCAGGCCGACGGGTAAACCTTTCCCTAAAGGAGCGGTCATGGGTTATTCTCCCTTCAGTTTCTTCTCGGGGGCGGCCGGCTTGGGCTGTTCCCCGATCCACTTTTGCACCACCGGCCCGACGGAGTTGCACGGGCAATAGGCCGTGGCATAGCCGGGGTATTTCGGGTCAGGCGCAAGCGTAATGGGTTGCCCGCAGGCCGGGCAGACGATGGGGTCCACAGTTATTCTCCCGGATCATAGCGGCGCTCGAAGGTTTCAGTCACCTGCAGCCGCCACTCGATCCCGATAAACTCATCACCGGCGAAAGGCAGCACGGCCACGCCGGAATCGCTCAACAGCAGCGCGTCCACGCCGGGGAGCTGGGTGTCGATCACTCCCAACCCCAGCGCCGGTTTGCGTGCAAACGCCTCCAGCACGCGCTCGAAGAACGGCTGGCACAGGCGCTCGACCTCGCCATCGATGCCGGCGCCTTTCGGCTTGACGTACAGGCGCAGGATGTACTGGCGCGTGGCCTGGTTGTAATCGGCGCCCAGGCTGCGCCAATCGAACGTGGCCGGCCCGGTGAAAGCGGTAAAGAACGGCAGGTCGCCGGCAGGCAGCTGGCGCGGCGGCTCGGCTTCGGCCCGGCGCACGCCTTCGATGTCCCTGGCGATCTCGGCCAGGCGGGTTTTGACGTTGGCTACGCTCATCGATCACCACCTACCATCACCACCTACCATGGGGCTACTCGCTGGTACTGCCGCACCACCTCACGCACGCGCGCCGGCATGGCCTTGGTGTAGCTCATCGTGCCCAGCTCGGCCACCCCCACCGAGTCGGCCATGCCGGTCTGCGCTTCGCGATACATGCGCACCACCAGCACGGTGACCGCCTCCACCAGGTCGGCCGGTAGACCGGCGTTGTCTTCGGCCACGCCGCCGGTGTAATCCATCCGCACCTGCAGGCCGCTCTCGCCGCGCAGGTGAGCCGCCGCTGTCCACACCATCACCACGTTGTTATCGATGGTGATCAGGTCTGGGGATGCTTCCACCCAGCTCGACAGCGGCGAAGCCCGGAATTCGAAGCGTGCCACGCTCTGCACCACGCTCTTGCGGGCGGTGTACAGGATATTGCCGCGCGCCGTCACCAGGCCCTTGCCGATCTCGCCCGTGACGGTTTCCAGGGCGAAGTAATCTGCTCCCGCGCCAGAAGGCGCCCCGGTAACGCGCCGGTCGAAATCTCGACTGGCGGCGGTGATCAGGTCGGCCAGGATGGCGTCATCGCTGGGTGTTTCGGTCCCCAAGGCCTCTTTGACGCGGGAGAGATCGGTGTAGTCCATTATTTGGCGACGCCGACAACCGTGATCGTGACCGGGTTGGTGTTGGCCACATCAGCGTAGATGTTGGTGTAGCGGCAGTAGTTGTTCACCTGTAAGATGTCCGAAGTGTCAGCCGCCTTGGCGCTGGCGATGGTGGGCCCGTCGCTCCAGTTCACGCCGTCGCAGGAATACTGCACCTTCAGCGTGATGGTGTTGGTTGTGCCCTGGTCGATGACGTACTGCACGTCCAGGATGTTGTAGGCGCTCAAGTTATATGTCAGGCCGCGTCCGTCGGAGGTCACCGCCACCGAGCGGTAAAAGTTGACCGGAGCCAGAACGGAAGCCGAGCGCGCCCCGGGGTTGGTCACCGGGGTGGGGATCAGATCGGGGGCGGCGCTGACGCGCATGGTGGCCACCATCATGCCCACCAGGATCAAGGCCAAGCAGGCCGCAAAAGCAATGCGGGAGATCTTCTGGGTATTGCTCATCATATCCTCCAGGCGTTTAGCCGATTTCAGGCGAAAGATGCGTAGCCGCCCGGCCCTGCATGGCAAGGCCGGCCGGGCGGCGGTGTCTTATTTGTTGGCGATGTTGCCGATGGCGCACAGGGCGAAGGGCGCGTAAACTTTCAGCACCTCTTCCACGTAAACGCCAGTCTCGCGGGCGCGCGTGACGGGAGCCCAGTCGATCTGGTAGTACTCGCGGCGGGTTTCGATGCCGGCGGTTTCGGGCACGTTGGCCGCCTGGTACTGGCCAGGCAGGTTCTCGGCCCAGCCGAAGATCAGGCCGGGGGGCAGGTTGGGGTGCAGCTTGATCGGGATGATCTGGCCGCCATCCAGGCTGAACGGGTTGTAGTAGTAGCCGATGGTGTTGCCGGCCATCATCACCGGAGCGCCGCCCTGGGCGTTGGGCTGCACGAAGGTCAGCAGGCTGCTGCCGCCCGAGGCCGTGAGGGTCTTGGTGGTCAGATTGCGCAGCTCTTGGGCGCTGACATACAGCTCTTCAGGCGAGACGCGGAACTGCGCCCACATGGCTTCCAGCATCTCGTCGATCTCGGTGATCGAACCGCGGCCCGAGCTGTTCAGCCCAGTGCCTTCGCCGGGCGTGCCATCGGCCAGAGCGCGGTAGTAGGCCAGGGGCGAGTTGAACAACGAGTACAGCAGGCCGTCGAAGGCCTTGTCATCGTTGCGGCTGTAGTCGCTGGCGAGGCTCATGCCGGCGGCATTGAGCGCCTGGAGGGTGCCATTCAGGGCGGTGAGCTTCACGCTGTTGATGGTGGTGATAGCTTCCAGGTGCGAAGCGGCGAGGCTTTCAGCACCGCCGCCCAGCTCGACGAACCAGGCGTAACCCACCGCGCCTTTGATGGCGGTGGTCTTGGCAGTGAAGCTGTTGGTGGCTCCAGCAATGTCGGCCACACCTGCGTCAGAGGCCTTGGACGTGCCGCCGTTGAGCGTGAAGGTCTTGCCGTCCATGCCGGTAATGCTGGCCTGGCGCTGGATGCCACTGCTAAGGCTGGAGGCCAGGTAGCCCTCCAGGGTCAGGGCGATCACGCGCACACGCAGCTTGGTGTTAGCGCCAGCGTCAATCGCCCCGCCGGCCGCGTCCACGGCGATGACCGGCGTGGTGGGTTTACCCAGCGCCACGCTGCGATTACCGCCCAGGATCGCCATTTCCTCTTTGATCATGGTGGCGTTCAGCAGGCGCATGCCGTTGGCGGCCAGCTCATCTTCGAAGCCCTCGGCAGCCGATTCGGCTTCGAAGGTCACGTCGCTTTCTTCACCCATAGTGACGAAGTTGGCGGCGCGCGGAGCGGTCACAACGCTCATGCGGGCGCTGCGCTGGCCCTCGGGCACCCAGCCCATTGACGAGACGCCGCTGCCTACGATGGCCGACACTTCTTTCCAGTTCGTGCCGGTGCCTTTGCCCGTATTCTTGCGGCGGATGCGGTTGCGAAGGGGCGTGAGCACCGGGTACAGCTCCTTCGAAGGAGCTTCCAGATTGTAGGCCGCCAGGCCGCTGGCGGTGGTGATGGTGGCGGCTTTGTTCAGGTTGCCATCGGTAATGGCTTTCTTGATGCCGCGCAGGGTGTCATGGGTGACATCCCGACCGTCGGCGTTGATTAAACGGGTCATGGTGTTCCTCCTGTTAGTTGCGGGCGCGGTAGGCCGCTTCAGCGTCTTTTAGCTGGTTGAGCAGCCCGGCGCGGATCATGGGGTTGGGTTCCAGCGCGGCGGCTTTGCGCAGATCGGCCAGGCTGGTCTCGGTGACCGGTGGCTCGGACGCGGGCGTTTCCGCAGAAACACCCAGCGGCAGGGCTTTCTCGGCCACCTTGCGCAGCACCGGGCCGCCGGGGGCCGGCTGAGCTTCATACTTCTGCAGGCGCTCGGTCAGATCGGCCACCGTGTGAGTCATCTTCTCCAGGGTGGCGCTCATCTGGGCGAGGGCGGGCGCATCGGCCAGCGCCTTCTGGATGGCGGCAGGGTCCACTGCCAGGCCAGCCGCGGCGGTCTTGGGCTGCGGGCCGCCTTCCTGCTCGGGAGCGCCGTAACATTTAAGCACGGCGGCGGCGGTCTGATCGCCAGAGCCGGACAGTATGTTTGCCAGGGCCTGGATAACTTTGTGCATGGCCGCCTGGTTAGCGCTGCTGAAGGTGCGGCCGGCCTTGCGCAAGGGCTGGTGCACGGGTGAGACGACTGCGACTTCGGTCTCCGGTTGAGCCAGCGGCGCGCTCTGGGCAGCCATCTGAAGCTCGGGATCTTCCACGGGCGCTTCCGCGGCCGCTTCACCGGTCGCGCTATCGCCCGCCTCGGGAGTCTCTTCTTCAGGCGCTTTCTCGGGCTGTTCCTCCGGCGGCTCATTGGCATCGCCGTCGGCAATGCCGCCTGCCTGCAGCAGCAGGGCAATGGCCTGGGTGTAGAGCGACGCTCCTTCCAGGTCCCCGCTGGTCTCGGCTTCATCGTGCAGGGCTTGCAAAGCGGCCAGCGACTTCGCCGGATCGGCGGCTTTTTCTAAACGCTTACTCACGGTTTCACCTCCGTTGATTGGGTTCTTTCCGGCTGGTTCGCCGGCCGACTTCCACAGCAAAATGCGGGCGTGCGGGTTGGCGGGTCGATCCACGATGCTGATCTCGGTCAGGCTCAGCTCGGTCACGCGCCGCACCAGCGTATTGCCCATCTTTTCCAGGGCGGCGCGCAAGATAGAACCGCCTAGACTAAAGCCTTTGTACACGCCACTCTTGACCTTCTCCCAGGCTTTGTCATCGATGATGCGCGCCACGATGTGCAGGGGATTGACCAGGCGTTTCCCGTCCACATCCACCTCGCCGGGGATGATCTCGGCTTTGAGCACTACGCCCACCGCACTTACCTGGTGCATCTCGCGCAGGTTGGCCCATTCCATATATTCCGGAAGGGCTTTTTGAAGGGCGTGCGTATCCACTACATCGCCGGCGTAGCGCTGGCCCTGGAAATAGCCGCCCTGGTCATCGGGCAGCTCGGTGGATGCAAAGCCCTCTACGATGCGCTGTTCGGCTTTTTGAATGGTTAGATTGACAAACTTTTGCATGGCTCGCTCCAAAACAAAAAGCGGCGTCTGGAAAACATAACGAAAGGCTGCTAAAGCCTTTTTGCTATGCCATCCAGACGCCGCCTACAGGTCAAACGTCCGCTTGGGTTGTCTCTCCCCTTTTCGGCTGCCGCCGGTCCTATATTGACCGGCCTATAGCGGCCTATCCTGAAAGAGCACCCCCGGCTATTCGGTTGCGCGTATTATAGCACAAAAATTCGCAATAACAACTCTCATCAGTCGATGTGACTACTTTCGCTCTGTCTATGTCCATTGTGATACAATGCGGTAGGAGGGGCCCCATGACTACAGCAACCGAATATATCCAAAAAGCATTGGAAGAATCGAAGCTCGGGAACCGCGCCGCCACGCGCAAATTGCTGATCAAAGCCACCAACGCCGATAGGAACAGCGCCCGGGCATGGTATTTGCTCAGCCAGGTGGTGGACGATCCAGGAGAAGCCCGCTTTTGCCTGAACGAAGTGCTGCGCATCGCGCCAGACCACGAACCTTCTTTGCAGAAGTTGGCCGCCTTGCCGCCTTTGCCCGTTCCTGCCATTGCGGCACAAAAACCCGTCTCAAAAATATCTATTGTCTGGATGTTTTTGGTCTTTATAGTTGGCGGTTTATCGATTTTTTTCATCAGCTATCTTTCGGGTGCATCTATCTCGCCCGGTCCACGTAACGTCAAGATGGTGGTGCGCACCACTCCAGGCTTCTATGCTCACTATTTCGTTGTCCTCAATCGGGACGGCGTGGTCTCAACGGATGGCGGCCAGGTCTTTAACCCCTTTGACCAAACCATCCAATTGCACCCCGGCGACTATATCAAGCTTCAATCGCTTGGCGGTCCCGTTACCACCTTTACCGAATGCGAGATTTGGGTGAATGACAAATTGTGGCGGGATAACCGGGATGAAATGGACGGCGAGTTATCTGTGGCTGAATGTTCCGGGACGATCGGCTATCCATAGCACATCCGTTCTTTCGGTGATATAATTTTAGTGCCCCTGACCAGTCATCCCCCACAGGCTGGGCAGGGGCCTTCTCCTCGATACCCAATGTGAGGGGGCGGCAGTAAGACGGAAGCGCAAGCGAACGGGTGTGGCATCGGCGAGCGCACGGCGCAGCAGACTTGCCCGGCAAAAGCCTGACGATGGGAAAGACCAGTAGTAACCGCTTCTGAGAGCCGCCCCCGCCCAAGCAAAGCCCCCCGCCTGATGTCAGGCGGGGGGCATCTGTTTGCGTGCAAATATCAGCGCGTGGGATGAGGCGGCCCAGGTTGGCGCCGTCCAGGACCAGGAGTGTTCTGTTGAGCTTGAACGATTAAATCTTGTGCTTGCCTTCCCCAGTTGATTCCGCGGGAGTTTTCAAAACACTTATAGAAAGGCGTCCTGTCAAACCAAAAAGCAAATTGGTTTCTAAGACTTTGAAGTAAACTTCCAAGACCATCGACCTCTTCAACGTTAACGATATTCAGGCCGAGTTCACGTGACTTTCGCCGATCTATACCTCGAGCATGGCTTTTATTCACATCATAACTTATTAGATGATCCACTATTCGATTTACACGTTCATCATCTTCTGGACACTCCAGCATATAATGACTTAGCCAAGCTCTGGCCAACTCGGTGGATAATTGTTCGGCAGTCCTGCAAATTTCGAAGATGTGCAGATCGTATTTGGAAAGTAATGGCATATAGGCTGTCAACGATGCGGGGCCTTCGGCTTTAAGTTCTTCTTTTACTCGCTCAAATGCGCGCAAGATGGCCCGGGCAGGAATACCGTTAATTTGAGGATCAATAGGACCTAATGTGCTGGTGGCCGCCATAACGATCTCGTTACCTGAAAGGCACATAAGCGTTGCTGCGCTGTAGGCATTAGCAGGGATTAGATATCTGATCTTGCTATAGCGCTCGCGCAGAAGTTTAACGATTCTTTCGGTTGCTTCTGCGGAGCCGCCATTGCTGATAACAAACACATCCACAATATCGCCGTCGGTGGTTTTTACTAAATCGTCAAAGCCGATCAGATCGCTATCGTCGATAAAAGTCGGAATGCCAGGAATGTTATTCTCGGTTTTAGCCACATAACAGATAAGCGGGATACCGGTGACTTTCTCAATACGCTTAAATGTTTCCAAACGCAGTTCAAAGGGTAGGAATGAACCTTGAGATTCTACATAATTAGTTAATTGCTGATACGTTTGAGGAAGAGTTTCGAGTGTAGAAGGATGAATTTTATGACTAACTAAAGGTGGCGGCTGAATCTGTATCTTTTCAGTCGCCTGGTTACGTGTGCGCTTATTTTTTGCCATGAGACTTACCTGTTAGGTTGAAAGGTCGCGGTTGATGACGAGTTTTGTGCCTCTAAGGCTACTTGCGAGGAATTTTGAACGAGTGGAAGCGAAGGGACCGCGACGCTCATCGCGGACAATGATTGATAATATATGCGATTAAGGGCACTATAACCATCAATGATGGATGCCACTGCAGGCTCATCTTGGATAAGCCTCTGAAGTTCTGCAGGTAAGACCATTGCTCCCCTCCTGAAATAAAAAAATCATCACTGAAGTATGAAAATATTTTACACTAATTGTCTGGCATATGTTCGAAATATACGAATAAATGACACGAATTTAACGTAACTTGCATAAATGAAAACCTTCCGAACAAGATTTCTGTATAGCTATAACATCTGTCTCAACTCGTCGGCGATATTCTGGGCCGCTTCTTCGAAGTAGCCGCGGATCTCGCCGGCGGCGTCCTGCAGCACATCGGCGGCCGTCTGCCAGCCGTGTGCGCCATGAAAGCCGGCCTGGTTCTGGCCCTGCACGTAATCGGCATAGGAAACGGTGGTGCCGATCACGCCCTGGATGGCTTTGTTGGTAGTTTCGACACGCGTCGTCCACCGGCTGCCCAGGCGCTCGGATGTGCGGCGCAGCTTATAGCCGGCCACAGCGGTCATGCCTCGCAGATGCTTCGGCAGTGGCACAGCGCCTTGCCGTTTTCCAATGCGGCTGCCCAGCGTTTCTTTGCGCATGATCGGATACCAGTAGCCGCGGCCGCGTTCGTAATAACCCATGGGGCGGTGGGTGCGCAGGCTGTAACGTCCGGGCTGGTTGGCTTCGGTGGATGGGGGATATTCGGCCAACAGGTCGTGCACCAGGGCCACGCTCTTCTGCATGGCATCCACCAGGTGCGGCGCAGCGATCTCGGGCGCCTGCTCCAGATGCCGCACCAGTTTATCGAAGTTCGTGAGATCGAGTGTGTCGCTGCTCATAATGATTGCATTTCCTCACAATTTTTGCTATAATAAAAGTGGTTCTGAGGTGGGGAATTCGCTTCCCACGCCTGGTAGCAGGAGAGGCCGAAATGCGACGGTGGACGGGACCAATAGCCGGTGAAAACCGGCTTATTTTTTTGTATACATGAAGCGCGGTTTCAATCGGCCATCGGCAAGGAAAACATACCGCTTTTCTGCAAGGAAGGCTGTGTACAACATGTGCGCCTCTTCGCCCGGCTTTGCTGCTCTAATGACCAGGATTAGATAAGGCTTTTCTTCCAGGCCTGTTTCTGCCACGATGCTGAAGGACCGGTAATCATTTTTTACATCTCTCAGGCTGTCGCTAACGATTTTCGGATTAGCAATCGCTGTTTCGATAATGTCTCTGGCCTGGGCAAACCACGCATATTCTCCATGATGATCTCGGCGAATATGCCGTTTTTGCCGATCGTCGACCAAGACCTGCATCGGTGCAGCGGAGAAGCTTCCCCCAGCCTCATCAGGATAAAGGGTCTGTAAGTAATCAATATATCCGACCGGTTGGCTATTCGGTGACGAGAAGTCTATAGCCTCAGCCTTGGCACGATTCTCCCGACGGTTGACAGGACTTACCCAACAGCGGCATCCAGGATGGCTGGGCGGCTCGCTAAAGGTTTTACCTCTGAACTCGCCAAAAGGCTGGCCGATCTCGACCACCTGCCCATTGAGCGGCGCGCACACCGGGCAGACCAGCTCGTCTCGGTTCGTATTCCAGCGCCAGCGCGTCACGCCGGCCGCCTGGAAGGCCGCTTTCTGCCCATTGGCATACGCGCGTGTGATCTCGGTGACGGCGATCAGGTCGGCGCGCGCTTGGTTGCCGGCGAAGCGCGGCGTTAGCAGCCCCACCAGGTCGCCCATCGTCGCGCCAGGCTGCTCGATCCAGGCGGCCAGGGCGTCGCCCACCAGCTTTTCAGAAGTCGCGCCGAGCTGGCCCAGCAGCTCATCGGTGTACTGCCTGGCCCAGTCTGCTGCACTCTGGTTTACCGTCTCGTAATCCAGGCCAATGCCGCCCAGCCGGCGCGCAGCCGCGGCCGCTCCATCCATTGCCGCCCCTTCGATGGCCGGTCCCAGCAGCGCCAGCAGCCGCCGGCGTTCGTCACTCCAGAATGCATCAGGCAACATCTCTACCCTACCTCACTCATTTGTACCGCCTCGATGATGCGCATCTGCAGCCCATGGAAGTAACTCACAAGCGCCAGGCGCAGGGCGTCTTCGGCCCGCTGCCTGAGGGCCGCTTGCGGATCGCTACCCGTAGCTGCTCCAGTCGTTCGTTTGGCGAAAAAAGCTGGAGCCGGCCGCCTCCTGGGGGGCCGGCAAATCGACAGCCTGGGCGGCCTTAGCGAACACCACCCGCACCGCTTCGGGCGTGGCCGCTTTCGCCAGGCCGGCGCGCACGCTCTGCATCAGTTCGGCAGGGATCACGTCGCTTACGAAAGGCACATCGGCGCTGCGACCGCTCTTGAGCGCCTTGGCGGCCTTCTGGTTCCACAGCCGCAGATCGGTGCGGGCCGCCTGGTTTCTTGGCGCTGCCGTGGCCGGCCCTGCCTGTCCCCCATTTTGCACAGGGCCGGGCGTGCCGGCAGGCGCGGGTGTCGACGCCTGCCCGGATAGATCAGGCAGAGCGCCGGGCGCGGCTGACGGGGCGGCATTCGCAGCCATAGCAGGCGCTCCTGGGGCCGGGCCATCGAGCTGATCGCCATAACGCATGGTGCGGATTTCATTGGGCGAGATCACGCCTGCCGCCAGATAGATCTGGTCGGTCTGGGCCTGCACATACTCATCCACCTTATCGCCATAGCGCCATTGCCATTCAATAGCGGTAAATGGATTAGCGACCGCCCGCGTCGGCGCACCGGGCAGCGATAGGGTGCGCTCTTCTCCTGCGCCAGCCAGGTCTTTCAAGATCGGGTCAAACAGCGTGGCCTTCAGCCATTGGACCAGCGGCTTCAGGCCGCGGCGCTCATTCACCGCTTCCTGCATCTCAGCCGTGGCCCGGTTGACGTCGTAGGTGAAGCCCAGCTCTTGCGGCGGCACAGAATAAGCCGCGCAGGTCACGCGCAGCATCCACTCGTCCAGGGCGGTTTCATAAGAGAACGGCTTGGTCTCTTTGAAGTTCATCGCCCATGGAATGAAACGAATTTTGCGCCGGGCCGCATCATTGCCCTCCAGGATGGCATTAAAGCGTGTTTCAAATTCCTCTACCTGGTCGGGGTTCAGGATGCCGTCCGGCGCGGTGGCGATCATCTCGGGCACATTGCCGTCGGTAAACCAACGTAAGTCCCAGGCTTGCTTGCGCAGAGCGGTGTTGATGCGCAGGATGATCCATTCGGTGGGCGGCGAGCCATAGGGCGTGAAGGTGCGAGTGTAGCGCGGCTTGTAGAGCAGCTCATGCGGGCCAAACTCGTCCGGGCGCTCGTCGGGCCGGTCGGCCGAGCCGCGCTTGAACTGGCTCTCTACCATGCCGTGGATCATCTGTTGGTAAGCCACCGTGCGCCCGCGATCGTCGAGGATGGGCTTGATGGTGCTGCCATCCACCGGTTCCAGGCCGTACAGCCGCCCGCCCATATCCTTGCGGCGATACAGGGTCATGGCATCGGTGGTCAGGTTTTCGTACAGCAGCATACCGATCCACGAGTAAAAATCATTCAGCCCGTCGGGCTGCAAAAAGAAGGCTGTGGCCGCATCGCAGGCGTCTTGCAGCTCCGCCTGGCGGCGCTTATCGCGCGCCACGATGCTCCAGTTCAATCCCTGCATTTCTTCAATGCGGGCGGCGATGCACATGGCCGCCACATCGTACAACTCAGCCAGATTGCGCAGCTGCTCGAACGGCGTGAGGAACGGCTCTTCCCGGCGCGGCTCTCGGCCGAGGTTGACGGCCATTGGGTAGCTGTACTGGCGCGGCAAGAGCGCCACACCGTTGGGGCCGGGCTGTGGCTGCTGGGGCGCGCCAGGGCCAAACGCACGACCGTTGAAGGCCGACCAGGCATCGGCCAGGCGTTGGCGCAGGCTTTGCCGCTGGTGTGCGTAGGCCGCCATTGTTGCCGAAAGATCGGTGGACATTGCGGGTTGGCTTTTGGGCATGGCTTATTCCTCCTTGCCGTCGTCTACATCGCTGGTTGGCGCTAAGCTGGTGCGCCGCCGGTAGAAATCCATGATGGCGGCCGAGCTGTCGCTGCTGGCCGCGGTGCAGTAGTTCTCAGCATGGGCGTAGTGGTCGGGCCCTGATTGCACGTACACCGCCACTTTGTCGCCGGTCTTGGTGGTTTCGATCACGCGCACCAGCGCTTTGAGATGGTTATAGTAGTCGGGCACGCTGCGGATGCTGGCGTGCAGGGTATTTTCGCCGGAAAAGAACCTGGCGTAGGTCGCATCCAGGGTGCGGGTGCGGTCCATGTTCACCACGCCCTTGGCATAGTCCCAGTTGTATGGATCGGCGTCTTTGCTGCCGGCGGCCTGGCCCACGTAGTACGCCAGAAACACCGATCCATAGCGATACTCAGCCTGCAGCTTGCGCGCCATGCGCGTTTCTGGCAGGGCGTCTATCACTACCCGGCGGGCGCGATATGCGGACAGCAGGTTCCGGGCGGCATCGAAGCTATCTACCTCGCCAGCGAAGCGCAGCGGGCGCTCGCCGGTCTCGGGGTGGCGCGGGCCGCGGATGACCATGTGCAGCACTCGCCCCACGTCGATGCCGGCAAAGGTATCTTCCTCGAGGAATGGCTGATACACCAGGTCGTCTCGCCGGCATGACTCCAGGATGTCATCGGTGATCTGGCCGCCTTTGGGGGTGTAGGTCTCGCCCAGGTCTTGGTTGAAGGCCTCGCGGCGTTTGGTTTCGTCGGTGGTGTTCAAGGCTTTGATGATCTCGCCCAGGTCGGCCAGGGGCGAGAAGAGCTTGCTCATGTGGAACCCGGCAATCTCCCGATCGGAATAGGTGGCCACCCACTCACCGCGCGCCAGGCGATCCAGCGGCTTGCCGCAGCGCCGGCAGGCGATGAATGGCTTTCCGCCTTGCTGGTGCCAGGCGTGCGGGCGGCCCAGCGCATCAAACTCCGTCACCATCTGGCGCAGGGTGAGCGGCTGGCGCTCGCCGCAGCCTTCGCAGCGCACGTGCCATTCGCGCTGGTCGGTTTCGCCCCATTTGGCGTGGATGCCGAAGCCGGCATATGTCGGCGTGCTGATCCAGCGCTCGTGGGCCAGCGCTGAGTGTCCCAGGCGTTTCACGGCGATGGCTGGGGCGCGGGCGTCCATCTCATCTACCTCGTCCAGCACCAGCACGTCGGCGTCGATGGATTTTAGCTGTGGAGCCTGGCCGTTGGGTTTGACGACGCTGCCGCGCAGGTAGATAAACCGGTTGCGCACGCGCTTAAGCGTCACCCGGTCCGCGCCGCGCTTGCGCTCTCCATCGGAGCGCGTGCCGCTGCCATCGATCACGATGCCGCTCAGGTACGGCGACGACTCGATCGCTGGGCCGAAGCGTGCGCTGGAGAAATCCGAGATGTGCGCATCGGTGGGGAACAGGTATAGCCCGTTGGCGTCGTTTTCATCGGCCTCGTGCAGCACGTCGCTGATGGCCCACTCCGATGCGCCCATCTGGCTGGCCTTGTTGATCACGATCACACGGCTCTGGCAGGCATACAGGCCCATCAGGTAATAGTGGCTCTTTAAATCAAAATATACGCCTTCCTTCAAAACCGGGCGGCGCAGGATGGACCAGGTCAGGCGATCAAGCCGCGTTCTGGTCGGGCTATTGCTCTGCTGGCTCTCCTGGTCGCTCGTCGAAGGCGGCTGGCTCTGGCTGGTCGGAGACGCTTTCCTGCGTTGTTTCTCCACCAACGCTGCCAGGAGTTGCTCCCTCTGCGAGCGCGGCAAGGATGAGATTGTTGATGGCATAGTTAAGCTCATCGTCATTCAACTGGCTAAAGTTGGGCGCCGCCGGGCCAACTGGCCCGGCGATGCTGCCCGAATGTTCGATATGGCTGGTACTGGCCGGCATGCCCACTGCCGCGCGGCCCAGTTTCGATGCCAGCTCGCCAGCCTGCAGCGCCAGGCCTGCGTCCAGCGCCACGGTGATGATCTCCTGCCCGGTGGCCTTCACCACGCGGCGCGTGGTCTTGTGGTAGTTGGGCGCTTCCGACAGGATCGCAAATGCCAGGTCGAAGAGCGCGTCTCGGAACTCCCACTCCTTTTCGACCTGCTCGGCCTTGCGCTTGCTCCAGCGGGTGCGTACCTCTACTTCAACCAGCGAGTCCCAGGCGGCCACCCGCTGCTGCCATTGGAAGTTGGCCGACCAGGTCATCAGGCTGGCCTCGCGCACCGTGGGCGGCTCGGCCAGGCTTTCGCCAGGCTGTCGCAGCCCGCCGGCCGCCAGTGCTCGCGTTCTGCTCTCGCTTTGCTCCCGATATTGCCGCAGAAGCTTACGCAGGCTGCGCCCAGGGCCCATCAGGGCGTAATCTCGCAAGGCCTGGTTGGCCCGCAGGGATTCGCCGGAGATGCGGTCCAGCGGCGCTTCCTGGTCGAAGGTGGCAGAGCGATTCTTAGGCATCAGGTTTCACAGCAGCTTTACTTCTGCGCGCGCAAGGGTCGTTTACTCGTTGGTTTCCAAAGTCGGCTCAAGGCCCATGTCGGCAAATCGCTGCAGATCAACAGCTACGAACTCGGGCGCTTTTTCCATCGCAAAGCACAGCCGCCCGATCATTTCAGCGGCGACGATCTGGGAGCCGCTGCCGCTGAATGGCTCATAGCAAAGATCTCCCGGATAGGTGTGCTGCTGCATCGGGCGAGTGAAAACCTCAATGGGCTTCTGTGTGGGGTGCTCAACGTGTTCATCGCCGTCAGGGACCTTCAGTTCCCACACCGAGCGCAAGATTTCATCGGTGGCGCGGCGAGGCTTCGAGCCTTTGATCCAGCCCATCAGGCACGGCTCGTGCGCCCACAAATACCACGACCTGGTGAGGGTGGGTCGGTCTTTGACCCAGATGATCTGCTGGTGCACGAACGCGCCGTGCCGCACCCAGCAATCCTCAAGCATGGCCTGGCGGCGTGACGCATGCCAGCAGTACCAGGCGGCATCCTCGGTGATGGCTTCGGCAATGGCTGTGGCGATGAAGCCGTCGTAAAGCTCCACGCCCTGAGTAGAAGAATCCCAATCCTTGTAGAACTCCGACCAGTCCTTATTTCCCATCGCCTTGGGGTGATTCGTACCGGTGTAATCGACGAGATACGGCGGGTCGGTGGCGAATAACACCGCTCGCTGGCCGGCCATCAGGCGGCGCACATCCTCGGGTTGGGTGCTGTCGCCGCACATCAGGCGGTGTACTCGCCCAGGCGTGGTCTTGCTCGGGATCACCCACACCTGGCCTGGCTGTGTGTTCCACTTCTCGCGCAATTCAACAGCCTTGTCGGGCTTGGCCGGTGGGGCGTCTTCGCCTTCTACGGGCTCATCGTTTAACTGGTTGAGGAGATCTCGCCAGCCGCGCTCATCCCACAGGCCTTCGATTGCGGTAGGGTTCTCGCTCTTAATGACCTGTAACACTGCGGCGTCCCATTCGGCCAGCTCGCCGGAGCGGTTATCCAGGATGGCGGCGCGCTCGGCCTTATCTCCGACAAGGTCGGGTCGTTTGACGGCGATCAGTTCGTCCGGCGCGGCTTCGATGACGCGTACTTTTAGGCCCAGCTCGCGCGCCTGTTCGAACACCCCGTTGCCGGCGCGCACGATGTCTTCCCCATCCACGGCAATCGAACGAAAGGCGCCCACCTCTTCCAGGCTCTGGCGGATCAGCTTCTTGTTTTCTTCGCCGTGCCGGCGGGCGTTTCGTGGGTCAAACTTCAGGTTATCGCTCATTCATCCTCCGTATCCACCGTTTCTGCACAGTACATGGAACACCAGGCGATCACGCGCTGCAGGTCGGTAATCGCTACCGCAACGCACCGGTCTCGCTCGCTGCGGTCGTTCGGCTTCTGAGCTTTGAGCATTTCCAGGGCGAGATGTAGTTGTTGCAAAGCGGCGCTCATTCATCCTCCGTATCCATCTTTTCAGCCGCCTCGCGCCATTGCTGGGCGGGGTCTGGAGCGCCAGTTGGCCACTGCGAGCCAAACAAGCACCCGATGGTTTCTTCGTTTGCGTGCAAACGGAGCGGGCAGCAGGGGCATTCGCACGGCCAGGAAATTCCGGGAGTGCTGGTGCGAGTATGCTGCAGGCGTTTCATGCGCTCAGCGCGCGCCTTCCACCTGCGCCGGCGCTGCAGCGCCGATAAAGTCACCCCCACCCCCAGTAGGATGACCACAGAAAAACACAGGTACGCCAGGGTTTCAATCCGTGCGTGCATCGCTCACCTCCTGAATGAGATAGGTCTCGCCGCCAAACGCCACGGCGCAAAACTGACCATCGCCAATCTCCAGCCAGCCGGTTTCGATGTACAGGCGCTTGCCTTTCACACTTGCGCCGGATGCCAGCCGGTCAATCACCGGATAGCTCAGGCCTGGGCCCGAGCGCACGTTGATCACTGCTGCTTGCACAGTAAAGCTCGCATCGATGGCGATCGGGCGCAGAGCATCGTCGGAGATAACCTGGCCGTCGCTGGCAGCCATCAGCGGCGCTGGATCGATCCACCCCTGAAACGCGGGGTCACCGCCCGGGCCTTTGACGCCGAAGTGCAAATGCGGGCCGGTGGTGTAACCGGTGGAGCCGCTCAACCCGATGACGTCGCCGGCGCTGACACGCATTCCCGGCTCGACGCTGGCTTTGTTCAGGTGGGCGTAGTAGGTGTACACCATGCCCGGATGCTTGAGCTTGATGTATTGCCCGAAGCCGCCATTCTCGAAGCCGATCTTCTCCACAATGCCATCGGCGGCGGCATGCACCGGCGTGTTTTCCTCCACGCCATAATCGCGCCCATTATGGCCGGGCATCTTCCAGCGTATGTAAACCTCGGGATGTTCGCCAAACTCCTGAGTGATTGGCCCACTGACGGGCGGTTGCAGGGAAATTAACAGTTGGCGGGTGTTCATGTGTGCCGACCTCCTGCCCGTTTGGGCTTCACCGGTTCGCCGCCCATCTCGGCCACCTGGGCGGTGAGCTTCGATACCAGCTCGCGCAGCTCGGCGTTGTCCGCCTCAAATACGATGACGCGTTCCTGCAGGCTGGACATTTCGTTGCGCTGCTGGGCGTTCTCTGCGCGCAGGCTCCTGTTTTCACTCTCAAGCGCATCCTGGCGCTCGCGCAGCTTCGAGACCTGCAGGCGCATGGCCTCGTTATCAGCCTTCAGGCAGCGGTTTTCGCTCTCCAACGCATCCTGCCGCTCTCGCAAGGCAGCGCGGTCTTGTTCTAGATCGGCGATCAACACGCTTCTTTCGGCGTCTTTGCGAGTCAATTCGGCGATAAGCGTTTGCTGCTGTTCCAACTGCGTCTCCAGTTTTCCCACCCGGTCGATGGCTTTGAGGTAGCGTTCGGCGGCTTTGTCGGCGGATTCCTCGTGCAAGTTGTCCGCCTCAGCATCCAGCTTGCGGCTCTCAGGATGCCATTTGCGATAGGCAGAATACGACATCAACAGCGAGCCTAACACGGCCAGGATTTCGATAACATCTTTGAAGGTGATGCTCATGGGCGGCGGCTCCTGAGCCCTCTAATCGCTCCGGCCAGCATGACTCCGATGGTGATGGTTATGGATGGGCGAACGATGGTCTGGCCGAACCAGGCTGCGTCGGCCACACCTCCCACCACCACAAATAGGTATAGGCTGCACCAATATACACCGACAGCCACCTGGCCCAGCTTGATCCAGGCCCAGGATGCCCGGCGATGGTGCAGCCAATCCACGAACGCAACAGCCGTCAGCGCTCCGGCCAGGGCGGCGTTGGCGGCGGCCAAAATCTCAGGAACCACGAGCACGCGGCGAGAGGTCGTAGGTCGCCTGGTTGGCCACGGCCCCAATGAAGATCACCCGCACCAGCAGAATAACTCCTGCCTGGTTGCAGGCCAATGACAGACCGAGCAGATCGCCCAGCACGCCGGTGCAGCTCATACCAAAGATCGCCATCCCTGTCAGGATCGTGGCGATCAACATCACCTGGCGCTTCTCGTCTCCGCTGCGCTGATCCATCCAGCGCCGCGCGGCAGGGAAGTACGAGCTGATGAGCGAGATCGCCATACCGGCCACCACAGCCAGGGTTTCGGGGGTCAACGGTTGCGCTTCCATTCTTTGCACTCCTTTTCTCGTGATCGACCAATGGGGCCAGGTGGTTAAACGAAAACCGGGAACGATGCCGCCAGATTTTCTGGCAACAACGCTCCCGGTGGTTTACCACTCTGCGGAGGGTTACAGGGTATCCCCTGCTGTTCTAATTATAGCAAATATTTTCTATGCTGACACCATGGGTTGGACGCCGCCTGGGGAGGCGGCGGGTATGGATGGGGCGATGTCGATGCCGATCACCCGCCCGTGCTCGATGGCGATGCACACCATGCCCCAGCCGGCCGCCATCACGTCTGCCAGGCCGGCGCTCAATTCTCCCTGCCACTCATCCCAAGCGTCTCCGCTTTCGCCAGTCGAGAAGCGCCCGGGTGGGCCAGGCCTACGCACCAGCCGCACCGGGCAAAGGCGCTTCAAGCGGCCTCGCTCGACGACGATCTCCAGCCGCCCGAACCCCTGGCCGGTCAACTCCACCAACATGCGGCGCATCTGAGATATCTGCTCTGGCAGCAGCAGATCGCTCAATGCAGGATCGGTTTTCTTGGTTTGGGTCAATTCTACCTGCTTCGCTCTGGTGTAATTATAAGGCAGGTTAGAACTTTTTTGCTAACGAAACAAAAGCGGCCGCCAACGAATGGCGGCCGCTTTTGTTTGCGTGCAAACGGGCCTTAGCTGCGTACGTAAGTGTCCTTTACCGGGTCCCACTTTATAAAGCCCGCCCAGCCTTCCAGGTAGCGATAGCCCTGGGGCATGGCGATCATGCCAGGGATAACGGAGAACTCGTGTTCTTCCAGCCAGGCCTGCACAGCGTCAAAGGCGTCTTCGGCGCGCGCTGAGCGCTGCTTGTGATCGGGATCAAAGGGCTGATGACGGATGTAGGTGATCTGGCCGACGGGCATACGGCAGTAATGCACTAACATCTGTTCGGGATCGGGCTGCGACACGTGGATTACCAGGGTGTCGATGTGCATGCCGTTTTCATCGACACGGCCAGGCTCGTGTGTGAGCATGGCATATACGGGCTGTTGTTTTTGGATGACGCGCGCCCACTCTTCCAGGCTTTCGTATCCGACAAATAACATGGGGGATTGGGTGATTTGCATGTGGTCTCCTTGTAAATGGGCTAAGGTTCAGGTGTTGTGGTGAGCGCGGTGATCTGTGTGGCGAATACCTCGGCCCCAAAGGTGGCGGTGGCGTCCAGCGGGTCCATGGTGGGGTCCGAGGTCGGATCGCCGCCGGCGCAGCCCTTCAGCAGGGATGCAATGACGATCAGTGCAAAGAACAAACGTCGCATGGGTTTCTCCGCCGGGTTTAACCGCCCACCCGGCCAAGGCAGGAAAGGATTAGCGGGCCGCCGGCTGGTTGGCCTGGGGCCGCGGAGTAGCGACTTTGGCGCGCGCTTTCTCGTCGATGTCGCTTTCCACCTTGCGGGTGGCGGTGATCGGGTCGCCATTGCAAGCTTCCAGGATGCGGCGGGCGTCAGAAAACTTGGTGATACCGCGCGTCTTGCAGTGGGCAAAGAAGGGCAGCAGCTTCACCGCCCGAGTGTAATCGCCATCCACCAGGTGGGCGATGGCGTTCGCACCGGCTTCTTCGATGCTGTAATCGTGCGCCTTTACCAGGTAGTCCTTCTGGCTCACACTGGCCGCATTGCTTTTCAGGGCGCCAGGTTGGGCCAGAAGGTCTCGCAGTTGGAAGGCGGCTTGTTGGGGGTCGCCGCCGGCCGCGAGCAAGATCTGCTTGCCGCTCTCGAAATCTGCTCCAGAGGCTTTGCATTCTGCGAAAAAGGGCAGCAGGCCTTCGGCACGCTCCAGGTCGTCATCCACCAGGTGGGCGATGGCCCAAGCGATGTCGCGGGTGATGTTGAATTTCTTAGACGCAGCCAGATCGACGTACCGCGCCATGCCGGTCAGAACAGGCGCGCTCTGAGCAGGTTGGGCTGGCGGGGTGGGCGCAGCCTGCGCAGCCGGGTTGGCCGGTGGGCTGGCCGGTTGGCGCTGCGCCATTTCGACCTTGCGAGCCGGAGGCGCTGGGATCGGCGAGCGATCGGCGGCCGGTTCGGTGGATTCGCCTGCTTCAACCGGCAGGGTGTACGCCATCTCTCGTTTCACCGATGCCGGCAGCGGGTCGGCGTCGCCCAGGGGCTTGAAGGTGATCAGGCGAATGTACTGGGTGCCACCTTCTTCGTCTCGGCCAACGCTGCGGCTGAACCAGATCGCCGCGCCGTATTTGTTCTGCGGGCTGCGCCGGGTGTACAGGGCACCGTCGTGCTCCACGTGGGTGGGGCCGCTGGGGTCGCTGGGGTCGCTCTGCACCACGCGCGCTCCGATGCTGCTCCAGTCGAAGGCTGCGTATTCGCTCAGCGGGCGTACCAGGTTGGGCTCAATCGGGCCGAGGGCGCGCACCTGCGATTCCAGGGCGATGGCGATGCGTGACAGCAAGCCGATCACCGTTTCGATCTGCTTCTCGTTCATCGGACCTCATGTTTCGTCTCGGCCTGGACGATCTGGCCGGGCTGCCACACGTGCGCCAGCTTGCTCACATCCCGCTCGCCAGAATTGACGGCGGCCAGGATGATGCGCCAGGCCTGCTGCTGCTGCGCTTCGGGCAGGTAATAAAACTCATCCGGTAAAAGCGCCAGCAGGATGGCGAAATCCTCGGTTCCGATCAGGCTGCCCACCATGCGGGATGCCTGCGGGTCACGGGCTGCGCTGGGGTGGCGGTCAAAAACTGCGTTCATACGGGTTCCTCTTCCTGTGTCATAACCAACCTGGCCACGCGCCGGGCCAGGCCCAGCACGCTCTCGTAACTGCACTCGTCTAACTGCGGCAAGCCTTCCCACACCTGCCGGGCGATCTCCAGGCCGCGCAGGCCGCAGGCATACACCATGCGCTCGATGTGGTCGCCGGCGTGCGCGCCCATGCCCAGGTTGACATTCGCCTTGCACCAGGCGGTGATGTTGCGGGTCAGGGCGTACAGCTCGGGCTCGATGTCGTACATGGCTTTGCGGTCGGCGTGGCAGGCGGGGCAATAGTACTTCGGGTGGGTGGTGCGCACATAGGCGTAGGCGAAATCGCTGTAATCCCACTGGCGGCCCTGGCCTTTCTCCAGGGTCTGGCGGCAGTTGGCGCAGCGCACCTTGCGCTCGTTGCGCTGCCCGGTGGGGTAGAAGTGGGGGGTGTAGTCCGAGGCGGTGATATACTCGGGCTGGTATCTCGGACTTGTGGCACGTTCATGCCCCGTGGGGTATTGAAAATTTTGATATAATCCCATACGTGGTCTCCTTTGCTGGAGATACCGGCCGGCGGATGTGGGTGCATCCGCCGGCCAACCTGTTTAACCGGCCGCTTCCTTGCTGGAGATGGGGGGCTTGCTCTGGCCGATTCCGATGTTGGCACTGCTGCGGGCAGCCTGGCGCTTGCCTTCGTAGGCAGCCATCCAGCCGGCCTGGGCCTGCTCATCCCTGCCATAATAGGGATATGGGCAAAGCCGGTCGTGCTGGAAGCCTGCTTCTGCGCCGCACATGCAGATGTTCACGCCGCGCATCCGGTCACCGTGCCGCACCGGTCGCAGGTGCAGCCGGCGGGATGGCCGATGAGCAGCGCCATATCTCGGGCAGCCGCCTGGGCCGCAGCGATGTCGCCGGCCTGCCGGGCAGCCTCGATCTTGCCGGCGGCGAATGGGCGCAGCTCCGCGGGCACCAGGACCAGGCCGGCTTCCAGCTCGGTCAAGATCATTTGCGCGCGCAGGGATGGATCGGCCCACACGCCTACCGATGGTTGGCCTTCTCGCAGCGCCCGGTAAGTCTGGTCCACTACCCGGCGAGCGGTAACGGCCTCCATACCCATGCCCACCAGGTCGGCTACCGGGCCATCGGGAATGGACTCACCTTCGGCGATGCAGCGGGCGATCCATTCCCGAAAAGAGCCGTGCTGGCGGGCGATCTGTTGGATGATGTCGATCTCGTGCGGTTTCATGGTGCGCTCCATCGCTACAGTGTTTCGGTGACCGGCTGGGGGCGGGTGGGCAGCTCCAAAGGCGTGCCGTTGTGGGCGATGATGATTTCGTTGTAGATGGCAAGGGCCTGGGTGTAGCGCTCGATCCAACCGTCGCGTCCATCGCCATCATCCAGGCGGCGGGCTTCGGCAAAGCGGGTTAGCTCGGCGCGGTTTTCTTCATCCACCAGCAGCAGTGCTCTCTGCCACGCTCATCTTCATGGCTGCCCTTCCTCGCCCACCGCAATCGCAGTGAGCTGCGCTTCGAAGACCTGCGCGCCGAAGGTGGCGGTCCGGTCCTGAGCGTCGGCTTCGGCCATCTGGGTAGCGATGGCGTCTGGGTCATCCCCACCACCGCCCCCACCGGTGATACAGGCCGCGCTGGCCATAAACAGGATCAGGACGATCAGCAGGATCCGGGCGGTACGCTGGATTTTCATGGTTTCCTTTCCGCCCACCGCGCGCTTGCAAGCGCGCGGTGGGCTGCTTGTGATCTAAAATACCTGGGTCTTCTCGGTCTCTTCCACCACAGAGACGAACTCCTTGGCCGCTGTGGGAGAAGCCGCCCACCCACCGCCGTCTACCTGCACTGGCGAAAGCCAGCTTTTCAGCATGGCGGCCACCATCGGGGCGGGCACTTCGGTGATATTCCCGGTGCCTGTCAGGTATTCCAGGCCGCTCCACACCTTCTCAAGACCACCGTCGAAGGGGAATATTTCTTCCAAGAGCTTCTTGACCATTGCGCGCTCACTGTCACCGGCTTTGGCGTTAGGCATACTCTCGGCCTTAACCTGCAGGCGGGTGCGCAGCACTTCCGGCTTGTACGGGCGCAGTAGGGGGTCGGGGGCCTGGGTCTGTTTCTCGGCGGCCTGCTCGTGCTCTTCGTGCCCCACGGGCACGAAGGGGATTTCCGGGGTGTCGGTTTGATCGGCTGGGGTGTCCCATCCCATATCGTCATCTTCTTCGGCGGCGTCGGCCACGTCTTCGCTTACCCCAGACGGCAGGGCCGGGATGCTGGCCGGTGCGGGCAGGGCATAGCCGGGTTGCAACTTGTCCAGCAGATCGAACTGAGCCTGTGCCCAATCCTGACGAACGTCCAGGTTCAGCATGGACTTCGTGATCATGCGCTTGTAGCCGTCGAAGGCCACCGAGATTTTTTCTTCCCGGCGAGACAGCACCAGAGGCACGGCGGGCAAAGTCTGGCCCATCCGTTGTGCGATCTCGGCGATGGCTTCGAGCTGGGCGGTCAACTTGGCGCAGTCGTACCAACTGTGCGTGACCAGGGTCATATACGCCACCCGGCGCAGCTCCGGGACCATCACGTACAGGCGCCCTTCCGGTTTGGCGTATACGGGCACGTCATCACCCTTCTTGCTCTTATAGCTATATACCGGCTCGGCAGGGTCAAAAGGCATAAGCCCACCGTCGCGCGTCTTGCCGTCACGGACGATGATCTCCCCGGTCTTATTCGACCGAAGGTACAGCCAGAACAGGCCGTCTTCCCCGTCGATCAGGCCCGCTTTGCCCAGCAGGCCGCCCGTGTTGTAGACCATGAAGTAGGTCTGGAAGACCCGGTCGATCTCGTTGAAAGCCATCCGGACGTTGATCGAAGTCGGCTGTTCACCATAAGCAGCCTTGAAGGCGACGGCGGCGTCGGCTTCATCGGGGCGAAAGTCAGCCCGGAAGTATTTGAGGTCTGCGAGACCTTGACGGGGATCGGTCGGCTTCGGTGCGCCCTTGCGCAGCCGCCCGATCTCTTTGAATGACTTTTCCACGGACTTGAAAATAGCCATGTTAGTACCCCAATCCTTTCAAAAGCTCTTCTTCGGTCTTCTTTGGCTCGGCGGGCAGGATGTCCCGCAGGGCCGGGTTGCGTTTCACTTCCTGATAATCAGCGATAGCCTGTTGCCGTTGCTCTTCGACGTAACGACGTGTAACGCGCGCTCCATGCCAGGCGTCTTCGCAGGTGGGGCAGACGATATACACGTCCCCATAATGGCCGGGGACCGGCTCCCACGACAGCTCCCCATGGCAGCGCGCGCACACGTGGGTTTTGGTAATGCGCTCCATGACTGCATAGGGATAGGTCGGGCGATCATCCGGCTTCTGACCGTCAGCTTCCAGGCGGTCATCCGGGGCAGGGGCTTTATAGGCATTCACGCTTCCACCGCCTGGGGTTGGTTCCACACCTGGGCCAGGACCTGGGGGCGATACTCGCCGTGATTGACGGCGGCCAGGATCACCTTCCAGGCTGCGCTTTGGGCGGCGGCGGTCAGGTAGTAGAATTCGTCCGGCAGCTCGGCCAGAAGGTCGGCCATGTTCTCGAAGCCGATCATGGCCCCCACCTGGGCCACGGTGTCTTTGTTGATCTGGGCATTAGTGGACATGATTGCTCTCCCGTTCCATCAACCAGCGACGGCGGCGGTCATGTAGACCGGCATTTTCCGTTGATGCTGGGCGGTGACGGCGGCCAGTTGCCCTTTGCGGCAGTCGATCTGCTGGCCATCGGCTACGGCCTGCTTGCGGCTGTAGGTGTAGATCAGGTCACTTTCGGTAAAGATGCCGTCCATTACAGGCTGCTTTCTTCGGCCATCTGGGGCGCGGCCACGACCTGTTTCACATCATGCGATGTGATAATGCCGTTGTAGATGTCCAGGGCCTGCTGATAGCGTTCGATCCAGCCATCACCACCGTCCCCGGTAGCGTCCAGCTTGCGGGCGGCGGCAAACAGGGCGATTTCTTCCCGGCTATCGTCATCCATCAGCAACACGGCCCGGCAGCGGGCAGCCTTCACAGCGGCGGCCAGATCGGCTTCATAAACCAGTTGAGCATAAGATTTTTGCATCTGTCGGTCTCCCTTCGACATTCGGCTTGCTACTTACGTCTTATTACGAACGAAATTATAAAGCCGACTTTAACTATTGTCAAGGGATTTTATAAGCTTGATATTGACAAATCGGCTTTAACTGTGTAAACTAGGGGGCAATAGGAGGATCATGACGGACTATATGGCTACCGGCGTCTTTCGACTGAAAGGCCGCCAATTACTCGAAATGGGGCAGCGCAGGGGCGTTCCCAACGTTCATCAGCTCTCGAAGCGGACGGACGTGAGCTATCCCACCGTCAGGCGCTACATCGAAGAGCCTGAGAAGGTGGAAGCCGTGTCCCTGAAAGCCCTGACAGCCTTCCTGGTGGATGGTTGCGGGATGTCCCCAGCCGAGATTTCAGACCTGAAATTCGGCGATATTTTCGAGTATCACGAAGATGTGGCGACCGAGTAGGAGAATCAAAAAGGCGCAGCTTTCGCCACGCCTTTTCGCCACGCCTTGCTGATAGTCATATTGAATTCGTCATGTTCCTGACACCGCCTTAGTCCTGGCAGACGACGGCGGCCATAAAGTGCAACTCCACATCGCACCTTAACAACCGAGCTTCTTTTCACCCTGTGGGCATTGGCACCGCCCATGGGGTTGTTTTTTCGGCACCTGGCGCATCAGCTCCAGGTGGAAAAAGTGAGCGTGGAAGGACTCGAACCTTCAACCAATGGCTTAAAAGGCCACTGCTCTGCCATTGAGCTACACGCCCCTAAAATGCTGCTGCCCCCAAACCGAACGCTATTATACCCCAACTTTTACTTTTTATAACTTTTGCTTAATCAAATTTTTCATTTTTGGCAAAGTGATAAACCGGCGCATTTTATTCGCCGGCAAGGTTAACATTTCATCCATCAATCCGCATTCCCCTTGACGAAACCCGCCGCACTTGTTACCATGCTATTATTAAGGAGCATCGTATGGCCGTAGAAATTATCAAACTCAACGAAGCCTCTTTCCAGCGCGAAGTGTTGGAAGCCACCCGACCGGTGCTGGTGGATTTCACCGCCGTGTGGTGCCAACCGTGCAAAATGCTTGACCCGATTGTGCGCCAATTGGCCGATCAGTGGGAGGGTAAGCTTAGCGTCTTTAAGGTTGACGTGGATGAGAACCAGAATTTGGCGATGGATTACTCGGTGATGGGTGTGCCCACGCTGATGTTGTTCGTCGGCGGCCAGCCCGTGGAGCGCGTCACCGGTTATCAGCATAAAGATAAGCTCGAAAAGAAGTTCCGCCCCCACCTGTAAACCCGCCCCCCAAAAGCCTCCTCTAAATGCTTCTACAGACGGTAGAAGCATTTTTTATTATGCGCTGTTAACTAATCTCAGCCGCTTTCATCTGATATAATTAATACCTGCAACTTCTTGCAATAAGGACAGGTATATGATGGCTGATACATGCAGCGAGCTGCGCCGGCGTGGTTTCCGCATGACGCCGCAGCGACTGGTCATTCTCGAAATTCTCCAAGATCTGAAACGGCACGTTACAGCGTTGCAGGTCTATCAATTGGCGCGCCAGGCTATGCCCGGTATCACCGAGGCCACCGTGTACCGCACACTCAGTTGGCTGGCCGAGCAAGGGCTGGTGATGGTGGCTCACATCGGCGGAGGTCAGTTAGAGTATGAAATCGCCGGGCACAATCACCATCACATCATCTGCCGGGCGTGCGGGCGTTCGCACGAGATCGATCACGCCGACCTTGAGAAGCTTTATCATCAGCTCGAAACCGAAACGGGCTATCACATCGACAGCGTACATGTGACCTTTTTCGGTTTATGTTCGCAATGTCTATAACCCCTCATCATCTCATTTTTCAGTAGGAGGATCCATGCACCCCATTTTTCTCTCTCCCCAACCTATGCACATACCCGACGGCTTCCTATCGGTGGTGGTATCCACCATTCTATGGGTGGTCACCATCATTGCGGTGGGCTATTCACTGCGCCGCGTGGGCGCCAGCCTGGGTGAGCGCCAGGTCCCCTTGATGGGTGTGTTGGCCGCGGCCATCTTTGCCGGGCAAATGCTCAACTTCACCGTGCTCGGCGGCACATCCGGTCACCTGATGGGCGCAGCCATCGCCACTATCCTGCTGGGGCCATGGGCGGCCACACTGGTGATGGCTATGGTGGTGAGCGTGCAAGCCCTCATCTTCCAAGACGGCGGCTTACTGGCCCTGGGCGCGAACATCTTCAACATGGGCATCGTGGGCGTGGCCGTGGCCTTCTTCGTCTACCGCGCTATGCAGCGCCTGCTGGCGGGTAAATCGTGGGGGGTATTCGCTTCCGGCTTTGTGGCCGCCTGGACCTCCATCTTCATCGCCTCGCTGGCCGCGGCGCTCCAATTGGCCTTGTCCGGTTCCTCCCCGGCGAACATTGCCGTGCCCGCCATGGGCGGCATTCACGCCCTCATCGGCATCGGCGAAGGGCTGATTACTATTGGCGCGCTGGCTCTCATCAAAGCCTCGCGCCCCGACCTGCTCCAGGCGGGCGAGGGCCAAATGAGCGGCGGACGCGGCCTGGTGTTGGGGGGCATGGTCATTGCCGTGGCTTTGGCGGTGCTCTCGCCGCTGGCGTCTTCCCACCCCGACGGGCTGGAGTGGGTGGCCGAACAAAAAGGCTTCTTAGACCTGGCCCAAGGCCCGCTCTTTAACATCATTCCCGATTACACCATGCCAGGGATTTCAAACGAAGCCCTGGCGACGATCATCGCCGGTGTCATCGGTGTGGCGCTGGTGTTTGCTGTTTCCTTAGGCGTGGCCTACAGCCGCAAGCACCGCCAGGTGGGCGGCTAACACTTGCACGTCCATTTTCTCGACCCCTTCCGCCCCGGGCAAAGCCTGGTACATCGCGCCGACCCACGCGTGAAGTTCGTTTTAGCCGTGGCCTTCATTTTTACCACCGCCCTGACCCCCCCAGGGGCGTGGCCGGTGTACATCTTGTTGGCGGGCATTGTCCTGGCGGTGGGGGTGCTATCCGAGCTTGGTTTAGGCTACATTTTGCGCCGCGCCAGCCTGGCTTTGCCCTTTGTATTAGCTGCCTTGCCGCTTATCTTCACCGTTAAAGGCCCGGCGGCCTTCGTCATCCCCATCGGCGCATGGACGATTAGCGCCTCATGGGCAGGGCTAGAGCGATTCGCCGCCATCGCCCTCAAGTCGTGGATCTCGGTGCAAATGGCGATCATCCTGGCCGCCAGCACCCCCTTCCCCGACCTGATGATGGCAATGCGCGCCGTGCGCATTCCGCGCCTGCTGGTGAGCATCTTCGGCCTGATGTGGCGCTACTTGTTTGTGCTGGTGGATGAGGTGCTGCGCATGCTGCGCGCCCGCGCTGCCCGCAGTGGGCAATCGGACCAGCCGGGATTGAAGACCGGCGGCAGCCTGGCCTGGCGCGCCCGCATCGCCGGCGGCATGGCCGGCAGCCTGTTCCTACGCGCCTTCGAGCGTTCGGATCGCATCTACATGGCGATGGCGGCGCGCGGCTACGATGGCGAAGTGCGCGCCGCCCCCCTGCCGCCGGTTTCGCGCCTGGCCTGGGTGGCCTTGTTCGGCGGCTTAGCTGTGCTGGCGCTGCTTATCCTTATGGCGCTGTTATTCGCCTAAATCTTGCTCGCCTGGCTGCACCCATGCAGCCGTCATTCACGGAAAGCGGTTATGCACCATTCTATCGAAGTTGACAATTTGAGTTTTCACTACCCCGATGGGCATGCCGCCTTACACCAGGTATCGCTCAAGATCGAACCGTGCGAGAAGGTAGCCCTGGTGGGGCCAAACGGGGCCGGAAAATCGACCCTGATCTTGCACCTCAACGGTATTCTCACTGGTGAAGGCGCGCTGCGCGTGGCCGGGCTGCCGGTCATCCCCGAAAACCTGGCCAGGGTGCGGGCGCGCGTGGGGCTGGTGTTCCAGAACCCCGACGATCAACTCTTCTCTCCCACTGTGTACGAAGATGTGGCCTTCGGGCCGATTTACCAGGGCCTGCCGCCGGCGGAGGTGCGGCAAAGGGTGGAAGAAGCGCTGCGCGTGGTGAATATGTCGGAATACGCCGATCGGGTTTCGCATCACCTCAGCACAGGCGAAAAGAAGCGCATCGCCATCGCCACCGTGCTATCGATGCAGCCCGAAGTGCTGGTGCTGGATGAACCCACCGCCGGCCTCGACCCCCGCGCCCGCCGGGCGCTGATTAACCTGCTCGACCAACTCGATATCACCATGCTGGTTTCATCCCACGATATGCACATGGTGCGCGAGATTTTCCCCCGCATGGTGGTGATGGACGAAGGCGCCATTGTGGCCGACGGCCCCACCCAGGCGCTGCTGCAAGACGAAGCCCTGCTCAACGCCCACGGGTTGGAGATGCCATAGGGAACTCATCTTCCGGCGGAGAGACCTCATCCCCCGGCCCCTTCTCCCGCGGGGAGAAGAGCTACCGGAGAAGGATGGGGTGAATGTCCATCAACCGGGGAAAATGGAGAATATAGGCAAGGGGCTGTCCAAAAAAATTTGGGCAGCCCCTTGGTTATGAGGTGATCTTAAGTATAAATCAGGGCAGCGCGGCGAGGCGGCTGCCTGATTCTAGATTATACGCTTACGCCTACCTGTACGCGGGCGGCCTGGCGTAAGAGTTCGGCCTTATCGGCGCGCTCCCATGGCAGATCCAGATCATCGCGGCCAAAGTGACCGTAAGCGGCGATCTGGCGGTAGATGGGGCGACGCAGGTTCAAGTCGCGAATGATGGCCCCAGGACGCAGATCGAAGAATTGGGTGATGAGGCTGACGATTTCATCATCGGTCACTGCGCCGGTGCCGAAGGTCTCCACGCTAATGCTCAGCGGGTGGGCCACACCAATGGCATAGGCCACTTGAATTTCGCACCGCTGCGCCAGGCCGGCGGCTACAATATTTTTCGCCACCCACCGCGCCGCGTAAGCCGCCGAACGATCCACCTTGGTGGGGTCTTTACCGCTAAACGCCCCGCCGCCGTGACGACCCATGCCGCCGTACGAATCGACGATGATCTTGCGCCCGGTCAGGCCGGCGTCGCCCTGCGGCCCGCCGATTACAAATCGCCCGGTGGGATTGACGAATATCTTGATATTTTCATCCACCATTTCGGGGGGCAAGGTGGGCATGATTACATATTCGATCATGGCCGCACGAATATCTTCCTGGCTCACTTCAGGGGCATGCTGGGTGCTAACCAACACGGTATCGATGCGCTTGGGGCGACCAAAGGCATATTCCACCGTAACCTGGGTTTTGCCGTCGGGGCGCAGCCACGGCAAAACGCCGCTCTTACGCACTTCGGTTAGCCGCAGCGCCATCTTATGCGCCAGGTAGATCGGCATCGGCATCAGCGCCTGGGTATCGTCACAAGCATAGCCAAACATCATGCCCTGGTCGCCTGCGCCGATGCTTTCGATTTCATCATCGCTTATCTCGCCGGCTTTGGCTTCGAGCGCCCGGTTGACGCCCATGGCAATATCGCCCGACTGCTTGGCTAAGGCCACCAACACCCCACAACTGTCGCCGTCCAGGCCCTTTTCGCTGGAATCGTAACCGATTTCGTTAATCACCCGGCGAGCCACTTCTTCAAAGTTGACATGGGCGGTGGTGGTGATTTCGCCCAGCAGCATCACATAGCCGGTTTTAGAAGCCGCTTCGCAGGCCACACGCGAGGTGGGGTCTTGCTCCAGGCAGGCGTCTAGAATGGCGTCGCTAATCTGATCGCACAACTTATCGGGGTGGCCTTCCGTCACCGATTCCGAGGTGAACATCAGGCTAGGGGAAGTCATAAAACTGGTACTCATATTCTCAAACCTCCATAAAAAGAAATTGCCCCTTCCGGGAAAACGGGAAAGGGCAACAGTAAGCAAGAGAACCGTACCCTCTCATCTTCCAGAAAATCTATCTGCCGGAATTAGCACCGTTGGGGGGGTTCCCCGGGTTGCTGAGGTTTCAAAGGGCCGGTCCCTCTACCTCTCTGGATAAGAGCGCCGAATAGGGGCTAAATTGTTTTGCAATTATATCATAAACCATCCCACCTGCACCGAAAAGCTCAGCCGATACTTAACAGAAGCGGCGGTTATGCGCCTTACGGTGAAACCGCGCAGGGCTAGATCCACACCTGGATGAGGTAATAGGCCAACACTAGCGCCCACAGCCATGAGTCGATGCGGTCAAAAACGCCGCCATGGCCGGGAAGGATCTTACCCGAATCTTTGACGCCAAACTGGCGCTTAACCATGCTTTCGCCCAGGTCGCCCAGCACGGGGAAGACGCCCATCACCAGGCCCAGCAGAGCGCCGCGCAGGGGTGTCAGCGCGCTGGCTGCGCCGGGCGCGCCAGGCAGGCCGGCTTGCACCCAGCCGGCCGAGACGGCCGCCGCCCACAAGGCCGCCCACGCCGCCGCCAAGGCCACCGCTCCCACCACGCCGCCGGCAAAGCCTTCCCAGGTCTTCTTGGGGCTAAGGCGCGGGGCCAACTTATGCCGCCCAAAGCGCACCCCCACCAGGTAGGCAAACGAATCCGCCGACCATACGCCCACTAAAGCCGCCAGCAGCCACCCCACCCCCTCCGGCAGGTTGCGAATCGATATCGAATAGGCTCCCAGCCAACCGATATAAAAAACGCCCGCTAAGGAAATCGCGAAATCGGTGGCGGCGCGGTCATCGCCCCTATATTCGTACTTGAACAGGCTCACCGTCATGAACACCAGCACCAGGGTGCTAATTACCAGGGGATTGTGGTCGAACCCCCACAACTGGCGTGTGAGCGCCAGCGCCGCACAGCCCACCGCCACGCCCGCGGCTAACGGCGTGTGCCCCCCTGCCCGAAACAGCCTGGAGAACTCCAGGCCGGCAATCGCTCCAGTTATCGCGATCAGCGCCGCGAACACCCATCCACCCAGGAAAATTGCCGCCAGGCAGAAAGGCATCAAGACGAGACCAACTAACACCCGCGTTCTCAGCATAGGATAACCATATGAGGAATAACTGGTATCGCGCCCAGGCGCTCCACCACCCGTTTAGCCGGTTACCTGGCTTGAAGACACTTTGCCATAACGCCGTTCGCGATGAGAAAACTCGTGCAAGGCCAGGCGCAGCTGCTCCTTATCGAAATCGGGCCAATACACCGGCGGGAAGAACCACTCCGAATAAGCGCCCTGCCAGATCAAGAAGTTGCTGCCGCGCAGCTCGCCAGAAGTGCGGATAATCATATCGGGGTCTGGTGCGCCGGCGGTGAACAAATAGCGGCTTACCAGCTCATCGGTCACCTGCTCCGCCGGCACACCATCCTGGATGATATGTTGGACAGCGCACACGATCTCATCGCGCCCGCCATAGTTGAAGGCCACATTCAGCACCAGGCGGGTATTATGCTGTGTCACCTCAAGGGCGCGCACCACCTTGTCACGGAAGCCTGGCTCTAGCCGGTCTAGCCGTCCAATATGGCGCAGCTGCACGCCCTGATCGTTCAGCTCTTGCAGCTCGTGATCGATGACATCTTCAAAGATCTTCATCAAGCCTTGCACTTCTTCTTCAGGGCGGCCCCAGTTCTCTGTGGAAAAAGCGTAAATCGTCAGGTAACCAACGCCAAATTCGATGCAGGCTTCAATTACACGGCGCAAGTTTTCGGTTCCGGCGCGATGGCCTGCCAGGCGAGGCAGCCCGCGCGCCAGCGCCCAGCGCCCATTGCCATCCATAATGATGGCAATATGTGCTGGGATATGTTCCGGTAGTGCCTTCGTTTCGTTTAAGTCCATAAAGGGTCGGCCAGCGAAAGGCTCAGACCTCCATAATCTCTTTTTCTTTGCGTTCGGCCACCATGCCCACTTCATGAATAAAGCGATCGGTGTACTTTTGCATCTCTTCTTCGCCGCGCTTAAGCTCATCTTCCGAAATCATCTTCTCTTCTTCAAAGTCGCGCATATCTTTGATCATATCGCGGCGCACGTTCCGAATGGCAACCCGGGCTTCCTCGGCGCGGTTATGCACCACTTTCACCAAATCACGGCGGCGCTCTTCGGTTAGCGGGGGCAAGTTCAGGCGAATCTGTTTGCCGTCGTTGTTTGGGTTCAGACCCAGGTCTGAAGCCAGGATACTGCGCTCGATGGTTTTGAGGGTAGCGGCGTCAAATGGGCGAATGAGCAGCGAACGCGGCTCAGGCACACTGATTGAAGCAAGCTGCATCAGGGGCGTGGGCGTGCCATAATATTCAACTTGCAGCTTCTCCACCAGCGCCGGGTGCGCTCTGCCCGTGCGAATGCCGGCCAGGTCATCTTCCAGGGCCTGGATTGCGCCTTTCATGCGCGTTTCGGTATCTTTATATACATCTTTAAGCATCGTTACCTCCAACGGGCGGGGTTAATTTGCCCTATTATATCAAATCACGCCGTCACTAACGTGCCGACCGCCTCACCATATAAGGCCGAGCGCAGCGCTTCCACGTTCCATAAGTTCAACACCAAAATGGGCAGGTTGTTTTCCATGCACAGCGAAACAGCCGTGCTATCCATCACCTCCAGGCGGCGGTTGAGTGTTTCGATGTAGCTCAGCCGGTCGAAGCGTTTGGCGTTGGGGTTGAGCAGCGGGTCGGAATCGTATACCCCATCCACCTTAGTAGCCTTAATCAACACGTCTGCGCCAATTTCCATCGCGCGTAGCGCCGCCGCCGTATCGGTAGAGAAGTAGGGGTTGCCGGTTCCACCGCCCAAGATGACCACCCGCCCTTTTTCCAGGTGATGAATGGCGCGCCGGCGAATGTACGGCTCGGCCACGGCGTGCATTTCGATGGCCGATTGCACCCGCGTCACCAAACCAATCCGCTCCATGGCGTCCATCAGCGCCATGGCGTTCATCACAGTGGCAAGCATACCCATGTAATCGGCGGTAGCGCGATCCATGCCGCGCTCTAAACCGGTGCGCCCGCGCCACAGGTTGCCCGCCCCAATTACAATGGCTACATCGATGCCCAAGCTGCGCACTTCGCGCACCCGTATGGCAATATCTTCAGCCCGGTCGGGGTCTATGCCGGTTCCTTCCGACCCCGAAAGCGATTCGCCGCTCAGCTTCAGCAAGATGCGTTTATACTTCAATTCTCTTTCCATACTCGCCTCCCGTGAATATCATTGTATCATTCTGCATTAGATATAAAAAAGGTGGATTTTGCGAAGCACATGCCTTCACAAAATCCACCTTAGTGTTACACCTGAAAACTGCTTTTACTCAAGACCTTCGCCCAGTTCCCAGCGCGCAAAGCGGCGGATGACCAGGTTTTCGCCAATCGAGGCGATATTCGAATGCAGCAGCTCTTCGATGGTGATGGCCTCATCACGAATATACGCCTGGCGCAGCAAGACAACTTCGTCTTTGAACTTTTCCAGCCGGCCTTCGGAAATCTTCGCCAGCATCGCTTCGGGCTTCCCCTCTTCGCGGGCGCGCGCCATGGCGATTTCACGCTCGTGATCGAACTCTGCCTGGGGAATATCTTCCACGCGCACGTAGTGAGGCGCAGCCGCAGCGATGTGCAGGGCCACTTCGTGAGCGAATTTGCGGAAAGCTTCCGAGCGCGCCACGAAATCGGATTCGCAGTTGATTTCTACCATCACGCCCACTCGTCCGCCGCCATGCGAGTATAACTCTACCATGCCTTCGGAGGCTGTGCGGTCGGCGCGCTTAGCAGCCGTCGCCAGGCCCTTCTCACGCAAAAAATCTACCGCCTTTTTATAATCGCCGCCGGCGTTTTCCAGCGCCTTACGGCAGTCTAACACGCCTGCACCGGTGGCCTCGCGCAGTTCTTTAATCTGTTCAGTGGTGATCGCCATCTTATGCCTCAGGTTCCTCGGTTACAGCTGCGTCGTCGGCAGCTTCTTCGTCTATCGGTTCTTCAACAGTGGTTTCCGTCGAAAAGACTTCAGCCACTTCTTCTTCGCTAACAGCTTCATCGTCTACAACAGGGCGAGAAATCTTCGCCAGGGTGGCAGGGCCCATCAAGTCATCATCCGAAAGTTCCGCTTCGTACAGGTCGCCTTCGGGCATACGTTGAGACATCAAGGGCAGATCTTCCTCTTCGCCCATATCCTTACGGGCTGCCTGGCCTTCAATGGCCGCGTCGGCCATCTTGGAGACCAGCAGCTTAATGGCGCGGATAGCGTCATCGTTGGAGGGGATCACGAAATCCACGTCACGCGGGTCGCAATTGGTGTCTACCAGGGCGATGACCGGAATGCCCAACAGGTTGGCTTCGTGAATGGCGGTGGACTCGCGCCGCACATCTACCACGAACAGCAGATCGGGCACATCTTGCATCTTGCGAATGCCGCCCAACAACAGCTCCAGGCGTTCCATTTCGCGGGTGAGGATCAGGGCCTCTTTTTTGGTGATGCGATTGAAATCGCCCTTCTCGCGCATGCTTTCCAGGCGATCCAACTCGTTGATGCGGGCGCGGATGGTGCGCCAGTTGGTGAGCATGCCGCCCAGCCAGCGGGCGGTAACATAGGGCATGCGGGAGCGTTCGGCTTCGTACTGGATGGTTTCTTGGGCCTGGCGCTTAGTGCCGACAAACAGCACCGTGCCGCCATTGGCCACAGTTTCGCGCACCAGCTTATAGGCGTTCTCCAAAGACTTGACGGTCTTTTGCAGGTCGATGATGTGAATGCCGTTCCGCTCGGTGAAGATGTAGGGCTTCATGGAGGGGTGCCACTTGTGCGTGCGGTGGCCGAAGTGGACGCCGCTTTCGAGCAGCGCCTTCATGGGGATGATGGTCATAGGATGAAACTCCTTATCGGTTGTAATCCTGAGCGCTTCGACCCACGCCGTGACCTGCGGCGAACGAAGACGGTCAAGAGAATTGGGTGCCCCCCGGTGGAGGGTCAAGATGGCTGCGACCGCTTGCGTAAAGCGGTACGCGCCGCTCCCGCCATAGCTGGCGAGAGCGGACGCAAGTATAACACAGATTGCATGCTTGGGAAATTAAATATTCACGACGATTGCGCGACGCTGCTCTTCGCCAGGCGCTGAATTTGTTGTAACGCCTCATCATCTGAGATCAACATCAACACATCACCCACCCGCAGGATGGTTTGCCCGCGCACGATTATCAACTCGTCGTTGCGGCGCAAGCCGGCGATCACCGAATTGACCGGCCAATTCAAGTCTTTAACATGACGACCATCGCAGGCCGAATCGGCTTCTACCAACACTTCGCGCACATCCACCCGGCTGGTTCGATTGCGCAAACGGTCGGGCAGCGACTCGCCCGGCACAAACCAGAACATATCTGTACCGCTTTCCAGGTGGGCGTCCATCTCGGCGGTCAGGCGCTCATACACCTCATCGGCAATAATGCCATCCTGGCGCAGACCCAGAAACGCGCCGCGCTGGGCGCGCAAGACCTCGCGCCGGGCGGTTTCTAATTCTTCCGCCTCCAACGTGGGCGACATTTGCAGCGACTCGCGCACCGCCTCGGCCAACAAGGCGATTTGCTCTTTCAACTTCGGGCGGATCACCTCCCAGGCGCGGCCTGAGATTAAGCCTTCGCGATGCTGGCGGTCGAGATAACCTTCAGCCGAACGCAGGGCGGTGAGGCGAGCGTGGCGGGTCTCATATTCCACCTGCTCCGGTGTGCGCAGGGCGATGCCCAGACGGCGGATGAGCGGGCGCATACTGGTGGCTTGCACCAACAAAGTGAACACCACCACACCAAACGCCATCGTGCGCAGCAGCGATAACTCCGGCCCAATAGTTTCAGGCAAGCTTAACGCCAGCGCCAGGCTCAGCGCGCCGCGCAACCCTCCCCACGCCATCACATGCTGCCAGCGCAGCGAAATCGGCTCCACAAAGCGCCGTGATAATAGGCTCAGCCCATAAATCACCAACACCCGCGCCACCAGTACGGCGGCTATCGCCCACAAAATCGGCTGCCAGGCTTGCAGCAGCGCCGGAATATCCACCTCTAAACCGATTAATAGAAACACCAACGAGTTAGATAGAAAAGCGACATATTCCCAGAAGTTGAACAGCACAATGCGCGTTGTTGGACTCATCCCCTGCGGCCCCAGGTTGCCGTTAATCAGGCCCGCCGCCACCACCGCCAGCACCCCGCTGAAGTGCAGCTGCTCGGCAATCAGGTACGACCCAAACGCCAGCACCGTGGTGAGCGTGGTCTCGATCAGGTAATCGTCAATCCGCGAAATCATCCGCGACACCATCCAACCCAAGATCAGGCCCACCGCCAGGCCGCCCGCCGAAACGCGCACAAAATTCGCCGCGCTAACCGCCAGATTGAACTGGCCCGTAGCAAGGATAACCAACATCAGATTAAACAGCACCAGGGCGGTGCCGTCGTTTAGCAAACTCTCCCCTTCCACCAGCGCAGCCAGTTGCTTGGGAACGCCTAAAGAACGGAAGATCGAAACCACTGCCACCGGGTCGGTAGCGGCAATCAGCGCCCCAAACACCAGCGCCTTTAGCAGGGAAATACCCGTCCCCCAGGCCACCATCACCCCCACCAGCACCATCGTGATGACCACACCCGGGATGGCTAGCAGCAGCAGCATAGCCAGGTTGCTGCGCAGGTTGCGCAGGTTAATATGAAACGCCGCTTCAAACACCAGCGGCGGCACGAATAAAGTGAGGATCAATTCTGGGGTAAGCTTAAGTTGCAGGGTAGATTGGGTGGTCAGAAGCAGGCCCACCACCACCAAAGCCACCGTGTAAGGTATTTTTAAGCGACGCACAGCAATCGCCACTAAAGAGGCGATCAGCAAAAGCTCTATGATTAGTGTTTCGGTATGGAGAAATTGCTCCATCGGCAATCCTTATGCGGTTAATTCCGTCATCCGCCTGTGGCGGCGCGAACGCGGGCCGCAGCGGCTGGTGGGACGCGACCATACAGGCGTAAAACCACAATGCCGGCGATGATCAGGGCGCTGCCCAGCCACTGCGGAATGCTAAAGCTCTCTTTCAAAATCACAAAAGCTTGCAGGGCGGTCAGGGCCGGCTCCAGGGTGGCGATGATGTTCGCCACGCTGGCCGGTAAATAGTTCAAACTCACCGTATACAAGCCATACCCCCCCACTGTGGGGCCAAGCGCCAGGGCTGCCAGCATCAACCAGGCGAACACATCATCGCCCAGCCAGCCGAAATTAGTCGAAGCCACGCCGGTGGGCAGCCACGGGTTGAACAAGTTATAGATGAACAAAAAAATGGCCGCAAAGCCAAAAGCATACAGCAGCGTTGTCCAGGGGTCGATGCTGCGCTGGGCGGCCCATTTGCCCATCAGACTGTAAGCCGCAAACGCTAACCCCGAAACCACTCCGGTGATCACCCCCAGGGCGTTAAGCTGCCACATTTGCGGGTCGTACGCCCCCGAGACGAAAACACAGCCCGCCAGGCTCAGGCCCACCGCCAGAATCTTGACCGGGCCGAGCGATTCGCCCAGCAAACGCCAGCCCAGCACGGCGGTGAACGCTGCCGAGGAGTAGACCAGCACCGTCGAGACCGCCGCCCCATTCAGGGCCACCGAGATCGTCCACAGCGAATTGAACAACGATAAGATCAGCCCATAGATGAGCATAAAGCGCCACTGCCCGCCCGGCAGGCGCAGTTTACGCCGTTGAAAGACCAGGAAAATAAGCCCCAGGCTGACGAACAACGTCAGATCTCGCCAAAAGGCCAAAACCAGCGCGGGCATCTGGTAGGTTTCGGTTAAGTAACGGATGAAAATGGCGGTACTCGACCATAACACCGTGCCGACCAGGCAAATAACATAGCCCTTAGTGAGAGACTTTGCACTATCCATCAGTTTCCCTTATTAGAGCGGGGTTGTCGCATGGGGCGAGACTTCCGAAGTGAGATTCGTGGGCCAGGCGGTCAGCCCGCCGCGCCCTGCCGGCCAATTAGCCGGCGTTGACCCACGCGCGCCGCCAGAGCGCCGTTCGGCCGGGCAGCTCAGCGCCTGGGCTGCACCGCCACAATTTGATCGAACCCGTTGACGGTCAACAACCACTCGCTGCCGGGGGTAAAGCGCAGATAATCTTCCTTGCTGGCGGGGGAATATTCATAGCTGCGATCATTGGCGCGAAACACCACCTGGTAAGACAGGCTGCGCTCGCCCTCGCGCTGCCCATTCGCCAGGGAGGCCTGAGCAAACACCGGCGCGGCGTCGCTGCCTTGTTGGGTGAGCGTTTGCACCACCGCCCACTGCATCAGTGTGTATTGGCAGTAAGGCGCCATTACCTCATATTGGCAATCTTGCACCACCTTGCCCACCCCTGAACCCGTATCTACCGTGTAGGGTGTGCCGCAGATTTTGCGCGCCTCTTGCCCGATAGGCTCCCGATCCACCACCTGGCGCACCCGTGTCTGGCACTCCCCCACCGCCGCCTGGCTGGGGATCTGGTCTTGCCAATCCTGATATTTGACCGGGGCGAGGGCCTCGATCTGCACTGCGCTGCGCCACTGACGCCCCGCCACGCTGGCGGCCACGTCGGTGCTGCGGCTCAGTTTGGAAAGCAGCAGCGCGCCGCCGCCGCACAAGCACAGCAGAATAATCGCAATCGCGGCGTAGAGCAGCCAGTTGGCCGCCGGCGCTTTGGCCTGCGGCGCGGCGGCGGAGACGGTTTGGGGCAGAGTGAGCGGCGCGCCGCAGTTGGCGCAGCGCAAATTGGTTTCCGGGTTGGGGCTTTGGCAGCGCGGGCAGGCAATGGTGCGAACCTCGGTTGGAGCGTATGCGCCCACCACCTGGCCGGCGGCGCGCCGCGCCCCGGCGCTCAGGTCGCCGCCGCATTGCACACACACCGCCGCATCGCCAGGGTTGCGCGCCCCGCAGTAGGGGCAGTGAATATCCGGCCCCACTTCGGCCAGCTTTTTTAGTTTCTCGTCTTGCGTGACTATCTCACCCTGCACCTGCTCGAACTTAACCTCCGCTGGCTGCGGCGCGCCGCAGCCCTGGCAGGTGGTGGCTGTGCCAGGGTTGCGACTCTGGCACTTTGGACAAGTCCATTCTAATTGCACGTAACCAAGGGTTTCTTGAGGCATCATTCCTCCGCGGGTGCAGGTATTTTACCCCATGATTTCGGATTGATCGGTTTCTTCTGGCCCCAGGCAAACCGCCGCGCTATAGCCGAGCGGGGCGTCGATTGCAACCGGCGTGTAGCCCGGCGGCAAACAATCCACATCGAAAGACTGCGGCTCAAGGCTCAGCCCCAATCCGGCGGCTTTCATATAGGCTTCTTTGCGGGTCCAAACATCGTAGAAAGCCGCCAGGCGCTGGGGGGCCGGCAGGGCCATGCGGCGAGCGTACTCCGCGGTCGAGAAGACGCGCCGCGCCAGGGCGTCGTCATCCAGAACGGCGTGACGTTCGATATCCACCCCCACGCGGCGCCAGCCATGCAGCGCCGCCAGCGCCCACGCCCCCGAATGAGACAGGCTGAACTGCGGGAGCAGCCCGGCTGGCGGCGCGCCCCCTTGCCAGGGCAGGCTTGCCAGGGCTGGTTTGCCAAAGGGATTGCAGGTGAATTGCAAGGCCATCGGAGGCTGCCCCACCGCCTGCCCGAGCAAACCACGCAGCCCCGCTCGCCGGATAATGAAGGCCTGCCGGTCGCGTTCCAGAACAAAACGCCGGGCGCGAGCCTGTTCGTCTTTATCCAGCCAGGTTAGCCAACCGGCCAACTGCGCCGGTGCGCCCTGGCTCAGCGCCATGCGCCACACCTGCAAACCCGGCCAGGGGGACTGAACCACGTGCATCTGCGGGAGGGCGATCAACTGGCCGGGCATGGGTTAAGCTGCTGCCGCAGCGGCCGGCCAACCCGGCAACACCATGTCTGCCGCGCCCGCACAAGAATCGCCAGGCCGCCACGGTGCGCTCAAGAACGTTTGTGCCCGCAGTTTGGACAGAAATTACTCTCTGGGCGGAGGCGAGCGCCGCACTTCGTGCAAAAAGCCGGCTCCGGAGGGGCCTCAGGCAGCGCTGCGCCGCAAGTGGCGCAGAAGCGCGCCCCGGGCCGGTGCGGCGCGCCGCAGCGCGGACAGACCGGTAGTTCCGGCTCTGGTGTGGGCGGCGAAGGCGGCGCGCTGTTCCAATCGAAATCCGGCGGCGGAGCAGGAGGGAACGGCGGCGGAGGCGTACCAGGCCGGGCCACCGGCCGGGCCTGCGCCGGGCGAGCGTTAAGCTCGCCGGGAGGCGGGCCGGGGGCGTTGAAATCAATAGAGGTGGGCCGCCTGCGGCCGGGCGGCGGATAGGGCTGCTGGGCTGGCTTGCGCCGTCGGCTCCACAACACGGCGAACAATACCAGCCCCCCAAAGCCCAGCATGGCGGGCAGCGCCACGCACATCACCAGCCCCAGCACCAGCAGCACCCCAGAAGAAGACCCGCCCGCTGAGGCGGTGGGCGTCGCCAGGGTCACCCGTTCGGGGGTAGAGGTGGGCGCGGCGGCAGTTGAGGTAACCGCAGCCGGGGCGGCCTCGGTGGCGGTGGGCCGGGCGGTGGGTGTGGGCGCATCCGCTTCCACCAACACCGGCGGATCGCCTAAATCCAGCCGCCCAAAGCCGCTGGCCTCATCCGGCCCATTCGGGGGCAAGTCCACCGCCCGTCCGGCCAGGAAGTCGGCCACCTGCTGCGGCGTGTAGTTGGGATAGGCTTGCAGCACCAGCGCCGCCGCCGCCGCCACATGCGGCGTGGAAGCCGACGTACCATCCCAGGTTTCGCCATAAGCAGCGCTGCTCACCCCGGCGGGGGCCACGATTTCGGGCTTCATGCGCCCATCGCTGGTGGGGCCGCGCGACGAATAGTCTTCTAATTCGTCGGTTGACCAGGAGGTGGCCCCAACTGTGATGGCGCGGCGCGCATCGCCGGGGGTGTTGACACTGTGTTCAGGGGTGTAGTATTCAATCTCGCCATCGCGCATAAATAAATCGAACACCCCAGGTCGGGTGATGCGCACGGCTTTGATCACCAGGTAGTAGATTTCCGAATCATCAAAAGTGTAGACAATGCCTTCCGCCGAGTCGTCTTCTGGCCCATCTTGCACATTGGTAGAAGAAGCCATTTCATTGCCATCGGCGTCTAAAATATAGAGATCATAGTCTTCCAACCCGCGGCCCCAGTCATCCCAATTCAACACAAAAACGGTGCGCTCAATGGGTATAAAACCCATCATCTCATCCCCGGAGGCGAACTCGTGGTAGCCGTCATCGTCGCGGTCGGTAAATGTTCCGCGGTAGTGGGTGTAACCTGTGTTGCCCGACGAGTTGACCCACACAACGCCATCGCCCACCACTTGATCGACCATCACGGCGTCGGTGCTGCTTCCATCCATGGGGCCGTAGATTGACCCGGCCGAATGCGAGATCACCTGTACCCCCTGCGCGATCAGCCAATCCACCGCCTGGCGTTCTTCCGCATCGGTATCATAGGCGGCCAAGAACAGCTCGGCTTCAGGGGCAATATCATAAATAATTTCCGACACCGCCGCGCCATGCACCGTGCCGGTTTGGTCGATGGCGGTGTCGTAGATAAAAGAACGCGCGGTTACCTGAGCGGGTAAGTCTGTGCCCAACAGGCTGCGGTACGAGTCAAAGCCTCGATCCAGCACCCCCACCTTCACGCCTTTACCGGTAAAGCCGGCCGCCTGCCACACGTCGGCCCCAATCACCGGCACCGATTCGGTATCAACCCCGCCGCTCTGATCGTTGATGCTGGGCATTGGCAGCTTGATGCGCACGATATGCTCCAGCCCCGACAGCTTAGCGAACAGCGCCGCCGGGTCATTCGCTGCGGCCAACTGTTCCATCAGCGCCCGCGGAATAATAATATCCATCTCATTGCCATGCTCGGCGGCAATCTGCACACCAAATTGGATGAGTTGCTGCTTGAGCGCGGCGGTTTCCGTGGTGTCTAACTCCAGGGTCAGGCGCAAATCGCCTTTGTTGTTGAGCAGGCCGCGCTTCTGGGCCAATTCGTAGGCCGCCTCCAACCCGCCGCTCTCATAGGCGCGCAGAAAATCTTTGTAGACCGAATCGAGCTTGGGGTCCATGAGAACTCTGCCCAGCTGCGGGTACTGCGTCGCCAGCTCAGCCAGCGAGGCGGGCGGGGTAATCGAGGCCAGAAGCTGCTCGACGTTTTGCCCGATGGGTGGTGTACGCAGACGCTGCCAGGCGTAGACGCCCGCCGCCAATGCCGCCAGCAGCAGCACCGCCGAGGCCGCGCCTAAAATCCACCACCCGCGCCCATGCGTAAGGCGCTCGCGCCATCCTGGTGGGGGTGGTGGTGAAGAGGGAGGAGTGTGCAATTCGTGATCTTCCATATCAGGGCCTCATTGGAATTAACCAATAATTATCTCGATCCCCCTCCGCCGTCCAGCCGGTCAGGCCGCTGGAGAGGGAAGTCACCTGCCACCAAATCCACTCGTTGGAACACACCGGCCCACCAATCACCTGCGCTTTCTCGCCCGGCTGGATCATGCCCAAGATTTTACTACCGGTGTTAGGCGATTTGCGCAGGCGGTTAGCCAGGGGAGGGTTCGTGCTGACCATCACCGTATCGCCTACGTACAGGCGCGATGGGTAGGTGGCCGGGCAGGGCTGCCAGGTGGGCGCAGCCGCCGGAGTGGCGGTTGGGACGAGGGTTGGCGAGGGCGCCGCGGTGGGCGTCTCGCTGGGGATTGGGACAGCGGTGGGGGTAGAGGTCGGCTCGCTCAGCACCGGCAGGGCAATGGGGGTGAGGCTGAGCCAGGCATCGACAGATGGCGTTAGACTAGAGGGGAGGGTGGCGCTGGGCGAGGGGGCAAGGCTAGCCTCAAAGGTGAGGGTGGCGGCGATGGCCGCGACAAGATCGTTAGGCGGCGTGGGCGATGGGGCGCTCATCAGCCAATAACCGCCCACCCCGCCTAAGACCGCCAGCGCCAGGCACAAGGCCACCGTCAAGCCGCCCACCAGGGCGCTGGGGAAGGCGCTGCGCTGTGCGGGGGCGGCGATCCTGGCAGGCGGGGGGCGGCGCGGAACGGCGCTGCCGGTTTGGGGGTAGACTTCGCCATACGGCATCAGCAGCGTGGGCGCCTGGTTGGGGTCTGGCGACGCCAAGGTCGGCGCTTCAGTGGGCGAAATGTCATTCCTCATCGGCTGCGGGTAACGCACTGTTTGGAAAGCCGCGCCGGAACACGCCTCCAGGGCGCTGCGCAGGGCTTCGACCGAGGCGCAGCGCTGCTGGAGGTCGAGCGCCATGGCTCGCATGATGGCAGCCTGGCTCTCCGGAGATAGGTTCATATTCAGCGAGCGAGGGGCCGGCAATGCCTGGCCGCGCTGCCGTGCAGCCGCCGGCGTGGGCGGCGCGCCGGTCAGCGCCAGGTAGAGCAGCGCCCCTAAAGCATACACATCGCTGCGCGGGTCGTCGCTTTGCTCGCCTTCAGGCGGGGTGAACGGCGCGGGCGGCAGCCGCGGCGGCGCACCCGGCGCTTGCGCTCCGCTCCCGGCAAAACGGCCCAATCCGTAATCCACCAGAGCTGCCCGTCCCACCGAGGTGATTAGAAAAGTGGTGGGGTGGAGATTACGATGCAAAACCGGCGGCTGCCGGGCGTGCAAATACGCCAGCGCTTCGCAAGCCTGGATGAACCACGGCAGCGCCTGCTGCTCGGCAATTGGCCCCGGATGCAGCGTCATCCAGGCGTGTAAGCTCTGCCCCTGCACAATTTCCGAAATTAAAATTTGTTCGTCATCCAGAGTAAAGTAATCGATCACATAGGGCAGACCCGGATGGCGCAGGTTGGAAATCGCCCGCGCCTGCCGGGTAAAGCGGCGGGCATCTTCGGGGGTCTCCAGGCATTGGGTTTTTATCGCCACTGCCATATTCAAATTCTGATCCCAACCTGCATAGGTGCAGCTCAGCGGCGTCTGGCTGAGCAGGCTATCGATGCGATAGCGGTGGTTGAGGATATGACCAGCAGGGAAAGGCATAGGGTTTAGGGAATTTGCCAAATACTAAAATCGGCGTAGCCAGTGTAATAGCCGTTGACCTCATCGCCCTCGTATACGCCGGTGGTGGCGAGAATGCTGCCGGCGTTCTGGCGGGATGAGAGATTGATCTCGCTAATAAAACGACCGTTCAAGAAGAAGAAGCCGCGGTCGCCGGTGAATATCAGGCGCACCAGGTTCGAGCCTTGGGCGCTGACATCCAGATCTGGCAAGTTGCCCTTATCGATCACTTCTCCTGATGACGTACCGGTGTTATTCAGTAACACCCACTGTTTTGTAGAAAGCACCACAAAACGAAATTGGGTGTCTTTTGCTTCGTGGCGTAAAACAAAGCCGTAATCCCATTCGCCTATATCGGCCCCATAGGGGTTAAAGAAGCGCGCTTCTACAATGAAGTTGGCTAAGTTCACGTCGGCGTCAAACGATTCAATCATATTATCGTCGGCATGATGGGTGATGGTGCCCGAGGCCGGGCCGAAGGCCAAAATCTTATCGGCTTCCAGCCGATCCAAGAATGCCTGGCGGGCTTGCATGGTGGATTGCGCCGCGACGGTGCGCTGGGCGAAGATGGCCGCGGTTTGGGTTAATGCGGTCTGGTGGGCGGCTGTGATCTGGGCCTGAGTCTGCTTAAGTTGGGCGGCCTGGGCGTCGCTGGTTTTCTGGATGCTCTGCTCGCCCACCATGTAAAGACCGCCCAATGTGGCCGCCGCCAGGCACACCACAACCGCCCCGATCAAGGCCACCCACACCCATGGGCTGCGTCCTTGCCGGGGCGCAGCCGCCACGTGGTTGGCATAGGCGGGCGCAGGCGGGCGCGGCGCGGCGTAGCGCGGCGGCTGCGCGGCCTGCATTGGCCCGCCCACCACTTGCGTGGCCGGCGCCGGTGGGCGCCTGGGCGGAGCGGCGGAGGAACCAGCCTGCTCGGCGAGAGGCCGCAGCGCAGCCGCCTCATCTCTACCGCCCTGCAAGGCGCGCTTAAACTCGGCCACCGAGGTGTAGCGTTGGCTGGGTTCCAGGCGCATGGCCTTATCAATGGCGGCGCTCACCGCCGGCGAAACCGCCGGGTTAACTACGTTAGCGGAGGGCATTTGCCCCCCGGCAATGCGCTGCACGCTCTCCATCGGGTCTTTACCGGTCAATAAATTATAGAGCGTCGCCGCCAGGGCATATAGATCGGTGCGGGCGTCGGTATTGCCCTGGCCGTACTGCTCCGGCGGAGCGTAGCCGGGGGTTACAGCGCGCGCCCCCATGGTGGTGCGCATACTGGGGCTAAAGACCTTCACCAGCCCGAAATCCACCAACATGGCCTGGCCTTCGGGGGTAATGCGAATATTGGCCGGTTTAACATCGCGATGCACCACCGGCGAAGAACGGCTGTGCAGATAAGACAGGGCATCGGCCACCTGTTCCATCCACACCAGCGCCTGCGACATCGCCACACGCCCCTGGCTCTTCATCATGCTCGCCAGGTCCTCGCCCTCTACGAAATCCATCACCAGGTACTGGCCCTGGTCGGGCAAGATAAAGTGATCGGTGACCCGCGGCATGTTAGGGTGCGAGAGGTTGGCTAAGATGGTGGCCTCGCGGGTAAACTGCCGCTGGGCTTCGGGCGAGGTATCCAGGTTTTCTTTGACGGCGCAGGGCCGGTTAAGGTTTGTATCCCAGGCACGGTACACCGCCCCGAAGCCCCCCTGTCCGAGTAAACGTACAATGCGATAGCGATTATTCAATACCTGGCTGGGTTGCAGCGCCATACGGCCTCCGTTACGCTAAGGAATTTCCGGCTGAGTCACCGTGACACGCGTGACCCAACCGGCCCCGGTTAAAGTGATTGTGCCCTCAACTGGGGCAATCCCCATGAACTGGGTGGAACACACCGGTGAAGCGTCACCGTCCACGTACAGCGCGGCTCCCTGGCCCTCCAAAAAACGCAGCAGATAGGTGTGCTTCAGTTTGGCGTCTAGCTCCGCCTGGCATGTCTCTTTGGTGAGCGGCAGCAACCAGCGCACCTGCTTGGGGGTCAGCTCAATATGCACCAACCCAGGGTGGTGTATTTCTGGGCCGCGATCCGAGGGGTTGGGGTCCCAATCGAACAGCAGCATGGTTTGCGGGTAATTTTGCAGCAGCTGCGCCTCGAAGCTGATTTCTGTGGAGGGCATGTTATAGATGGGGAAGTTTGGCCGCGAGGTGATCCCCGCGGCGGAAGGCGGATCGAGCGCCTTGAGGTACAGCCAAAAATCGCCTGGACCGCTGTCCACCTGCGGGCGGGGGTTGCCCCAGGTGCGCCAATAGGCGCGCAAACCGTTATCAAAGGGGTCGTCGAATAAGACCAGGGCGGGGGTTAGAACCGGGGCTGGAGCGAACGGCGCCCCGCTGGTTGACACAAGGATGGTGGAGGTTGTAACGGTGGTGGCCGCGGTGATCGGGGCTGCATTCGGCGGGGTCTCTTCCAGCAGCGGCGGAACCAACGCGCTTAAGGTCGCCAGGTAACCGGCAGGGTCGGGGGAAGGCGTGGAGGCGGGAGAGATGGTGGCTTCCACGGTCGGAAGCGAGGCGGCCGTGGGGCCAGCCGGGGAGGCTGCCGGCGGCGTCGCCTCAGGGCTAGCGGTAGGCGTGGCAGAGCGCAGCAAGGCGGGAACCTCCGCCAACGGCCCCATATTTATCCAGCCCATGCGTTGAGCCAGCACATATCCCCCACCCAGCGCCGCCAGGCAAACCACCGCCGCCGCAAGAACGCCTGCGCCAAGCCATCTTCGCCGTGAGGGCGTCGCCGGGGGCGCTGCCGGAGGCGGCATCGTGTCCGCCGCCCGCCCAGGGGCCGCTTTGGCCGGGCGAGCGGTGGTCGCATTTGCAAGCTGAGGCGCAGGCGCAAGTCCGGCGCTATCCCCCGCTTCAGGGTGGGCCGGAAGGGTTCTTTCTGCCGCGGGAAGTGTTACCGCCGCCGGCGAACGCTGGGTTACCGCCGCCGGCGAACGCCGGGTAATCGCCTCCGCCGGCGACTCGGGCGCAACTTCAATGGATAAGCCGCAGCTGCTGCAAAAATTCGCCCCTTGCCGCACCGCTTTGCCACAGTGAGGACAAGCTGCATCGCCTGCGCCCGGCCCCCCCTGTAAAGGAACCCCTTGTACAGGGACGCCTTGCGCAAGCGACTCGTCGGGCTTTACCGGTGAACCCAGCACATGCCCACAACTACCGCAAAAACGCGCTCCAGCCCGCAGGGGGCTGCCACAACTCGGACAGGTCGTGGTCGCCATAGGTGCCTCCGAGACCTTCCCATCAATCATCACTCAGCCGGACGGTCTTCCGGCTGGTTAGTAGAATCGTTTTCTTGCCTTCATTTGAAATCTGGCCGGATTGTTCTAATTGTTCGGCTTCCTTCTCCATCTGGCCCGCCAAATCCGTCTCGCCCTGGTTTAGCAGAATAGTCACCGCCTGACGCAGCTTGCGGGTGGCATGTTCCACGCTGCCGGCCTGGGCGTCTTCCAAGGCTTGGGTTTGCAAGCGGAAAGCCTGCACTTTTTCGACCACGTTCATCACCTGGCCGTTAAGCTGCTTAAGGGCTTCTGGGTCGGTGGTGAAGGGAACCACAAGATCGGCGGAGCAGCGCTGCGCCTGGCCGTCAATATCCCGATAGGTCACATCGGCCTGGGCCACGCGCACCAGCCCGGCAGGGCGAGGCGGCAGCATCAACTCCACCAGGTAAGCCAGGCCGCCCTGCTCCAGCTGCCCCACCTCCACCTGCACCGAGCGGCCTTGCAGCACACCGCGGCCTAAATCGCGGATCATCGGGGCGGCTTGCCAAATGCGGCGCGCTTCTACCCCCTGCACCAGGCGCAGGGTAAGCAGGGCGTCTTGCCCCACCACCTCCATCGAGCGGTAGACATCCTCGAAAATCCGCAGCGCGTCTTGCGGGGCGGGAATGTACTCGGCTGCACCCATCCGCGAGCCGGGGGCGGCTAAGATGCTGCGGTCGGCCAGGTCGAACAAAAAGTTCTCGTTCCAATCTTGCCCAAAGCCCAAGCTAATGATGGGAATGCCGCGCCGCCCGGCTTCGTCGGCCAGGTTGGCTGAATCTTGCTCACGATCGGTGGCCTCGCCATCGGTTAACAGCACCAGGCGCGTGATGCGCCCTTCTTGCTGATAGCCGGCTGCCTGTTCGAGGGCCGCCTGTAGGCCGCGCGACAGGTTTGTGCCGCCGCCTTCCCTCATCTCATCCACCCGCTGCTTCAGTTCGGCTTTGTTTTTCACCGGCTGAGCGGGGTAAAGCACCTGCGCCCGCGATTCGAACGTCACCACCGAAAGCACGTCTTGTTCGTCCAGGCGATCGATGAGGTGATTGACCGCCGCTTTGAGGGTGCGCAGCTTCTCGCCGGCCATCGAGCCGGATTGATCGAGCAGCAGGATAAAGTTGAGTGGCAGGCGCTGCAATTTGCCATCCTGGCGCGGGGTAATATTTGCTAATAGAAAAATCAACTGCGGCTGCTCTAACACGGCCGCCGCCCCCCGGTTGATTGCCAGATCGAGCTGGATGCTATCCGTCATCGTTTTTTCTCACTCTCCCTTCTTACGCACCTGCACCACTAAAGTCGCCAGGAACCAAAACAGAGCATGGATGACAATCGCCACCCACCGCGAGAAGACATGCTCAGGCGTATGCTCGTAGTCTATCGATAAGTCGGTAGAAGCCTTAGAACAATAGGGCTTATATTCTTTGACGTTATTAATCGGATCGTAGCTTTCCACTCCCACACAAGATAAACTTTGGCTGTTTAGTCGCCCGATATCAATCGTCGAACCCATGGCATCGGTTGACCAGTAGGCAATCGTAGCGGCGGAGGCGATCTTGTTATCCAGCGGAAAGAGTGTGCCGCCCAGGATAATTTGGGCAAAAAGCTGCACCAAAATGGCATACAGCACCACATCGGTGCTGGGGACAATCGCCGAGATGAACAGGCCGAAGGTAATGCTCGCCATCACCGATAGGTACAGGGTAATAAACATCTCCACCTGTCCCACATCAATAATCGCCCCGGTCACGCCCATATCGGCGGTAATGCCCACAATCAGCATGGCGCTCAGCACCTGGAACAGGGCAAACACCCCTAAAACGATTACTTTTGAGCCAACGTAGGCAATGGCGCTCAGGTTGACGGCGCGCTCGCGCCGGTAGATGCCGCGCTCTTTGACAATTTCATAAGCCGCCACAAACGTGCCCGCCTGGGTGAGAGCCAGCGCCAACATGCTCACCAGGGTCTGAGCGTCTTCCAGGGGCAGGTAATTGACTTCGGTATAGTCTTCCAGCTTAGGCCGGGAGGCGTCGTTGGGCAGCTTCTGCCATTCTTCGATCTTAGCTTCCACCTCGTTCTCCAGGTCGAACTGGATCATCGAAGTGGTACCGGGGCGGCCGGTGAAGGCGTCTTTGGTAGTGACCCCAGCGAACAAGATGGAGATAAGCGGGATCATCAGCAGCAAAATCGCTAGCGTCCGCCAATCGTAGCGGATCAGATCAAATTGGCGGCGCGTGAGGATGATCATTTGGCGCAGGAAGTTATCTTTACCTCGGCGGCTGGGCGGCGGCAGCGCGCCGGAGCGCGCCTGGCCGGTCTTAAGCCCGCGCTGGCGGTCGGTGACATACGTTTTAAATTGCGGCGATTGGGCGTAATGATCGGCCCACAACACACCGGCGTTGGCCTTAGTGGGCTGCCCCGGTTGCGGGTGGTAGTAGGCGGCCAGCTCCGGCGGAACCGGCTTGCCATGAGCGGGGTCCACCTCTTGCGAGATTTTCAGGTAAATATCCGAAAAATCGCGCACGCCAAAGAAGCTCAGGGCGTCGTTGGGGGGGCCGTAATACGAAAGCCGCCCCAGTGAAAGGAACGCCACCTGGTCGCACTGCTCGATATTGGCAGTGGCGTGGGTCACCAGCACCACCGTGCGGCCTTCGTCGGCCAGGCGGTTGAGGTCATACATCATCTTCTTCTCCAGGCCGGGGTCGAGGCCGGAGGTGGGTTCGTCGAGGAAAAACAGCGTGGGCCGGGCCAGCAGCTCAGCGGCGATGCTGACGCGCTTGCGCTGCCCGCCGGAAAGGACGCGCACGGGCTTATCGGCGTGTTCGGTCATCTCCACCGCCCGCAGCGCGTCCGCAATCCGGTCGCGGATCTCCGCCGGGCGGGCGTCGGGCAAGCGCAGCTTGGCGGCGTAATATAGGGCCGTCTTCACCGGCAGATTGCGGTGGATAATATCATCTTGCGGCACGTAGCCCATCGTGGTGCGATACAGCTCCAGGCGCTCATAGAGCGGCTGGCCGTCGAGCAGCAAACCCCCGTGGTTGGCCGGTTCGTAGCCGTTCATGGCCTTCATCAGGGTGCTTTTTCCCGCCCCGCTGCCGCCCACAAACGCCACAAATTCGCCTGGGTTCACCGTTAACGAGACGTTGCGCAGGATCATGCGCTTTTTCCCCACCTCGCGCCCCAGCTTGATGGCGTCGATGCGATGACCCATGTTGAGCGATTGGGCCAACTGCATATTTTGCGCATCGTACACCAGCTGAAACGGGCCAATTTGCACCTCATCGCCGCTGTTTAGAGGGGCAAAGGCGATGCGCTGACCGTTTACAAATGTACCGTTGGTGCTGTTCAGGTCGCGGATCACCAGGCCGCCGTTCTGTTTCAAAATTTGGGCATGGTGATACGACACCGCCGGGTGATTGAGCGGCAGGTAACTGGCCGGGTCGCGCCCGATGGCGACGATAGGCTGCTTGGTCAAGTCGAGGCTGCCCAACGACAGCACGCGCAGATCGGGCTGGCCCTTGCTTTCCAGGTTCAGGCTCACCCAGTTGCCTTGGAGATCGCCTATGCGCACAATATCGGCGCTTTGCAGCAAGTGCGGCTGCTGAGCGGGCAGGCGCTGCCCATTGACCTGCGTGCCGTTGGTGCTGTTAAGATCGGTGAGCATCACGCCGGAAGGCCCCACCGTCAAGCGCAGGTGGTGGCCCGATACGGCGGGGATATTGATCACGATGTCGTTATCGGGGGCGCGTCCCACGCTGAGAATGGGCTTATCCAGAGCGTAACGCTGCGAGTTGCCGCCCATGTAACCCACCACCAATTCCAGGCCGCTTCCCGAATCGTCCAACAGCATGGTGTGCGGCGAAGCCGGGTAGGCGGGCGGAGGTGGAGCCGCGGCGGGGTGTGGCGCAGCGCCCGCGGCGGGCGGAGCGGCAGGCGTTGGTGCAGCCGCAACCGGCGGGGCGGGAACGTCTTCGGAGGTGAAGGTGAGCATCAAATCGTATCCGCACACCCCACAGAAGCGGCTGGTGGTACGCAGCGGGCTTTTACAGCGTGGGCAAGTGGGGGAGGCTTGCGGCGTGGCGGCAGGATCGGTTTGCGGCGCGCTGCCAACCGCCGCAAGCGGCTTGCCACAGCGCAAACAAAAACGGGCTTGCGGGCCATTTTGCGCCCCGCAGTACGGGCAAATCAGAGCAGACATGCCGGGGGTACCTCCCGTCGTACCAGACGACTATTGGGTTGCCAATCCCCTTAACCGGAGTATTCTACGTTGATTTTACCGCATTTTTCAACCCGCTGTTCAAACGATCGGGGTAGGATATCTTTCGTTCAAGAAAATAAGCCCGGCCTGGCGCCTTTGTAGACGTAAGCTGCTGCTCGCCGGCCAAGGGCGTGCCGTATGGGCCCACCAGCTGATTGACGCCGCACCGGTGATCGGCGATGAATGTCACCGCCGCCTGGCCGCCGGTGCGCATGGCTAAGCGGGTCGGCCCGGCGTAGTAATAGCTCACACCCTTCCCCAAAGCGGCGTTCAACGCACAGCCTGCGTCAATATCTGGTGTCTCCGACGTAGTGGCAGAAAACTGAGGATGTTAAGGTTGTGGCCCCGAACGGCTGAGCAACGAGTCTTCCCTCGGCCGAGTTCGGGGGACAATCATCTCACATCAAAAACGGAAGGCGGACGGGCTGGTTGGCAGGCAGTGTTTTGCCCCGGTTCGTTCGTCTGTTAGGGCGCCCTCTGTTCGTCTTTTCGCCCCTGTCAATGGCCCGAAATGCGAAAAACTCTTAGAATTACAGCCAGAAAATCCCAAGCATCATCTCAGTATTTTCAAATTGACGACTAACATCGATTTTTCATATACTCATTTCGGGTCAAGCGAATTTGGCCATATTCCAGTTGGTGTTTGTATACAAACTTGATTTTTCGAACTTCTATATTGTTCATAAAAAGCATCAACGGTTATGTTGGATGCTTCACTAAGAGGCTTAAAATAATGTATAGTCTTCAGATTTACTTCAGTTGAGGAAAGTTTTGCCAGTGCATTATGCCAAGAGTTAGAGGAATCAGGTAACCAGGAGGTTAGAAGGACTTGCGAGTTTGAAAAACATCCTTGGTAGTGGCCGCTAAGTCTTGCCTTTGTGGTTTCATAAACAGCAAAAAAGCGAGAGTCTTCGTATACCATTACGAGAAAGGATGGCTGCCAGTTATCCGCTCCTCCCCAAGATTGAGGAAATGGAGCAATCAGTATTTCCGAAGGCTGTCCATAGTCAGTGAGTATCTGCGATATTGAATACGGGGTGTTTAGTGTGGAAGCTGGAGTATCAGAGAGTAAAGCATCTTCATTGCTCAGTATCTTCAATTCTACTTGGTCAATAGGGTTTTTGTTGGAAAAGTAAACTATAAGAGAAATCGTGTATACAAAATTTCCTCTTGAATACTGGAGTTTTAGTAATTTATAATTGTTTGTACTAAAGGGGAAAAAATGAATTTTTTGATCGGACTTTGCTCCATCTAAAAATTCCGCAAAATCCCCTTCAAATTTATTCACTGGATTACCTGGTTCTATGCCCCAGATGCATGGCAATTCGCACCCTCCATTATCCTGTAAAATTCGTAAAATCCGGAATAAGGAGTCGCTTGGATTTAATGTAGGTTTGATGGTGGCAGTTACATTTGGTGTTACAGTTGGAAGAAGGGGTGTAGTAGTTATGCGAAAAGTACTGGTTGGAAACAAACTAGTTTTAGTAGGCGCCGATCTTGTTGCAAGGATTGTGGATGCTATTAAGGTTTGGCTCGGAACTACCGTTTGAGATGGTAAGTTTTTAGGTGACTGGCACCCATATAAAAAGCTGAGCAGGGAAAGAAAAAATATTCCCTTTGCACAAAGACTCAAGCGTGATGTTCCCATATTATCTCCTTAATTGAGTTTAGACAAAATTCGTTTTAGCGGTACATAGGGCGGTTTTAAGTGGTAAAAGTTTTTCGACAGAAAAAGGCAAAGATTTAAGGTAGGTTTCTCCTTCCCGAATTCTTTAACATTTCTGCTGTACTCCGAACCTTAAAAATTTTCATACGCAATGCACCAGCTATCTGGTACAATCAGTTCACTGTCCGCAAAGGATAGGGCAATGCTGGCGAGCGACTCAGTCGCCTACGAACTCCGTTGCCAGGACAGAGATGTACACTCTCTGCTCTTTCATTTTGCCCTGGCTATGGAGGGAAAGCGATAAACTCACATCTTTCTCATCGTTACTCTAAGTACAGATAGTGCCTCATTTTTTGATTTCACCTACATAAATAGTTGGGAAAGATATTTGATGATCAGCCATAAACCTATGGCCACAGTTAATATCCCTAGAACACAATAATAGCGTGAGGCCGTCTTTTCTCCCCAGTATTCGTATGCGGTACGAATCTTCCATAAATCATGGAGCCATTTGGGACTTAATAGGATTAGGATTCCGCTTATTAACCCTACAATTCCGGAGATTAGAAATATGATGTCATCCATCTCAAAACCCTTTTAAGGGTAGAAGTGAAATGCGTTTCCAAAATTCAGCAATAATCCAAAGACATCGGGAATTATTGGTACATATAAACCGATAAAATCTGAAGTCAAACCGGCTCCTGATGATAAGGATGGTTGTTGGGCTGCTTGCACAGCTCCATGGGCCAAATCAATTGGGCCAATTACTTTTCCAGCTTCGTACGCGATCTTCGAAGCATTAGTAAACCTGCCTGCTAACCCTAACGATAGAGTATCTGCTGCAATTCCCGCTGCATCTAAGCCAGCTCCAGGCCAATCAACTTGAGCAGGGTCAAATTCTGCCCTAAAAGTACTATGGGGTGAGCTTGAATAAATATAAGTAGCTGTTCTACCCCATACTTCCAAGAGAGGAATATTTTGCTCAAGTGCAGTATTGTCATATTCTCCACTGGAAAGTATCGGTAAGGCAAGCGTTTGATTTCCATCTTTATCCAGATAGAGCTGACCATCAATTAGTCTAAATTCTCCCACGACGTTCGAATTAAACTCACTCATAGAATCGAGAAATCGATCTCCATCATTGGACATTCGTAAAATGTCCAAAATACCCCACATTCCTTCATACTTACCACCTTTGTTGAACATAGCATATGCTTCATCCCATTTTTTTACTCCCAATATTGAAAATATTTCGTCATCTGTGTAATGGCCCGTAGGATCAATATATCGAACAGGATTGTTTCGACAATAACTGTATCGATCCCAGTCGAGTGCATTATAGTTGTCCGGTATAACCGTGTCAGGGCTAGCCCACCGGTTAAGATAAGCGTCATACCACCTCGCCTGGTAGAAAATCAAGCCGATCTCGGCCTGGTCGTACTGCCCGGTATAGCCCACCCTCGTCAGACTGATCGAAGTGCTCAATCGCTTCTCGCCCCACGGCTTGTAAAGCTGGCGCTCGCCGGTCAGAGGCGCGCCGTAGGGGTCCACAAGTTTATTCGTGCTCCCCAAGTGGTCGGTCACGAAGAACACCGCCGCCTGGCCGCCGGTGCGCATGGCTAAGCGGGTCGCCCCGGCGTAATAATAGCTCACGCCCTCCCCCGAAGCCGCGTTCCATTCAAAGTAGCTGCCAACAAAAACGGTGGTGGTCAGGCCGGTAGTGGCATAGATACGCCGCCCGTCGCCATCATAGCCGAACTCGGCTGTTGCCGCGCCGGCAACAGCCACCAGGCGGTTGTCGCCGTCATATGCCAGGGTGTAGTCATGCCATACCCCGCT
>CAZHFU010000010.1:0-106291 GCA_964531975.1 uncultured Anaerolinea sp. | reverse complement strand
GCTTCTGGGGCGACACCCGCGGCTTCTGGGGCGACACGCGCGGCTTCTGGGGCGATACGCGTGGCTTCTGGGGCGACACGCGCGGCTTCTGGGGCGATACGCGCGGCTTCTGGGGCGATGCCAACTTCTTCCCATCTTTCCTGGTGAACAACGACGATTAGCCCTTAACGAATGATGACAAACGGGGCGTCCCATCTACGGACGCCCCGTTTTTATTTTTATATCGGCGCTCAACTGCTGCCAGCGCGCTACCCCTTCAGCCGGATGCGGGCCTGGTGGGCGCGCTGTTCATCCAGCCTGGCTCCCATAACTAAGAAATTTTGTTCAGCCAGGGCAAACAAACGCTGCGCTTCAGACACCTGGGTTTGGGCTTCGGCCAACAGGCCTTGCTGGTAATATATTCGCGCCTGGTTCAAGCCGCTGCGCAGTTGACTAAAAACGGCTAAACTGCGGTTGAAGTACTGCTCGGCGCTGCGCCAATCTTTCTGCTGCATCGCCAACATGCCTTTCAAGCGCAGGTAATCACCGCGTTCCAGGGTCACTTTACTCTTGTCTTCAGCCTCTGCATGCACCCGGTCGGCTGGGTCAATCCAGGCGTGGGCGGCGCTCACCTGTCCCTGCCCTAAGGCGGCTTCGGCCAAAAGACGGTAGGCGTCGGCCTGGGTTTCACCCACTTCCTGCTCCTGTTCATCAATGCACTTTAAATATTCGTTAAAATGCTCCATGGCCGCCGTCCAGTCCTCGGCCATCAACGCCAGCTCGCCAAACATGCGCAAAATCTGGCACTGTAAAGAGGAGTAGCCAATTTGGGCGCTTAGCGCGCGCGCCTTTTCAAGATCGCGCCGCGCCTCCTCCAACTCACCGCGTTGGATGCGCAGCCAGCCCAGGTTGGTCAGGCTCATCGCCATACCTTCGGGCTGCCCCAGGCGAGTCTTAAGCTGATAGCCGCGGGTAATCGTTTCCAGCGAGCGGTCTAGTTCGCCCATTTCGATTTCTAACACGCCCAGGTTGTTTAACGAGGTCGCCAGGTTCACCAGATCGCGCGCCTCTTCTCGAATGGCGATGCTCCGGCGCAGGTAATTGGCCGCCTGATCCAGATCGCCCTTCTGATAGGCCACCCCGCCCAAGCGGTTATAGATAGAAGCCACCTCATCGTAGGCGTCGGTCGATTCAGCCAATCGCAGCGCCTGGTAAAGCAGAGTCTCCGCTTCCTGCGCACTGCCGCGCCGGAAAGCCAGCCAGGCGCGGTCGTTCAAGGCTGCGGCGCGCTCCACCGGGAATTCTTCCGGGGCGCGGTCCAGGCTGGCCTGGGCCTGAACAAGATGCGCCAACGCCTGGTCGTAATCGCCTAAACGTTCATAGGTGCGCGCCATGCGCCGGTTCAACAAGCTGCGCTCTTCCACATTCAAACTGCCGGTGGAATGGTTAATTGCCGCCAGGGCGTTTTTATAACACTCCCGCGCCTTGGGATAATCGCCAAAAAACATCTGCGTATCGCCCAACCCCAGGTACACGGTAAAGGCTTGCTGATCGCTAAACGGTGTGCTTTGCATTAGCTCTACGGCGCTCTCAAAATATTGCGCCGCCTGGTAATTGGCCTGGTTGCGCACCGCTTTTTGACCCGCCAAAATCGCATAATATAGCGCCCGATCATGCGCCAGGCTCCAGCGGTAGTGATTGGCTAACAAGTCTACCTGGTCGTCGAGATGATCGGGGAACATCCGCTCGATGGTTTCAGCCGCCAAAGTATGCAGCGCGCTGCGCTCTTTACGCAGCATCGTACCGTAAATCGCATCCGACATCAACACATGCCGGAAGGTGTATTCGGTCTCGGGAGAGGCCAGGCGCGGCTGGATAAACTCGTGCTCCACCAGAGTGTCGATGGCGTTATGCAGCTCAGGCTGCTCGGCAGGCAGCAGCATGGGGGCCAGCACAGGCAGGCTGAAGTCTTTGCCAATCACCGAGGCCACTTGCAGAACGCGCCGATGGCTGGGCTGCAAGCGGTCGAAGCGTGCCAAAATGAGTTCTTGCAAGGTATCGGGGACGCCCAAGCCGGCCACATCGGCCCCCGGCACCACCTGCCAGGCCTCATTCACCGCCCGCAATATGCCTTCATCAATCAGCATACGCAAGATTTCTTCAAGATAGAAGGGGATGCCGGCAGCCCGCAGCACGATCTGATCCCGCAGCTTTTCGGGTAGATCGGGGATCGAAAGCAGCATATCTAAAAGCTGGCGCGATTGATCTTGCGAAAGGCTTTGGAGGGGGAACTCGTGAAAGCGCGCCCCCATGTTTTGCCGCGACCACGCCACGATGCGCTCTAAGGTGTCGTTCTGCACCTGGCGTGAAATCAGCACCAGGAATAGGGGAGCCTGGCGCAGCGAATCGAGCAAAAAAACCAGCAGTTCAAGCGATGCATCATCCGCCCAGTGCAAATCGTCCAGCATCAACACCAGGGGATGCACCTGCGCCTCGATGAGAATGAGATCGCGCACCGCCAAGAAGATTTGCTGGCGCAGCTGAGTGGGTTCCATGCGTTTAAGCCGCTCCGCAGCTTGTGGGTCGGAATAGGGCAAGCCCATCAAGTGTTCCAGGTAGGTGAGGGCGTCTTCGGCGTGCATGCCCATACGCTGGTACACATACCGGCGTAAGCGGTCGCGGGTTTGAAAAGGCGGCGTGGTGGTGGGTAAATCCAGGTAACAATATAGCAGCTCGCGAATAAGCCAATAGGCCACGCGGCGGTAAGCCAGGCTCTGCGCCGATAAGACGGCAATCGAGGCTTTGTCGATGGAGGCTTTAAACTCGGCGGTCAACCGGCTTTTACCCAGCCCGGCCTCCCCGGTAATGAGCGCCACCTGGCTAGCGCCGTTCTCCACCAGGTCGGCGGCGGCGGTCATCAGTTCACTCATCTCATCATCGCGGCCGATCATCGGGGCGCGCAAGCCATCCAAACCACGCACCGCGCCAGGGCGCGCCTTCAAGTTCAGCAGCCGATAAGCCACCACCGGGTGGGCGATGCCCTTGGCATGCAGCACCGAAATTTGCTGGCAATCAACCATCGCCCGCACCTGGCGGTAGGTGGCTTCACTAATCAGAATAGCCCCCGGCGGAGCGGCTTCTTCAATGCGATGCGCCAGGTTCACCGTATCACCAATGGCGGTGTAATTCATCAGCAAGTCGGAGCCAATTCCGCCGACAATCACCGCCCCCGAATGGATGCCGATGCGCACATCCAAATCAAAATCCATGCTGCGCTTTAGCGCGCTGCGCAGCTTTTGCAGATCTTCCTGCATATCTAAGGCCGAGCGAATGGCGCGTTCGGCGTTATTCTCATGAGAGATGGGCGCCCCGTACAGCGCCATAATCCCGTCGCCGGTGATCTTATCGACCACACCTTCATATTTATACACATTGGTAGACAGCACACGAATAAAGCGCTGGATCATCTCAAATAGATCTTCGCCATCGACGCGCTGAGAAAGCGCCGTGAACCCGGAAATATCGGCGAACAGCACAGTCACATTGCGGCGCTGGCCGGTGGCTTCCACACCGGCGCGGCGCAGGCGCTCGGCCAGATCGGCGCCGATCAGCGCGCCAAATTCGGCCCCCAGCGGATTGCCAGGCGCAGAGGCAGGCGCGGCCTCGAGGCGCGCTCCACAGTTGCCGCAGAACTTCATCCCCGGCGGGTTATCGAATCCACACGCCATGCACAATGTTGTCACGGGGTAGATCTTACCCGCAAATGGGCGATAGGGCAATGTTTAATCGGGGTTAAATTTGAAAGAAGGTGTAAAATTCCAATTAATTTTAGGAGCGGCAGCGCCAATTCTCTTCAGAAACCACCCTTTACATTCGCCCACCTCTTCGGTATAATACAGCCCGCATTGCTCCAGCCGGAAATCATGCTGGAGCAAAATCTTGTCCGGCTAAGCGCAAATTAGCCACCCCCAACTTCCCCAAGGCGCGGCGCGTGGCGCAAGCTAACCAGCCCGACTGGCGCGGCGTCCCTGGTGAAGTGAAGCTTGGAGGAGCCAAAATATGAAGTACGCGATTGTTGAAGATGGCGGCAAACAATATAAGGCCGTCGAGGGTAGTACGATTGAAGTCGATTACTACCCCGCCGAAATCGGCGAACCGGTGGAACTGGAAAATATCCTGCTGGTAGTCAATGACGGCGCTGTCTCCATAGGTCAGCCTTACCTTGCCGGCGCGAAAGTTCAAGCCAGCGTGGCAGCCCAGGTGAAAGGCCCTAAGTTGATTGTTTTCCGGTACCGGCCTAAGAAGCGCATTCGCCGCAAAACCGGCCACCGCCAGAAATACACCCGCTTGCAGATCCAGGCCATCACGCTGGAATAAAGGAGTAAGATTCAATGGCTCATAAGAAAGGCGGCGGTTCCAGCCGCAACGGTCGTGACTCGCAAAGCCAGCGCCTAGGCGTTAAGAAATATGGCGGCGAGCAAGTGCTCTCCGGTAACATCCTTGTCCGCCAACGCGGCACCCACATTAAGCCGGGTCGCAATGTTGGCATTGGCAAAGACGATACCCTTTTTGCTACTATCAATGGCGTGGTCGTTTTCGAAATGCTGCGCGATAACCGCAAGCGCGTGAGCGTTATGCCCGTAGAAGACGCTCCGGCGCCCGCTGCCGAACAACCCGCAGCTGCCGAGTAGATCGAGTATAGGTGCTTTTAATGAATAACTCTATTCAACCAACTTATTATCCCGACGCCGAGGTGATTTGCGCCTGTGGCAATAAATGGCATACGGGTTCCACCCGCAAAACCATCCGCACCGATGTGTGCTCCAAGTGCCACCCGTTCTTCACTGGCGAACAGCGCATTGTCGATACCGAAGGCCAGGTAGACCGCTTCTACAAGAAGCTCCAGGCGCGTAAAGATTATCTGACTACCACCGAAGCCCGCGCCGCTGCCCGCACCTCCCTCGACCGCCCCGTCAGCGAACTTGAACTGGCGCCTCGCATCGTCGAATCCCTTTCCGCCGCCGGCATCACCACCGTGGGCCAGGTGATGGAAAAATTCGATGAAGGCGAAAAAGCCCTGCTCGCTATCGACGGCTTTGGCCGCAAAGCGCTGGCAGACCTTAAGAAGCGCCTACGCGCCTTCGGCTACGAACTTCCCGAAACCGCCGAAGTGCAAGCCTAAGCTGCTTGAAAAGGTGTGGCGCCTGAGCAAAAGCGCCACACCTTTTTTTATTTAAAGCGCCATAACGGGGTAAAATTGGGCGCAAGCCACCGCCTCAGATCGTTTTCTCGCCATAGGCGCAGCCCCATCTTTTCCTTGAGGATTTCATGAGACATCATACCGGATCATTAGAAGTGATTACAGGTTCCATGTTTTGCGGCAAGACCGATGAACTAATTCGCCGTCTGCGCCGGGCGACCATTGCCCGGCAAAAGGTGCAGGTCTTCAAGCCGGTAATTGATAATCGCTATAATATCGAAAAAGTCACTTCACACGCCGGCGGCGAATATGAAGCGCTGCCCATTTCCTCGGCTTCCGGCATCCTGGATAATCTCCGCCCCGACACCACCGTCATCGGCGTGGATGAAGCTCAATTCTTCGGCCACGACCTGGTGGACATTTTGCAAGGGTTAGCCGACCGCGGGATGCGCGTGATCGTGGCCGGCCTGGACACTGATTTCCGCGGCGAACCCTTTGGCCCCATGCCCACCCTCATGGCAAAGGCCGAAACCCTCGATAAGCTGCATGCCATTTGCATGGTGTGCGGCGAGAACGCCAGCCGCACCCAGCGCCTGGTGGATGGCAAACCCGCACGCTATGACGATCCGGTGGTGATTGTCGGCGCAGCCGAGCTTTACGAAGCTCGCTGCCGCCAACATCATCAAGTGCCCCGTTAGGAGGAGCCATGCAAGATTATCGCGAATTCTTGGAAGAGACCCTGGTCAACGAAGTCGCTCTCCAAACCCGCATCGGCGAGCTTGGCCGGCAAATCACCGCCGATTACGCCGGTCAAGACCTGCACCTGATCTGCATCTTGCGCGGTGCAGTCCTCTTTCTCACCGACTTGATGCGCTCTATCGACCTGCCTCACACCATCGACTTTATGGCGGTATCATCTTACGGGTCGGGTTCACGCACCTCCACCGGCCAGGTGCGCATCAGCTACGACCTGAAAGAAGAAATTACCGACCGCAACGTGCTGCTGGTGGAAGATATTGTCGATAGCGGCTACACCATCGCCTCGGTCATCGAAATGCTGCGCACCCGCCACCCGGCCACCCTGAAGGTGTGCACCCTGCTTAACAAGCCGGAGCGCCGCGAGGTGGAAGTGCCCATCGATTATTGCGGATTCGTCATCCCCAATAAATTTGTGTTTGGCTATGGTCTCGACCTGGATGAATATTACCGGAATTTGCCGTTCATCGCCACCGTTGATACCACCCGCTACCAGGGTTAGAAAATAGTTATGATAGACCTACCGCATGCGGATATTCTGCAGGCCGTGTGTCGAGCCACGCCTGAAAGCACCCCGCTCTACCTGGTGGGAGGCAGCGTGCGCGATGTGATCCTGCAGCGCCCGGTGCACGATCTAGATATAGTGGCGCTCACCCACTTCCCCGGCCAGGCCATCAGCATAGCCCGGGCATGCGCCAACGCCCTGCAAGGCGCGTTCGTCCAACTGGACGCGGAGCGCGACATTGGACGCGCCTTCGTCACGCGGCCTACAGGTGAGCGCCTGGTTCTAGATTTCGCCGCCGCCCGCAAAGGCGGCTTGCAGGAAGACTTGCTAGATCGCGATTTCACCATCAACGCCATCGCCGTGGATATTCGCCACCCCGAAACCCCTCTCGACCCCACCGGCGGCATCACCGACTGCTACCGAAAGATCATCCGCGCCTGCTCGCCAGCCTCGCTCAGCAGCGACTCCGTGCGGGTATGGCGCGCCGTACGCTTGAGCCTGGCGTTGGGCTTCCGCATTGACCCCGCCACCACGCAGTTAATGCGCCAGGCGGCCCCGCTGCTCACGCAAATCTCGCCCGAGCGCCGGCGCGACGAATTATTCAAGCTGCTTTCAGAGCGTCACCCGGCAGCCGGTTTGCGTGTGCTAGAGATGATCGGCGGCCTGGCCCCGGTGTTGCCCGAGGTAAGCGCCCTCCGAGGCGTGGGCCAAAGCCCCCCACACGTGGATGATGTTTTCGAACACACCCTCAACACCCTGGCCCACCTGTGCGATCTGCTGCCCTTGCTCAGCGGCTCGTATGACCCCGAAGCCGGCAGCAGTTTCTACATGGGCTATGCTGTGCTCAAATTGGGGCGCTACCGCGAAAACCTGGCGCAGCACCTGGCGCAATCCTTGAACCCCGATCGCAGCCTTATTTCTCTGCTGCGCCTGGCGGCCCTATATCACGACGCCGGCAAACCCGCTGTACGCAGCGTAGAGCCGGGCGGGCGGGTGCGCTTTATCGAACACGAAGCTTTCAGCCGCGATCTTGCCGGGCAAAGCGGAACACGGCTGCACTTGAGCAACAACGAAATCGACCGCCTGAAACGCGTGGTGAGCTGCCACATGCAGCCGCATCACATGGCCCACGCCGGCGAGGCGCTCTCGCGGCGCGCGGTCTATCGCTTCTTCCGCCGCGCTCAAGAGGCCGGCGTGGATGCCGCCTATCTTTCTCTGGCCGATACCCTCGCCACCTATGGGCCGGGGATGCCGGAGGACACCTGGCTGCGCCAGGTTGATACCGTGCGCACACTCTTAGAAGCGTGGTGGGAAACGCCGCATGAAGCCGTATCCCCGCCCGCTCTCCTCAGCGGGAACGATCTCATGCAGCGTTTCGATCTGCCGGCTGGTCGAGAAATCGGCAGGCTGCTCGAGCAGGTGCGCGAGGCCCAAGCCATGGGAGAAGTGACCGACCTCGACGGCGCGCTAGATTTTGTGCGTCGGATACTCGACCGCTAGCCGACCTGTTCACCCCCCTTAACCGAACAATGACCCATGCAAGCCACGGGTCATTGTTCGCGTTCAAGCAGTTACACAGCCGGCAATTCCTCAGGGATAAACTTCATCCAACACCGGCTGGTAATGACAACGGCAGCCCAGCGGATGCGAACACCCCTCAATGGGCAGCTTAGGGGCGGCGTCCTTGGCGTATGCGCCTTCCACCATACGACAAGCCGGGCAAGCATCATCGTTTACCGCTACCCGCACATAGATAACCCGATTATTCTCTTGCAGGGTTTGCAGCGCCACCGCGGTATCGGAACATTCCGCCAGCGCGCCCCCACACCCCGGGCATTTTTCGGCCTCATCGGGGGCGATGGTATGGCACTTCGAACAGGTTTGCACAACGGCCTCCTCATATCAATCCGAGCTTGGCATTATTCTAACTGCTTTTAGCAATTTTTAGATAACAACTTCTGAATCAATCAGAACCAGGCGCGAGAAAACAGCCCGGCTTATTCCGGGCAGGCATATCTCCCCCCGCCAGTGACGGTTAGCTCGCCACCGAAGAGTCTAAGCCGCAGGCTCTTTGCTCGGCGCGCCCCCGGCGCGCCAGACGATGCAGCGAGGCCACCAAAAGCGTGCTGTTCATCGGCTTCACCAGGTAGTCATCGGCCCCGTTTTCGAGGGCTTGTTCGGCCATGCCTGGTTTATCGTATGCAGAAAGCACCACAATGGGCGTTTTACAAAAAGCTCGCAAGGCGCGCACCACCTCGATGCCATCCATTCCTGGCATAAGCAAATCCACCATAATCACATCGGGCTGCATAATGCGCGCTATTTCCAGCCCCTCTCGCCCAGAATGCGCTGCTAGCACATCAAAGGCGTTAGGCTCCAAGATGATTTTAAGCAAATCGGTTGTTTCTTGATCGTCATCGATGATTAACACCCGCGTATCAGGCGACACGCGATTCTCAGGTAGAAAACTGGTCTTTTTTGATAAAGTTGACAACAAATACATAATTGCGTTGCTCCACCCCTAATGCGTGAACGAGGATTGAAGGCCGGGGTTTTCGAAATAACACATGTATTATGCAATAAAAGGGCTTGCACCAACCTTACAATCACTTTACAAGTGTATGGTATGATTTATGCAAAGGTAACCGAATGAGCGCAGAAATAGCCTGCCCAGCTTGTGGTTTGTCCGTAACCTCGCAAACCCGATATTGTGAGCATTGTGGAGTAGATTTGGCAATCGCGGCGCTGTTGGCCGCTCAGCCAATCTTAAGCCCTGAATCGCTGCCGGCGGGCACACCGGTTGCGCCGGAGATTCTGGTTCCACGCATCGGCGAATACATGCTCGAGCGCCGCTTGCTAACGCCAGAGGGGCTTCAGCAAGCCCTACAGTATCAAAAAGAACGCGCCCGGCAGGGAAAGACGATCCTCCTGGGCCAGGCGCTGCTCGAACTGGGGCTAACCAACCGCGAAGTGCTAGACCAGGCGGTAACCGCTCAGATTCTGGAACTGCAAAACGCCCTCAATAGTGCTAACCAGAACTTGCAACAGCGCGTGGAAGAACGTACGCAAGAATTACAAAACGCGCTCGAACGCCTCTCCGAACTCAACCAGCTAAAATCTAACTTCGTTGCCAACATTTCACACGAGCTGCGCACCCCACTCACCCACATCAAAGGCTACCTCGATCTACTGGGTGAAGCCGGGCTTGGCCCCATGACAGCCCAGCAAAGCGAGGCGATTAGCGTGATGAAACGCGCCGAGCTGCGCCTGGAACGGCTGATTGAAGATCTGATCCAGTTTTCCTTGGCGGCGCGCGGCGAGTTCAGCCTCGATATCCAGGCAATTGACATTGGCGCTCTTCTACGTAGCACCGTGGAGCGCTTCCAGGGGCGCGCAAAGTTGGGGCAAATCCGCCTCGTGTTGAGCTGCCCAACCGGCCTGCCCAAAGTTTCCGCCGATCAAGACAAAATCGGATGGGTGGTGCAGCAGCTGTTAGATAACGCCCTTAAGTTCACCACTCCCGGAGGGAAAGTGCTGGTGCAGGTGAACAAGGAATGTGGGCCGGTGTGCATTTCAATTATCGATACCGGCATTGGCATTCCTAAAGAGAAAATCGACGAAATCTTTGAACCTTTCCATCAATTAGACGGTTCGGCCACGCGCCGCTATGCCGGCACCGGCCTGGGGCTGGCGATGGTGCGCCGCATTGTTGAGGCGCACGGCTCGCAGGTGCGGGTGCGCTCGGTGCTGGGGCAAGGCTCGTGCTTTGAATTCAACCTGGCGGGCATACCGCCACAAGAGCAGCGCCCATCATGAACGAACTCAGCCTGGACGCCTCATCCCTTCAACCGAACGAGTTAGAAATTGTCTATGCTATTAGTCGGGCGATCCCCGGTTCCGGAGACCCTGAAACGGTGCTGGACGAAATTGTGCGCCTGGGTCGCACCATTTTTATTTTCGATAACGTGGTTATTTACACCTGCTGCGGCGAAAACGGACAGCTTGAACCGTCTTACGCCCGCGCCATCGGGCGGGGGCGTACGCTCGAAGCCGACCTGGCCTGGGGCGAGGCCACCGCTCAGCAAGTTTACACCACGCAAGCGCCTGTGCTGCGCGTGGAAGAAACCGGCCCCCTGCCCGCCCAACGCACCGATAACCGCCACTCGCTGGGGCTGCCTTTGCACATCGATAACCAGGTGCAGGCTGCGCTGGTGTTTATCCGTTTTGGCGGGCCGTCTTTCTTACCGGCGCAAATTCACCTGGCCGAATATATTGCCACGCACGTGGCGCAGCTTCTGGAACACCGCCGCCTGCTAGAGCAAGTGGCCGACCTCGAAGCCCGCCGGCGGCTAGACAGCCTGCAGGAAGATTTCATCTCCACCATCACCCACGAGCTGCTCACCCCCTTGGGCTTTATTAAGGGCTATGCCACTACCCTGCTGCGCCAGGATGCACACTGGGACGCAGCCACACAGCACGAATTTCTGACTATCATTGATGAGGAAACCGACCGCCTGCACGAGCTTATCGATAACCTGCTCGATTCTTCTCGCCTACAGGCCGGCACACTGCGGATGCAGTTTCAGCCCATTCGACTAGATGTTTTGCTGCGCGAAATTTTATTGCGCTTCCGCACCCGTCACGAAGGTCTGGTCATCAACTTGCTAATCGGAACCCCCGGCGTTCTCATCCAGGCCGACCCATCGCGCCTGGTGCAAGTTTTCGATAATATCCTCAGCAATGCGGTCAAATACGCCTCCGGGTCTGCTATCGATATAACTTTACGCCTCGCCGAATCGGAAGTGCAGATTGATATTACCGATTACGGGCCGGGCCTGCCAGAAGAAAGCCTTGATTCTCTGTTTCAACGCTTCTATCGCGGCCCGCAAAGCTCCGCCGTGCGCGGCACGGGCTTAGGCCTATATATTTCTCGCAAATTGGTGCAAGCTCACCACGGGGCGCTTACGGCGCGTTCCTCCCCGGGGCAAGGCCTGACGGTCACCATCAGCCTGCCCATCACCATCTAACCTGGAGGCGATATGGTCAATATACTTGTCGTGGACGATGAACCCCGCTACCTGCGCTTAATGGAGGCGAACCTGGTAACGGAGGGTTTTCAGGTGATAAAAGCCACCAACGGACAAGAAGCCGTGGATGCAGTGGTCGAAAAACAGCCCGACCTGGTGCTGTTAGATGTGATGATGCCGGGGTTAGACGGTCTGGGGGCGCTGGAACGCATCCGCGAATTTTCAAACGTGCCCATTATTATGGTAACGGCGCGCGGCTCAGAAGGCGACCGAGTGCGTGGACTAGATTTAGGCGCCGACGACTACATTGTCAAACCCTTCTCTGCCACCGAACTTTTGGCGCGGGTGCGGGCGGTGATGCGCCGGGCGCAAACTTCGGGCAGCGCTTTTCAGCAGTCGGTGTTCAGCCATGGCAATCTCAGAATTGACTTCGCCCGGGCTGAAGTGTTCAAAGATGATAAAATAGTTTATCTTTCAGCCACCGAGTACCGCCTGCTGTTGCAGTTTGCCCATAATATGGGCAGTGTCCTCACCGCCGAACAGCTTCTAATGGATGTTTGGGGGCCAGAGTATCGGGATGATAAGGAAATTCTGTGGGTTAGCATTTCTCGTTTGCGGCAAAAACTAGAAAACGATGTAAAAAATCCGCAGCACATCCTCACCCGCTCCGGCCTTGGCTATACCATGCCCCCCCAATAAAGGTGTAACGTGACTATTCGCTTTGACGAGAAAGGTAAGATTTTTACCGATGTCATCTCCAAAGAAGTGATGGGGGTTATTATCCAAACCCTGGCAGAACGAATTCGGGGCAAGATTCACGTGCGCCCCGAAGAACCCCTGAAAGACACCACCAACCCAGCGGCGGAATAACCCCCCGCCCTTCATGCCCCTCCTGATAAGGTGACTATGAGCGACACACCCACCCCCGAACAAACGTTACGCGCCAAGATTATCGGAGCGCAGTTGCAAGACGCTCGCCTGGCCGCCAAGAAAAGCATCGAAGAATGCGCTCAGGCCCTTAGCTTAGAAGCCGACGCTTACGTGCTTGTAGAAACCGGCGAGCGCCCCATTTCCCTGCCCGAGTTAGAAACCCTGGCTTTCTTATTAGATGTTCCGCTGGAACATTTTTGGGAGCGGCAGCCCCTGCCGCCTCCGGAGGATGAGCACGCCATCACCGATATGCAAAGTTTAATGGCTCTACGCCATCGTATGATTGGCGCGCTGATGCGCCAGGCGCGTTTAGAAGCCGGGTACAGCCTGGAAAGCCTGGCCGAACGCAGCGGGGTGGATGCCGCCAGCCTGGAAGCTTACGAATTTGGCCGGCAGCCCGTGCCCCTGCCCCTGCTGGAGAGCCTGAGCGGGCTGCTGCACCGGTCGATCCGCGAATTTCAAGATCAACACGGCCCGATTGGCGAGTGGAATGCCCGCCGGAAAGCGGTAAAAGAATTCCTCGCCTTGCCCCTGGAATTACAAGTGTTCATCAGCAAACCGATCAACCGGCCGTTCATTGAACTGGCGCAGCGCCTAAACGATATGTCGGTCGATAAGCTGCGCGCCGTTGCAGAAGGACTGCTGGAGATCACTTACTGATGCGCCCGCCGCTCACCCCTTCCCAATCTGCGCAGGCGGGCAAGAGCGCCTATCAAAAAGAAGATTACGCAGCCGCCGCCCAGCATTTCTTGGCCGCCCAGGCCGGCTACGCCGCCGACGACCCCCTGATGGCCTGCGAGATGGCAAATAACGCATCTGTGGCCTTCTTAGCCGACGAAGACGCCGCCCAGGCCCTGGCCGTGCTTGAGGGGGTCGAAGCAATCTTTGAGCAAGCCGGGGATGTGAAACGTCGTGGCATGACGCTGGGCAACCGCGGCGCAGCCTTAGAGGCTTTGGGCCGCACCCAAGAAGCTGAAACCGTTTATTTTCAATCGGCGCAGCTGCTTGAGCAAGCCGGGGAAGACCAGCTGCGCGCCAATGTGATGCACTCCCTTTCGGTCTTACAACTAAACAACGGGCGTCAGCTGCAAGCCCTGGTTTCAATGCAGCAGGGCTTGGAAGGCATTAAGCGCCCGACCCCCAAACAGAGTTTTCTCAAAAAGCTGCTTAACATCCCCATGGATATGATCGCTAAGAAAAAGCCCTAAGACAATGATGCTGCAGCCACGCCATTTGGTGAGGCAGGCCGAGCGAGGCGACTTACCTACCCTCGCCCACCTGCTTAATTTTGGTGATTATGTTCACCGTCACCTGGATTATCGCGCCCCGTTAGATTGGCTCGGTTTCCAGCCGTTTTTACTGTTAGAGCAGCGGCATTTCAACAGCAAGCAAGTGGCGGCGGCCTTGGCCTGCCCACCCGACCCACCCGGTATTGCCTGGGTGCGCATGTATACCGCCGCCAACCAGGCTGTCCAAACCACCGCTTGGGAAGTGCTGTGGCCGACGGTCGTACAACAGCTTGCCCAAGACCCGGTGGTGACCACTGCGGCAGCCATTCCTATGCAGCCCTGGTTTGAGCAGCTTCTTCTGCACAGCGGCTTCAGCAGCGATCATAACATTGTGATGCTGGCCTGGGAAAGACAGGCGCTGCCGCCGCTGCGCCCCGTGCCCGCTTTATCAATTCGCCCCATTAACCTGAAAGACTTACCGGTTGTAGAACAAATCGACCGGGCGGCGTTTATGCCGGTATGGCAAAATTCGCAAGACTCGCTAGAACAGGCGCTGCGCCAATCCGCTTTTAGCACCCTGGCCGAAATCAACGGCGCGCCGGTGGGCTACCAAATTAGCACCACCACTGCCGGCGGAAGCCACCTGGCGCGCCTGGCTGTGCTGCCGGCTTACCAGGGGCGTGGCGTGGGCTTTGCCCTACTGCGCCACATGCTCGAGGAAATGGCCCAACGAGGAGCGCGCACCGTTACTGTTAACACCCAGGCCAACAACGCCGCATCACTCAGGCTGTATGAAGGGATTGGCTTTATGCGCACAGGAGAAGCATTTCCTGTGTATCAAACCCCCATCGGAGGCCGCCTGGCCGCGCCCGCGGGTTAACCTGAGCCGCGCCGTCTGCCGCAACCTGCACCACGCTGTGGAGCAGTTATGCCCGCCCTAAAGTTTGGGCGCATTCATCCGTAATCCAGTATCTATAGAGGTCAAATGATGAAAAATACAACGCTGCAATGGCAAGCATACGATGGCCTGGCGCTGTTTGCCCAAGCCTGGGAACCGGAAGATTCCCCCAAAGCCGTGGTCTGCCTGGTGCATGGGCTTGGAGAACACAGCGGGCGCTACGAGCATGTGGCCCAAGCCTTTACCGAGGCTGGCTACGCCATGCTGACCTTCGACCTGCGCGGGCATGGCCTGTCGGATGGCGAACGTGGTCATACCCCCTCCGAAGACGCCTATCTACTCGATATCGATAAGTTGATGACCGTAGCCGGCGAGCGGTACCCCGGCTTACCACGCTTTCTTTACGGGCACAGCCTGGGCGGTTTGCTGGTGTTGTTCTACAGCCTCAAGCGCCGCCCGCCCATCCGCGGCGTGATTGCCACCAGCCCCGCCCTGCGCACCCCTCTTTCAAATCAAAAACTTAAAATCGCCCTCTCAAAAACCTTGGGGCCAATCCTCCCCACCGTCAGCCTATCGTCGGGATTGGACGCCCAGCAGATCTCACGCCGAACCGAGGTGGTGGAAAAGTATTTGGCCGACCCGCTCGTGCATGGCAAGGTGACGTTCGGCTTCGGGGCGGCCATGGCGCGCGCTATGGAATATACCACCCAGCACGCCGCAGATTTTCCTCTCCCGCTGCTGCTCCTGCACGGCGAGAAAGACGCCCTCACCTACGCCGAAGGCAGCCGCGAATTCGCCGCCCAGGTGAAAGCCCCTCTTGTATTCCAAACCTTCGCCGAAGGCTATCACGAACTCCATAACGAACCCGAGCGCCAAGAAATGATTCAACGCATGGTAGATTGGCTCAACCAGCGATTAAAGGATTAATCGCCCCGGTTAAATTGTAAAGACGGCGATTTACCGCCGCCGCCGCCGCGCTCGAATTGTACTGGACAAATTGGACAAGACGTGGGAAAATTCGGCCCACGCATAATTTAACGCGTCCTTATCCAATTTGTCGGAGTAACATGCGTGGCCGTGCCGGCCGACCGCAGATCAACCTTAGGAGAAGCAGTATGGATGATAATACCCAAGAAGCAAAAAAGCGGGGGGCGCGGGGTGGAGATACCCCAAGTAAACGCGCCATGCGGCGCGAAGAAATCCGCCAGGCCAAACGCAAAAGACGCACAATTGCCATCGGCGTGATCTTGGCGGCGATAATCGTGGTAGGCGGCTTACTTATCCTTCCGGCAGCCAGATCCGCCTCCGCCTCCCCAGGCGCGGTTAATTTTACCCGCATCACCCCTGAGGCCTATCAAAATGTTGATGGCTTCAAAATGGGCAACCCCAACGCCAAGGTCAAGATCGAAGTGTTTGAAGATTTTATGTGCGTGGCCTGCAAGAACTACACCCTGAATATAGAACCGGATGTCTTTAAGCAGCTGGTCGATACCGGGCAGGCTTACTACATTATGTACCAATTCCCCTTCCTGGATCAGGGACTACCCACTCAAGATTCCCACAAAGCCGCTAATGCCGCGATGTGCGCCGCCGATCAGAATATGTATTGGCAGATGAAGCAAATTCTGTTTGTTAACTCCGATGAACGGGCGGGCATTTTTTCCGATGTGCGCATCAAGGCCTTTGCCGAATCGATTGGCATGGATATGACCCAGTTTAACGCCTGCTACGACGCGCAAGAGCACCAAGATGTTATCGCTCAGCACAAGGCGCTCGGAGCACAGTATAACGTTTCGGGCACACCCAGCTTATTCGTAAATGGCGTTCAAGTGACCCCCGGCCAGGTTCCCTCCCTGGCAGATATTTCTATTGCTGTGGCAAACGCCGCCGGAAAATAACCTTTACCCAACCGGTTTAACCAAGGGGTCTCGCTGCCTTTCGGGGAGCGAGACCCCTTTTTCGTTAACGCCCGCGCCGACCAGCGGCAAACACCCCACCGCGTCTATTCCTTCGCCAGGGTAGGGTCGGGCTGCCCGGAGGCCTGGTCTTCCGCTAACTCTAGCACAAAACAGAACGACGACAGGCGATTGAGATAGCGCAGCAACTCCACATTTTCCATGCCGCCTTCATGATACAGGCGCGCCACGTGTCGCTCGGCGCGGCGCACCACGGCGCGCGCCATCGAAAGCGCCGCCCCCGAAGGCGAATCGCCCGGAACGACGAACTCGCGGGGCAAATTCACCTGCTTGCTCAAGCCGTCGGTTTGCTGCTCCAGCCAGGTCACTTTTTCGGCGTTAATTATGCGAAAACGGGCGGCGTTCTCAGGCGAGGCGGCGGTTTCCGCCATTAGATTATACAAATCACGCTGCACTTCCACCAGCACCGCGCGGGTTTCGGCGCGCTGGGCAATCGCCCGGGCCTGCCCCAAGGCCGACGTGGCTTCATCCAGCGCGCCCAACGCTTCCGTCACCGGGGAATACTTCGGCAAGCGGCCTTCACCTAGCCACCCCGTATAGCCGTCGTCGCCTTTGCGTGTGTAAAAACTAGTCATATTTTCGCTCCGTAGGATTCAACTGACAGGTTTGGTTAACAGATACTTACCTCTTGTCTGGCGAATTATAAACCATCTATGTCCGAATTACAGGTATAATGACATCAGGAGGGTTACAGAAGGACGTGAACGATTCATTTTAATAATCACTCTTCAGGAGACTTACTATGCAAATCCGTTGCTACAACTGTCAGAAGCCTTTCATGATTAACAAGGACTTTATCTATGCGGCGCTCGAACAGATCGAAGCCGAACACCTCACTCACGTGGATGTGCCCTGTCCGCACTGCCGCCGCGTGAACCGGGTAGCGCCGCAAGTGATGCAGCGTGCCGCTCCTGAATGGCAATCGAAATCCTCAGAAAGGAGCACGAATGAATAACACGCTGCGTTTTCATTCTCCCCAAGAGATGAAAGCCGCCCTAAGCGAGCAGCAGTACATCGCCAATGATGAGATTGCGACGATCCTTTTCCTCAGCCAGGAGCTTGAGAAGCCCCTGCTGACGGAAGGCCCGGCGGGCGTGGGCAAGACCGAGCTGGCTAAGGCGATTGCCGCTGCCACCTGCCGCGAATTGATCCGCTTACAATGCTACGAAGGCCTGGATGAAACCAAGGCACTATACGAGTGGGAGTACGCCAAGCAGCTGCTCTACACCCAACTGCTGCGCGATAAGCTCAGCGAGACGCTCTCCGGAGCCGACACGCTGACTGGGGCCGCCGACCGCCTGGCGCAAGAAGAAGATGTCTTCTTCTCCATGCGCTTTCTGCTCCAACGCCCGCTTCTCAAGGCCATCCTGAGCCAACAACCCACGGTGTTATTAATTGACGAGATCGATCGGGCCGACGCCGAATTTGAAGCTTTCTTGTTGGAAGTACTGAGCGACTTTCAGGTGAGTGTGCCAGAATTGGGCACGCTTTCAGCCGTCCATAAACCGCTGGTCATCCTGACCAGCAACAACACTCGCGAGCTAAGCGAGGCGCTTAAGCGCCGCGCTCTTTATTTGTTTATCGACTATCCTAGCATCGAACAAGAGATGGCGGTGGTGCGACTGAAAGTGCCCGAACTTTCTCCAAAGATGGCCCGCCAGGCGGTGGAATTGGTGCATAACCTGCGCTCTATGGACCTGCGTAAATCGCCTAGCATTAGCGAAACGCTCGACTGGGCCAAGGCGCTTGTTACCCTCAACGCCAAGAATCTCGATGCGTCCACGGTTAAAACCACCCTGAGCATTCTGCTGAAGCACGAAACCGATCTGCAGCGCGCCAGGCGTTGGTTAGAGCGCCCAACCGGCGGCGGCTCAACCGGCAGCGGCTCGCGTGGCAGCAGCGACCCGCGCCGCGGCGGCGAAGACCCCAACACCCCTCGCTGGCGCAATTAATCTCAGGCGTGAGGCGCTTTTACTGCCAGGCCGGCAGGCCGATGAGGGCGTTAATTTAGAGGTGTGAAGATGGAAGAGAGGATCGTTAAGTTTATTGCCGCCCTGCGCGGCGCAGGGGTGCGCATTTCGCTGGCCGAAACCGCCGACGCTTTCACGGCCATCGACAGCCTGGGGGTTAAAGATCGCGATGTTTTCCGTTTGACCTTGCAATCCACACTGGTGAAGGAAGCCCGCCATATTCCCATCTTTGAGGAAATGTTCCCCATCTTCTTCGGGTCCGATGAAGCCCCTGGCATGCTCAACCCTGGCGAAGACCTTTCGCCTGAAGATGCACAAAAACTGGCCGAAGGGCTGCGCCAATACACCGAACAACTGCGCAAGATGATGGAGCGCCTGGCAAAGGGCGATTTGCTGAGCCGGGAAGAAATGGAAAAATTGGCGCGCATGGTGGGCCTGAACCAGATGGACAACCTGAACTATCGTGAGTGGATGGTGCAGCGCATGAAGAAGGCCCTGCAGTTCAGAGAAGTGCAGGAAGCGCTTAAAGAACTGGCTGAGACCCTGGCCGAGCTGGGCATGGATCGCCAAAAGGCGCAGCAAATCAGTCAGATGATGCAGGCCAATCAGCAGGCCCTGGAAGACCAACTGCGCCAATTCGCCGGGCAGAAGATCGCCGAAAACATTAGCAACCGCCCCCCCGATGATGGTATAGATGCGTTGATGAACCGCCCCTTCAATACCTTATCGGATCGCGATATGGACCGGCTGCGCCAAGAAGTTAAGCGCCTGGCGACGACGCTGAAAACGCGCGTGGCCTTGCGGCAGAAACGCGCCAAGTCGGGTCAGCTAGACGCCAAAGCCACTATTCGCGCCAACATGAAGAACGCCTCGGTTCCGATTGAGGTGAAGCACCGCGAACACACCCTCAAACCCAAGCTGGTGCTGATTTGCGATGTGAGTACCTCGATGCGCTATATTTCCGAGCTAATGCTCAGCCTGCTTTTTCATATGCAGGATATGATTAGCAAGACCAGCGCCTTCGCCTTTATCAGCCATCTGGAATACATCTCGCCCGATTTTAGCACTCACGATGTCTCTAAAGCGGTGGGCCAGGTGCTAGAGCGTATGCCGGCCGGTTATTACAACACCGACCTGGGCGCAAGCCTGGCCGATTTCCAAAACGGCCACTTGGCGTTGATCGATAGCCACACCACGCTCATCGTTGTGGGAGATGGACGCAACAACTACAACGAGCCGCGCATCGATATCTGGAACATCCTGGCGCGGCGGGCGCGGCGCACCATTTGGCTTAACCCTGAAGCGCCCGCCTTGTGGGGCAATGGCGATAGCGACATGCTCAAATACGCCTCGGCTTGCGATGTAGTGCTGCAAGCCAATAATCTCGCTCAACTGACCGCGGCAGTGGATCGTATGCTGCTGGCATAGGGTTTGGGGGTGGGTGGTTTTCAACCCACCCACTCCTGCCAAACTGCTAAACTCAATCTAGCCACACTGGTAAAATCAGGCCGGCTCTAAGTACCGATCCGTTTCCCAATCTGTCACTTTCATCCGGTATTCATCCACCTCCGCCCACTTGGCGCGCTCAAAGGCCTCGTAGGTTTCCTTACCCATGCCAGCCTTAATCACCTCATCGCCGCCTAACTCGCGCAGCGCCTCGGCCAGCGAACCGGGCAGCTCCGCAATGTTCATCGCCTGCCGCTCTTCGCGATTTAGATGATAGACATTGACGTTGTTGACCGGTTCGGGACACGGCAGATGGTTATCTATGCCATCCAACGCCGCCGCCAACATCACCGCGAAGGCCAGGTACGGGTTGGCCGAAGGATCGGGGAAGCGCAGTTCGGCGCGCATAGATTTATCGCGGCCCGGCGTGTATTTCGGAATGCGAATGAGGGCCGAGCGGTTGCTTTGCGCCCAACCAATGTATACCGGCGCTTCGTAACCCGGAACCAGTCGCTTATACGAATTGATCGTGGGCGCCACCACCGCCGAGAGGGCGCGGGCATGTTTAAGCTGCCCCGCCAGAAAGCCATAGGCAATCTGCGAGAGATGATATTCATCGTCGGCGTCGAAGAACAAGTTTTGCCCCTGGCTGTCGAACAACGACTGATGACAGTGCATTCCAGAGCCGTTAATCCCAAAGATGGGCTTGGGCATAAACGAGGCGATCAAATCGTACCGGGCGGCAATTGCCTTCACCGTATACTTGAGGGTTAACACATTATCGGCGGTTTGCAAGGCGTCGGCAAAGCGAAAATCAATTTCGTGCTGGCCCAATGCCACTTCATGATGGCCCGTCTCGATAGACAGGCCCATGCTGATAAGCGCGTCCATCAATTCGGTGCGCACACGCACGGCTTCATCGTGAGCCGAAAAATCGAAATAACCGCCCACATCGTGGGGCACGGGGCGCATATTGGCCGCATCGCGCCGGAACAAGAAAAATTCCGGTTCAGGGCCAACGTTAAACGTCCAGCCGCGCGCATCCACCTTCTCTAACATACGCTTGAGCGTGCCGCGTGGGTCGCCGGCAAAGGGCGCGCCATCGGGCATATAAATATCGCAAAATACCCGCGCCCGCCGCTGCTCTGATGGCGACCAGGGCAGCACCGCGTAGGTGTGCGGGTCTAACACCAGGCGCATATCGCTCTCCTGGATGCGGGCGAAGCCTTCGACCGATGAGCCGTCAAACCATATGCCGTCGTCCAAGGCTTCCGGCAGGCGGCTGATCGGGATATCAACGCTCTTAACTGCGCCGGTTACATCCGTAAACTGCAAAGAGATAAACTTAACATTATCTTCTTTGATACGTGCGGCCATTGTGCTGCTTTCCATACAATCCTCCTGTTGGCGAAAAACGTTCCTATGGGTGTGGTGCAGTGAGCCAGGTGCGCCCGCCTGACCGGAGCCAGGTTGCCAATACGGGCTACCGCCGCCGGTTTGGGGAATTAAAAAAACCAAGAAGCAAAGGCCACGTAAGAAAAAATTTATTCTTCGTGTCGCTTGCTTCTTGGCAGTTAGCTGCGCTGGTTCAACATACGGTTTCGATTTTAGCAAACCCAATAAAAATTGTCAATCGGCAACTTGAAAATTCAAACTTTTGTTATGGTATATTTACGCCATGGCCGCCCCATGTAAACCGCTCACCCGCCCGCTATATGCTTGGGAAGAACAAGAAGCCCGGCGTGTTTTTGGCGGACAGATCGATTACTCGCGTGTGCGGCTGCATGAGTGCGCCGCCTGGCCGAATATGCTTTACCATCTGAGCCTGAAGCTTCAGCGCCTGCCCATCGACCCCCAGGTGCATAACGCCGTCACCATCGCCAACCATTGCTTCTTCCCTGCGCCGCTCAACCAGGTTCTGGTTGGCCCGGAACATGCCGAATTTTACAAAATTGGCTGGCTAATTCATGAGCTAACCCATGTCTGGCAGTATCAACACCTTGGCCTGCGCTATTTGTTTGAAGCGCTCAAGATTCAACTGCAGCAGGGCGCAGCCGGCTATCAATTTGGCGGCGAAGATGGCTTGCGCCTGCGCGCTCAAAGCGGCGCCCGCCTGCAAGACTTTAACCTGGAGCAGCAAGGCGATATTGCCCGCAGCTACTACGAACACCTGGCGCGTGGGCAAGATACCGCCGCCTGGCATCATTACGTAGCCGATCTGCAAGCACCCGATTCGCCAATCCAGCGCGCTTAGTTTGTGGTATCCTTAGCACGCATTGGGAGCGGTTAGGTCCTGGTGGGCTTCCCGGTCTTCAAAACCGGTGACGGGTCGCGTTGCGAGCCGTGGTGGGTTCGACTCCCATCCGCTCCCGCCTGGTACGTTGTTATCCGCATCGAAACATCTATCACACAAAAATTGGTCCCCTTTTATGGATGAGATTGAGCAAGACCCGCATCTTGAGCTAACCAGCCTGATACGGCGCTATATGCGCATTACCAATATCGACCGCGATAGTGGGCAAACTAAATATACGGCGGCCTTTCACGGCCAATTACTGGGCGATTCCGAGCAAGCATTCGACCAACTTACCGAACTACTTAAACCCTATGGTTTGATGCCGCTATTTCGTAACGACCAAACCCAGCACGTAATTCTCGTGGTTCCCACCCAGGCCAAGCCGCGCCCCAACAAGCTGCGTTGGAACGTGGTTATGTTTATCTTAACTGTGTTCAGCGTGTGGCTCACCGGCTCATTAATCAACAATATTTACGAAAAGCCGAACGGCATTGTGCAAACGGTTGTGGGTGGTTTGCCCTTTGCTGTGGCCCTGCTGGCGATTTTGTTGGCGCATGAGTTCGGTCACTACTTGATGGGCCGCCGGCGCGGGGTGTTGGTGAGTTTGCCCTACTTCATCCCCTTTCCACTCAGCCCCTTTGGCACAATGGGCGCGGTCATCCAAATGAAAGAGATACCTAAGAACAAGCGCACCCTGATGGATATTGGCCTGGCCGGGCCGCTTTCCGGGCTGCTGGTGGCGGTTCCGGTGCTGCTCTTAGGGCTGTGGCTCTCCAAGGTAGCTCCCGTGAGCACCGCCGACTTACAACCCGGCATGGGCTTCACCATGGAAGGCAATTCGCTGCTCTACCTGGGGGCCAAGTTCTTAGTGTTTGGCAAACTATTACCGGCGCCGGTTGATTTCAACGGGCTATCGCCTTTCATGTATTGGGTGCGCTACTTCTTCTCTGCCACGCCTTTCCCCGAAGGCGGCATAGATGTGATGCTGCATCCGGTGGCGTGGGCCGGGTGGGCGGGCCTTTTGGTGACGGCCCTCAACCTGATTCCGGCCGGGCAGCTAGACGGGGGTCACCTGGTGTATGTGCTATTAGGCCGAGAACGGGCACGCATGGTGCTGCCGTTCGTGTTAGTGGCGCTAGGCTTCATGGGGCTGGCCTGGAGCGGTTGGTGGCTGTGGGCCGGGCTAATTTTTTTCTTTGGCCGCATCTACGCTGAACCGCTCGACGCCATCACCCCAATCGACGCCCCCCACAAGTTTATGGCGGTAGTGGGCATTATCATATTCGTTTTGGTCTTTATCCCTGTACCGCTTTCGGTTGTATATCGTTAAGGCCGGTCAATATTCACGACCCAAGGGTAAGCAACTATGGCTGAAGATGTCATGCTTCAAGAGGCCATCGAGGCAATTCGCCAGGGGCAGCGCGGGCGAGCAAAAGACCTGCTCACGCGCCTGCTGCGCTCTAACCAGAACAACCCCTCCTACTGGCTGTACATGAGTTCGGTGGTCGATACCCCGCGCGAGCAAATCTACTGCCTGGAAACGGCGCTTAAGCTCGACCCGCAAAACGCCGCCGTACGGCAGGGCCTGGTGCTGCTGGGAGCGCTGCCGCCTGAAACCAACCTGGCCCCCATGCCGCCGCAGCGCCGCCGGTGGGTGGTGCAAATGCAAGAGATAGATGAACCAAGCCGCCTGCGCGCCTTGCTGACGAACCCGGTTGTGCGGGTGGGGCTGATCGTCTTTTTAGCCCTGGCCCTTACCGGGTTAGTGGCCTTGGGCGTGGTTTGGCAAGGCTGGGGGCGCCCGTCGGTGGCGGCGGTTATCCCCACTCGCACCGAAGGCCCCACCCCCACCTACACCGCCACGCCCACGCCGCGCAACTTCACCCCGGTTCCGCCCACCGCCATCCCCACCCAAGCCGGCCCAGCGCCGCTGTGGATGCGCCTCGATTCCACCTACACCCCCACGCCGATTTACATCGCCACCAAACACGCTTCTAACGAAGCTTTTCAGATCGCCGAACGCGCCATGCTGCGCGGCGATTACAGCCTCGCCATATCTAACTTAACCCAGGCCGCCCAAATGTCGCCCGATGCGCCGGATATTCCCTATCTGCTAGGCGAAATTTTACGTATGCAGGGCGATTTTAAGGGAGCCGCCTCGGCTTACAAAAAAGCCATCGGCATTAATCCGAACTTTGCTCCCGCCTACCTGGGTCGCGCCCAAGCCAACCTGGCGCTCAACCCGGCGGCTAAAATTGGCCCCGATCTTGACACCGCTATCGAGAAAGACCCCAACTTTATCGAAGCCTACCTGATGCGCGCCGATGTTCGCCTGGCGAGCGACGATCCCCAGGGCGCACTGGAAGACCTGGAGCGGGTGGAGGAGCTGCGCCCCGGTTCCGCCATCTATTACCTCACCCTGGCGCGGGTGCAGCTGGCCCAAGGCCTGGCGAAAGATGCTTATGCCAGCGCCCGCCAGGCCAACCGCCTGGACGAGACTTTGCTGGAAGGCTACAAGGTGCTGGGACAGGCCGCCGCCGCCAATAACGATTACCGCACCGCTATGCAGGCCATCGATACCTATCTGCTTTACGCGCCGGGCGACGCCCTGGCGTATGTCATCCAGGCGCAGGGCTTATTTCTCCAGGAACGCTACAGCGATACGCTCAAAGTGCTAGACCAGGCCATTGGCATGGATCGCAAATTGGTAGACGCCTATTACCTGCGCGGGCTTACTTACCTGGAGCTGGATAACGGCCCGAAGGCGCTCAACGATATGTACTACGTCTACCAGGTGCGCCCGCAGCAATTTGATGTAAACATCAACTACGCCCGCAGCCTGATGGCCGCCGGCTACCTGAGCGAAGCCGTCGATCAGGTGCGGCGCGCCGAAGATAAAGCGAAAACCGACGCTGAAATGGCGCAAGTGTGGTATTGGCGCGCCCAACTGCTGGAGAAAATCGGCAACATGCCCTCCGCCGGGCGCGCCTGGAAAGCGCTGCTGGCCTTGCCGGCAGACGCAGCGCCCAGCGAATGGCGCACCCTGGCCCAGGCGCGGCTAAAGGCCACCGCCACCCCGCCGCCGCCCACCCCCACCCTCACCAAAACACCGCGCCCGTCGGCCACGATCAAACCATCGGCCACGCCCACCCTCACCAAAACACCGCGCCCGTCGGCCACGCCCAAACCATCGGCCACGCCTTAATATTTTGTATGAATCCTTCTACGCCCCTTGCCTTTGCGCGCCGGCAGGACTATAATCTGTGATCGGTTAAAGCCGAGGGAATTACCAGGTGTTAGAGGTGTTGTATGCCAATTTACACGTACCGTTGCACCAATTGTGGGGTGCGTTTCGATCAACAGCAAAAATTTAGCGATGCTCCGCTAACCCGCTGCCCAGAATGTAACAAGAAGACCTTGCAGAAGGTCTTTCAACCCGTGGGTATTGTCTTCAAGGGTTCGGGGTTCTATTCAACCGATCACCGCTCGCCTTCCGGTCAGCAATCCCGCGGGCACAAGCATGAGAGCGATGAAAGCGGCGAAAAGTCGGCCGCCTCCACCAGCGAGAGCAGCGCCAAGTCCGATTCTGGGCCTAAGCCCGAGTCTGGAGCTAAGTCGGAGTCTGCATCTAAATCTGAAAGTTCTTCTAAGGAAAGCGCTTCTAAGGAAAGCTCGAAGAAAGATTAAGCTGCGCTCATCGCCGATTAGCATCTGTGGCGAAGGCCAACCGCCCAGCCAAGTTTTCTTATTTGGGGCCGTCTAAATATACTTTTAGGCGGCTCTGTTTTTATTTCCGCCCCCTATGCCCACGCCTGGTAAACCGGATGCGGCTGTTAGCAAACGCCTTCTCTCTACAGCGGTGCGCCGGGCGGAAAGGCCGGCGCAGCCGCTGTTCTAACCGGGTTGTCTATTCATCTTCCCAATTCTTTAGGATGGCGCGCACTGAGCGCCCCATCTCCAACGAAAATGGAGCCGTGAATTTGCGCGTGTAGTTAAACTGAACAATGTTGCGCGCTCCATTCGAATACTCGCGCGGTTCAAAGGAATGCAGCCCATGCGGCAGATGCACTTCGTTAAGTTCTGCGGGGGAAAAGCGCCGGTAGGCATCCTGGTGGACAATAAAACGACGCTCGAACCGCGCCGTGCGACGCGCCGACTGAGGTTGTTCGGGACGGCCAAAACACACCAACGCCGCCGGAAAGGTGTAGCGCGGCAGGTTGAATATCTTTTGGTGTTCTTCCCAATGCTCGATAATATCGCCAATGTAGCACGAGCCGATGCCCAGTGCTTCGGCAGCAATCACCGCGGTGTGCGCCGCGATCATCGTGTCCATAAAGGCCAGGAATAAATCGCCTTCCGACGGGCGGCGCGGCTTTCGCCCCAACTCATGCGCCAACTGCTCGCAACCGGCGGCATCGTACAAATCCGTCCAACGCTGATAATCGGCCAAAAACAGCAGCAGGTAGGGGGCCTGGGCGATAAAGGGCTGGTCGTCGCAGGTTTGCGCCAGGCGGGCGCGCACCGCGGCGTCATTCACCTCGATGATTGTATACAGCATCATCGCTCCGGCAGTCGGCGCGCGCAAGGTAGCAGCAATAATGGCGTCTTTCTCGTCCGCCGTTAGCGGCGTTGGGGCATAGCGCCGCACCGAACGGCGCTGTTCGAGCAGTTCAAGGGTGGGGTTGGGGGACATAGATTCTCCGTGTAAGGTGAATTAGGTGGGGTTATTACCGGAAAGTATACCGCGTAAAAAGCGCAGCCCGCCGAAGACATCCGGCGGGCTGCGCTTACACTTGCTCCTCGAGAAGGACTCGAACCTCCAACCTAGCGGTTAACAGCCGCCCGCTCTGCCATTGAGCTATCGAGGAATGCACCTGTTTTCCAGGCGAGGCGCATTATACAACCGAGGTATGCTCCTGTCAAGTCAAACTTTAATCCCTTGCCGGCCATTTTAAGCCCATAAAAACCGCCGCCTTACTAACTTGTAGGGATTCACGCTTTCTTAACCTTTGACGCAGCTATGCCTTGCAAGTATAATCATGGCATCCTTTTATTAAAGATTGAGGCCAGTATGGCATTAAAGGGCAACCTTCGCGATTTCACAATTACACAGCTGCTAAACTTGATCAACCTGGCCCGTAAAACCGGCACGTTGATTATCGAAGGGCCTGGCGAGAAAGTATGGGTCTCTTTTAGAGAAGGCAAGCTGGCCTACGCTCAAGCCGGACAAGAAGATAACAGCCTGATTGCCATCCTGTATCGCGCTAACAAACTCAACGCCATCCAGCAGCGGGCGCTCAAAGAACGCGCCGGCGGCATGAGCGATAAAGAATTGGGCCTGCTGCTGGTAAACGCCAACTACATCAACCAGCAAGACATCATCACCAGCCTGCAAACCCATTTCGTCGGCGTGGTCAACCGCCTGTTCACCTGGGTGGAAGGATTATTCCGCTTCGAAAATGATGTTCTCCCCCCCGACGATAAAATCACTGTGCGCATTTCGCTGGAGAATATCATCATCGAAGGCTCGCGGCGTGTGCGCGAGTGGGAACAACTGCAAGATGAAATCCCCAACCTGGATATGGCGCTCAAGTTCGCCGAACGACCCGGCGCCAACATTCGCAGCATGAACCTGAGCGTGGAAGAATGGCGTGTGGTCTCTTACATTAGCCCCAAGAACACCATCCGTCAGATCGCCCATACCACCAAGCTTTCGGATGTGGAAATTCGGCGCATTGTCTATTCGCTGCTGCAAGCCGGGCTGGTGGAGCTAACCCGCCCCAGCGGCGGCATGCCGCCCCCACCCGTCAGCCAAACCGCGCCCCGGGTTCAGCCGCCGCAGGCCAACATCGAAGAACAAAAAGGCTTGCTCAATCGATTAATCAATCGTATTCGTTCGATGTAATTTGACCTCCAGAACTGGCACTGCTATACTTGATCGCGAAGGACAGACGCATGCAAACGGTAAAAATGGTTGTTACAGGCCCCTTTAACGCCGGTAAGACGGAATTTATTCGTTCTGTTAGTGAAATCGCCGTTGTTTCCACCGAAAAGCGCATTTCATCTGAAGCGGAACGCGTTAAAGAGACGACAACGGTAGCCATGGACTTTGGGCGTATTACCGTCGATGACGATCTGGTGTTATACCTTTTCGGAACGCCGGGCCAAAAGCGATTCGACTTCATGTGGGAGATCTTATCCGAAGGCATGTTGGGTTTCGTGGTGATGGTCGATAGCACCCGCCCCGAAACCTTCCGTGAAGCGCGCAACATTTTAGAGACCTTCCGCGCCTACGCCCCCACCCCCTATGTGGTGGCGGCTAACAAACAAGACCGTGAAGACGCCTGGGAAATAGACGATATGCGCATTGCCCTGCGGCTCGACCCGCGCATTAAACTGCTGCCTTGCGTTGCCACCAACAAAGAAACCGTCAAAAACGTATTGCTAGAACTGCTTTACAGTATTCTGGCCGAAATGGAATCAAAGTAAAAGCGCGCCCCCGGCTTGCCAGGGCGGTAAAAAAGGCTGTTTGTGTCATCCTTTACCACTGATCAGGGAATCGTCCACTACGAGGTCTACGGGCGTGGCAAGCCCGTCATCTTACTGCATGGCTGGCTGGGTTCTTGGGGCTTGTGGCAAGAAACCATGGCCCACCTGGGGCGCAGCTACCGGACCTATGCGCTTGATTTTTGGGGGTTTGGCGAATCGGGTAAAAAGCGCGCCACTTACGACGTACAAGATTTTGTCACCCTGGTCGATCAGTTTATGGAACAGCTGGGCATTGAAAGCGCGCCGCTGGTGGGCCATAGCATGGGCGGCACAGTGAGCCTGGCTGTGGCCATGCGCTACCCAGAGCGGGTGCGCAAAGTGGTGGTGATCGGCTCTCCCATTGTAGGATCGTCGCTTTCGCTGCTGCTGCGCCTGTTTGGGCGCCGGCTGGTAGCCTCCATTGTCTATCATAACCTGTGGGGGCTGCGCGCCAGCTTCCGCATCATGTCGCCCTTCTACACCCGCGACCCCCATTGGCCCGACTATATGGATCGCGATCTTTCCAGCACCACGCTAGAATCTTTCCTGATGAGCATCGCCTCGCTGCGCAAAACCGACCTGCGGCCTAATCTTCACACCATTCAATCGCCGGTGATGGGCATGTATGGCGATAAAGATATTGTGGTAGACCCACAACAGTGGAGGCCGCTCCTGGCCGGTGTAACCCACAGCCGCATTGAGCGTTTTCCCACTGCTGGTCATTTTATTATGCTGGATGAACCGCAAAAGTTCACCGCCATCTTGCGTGATTTTTTAGATGCGCCGGCGCTGAAAGAAGGCGTTTAAAGCATGGCTGCCCCAGAGAAATTTTTACGCATTATCCTTAAAGACGAACGCTTTATCGACCCCTTTAACGAACCGGCGCGCGATTTGCGCATTATGAATAAACCCCTCTGGCTTTCGCAGCGCGATGTGCTGGCTCCCTACACCCTGCGTGAACTGGAGCTAAACGCCTGGGATACCCTGCCGGAAACCCGCGAACCCGCCCTCGTGCATCGCGATAACCTGTATTTCGACGCCGAATTTATGCGCGCATTCCTGGACCAAGCCGGCAGACACCGCAAGCCCTGCCGGGCGGCCTTCTCTCCCGACGAACCGGCCTTCCGAGAACACGCCCTACCGCTCTCTACATCCTACACCCCCTATAATGACCTGTACCTGGCCGATTTATGGTACTTCCCCACCGGCATCAAGCTCGAACAAATGGACATGAACGCCATGGATGACATGGAGCCGGTGATCGTAGACATGCAAACCATCGAAGCCGGCTACTACCACGTGCCCACCTATATGGCCTTCGAACAGGGCGATCTCACCTTTCAGGTTCCCAAGCGCGCCCTGTTAGCCATCGATTCGTGGGTGCATATTTTCATCGCCGATGTGGTCTTTGGTCTGTTCACCCGTGGGGCGCGCTTTGAAGATAAGCTCAATAAAGCCTGGTCTTTCAAGCTGGGCGTGCTGGCGCGGGCCATGTTCGAAGGCCGCCAGGTGCTGGAAAGCTCGCCATTGGTGAAGATCGGGCGCAACTGCGTCATCGACCCACGCTCCATCATCCACGGCCCCACCACCATCGGCAACAACGTCACCATCAACGCCGGGGCCGTCATCGAAAACTGCGTCATCGGCGATAACGTCAACATTTCCCAAGATTGCCAGCTGATGCTCTCGGTGGTGGGCGACGGGGCCTTCCTCCCCTTCCGCGCCGCCCTGTTCATGACTACCCTGATGGATAACAGCATGGTGGCCCAAAACACCTGCCTGCAAATGTGCGTGGTGGGGCGCAACACTTTCCTGGGAGCCGGCTCCACCTTCACCGATTTTAACCTGCTGCCATCGCCCTTACGGGCTGTGGATGGCAGCGGCAAGCTGAGCTTAGCCAACCGCCCGGTGCTAGGCGGCTGCGTGGGACATAACTGTCGCATCGGGGCCGGCATGATCATCTTCCCGGCCCGCACCATCGAATCGGATGTGGTGCTGTTCGCCTCCAACGACCGCCGGGTCATCGAACGCAACGTGCGCTATGAAGACAGCGACCATCACAAGCTGCCGTTTGCCAACCTGCACCCCCGCTTGTACCCGCGCCATGGCGAGAAAACCGAGGAATCCTGGTAGCACGTGGATAGCTTCGCTTTCATCATCCACCCCATAGATGTTAAACGCGATGTGGCCCGCAAATTCCCACTGGGGGCGCGGCTGTTTAGCGAACGCCAGATCAACTTCCTTTCCACTTTCTTCCCGCCGCTGTATATCTCAGAAATCGAAGGCGTCACCTCCGCCGCCACCGGCAAGCAAATCACCGGCTGGTTCGTGGCCTGCCCCTACACCCCGGCGCGCATGTTATCCCTGCCGGAAAAAACAGTCTATCGCAAAATCATCCAAACCGGGCGGCTGGCCGAGAAATTGGGGGCGCAGATGCTGGGCTTGGGAGCGTTTACCTCGGTGGTGGGCGACGCCGGCCAGACGATTGCCCAGGCGCTGGACATTCCGGTCACCACTGGCGACGCCTACACGGTGGCGATTGCCATCCAGGCCGTGCAAGAAGCGGCGCGGCGCATGGGTGTGGAGCCGGCTTCAGCCACAGCCGCCGTGGTGGGGGCGGGCGGGGCGGTGGGCCGGGTGTGCGCCGAGCTGCTGGCCTCCGAAGTGGCCGAGTTACACCTGATCGGGCGCAGCCTGGAAAGCCTCCAGCCCGCCCTGGAGCGCACCGCCGGCCAGGCCTGCCGCGTCATCCCCAGCCTATCGCTTGAGCCGCTCAAACAAGCGCAAATTATCATCACCGTAACCAGCGCCCTGCACACCCTCATCGAACCGCAACATCTGCGCCCCGGCAGCGTGGTGTGCGATGTGGCGCGCCCCCGCGATGTGGCCGCCCGTGTGGCCGCAGCCCGCAACGACGTGTTGGTAATCGATGGCGGCATGGTGGAAGTCCCTGGCCCGGTGGATTTTCACTTCAACTTCGGCTTCCCCCCCGGTAAAGCCTATGCCTGCATGGCCGAAACGATGGCCCTGGCCCTGGAAGGACGCTTTGAAGATTACACCGTGGGGCGCGATTTTAGCGCAGAACATGTGCGCCAAACCGCCGCACTCTGTGCCCGGCACGGTTTTAAGTTAAGCGGTTTTCGCTCTTTCGAACACGCTGTGACCGATCAGCAGATTGAGCAAGTGCGCCGCCATGCCCAAATTTAGGCCGCTTTTATTGCATGTTCAACTCACATACAATAAAATCTGCCTTACGGATTGGGATGTGGTATCATGGAACATGTACCCATGTGACCGCCAGAGATCCATACGAAAATCGCGTGTGTGATCCTTTCTGCGCGCTGTAACCAACCGTGTGAGCGAGGAATGGGAGCCTCGCCAACTACACTGCCACTCCTGGGGAGGCCGAAATGGGCAAAGCCCGCCTTTTGATTGTGGAAGACGACACCGATATATCAAACATGCTCAAAATCTACTTCGCAAGCCAAAACTACGAGGTAGACACGGCCTTGCGCGGCAGCGATGCGCTCGATAAGACCCGCACCAGCCTGCCGCACTTGATCGTGCTAGACATTATGCTGCCCGATATCGACGGATTTGAGGTGTGCCGCAATTTGCGCACCAATATGCGCACCAGCCATGTGCCCATCATCTTTTTAACTCAAAAAGATGAACGCCGCGATAAACTTCAGGGCCTGGAACTAGGCGCAGACGATTACATTACCAAACCGTTCGATATTGAAGAACTCAAACTGCGTGTGCAGCGCGCCATTCAACGCGCTGAACAGCAAAGCCTCACCGATCCGCGCTCCGGCTTGCCCACCGGTCGGCTGATTGAAGAACAGCTGCGCCGAATTATCCGCCAGGAAATGTGGACATTTTTAGACCTGCGCATTCGCCATTTCGACGCCTTCAAGGATGTGTATGGCTTTGTGGCCGGCGATGATGTGCTGCGCTTTACCGCCATGCTCTTAGGCGAGGTGGTAGACCAAACCGGCACACTCAACGACTTCATCGGCCATGCCGGCGGCGATAACTTTATCATCATCACCACCGATCAATCCGCCCCGGCAATGATGAAACGCCTGCGCGAGCGCTTCGATCAGGAAGTGCTTTCTCATTACAGCTTCATGGATCGCGAGCAAGGCTTCATCATCACCCGCGGAGCAGATGGGCAAGATGTCAAAGCTCCCTTGATGAGCCTGGCTGTCGGCGATGTCAGCCCATCGCGCTACGATTTCGCCGATATCCGCGAAATTACCGAAATGGCGGCAGAAGCGCGCCGTCTAAATGGGTAGCGGCGCTAATTTAATTCGTATCGGTAAATAAGGATTTTTGGGCGTGAATCCAACCATACTGGGGTTGATTTTAACGGCGCTTGGGCTTGGCCTGGCTTTACTGGCCTTGTTGGCGCTGCGCGTTACCCCCCAACTGCGCCCCTCCGCCACCCCTCCTCCCACCCCTCCCAATTCTCCCCACATTCAATCGCACACCGAAGCCGTGCTGCTGGTGCAGGTCGGTGGGCGCGTGGCTTATCTCAACCCCCTGGCCCGCGAGCTGTTCAACGTTTGGGAAGATGAACCTAACTTAGAGAACCTGGCGCGCAAGGCGCGCCCTTCAGAAGCCTTCATGCTGCTGTGCTCCACCGAGGGCCGCGCTGGCTTCACCCTCAATGGCAAATTTGTCGAAGGCACATCCTATTATGCGCCGGGCAGCATTGGCTCTGGGCAAGAGTTTTCCAGCGCCATGCTGGTTTCGCTGCGGCGCCCCAAAATCGTCCTCGACACCCCCCTCCCCGCGGCCGGCGGCCCAGGCGAGCGCGCCGCCTACGATGAACAATCCAAATCGCTCAGCACCTTTACAGAACTCTCCCAAGCCATGTCGGCCAGCCTCGACCTGGAACAAACCCTGTTTGTCATTCTGCAAAGCTGCCGGCGACTGCTGCCATCCGATTACCTGGAAATTACCCTGTGGGACGAGGAAAATCAACGTCTGCTGCCCTACCGCATGGTGGGTTTACCGGGCGTAGACCAGCACCTGGAAAAAGCTCCGGAAGGCTACGAATCGACGCAGGGCTATTCCGGTCTGCTGGTTACGAAACAGCAAGCCCTACGCATCAATGATGTCAACAGTTTTCAAGGCCCCCGTCCGGCGTTAGATCGGCAGCGATTCCCCTTCCAATCTTACCTGGGTGTGCCCCTGGTGATCGCCGGCGAGCTGCTAGGAACGCTAGAATTGGCCTCGCTTTCGGCCCAAAATTATACCGAAGGCGACTTACAGCTGCTGCAGCTTTTGGCGGGCCAGGCCTCCGTGGCGCTCAAAAATGCGCTGCTCTTCCAAGAACAGCTGGCGCGCTCCGAAGAACTGGCCGGCCTGGCAAACCTGGCCCGCACCGTTACCGCGGTTCGCGACGCATCAGATATGTACAGCCGCCTGATCGAAAGCATTGCCCCACTGTTGAACGTGGATATCTTGGGCTTTATGATCTACGATGAACTGACCCGCTCTCTTGAAGGGCAAATGCCCTTTAAGGGCATCCACCCCGATCTGATGTCCTATTGCCAGACCACCATCCAACCCGATTCCGAAGCCGAACGGGTATGGCAAAGCGGCGATGCGGTGATCGCCAACCATGCCACCGAAGACGAGCGCATAAACGCCCTGGAACTGCACGCCATCGCCATGGCTTCGGCCATGCGCCAGGCCGTGCTCATGCCGCTCACCACCAGCCGCCGGACGTTAGGCTATCTGCTGGCGGCCAACAAACACGACGGCGCGCCTTTCGATCAGAACGATCTGCGCTTCATTTCGATTGTGGCCGGGCAAGCCGCCCCCATCATCGAAAACGCCAACCTGGTACAGGAATCGCGCCGGCGAGCACAGCGCGCCGAAACCCTGCGGCGGGTCGCCAGCCTCACTTCCTCCTCCGCCACGCTGGAGGAGATCATCAAGTATTCCCTCTCCGATCTGGGGCGCTTGCTCCAGGCCGATATGGCAATTATTTTCCTTATTGATGAAACCCACGGCGAACTGCGCCTGCACCGTCCGTCGCTGTTTGGCGTAGGGCCTGAATTAGCGGTGCGCTTGGGGCGCATCGCCATCGACGACCCACAGTTCTCGCTCACCGTCACCGGCAGCCGGCAGCAGTGGGTTAGCTCCAACGTGACTGAGAGCGCCCCCTTACCAGATATTTATCACCGCATTGTGCAAGAGCGGGGCATCTGTTCGGTGATCAACGTGCCGCTCATGGCGCGCGAACGCGCCCTGGGCGAGATGATGTTAGCCAGCAACCTGCCGGGCTTCTTCTCGTATGGCGATGCACAAACGATTGCCACCGCCGCCGGACAGCTGGCCGCTGCCATCGAGCGCGCCGGTTTATATTCTCAGACCGATCAGGGTCTGCGCCGGCGGGTTGACGAACTCACCGCGCTGGCCCGCATCGGGCGTGAACTCAACACCACCCTCAAGCTAGACGATCTGCTGCAGCGCGTCTTCGATGAAGCCCTGCGCGTCACCCGCGCCGATTGCGGCGCAATTATGCTGTTCGACACCGAAAAGCTGTACGCCGTGCGCTCCGGTTGGATTCCGGATGACGGGCGCATTCCCATCTTAATTAACCTGGGGCACGCCCTGAGCGAAAATTTGCACCCCCTGGAACAGTGGGTGCTTGAACAAGGCGAGGCGGTGGTGATAGACGACTTCACCGCCCTGGAAGCCGCCCGGCCAAAGGCACAAGAAGGCGAAAGCCCAACCGCCCCCCCAGACGGCGATGCAGCCGCCCTGGCTATCGCCGCCATACCAAACCTCAAACCCGCCCACAGCGGCATACGCTCGGCCATGGTCATCCCCATCGCCTACCAGGGGCAGGTGGCCGGCCTCATTCACCTGCACGCCCGGCAAGCGCAGCACTTTACCCAAGCCGAGCGTGAGATTACCGAGGCGTTGGCGGTGCAAGCAGCCATCGCCCTGGGCAACACGCAGCGCTTCTCTGAACAGAAACAGCGCACCGAAGAACTCAACCGCCGCGTGGAGGCGCTCTCTAAGATCTTTGAGGTTTCACAGGTGCTGCAAAGCGAACAGCCCATCGACCAGGCCCTGGAAGCCATTGCCTACGCCGTGCAAGGCTCAACCCCCTTTGAAACGGTGCTGATTAGCGTATACCATGCCGAGAAGAATCAACTGGAACGTGTGGCCGGCGCGGGCATCCCACTGCCCAGCTTCGCCGAGCTGCGCGCTCACCCGGCCCCCTTCGACAGTATGATGGAGATGCTGCGCCCCGAATTTAAGCTTGGCCGGGTCTATTTCATTCCTTCGGGTGTGCAGAGCATTCCTACCGATATTCGCTCCTATAGACCTCAAGCCCGCGACGACGGCGGGATTCCCGAAGATAGCCCCAACGCCTGGAAACCGGCAGATATTCTGATGGCGCCCCTGTTCAGCGCCAACGGCGAGCCGTTAGGGATGTTGAGCGTTGATGCGCCGCGCGATAACCGCCGGCCCGACCATACCACCCTCGAAACCCTGGAAATTTTTAGCGGCCAGGCAGCATTGGTGATCGAAAACCAGCTCAAAGTGAGCGAACTGCGCTTCAGACTTCAGCGCACCAACCAAGATCTAAACATGGCCCAACAAGCCGCCCGGCAGGCCCAGCAGCATCTGCCGGTGCTGCTGCACAAAGACCTGGAACGCACCATCACCATCCAGAACCTCAGCCGGCGCGCCCACCGCATCCAGGCCGGGTTGGATATTTCCCAGGTGGTCAGTAAACAGCCCAATCGGCAAGACCTGCTGCAAACCCTGGCGGCCGAAACCATGATGCGCATGGGGGTGGATGTGGTGCTGCTGGCCGAATCCACCAGCAGCGGGCTGAACCTCATCGCCGCCTTGGGCAATATTCCGGCTGAGGTGAACCCCAAAGCGCTCTTAGGGCAGCGTAACCCGCTGCGCCACAGCTTGTTGAATAACGAGCTGCTGCTAGTCTCCGACTTAAGCAGCGATAACGACTGGCAGGGCACGCCGCTGCTGCGCGCCCTGGAAGCGCGCCGCTTCTTCAGCCTGCCCGTGCTAGACGCCCTGCCTGCGGGGCGCAACGGCAAAACCGCCTCCAAACCATCGGCGGCGCTGCTGGGCATTGGGCAAAGTTACGCCCCGCCCTTCACCCCCGAAGATCGCCAGCTGTTCGAGCTTTTGGGTCGCCAGGTGGCGATTGCTCTGCAGAACCTGCGAATTGTGGAAGATACGCAGCGCCGCTTAAACGAAGTCAACTTACTGCTCGATTTTAGCCGGCAGTTGGGTGGGTTAGAACCGGCGGGTATTTTGCGCACCCTGATGGAAAATGCGCTGCGCGCCGTGCCCAACGCCAACCTGGCGATGGTGATGCTGTACGACCCCCGCCAGAACGTGCTTATCCCGCAAATGGCCTCCGGCTATACCAAGATGGACGAACTGCTTAGCATGGTATATCGCCCTGGGGAGGGCCTGGCCGGGCAGGTGTTCGAACAGTGCAGCGCCATCAACATTGATGAAGTGCAGTTCACTCGCCACTACAACCTTTCGCCAGAGAACTTGCTGCACTATCGCAACGTGACCGCCGGTCGCCTGCCGGTTTCGAGCCTGGCAGCGCCCATCATTGCCGGCACATCCCTGCGCGGCTCCACCCAAGATACACAAATTAGCCAGGCGCGCGCCTTGCCCTTGGGGGTGATCGTGTTGGATAACACACAGAACACGCACGCCTTCACAAGCAACGACCTGGCGGTCATCACCTCGCTGGCGCAACAAACCACCCTCACCCTGGAAAACGCCCGCCTGTACCAGGCCTCACGGCGGCGTTCCACGCAGCTGCAAGCGCTCAGCAAGGTGGGCGCAACCATCACCGCCAATCTGCGCTCCGAAGCACTGATCGATACGCTGCTCGACCAACTTAAGGATATTTTGCCTTACGACACCGGCACGCTGTGGCTGCGCCAAAAGAACGACGACGCCCCGATTAACCAGGCCACCCACAGCCGGCGCATGGTCATCCGCTCGGCGCGCGGCTTTACCGATAGCGACGAGCGCGTGGGCCTGGCTGTGGATATGGAAGACAGTGTGCTGCTCAACGAAATGGCGCAGACCGGGCGGCCCATTTGGGTTAGCGATGTGCGCAAAGACGAGCGCTTCCGCGCCCTTTCCATGGCCGATGTGAGCGATGGCGAAGAAGATAACCTGGGTTACGAATTTCTATCCTGGTTAGGCGTCCCCCTGATCGCCTCCGGCGTGGTGATCGGAGTCATCGCCCTGGAAAAAGCCGAACCGGGCTTCTATTCATCCGATGACATCCAGGTAGGCGCCAACTACGCCGCCCAGGCCGCCTCCGGCCTGGTGAACGCCGATCTATACGAAGAAAGCGTGCGCCGCACCGGTGAACTCGACCAACGCTCGCAGACCTTGGGCATCCTCAACCGGCTCTCGATTGAGTTAAGCGGCTCGCTCGACGCCAACCGGATATTGGACTACGCCGTTCAAGAGTTTATGCAGTTGATGAACTGCTCCGCAGCTTCGGCGCTGACGGTGGAACCCATCGACGGAAGCCGTCGTGGTTCTGGGAAAAGCGGGCCGCTGGCAGGCAGCACACAAATGGTGCTGCGGGCTGAGTATCCATATGCCAGCAACAACTCACCATTCTTGCCTGGGGCGGTGATCCCCAATGCGCCCATTTTCGAACGTCTCCGCCAGACGCAAGGCATTTTTAACACCGAAAACGTCGCCGAAGAACCAGAACTCGCCCCCCTGCAACCCTTCTTGCACTACCACCAAAGCCGCTCGCTGCTAATTGTGCCCGTGGTGAACCCCGGCAGTGATCGCGCCCAAGATCCGCAGCTATTAGGCATGCTGGTGGCGCATGGCAATGAGAACGACCGCTTTGGCCCCGACGAAGTGGAGCTGGCCCGCACCATGAGCAACCAGGTAAGCATTGCCCTGCAAAACGCCCACCTGCTGGCCGAAACCCTTTCCCTCACCGAAGACCTGGAACAACGCGTGGCCGAACGCACCGTTGAACTAGGCCGCGAACGCCAGCGCGCCGAAACGCTGCTGCGCATCATTTCGGAACTCTCTGCCAGCCTGGATCTGGACCAGGTGCTAAACCGCACCTTGCAGGTCTTAAGCGAATATGTAGACGCCGCCCAAATTACGATCCTCATCGCCCGCCCCGGCGAAAGGAAGCTCAACCGCCTGGCCTCCATCGGCTACACACCAGGACCGACCAACGAAGGCAGCACTACTCCGCTGGATTTGGATGAGGGCCTGGCTGGTTGGATCATCTCGCAGCGCCAGTCGGCTATGATCCCCGATCTGCTGATCGATGAGCGCTGGATTTCGCTGCCCTATGCCGATGGGGAAGACCGCCCGCCCTTCCAGCATCGCAGCGCCTTGGGTGTGCCGTTGATGAGCGGCGCTGAAGCACTGGGCTGCCTGCTGCTCTTCCACCCCGAAGTCTATCACTTCTCGATGGATCAGCTCGACCTGGTGCAGGCCGCCGCCAATCAGGTGGCTGTGGCCGTCAACAACGCCGAGCTTTACCGGCTGATCCGCGATCAGGCGGAAGACCTGGGCACAATGCTCCGCAGCCAGCAGGTGGAAACCAGCCGCTCAAAGGCTATCTTGGAGGCGGTGGCCGACGGGGTGATCGTTACCGACGCCAACCGCATCATCACTCTCTTCAACCAATCCGCCGAGAAGATCCTGGGCCTGGAGCGCGCCGCCGTGCTGGGCAAATCACTGGAACACTTCTCCGGCTTGTTTGGCCGCGCCACCCACCAATGGATGCAAACCATCGTCACCTGGTCGCAAGACACTCGCGCCTACCGCTCTGGCGATACCTACGCCGAACAACTCACCCTCGAAGACGCTCGCGTGATCGCTGTGCGCCTGGCCCCGGTAATTTTGCGCAGCGACTTCTTGGGAACCGTTTCCATCTTCCAAGACGTAACCCACCAGGTTGAAGTAGACCGCCTCAAATCGGAATTTGTCGCCACAGTGAGCCACGAATTACGCACCCCCATGACCTCCATCAAGGGCTATGTCGAAATTCTGCTGATGGGCGCAGCCGGACAATTAAGTGAACAGCAGAATAACTTCTTACAGGTGGTAAAGAGCAACACCGAGCGCCTGACGGTGCTGGTGAACGACTTGTTGGATGTTAGCCAAATTGAATCGGGCAAGGTCACGCTCAGCTTACAACCGGTCAACATGGATGATCTGCTGGACAACGCCATTGCCGACCTGCAGCGCCGAATTTCCGGTGACGCCAAGAAGGTGGTGTTGGGAAAGAAAGCGCCGCCAAACCTGCCCCGCAGCCTGGCCGACCCCGACCGCATCCGCCGTGTGATCGACAACCTGCTGGATAACGCCTTCCAATATAACTTGCCCGATGGCAGCATTACCGTTAGCCTGAGTTTGAATGAGGAAGACGGCGTAATTCAAGTGGATGTGAAAGATAGCGGCGTGGGCATTCCCTTTGAAGATCAAGAGCAAGTGTTCGAACGCTTCTACCGCGGCGAAAGCACCCTCAACTTGGGCGTGGCGGGAACCGGCCTGGGGCTTTCGATTGTGCGCAACCTGGTGGAAATGCACGGTGGGCGCATCTGGCTAACCAGCTCCGGAAAAGCCGGCCAGGGCAGCACATTCTCGTTTACGCTGCCGGTATACAAACCTGAAGGATAAGTTGCCCTGCGGCTGCAAAACCCCAGGGATAAACGGATGAAAGTTGAAGCAATGGCAAAAATATTAATCGCTGAAGATGAACGTGATATCCGAGACCTGATTACCTTCACCCTGCGCTTCGGTGGGCACGAAGTGATTCCTACGGCCAACGGAGAAGAAGCGTATGTGACGGCGCAGACGGCTCAGCCCGATTTGATCTTAATGGATGTGCGTATGCCGCGCATGACCGGCTACGAGGCCTGCGAACAGCTTAAAGCCAACGCGGCCACCAAAGATATTCCGGTGGTGTTCCTTTCCGCCAAGGGTCAGGAAAGCGAAGTGCGCACCGGTTTAGAAATGGGTGCAGAAGAATATATTTTGAAGCCTTTCTCGCCCGATCAGCTAAACGAGAAAATCAAAGCGCTGTTGTTGAAATATAAACGCGGCTAGGTCTTTGGGCGGGGCGGGCCGCGGGCTTGCGCCGTCCCCCTGGCTGAGATCGGCATGAGACAGCCCGCCAGTAACCCAGGGCAGCCGCAGGCTTACAAGAAGCACTTGAAGGACATGAATGAGCGTTGTCATTTTGCAAGATGAAATTGTGCACTACGAAGTACTAGGGCGAGGCAAGCCGCTGGTATTTCTGCATGGCTGGGTGGGATCGTGGCGCTATTGGATTCCCAGCATGCAAGCTGCATCCGTTTCATTTCGCACTTACGCCATCGATCTGTGGGGCTTTGGAGATTCGGCCAAAGTGCCCAACTTTTATTCGCTAGAGCAGCAAGCCACCCTGCTCGATAAATTCCTGCAAGAGATGGGCATTGGCAAGATCGCCATTATCGGGCATGGCCTGGGTGCGGTGGTAGGCTTGCTTTACGCCGGCATGAACCGCAAATGGGTTGACCGGGTGATGGCGGTGAGCCTGCCTAATGGTCACCACACCTTGAATCAGCGCTTGTATACCGCCCCGCCGGCTGAACTGGCCGATTGGCTGTTGGGCCGCGCCCCCGAAACCGAAGCCGCCCGCCAGGAAGCTCCCAAAGCCGATCAGCGCGCCATTCAATACTCGCTCTCGCATCTGCAGCGCATTAATTTAGGGCAGATAGCCCAGGGCATGGATACCCCCTGCCTGCTGGTATACGGGCAAAATGACCCGGCAGTGGAAGGCGCGCCCACCCCGGAACAAGTGGCCCTGCTGCCCGAAAACACCCACCAGGTGGTGTTTGAAAATTCGGGTCACTTCCCCATGCTCGATGAGCAAAACAAATTCAACCGCCTGGTGGCCGATTTCCTGTCATTGTCATCGGGGGCCACGCCTCGCCAGCTGCAGTTGAAAGACGAATGGAAGCGCCGGGTGCGCTAGGTCGCCAGAGGTAAGCGCGCCGCACGTTAATCCTCTACGAAGTAACAGCACCATCCCTCCGAATTTGACCTTTTGATCGAAATTGTGATACAGTTGACGCATAAAACTAAAACCTTGCGTCACGTATCTGATATGTATCAAATTATCAACATCTCACTGAATGCTTAGGAGAGGTTGTCAATGGGTGTAAATTTAGATCAGCCAGGTAAGTGGAAAAAAGATATAGCTCAGTCTGTTGACTTGTATAACCAATGGTTCCTAAATTTTGCGCCACAAACTTATCGAGAAGAACGTTTACGGGCCACTGAGTATGTTCAAACCATGCTGCAAAGAACCAACCTTCTAAAAGGACTAAGCCTTGAACATTTAAGGAATGCCCCCGCGATTCTTGCAGCATTACGGATGTCCACAGCCCCGCCAATAGCCCGCGATAGATTAGTAGGGCTGGCAAACGTTCCGAAATCTTTGGTAAACAGTATGGAAAAAGATGGCCGATTACCCCCTCAAATGAATCAAGTGGATATAGCCATCAATCTGGGGAAAATTGTACAGATAATTTCCCGGTTAGTTGATGTCGATATCTTCCCTTGGATTAACGAAAACCGAGCACCAGAAGAACACGAAGTATTTCGAGCCGCGACAATAGTTGCGGATCGTTTGTGTGGAGCAAATGCAGACCCGATTGTTCGCAATGCTCAAGAAGCACGCCAACTGGCAAAAATCAAAGCTTGGCTTGAGAGTCGTAACTACAGGGATGCCTCTAAGGATATTCGTGCTAATAATATGGAACCGGGAACATTTGCTTTTCGCCTTAATGTGCAAGGCCTGAAGGAGGATAACACCACAGTAAATATCCCGGTTGATACAGTGGTTATGCCCATGAATGCTCAGCAGGATGATCTTCCCCTGATGATTGAGGCGAAATCAGCTGGAGATTTCACAAACACGAATAAGCGCAGGAAAGAAGAGGCTACCAAGGTCACCCAGCTGCGTAGGAACCTCGGAAATCAGGTCCAGTATATTCTTTTTCTCTGTGGTTACTTTGATAGTGGCTATCTTGGGTATGAAGCAGCTGAAAGTATTGATTGGGTTTGGGAACACCGGATTGATGATCTGAAAGAATTTGGGCTGTGAAGAATGGTTGAGAATGAAAGTCTAGAGAACAAACGCATCAAGCTCTTAAATTATTTAGATGCAACTAATTCTCAAACCGAGCGAAACAAACTGGGGCAGTTTGCTACGCCTCCGCCTTTAGCTTCAGAGATTATTGACTACGCATTGTCATTTCTTCAGCCCGGTTTATTGATACGCTTCTTAGAACCAGGTTTTGGCACAGGCCCTTTTTATTCGGCTTTGCGAAGCAAAGTATCCGAGAGGGTAATTCGTGCGGTTGGCTATGAAATCGATCCGCATTATGCCAACCCGGTTCGTGAATTGTGGAAGGGTTGTGGACTTGAGCTCCATAATGGAGATTTTGCTAACACAGTTCCTCCGCGGGAGGACAGCGAGAAATTTGATCTTGTTATCTGTAATCCCCCGTATGTCCGCCACCACCATCTAAGCCCACTTCAAAAACAGCAAATGCAAGCATCTTTGGCTCGGTATATCAATATTCAGTTAAATGGCTTAAGTGGGCTTTACACTTACTTTATGCTTCTTTCTCAAGCCTGGATGACAATAAATGGCATAGGCGTTTGGCTGGTTCCGAGCGAATTTATGGATGTAAATTATGGGTCTAAGGTGAGAGAATTCTTGCTCAGCAGGGTAACCTTACTACGGATTCATCGCTTCGACCCATATGATGTTCAGTTTAATGATGCTCTTGTATCATCAGCAGTCGTTGTTTTCAAGAACTGTCGCCCTACTATGGTGAAAGAAATCCAGTTCTCCTTTGGTGGCACGCTGCTCAAGCCCGTAAAATCAGATTTTGTGAAAATTGAAGAATTAGACCGGTCCCCTAAATGGTCGCAATTTCCTAAGACCTTAGCTAAGCCGACTGAGAAAACAAGCGCCAACACACTTGGAGACCTGTTTTCTATCCGGCGTGGGATTGCAACTGGATGTAATGCGTTTTTTATCATCACAAAGCAACAGGCACAGGAGTTAAATATTCCAAAGCAGTTTTTGGTTCCAATTTTACCTGGCCCTAAAGACCTTGACGGAGATGATATACAAGCCTACGAAAATGGCGATCCCAAAATTGCTCATCAACGCTTCTTGATTTCTTGCGATTTGCCTGAAACCCTAATCCAGTCGGAGCATCCCAATTTATGGCAATACTTCCAAAAAGGCATCGAGCAAGGCATCAGTGAACGATACTTATGTCAACACAGAACCCCCTGGTATACGCAGGAAATTAGACCCCCAGCGCCCTTTCTCTGCACTTACATGGGTAGATCAAATTCAAAGAACAAATCTCCTTTCAGGTTCATTCTAAATGCATCAAAAGCCACGGCCCCTAATGTGTACCTGATGCTTTACCCAAAGCCAGTGCTTGAAAACTGGTTAGGTCGTGACCAAAAGTCATTTATCAATGTTTGGGAGGCGCTCTGTTCTATAACTGCAGAAACGCTCATTGGACAGGGTAGAATTTACGGCGGAGGGCTTTATAAGCTTGAGCCTAAAGAATTGGCTAACGTACCAGCAGAAATGGTATTGGACATGTTGAAATCAAAAAAGGGATTCGAGCTTCCTCAGCAGCTAGACTTATTTCCCCTAGAACGATGGCGCTAATCGCCATCACGGATATGGTATACTAATCGAGCAATCGCCGCTGTGGCAGAACTGCACAGCGATTGTTGCACGGGGAGCCTGGTAAACCAGGCTGAGAGGAAGGCCCATCAGCCTTCGACCCGCGAACCTGAACCGGATAATGCCGGCGGAGGAATGCACAGCCAGGGAAGCCCGGTCGCTTAGCGACATTCCACATCACCCCGCAATGCAGCGCCTCCGTCTCGCTACCCCATGAGATGGAGGTTTTTTGATGCTACGCGCAGTGATCTTCGCCAACGGAAATCTCAATCAGCCCCCCACCCTACTGCCCGGCGATCTGGTGATCGCCGCCGATGGGGGAGCGAAACACTGCCTGCGCTTCGGCATTGCTCCGCATACCGTCATCGGCGACCTGGACTCGCTCTCTCCAGCCGAGGTGGACAAGCTGCGCAGCCTGGGGGCCGAGATTGTCCAATACCCCACCCACAAAGACTTCACCGACCTCGAGTTGGCCTTGCAGTACGCCCAGCAGCATGGAGCAGCGCAGGTGCTGCTGGTGGGCGCGCTGGGGCAGCGCTGGGATCAGACCCTGGCAAATTTGCTCTTACCCGTCCTTCTTCCCGATCTGGAAGTGCGCCTCCAAGAGGACAATCAAGAACTCTTCCTGGTGCGCCCTGGAACCGCCGCTCACCTGCAAGGTCGCCCTGGAACCACCGTATCGCTTATTCCATTAATCGGAGACGCCCACGGAGTGTCTACGCAAGGCTTAGCTTACCCGCTGCGCCACGAAACGCTGCGGTTTGGGGCGACGCGCGGCGTGAGTAACGTGATGGAGGCCGAGCAAGCCCAGGTCTCCTTACGCCGCGGGCTCTTAATGTGTATCGTAATTCGAGAGGAGACGTTATGAAAACATTTTACTGGGGCTTCATCGTTCTGATGTTGGCGCTCAGCGCCTGCTCGGCGGCAAACCGCGACAACACCGCTGCCCCGGCAAGCACAGACGAGATGCGCACCCTGAAAGTGATGACGCACGATTCTTTTGCCATATCAGAGCCAGTGCTGACCGAATTCGAGAATCGTCATCATGTAACGGTCCAGTTTATCAAGAGCGGCGATGCCGGTTCATCGTTGAATAAAGCTATTCTCTCCAAAAACAACCCCCTGGCCGATGTTTTTTACGGCGTTGATAACACCTTTCTTAGCCGGGCGCTGGATGAAGGCATCTTCGACCCCTATAACGCCCCCGCCCTGGCGAACATTCCAGCCGCATTTAAACTAGACCCTTCTAACCACGCTCTGCCGGTGGATTACGGAGATGTGTGCCTGAACTATGATCCTGCTTTCTTCGAGAAAAAAGGCCTTCCCGCACCCACAAGCCTGGACGATTTGCTCAAACCAGATTACAAGGGTCTGCTGGTGGTAGAAAACCCGGCCACCTCGTCACCTGGTCTGTCCTTCTTGCTCACCACCATCGGGGTATATGGCGAACCGGCCTACCTGGATTATTGGAAGGCGCTGCGCGCTAACGATGTGCTGGTGGTAAACGATTGGGAAAGCGCCTATTACACCGAGTTTAGCGGGTCGTCGGGGAAGGGGCCGCGCCCAATCGTGGTATCTTATAACTCCAGCCCCAGCTTTGAGGTGCTGTACGCCGAGACTGAGCTAACCGCTGCGCCTACCGCCGCCCTCACCGCTGATAACACCTGCTTCCGGCAAATCGAATTCGCCGGGCTGCTCAAGGGCGCCGCCCAGCCCGAGCTTGGCAAGCAGTGGCTAGATTTTATGCTCTCTACCACCTTTCAGGCCGATATGCCCTTGCAGATGTTTGTATTCCCCGTGCTAGAGAATACCCCGCTCGACCCAACCTTCGCAAAGTTCTTGAGCATCCCCCAGCAGCCGGTGCAAGTGGCCCCCAGCCGCATTGCGCAATCTCGTGAAGAATGGCTGCGCGCCTGGACGGAGGCGGTCTTACGATGATCAAAGACCAGTCCGCAGGGGGCAGGTTCCTTGCCCTGGCCCGTGCGGCCGCCAGGGGCGCGGTCTGGTGGATCGCCCCCCTGGCCTTCTTAGGGTTATTCTATTTCTATCCCCTGGGGCGGATCTTATGGATTAGCCTACAGCGCAGCACCCAAGGTTGGGGCGCGCCGTTCATCGAAGCATTCACCAGCCCCGGCATCCTGCACATTTTATGGTTCACGGTGTGGCAAGCGCTGCTTTCCACCCTGCTCACCTTAGCGTTCGGCCTGCCGGGAGCCTACTTGATGGCGCGCTATCGCTTCCGTGGGCAGTCACTAATCCAGGCGCTTAGCGGAGTGGCCTTTGTACTGCCCACCCTGGTGGCGGCGGCCGCCTTCAACGCCCTGCTCGGCCCCCGCGGTTGGGTAAACCTGGCGCTGATGCGCATGGGAGGGCTAGAGCAACCGCCCGTTCATTTCAACTACACCCTGGGGGCGATCCTGCTGGCGCATGTTTTTTATAACACCACCATTGTTTTGCGCATCGTGGGCGATTTCTGGTCGCGGCTCGACCCGCACCTGGATGCGGCGGCCCAAATGTTGGGGGCAAACCGCTGGCAGCGCATGTGGCAGGTGAGTTTGCCGCTGCTTTCACCGGCCATCGCCGCGGCGGCGCTGCTGGTGTTCATCTTCGATTTTACTTCCTTCGGGGTGATCTTGGTCTTGGGCGGGCCGCGCTTCGCCACCCTGGAAGTAGAAATCTACAATCAGACCATCGGCCTGTTCAACCTGCCCTTAGCCGGCGCCCTTTCCATCTTGCAGTTGGTTTGCACCTTGGGGCTTACGGTGGTTTACACGCGGCTATCCAACCGGCTGGCGCGTCCCCTGAACCAACGCCCAGCCAGCCTCACCCGCCGCCCAATCAAGGGAGCACGGGCGCGGCTGTTTGCCGGGCTGTACCTGGCGCTGCTGTTGGCGCTGATGGGCCTGCCCCTGGTGGGCCTGGCGACGCGTTCGCTGGTGCAGATCGATGCTAATGGCGGCATGCGTGTGAGCCTGGACTATTACCGCGAGCTGACGATGAACCGCCGCAATTCCTTATTCTACACCCCGCCCTTGCAAGCTGTGGGAACCAGCCTGGGCTACGCCCTGGCAACCGCCGGCCTGGCCCTGGCGTTGGGGTTGCCCGCCGCCTACTCGCTGGCGCGCGATGGCGGAAGCCGCCTCAACCGCCTGCTAGACCCTTTGCTGATGCTGCCGCTGGGCACATCGGCGGTCACCCTGGGGCTAGGGTTTATCGTCAGCCTCGACCGCCCACCCATCGATCTACGCGCCTCGCCGGTTATCATCCCCCTGGCGCACACCCTGGTGGCCTTCCCGTTCGTAGTGCGCAGCCTCACACCCGCCTTGCGCAGCATCCGCCCGCGCTTGCGCCAGGCCGCCGCCATGCTGGGGGCCTCGCCCGCCCAGGTGCTGCGCCAAATCGATCTGCCGCTGGCCGCCCGGGCGATTTTGGTAGCGGCCAGTTTTGCCTTCACCATCTCGCTGGGCGAATTTGGAGCCACTTCACTCATCGCCCGCCCGGAATATCCCACCATTCCGGTAATGATCTACCGCTTCATCTCGCAGCCGGGCGGGCTAAATTACGGCCAGGCCCTGGCGCTCAGCACACTCCTGGCGCTCATCACCGCCGCGGCCATCCTGGCTATTGAACGCTTCCGCGTGGGCGAAGGAAGTGAATTTTGAACGAGGTTGGTATGACCGGTTTACAAATTGAACATGTCTTCAAAAACTTTGATAACAAGGCTGCCCTCATCGATGTGAGCCTGGAACTGGCCGCCTACGAGGTGCTGGCGGTGCTTGGCCCAAGCGGTTGCGGCAAATCTACCTTGCTGAATATCGTGGCCGGGCTTACCCCTCCAGATAGCGGCCAGGTGAAATGGGATGGGCAATCGTTGCAAGGCGTGCCCCCTCACCGCCGCGGTTTTGGCCTCATGTTTCAAGATTACGCCCTGTTCCCCCACCGCAACGTGTTCGACAACGTGGCTTTTGGGCTGCGCATGGCGCACACCCCCGCCGAGCAAACCACCAAGCGGGTTAACGAGGTGCTGGCTTTGGTGGGCATGGCTGGCTTAGGCCGCCGCGATGTGGTTAATCTATCGGGCGGAGAGGCGCAGCGCGTGGCCCTGGCCCGCGCTTTGGCGCCGCGCCCCCGCTTGCTTATGCTCGATGAACCGCTAGGCTCGCTAGATCGCAACTTGCGCGAGCGCCTGGTGAGCGACCTGCGCCAAATCCTTACAACCGGGCGGCAAACCGCCATGTATGTGACCCACGACTTAGCCGAAGCCTTTACCATTGCCGACCGCGTGGCAGTGATGAACGCCGGGCGGGTTGTGCAGGTGGGAGCGCCGCAAACCATCTATCTACAGCCGGCCAACGCATTCGTGGCGCGCTTCTTAGGGCTGGTGAACTTATTGCCTGCCGAAATCCAACCGGTAAACCATGCTGCGTCAGCCCAGGCCGGTCAACCGGCGGAATGGCAGGCAGACTGGCAAGCGGTTACGAACCTGGGCGTGTTCCCGCTGGTGGGCCACGCCTCCCCCGGCCCGGCCACCATTCTGCTGCGCCCCGAAGCCGATTGGCTGCCCGATAACTCCCCGCCCTCGGCTCCCGGAGAACTGCGCCTGAGCGGGGTGCTAGAATCGGTCACCTTTCGCGGCAGCACCCGGCTGATCCACCTTCGCAGCGCCGGCGCAGATCTGCAATTCGAAATCTCCAGCAGCGAACACAGTTTTCCATCCCCTGGCTCAGCAATCACCATTCGTCTGCCTGCCGGCGGGGTGCAAACCCTTCCCGGCCAATAAAGATAGAATGGGCCTGCCAACGGTAAAAAACTTCCTGTCAACCATCATCCTGGCAAACGATTTAAATAAGAGAAGGAAGCTCAGTAAGGTTACTGAACTTCCTTCTCTCCCATAACTGCTTCGACACGCTGGGAAGCGCTAGTTTTTCCCCCCGCTCTAGAACTTCGCTCAACTCACCGCCCTAAAGCTTTCGGCTTAGCTCGGCTGTCTATCAGTTTTTTTGTATTCGACCACATTTCTGCGGTCATCATTGCCAGAATGATACAACCGTCTCCCAAAGCTGTGCTTAGGAATAAGGCGGAGTTTTATAGAGAATTACGGCCTGAAGAGTGTAAGAAAAAGCCTACATGCCTGTCCCTTTTCTGTCGGCGATTGTCCTACAAAACGTACGGATAAGGGCCGATAAGCGCATCCGTACTCGTATGATAAATTTACAGCGGTCTGAGGAAGGTCTTTGTGAAAATAGAAACCTGGAGTACTCGCAGCATTATTGCAGGCACGCTGGTAGTGGCGGCTGTTGGCGCGGCGTTGGTGTTTGTGCTGGCATTTTCGCAACTGGTGTTTGCGGTGCTGCTGGCGCTCACGCTGAGCGTGGCGGTGGAGCCGCTGGTTAACTGGCTGCAAAACCGCAACATCCGCCGCTTGCGAGCGGCGCTGTTGGTTTATGCGCTGCTCTTAGTGGCTATCGCGGCCATCTTCGTGGTGTTGGTTCCGCTGTTCGTCTCCCAAATTAGCGCCATTTCTGGCAAAATACCCGAATACTACCAAACCCTTCGCCAGGGGCTGATGAACTCACCCGCTGGTCTGCTGCATACCATCGGTGGGCTGCTGCCGCCCGACAGCACGATGCTGCTCCAGCGCCTGGTGAACACCGGCAGCGATGCTTCGGCCCAGTCGGCCCTGACGCAAGTGGCGAACGGCCTGTTTACGGCATTGGTGGTATATCTGTTATCGTTTTATTGGACGCTGGATAATGATCGCGCCATCCGATTTTATCTTTTAAGGGTGAACGAAGCGCGTCGCGAAGGCGTGCGCGATGTAATCGCCATGTTTAAGGATAAGGTTGGCGCGTATTTGCGCGGCCAGACTTTGCTGTGCGTGATTGTGGGCGCAATGGGGGTAATCGTTTATTTGCTTATTGGATTGCCATACGCCTTTTCGTTGGGCCTGGTATTTGGCATCTTTGAGGCCATCCCAATGATTGGCCCGGTGATTGGTCTGGTTCCGGCGATGCTCATCTCGCTGGCGATTGCGCCTGATAAGTTGGTGTGGGTTATTATGGGGGGCATTCTAATCCAGCAGTTGGAAAACAATTTACTGGTTCCACGGGTGATGGACCGCGCCGTGGGGATCAATCCGGTGGTATCCATTTTAGCCATCGGAGCGTTTACGCTGTTATTCGGCATACCGGGGGCGGTGTTGGCGGTTCCCATGGCAGCAGTCATCCAGGTGCTGCTAGACCGTTTTATTTTCTCGAACCCCGATCTGTTATTCACCGCAGAAGGCAACCTGTCGGCGGCCCCCGCTGCGCCTATGGTGAGCGCCGCCGAAGGGGTAGACGCCGGCGGGTCTCCGCGCCCCGCCGGCGTCGTCATCCAGGCCACGACGGCAAACCCGCTCACCGGGCGCGACAGCTTGAGTGTGCTCCACCTTGATCTGCATGAGCTAACGCAAGATATTCGCAAACAGCAGCGTGACAAACAACCCGACCTGGACAGCGCCAGCGATGAAATCGAAGATCAACTAGAATCGATTGCCGAACGCCTTTACGAGCTAATCGCCCAACACATCAGCGTCAACAGCAGCGAGGAAGCATGAAAGCCTTATTACGCGTGTCCAGCATCGTGATGCTGACCATCCTGGGCTTGATTATCGCCTATCTGTTTCGTTCGGTAATTGTGCTCTTCGTGGGCGCCTTGCTGCTCACCATTACGCTGCAACCCGCGGTGAAGGTGCTGCGCAAGCTGCGCCTCTCCGCCGGTTTTAGCATGGTCTTAATTTACCTGGTTCTGAGCGGGCTGGTTATTGGCATGGCGATTGTACTGTTTCCGGTCATCGCACAAGAGTTACAACAGCTGGGTGAAGACACAAAAACCGCTTATGCGGAGATTTACACTCGCCTCACCGGCATCAGCGCCCTAAAAGACATTCTGTCTGCCCGCTTACCCACCCCGGAAAACTTTTTATCGGGTTCCTCTGGCATCAATCGCAGCGCCCTGACGCAGTTGGTTGTGGGGACGACGATGACAGCCCTGGAAGTGGCTACCCAAGGCACGTTGGTGTTGTTCCTAAGCATCTACCTGGCCGCAGACGAAATTCGCTTTGAACGGTTATGGCTCTCGGTAATTTCTCCGCAGCGGCGCACCGTGGCGCGCCAATTTGTGCGCAATGTGCAAGATAGCATTGGCGCTTATCTGCGCAGCGAGATGATCCAATCTGTATTCGTTTTTTCGGTGTTATACGCCCTGTCTTCATTGATCGGACTGAACTATGCCCTCATCGGATCCGCTTTGGTGGCTCTGATCTGGATGATTCCCCTGCTGGGCGGAATAGCCGCCCTGGCATGGATGGTGCTGGCAGGCTGGCTGACCAGTTTACCGGTGTTGGCAATCGCCCTGGTGGTCACCATCGCGCTGCTGGCCTTCACCGAGTTCTGGCTGCAGCCGCGCTTATACCGGCGCGATCGCTTCGGCTCGATTCTGGTTTTATTGATGATGTTATTATTAGGGCGCATCTATGGGCTGATTGGTTTATTGGCCGCCCCACCCCTGGCTACGGCCATACAAGTGGCGCTAAACGCCTTCTCCAAAACACCCACAAGCCCAATCACAGCTGCCGGAGAGAACGGATTGCAAGCGGCGCCTGAAGTTATAGACGATGCATGGGACGAATTGGAAAGCAAACTCGGCGAACTTAAAACCACCGCCGCAGAAACGGACTTACCCCCCAGCACCATGGATCTTTTAAACCGACTGACGAAATTAATGGAACGCACCCGCGATCAATTGGGAATATCCTGACTTGCGCCGCCTTACCCAAGCCGCCCGGTAAGTGGTCGCACACAGCAAACAGTAAGTATGTGGCCTGGGCAAGTCGCAATCGAGTACAATCAAACTATCTATTATCATTTTGAAGGCGACCAAAATGAACAGGTTAAAATACGGCTTAGCAAGCATTCGTTTTCAACTCACTCTGGTGGTGTTGGCAGCCACGCTGCCGATGATGATATTTGTGGGCCTGTTCGCCAATCAACAACGTCAAGATCAAACCAGAGAAGTTAAAAATCAGGTTTTATTCAGCGCCAAGACCGCCGCCATGGGGTACGACCAGACCCTGCAATTTTCGCGACAGGTCATGTCGGCCATCGCCCGCCTGTCCTCGGTGGTCACGCACGATCCTGAAGCCTGCCAGGCCGACCTGGATGAAATCCGCACTAATTACCAGATCTATAACGGCGTAAGCGTGAGCAGCCCCGCGGGAGTGATTTGGTGCAGCTCACCGGCGCTGCCGGAATCGCAGCGTGCCAGCCCCAGGAATCAAGATTGGTTCCGAGGCGCCTTAACCACACGCCAGTTCACCGTAGGCACATATCAGATTGGCCTGGTGAGCAAGCGTGGCAACTTAAGCCTGGGCTACCCGGTGCTAGACGCTGGCGGGGCGGTTAAAGACATCGTTGGGCTGGGCATAAATGTGGACGCGCTCAACCAGGCCGCCGAACGCATTACGCTTCCCGAAGGAGCCGTGTTGAATGTGCTCGACCGCTCCGGCGCCGTCATTATCAGGGCGCCAAATTCAAGCAGATACGTTGGTTCGCTCTATCCCGATTTTGAACTGCTGAAAGCCGCCGCCGGACAAGAAGACGGGGTGGCTCCGGCGCGCGGGCTGGATGAGATCGACCGCTTATACGGTTTTAGTACGCTCCCCTCCGACACTGATCAGCAGCTGCTTGTTGCCGTTGGCATTCCTATCGACAGCGCCTATCGCGACATCAACAGCAACCTGCTGCGCAACCTGATTGCCATTGCTTCGTTGGCCTTGTTGGGCATTGCCATGTCGTGGATTATCACTGAGCGTTTCATCTTACACCCGGCCGGCATCCTCACCGCCGCCTCGCGCCGCTTAACTAATGGCGACCTGAGCGCACGCGCCAATATAAGGTCTGGCGCAGGCGAGCTGTTCGAATTAGCCCAAGACTTCGACGAGATGGCCGACGCGCTGGAAAAGCAGGAATGCGAAACTCGCGCCCTGAACCAAAAACTTGAACAGCGCGTGGCCGAACGCACCCAAGAACTCAGCGCCAGCCGCGACCTGCTGCAGCAGTTTTCTAATCACCTGCAAAACGTGCTCGAAGAGGAGCGCAAGAAGATTTCGCGGGAAATTCACGACGAGCTGGGACAGGCGCTGACCGGGTTGAAGATGGATCTGCGCTTTATAAAAAAGAAGCTTCTTCCCGAACAAGATAGCATCTCACAGCGCATCGATACCTCCATGCAGCTGATCGACAACACCATTGCCACCATGCGACGCATATCCACCGATCTGCGCCCCGGCATATTGGATGATTTAGGACTGATCCCGGCGGTGGATTGGCTGGTGAACAACTTTCAAAATCGTACCGGTATTGAGGCGGAGCTGCTGGTTGAGCCGGCCGACCTGGAAGCGCCCAAAGAGATGCACATCAGCTTATATCGCATTGTGCAAGAGGCGCTCACCAACGTAATGCGCCACGCCCAGGCCAGCCAGGTTAAAATCAAAATTCAAGGCCGCTCCGATCAAATCGTCATCGAAGTGCATGATAATGGACGCGGCTTCGACCCCCTTACTCTAGGTCGCAGCAAATCCCTGGGCCTCACGGGGATTCGTGAACGGGCAGCCCTGATTGGGGCCAATGCAGAGGTCATTGGCAGCCCCGGCACGGGAACAGTGGTTATTGTGCACGCTCCCATCGTCATAACAGAATCATCAGGAGAAAACAATCATGATTCGAGTATTAATCGCGGATGACCACGCAATTGTGCGTAAAGGTTTTCTGCAAATCGTAAACGAGACCCCCGATATGCGTGTGGTGGGCGAAGCTGCTAATGGGCAAGAAGTATTGGAGAAAGTGCGCGAGATGGATTGCGACGTTCTTGTGCTGGATATTTCCATGCCGCGCTTCAGCGGCCTGGAATCGCTGCGCGAAATCCGCTACTTGCGCCCCGAGCTGCCAGTACTGATCCTATCGATGCACTCCGAAGATCAATACGCGATTCGCTCGCTCAAAGCCGGCGCAGCGGGTTACCTGAATAAAGAAACCGCGGTAGAAGAACTGGTGACCGCTATTCGAAAGGTAGTCAGCGGCGGAAAATACTTGAGCGTTTCGGCGGCCGAAAAGATCGCCCTGGAAATTGGCAATTCTTCCGATAAACCACCCCACGAGCGCCTCTCCAACCGCGAATACAGCGTGCTGCTCATGATCGGCAGCGGTAAGTCGATCAGTGAAATCGCCGATGATCTCTCGCTGAGCGTCAAGACCGTCAGCACCTATCGGACGCGCATCCTGGAGAAGATGAATATGAAAACCAATGCCGATCTAATTCGCTATGTCATCGAGAATGACCTGAGCTAGGGAAACTCCTTATTGACATGTAGGGAATATCCTACCCCTGGCGCTAACGCCATCCTACTCGCGCTTTCCGCCTGAGGGATTGGCAGACCGGCAGAGTTAAGTATAATGAAAGCACGATGCACACAAATGCGGCTAAAACCCTTATGGATACTTTGACTGTACTGTTGGTTGATGATGCGAAAGTGGTGAGAGAACGGTTGGTGGAGATGCTCGAAGATGTTCCAGAGATTGGGGCCATTCACCAGGCCTGGAGCGTACGATCGGCGCTAGAACTGATCCGGCTTACCGAGCCAGAAATAATTGTTCTAGATATTCACCTGCCCGATCCAGAAAATCGCAGCTCATCGACAAACGGCATTGATGTCTTGCTGAAGGTGAAAGAACAAAAAGGCAACGATCCTTTGCCCAAGGTCATCATGCTCACCAACCTGACCTATCCACAATATCGTCGTTTATGTGCCCGTTACGGAGCCGATTTCTTCTTAGATAAATCGAGCGACTTTGAAAAGCTGCCCGAGGTTATCTCCGAGTTGGCTGGTGAGATATTGCAAGATCGACCATCGGCCAATTCTGCGTAGCCGGTTAGAATGTATAAAACGCTGCATGGGGTGCGGCGTCTGCGCAAGCGATTATTGGGGTTATTGGTGGATTTCTCCTTGTGTGGGTAGGGTTTCAACAATTGGGGGTCATTTAAGATAACCGGCGTCGCACCGTCTGAGCAAACGGTGTGACGCCGGTTAGGTTAACATCTATCGGGCATGCGCCAGCCAGGGCGGTATCAGATTTCATCCTACGTAATTGCTAACACACCGCTTATTGCTCATTTTTTCTGCTGTGCTACAATTCAACAAGGTTAAAAGCGAAACACAGCTCAAAAACCTATCGAAGCCCAACCACGGCGGCAGTCAGTTTGCCAAGCGCAGTCGCTAAGCAAGAAAGGACAAGACAAGCAAAGAACAACCTGGTTTGAAAGATCAACCACCCTTTAAACAAACAAAACTGCACCAATTGGCCGGGGCAGCACGGAAGATAAGTAATAGAGCCGCTCCGGCGCCGCCTTTTCTTCGAATATATAGGGCATTGAAACATGGACGTCTACCCATTTAGTAATCAAAATGAGGTTTTCAGCACGTTAGCGCTGTCTGGCGGCAGCCTCATAGGGGATAGAGTAGTGAACCTGACAGGGTTAGAGTTAGGCAAAGTGGAAGAGCTGATGGTGGATCAAGATGCCGGTCGTGTAGCCTATGTCATCATATCGACCAGTAACACACTCACCGGAGAAAAATTATATTATCCGGTTCCATGGGATCTGCTTTCGGTAGATGTTGACAAGCGTTGTTTTGTCACCCAGTTGGCCCCGGAGAACCTGGCCGGCGCGCCGCACTATGTTGAGAAACCAGTCCTGGCGCCGCCCGGCGATTGGCTGGCGAACATCTATCATTATTACGGTGCGCCAATTTATTGGCAATCCCCTTAGGATTGTAAGGAAACAAAAGCCATGCCCAATCAACGTATCCCCATCTCCCCCATGTTAGATTTGAAAGCGGTATTCTGGGCCGGTCTAATTAGCGGCGGCATGTTCATTTTGGTTGGGCTAGGGCTTTCCACTCTCTACTTCAACAGCCCGGCCTTTGTCATCCGCCTGGCGGCCTCCATTATTCTCGGCCCCGAGAAACTCATTGCCTCCCAAAGCAGCCTGTTGGTCTTGGCGGTGGGGGTGCTGGTGCAGCTCGTCTTAGCCGAGATTTACACATTGCTAATCGCCTTCATTTTTCATCGCGGCGGCATTCTCGTGGGGCTTTTTGGCGGCATGTTGATGGGATTAGCCCTCTATACAATTAATTTCAACAACATGAGTCTTTTCTTTCCGTGGGTGCTGCCGCTGCGCAACACGGTTCTACTAATCACCCATGTGGTGTTTGGCGGCATAAGTGGTTTCTTGTACGAACTTTTTGAGGATGAAAGTTACGATGAGGCTTACAAAAAAGGCCCGCCCCTCAGCCCCGCTTCGCCAAATTCCACCCCCCTGGTGGAGGAAAAACCATGATGCGCCGCAGTGGGTCTTACTTTCCGGGCATTCCCAGCGGCAGCGTTAGCCGCCGGATAGGCCCGCGCCAGGGCAGCGGCGGCTGCCTGCGGATTGGCATTGGCTTGTTGTTCGCCATATTCGCCGTCATCTCGTTTTTAGGGTCAAAACAACATAACGATATTACCGGGCGCGACCAATATGTCAATATCTCGCGGCAGCAAGAGATCAGCATGGGGCTGCAAGCCGTACCCGAAATGGAAGATCAATTCGGCGGGCTAGACCCAAGCGCGCAAGACCAGGCCATTGTGGCCGCGGTGGGCCGCCGGTTGGTTGAAAACAGCATAGCCGCTGAATCCGAATACCCCTTCGAATTTCGCTTGTTAGCCGACGCCGAGACGATTAACGCCTTCGCCTTGCCCGGCGGACCGGTTTATATCACCCGCGCCCTTTATGATCAGCTGCAAACCGAAGGCCAGTTGGCCGGGGTGCTGGGCCACGAAATCGTGCACGTGCTCGCGCGCCACAGCGCCGAACATATCGCCGAAACACAACTCACCGAGGGGCTAACTGGCGCGGTGGTGATCGCATCCTACGACCCGAACAACCCCCGCTCGGTTTATGCGGCTCAATTTGCTATGTTGGTGGGCCAGATGGTGAATATGAAGTTTGGACGCGATGATGAGCTAGAATCGGATCGCCTCGGCTTACAGGTCATGTCGGAAGCTGGCTATGATCCGCGCGCTATGGTGCAGGTGATGCAAATTCTGGAGCAGGCCAGCCAGGGCGGGCCGCCCGAATTTTTCAGCACTCACCCTAGCCCCGAAAATCGCATCGGCAAAATCCGGGCCGCCATCGAGCAGTTGTTCCCCAATGGTGTGCCGGATGGATTGACCAGGTAAAGCTAACTCCCCAAGAAAACGTGGCGCGCAGGGCGAGCGGCGCAAATTATAAAAGCGCCGCTCGCTCGCGTAGATCAAGCCAGTAGCAGCATGGTGAGACCAATCGCGTCGGTAATGGCATCGCCAAGGACAAAATAAAACAATGCTCCAAAAGCGCAGCAGCAGCACAGCAACAGCAGCGCAACAACCAGGACAATCAGCCCGGTGCTCATGCGCTTCTTGGGGGGTGGATAGGCGCCATAGGGATCGCCAGGAAGGTTGGGCACAGGTTCCGTGTAAGGTTGGTAATCCATTTTTTTAGTCTCCATTTAAGCATAATGTAATCACAGCATAGGAAGCGCCGGCGATAAGCAGACCCGCCCGTGGTTAAATCGGTCCGCCCGCCCGGCGCGTGAGCCGCAGCGCCAGCCACACGATGATCACCAATAACACCACCGCCAGCAAAGCCGGCAGCGCCACCGCCAGCAGCGATACAACCGTGGAAAACAGATCTTCTACTATAGAAACGGGCGTGTTGCCCAGGCCGCCAGTGGTGGCGGTGACAGCCGGGCGCACTGCCAGGGTTTTGGTGGCATGAACGCCGCCCGCCACCAACAAGCCGGCAATTAAAGCCAGCACCGGATGAGCATTATCCACCACGCCGGTACTGGCGGCGAATACCACCGCTCCGGCCGCGGGCCGAACAAAGGACTGGATGGCATCGTTAATGTGGTTGACCGCGGGGACCTTATCGGCGAAGAATTCCACTCCCGCCAGCGCCAGCAGTACCAAGATCACCCACGGATTGCTCAATGTATCCCATGGCGCGGATAGGTGAATAAGATTAGTATAGCGCGCCAACAACGCCACCACCAACAAAGGAATATAAGCATTCAACCCGGCGCTGGCGGAAAGCCCAAATGCCGAAAAAATCGCTAAGAGCGCATCCATACTTCCTCCTTATGGTTCCTTTAACCGAAGTTGAACCCACTCCAGGTTCCAGTAAGCCAGAAGCGCACGGCGTCTAAGGCCGCCACTTGCAGCAGCCCCGTACCCAAGCCCAGCATCAAAGGCAGAGCTAGCTGATTTAGCCGGGCGGCCAGGTTCGTTTGGCGCAGCAGCATCATCCAGATCAGGCTGTAGGTGATGGTAAGGATGAACAGCACCGTGAAGGCGCTTGCCACCCCCAACGGATAGAGCAGCAGGGGGTTTTCACTATACACCAGCGCGTCCACGGCCAGGGTCAGGCCCACCATAACCGCCGCCGATTTCAGATTGGGTATGGCAGGCGTGGGATCATAATCCCGCCAGGCGGTTTGGTTAAAAGCGGGGAACAGCACCCCCGCCAACACCAACCCCATGCCTGAACCGGTGAGCAAGCGCAGCCAATTCTGCGGGGCATAGACGCCTAAATCAAGCGGCAGCAGTTTGACATAAGAATTAAGCCCATCCAGGCCAAACGCCATGAAAAAGAGTACAAACACCGCTAATACGCGGCGAGGGGGGTACGCTCCCCCCCGGCGGCAGGCGACAAATTGATAGATCAGCCCTACCAAGGCCCCCAGGTACATTCCCGAACAGCGAACACACAGCGGAAAGGCGCGCTCTCCCAGGTGGAAAGAACGCCCGTCGATGCGATGACACACCGCATAACCAATGGCATCGGCTTTACCCAGTAACCCGGCTGGAACCGCTTCCATCCAGCCCACGAGCAGCGCCAGCACCAAACCGGCGACTAAAATCAACACCCAACGCGGGGTGGTTTGGCGGGGGGGCGCCGGGCGCTGCGGCGCCACGCGTGGCGTGATGTTAAGATCGTGTGATTGATACATAGGCGCTATTATAGTATGATAATCGCATATATTTGCGAACAACTATTGGAGCTTCAACATGAAACCAGGATTAAACCTGTTCTTGAAAATTATCTTGGGCGCCGCGCTGCTAAGCGGCTGTAACGCCCCGGAGCCAACCCAAGTAATCGTTATCCCGCCGGATGAGGCTCCCACCGAAGCGGCGGTTGACATCCCACCCACCGTCTCGGCGCCTGCCCCCCTACCGCCCACCGTAGAGCCGCCCTCTACCGAGCCGCCTGCGCCGGTGGTAACTGCCTTCGGCCCAACCGATTTCCCCGCCGGGGTAGACCCACTCACCGGCATAACCGTGAGCGACCCGGCGCTGCTACAACGGCGTCCGGTGGCGGTGAAAGTGCAGATGTTCCCGCGCGGCCAGCGCCCACCATGGGGCGTTTCGGCAGCCGATATTGTGTACGATTACTATCAAAACTTTGGCCTAACCCGCTTCCACGCCATCTTTTACGGCCAGAACGCCGCCCAGGTTGGCCCGGTGCGCTCAGCGCGCTTGCTCGATATCGACCTGGTGCGCATGTACCAATCGATATTCGCTTTTGGCAGCGCCGAACAGCGCACCTACAGCCGCTTAGCCAACGCCGAATTTGCCCCGCGCCTGGTGATGGAGGGCGGCGGAAATTGCCCGCCGCTGTGCCGGGTGGACCCCAATGGGGCCAACTTGCTAGTGGCTAATACCGCCGAATTGACCGCCTATATTTCAGGGAAAGGCGTCGATCAAACTCCGCCACCGCTGGAGGGGATGCGCTTCGACCCCGCCACGCCAGCCAATGGACAGGCTATTAATTCTATCCAGGTGCGCTTCTCAATTAGCGCATACAACTATTGGGATTATGACCCAGCCAGCGGGCGTTACCTGCGCCGACAGGATACCCAAGAAGCACCCGATGCCGCCTCCGAAACCCTGGCCCCCCTGATCGACCAGGCCACCCAGGCCCAGATCGCCGCCGATAATGTGGTGGTGATCATCGCCCCCCATCAAATGGCCTTCGGCACCCACCCCGGGATAAGCGAAGTGGTGGATATTGTGCTGAGCGGCAGCGGCCCAGGGTATGCTTTCCGCGATGGGCAGGTGTACCAGGTGGTGTGGAACCGGGCCGCACCCGACTCCATCCTCACCATCACATACCCCGATGGCAGCGTCTACCCCTTCAAGCCGGGCAATACCTGGTTCGAGGTGGTGGGCAAAAGCAGCCAGATCGACACCAGCCAGCCTGAAACGCTGCGTTTCCAGCACGCTCTCCCCTAGGCGCTTTGAGCTAAGCCAGGTTGCAGCATCAAATGAATCTCTCCCCGCAGCTTCCCTCCGCGCCCCAGGCTGCGGTGAACTCAGCGCCAACCCTCCCCGCCCAGCGGGGGGGCGAGCGGTTGGCGCTTGCCGCCCGGCGGAACACGCCGCGAGATCATATCGCCTCTGCCCGCCGAAAGAGAGGGGGGGCGGGCCATCCGGCTCCAACGCCCGCCGCCTGGCTAATCGTGGCGCTGTTAGCAATCATGGCGGGAGCCTGCGCCGCGCCCCCCACGGCTGCGCCCGCCCCCGCCGCTTCTCCCAGCGCGGCGCGCAGTCCCATCCCGGTTCCGTCTGCCACGCCATTCCCCACCGCCCCGCCTTTCATTTTGCGGCCCTCTGCCACGCCGCCGCCGCCCGCCACCCTGGTCTCCCTCGACTCAATCGTCGCCACCCCCACCCCCGATGACTACAACCCGCTTACCGGGCTGCGCCTCGCCAATCCGGCGCTGCTAAACCGCCGGCCCATGGCGGTCAAAATTTCCAACTTTCCCCGCGCCAGCGCCCGCCCGCAGTATGGGTTGCTAAACGCCGATCACGTTTATGAATATTACCTGGAAGACGAACTCACCCGTTTTATCGGCGTGTTTTATGGGCAAGACGCCGAACGCGTGGGGCCGGTGCGCTCTGGGCGTCCGTTCGATGAAATTATCCTGCGCAGCTATAAAGCTATCTTGGCGTTTGGCTTTGCCGACAGCCGCATCATTCAGCAGTGGATTCACTCCGATATTGCCCCGTTCCTGGTCATCGAGAAGCCAGATAACTGCCCGCCGATGTGCCGCATCGGCTCTCCCCATGAATATAACACCCTGTTTACCAATACCGCCCAGTTGAGCCAATATGTTAGCGCCCGCGGCGCCAGCAACGACCGTCAGGCGCTCGGCGGGCTGCATTTCGGAGCCGCCATCGCCACACAGCGCCGGGCGCTGCGCATGGAAATCCGCTTTTCGCCGATGTCGTACCATTATTGGCAGTACGACCAGGTCTCTGGGCGCTATCTGCGCTGGCAAGACGCCGAACGAGCCGCCCCAGGCGAGGAGACCTACCAACCGCTCGTGGACGGCCTGAGCGGGCAGCAGGTGCAGGCCGATAACGTGATCGTGCTGTTTGTACCGGTGGGGTATTACTTCTGGTCTAAAGATACCGAAATTTATGATATTCGATGGTCGGGAGCGGGCCAGGGCTATGCCCTGCGGGAGGGCCATATTTACCCGATTGAATGGAAGAAGCCGCGTCAAAACGACCTGGTAGAGCTTAGCATCAACGGGCGGCCTTACCCGCTGCGCCCCGGCGTAACCTGGTTCGAAATGCTCGACCCCAACGGCGACCCACAGTTTAGCGACACCGCCTGGAGCTTCACCTACACGCTGCCCCCCACCCCCACCCTCACTCCGCGCCCTACCCGCCGGCCATAAACCACCGTAATGTGAGAAACCAGCCGGAGAAGCCCTCCCGCCAAATGTTCGTCGCTCTGGCAACCCGAATTCAACAAGAATGGTACAATTTCGGCATGGTTTCGTCCATTTGTAAACAGGAGGCTCTGCTATGCTTGCTATTCGTCGATTTTTTGGTTTGCTGCTGATTATCGCCACGGTAATCGGTTTAATCTTCAGCCTGGTGGGCATTTTTTACGTATGGAAACTTCAACCTACGGCTGCCAACAGCTTACAAACCACGCTCACTTTGCTAAGCGACACATTGGAAGCCACCTCGCAAGGGCTAATCGTCACCAAAGATGCTCTAAAAAGCTCAGTCGATATGGTTGCCAACATGCAATCCACGCTGGAAACCACCGCCAAGACCATCGATTCGACCGATCCGATGATTGATGCAATCGCCGATTTGATGGAAAAACAGCTGCCCGATACCATCTCCGCCACCCAGAAATCGCTCATCTCGGCCAAAGAAAGCGCCGGCGTTATCGATCAAATGCTGCTCACCTTGAGCGCCGTGAATATTCCCCTGATGGGGCCGCTGGTCAACTACAATCCCGATAAACCGCTCGCGGTTTCGCTGGGCGATGTGGCCTCCAGCCTGGATGGGCTGCCCGAATCATTTGTGGGCCTCACAGAAAATCTGCGCACTACCCAAAGCAATGTGCAGACCTTCCAGGCCGATTTATCCGTCACCGCGGCCTCGGTTGGGGCGATAAAGGACAGCGTGGCGCAGTACGAAATGGTGGTCAATCAATACCAGCTTTCGCTTAGGCAGGTGCAAATGCAGATCAAAACACTTGCCGACGGCATACCAGCTGCCACCCGCACCGGCGCCGTGGCGCTGACGGTTTTCCTGATCTGGATGGCCCTGGCGCAGATCGGCCTGGCCGCTCAAGGTTGGGAGATGTTTACCGTTACCAATATGTAACCTGAAATGGGATGTGGGGGGTTGTATGAAGAGGCGGGTTTGAAACCCGCCTCTTCATGTTTTACATCAATTGATCATTGAACGCAGCACCGTGTGTAGAATGCCGCCATTGCGATAATATTCCACCTCAATTGGCGTTTCCAGGCGTGCAATTGCATCAAATGCAAAGGTTTGTCCATCCGGGCGCACCACCCGCACCATCACCTTGCTGCGGGGTTGAATAGTGTTATTCAGGCCATCGATGTTGATCAGCTCGCGCCCGGTTAGGCCCAACGTGGCCGCGTTTTGGCCGGACTGGAACGCCAGCGGCAGCACGCCCATGCCAATCAGGTTTGAGCGGTGAATGCGCTCATAAGACTCAGCCAGCACCGCCCGCACCCCCAATAACAGTGTGCCCTTAGCCGCCCAGTCGCGGCTCGAACCCGAGCCATACTCCTTACCGGCCACAATTACCAGGGGCACACCTTCATCCTTATAGCGCATGGCGGCGTCGAAAATGCTCATTTGTTCGCCATCGGGCAAATGTAAGGTCACGCCGCCTTCCACGCCGGGAACCATTAGATTCTTAAGCCGGATGTTGGCGAATGTGCCGCGCGTCATCACCCGGTCGTTGCCGCGGCGCGAACCGTAGGAGTTAAAATCGATGGGCGGTACGCCTTGGGCTTGCAAATAGCGCCCTGCCGGGCTGTTGGGCGCAATCGAACCCGCCGGCGAGATATGATCGGTGGTGATTGAATCGCCCAGCATCGCCAACACACGAGCGTTATGGATGGGCAGGATGCGCGGCGGCTGGGTGGTTAGCCCCTCGAAGAAGGGCGGCTCTTGAATGTAGGTGGAGGCGGCGCGCCAGTCGTACAGATCACCTTCGCCCACCGGAATGGCGTTCCAGGTCTCGTTACCGGTAAAGACATTGCCGTACTTCTCGGTAAACATGTGCGGCTGCACCACGCTTTCCACCACCTGGCGCACCTCCTGGTTGGTGGGCCATATATCCCGCAGATAAACCGGCATGCCGGCGGGGTCGTAACCCAGCGGCTCTGTGTACATATCGATATCCACGGTTCCAGCCAAGGCAAAGGCCACCACCAGGGGCGGCGATGCCAGGTAATTGGCCCGCACCAGGGGGTGGATGCGGCCTTCGAAGTTACGGTTGCCCGACAGCACCGCCGCCGCCACCAGGTCGCCCTCGTTAATCGCCTGGGCCACATCGCTGGGCAGCGGGCCGGAATTGCCAATGCAAGTGGTGCAGCCAAAACCCACCACCTCAAAGCCCAACTGCGCCAGCGGCTCCAGCAGCCCGGCCTCCTCCAGGTATTCCGTCACCACGCGTGAGCCGGGCGCCAGGCTGGTTTTCACGTAGGGCTGGGTGTGCAGACCACGCTCAACCGCTTTTTTCGCCACCAGGCCAGCGGCCGCCAGCACAGATGGATTAGAGGTGTTGGTGCACGAGGTGATGGCGGCGATAACCACTGCGCCGTGTTTCATCTCCACCGGGGCCGCCTGCCCGCCAAGCATGGCGCTGCGCTCCAGCGCCAGCGCGTCAAGCTCGAAGCCGCGTTCCTTAATCGGAGCGCGCAGCGCTTGCTCGAAATTTTGCTTCATCGTCTCCAGCGAAACCCGATCTTGCGGGCGCTTTGGCCCCGCCAGGCTGGGTTCCACATCGGCCAGGTCTAGCTCTAAAGACAGGGTATATTCCGGCGCAGGCGCGTCGTCATCGCGAAACAAGCCTTGCGCCTTGGTGTAACGCTCCACCCGCTCGATCACTTCTTCCGACCGCCCAGTGAGGCGCAGATAGCGCAGGGTTTCATCGTCCACCGGGAAGAAGCCGATGGTGGCCCCGTATTCGGGAGCCATGTTGGCAATCGTGGCGCGGTCTGGCAGCGACATAGACGAAAGCCCCGGCCCGAAAAACTCCACAAACTTCTCTACCACGCCCTGCTTGCGCAGCATCTGCGTCACCGTCAGGGTCAGGTCGGTGGCGGTTACGCCCTCGCGCAGCTTGCCAGAGAGCCGAAAGCCCACCACGTCGGGGGCCACCAGGTCAATAGGCTGACCCAGCATAGCCGCCTCGGCCTCAATGCCGCCCACCCCCCAGCCTACCACGCCCAGGCCGTTAATCATGGTGGTGTGCGAATCCGTCCCCACCAGGGTATCGGGAAAGGCCTGACGCTCGCCATCCGGCCCCATGCGCGTCATCACCACATCGGCCAGGAATTCCAGGTTCACCTGGTGGACAATGCCGGTGGCCGGGGGCACCACGCGGAAGTTATCGAAGGCGTTGCGGCCCCAGCGCAGAAATTCGTAACGCTCGCGGTTGCGCGAAAATTCCAGCTCGGCGTTGCGCCACAGCGCATCGGGCATGGCGAAGAAATCCACCTGAACAGAGTGATCGATCACCAGGTCTACCGGCACAAGCGGGTTGATTTTTTGTGGGTCGCCGCCCAGGCGGGCCATGGCGGCGCGCATCGCCGCCAGGTCTACCACCGCCGGCACACCGGTGAAATCTTGCATAATCACCCGCCCCGGGATGAACGGCAGCGAAGGGCGGTTGACCGCGTGGGCGTCATACGCGGCCAGGTTGCACACATCTTGCCGGGTCACTTCCCTTTCGTTACACTGCCGCAAAACCGCCTCCAGCAGCACCCGAATTGAATACGGCAAGCGCGCCAACTGCACCAGGCCGGCCTCTTCTAACGCATCCAGGCGATAGATAATATAGTCCCCGTGCGAAGTATGGAGCGTATCACGGGCATGGAAAAAATCTTGGTTCATTTGTTCCTCCTTGGTGGTTGAAAGACCAATTCTTCCAGGTATGCGCCCCCTACCCAGGAGTGATCCTATTATACCTGTTTTCTACGAACGATGGCATCGGTCATCCGGGCGACTCTGATCATCATCTCAACATCATGCACCCGGATGATGTCTGCGCCGCGAACAATGCCCACCGCCACCGCCGCGGCCGTGCCTTCCGAGCGTTGGTCGGCGGGCAGGTCTAAAGTTTTTCCGATGAACGACTTGCGCGACGGCCCCAGCAGCACCGGATAGCCCAGGCGGCGCAGCGCGTCCAGCTGGTCTATAAGGGCCAGGTTTTCGGCCACGTTTTTGCCAAAACCGATACCGGGGTCGAGGATAATGCGCTCGTCGCCAATGCCGGCGGCCTGGGCAATCGCCACGCTTTCCAGCAGTTCGCGCTGCACCTCGGCCGCCAGATCTGAATAAGGAGCGCCCAGCGGCAGATCGCCCAAGTTCGCCCGCACCTGCGGCGGCGCCCACGAAGCGCGGTTGTGCATCAAAATCACGGCAGCGCCGGCTGCGGCCGCCACCGCCCCCAGGGCGGGGTCGGCGCGCAACCCCCACACATCGTTGACCAGGTGCGCCCCCGCCCGCAAAGCAGCTTCGGCCACCGGCGCTTTATAGGTGTCGATGGAAATAAGGGTGTCAAATTCGTGGCGCAAACGCTCAATCGTCGGCAGCACCCGCTCAAGCTCAAGCTGCGGCTCAATATAATCGGCGTTGGGGCGGGTGCTTTCGCCGCCCACATCCAAAATATCCACCCCCGCCGCCACAAAACGGGCGGCTTGCTGCACGGCGGCTTCTTGGGCTGCGCCGCCCGCCCGCAGCCCATCGCCAGAGAAGCTGTCGGGGGTGAGGTTGAGAATACCCATCACCACCGTCTTGCACCCCCAGGCCAGCTTGCGCCCGCCAATCCACATTTCAGGGAATTTCAACGCGTTCATCCGCTTTCCTATTGCCGTCTGGCCGGAAGCAAACAGCTGTGTATCTTTGGTAGATTAATCGCCCTCCCCCGTTACCGGCAGCGGGGGATGATAGTATTCAATCTTAGCAGCGTCTACCTGCGCCAGGAGCGTTAGCGCATCCCCATCTAGCAGCGGATGGCGCAAACCGGGGGCCAGTTCAGCCAGCGGCTTCAGCACAAAGGCCCGCTCGGCCAGGCGGGGGTGTGGAATGGTTAGACCGGGCGCGGCGATCACCGCATCATCGTAGAAGAGAATGTCCAGGTCAATCAGGCGCGGCCCATAGCGTAAACCGGGGCGGCGCCCCAGGCGCGCTTCTAACCCCTTGAGCGCCGCCAACAAATCGAGCGGGGCTAAGGCAGTCACGCCACGCCCCACCATGTTGAGAAAGGCCGGCTGGTCGGTGACGCCCCACGGCGGCGTTTCGTAGATGGCGGAAAGCGCCTCTATTTCCACCGCCGGCGGCAGGCCGCGCAGCGCCGCCCGCAAGTTATCCAGGCGCTCGCCCAGGTTGGTTCCAAACGCCAGGTAAACCTCATGCATCTGGCTCATAGCCGCTCGATAATGGTTGCGGTGGCTTGCCCATGGCCGATGCACATCACCTGCAGCCCATAGCGCCCACCGGTGCGCTCTAGCTCGTGCAGCAGCTTGGTCATCAAAATCGCCCCGGTGGCCCCTAGCGGGTGACCGTGGGCGATAGCCCCACCGTTGGGGTTGACCTTTTCCATATCGCTCACCCCAAGTTCCTTCGCCCAGGCTAACACCACGCTGGCAAAGGCTTCGTTAATTTCGATGACGTCCATCTCTTCCAGGGACAACCCGGCCTTACGCAGCGCCAGCCGGGTGGCCGGAATGGGGCCAGCCAACATTAACACCGGGTCGGAGCCAATGGCAACGCGGGCCGCCAGGCGCGCCAGCGGCGTGAGGTTATATTTACCCACTGCAGTGGGCGAGGCCAGCAGCAGCGCCGCGGCCCCATCGCTAATTTGACTGGCGTTGGCCGCAGTGATGCGTCCGTTAGGACGGAAGGCGGGCTTCAGGCGGGCCATCTTCTCACGGTCGGGCTGCATGCGCACACCTTCATCCACCATAACCACCCGCCCATCGGGACGGGTGATCGGCAGCACCTGGCTATCAAAGACGCCGGTCTCGATGGCGTGGGCTGCGCGGCGGTGGCTGGTATAGGCGTAATCATCCAGCGCCTGGCGGCTTAGCTCCCATTTTTCAGCCATGGCTTCGGCGCTTTCCCCCTGGTGAACCAGCGGGTAGGGGAAATCTTGCGGCCATTCACGGGGATAATCGGCCCCCATGGTCTGGTGCGACATCATCTCCACCCCGCCGGCCACGATTATGTCCATATCCTCGGCGATGATGGCCTGGGCGGCGAAGTGAACCGCTTGCTGGCTAGACCCACACATGCGGTTGACGGTTACGCCGGGGGTCTTGACTGGAAAGCCGGCCTTCAGCGCCGCCAGGCGAGCGATATTGGCGCCCTGGTCGCCGAGAGGCGTCACACAGCCTAAGATCACATCTTCCACGCGGGCCGGGTCTACCCCAGCGCGTTTGACCGCTTCGGCTGCCACCCACGCGGCTAAATTCACCGGGGCCAGTGGGTGCAGCGAGCCTTGTGGCTTACCCACGCCCACCGGCGTACGCACTGCGGAAATAATAAAGGCTTCTTCGCTCATCGCTTGCTCTCCTGTGCGCAAGCATACCACAGAAATTTCCGGCGCAAAAGCGCCGCGCTTAAGGTTACAATAGAGCGCATGGCACAAGCAACCTACCACTTTCCACGCGGCTTCCTTTGGGGAACCGCCACTGCTTCCCACCAGGTGGAAGGCAGCTGCACAAACAACACCTGGTATGCCTGGGAGCAGCAAACCGGGCGCATTATGCAAGGGCACAAGTCTTCGCCCGGCTGCGATTGGTGGGGCGGGCGCTGGCGCGAAGACCTCGACCGCGCCGCCGAAGGCCACCAAAACGTCCACCGCTTTTCGATTGAATGGAGCCGCATCCAGCCCCTACCCGACCAGTGGGACGAATCGGCCCTCGACCGCTATCGCGAGATGGCGCGCGGCATGCAAACCCGCGGCCTCATGCCCATGGTGACACTGCATCATTTCTCCGACCCGCTGTGGCTGGCCGAGAAAGGCGGCTGGGAAAACGACCAGGCCCCCGAGCTGTTCGCCGCATATGTGCGCAAGGCGGTGGAGGCCCTGCACGAGTATGTCACCACCTGGGTTCCCATCAACGAGCCAAACGTCTATGCTTTTTCCGGTTATATGACCGGCGAATTTCCACCTGGCAAACGCGATGTCAACAGCGCCCTGCATGTGATGGCGAACCTGGCCCGCGGCCACGCCGCGGCCTACAAGGTGATTCACGAGATGCAGCCCGAAGCGCGCGTGGGCGCGGCCATCAACGTGCGCGGAGCGCTGCCAGCCAAGAGCTGGTCGCCGCTCGATAAGCTGGCCGCCCGGCTGGTATCGGGCCTGTTTAACGATTACTTCCCCCACGCTTTTCAGACCGGTCGGCTGCGCACTCCCTTTAGCCGCCGCACCTTGCCCGAACTCAAAGGCACACAAGACTTTTTGGGCGTCAATTACTACACCGAAGACCTGGTGGCCTTCTCGCTGCTGCACGCCACCGAGGTGATCGCGCGGCGCTACTTTGAACCCTCCGCTCAACTCAGCGAGACCGGATTCCTGGCGAACCGCCCCGAGGGCTTCTTCCGCGCCTTCGAATGGGGGCGGCAGTTTGGCGTGCCCATGCTCGTGACCGAAAACGGCGTGGAAGATTCCAAAGACACCCTACGCCCGCGTTATCTGGTGGAGCATATTTACCAGATGTGGCGCGCCGTCAACCTCAACTACCCCATCAAGGGCTACATTCACTGGTCGTTGGTAGATAATTTCGAATGGGAGCGCGGTTGGACGCAGCGGTTTGGCCTGTGGGAGCTGGATATCGAGACTCAGGCGCGCCGCAAGCGCCCCTCCGCCGATCTTTACGCCGAGATTTGCCAGGAGAACGGCCTGTCATCCGAAATGGTGGCGCGCTATGCGCCCGAAGTATTCGAACAGCTCTTTCCAAACTAACGCCCATGCCAAACATCTTGCTGCCCGTAGTGTGCCGTCCGGTCCAGCCTGCCGATAAAGCCCAGGTTCTCGAATGGGATCAAGCCATTTGGGACGGCGACGATTATATCCCGTATGTTTTCGACGAATGGCTGGACGATGCCCATGGGCGCTTCATGGCCGCCGAAAGCCAGGGGCGCGTGGTAGGCGTGGGCAAGCTCACCCGGCTTGAAGATGATGATTGGTGGCTGGAAGGGCTGCGAGTCGACCCAAGCCTGCAAAGCAGCGGTGTGGCCGGTCAACTTTTCGACGCCCTGCTCAAGGTTTGGCAGCCGGTGGGCGGCGGCGGCGGCGGCGCGCTGCGACTGATGACCATGCACGACCGCTACGCCGTGCACCACATGTGCCAGCAGCGCGGCTTTTATAAAGTGGGCGCCTATGTCTTCTTGCGAGCCGCCGTCATCGCTCCCCCCACCGGCGCGCTTCCCCCCGAGGCAGCCCCGCCGTTCCGGCTGGTTCAATCGGACGAGCTAGACGAGGCCACGGCATATGTGCAAAACAACCCCGCCGCCGCCTGGGTGGGGCCAATCATGGATATGGGCTGGCAGTGGGGGGCTTTCCGCCGTGTATACATCGAACGCGCCCGGCAGCGCGGCCACGCCTGGTGGTGGCGCGAGCGGGACGGCTTGCTCGTCTATCACACCGACCATGACGAGGGCGAACCGGAACGCCCTTACATCGAAACCCTGGCTTGCCCCCCGCAAGCAATGGCCGAATTATTGTTAGATTGGCGGCGGCTGGCGGCAGCGCAGGGCTTTGAACGGGTGGAATGGACCGCCCACGCCCATCCTGATCTATTGGCGGCCACGGCGGCGGCCGGTTTTGAGCAGTCCGAGCATGGGCAAATGTGGGCTTACGCTTTAGAACACACGCCCAAAATAGGGCCGGCTTCCCCTTTGTCACACGGTTAATCCACCACCGCGCCGCCGGCAAACGCTGTTCCCGCCCGGCTAAAGGCGCGCCTGACCACCGCCAGCGCCAACGGGCCACGCGTGGGCGAGACCACGGCGCTGGTAACCTGTCCGGCTGGGTCGCCGGTGAGGGTGTGCAGGCGTTCGCCGGGAGCAAGCAAGGCGGGGGTGCGCAGCCGCACCAGGGTTCGAGTTACCTTATCGTATGTAACCTGGCGCGCCAACACCTCTTGGCCGGTGTAACAGCCTTTCGAGGGCGAAACCACCGCCGCCAGGCCCACCTCTAATGGGTTATAAGCATCGGTCAACTCGCCCACCCCAGGCAGACCGGCTTCCACCCGCTCTAGCTCCAACCCATCCAGGCCGGATGGCGCCGCCCCATTGGCCGCCAAAACATCGCCCAACCGGGGGGCAGCTTGGGCCGGGGCAATCAAGCGCCAACCCAGGCCAAACGCGGTTTCATGGCGAATCAGCGTCGCCCCGGCCTCTTCAGGGTCGTATACGGCGGTATGCCCCACCGCCGCCGGCAGACCCGGCAGGTACGGCCCCCACAATTCGGCTTGAAGATAGGCAGCGCTCACATCCTCCAGGCTCACTTTATCCATAAAGAAAATGCGGCTGCCCAAAAAGCGGGCCGTGGCCCGGCTTCGCCCCGGCAAGGTCAACGCCAGGATCGCAGCCCCCTGGTCTACAAGCAGCAGTACATCTAAAATTCGGCCTTGGGGAGAGGTCAGCACCGTGAGAATTGCTTTGCCCGGTTTGAGCAAGTTTACATTATTGCTGGTTTGTCGCTGCAAAAACGCCGCCCGGTCTGGCCCTGAGATGCGCAGCGCCCCCGGCTTTTCCAGAAAAGCGAATTTCATAGCCACCTGTAACTTTCAGCACGGATAAAAAAACCGGGTGAACCCAGCGTTGGCCAGGTTCACCCGGCAATCAGTTCACGTCTAAACCGGATTGAGCATGGGCGTACCGCCGTTCTTCGCGACGGTGGGCGGGAAGAGGGTCTCGAATTCATCTTGCGAGATCGTTTCCACTTCCAGGAGGCGGTTCGCCACTGCGTCCAGGGCGGCGCGGTGTTGGCGCAGAGTGGAGCGGGCCTTTTCGTACGCCTCGGCGACGATGCGGCGCACTTCGCTGTCGATCTCCTCGGCCACCGATTCGGAGTAATCGCGCTGCTCGGAGATTTCGCGCCCCAAGAAGATCAATTCTTCCTTCTGACCAAACACCATCGGGCCAAGCTGATCGCTCATCCCCAGGCGGGTGACCATCATGCGCGCCAGGCGGGTGACACGTTCAATGTCGTTGGAGGCGCCGCTGGTAATGTCGTTGAAGACCAGTTCCTCGGCGGCGCGTCCGCCTAACAAGCCCACCATATCGGCCAATATCTTGTTGCGGCTCATCAGGGTGCGGTCTTCTTCCGGCAGCGACAAGGTAAAGCCGCCCGCCATGCCGCGGGCAATAATCGAGACTTTGCGCACAGGGTCAGCTTCGGGGATGGTGTTCATCACCACGGCATGACCGGCTTCGTGATACGCCACGATGCGCTTTTCGTCTACACTGATCAGACGGCTCTTACGTTCTGGGCCGGCGATCACGCGCTCGATGGCTTCTTCCATTTCCGATTGGCCGATGACTTTCTTACTGCGCCGGGCGGCCAGGATGGCGCCTTCGTTAACCAGGTTTTCCAGGTCTGCCCCCACGAAACCGGGGGTAGACCGGGCCAGCGCCATCAGGTCTACATCGGGGCCTAACGGCTTGCCCTTGGTATGGACTTTCAAAATCTGCTCACGCCCGCGCATATCAGGGCGATCGAGCACCACGCGCCGGTCGAAACGGCCCGGGCGCAGCAGCGCCGGGTCAAGAATATCGGGGCGGTTGGTGGCGGCCATGATAATTACGTTGGTGTCGGTGTCAAAGCCATCCATCTCAACCAACATCTGGTTGAGCGTTTGCTCGCGCTCATCGTGGCTGCCGCCCAGGCCGGCCCCACGTTGGCGGCCCACCGCGTCGATTTCATCAACAAAGACGATGCACGGCGAATGGCGCTTGGCTTGCTCGAACAGGTCGCGCACGCGGCTGGCGCCCACGCCCACGAACATCTCCACAAATTCGGAACCGGAAATCGAGAAGAAGGGCACCCCGGCTTCGCCGGAAACAGCCTTCGCCAGCAAGGTCTTGCCGGTTCCGGGAGGGCCAACCAGCAGCACACCCTTGGGGATGCGCGCCCCCAGCGAGATGAACTTCTCAGGCTCTCGCAAGAACTCCACCACTTCTTCAAGTTCCTCTTTCGCCTCTTCCACCCCAGCCACGTCGGCAAACGTCACCGAAGGCTGATCGCTGGTAAACATACGCGCCCGCGATTTGCCAAAGCTCATGGCAGCGTTGTTGCTGCCCTGCGCCTGCCGGAAGATAAACCAAAAGACGCCAATCATCACCAAGAAGGGCAGCACATACCCGCCAATCGCGGCCAGGTTAAGCCAGGTGTTAGGCGGTTTGATGGAGATCGTCACTTGCGAAGTTTGCAGCTGCTCGGTAGTAACCCCCAGGTCTTTCAACTGCTCCACCAGGGTTGTCGTACCATCTTTTTGCGAACGGCGCTCTTTACCATCCTTGTAAACCACCTTGAGGGTGTTTTCGTCTTCTTCAACACGCTGCACCTTATTAGCCTGAATATCCGATGCCAACTGGTTGATTGCTAACGACTCTTGCGTCACACTTTGTTGATTGAAACTGTACACCACCATCGAGATGATGGCGATGAACAGAATTAAATAGATCAGGGTCGAACGGTTACGGGTTTGATTCACGGGTCCTCCTAGACAGCAAACCGCGGATAAATTTATATAATAATTATGGGAATTATACCTCTAACAAATTTAATGTCCGTCAGAAAAAGCCTCTAATACGGAACTCTAACACCGTTCTAACAAAGATTAAAAACTCACCGGCCAGGGATTGTAATTAACCTGGCCGGATGAGGTAAAAGGTTGCTGGTCTGAAGTTTATTGATCTTCGCCTGAGAGCAGCGAATCGAGCCGGCGCAGCAAGCGCAGAAGCGCGGAGCGCAAGCGGGTGATCCAACTCATGTGCAAGGGCAAGATGCGCCGCGCGGCGGGGAAGGGGCCGCTCCAGCCGGCAACGGCTGCACCCCAGGTCAGCCCCGCTCCAAAACCCACGAACACCACCCGGTCGCCCGGTTTAAGGCGCCCCTGCTGCACCGCTTCGCAGGCGGCGATTGGGATGGAGGCGGTGGAGGTGTTGCCGTAACGCTCCAGGTTAATCATGCACATTTCTAGCGGCGCGCCCAGGGTCTTAGCAGCAGACTCGATGATGCGCAAGTTGGCCTGGTGGGGGATAATCAGTTGAATATCTTGCAAGGTGAGATGCGCCAGGGCAAGGGCTTCCTGCGTGGCTGAAGCCATGGCGCGCGTGGCAAAACGAAATACCTCGCGGCCTTCCATCTTTATAAAATGCAAGCCCGCCTGGACGGTCTCTTGGGTAGCAGGATGTTTACTGCCGCCGCCGGGCACAATCAGCAGTTCGCTGCCCGAACCATCCGAGTGCATTACCGCAGACAACACGCCGCCACGCTCTTGAGCGGCCTGCAGCACAAACGCCCCCGCTCCATCGCCAAACAAGATGCATGTGCCCCGGTCGTTCCAATCCACCAGTCGCGAGAGCGTCTCGGCCCCAATTACCAGGGCGCTGCGCGCCGAACCGGCGCGAATGGCCTGGGAGGCCATGTTGAGCGCAAAAATAAACCCCGTACAGGCTGCCAGTAAATCGAAGGCCCCGGCTTTGCGCGCCCCAAGGCGATCTTGCACCAGGCAGGCGGTGGCCGGGAACAAATGCTCCGGCGAAGAGGTAGACACGATAATCAAATCCAGGTCGGCGGGGCTAAGCTGGGCGACTTCTAGGGCGTTGAGGGCGGCTTCAACCGCCAGGTCGGCGGTGGTCTGTTCGGGGCCGGCCATGCGCCGCTCGTGAATCCCGGTCCGCGAAACGATCCACTCGTCGGTGGTGTCAACCATCTTTGCCAGGTCTTGGTTGGTGAGGATGGTGGGCGGCACAGCCATACCCCATCCGGTGATGTGTGCGTAAGGAGCCATCCTAAGCCTGACCCGCCCAGCGGCTGATGATGATGGAGCCGTTATGCCCGCCAAAACCAAACGAGTTGGACATAATGTGCTCAACCTGCGCCGGGCGCGCCGCCCCAGGCACATAATCCAGGTCACATTCGGGGTCGGGCGTGGCGTAATTGATGGTGGGCGGCAGCAGGTTATGCTGCAAACTCAAGACGCAGATCATGCCCTCCAGCGCGCCAGAAGCGCCCAGCAAGTGGCCGGTCATAGATTTGGTGGAAGAAACCGGAATCCGATAAGCCTGCTCGCCAAACACGGTTTTGATGGCGGCGGTTTCGCTTTTGTCGTTGAGGGGGGTGCTGGTTCCATGGGCGTTGATATAACCAATGTCGTTAACGCTTAATCCAGCTGAAGCCAGGGCGGCTTGCATGCAGTGGGCCGCGCCGGCGCCATTCTCTGCCGGGGCGGAAATATGATAGGCGTCGTTAGTAGCTCCGTAGCCGGTCAGCTCCGCCAGGATGATCGCCTGGCGCGCCTGGGCGTGTTCCAGCGATTCCAACACCAGCACCGCCGCCCCTTCCCCCATCACAAACCCGTCGCGGGTCAGGTCAAAGGGGCGCGAAGCGCCCTGCGGGTCATCGTTACGGGTGGAAAGGGCGGTCATCACCCCCAGCCCGGCCATGGCGATGGGTACAATGCCGGCTTCCGACCCGCCCGCCAGCACCACGTCGGCCTGGCCGCGGCGGATGACCTCCGCCGCCTCTCCCAAGGCGTTTGTGCCCGTGGCGCAGGCTGTCACCACCGCCATATTCGGGCCGCGCAGACCCATGTGAATGGCGATCATCCCGGCGGCGGTGTCGGGCAGCATCATCGGAACCAGGAACGGGCTAACCCGGCTGGGGCCGCGCTCCACAAAAGTGAGCATATTTTCGTACAGCGTGCCAATGCCGCCGATGCCCGAACCAATCACCACTCCCACGCGCTCGCAATCTTCGTCTTGCCATCGTAGGCCGGAATGCTCCACGGCCTGCTGCGCCGCTGCCAGGGCAAATTGCGCAAAGCGATCCATTTTGCGGGCCTCGCGCGGCCCAAACCGCGCCGCCGGATCAAAATCTTTGACTTCAGCGGCGAAATGCGTTTTGTACGGCCCGGCGTCGTAATGGGTGATCCAATCCACCCCCGACTTCCCCTGGCTAATGCTGGCCCAGGCGCTTTCAACATCGTTACCAACCGGGCTAATGCAGCCCAGGCCGGTTATCACAACACGCTTACGCATGCACAATCCTCCGAATTTCAAATTAGGCAATCGATCAGGGGTTATAACACAAAGCCAAACGGGGAGTTACGCCGGTAAAAACGGCTAACCCCTGGCGAGGCGGGCCAAAAACAGGTCGGTGGGGGCGCTACCTGGCGAGCGGAAAGGCCTGGCGCACATGCACCCGGTCGTGAGCGGCCTGGATGGAGATGATCTCCACCAGGCGAGTGGGACCAAAGATGGCATGGCGCGCCTTACGCTGCCATGCGGCTTCGTCCAGCGTTTCCAAAATCCCCAGCAGCTCCATGCGGGCGTCGAAGAATGCGCGCCAGGCCTGGAATCCATCTTGATGGGCGTAATCGCGCTGCTCGGCCCAGGCGTCGGTGTCTTGCCCAGGAATAAAGGGGTTGTTTTCGGCTAATACGGCGCGCAGACGCGGCAGGTTAACTTCGATCTCCACATCGCGCAGGTGGCAGAGAATTTCGGTGAGGCTCCATTCGTCGGGGGCGGGGCGCTCCGTCCAGGCTGGCGACGCCGGCGGACGCAAAAAGCTGTCGAACGCCGCCGGCGTAGCGCGCAGAATGGCGTCGAGCGCAGCCGGTGAGGTGAAGGCAGGAGCCAGGGCTTCGGGCGGCATGCGATCTAGCCAGGGCAGTAAACCGCCAAGGGGACCGCGCCCAGTGGGGCCTTCGCTTTCGGGCGGAGGAGTCTGCCCGGCCTTGGGCAACCAATACACCGGTAGGCCCAACTTGCGCCCTGCGCCCACTTCATTTTCCAAATCGTCGCCTACAATCACCGCCGGTTGATCGGGCCAGCCCAGGCGCGCCAGCACCTCGGCGAAAAAAGCCGGGTGCGGCTTGGCAAAGTGCATCGTTTCATAAGACGCCACCAGGTCGAAGTGGAACACATCGGGAGGGAGACCTGCCCAAATCAATCGCTGGTGAATGGCCTCGGCCGGGAAGAGCGGGTTGGTGGCAATGGCAAGGGTATAGCCGCGCTGCCGGGCGGCCTCGATCAGCGGGCGCGCCGCGCTCACCGGAGCGGTGTGCTGCCCCAAGCTGGGAAACACCTGGCGATAGTACTGCTCGGCCAGGCCGCGAAATATCTTTTCATCAATGCCCAATTTCGGGAAGAAGGCCGCCTCAAAAGTCTCTTGCAGGGTGCAAGCCGGGTTGCGATTAGCCGTCATCTGGCGGGTGGCGGCCAGCAGCAAACGCACAAACTGCTCTGGATCCATGTAGGGCGATACCACTTTACCCCAGGCCTCGAAATAGTAGCGCAAAAATACGTCGATGTCATTTTCAAGCAGGGTATCGTCCAGGTCCAGCAAGAGCGTATAGGTCAAGGCAGCCTCTCGGAAAACTCGGGCGGCAGCTCGTGGCAGCTGCCGCACCCCACATGAGGATCAAATCCTTTCCGCTTGGTTAGATCACACACGGCTTGCACAGCCACCTGGCGGCGGATGAACGGGAAAGGGCGCTCGAGGCGCGGCAGCAAGCGCATATGCGGACAAGCATTTGCCATTTGAATCCCCGGAACCGGGCAGGTCTGACAGGTTTGTGGCTGCCAGGGCAGGTTAAAGGCCTGCAGCAGGCGGCATTCCTCCACGTTGCGGCCGCGATAGTAGTCGCCGTAGAAATACGAGCATTCTTTACCGGCTGGGGTGCGCATGGTCAATCAGGCGCGCGTGACGTAGTTGCCGTTGGAGGTGTTAACCCGAATGCGATCTCCCACCGATACAAAGTTGGGAACCTGCACCTGCAAGCCGGTATCGGTGACGACCTTCTTCGTCACGCCGGTGGCCGTATCGCCGCGCACAGCCATTTCGCTTTCTACCACTTCCATATCCACCGAGGTAGGCAGCTCAATATCGAGGGCTTCACCTTCGTAGAAAGTTAATTTATATTCAACATTTTCTTTTAGATAATAAATCGAGTCGCCCAGAATTTCCTTGCGAATGGCGGGCTGCTCGTATGTATCCAAATCCATGAAGACATAAAAATCGCCATCCTGGTAAAGGAAATTGACATTATGAAAGTCCAGGCGCACATCCTGCACACGGTCGCCCGAGCTAAAAGTATTCTCCACAATCGAACCCGATCGTAAATTCACAATTTTCACCCGGATGGTGGCGTTGCCCCGCCCTGGTTTATTGTGATGATAATCGAGCACCTTATACAGGTTCCCATCAAAAATGAATGTTACCCCTTTACGCAGATCATTTACGTCAATCATAACCTTGTTCTTTCCTTAATAATGTTCGGAGTCGCCAAGAACACCTTCCAGGCAAGGATTGATTATATCTGTTACAGGCAAGGGAAGTCAAGCAAATTTTCCGTTTTCGTCACTACGGGGGTTCTCTAATACGCCTGGTAACTCTCCCCATTGAACGATGAATACGAAGCCGGTACACTGCAAACGTTGGGAGCTGTGCGCTCCCCATTAATATCTCGTATAGCTAGAGTTTCGTAATGAGAAAACAATTAGCAGCTCTATTGATCGGCCTGGTCTTCCTGGTCGCCGCCTGTGGAACCGGCCCACAAGCCAACCCGTCCCCTTCCGGCAGTTCACCGGTTGGGTCTACCGCCGCCCCCCTTGGCGAGACAGGCCAAACGTCTGAGCGCGCCGTGGCGTACGACCTGCCGCCCGCCGGCGAAGACGGCATGTTACGCGCCGCCATTTTGCAACCCGAGACGCGCGAATCGCTCATGCAGGTTTCTAATTTGCTGACCGGTTTCGAGGTGCGAGACGCCTCCGGCGCAATCATCGGTACGATCTCCGACTATATCGTTAACACTTGCGAAACCTACATTATTTACGTAGTCGTCGATCAAACCAACCCCACCGCCCCCAACGCAGCCGCTCAAGGCTCATCGCCATCCGATTCCGCTAACGCGGCCGCCGGCACGCTCGCGGCCCAATCCGGCAGCGTCGGGCGCTTTCTAATCCCATTCGAGGCGTTCAGCGCCAACGGCGGCGCGTGGGACGCTCAAAACAAAGTGTTGGTGCTGAATGTCTCCGCGGCGCAAGCGCTGCAAACCCCCGCCTTCGCCACCCCCGCTCTCTTCCCCCTGACGTGGGAGGAACCGGTGCGCGCCTTCTGGAAAGACCAGGTGCGCCTGAGCGGACTGTCGAGCGCCTGCAGCACCCCCAGCGGCCTCACTCATAAGATCGCCTATGCTTCGCAGCTGCTCCAGGCTGAGCTGCGCGATGGCAACGGCGAATTACTCGGCCAGGTGACCGACGCCGTGCTGGAACCCGAAAGCGGCAGCATCGATTTCTTCGTGGTGCAGTTAGCCAACCGCCAGGCCACCGTGCTGGTTCCCTTAGGAGCGGTAAATATACCCGAAGAGGCGCTGCAAGGCGGCCAACCGGTGTGGCTGGTACTGCTTACCGACACCGCTCGGTTAGAAGGCGCGCCCACCATTGATAGCATCGCAGCCGGTCTAAAGATCGATGCGGCTAACACCGCCCGAGGTTACTGGAATCGCTAACCGTGGTTGCCATTTCGTTTGTGTAAGTGAGAAAACATCCTGCCCTTTCACCGTGCAGGGTGTTTTCTTCCTCTCTCAACCCATAGCTTGTGGTAAACTTAACCCCACTCCCGCCAGGGGTGCTAACAGAATAGTTCTCCAAAGTTGCGCCGGGGCCAGGCCACCCGGCCAGTTTCCGGCGGGGTGAATAACCCGTTACATTAGGCCGTTTGGGGTGTGGAGAAAACCTGATGAGCGAGACTGAGACCATGCACAGCGTGGTATATATTGAGGATGAACCGGAGATGATCGACCTGGTAAAGTTGATCTTATCTCGCAAGCACTACCTGGTTGAAGGCGCCAATGGGGGGCGTGAAGGATTGGACGCGGTGCGGAAAATTCACCCTCATGTGGTCTTGCTCGACCTGATGATGCCGGATATGGACGGGTGGGAAGTGTTCCAGCAGCTGCGCGCCGACGATACCACCAAAGATATACCGGTGATCATCGTCACGGCCAAGGCGCAAAATATTGATAAAGTGCTTGGGCTGCATATCGCCAAGGTAGACGATTACATATCCAAGCCGTTTAGCCCGCAAGAACTGATTGAAAGCATCGAGCGCGTCTTAGCGGGGCGGGCATAGGCGGGTATGCCGCAGCAGGTGCGTATTGTTAACCTCAGCCGACCGCAAAGCGAGCCGCTCCCGGCCCGCTTTTGCGATTCGTTCTGGTGCAGGCTGCGCGGTCTGATGTTTCGCCGCAGCATCCCCCCACATTGGGGGCTGCTGCTGGTAGAGCGCCAAGACAGCCGCATGCAGACGGCTATTCATATGTTCTTTGTTTTCTTTGACCTGGCGGTGGTATGGATCAACCAGGCCGGTGAAGTGGTAGATATCCAACGGGCGCGGGCCTGGCGGCCTTTCTACGCCCCCCGCCAACCCGCCCGTTACACCCTGGAGATGGCCGCCGGCCGCCTGGGAGATTATGCAATTGGAGATCAGATTGCGATTGAACCACCGGCTTAAAACCGGGATTATTTTGGCCGCGGCGCTGCTGGCCCTGGCCGCCGGGTTGGCTTCGCCGCTCGCCACACCCGCCCTGGCGCAAGATGCGCCGCCCCAAGCCGCTGAGTACGTGGTGCAGCCGGGTGATTCGTTCTGGTCGATCTCGGCGCGTTTTCGCGTCTCGCTGGCCGATCTCTTAGCGGCCAACAACCTGGGCGAAAACAGCGCCCTGGCAGTGGGCGCCCGCCTTAAAATCCCAGGATTAGAAGGCGTGCAGGCCCTGGTGACCACTACCGACCTGCCCTATGGTGAAAGCCTGGAAAGCCTGGCCCAGCGCTATAACCTGGAAACCGCCATGCTGGCGCAGCTCAACCACCTGACCAGCCCCGCCGAATTGTATGCCGGCTCAACGCTGATTATGTTGGAGGACCGCGCCGCGGCCGCCGCCCAACCCCGCCGAATGCTGCGGGCGGGGCAATCGCTGCTCATGCTGGCCGCCCAAGCCAACGTCAACCCCTGGCAGGTGATCGAAGATAACGCCCTTAGCGCGCCTTCGGCAGCCATCGCCGGGCGCATATTGAAAACGGGTCAGGCTGCCAGCCAAGACCTTGCGCCAGCCCCCGGAGCCTTGCCCGAAGAGATTAACTCGGTGACGCTGCTGCCCGACCCCCTGGTGCAGGGCCAAACCGCCTCGCTCTCCATTCGAGCCGCCGACGGCCTCGCCCTCCAAGGACGCCTGGACGAGCATTCCTTCACCCTCTTCCCCTACAACCGCGGTGAATACGCCGGCTTGCAAGGGCTGTACGCCCTGGCCGACCCCGGACTGTACAGCCTGGTGATCTCAGGAACGCTGAGCGACGGCGCACCGTTTGCCTTCTCTCAAGAGGTGTTGGTCACGGCAGGCAATTACCCCTTCGACCCCGTGCTGCTCGTAGCCCCCGAAACCATCGACCCGGCGGTGACGGAACCGGAAAACGCCGAATGGGCCGCCCTGACTGCCCCTATAACCCCCGAAAAGTTGTGGGACGGCATCTTCCTCAGCCCAGTGCCAGAGCCTTACACCGACTGCTGGCCTTCCTTATTTGGCAACCGCCGTTCGTATAACGGCAGCGCCTACACCTTCTTCCACAGCGGGCTAGATTTCTGCGGCGGCGTCGGAACCGACATCCTGGCCCCCGCCCGCGGCAAGGTGGTGTTCGCCGGCCCGCTCACCGTGCGCGGCAACGCCACCATTCTCGACCATGGTTGGGGCGTCTACTCGGCCTACTTACATCAATCACAATTTTTAGTTCAGGTGGGAGATCTGGTGGAGCCGGGACAGGTGATTGGCAAAGTGGGCGGAACCGGACGCGTGACCGGCCCCCATTTGCACTGGGAGATTTGGGTGGGCGGTTTGCAAGTTGACCCGATGGAATGGTTAAAAAACAGCTTCCCTATGCAAGCCGACACATAACCCCCATGCAAAGCCGCACATCGGCTCTAGATTTCGGCCAATGGAGGGGAGGTAGGGGCGCTTTCGTCGAATTCGTCCGCCGGCGTGTCCTGATAGAACGCCTCCATGGCGGTGTTGGCAGCCTGAAACTGCTCAGCGCGAACCATCACCTGCACCTCGCTCAAGGGGCCAACGGTTAGCCCTATCACGCTTCCCAGGGCTTCTTGCGACAGCACGGTGGGGATTTGCCGGGCTTCCAGGTAGCTTTTTAACAGTTCGGCCTGCGGCATACCAAAGGCTTCGGTTAGAACGATCCATTCTGTATCCATATCATCGAGTATAATACTATATGGTATAAAAGACAACGGATTGCCGGGGCCGGCGGAAGGCACGGCCCACCGATCGGCATTTCCGTAATTTGTTGAGGGCAAGGTATGAGCGTGAATTATTCAATCGACGAAAGCTATTGGGAGGCGTTTGAACTCCACAACGAGGATATAGAATACCTCTATAACTATCTTCTGGAAAAAGAAACCCCGCTAAATTCGCAAGAGCTTATCCAGGCGTTGGTGCAAGAACGGATTCGCCGCCACAAATTAGAATTGGAACGCCAGCGCACCAGCGGTGGAGACTTGTTTCTCCCCCAAGGGTCTTATTCCAAAAATCAAAAGCTCATCTTCCCCGCCCTGGGCTGGAAACGCGGCCAGGTGATGGATGTGCGCCCTGGCAATAACCCCGATATGGAACCATTTTCGGTCATCCAGGTTGCCATGGAGGATGGCTCGCAGCGCCAATTTGCCGCCGAGCTGGCCGTCCATCCCCTCAACACGCCGCCGCAATTTGAGGACGATGACGATAACCTGGATGTCGGGGCCGTCCTCGAAACATACCAGGATGATTTGATCTTCACCCTGGAAGAGGATCTGGAGACCAACTCCGATTTTGTGCGCATCGCCGGGCGCTGGTTCCCGCGGGCGCTGCTGGTGGATATTAACATTGGTCATCTCAACCTGGCCGAGGCGGTGTTGGATATGGCCGGCGGCGGACCGCTGACCACGCCCAACCTGATCTCCCAAATTGGCCTGCAGGAAGATAGCAACCAAAAACTGGTGGAGTTCTCGCTCGATCATTCGCTGCAAAACGACGCCCGCTTTGATGAAGTGGGGCCTTCGGGCGATACGCTGTGGTTTCTGCACCGCCTGGCTCCGCCGGAGGTGCTGAACACTCCGCTCTATCTGCGTTACCACGAGGGCGATTACGACCGCGCCGCCCTTAAACCGGAGGCCCTGGCCCTTGAGCAGGCCCTGGATGACGAGCTTAGCCCCATCGTCGATAAGGGTGGCCGCCAAACCGAAGTCGATGTGCGCCTGATCTACCCTCACTGGCGCAGCGGAACCCTGCCGCTTTCGGCGCGCCTGCGCCATTTGTTCCCCACCGCCTACGAAGCGCCGCGTGTGCGCTTCATCCTCGTAGATGGCGATACCGGCGAAAAATTCCCCGGTTGGGTGGTACGCGAACGGCGCTACGTGTTTGGCCTGCAGGATTGGTATGAGGCCAAAGGCGTTATGCCCGGCAGCATCATCAAGGTGCGCAAAGGCAGCCAGCGCGGCGAAGTGATTGTTGTTTCCGACAGCCATCGCCCCACCCGCGAATGGATCCGCACGGTGTTAGTCGGCTCCGACGGTGGCGTTGTTTTTGCCATGCTAAAGCAAATTGTCAGCACCCCGTTCGATGAGCGCATGGCAATTGCCATCCCCGACCGCGCCGCGGTAGACGCGGTGTGGAACACACCCGGACGTGATCAGCCACCCTTAGAGCGCGTGGTGGTGAATATGGTTAAAGAATTGGCAAGGCTAAACCCGCAAAGCCATGTGCATGCCTCAGAACTGTATGCAGCCATCAATGTGGTACGCCGCACGCCGCCCGGCCCGCTGTTGGCCTTGCTTGCCACGCGGCAGTGGTTCACCCACGTTGGCGACATGCATTACCGCATGAGCGACAACGACTACAACTAAATTTTTTAGGAGGCGAGCTTGGCCGAAATCAAACGCCTAACATTAGTTAAACCCACCACTAAAACCCGCTTCCATATCGATTTCGATTGGTGGCAGCAAAACGACCGCGATTGGCGTGTCTATCTGCGCAGCTTTCTTTGCCCCGAACACCAACTGGCTTACGCCAATACCGACTTGTTCGAGCGGGTAGATTGGGTAGACCCCGTGACCGCAGAAGTTCAGCAAGTGGATGGGCTGCAAAACGTACTGATTACCCACTGCGCCATGCAGCCGGATTTTTTCAGCCGGCATTCTTCGCTGGTCGATTCGGTGTTTCGAATTTTCTTAGCCAATGGCAACACTCCCCTCACCCCCGAAGAGATGGGCGAGAGCATTGGCCGAGACAGCGTAAACATCTTGCGCACCCTCACCGGTCAACGCGTCTACAAAGGGCTGCGACCAATATTAGATTAAGCCAGACCGCCCCTGTAGCACAATGGACAGTGCAGCAGCCTTCTAAGCTGTTGGTTGAAGGTTCGAGTCCTTCCAGGGGCATCAGATAGGATATTACAATGGGTGTCTCAGCGAAACCAGACCCTGCCCGACCATCATCAGATCGAGGCTTTGAATATCAATCGCAAGATTTATCGCCCTTCCATTGGCGCCTTAGCCGGCGCAGCGCCGCATGGCAGCCGCCTACCGACGTTTATGAGACGGAAAGCCACCTGCATGTGCGCGTCGAGATCGCCGGGATGCGCCAGGAAGATTTTGTGATTGAGCTGCAAGGGCGCTCCCTGGTTATCCGGGGAGTGCGCCAGGAAAAGAGTGAACGGTGCGCCTACCATCAAATGGAAATTCGGTTTGGTGAGTTTTCCATTGAGCTGGAACTGCCCATGTTTGTGGACGCCGACCTGGTGCAGGCTGTTTACAATGAAGGCTTTTTGCGCCTAACGCTGCCTAAAGCGCAGCCAAAACAAATTAACATTGTTGAGTAGATTGGCTTAGAAATCTACTTGAGGAAACAAACGTACAAGGAAATTATGCCCGCTTCACGTTGGAATAGCAGTATTTTAGAGATGATTCATTGGCTCTACGAAGAACAGGCCGGCATGGAAGAGTTGTTGAACCAACCCATCCAGCCCCAAGATTTTAAGCATGGCAACGGCCACGAAGATGAAGAAGGAATCGCAGAAAATGCCTCGGTAAAGCTGCCTAAAACGCTGCCGGTGCTGCCGCTGCGCGGCCTGGTGGTGTTCCCCCAAACCGCCGTGCCGCTTGTCATCGGGCAAAGCCGCTCTATTCGCCTGGTAGATGATGTCATGGCGGGAGACGAGCGCCTGATTGCCCTGGTCACATCGCGCGACCCGGAACTGGAGAACCCCACCCCAGCCGATGTATACGACGTGGGGGTGGTTGCCATGGTGCACCGCCTGTTCCGCGCCCCCGATAATACTATTCGCCTGGTGGTGCAAGGGCTGATGCGCTGCCGAATTACCAAATATGTGCAGGAAGACCCCTACCTGGTGGGTGAAATTGAACCCGCCCCCGAAACGGTGGAGGAAGGCCTGGAACTGGTGGCCATGGCGCTTAACGTGCGCAACCAATTTGCGCACATCGCCGATATGGTCCCATCCATCCCACGCGAATTGGTTTCGTCGGTGGCTGAAATCGAAGACCCGCTGCAAACCGTATACGTTATCGCCAACTTCCAGCGGATGGAACTGGACGAAGCCCAGCGCCTGCTAGAGATGGATTCGACTAGCGAAAAGCTGCATCGCCTGGTGAACATCCTAGCGCGCGAAGCGGAGGTGCTGGAAGTAGGCCAGAAGATCCAGAACGATGCCCGCTCCGAGATTGATAAGGTGCAGCGCGAATATTTCTTGCGCGAACAGCTCAAGGCGATCCAGCGCGAACTGGGCGAGAGCGAAGAGCAAGCCGCCGAGGTGGATGAGTTTCGCGCCAAGATTGACGAAGCCTACATGCCCGAAGAGGCCGAAAAACAAGCCCGCCGCGAGTTAGACCGCATGAGCCGCCTGCCCACCGCCGCCGCCGAATATGGCGTGATCCGCACCTACCTGGATTGGCTCACCTCGCTGCCCTGGAGCAAAACCACCGAAGACAACCTGGAAATTAGCAACGCCCGCCTGGTGCTAGATCAGGATCATTATGGCCTGAAGGACGTGAAAGAACGCATTTTAGAATATCTGGCGGTGCGCCAGCTGCGCAAAGACCGCGCCGAAGAACTGCTCGCCGCGCCCGGCGATGAGCTGCGCCGGGTGCGCGAAGGCGTGATCTTATGCTTTGTTGGCCCGCCCGGGGTGGGCAAGACCTCCCTGGGGCGCTCAATTGCCCGCGCCATGGGGCGTAAGTTCATCCGCATCTCGCTGGGCGGCATGCGCGACGAAGCCGAAATCCGCGGCCATCGCCGCACCTACATTGGCGCCATGCCCGGGCGGATTTTGCAAGCTCTACGCCGCGTCGACAGCCACAACCCGGTGTTTATGCTGGATGAAGTGGATAAGCTGGTATTCGATTTCCATGGCGACCCTGCCAGCGCCTTGTTAGAAGTGCTAGACCCGGAACAGAACTCGGAATTTCGCGACCACTATCTAGAAGTGGGCTACGATCTTTCGCAAGTAATGTTTATCACCACCGCCAACCTGCTGGAATCCATCCCTGAGCCGCTGCGCGACCGCATGGAGATTATCAACCTGGCAGGCTACACCGAAAAGGAGAAAATTGCAATTGCGCAGGGCTATTTGATCCCCCGCCAGTTGCGCGAAAACGGCTTGCGCGCCGGAGAAGTATTATTTACCACCACAGGGCTGCAAAAATTGATTCGCTCGTACACGCGCGAGGCCGGCGTGCGCAATTTGGAACGGGAGATTGGTTCGGTGTGCCGCAAGGTTGTCACCCAGATTGCCGAAGGCAAAACCGAACAGATTACCGTGACCCCCGAAATAGTGGCGGAACTGCTGGGGCGGCCGCATTTCTTCTCAGAAGAAGAAGTGGCCTGGCGCACCTCCATTCCCGGCGTGGCAACCGGCCTGGCCTGGACGCCTTTCGGCGGCGATGTTTTGTTCATCGAAGCCACCCGCATGCCCGGCAGCAAAGGTTTTCAGATCACCGGTTCTCTGGGCAATGTAATGCAAGAATCGGCTCACGCCGCGCTATCTTACGTGCGCTCCCAGGCCGGCCGCCTGGGGTTGGAAGAAGATTTCTTCACCAAGGCCGATGTGCATTTGCACATTCCAACCGGGGCGCAGCCTAAAGACGGCCCATCCGCCGGCGTGACCATGGCTACGGCGCTGGTTTCGCTCATTTCGGGTCGCCCGGTGCGCCCCCTGGTTGGCATGACCGGTGAAATTACCCTGCGCGGCCAGGTGCTGCCGGTGGGCGGCGTGAAGGAGAAAGTTCTGGCCGCTCATCGTTTCGGCCTGAAAACGATTATTCTGCCAACTTATAACCAGGCGGACCTGGAAGATATTCCCGAAGAGGTTCGCAAAGATATTGAATTTGTATTTGCCGATATGGTGGAGGATGTGCTGAACGCAGCCCTGGAACCCGCCCCCCTCCCTATCCCGGCGACCCCTGACCAGGAGATGGCCCCTCATGGCGCACAAACTGCTGCTGATTGAAGACGACCCGACCTTGCTTAGCCTGCTTAGCACCCTTTTGGGGATGGATGGCTACGATATTTCGGTTGTCGTTAATGATGAAAGTGTGGAAAATATTCTCTACACCGTGCAGCAAACTGCGCCAGATTTAGTGTTAATGGACGTGCATTTGCGCTGTTTAAATGGATTGGATGTGCTGCAAGCCGTCCGCCAACAATTCGGCCCAACGCCCTACATTGTCATGTCTTCTGGAACCTATTTGAGCCAACAATGCCTGGAAGCCGGCGCGGATGGTTTTATTATGAAACCATACATGCCCGACGATTTAATCAAGCTCATCCGGCAGTTGTTAGCCCGTTCTTAGAAATTTGAGAGAGTGATTCGTGTCAAAAAAACGCAGCCGTACATCCATGCAGTGGTGTACGATTGATCTACACCTGCACACCCCCGCCTCGAGCGATTTTCAACAGCCCGAGGTAACCTATTTAGATATTTTACGCCGCGCCGAAGCGCGCGGCCTGGCGATGATCGCCTTTACCGACCACAATACGGTGGCCGGATACCGCCACATGCAAGATGAAATCGAACAGCTCACCATGCTGGAACGCCTCCAGCGCATAGTACCTGAAGAGCTAAGCCGCCTGAACGAATATCGCCGCTTGCTAAACAAGGTATTAGTTCTGCCAGGCTTTGAATTTACCGGAACATTCGGCTTTCATATCCTGGGCATTTTCCCACCCAGCAAGCCGGTTCGCGAAATCGAATACCTGCTGCTAAACCTGAACATTCCGCCCGAAGAGCTGGATAATGGAGCGGTGACGGTGGGGGCCTCCGCCGACGTGCTAACCGCCTACAAAGAGATCGACGATGCGGGAGGGCTGGTGATTGCCGCCCACGCCAATTCGAGCAACGGGGTGGCGATGCGCGGCTTTCCCATCGGCGGCCAGACCAAGATCGCCTACACGCAGGATGTGCACCTCCACGCCCTCGAAGTTACCGACCTCGATAAGTCTGGTCGCAACGCCACCGCCGCCTTCTTCAACGGAACCAAGCCCGAATATCCGCGCCGCATGCATTGCATTCAAGGCTCCGACGCTCACCGGCTGACTTCCGATGCCAGCCGTAAGAAAGTGCTCGGCCTGGGCGACCGCACCACCGACGTGCTGCTGCCCGAGGTGAGCTTCGACGCACTGCGCGAATTGTTCCTTAGCAACGACTTCGCCCGCACTCGCCCACACGTGGCCTCGGCCCAGCCGGTTTACGACTTCATCCGCGCCGCCCAAGAAGAAGGCGGCAACCTGGTGCAAGATTTCCATGAAGGGCTAACCGTGCGCGGCGGGCAACGCTACGCCATCATCGCCGATGTATGTTCGCTCGCCAATACCAACGGCGGCACGGTTTTCATTGGCTTGAGCGCCGACCCTAAGAAGCCCATCACAGGCGTGTCGGATATTGAATCGGCGATTGTGCAGCTAGACAAAGAAATTCGCACTCGCATCAGCCCGCCATTAGCCTGCCAGCTTGATATTCATGAAACCGGCGGCAAGAAGGTGATCGTCATTCTGGTGCCGCGCGGCGGCGACGCCCCTTACGCCGTAGACGACAACAAAATCTACGTCCGTTCTGAGGCCGAAACCGAACTGGCAGTGCGCGATGAGATCGTCGATATGGTGCTGCGCAGCCAGGGGCAGGCGGCCACCCCGGCCTCTCTTGAACAGCCGGCCCGGGCGCCCACCACCGCTCCCGCCGCCATCGCGCCGCGTTCGCCCCAAAAAACCCAGGCCGAGCCTACCCCCCGCCAAACCGATAACGAGGGCCAGAGCGACGCCCCGCGCACTGGCGTGGAAGTCATCTCGGTGGAAACCCGCGACGATACCCCCTATTACACCGTGCGCGACCTGCGCAATGGCAGCGTGGTGAAAAACGTCACCCAAAAATCGGCCCGGCGACTCTGGCACTATGCCATCAGCGCCTTCGCCGAACTGCCCAGCGATCTGAGCCAGGCGCGCTTTATCCAGTGGCAAGGGCCGTATGGCGTCCTGCACCGCCAGAAACAAGGCAACGCCGGACGCTATGATCTGGTCCAGAAAGCAGACGGTAAATACCGCTATTACTTTGGCGTTACCGAAGACGGTGTGCATGGCCCGTGGCGGCAGTTACTGGGGCTGGAAGAAGATTAATGACCCCGGTTAGCCTCCGGCAGTTTATCTTTCCTGAAGATTACGAAGCCGTACTAACCCTATGGCGGAACGCCGGGCCGGGCATTCAACTGCGCCGCTCTGACGACCCCGACCAGCTGGCCCTTAAAATGCAGCGCGACCCCGATCTGTTTTTGTTGGCTGAGGCCGACGGGCAGATCGTGGGGAGCGTGCTGGGCGGCTTCGATGGGCGGCGCGGGATGATGTATCACCTGGCCGTGCGGCAAGACCTGCGCGGCCAGGGGGTGGGCGCTATGCTTATGGAAGCGCTCGAAGAACGCCTGCGCGCCAAGGGCTGCATCCGTTACTATCTGCTGGTTACCACCGATAACCAGGAAGCCATTCAGTTCTACGAGCGCCGCGGCTGGCAGCGCATGGATCTGTTTGCATATGCTAAAAACCTGTAGCCCCTCCACCCCCTAAGATGCGCGCCATTATCCTCACCGTATCCGACCGTTCGGCGCAGGGCCGGCGGGAAGACGCCTCCGGCCCCGCCCTGGCGCAGCGCCTGCATCTTGCCGGGTGGGAAGTGGTGGAAAGCGCCCTCGTTCCCGATGACGCCGAGCAGATCAGTCAACGCCTGCGCCAATGGGCGGATGAAGACGCCGCCGACATTATCTTGACCACCGGCGGCACGGGCTTCGCCCCGCGCGATGTCACCCCCGAAGCTACCGCCGCCGTTATCGAGCGCCCCGCCCCCGGCCTGGCTGAAGCCATGCGCCTGGAAAGCCTCAAAATCACCCCCCACGCCATGCTTTCGCGCGCCATGGCCGGCATACGCAAACGCTGCCTGGTTATCAACTTACCCGGCAGCCCCAAGGCAGCCTTAGAAAACCTTAATATCCTGCTGCCGGTGCTGCCCCACGCGGTAGAATTGCTCCGTGACGATGCGCATGCCGAATCCGGACATGGCAGCGTATAGTGGAGAAGCATGGTAGATTTCAATTCGAATGAACCACCCATCCCTTCGATAGATGAGGCCGACCGCCAGTTACCCCTTCCGCTCGACGCTTCTAGCCCCGCAGCCCAGCCGCAGGCGCGGCTGCCTGAACCCCCATTGCAAAACGCTAACCAGAGGTTGCGCAGTTTTTTATGGGAACTGCTTCAAACGGTGGTGCTGGTGGCGGCGCTGTACTTTGCGATAGATTTTGTGACCGCCCGCATTCGGGTTGAATCCATCAGCATGCTGCCCACCCTGCAAGAATCGGATTGGGTGATGGTTAACCGCCTGGCTTATCGCTACGGTGAGCTGCAGCGCGGCGACGTGATTATTTTCGATCCCCCCCTGGCTTCCACTCGCCCCTACATCAAGCGCATGATTGGCTTGCCGGGCGACGTGGTGCGCATTGTGGGGGGCGAAGTATACGTGAATGATACCCTGCTCCAAGAGAGCTACATTAGCGCCCCACCGTCTTACAATGGCATCTGGAATGTACCGGCGGATAATGTGTTTGTGTTGGGGGATAACCGCAATGCCTCGTCCGATTCACATCTCTGGGGGACGGTTCCGGTAAAGAACATCTTGGGTAAGGCGCTGTTTATCTACTGGCCGGCGACGCACTGGAGCAAGATCGATCATTCCACCGCCGCCGCCGCCCAACCATGAGCCGCCCCAACTCGGAGCGCGGCCCCGACCTGCCGGTGGCGTTTGACGCCCCCGCCATGGCCGACGACCTGGAATGGGCGGTGCAAAGCGGCCAGCCCGACAGGCAAGTGGCCGCCGAAGCGCTGCTCGGCGCTTTTTATTCTCCGCTCGCTCAAATTTTCCTCGCCTTGGGCATTGGCGCTGCCCCTGCCGCCCCCCGCGGCGATGCGCTGAACACCGCCTCCGGCCAGGCCTCCGAGCCATCGGGTAGTAAAACCGCAGACGCCCCCTTAGATACAGCCGCAGGCGCAGCCCGGCATGTGACAGCCGGAGAATTCGAGACCCACGCCCTGCTGCGGGCGGCTTTCGCCAATGCCCTAAACAAACGCTTTGAACTGCGCAGCGGCACAGACCTGGCCGCCTGGTTCTACCATGCGGCGATGGGCGCTCTGCCCGCCGGCTACCGGCGCGCCTGGCCGCCCCTGGCGGCGGCGTTATACGCCTTCACCCCGCTCACGCCAGGCCAGGTCGCCTCCGCCCTGGGCGCCGCCCCCAAAGCAATAGGGGCGTTTTTGCAGCGCATCGAAGCCGCCCCGGCCCAAACCTTGCGGCAAGCTGGCTGGCGGATTTCTAAAGCCTTTGCTGCCGAGCTGTCTGTCGATTGGCGGGCGGCTTTAAAGCACCGCTACCCCGCCTCCGAAATTTCCGAAGACCAAATCGAAACCCTGGCGCTCGAAATCGCCGCGCGCAGCCAACACGGCGCACGGTGGTTTCAAGGCATCCTGGCGCTGCGGGAAACTTTACTAATTGGCTTAGCCATCATGTTGATGGCCGGCATGGCGCTGCTGGCTAATCGGTTCTTCCCCGAAGCCGACCGCCCAGCCCCCACCCACACCCCCCAGCCGGTGAACGTGATCGTCACCCGGCAGGTTATCCAAACCAAAATCGTCTACATCACCGCCACACCCAGAACCGGGCTGCGCGCCACCCCTACCAGCCGAATATATTTTGGCGATTACCAGATTAGCGAAGACACCCGTCCCAGCGTGCTTAAAGAGCGCCTGCGCACCCTGGCCTTGTATTGGGATACCGCCTGGGGCGAGGCCGAAATTACGTTAAACCCCAAATTGCCCATGGACGCCCCACCCATGCACCTGCGCGCCCAGTTTTGGGTAGCGAAAGACCGCCTACGCCTGGTGATAGGCGGACAGTCCGCCGGCCAGCCAGGCAGCGAACAGAGCACGCCGCAGTTCACCCTGCTGGGCGACGATCAAAATTGGATCTGGGTTGACCGTTACGGCGACGCCCATCCCCCCCTGGAAGCGCGCCCAACCTCCTTCAAACCCCCTATCCTGGGCGATATACAGATCGGCCTGCTGCCCATCAATGTCGATATACCCCTTTTTCCGCGCCTATCGCTCTCAAGTTTCGAGGTCGTGCGCAGCCAGTTTAGCGGCCGCCGGCCCACCCTGCTGCTGCGCTCGGTTGAAGACGATCAAAACACCCCCGTATTGCTCTCGCTAGACCGGGTAACCACGCTGCCGCTGCAAATTAAAGTGGGCCGCCCGCCAGATGCAGCCCAAGCGCAGATAGAAATGCGCATCCAACAAATCTTATACAATGCGCCCTTTGACGACCCGGCCCTGTTCGATGTGCAGGCCGCCCGCCCCGCCCAACACTGGACGGATGTGTATGGGCAGCCGCTGCCGCCACGGGTTACCGCCCCACCCACCAGCACCCGCGCCGCAGCCCCTGGCGCGCCGACCGCCTCTCTCACTCCCCTGCCAGGCGTCGCGCCGCCGCGGCTGACTATCCACTACTTACCCTCCATTGACCCCTTCGCCATCGATTCAGAAGCCGACATCGGGCTAGACGGCCAAATCATCGCCCGTCTACCGTTTGGCAACCCTTACACCGTGGTATGCGCCCGTTCGGACGATGCCCACTTTTTGGCTTATTCCAGCCGGCCGCCGCTCTTCGCCGCCGATCCACAAAAACGCCTCACCACGATTTACTATTTAACTAATCCGTCGGCCCGCAACGCGCTAAAAATCTTCGGCCTGGAGGGAGAGGTGATGGCCTTCTCGCCCGATAACCGCCGCCTGGCAGTGTATTCCCCCTCTTCGCCCCGCCGCGGCATCACGATCATCGACCTGGCGTCTTATTCCATGGAAAATGCTCTGTTCATTCCCACCCAAGACGTAGACACCCTGGCATGGGCCGCCGATCTGAGCTACATCGCCTGGTTCGACGACCAGGGCGATGAATTCGGCCAACTTTCGGCGGCGCGCCTGGCAGACGGCGAGATATTCCATCAAAGCTGGTACTGGCGCAGTGGGCAGGGCAATGAACTGGCTCTGCCGCGCCCGGCCCCGCCTTCCGGCACAGAAGCTTGCCGCTAAGCCGAGACGAAAAAGAGCCGCTCGCGCCAGGCGCGAGCGGCTCTTTTTAGGGAACCAGCAGATTAAAACAAGCCTTCGAACAATGCGGCGTCGCCCACGGCAAAGCCCACCACGCTGGGGCCGGTGTGCGCGCCAAGCACCGGCGCAACCACTGCCACGGGGTCGAATTGGCAATCGAAGTTGCGCGCCATCACATCCCGCAGCATCTCCACGCTTTCGGGGTTGTTGCCATGCATTATCCGCACTCGCACTTTAGACCCCTTTGGGAGCAGCTTACTTACCACATCCGGGAAACGATTCATCACCCGCTTCCACGTCACATCTTGAGCATAAGAGAAGTACTTGCCATGCTCTTTTTCCGGCCCGATGATGGGCTTGACATTCAACATGGAAGCCACCAGGCCGCGCAGATGGCTGATGCGCCCACCGTGAATCAGGTACTTGAGCGTGCTAAGGGTAAATAGCCCCTGGGTGCGGGCTTTGAATTGATCCAGGCGCTCAACCACTTTCTCCACCGGCCAACCGTTTCGAAAGGCGTGCGCGGCCGCCTCCACCATCCAACCTTCCGGGCAAGACAGGGTGAAGGTATCGTAGAATGTTACCTTGGCCTCAGGAACCATGGCCGCCCCGGCCATTGCCGCAGCAAACGTGCCACTTAACCCTGAAGAGATGTGAATTGAAAAAATCTCTGGGTCGGTTTGCGCCATGCGGCGGTAGATTTCGGCGAACTCTCCCGCCGAAGGCAGCGAAGTGGTGGGAAAGCTCTCGGTTTTGGAGAGTAGATCGTAAAACTCATCCGATTGCAAATCAATCCCCGAGCGGTAGCTAACCCCATCCAGGGTCAGCATCAGGGGCGCAGTTTCAATATTCAATTCTTTTAATACCGCGGGAGATAGATCGGCGGCGCTGTCGGTCAAAATTTGCATCTTTAACGTCCTTCCTGCTATCGGGGAACCAGGGGGTAATTAGTTAGAAGCCCAGGCGCTATTACAGCGCGGGTCTAAATGCTTAACCCCGGCGGGCATAAATAGTTGCGCTGGGATGGGCGATGATTTAACCCACGCATTAAAATCGCCGCCCCCAAACTCCTCTACCGCAGTCCTTTAGAGATGGTTGGAACTAAATGGTTTATAATCACTGTGGAATTAATCTTGCGGAGGGCAGGCATGAGTCAAAACTTATGGTTTCGCGACGCTGTTTTTTACGAAGTTAACATACGCGCCTATTCAGATAGCAACTGCGATGGTCATGGTGATTTGCAAGGTCTCATTAGCAAACTAGATTATATTAAGGAGTTGGGGGTAGATTGCATCTGGCTCCAGCCTTTCTATCTCTCTCCTCTGCAAGACGACGGCTACGATGTGGCCGATTACTACCAGATATTGCCCGAATACGGCACGATTGAAGATCTAGAAGAACTTATCAACGCCGCCCACACCCGCGGCATGCGCGTGATCGCCGACCTGGTGCTAAACCACACCTCCGATCAACACCCCTGGTTCCAGGCGGCGCGCACCGACCGCAGCTCACCCTACCGCGATTATTATGTGTGGTCGGATACCGATCAGAAATACCAGGATGCTCGCATTATTTTCATCGACACCGAGCAGTCCAACTGGACGTGGGACGAGGCCGCCGGCCAATATTACTGGCATCGCTTCTACGCCAGCCAACCCGATTTAAACTATGATTGCCCGGCCTTGCGCCAAGAAATGCTCAACGTCATCAAATTCTGGCTCGACCTGGGGCTAGACGGCTTCCGCGCCGACGCCGTGCCGTACTTGTTCGAGCGGGAGGGCACGAACTGCGAGAACCTGCCCGAAACCCACGCTTATCTTAAGGAAATCCGCAAGTTTATCGACCAGCATTACCCCGAAGCCATTTTGCTGTGCGAGGCCAACCAATGGCCTGAAGATGTGCGCCCCTACTTTGGCGACGGCGATGAGTTCCAGATGGGCTTTCACTTTCCGCTCATGCCCCGCCTGTACTACGCCCTCAAGAAGGAAAACCGCTCTGCGCTGGTGTGGATTTTGGAACGCACACCGGAAATCCCTGAAAACTGCCAATGGTGCACCTTCCTGCGCAACCACGATGAGCTTACCTTAGAAATGGTGGATGAGGAAGAACGCCAATTTTTGTGGAATAGTTATGCGCCGGAACCCCGTATGCGACTGAACCTGGGCATCCGCCGCCGGCTGGCTCCGCTGATGGACGGCGACCAGGCCCGCATCGCCCTGATGAACTCGCTCTTGTTTAGCCTGCCGGGTTCGCCCATCATTTATTATGGCGATGAGATCGGCATGGGTGATAATATTTGGCTGTTCGACCGCAACGGCGTACGCACCCCCATGCAGTGGAACAGCAGCTTAAACGCCGGGTTTTCTGACGCCGAACCCAGCCGGTTGTATGCTCCGGTGATTGAAGGCCAATATGGGCCAGAGAACGTCAATGTGGCGGCGCAGTTAGCCGACCCTAATTCGCTGCTCAACACGCTGCGGCGCATGATCAATATGCGCAAAACCCATGCCGCCTTTGGCCAGGGCAGCATGGAATGGGCGGACGTGACCAACCAGGCCATCGCCGCTTATTGGCGCACTGTTAAAGACGAACGCCTGCTGATTTTAAACAACCTCTCTGGCACGGCTCAGTTTGTTGAATTAGCCATGCCGTCCGATTCGCCTAACGTATTGATTGATTTACTCACCGGCAAGCGCATTAACACCGAAACCGACGGCTCACTGGCAATGGCGCTGATGCCTCATCAATACTTGTGGCTGTCGCAATAACTCAGGCGGCTTGCGCCGGCATTCTTGCGCGCATCTCGCTCATTTCGGGCTGGGAACGAAGCGCGTCATTCTCCGTTATGCGCGGTCTGCGCCGCCTGGCCCCCGCCAGGCGGCATCCAGACCGTCGCAGCTAGCCGGCCCAGGCGACAGGCAGCTGCGCAGATCTTCTGGTTTAGCGATTAACCCATGTGGAGGCAGCCATGTTCATGGTCTTTTTTGTTCTAGACGATCCCGACCAACTTAACGCCGTTTTAGACGCCTGGAAAAACGTAGGCGTTGCCGGAGTGACGATCATCGAAAGCACCGGGCTAAACCGCATACAGCATCACTTTATCCCCATGCGCTACGTTTCCGCGGTCACCAGTCGCGAGCGAAATAACCTTACCCTGATGGCGATTGTAACCAGTGAAGCGCAAGTGCAGGCCTGCCTCGCCGCCGCAGAAGAGGTGACCGGAGACTTGGACAACCCAAACACGGGGATTCTAGCCGCCTGGCCCTTGAGCATCGTAAAAGGTCTACCCCCGTCGGAGGGATAAAATGGTTTGGATTGAGTTTCTCATCACTGCCGCCATCATCGCCTTTGCCGCCATGCAGCTTGCCAAGTATGGAGATGTGATCGCGGTTCGCACCAACCTGGGGGGTATGTTAGTCGGCACACTGCTAATTGCCGGGGCCACCTCTCTACCCGAAGTGCTCACCACAATTAGTTCAATCTCCCAGGGCATCCCCAACTTGGCGGCGGGGAACTTGATGGGAAGCAACATGTTCAATATGTTGATGTTGGCTGTGTTAGATTTTGTGCAATATAAACAGCGTTTGCTGCGCAAAGCCGCCATGAAGCACGCCCTGAGCGGCAGCCTCACCACCATGATGATTGCCATGGCGGTGTTCTTTATCATGGCCGATCTTCCCGCCAAAGTGGGGTGGGTGGGCCTGGACAGCCTGGCGCTGATGGCCGCCTATATCTTCGCCATGATGTTAATTCAATCCAATTCGCGCCGGAAGCCCGGCGTAACCATAGAAACGCCCCTACCGCCCGGTTTGCCCAGCCTGCGTCGCAGCCTGTTGGGCTTTGGCCTGGCCGCGCTGGCCCTGGTAATCGTGACGCCGATGATGGTATCGGCCAGCGGGCGCATCGCCGAGCTAACCGGCCTGGGAACCACCTTCATCGGCACAACCCTGGTGGCAATTGTCACCTCGCTGCCCGAAATGGTGACCACCATCGCCGCGGTCCGCATCGGAGCGAATGACATGGCTATCGGCAATCTATTTGGCAGCAACATGTTCAACATGTTCGCACTGGGCTTAACCGACATGTTCTACCTGGAAGGACGCTTTTTAGGCATAATCGACGCCTCCTTTTTAATTGTCGGTATGCTGGGGTTACTAATGACCATCATGGGCCTGGTAGGCAACCTGGCGCGCCTGGAGCGGCGCATCTTTTTTGTTGAACTCGACGCCCTGTTCTTGATGATCGTCTATTTTTCCGGCATGGCGCTGCTGTATTCACGCAGCCTTGCGCCATGAGAAGGTTGTTCTATTTTCCCTAATTATTAAAAGAATACCAGGAACTTTTCCCACCCTTAAAAGATTTTCGCAGAGTGAGTGATGGGAAATACATCATATAATGACGCCATTTTTAAATTTCCCCATCTAAACGCAAGCCACAAGTGTAGATATCGAATTCTTGAAATCGCATTACAATAAAGTAGACACATTGGAAAATTGGGTTATTTATAAGTGTGCCGATGGTGTAGTTTATCCATAGCGGATGGTCACTTTTGAAACTAATTGATCGAGCAATTTAAAGTTGGTATGCTCATCTGGGGTACAAAATTGACGGTTATTATGGGATGAACTACATTTTTTCTTAGAGATTAACATGCCCCCTACCCATCTGCACGTCCTCTCGGCGTATTCGCTGCTGGAAGGCTTAGCCGAGCCGGCAGAGTTAGCCCAGGCGGCCGCCCGGCGCGGTTTGACCGCGCTGGCCCTCAGCGACCACAACCACCTGACCGGGGCGATTGCCTTCTACGATGCCTGCCACGAAGCCGGAGTGCGGCCTATCATCGGCTTGACGCTGGACGTGGCCGCTCCAACCTACGCGCCAGCAGGCATGGGCATTCTGACCCTGCTGGCGGAAAATATCGACGGGTGGGCGGCCTTATGCCGCTTGAGCAGCCAGGCCCACGCCCATTCCGAGGCAGTTCAGCCCGTGACTGTGGAGCAAGTGGCGGCGCATGCCGCCGGCCTGCTGTGCCTGAGCGGCGGACGCCGGAGCCTGGCAGCCGCCTACCTGCAGGGCGACGAGGAGGCTGCGGCGCGCTGGCTAGACGACCTGGCTCAGATTTTCCCGAACGCGCTCTACTGCGAGCTGCAATTGCACACCTCTGAAGATGGCCGCTGGGTGAACGCCCTGGCCCGCCTGGCGATGAACCGGCGGCTGCCCTGTGTTGCCACGCACACCGTGGCCTATTTAACGCCCGCCGACGCCGAATTGCAGCGGACCCTGGCGGCCATCCGGCTTAACCGCCCCCGCAGTTTGCTGGAAGATCACGAATTGGCCCCTCCCGAAGCCTGCTTCTTATCCCCCGAGGCGCTGATTACCCGCTTCGCTAACTACCCGCGGGCGGTGCAGCGCATTGATGAAGTGGTTGATCGCTGCCGGTTGGTGCTGCCGGTGGGGCAAGCGCACTTCCCCCAAGCCGATCTGCCCGCTGGCGTAACCGCCGCCCAGGAACTACGCCGGCGCGCCGAGGCAGGCATGCAGCGCCTGTACGGCGTTAAACCAGGCCAGGCCGCCGCGTCGGGTGAAGCCGCGCCGCCATCCGAAGCGGGCGCGCCCGGCCAGGCCGCGCCGCCTGAAGTGCAAGCGCGCCTGGAACATGAGCTTACTGTGATCGAGACTTGCGGCTTTGAGACCCTGTTTTTGGTGATGGAGGAAATTGTGCGCTTTGCCAAAGCCCAGGGCATCCCCATCGCCTCGCGAGGCAGCGCTTCATCATCGCTGGCGGCGCATTGCTTGGGCATTACCACCCCCGACCCCGTGGCGCTGAACCTGTATTTCGAACGCTTTCTCAACCCGGCCCGCGCCACCCCGCCCGATATCGACACCGACCTGTGTTCCCGCCGCCGCGATGAGGTGATCGATTTTGTGTACCGGCGCTTTGGGCAAGATCGCGTCGCCATGGTCTGCACTATCAATCGCTTCCGCCGCCGCTCGGCGCTGCGCGACGTGGCGAAAGCCTATGGCCTCTCATCTGCGCATATCAACGCCCTGGTATCGGCGCTGCCGCAGCGCTGGTGGGGGCCTTCGATGCGCCACAGCCCCACCGAAGATGTGTATGCCGATCTGCGCCTGCGCTTTAGCCGGCCCATCTACCAGGCCATCTTCAACGACGCCGCCGCGCTGCGCGGCCGCCCGCGCCATCTTTCGGTGCATCCGGGCGGCACGGTAATCGCCCCCGGCCCACTCACCGACTTCTGCCCCACCCAAATGGCGGCGAAGGGAATGCGCATCACCCAGTTCGACCTGGATTCGATTGAACGGCTGGGGCTGGTGAAGTTAGACCTGCTGGGCATCCGCGGCCTCACCGTGCTGGGCGATGTAGTGCGCAGCCTGGCCCCCGCTAGCGCCGCCCCCGGCCAGGCCATGCTGCTGTTAGACGCCGCCGCCCCCACCGACCCCGCCACCGCCCAAACCGTGGAACAAGGCCGCACCATCGGCTGTTTCCAGATCGAAAGCCCCGGTATGCGCGCTACGCTGCGAGAAATTCATGCTCACGCCCCCGAAGATATTTTAGCCGCCCTGGCGCTCTATCGCCCCGGCCCGCTTACCGGGGGGCTAAAAGACGCCTTTGTGGCTCGCTACCGCGGCCAAGAGCCGGTGAGCTACCTGCATCCATCGCTTGCGCCGCTGCTCAAAGACACCTTCGGGGTCATCCTCTACCAGGAGCAGGTGCTGCGCATCGCCCACGAATTAGCCGGTTTTAGCCTGGCCGACGCTGACCTGCTGCGGCGGGCGATGAGCCATTTCGACCCCGACCAGCAGATGCAAACCCTGCAAGCGCAGTTTATTGGCGGTGCGGCGCGCCTGCATGGCATGTCGCCGGCGATTGCCAGGCGCATTTGGGAACAGATGGCCGCCTTTGCCGGGTACGGCTTCCCCAAGGCACACGCCGCCTCCTATGCCCAGGTGGCCTGGCAGTCGGCCTGGTGCAAAACCCACTACCCGGCCCAGTTCCTGGCGGCAGTTCTAGCCAACTGGGGCGGCTATTACAGCCAGCGCGTTTACCTGATGGAGGCGCGCCGCCTGGGTTTGAATGTGCGCCCGCCCCACATTAACCACGCCGCAGCCGAGTTCAGCGCCCATTGGATCGACGGCGCGCCCACCCTGTTTATGGGCCTGAACCAGGTGCGCGAGTTAACCCGCCGCACCATGGCGCGCATTTTACGCCTGCGCCCGTTCCACTCGCTCATTGACTTCCTGGCGCGGGGCGATCCTCGGCAGCAGGAGGCCGAAAATCTGATTAAAGCGGGAGCTTTAGACGGGCTGGGGACGATCCCGGCCATGCTGCGCCAGGTGCAGCATGCCGGTTGGCGTGGCGGACAGATGACACTGTTCGACTTGGTTTCTGAGGATGAAGATTGGACGCTGGAGCAGAAAGCCGCCGCGCAGGAAGCCTTGCTCGGTGTAAGCCTGGCGGCACATCCCCTGGAGCTGCGCGCCGCCCAGGCTGCCGCCGCCAGGGTGATCTCTAGCGTCGAAGCCGCCGGGCGCGTGGGTCAAAGCGCCCGCGTGGCCGGGGTGCGCCAAACCGGACGGCGCTGGTTTGCCCCTGGCGGCGAGCGCCTTTATACAATGGCCCTGGAAGACCTGGAAGGTATGCTCGACGTGCTCATCCCCAGCCGGCTGTACCAAAACAGCCACGCCGCCTTAACCACATCCGGCCCTTATGTGATTGAGGGCCGGATGGAGTGGGACGGCGAACGGGGCGAGCCGTTTATGCGGGCTGAGAAAATCGATCTGCTTTAGGTCGGCTTAGTTCTGCTCATCGTTGATACATGCATCATCAGGAAAGCGCCACTGGTAAACATCTTTGAGCACACGGGGAACAATCGAAGTGGTGGTTTTGCGCACGCCCGCCATCTGTCCGGCCACCTCGCTAATAAAGCGATACACCTCAGCCGTATCGCGGCCCACTACCTGTAAACTCACGTCGGTTTCGCCAATTGCATACGCCACATACGTCACGCAAGCGTATTCCACCATACGGGCGGCCACATCGCGCACCGATTCGGCGTCAACCTGGAGCCTTACATCGGCCAAAGTGGTGTACCCCACCGCACGGGGGTTAGCCACCGCCCGCACTTCGATCACACCATCTCGAATCATGCGTTCGATGCGATAACGCGCCGCCCGCTCTGAAAGCCCGCCAATGCGGCGGGCAATCTGGGCGCTAGACATGCGTCCATCTTCGACCAATAAATTTGCTATCTGAATGTCAATTTCGTCGATTTTTGTCATGATCTCCCTAATTTTCTTCCGAATAAGACAGGTCTATCTTATCCCAATCAATAAAATTGTCAAGACCTTAAATCGACCTTTCTCGGAAGGTTTTCACACTATCCATATCATTGAGCGGTATGGGTAATTCTAGAGTAATACTAGGGAAATCCCTGATTGTAAACCTTGATGAGATCATGTATACATAACATACAGGCGATGGCAAAGTGAACCACACATTCAGCAGCTGCCTCGCCCATGCAGACAAGAGATTAACAAGCTCGCAAAGCGAGTTTTCCACGGCGCGGGCAAAGAAGGCGCTTTTTCGCATTATTAACCCTGCATGACTGCTGCGGGAAAAGGCCAATGAGGTATTAATGAGCATCCGGGTATTATTAGTTGACGATCACGCAGGCGTACGTTCCTTTTTTCGTAACCTGCTGAATAAAGTAGCCGACATCGAGGTGGTGGGGGAAGCCCAAAACGGCCGTGAAGCGCTGCAATTTGTGCAGCAGCTTAAGCCCGATGTGCTGCTCCTGGATATCGAAATGCCCGGCATGACAGGGGTGGAAGTGGCGCGCATCCTGCGCGACAAACAATCTAAAGCCAGCATCCTGGCGGTAAGCGCTTACGATGATCGCCGCCTGATTTTGCGTATGCTAGAGAGCGGCGCCTCTGGCTACCTGGTAAAAGATGAAGTTCCCCGTTACTTAGTCCAGGCCATCCGCGATGTGGCCCAGGGTGCTCGCGGCTGGATGGCAGAGGGACGGCGAAAACAGTTCGAATCGCTCCGTTGAATCAGCGCGCATTTTAACCGCGTTTGGGGTCAAGTTTGCGGCTGTCCTCTCAAGCAGCCGCTGGCGCGTTCTCACCGCCTTTTCCTGGCGAAATCCACCGTCTATTCTTATGTCAACCGGGCAGCCGCAAAACGACCCGCACAACACCTGACCACGCGCTGGGCCTGCCGGCGTAAACCAAAATCCGTACAATCCTCTCTAAGCTCCCAAACTTTTCTCCTAACAACATTGCAATCGAGACGTGCTTGCCCTGGCGAATTTTCTTCTCCTTTTGGTAAGGGGATTACGAACCCCAGGTAGGATATTCACCCATCTAACAAGGAGCAGATTCCCATATTGCCAGCGGGGATTCTCCGAATTGGAATTTTTTCTTCAGGTGGGTATCCTTATGCACACTAAGACCCTGTATGGGGAATTCTATGTAACATGAATGAAGGAGGAAGTATATGCGTAAGTTAACCGTTTTGTTTACTGTGTTTCTAGCAGTCGGGCTGCTGCTCTCAGCTTGTGGAGCGGGTCAGGCCGACAACACTAACACAAATGTCAATGAAGTATCGGGTATTCCAGCCACAGATATTGTGGGAACCCCTTACCAGGTTGAAGCCACAGTTAGCCCGTATCCGATGAATGACAACAGCGCGTTAAATGACAACGAGGCCATGAACGATAACAGCAACATGGATACGACCGCTACCGATGTTCCCGTGGCAACGGTTGAACCTACCCAAGTTATGACCACTCCGGTGGCTCTGCCCGGCACGGGTGCTGCAGCGGTGAACCTGGTCTCTAACCTCAAAGGTATGAAGGTATACAGCCAGGCCTGTGAGGATTTAGGAGAAGTTAACAATGTGGTTTTGGATCTGGGCGGCCAGAACACGGCATATCTTGTAGTTGGCTTGGGCGGTTTCTTAGGCCTGGGTGAACGCAACGTGCCGGTTCCTTTTAGCGCCGTGCGCTTCCAAACCGAAGGCGCCTACACCGCAGGTATGGACACCAATGCCAACAGCAACGATGATGCCAACCTGAACGACAACGACAACGACAACGCCAATGCGGATATGAACGCTGCGGTTTGCGATGAAGACGGCATTTTCTTGCTCGTAAGTAACGATCAACTTAAGAACGCTCCTGAGGTGGATCTCGGTTCGCTGTCGGATTCCGGCTTCATGACCAATGGCTGGGGTGTAGACTACGACCCATATTGGAGCGACTTGGGTTATCCCTTTGGCGGCGTGTACGACAGCGGGTTGATGACCCCCACCGTTTCGATGACCTCGACCGAAGTCGTCACCGGCACGATGGTTACGCCCACTCCGGTCATCGTTGCCACGGTGGCCCCCATCACCGGTACGACCGCGATCACCGGCACAACCGCCATCACCGGTTCCGATCTAAGCAGCGGTTCCTTCGGTTCCACCCTGCGCGGTATGGTGCTGGCTGAAGACTTTATCGGCTCGGATGTTTACTCCACCAGCGGCGACCGCCTGGGAACGATCCGCGACGTGGTGATCGAGCTGCCCACCGGGCGTGTGCTCTACGCTCTGGTTAGCTTAGATTACTCCGCCGCCGGCGTGAACGATATGGGCGTGATCACCAACGACGCCACTGCTTATCCTACCGACGCCTCGGCGATGGGCGTGAACGCCAACGACGCCACCCCCTATCCGATAGACGCCCCCACCATGGGCAGCGACCGTGTGACGCCTGTACCGATCAGCGCATTCGGTTGGGATTCGGCCAACGAACATTTCATTTTGATTGTAGATGGGCAAGTTCTTAACGCCGCCCCTTACTTCCAAGATGGCATCTACCCCGATTGGACCCCCGGCTGGGATACCGATTACCAGTTCTACTGGCAGCCTTACGTGCCCGCCGGCTTCTAATCGATAACTTTTATTGGCAAAAAAGCCTGGGCCACAGCGCCCAGGCTTTTTTTACCTTCCTGGCCTACCGGGCCAGAGCTAGTTCTCTGGTTCGGCCACCACAAACATTAATCCATAATCCAGGCGACCATTGCCTTCCAGGCAAGTTTGCAAAGTAAGGTGCTGTGCGCCGGTGTAGAAGCGATCATAAGCCTGGTTGGAAGTGAGCGTGGTTTGGTCAACTAAATCCACCAGGTCGCTGGTAAGCAAAGCCGGGGAAACTTTCCGAAATTTACTAATCTGTGTAATTCTATACGAGCGCGCCGAATGATCGTCGAAAAACAACCAGATTTGTGCGCCGGGTTTCAGTTCATAGAATTTTCGACCCGCCAGATAGTTGTGGGCGATGAGCGCCGCAACCCCCTCTTGGGTGGGCAGGCGATACTGCGTCACAATTTCAGGTACTGGGCTAACATAACCATCCTCATTTTCGGGCTGCTGAATAACCTGAAATTCAAACACCCTGGGGGCGAACACCTTCTCTACCGTTAAATTCTCGGAGGCGGCCCGACTAAAGATGGGGGAGAGACCAAAATCTAACCTGCCCAGCCAGCTCTCTCGTGAGAGATCAATCGGCAGTGGTAGGGAAAATAACTGCCGGATGGAAGCCGGGGTTTCAGCCGTTCCGGTGTGGGGCAGCGGCGAAACTTGCCCCCCATTTGCAAAGATAAACGCCAGGGTTGAGGAAAGGGAATGGCTCATCAGCAACCGCGCGCCTGCCAAAATAAGCAGACACGTCAAACCCACAACAAGCGGAGTTATCCGCCTGGCGAGCAGAGATTGGGGTTTCATATAATTTTCTCGTTTCCAAATTTATTTTTTCGCCGGCATTTAAAAACCGGTGCTTGATTTTAACCGGGTATGTTTAAAAAAAACCAACGTCTGCTCTACGCTCCCCCTATGCCCACCCTACAATGTAATAACTTGCTGAAATTAAGATCGGTTTTTAGGAGGAATTTTGTCAGTGAAATTCCGATTGTGGCAATCCGGCAAACTTCATACAATGGGTTACTATGATGCAATTTTCTGTAACCCCTGTAGTGGACCCCAAAAACTGGACACATCCCATAGCAGGGATTAGACTAGAGAT
>CAZHFU010000009.1:0-116744 GCA_964531975.1 uncultured Anaerolinea sp. | reverse complement strand
CTTCCAATTGCTTGAAAGCCTCTCAGATGATGCCTTAGCTTGATACGTATGGGGTCAGGGGGTTAGGTTCCCCTCCTTGCGGTAGATGCATGTGGATTTGGACTGATGGGGACCTCTCTCATCCCCGGGCCCCTTCTCTCCCCACCTCTCTCATCCCCCGGCCCCTTCTCTCCCCGAAACGGGGAGAGAAGGGGAGATTCCCCCTTCCTGCGTCGGGAAGGGGGTCAGGGGGTTAGGTTCACCCTTCTTGCGATCTGGACTGGTAACCAAATCATACTTGAAGAGCTTCCTTTTTGCTTAGCTTGATACTTATGGGGTTATTTTCGTGCGCTCCCGATTTATTGGAGCCGGTGCGCGTGGTATTAAGGCGCTTGCTTCCGATGGGGGCGGGGTTATTCTTCGTGGGGTCGAGGCTCGCTGGGGCTGGGGCCAAGGCGCGCTGGTGAGACAACCTTTCTGTGCGGTTGCAGCACACGGGCGATGCTCTTTGGCGGTTCGATGGGCTGCACTTTCTGCCCAAAGCGGTTGGCGGCCACTTGGGTGAACTTGGCCCCGAACAAGATGATCTGCATCGAATAGTACAACCAGGCTAAGAGGATGATCACCGAACTGGTGGCCCCATACGCCCCTCGAAAACTCACCCGCCCCAGGTAGAAACCGATGATGTATTCGCCCAAGGTGAAGAGCAGCGAGGTGAAGGCCGCTCCCATCAACACATCTTGCCATTGAATGATCGCATCGGGCAAGATTTTGAAGATGATGGCAAACAGCAGGGTGAAACCTATAAAGGTTAGCCCAAAGTTGGAGCCAGAGAGCAAGGGTTGAGAATCGGGGGAGATGAACGCCAGCCAATGGTTGATGGAAACCAGGCCGGTGCTGACCACCATAAAACTGAGCAGAAGCAAGATCACCACAATGACCATCAAGAAGGAAAATACATGGGTGCGGATAAAAGAGAAGATGGGCTGCTGGGGGCGGGTGTTGGTTCCCCACAGCAGGTTGATGGCTTTTTTCATTTTGTTGAACATCATCGAGGCGAACACCACCATCAGGACCAGGCTGATTGAGGTGGCGACATTGCTCTTTGTGGTGCGGCTGGCCTCTAGCACAATGCTGACGGCATCCGCCGCCTTAGGCCCCACGGCCACGGAAACCTGGTAGGTGAGCTGCTGGATGACGACATCTTCGCTGAAGAAGCGTCCGGCGATGGACACGACCAGCACGAGGAGTGGGGAGAGTGAGAAGATGGTGTAATAGGATAGGGAGGCGGCTAGCAGGCTCCCGTCGGATTGCGTGTAGCCTATAAGAGTCTCTTTGAATAATAAAAAGATTTGTTTTAATATTCTCATGCCCCAATTATACAATAATCCCTTCTATTATTCACCCCTCGCTATCCCTTGCCAAGCGCCGCGCTTCGCGTTATCCTCGGAATATATTCATCTCTGGGAGGAATCACTTCATGGTTAAACGTATGATTTTGCTGGCCGGCAACATTGGCGCGGGGAAGACCTCCCTCACCGAACGCCTGGGGGCGCGCTTGGGTTACGAGGTGGCTTACGAATCGGTGGCGAACAACCCCTACCTGGCCGATTTCTACGCCAGCATGGTGGATTGGTCGTTCCACTTACAGGTGTTCTTTTTGGGCCATCGCGCCCAACAGTATCTTCAGTTGGCGCAGTCGCCGGTTTCGGCCATTTTAGATCGCAGCATCTACGAAGACGCGTTTATTTTTGCCCGCGCCCTGCATGATATGGGCAACCTGAGCGAGCGCGATTACACCGCCTATCGCGCCGTGTTCGATTTGGTGGTGCGCAATCTGCCCCCTCCCGATTTGCTGATTTACCTCAAGGCGCCCGCTGCGGTGTTGGTGGATCGCATCCGCCAACGCGGGCGGCTGATTGAAACCGGCATCGACCTGGCCTACCTGGCTCGCCTGGATACCTATTACGACGAATGGATCGGCGCGTTTGACGTGTGCCCAGTGTTGACCATCCGTTCCGACGATCTCGATTTTGTGCACGATTCCCACCACCTGGATATTGTGGTCGAGCGCATCCAGGATAAGCTTTCGGGGCGGGATGAAATTGTCTTTTAAGTTTACAACCTGTTTACATGGCGATGCCCATGCGGTTACGTCTCTGGGTTATGCTTAGGGTGTTCAGGCACGGGAAAAACGGCTGCGCTGCAGCCCCCGCCCTGGGCATAACCGATACGATCATCGATCCAGATGATCTATGAGATGGAGGATGATATGAACAAGAAGTTTTGGATGGTCATCAGCATGGCTGTGGTTGCGGCGCTCACCCTGGGAGGAATTTTTACCTCGCCCGCCGCCGCGCAAGGCGAGAACCCTGGGCGCAGCCCCAACGCGCGCCGTAAAGCGGCGCAGCGCCTGACGGTACTCGGCCAGGTGACGGTGGTCAACGCCGCCGATTTCACCATTCGCACCCGCCAGGGCGATGAGCGCTCGTTTAGCATTAGCGAGCGCACCCGGTACCTCGATCGCGACCGCCAAGAGGTGGACGCGTCGGCGTTCAAGATGGGCGCTTGGGTGTCGGTGATCGCTCCGCAGGCTGGCGCGGGCAAAACCAATCGCCCGGCGCTTAATTGGTTGCGCCAACTGACCCAACGCGGCGATAAGATGCCCCTGGCGCGCGTGATTGTAATTTTGCCGGATGGCTTCAATCCGGATGAGATGTCGGCGGTGCGCGGCCAGGTGAGCGCCGTGTCTGCCACAGGTTTCACCGTGAAAGATAAGGATGAAAAGCTTACCCAGGTGTTGGTGAATGCCGACACGCGCTTTAATGGTCAGGTGAAGGGTTTATCGGAGCTGAAAGTGGGGATGGCGGCGGTGGCGCTGGTGCAGCCGCAGACCGGCGGCGGTTTAGCCGCGATGAATGTGACTGCCGGCAATCGCCAGGAACGGCGCATGGGCGAGGTCACGGCGGTGGACGCCTCCGCCGGAATGCTGACGCTTAAGACCGCGCGCGACGGGGAAAGCTTCACCTTCAAGGTAGACGCCGACACCCGCTTCCGCAGCAAGGACGATGCGATCAAGAGCCTGGCCGACGTGAAGGTGGGCATGATGGCGATCATCTTGGGCCGCAGCGAGAACGGCATACTCATCGCCAATGTGGTTGCCGCCGGCGCAAAAGGTGATTTGCCCCGCCTGAATCGCTAATATGTAGGCGCAAAACTCCCTGCCCAACCGACAGGGAGTTTTGCTTTTAAAGCACCTTGAACACGCGCAGCAGGGCGTTGATAATTAAGCCGAGCATATACAGCAGGCCGAACTCGCGGTTGTGATAGAAGGCCGCCGCCACGTAATAATTGGGCCACACCGCCGCCAGGTCAGGCGGGGGCGCATCCGGTTTGGGAGCGCGGTAGATGGGGAAAACGCGCAAAATGGCATGGATGGCAAGCAGCACAATTAGCATCACCGGGCTAAAGAAGCCGGTCAAGATCAGGTAAAGCACCGCGGCGTACTGCAGCAGCGTCATGCCGATCAGAACGCTGCGCGAAAGCTTATCACCCAGCAGCACCGGCAGGGTGTGGATGCGCCTGGCCTTGTCCATCTCGAGCTTATCGATGTGCTTGCCGAAGATCACGCCGGTGACGCCCAGGGCGTAGGGTAGGCTGGCGATGACCACGTTCCAATCCCACTGGCCGGCGACGACATAGTAACCGCCGCCGATCATCAGCGGCCCCCACACGATCAGCACCGCGATTTCGCCCAGGGCGATGTATTTCAGCGGCCAGGTGTAGAACAGCACAAAGAACGCCCCCAGGCCCAGCAGCAGCAGGGTATAGCCGCCGCGCAGATATACCAGCGCCAACCCACACGCCAGCGCCAACGCCCCGGTGACGGCGGCGTAGGTGAGCAGTTGGCGCTTGGTCATCAGGCCGTGCACCAGCGGCTGCGGGCCGTATTGGGCGCGGTAGTAGTTGTCTTGGTCTACGCCGCGGCTGTAATCGGTGTAGTCGTTGAGCAGGTTGTTGGTGGCGTGGGATAGGATGAGGCCAAACACCATCAACAACCAATAGGAAAAGTTGAACATGCTGTTCTGAAAGGCCAGCACGCCGGCGATGGCGGCGGAAATAAAGGTCATCACCAGCACCGCGGCGCGGGTTGAGATGAGCCACTTGGAAATCACATCCAGGCGCTGCCATTCCTCTTTGGTCACATGCGGAATGATGCGCAGGGCTTTACCCCACATCGAAATATTCATCACAGCCTCCTAAAATCACGAACCCGAAAAAGACGCCCCCCTATAAGACTGCTTTCAGCGTTTGGCATACCTCTTCAACCTCCTCTTCGCGCATCACGCCGGAGAACGGCAGCGCCAGGCCACGCCGGCCCAGGTCTTCGGTCACCGGAAAGTCGCCCTGGCGGTAGCCAAACCGTTCCACCATGTAGGGTTGCAAGTGGATGGGGATGAAGTAGGGGCGGGCGGGGATGCCGGCGCGGTCCAGGCGCTGGGCTACGGCGTCGCGGTCAATGCCGGGGTCGAAGCGCACCACGTACACGAACCAGCTGGCCCGGCTGGTGGGGGCGATATACGGCGCTTGTACGCCGGGGATGGCAGCGATGCGTTGAGCGTACCAACTGGCGGTTTGTTGACGGGCGTGCAGCAGCTCGTCAAAACGCTCCATCTGCGCCCGGCCCAGGGCGGCGGCCATCTCATCCATGCGGTAGTTATAGCCCAGGTGGGTGTGCGAAAGCCAGGTATCGCCGGGAGCGCGGCCCTGGTTGCGCAGGGAGCGCATTATGGCCGCGGCCTCGTCGTCGTTGGTCACGATCATGCCGCCTTCGCCGGTGGTGATTTGCTTATTGGGATAGAAGGCGAATACGCCATAATCGCCCAGCGCCCCGGCCGGGCGGCCAAGATACTCGGCCCCCAGCGCCTCGCAAGAATCTTCGATAATTTTGAGAGCGTGGGTCTCGGCCACAGCGGCCAGGCGAGCGTAGTCGGCGGGCTGGCCGAACACATCCACCGGCAGCAGAGCTTGCAACGCGCCGGCATGTTCGGCCCCGCGGCGCGGCAGCCAACGCTGCGCCGCAGCCCCGCCGTGGGCCAGGTCATGCGCGGCCTGCTCCACCTGGGCCGGGTCAATGTTGCCGGTTTGCGGCTCGGCGTCTACAAAAATGGGAATGGCGTTTTCGAACAGCAGCACGTTGGCCGAGGCCACGAACGAGAAGGGCGTGGTGATTACGCAGCTATCTCGACCGATGCCAGCGGCGCGCACGCACAGGTGCAGCCCGGCCGTGCCGGAATTTACCCCAATGGCGTGTTTGACCCCGGTTTGCCGGCGGAAGCAATCTTCGAAGGCGCTAATTTGGCCGCCCATGCTTAAGTTAGGGGTGCGCAGCACCGCCGCCACCGCCTCACGCTCGGCGTCGGTCAGGTCGGGGGAAGACATAGGAACACGATAGGGTTGTGCCAAAGGTTTGTCCTCGCTATTTTAATTTATTTGCAACTTCCGCCGGTCTGTCTGGCCTGCCGACCGTCCCCCCGGCCCGCACTGCCCCGATTTAGGAGGCCGGCCACACCGCCCCGGCTTTGACGATGCCTTTTTCGGGAACCGATTGTTTGACTACGGCGCTGTTGCCGATGCGAGCGTACGCCCCGATGACGACCCGCAGGTTGACGGTGGCCCCCATGCCCACCAGCGCCCCGTCGCCAATGCTCACTTCGCCGGCCAGGATGGCCCCCGGCGAAAGGTTAACCACCGCTCCTAAGCGGCAATCGTGGGAGACGATAGCGCCGGTGTTGATAATGCAGCCAAAGCCCACCTGGGCGTCGCTGCCCACGTAGGCGTGGGGGAAGACCTGCACCCCGGCGGCCAGGCTGGCGCTGGCTTCGACCATGGCGCGGGGATGTACCAGGGTGGGGCAGCTAAAGCCGGCCTCGGCCAGCTTTTGGAACACCGCCAGGCGCGATTGCACACTGCCAATGCCGCCCACCGCGTTCACCGCCAGGGCAACGCCTTGTTGCTGCAAGCTGGGCAGCAGCTCGCCGCCGCCTAAGATGGGCACACCAAGCGCCTCCGATTGGGATAGGCTGCCGGCTGCCAGGCCGTCGTCCAGCACCCCCACAATGCGATACCCCCCCACGGTACGGATCAGGTCGATGAGCGCCTTGGCGTGTCCGCCGCCGCCGTAGATGATAATGGCGGTCGGGTCGGCCGCGGAGGCGCTCTCAAGTGGGCGTGGCGCTTTGTTTTGCGCGCTGGCGAGAATGGCGCGCACGGCGCTTTCGGTAAGCAAGCGATCTTGGGGCAGGCTGTCTAATGAAAGCCCGGCGCGGCGGGCCAATTCCAGCGCCGGTTGGGTGATGCGCAGACCGGGCGGCGCATCGCCCGAATTGGCCGCCCCTTCAGATGAATGGGCGCTGGTCGTGGAGCGGTTAAGCCCCCCACCGGCGGGCGAGCTGCTGTTCAATGGCACGCCATCCAGCGCGCTGGTGGGTGAGCTGCTTTCGGGGGCGCGGCCACTAACCGGCGTGGGGTCGAGCGGGGCGGTATGCGGCGTATCGGCCAGGGTGGCGAAGATTTCGCCCGCCCGCACGTTTTGCCCCTGGCGCACACGCAGCCCCACCACGTAGCCATCCGCCTCGGCTGTCATTTCGAAGGTGGATTTGGTTGTCTCGAGCGTGGCGAGCGGGTCGCCTGCCGAAACAGCCTGGCCCTCCTGCACATGTAACGCCGCCAGGAGGGCCTCATTTTCATTTGGATTGACTAACGGAACGGTAATATGAACCGTCATGCCGCGCCCTATCTCTCACTTGAGCTTTAGCTCTACTTTATAAATGGCGGGCGTGTTGCTGATGCCCACCAGCCCACCGTCTGGGTCCAGGGCCAGGTCGGAGAGCCAGCCCTGCCAAAACTTGGGAATGCGGCTCAGATAGACGCCTTGCCGGTCAAAGATCGAGATGAAATTCCCATCGGCAATGTAAAGGCGATTCTTGCCGTCCAACGCCAATGCTTCCGGGCGGTCGAGTTGTCCGGCTTCTTGGCCCTTGCCGCCAAAGCGATCCACATATTGGCCTTTATCGTCAAAAATATACACCCGATTCAACATGTTATCGAGCAGATAAATATTGCCCGAACCGTCTACCGCCAGGTCGTTGACCTGCGAGATCTCGGTTTTCTTATGCAGCGCCTCGGTGACTAATTCTTGTTTCCACAAGAATTGGCCGTTAGCGTCTAACTCGCCCAGGCCGGCTCGGGAGGCTGAATCAAACAAGACGAACAAGCGACCGGTGGGGTCGAAGGCCAGAGCGAAATAGCGCGGGGCGGGGAACTTGACCGTGTAGCGCCTGGTAATCTCGCCGGCTGTATTGTAAAACAAAATCTCGTTCGTGCGAAGGACGGCTAACCCCCCGGTGGGGTCGATGGCGATATCGCTGATGGTGATCAGCTCGTTGGCGTCGGGAGGGACTGCCAGGGCGCGCACGAATTGGCCTTGCGCGTCGAAGATGGTGATGCGCCCGCTTTGGTAATCGGCGGCGTAGATCTGCCCGGCGCGGTCTACCGCCAGCCAGCGGGCGTCTTCCAACTGCCCGGCGGCGTCGCCTTTCTCGCCAAAGGTAAGCGTCACGCGGTAGGGCAGGTCGGAGGTGGGGGTGGCCGCGATGCGCTCCAGCGCAGGGGCCAGGGTGGCGAAGGCCTGCGTGACTTGCGCCACAGCGGGTAAGGGCGGCCCGCCGCGCTCACCTGGCTCCCCGGTCCGGCTGAACGTTCCAACCAGCCCGGCGATGGAAACCACTCCCGTGGCGGCCAGGATGCCCGATACCAATAGACAGGTGACGATGGTGATAACCAACCCAATCACCACCGAGCGAATGCCGTGGTTGGCGACTTGCACAATGGTTTCATCTACAGTCATCGAAACCGGCGGTGTGCCAGGGGAGATATAGGGGGGAATAGCCCCGCGTTCTTCTTTGCTGCGGCGCATTTCGGGCGGAACCACTACGCTGCTGTTGCAGTAGGTGCAGCGCACTGCAGTTGCATCGTTGTTGGGGATGGGCAGGCCTGCGCCGCAGGTGGGGCAGTGGAACAATTGAGAATCAGGCATGGGGAACCGTCCTTTACCAGTAATAATCCGAACCCATTACCGCGGCCTGACCGCTGGGCGGCCAGGGGCCGGCAGGCGGTTGAGCGCAAGAGTGCGGTGGAATGGGCTAATTTTACCCGTTTTGGCTAATTTCGGTGCAAATTATCGTAATATCTTCGATTTGAGGTAAGGCTGCCTGTTCGAGGGCGGGGCTAGAGGGAACAGGCTGGTTGGCGGCGGCGATGCGGCGAACAGCGCGCAGTTGGCCGGTCAGCGCCTCGGCGGCTTGAGCCAGCACTTCGGCGCCCCAGCCTAAATCCAGGCTGCCTTCTTCAACCGTCACCAGGCGACCGGTGCGGCGGGCTGATTGGAGCAGCGGCCCCAGGGCGAAGGGCGCCAGTTGGGTGGGAACGATAAGTTCGGCGAAAATTTCACGCTCGTAGGCCAGGCGCAGCAGCGCCTGGCGGGCCAGCTCGGCTGCGTAGCCATAGGCGGCCAGGGTGAGGGTGGCGGGCGGTGCGCCGCGCACGGTGACGCGGTAGATGGGGGTTGGCGGGGTGGCTCGGATGTAGGAATGTTCAGCGGCGGGCGCGCCGGCGGGCCGGGGGGCGATGGTCTCCACTGCCAGGTCGGGGTCATCCGGCGTCAAGATGGGCAGCAGGTAGAGCAGCTTGTTCTCGATGAACAAGGTCGGCTGTGCGCCATGCAGGATGGCGTCTTTCAACAGCGCGCCGGGGTCGCCCATGGCGGCCGGGGCCAGCACCCGCAGGCCGGGCGCGCCTAAGAAGTGCTTTTCAAGCGTTTGGCTGTGGGTGGGGCCGTAGCCGCGCCGCCCGCCCATGGGGGTGCGCACCAGCAGAGGGGCTTGCACCGCCGGGCTGTCATCGGAGGCGGGTTCTTGGCCCCCGCTGAACATCCAGCCGAACTTGGCGGCATGATTGATGAGCTGGTCGGCGGCCAGGGTGATGAAATCCCCAAACATAATTTCCACCACCGGGCGCAGGCCGCGTAAAGCCATGCCCAGCCCCGCCCCAACGAAACCCGCCTCGGAGATGGGCGTGGGCAGCACTTGCTCTGGAAAGGCTTGTGAAAGCCCCCGGGTTACTTTGAAGGCCCCGCCGTAGGGGTCTAGCACATCCTCGCCGAGTAAGATCACGTCAGGATCGGCAGCCAGGCTGCGTTTTAGGGCGGCGTTGAGCGATTCGAGGACACTGGTCATGGCGTGGGGAAGGGGTCCTGTAGGGCGGCCTGGTAGGCGGCGGCGATGGTGGTTTCGACTTCGGCCTGGATGGCCTGGCGGACGGTGGGGGTGATGGCGGGGGCCAACAGGGTCAAGGGATCGCGCCGGCGGCGCAGGTCGGCCACCTGCTCGGCGGAACGGGTATCGTCGCCCTTGGAATGTGGGCCGAAGCGGCAGGTGTGCAGGATGAGGGCGCGCGGGCGCTGTTCGTGGCGCACCGCCTGGCGCACTGCTGCTGCTGCGGCGGCGATGGCGGTCACGTCGCTGCTGTCGAGTTCATCTACCGGCAGGCCGAAGGCGCGCAGCCGGGCGGCCATATCGCCGGCCAGCGCTAATTCGGTAGGCGTGGTCTGGGCGATGCGGTTATCCTCGATCACGAACCACACCGGCGCTTGCCATAAAACCGCCAGGTTGAAGGCTTCGTAGACCACCCCCTGGCCCAATGTGCCGTCGCCCATGAAGGCGATGGCGACGGCGCCGGTGCGGCGGCGTTTTTCGGCCAGCGCCATGCCCACGCTAATCGGGGCGATGCCGCCTTGCACACCGTTAGAATAGAAGTTGCGCCAGTGCAGGTGCTGCGATCCGCCGCGCCCACCGCAAACACCGGTGGCGCGCCCCATCAGTTCGGCGAACAAGGCGCGTGGGTTGCCGCCATAGGCTAAGAAATGCCCGTGGCAGCGGTGATTGCTAAACACAATATCTTGTGGCTGCACATCCTCCAGCACGGCCACCGCGTTGGCTTCCTGGCCCAGGTAGGTGTGGGTAGTTCCCACGAACACGCCTTTCGAGAAGTTATCCAGCACCATCTCTTCAAAGCGGCGAATGGTAAACATGCGCCGGTAAAGTTCATTGTATTGGGTAATCAATTTTCTTTACTTCCCATAAATTCTTCCATGGTGACATGGCCGGGCTGGCTGATGCCTTCGCGCTTAAACACCTTTCCGAGCGTGAGCAAAATGATCTTCACATCCAGCCCCAGCGACCAATGATCGACATACCACACATCCAGGCGGAATTTATCCTCCCAGGTGAGGGCGTTACGCCCGTTAATTTGCGCCCAGCCGGTGATGCCGGGCAGCACGGCGTGGCGGCGGGCTTGTTCGGGCGAATAGCGTTCCAGGTACTGCATAAGCAGCGGGCGCGGCCCCACCAGGCTCATTTCGCCGCGCAGCACGTTGATTAATTCGGGCAGCTCATCCAGGCTGGAAGCGCGCAAAATTCGGCCCAGCCGGGTGAGGCGGATGGCGTCGGGCAGCAGGCGGCCTTGCGCGTCGCGCCCGCTGGTCATGCTGCGGAACTTGATTACCTGGAAGGGGCGACCGTGCCGCCCCGGGCGCATCTGCCGGAACAGCACCGGCGCGCCCAGGCTGGCGCGCACCAGCAGAGCCAGCAGCGCCAGCACCGGCGAGAGCAGCGCCAGGCCAAGCGCGCTAAAAAACAGATCGAACAGGCGCTTGGAAACGGGCACCCCGGTGGGAAACAGCTGCATGGCGGCTATGCCTCCACCGGCTGCAGCTTGTGCAGCAGATCGAGCAGCACAGTTTGCCAGTCGTCCAACGCTTCGTATTCGATCCACAAGGCCACTTTACCGATGCGCACACCGGGGCCGAGGTCGGGCAGGTCGAACGGCACGCTGCCGCTTTGGAAGCGCAGCACTAACTGGCCGTTTTCGTTCATAATTGCCGCCAGGCCGGCTTTTTCGGCCAAAACTTTCACCTTGAGTTGGTAGAAGAGATGTTCCACGGCTTGCGGCGGCTGGCCGAAGCGATCGGTAAACTCATCTCGCATGGCGTCTAGCTCGGGCAAGCTGTGCATATCGGCCATCCGCCGGTACAGGCCCAGGCGCACGGTCTTATCGGGCACATAGTCCGCCGGTATCGCCACTGGCAGGGGCAGCTCCACGTTGATGGGTGTGAGCGGAATGGTGAGGCGGGTGGTGGGCAGAATCGCGCCCTGATCTGGCAGGTTGCGCTGTTTGCGCAGCTTGCGCACCGCTTCGGCCAGCATGGCGGTGTACAGATGGAAGCCTACCGCGGCGATGTGTCCGTGTTGGCGTGTACCCAAGATGTCGCCCGTGCCGCGGATTTCTAGGTCGCGCATGGCGATGGAGAAACCCGCGCCCAGCTGGGTGTTCTCGGCGATTGTTTCCAGGCGCAAGCGGCCTTCGGGGGTGGGGGTCTTTTGCTTGTGGCGGAAGAAGTAAGCGTACGCGCGCTGCGCCCCGCGTCCCACCCGCCCGCGCAGCTGGTAAAGCTGGGCCAGGCCGAAGGTGTCGGCGCGGTCTACGATCAGCGTGTTGGCATTGGGAATATCCAAGCCCGATTCGATGATGGTGGTGCACAGCAGCACGTCCACATCGCCGCGGTTGAAGGTTTCCATCACTTTCGAAAGCTGCCCTTCGGCCATTTGGCCGTGAGCGATGGCGATGCGCGCTTCGGGAACCATTTGCTGTAAATGCGTGAGCATGGCGTGGATGGTTTGGACGCGGTTGTGGACGAAGAACACCTGCCCGCCGCGCTCCATTTCTCGTAAAATGGCCTGCTTCACCAGCTTGGGCGAATAGGGGCCGACATGGGTGATGATGGGCAAGCGTTCTTCGGGCGGGGTATTAATGGTTGAAATATCGCGCACACCGCTGAGCGCCATGTAGAGGGTGCGTGGGATGGGTGTGGCGGTGAGGGTCAGCACATCCACTTCGGTGCGCAGCTGCTTGAGGGCTTCCTTGTGGCTCACGCCGAAGCGCTGCTCCTCGTCGATGATGAGCAGGCCCATATCTTTAAGCTGCACATCGGAAGAAAGCAAGCGATGCGTGCCGATGATGATGTCGATCTGCCCACGCGCCAGGCGGTCGAGGATATCCTTCTGCTGCTGGGGGTTGCGAAAGCGGGAGAGCATTTCCACTGTCACCGGGTAGGCGGCCAGGCGTTGGCTAAAGGTGTTGTAATGCTGCTGGGCTAACACGGTGGTGGGAACCAAAATTACCACCTGTTTGCCATCCACCACGGCCTTGAATGCCGCTCGCAAGGCCACCTCGGTCTTGCCGTAGCCCACGTCGCCGCAGATCAGGCGATCCATGGGCCGCCTGGCCTGCATATCGTGCTTAACTTCGGCGATGACGCGCATTTGATCGTCGGTTTCAATATAAGGGAAGCCGGCTTCGAGTTCTTGCTGCCAGGTGTTATCGGCGCTGAAGGCGTGCCCTTCCACCACCGCCCGCCGGGCGTACAGATCGAGCAGGTCTTCGGCCACGTCTTGCACGGCCTCTTTGACGTAGTGCTTGGCGCTTTTCCATTCGGGGCTGCCCAGGCGGCTGAGGGTGGGATCGCGGCTGTCGGGGCCGACATAGCGTGTCAGGCGGTCGGCCTGATGAATGGGCACGTAAAGCTGGGCGTCGTCGGCATATTCAACCGCCAGGTATTCGCGCTCTACGCCCTCGATGGTGCGATGCACCAGGCCTACGAAGCGCCCGATGCCCTGGTCGACGTGGACTACGTAATCACCGGGTTGGAGATCGCTATAGCCCATCTCTGGCGCTTCGGCCACGCGGCGGGCGCGGCGTCGTGGTTCTGGCCGGCGCCAACCGAAGATTTCGCCGTCGGTTAACAAGTGATAGGCGGGGCCTTGATCGGGTTTGAGGGAAAAACCTTCGCTCAGGCTGCCCTCGATAAAGACCGGCAGGGGTTCTTCGGCGGCCAGGCGCAGCTCCAGCCACAGCTCTTGCATGCGCCGGGCCTGGCGGGTGACGACGATCAGATAATCGCCGGACAGGTAGCGTTCGCCCAGGTAATCCATCGTCGCCCGCATACGTCCGGCGAAGCGCGGCCCTGGGGTGAAGCACAGGGCCAGCGGGTGCGGGGCCGGCTCGAAGATGGGGGTGGAGGGAGCAGAGCCGGGCGTGGCAGGCGCGGCGGATGGGGCGGCGCTGGGGGCGTCTGCGTTGGGCGAGGCGGGGCTGCGGGGCTGCGGCTCGGCGGATGCTTGGAGAGAGGCCGGCGCAGCAGGCCCATCCGGGGCGGGAGGTGTATCGTCTACATCCGGCAGGGTCAGCGATAGCCCCAGATCGAGGTGGGGATGGCCGGCCAATGAATCTAATACCTCGCTTAGCGTCAGATAGGGAAGAGGAAAGTGTTCGGGCAGCGCGCCGTCTTTAATGAGATCGCGGCGCATGCTCACGGCCTGCTCTTCCGTCTCGTTGATGGCGTCTTCAATCGCCTGGCGGTCGTCTAGCAGCGCCACGGCCCGGTGGGGGAGGTAATCGAGCAGGCTGGATACGCTGGGGTGCAGCAGGGGGATATGGAACTCGGCGTATTCCTGGCCGTCAGGCAGCGGCGCGACATCCGGCGGCAGCAAAAATTCACGCGCCGGGGTGAGCAGCAGTTTGCCGGCGGCTTCGGGGTCGTCGGTTTTGATGGTGCGTTGGGTGGCAGGATCAAAACGCCGCAGCGTGTCGATCTCGTCGCCGAAAAATTCTAGCCGGGTTGGGCGAGGTTCGGCCGGCGGCCAAATATCCAGCAGGCCGCCGCGGCGGGCGATCTGCCCCGATGCCACCACCGTGTTGGCCGGTTGGTAACCCAAGCTAATACACAGGCGCACCAGTTCGTCGATGGTGATTTGTTGATTGAGCTTGAGCGTGCGGCTGGCTTTGAGAAAGTCGCGCCGCGGCATGGTGCGCGTCATCAGGGCGCGGGCCGGAACGACGATTATCGGCGGCTTACCCACTACCGGCGCGCCGGGAATGTGGTACGGGGCCAGGGTGGTGAGGGCCAGCAGGCGTTCGCGGCGCGTGTTTTCTCCCCAGGCGGCTTCCTCGTAAAACAGGGGCGTGGGTTCTGGGAAAAGCAAGCGCGGCGTTTCCGGCGCCCACATACCCAGTTCATCTAGCAGGGTGAGGGCGTGGTCGGCGCGATGGGTGACCAGCAGCAGCGGAACGTTGAGCAGCTGCGCCAGGGCTGCTACCACCGGCAAGCGCGCCGAACGGCGCAGCCCCAAGCCGTGGATGGCCTCTCCGCGGCGCAACTCATCTACCAGCGGCTGGGCCAGCCCGGCGACAGCCTGCACCAGGGTTTGCAGATCAATCAAGGTCGCTCACTCCGTTGTATTCGTTCATGGCGGCCTCCAGGCCATGAGTTACAAAGCGTAGGGCGGCCTGGGCGGCCCGCTCCAGCACCGGCTTGATGGCTGCGGCCTCGCTGGTGGAGAAGGGTTGCAGCACATAAGCCGCCGCTTCCATGCGCCCCGGCGGGCGGCCAATGCCCAGGCGCAGACGCGGAATATCTTGAGTCCCCAGGCGATCTATAATCGAAGCCATGCCTTTTTGCCCGGCAGACCCCCCCGCCGGGCGGATGCGGATTGTGCCAATCGGCAGGTCTACATCGTCATAGGCCACCAACAGCTGGTTGATGGGAATCTTGTAGTAGCGTGTGATGGCAGATACAGCCTGCCCGCTCAGGTTCATAAAGGTTTGTGGTTTCGCCAAAATGATCTTACGCCCCTGGTGTTCGCCGCGGGTAACCAGGGCGCGAGATTCAAGGCGTGTGAATTTAACGCCTAATTCGGCCGCCACGGCATCCACCAACATAAAACCGATATTATGGCGGGTATGGCGATATTCAGGCCCAGGGTTACCCAGGCCGGTGATGAGGAAAGGGGCGTTGATGGGTGGGGTATCGCTCATGCAATCTCTCAAAGGTTATGAACGGGCGCGGCGGGCGGCGCGGCGAAGGCGGACGAACAGCGCGCCTAAAACCATTAGCCCCAGGCCGGCCAGCACACCGCGCCCCAGGTGGTATTCCACTTCGAGCGGGGCCAGGGCGGCCGGGTTGGTTTGCGGCGGCGGTAGGGGCGCAGGCGTGGCGCTTGGGGTGGGCGTCGCGTTGGGCGTTGCGCTGGACGTCTCGCCTGGCGTTAAAGGCGTATTGATCGCTGCGGTTTGCTTTAGCGCCCCCACGGTGCGCGTGGCGCTCCTATCGGGCGTGGAGGTGGGCGTGGCCGGGGGCGGCGGAATGAGCGGCGCCGGGGGGGTATCGGTTTCGATGGCGTTGTAGTTGCGCACCCGCAGTCCGGCGGCTTGCAGCGTTTCTTCGCGCCCATCGGCGTAGCGAATTAATACCTGCATGGTGTAATCGCCGTCGGAAATTGTGGTTGTGTCCCACTCAGCCACTACCCCTTCCGCGGCGGCCTGTCCTTGGAAGATCAAGAACCAGGTGGGGGTGGGATCGTCTTGATAACGAAAAAGCACCTCCACGTTGGCGTTGGCTTCGCTTAGCCCTTCCACACGTACTGTCACCGTCCCCTGTATGGCCTGCCCCGGTGTGGGGCTTACCAGGCGCGTTTCAACCTGCCAGGCATGGCTCAGGTGGGTAATGAACATCAGCGCGGCAAGTAGTCGCCACATAGCAACTAATAAGTATAGCACAAGAATGAACCAGGCCGCCGCCTGGCGAGCATCATCCGCATTGTCGGGCCAGACGCTGATCGTGCTCCGCTGCCCTACCGGGGCTTCCGCCTCTTGCTGTGATCTATTATTTGGGTGAACATGATGGCGGGATTTCAGATCGAGCCAACGGATGAAACGCCCATGAAAGCGGGGTATAATACTCGTATAAATATTATTTTCCAAGGAGTTCATGATGCGTTTAAAGGGGAAGAAAATTGCTATCCTCCTCGCCGAGGGGGTAGAAGACCTGGAATTTTACGTACCGATGATGCGTTTGCAGGAAGAAGGCGCGGAAGTTTTAGCCGCTGGGCTGGATATGAAGGCAGTGCGTGGTAAGAACGGCCTGGAGATTAAGCCTACGACTACCATTGCCGAGTTAAACGCGGCTGAATTATCCGGCGTGCTGCTGCCAGGCGGTTGGGCGCCCGATAAGCTGCGCCGCTATGCGGCGGCAACTGATTTGGTGAAGCAGGTTAACGACGCCGGTAAGGTGGTGGGGGTGATTTGCCACGGCGGTTTGCTGGCAATTTCGGCCCACATTGTCAAGGGCCGCCGCACCACCGGGTCTTTAGGGATTAAGGATGATCTCATCAATGCCGGCGCAACCTGGGTGGACGCCCCGGCTTTCCGCGAAGGCAACCAGGTGTGGGGGCGGGTGGTGGCCGATATTCCCGATTTCTGCCGGGAATTGGTGGCTGCGCTGGTGGATGATTCGCACAAACAGGGGTAAAAGAAGCATCCGGCGGTATTTTATCAAGCGATAAGGTGTGCGAGAGCCTCTATGCAAGAATATTCCGATTTGCAACTGGAACTGCAGCGTATCCAGAAGGCGCTGAATCAGCTTAACGCTGTGCTCAGCCAATCGGAATACCAGGCCCTGTGCGGCGATTTGATCGCTCACCGCAATCGAATTTATGAGCGTTTGAAGGCGGGTGGATGGCCGACTGGTTTAAACACCGGCAGCCTCGCCTATAACTTAAACCACCGCGCCCCTAAGAAACTGTTTGCCGCCTGGACCGAGTTTATCAACCGCGGCGAAGTGGGCGACGGAGTGCAGCCGATGATCGCCGCCTCGTGGAAGCGATGTTATGCGCGGGTCAACCCCATGCAGGGCGTTCGAACCGTTCACCTTAACCAAGCCCATTTGCTCACCAGCCAGTCGGCCAGCTTCATGCTCCTATCGATTGCGCGCCCTATTATAGAGGATGTTTACCAATATATTGAAGGCAGCGCGGTAGCCTTTTTGCTGGTGAACAGCGCCGGCTGCTTGTTAGACCGCATGGGCAATGGCGATGTGATTGCCTGGCTGGATCGTTGGAACGTCACTCCAGGCGTAATTCTGACCGAAGAATTGGTGGGAACTAACGCTGTGGGCCTGGCGTTGACCGAACGCACCGGGGTGGAAGTGTACGGGGCCGAGCATTATTTGCATGCCCTGCACCAGCTGGCTGGCGCCGCGGCCCCAATCTTCGACCTGAGCGGACGCTTGTTGGGTGTGCTGGGGGCCTTCGTGATTGTTGACCGCTATCACAAGAACTACCTGGGGATGGTCTCGGCGGCGGCGCGGGCCATTGAAGCCCAGCTCCAGGCCGATTTTCTGCTCTCAGAACAAAACAGCCAGTTGGCGCAGTTGAACAGTATTTTATCTACAATTTCAGATGGAATTTTGGTTTGGAACGCCAGCCGCATTTTGCAACATGCCAACCCCGCGGCGGGTGAAATTCTTGCCTTAGACATAAAATCGCTGTTGGGGCGTTCGGTGGGGTCTTTGTTCCGCTTCCCCAGTTTTATTCAACAGGCGATTGAACATCATAAACCGCTTTCCAATGTAGAAGTGAGCATTGGTTATGGCAGCCGCACCATCACCTGCATGGTAAACCTGGATTATGTGTTAAATCAAGGGCAGTTGCTCTGGATTATAGTGACGCTGCATACTGAGAAACAAGGGCGCGCCGGCCTGGTTGAACAGGTGGGATGGGGCGCGCCAATGTTGCTCGATGATATTGTGGGCGATTCGCCCCAGATGCAGCAAGTGCGTAACTTTGCGCGTTCGGCGGCGCGGGCGCGTTCGAGTGTTTTAATTCGCGGGGAAACCGGCACGGGCAAGAACACGCTGGCGAACGCCATTCATAACATCAGCCCACGGCGAGAAGGCCCATTTGTGATCCTGGCATGTTCTGCTTTGCCTGCCGATGTGCTGATGCGCGAGCTGTTGGGCTACGAAGAGGTCGGCGAGGGCCGCAGGCCGACGGCCCGCCCTGGTAAGTTTGAATTGGCGCGCGGCGGCACACTCTTTTTGCAAGACGCCGACAGCCTTCCCATGGAAGCCCAGGCGGCCTTGATAAATGCCGTTGAAACCGGGGTAATTACGCCCATTGGCAGCCAGCGCAGTGTTGAGATTGATGTTCGGGTGGTGGCCTCAACGCAGATGGATATTGAGAAACTGGTGGCGCAGGGCGCCTATCGCGCCGACCTGTACTATTGGTTGAGCACCTTGATGGTAACACTGCCGCCCTTGCGTGAGCGCCGCCGCGATATTATGCCGGTGGCCGAGCGCATCCTTAAAAACGTCTCTAAGCAGCTAAGTATGCCCAAGATCACGTTTGAGCCGGGGGTAATTGAGGTCTTTAAGACTTACCCCTGGCCGGGGAATATCCGCGAGTTAGAAGCGGTGCTGGGGCGGGCTACGGCCATGTTGGGGAATGGCAGTGTGATTACCCTGGGAATGATTTCGCCCACGGTGCGTTATGCGCTGCATTCCACCCCACCGCTCAACGAAACGCCGGCGCCGCCAGCTCAATCGCTGATGGATATTGAGCGCCAGACCATCCTGCGAACTGCGCAGCTGTGTCGTGGCAATGTCACTCTGATGGCGCAAACGCTGGATATTAGCCGCACCACGCTTTGGCGGCGGATGCGCGAATTTGGGATCTACCCCAAAGATTATCGCCACACGAAATCGTCAGCCTATCTCAAGAATTAGGGCTGTCTTGCAAGCCGGGCCGTGCTGATCGAACTTCCTTCTTAAACACCTTGCCAAAAACGTTGAGAGAAGCGGCGAAAAGTGTTTCATAATGAAACACTGGCGCGGCTTCGGTTTCGTTCTGAAACATTAGTGCAATCTGAGTAACCAAATGTAAGAATTTTCCTATAGAATAAGGAGGTGATTGAAACCCCTGACGCAAAGGTTATCATGGCACACCTACCCAAGAATTTTGAAAATACTGTAATGACAGCCTATTGGGCCTGGTTTGAGGCCGATTGGATGGCCCGCAAGCTAGATTGCTGATTGTTTTTTTGACCGCCTGGATGAATGTTTCTTCCGGCGGTTTTTGTTTCACGACAGCAGTCATTGCAGTTGGCAGGAAGTTGAAAGGAGGTGTTGGTCGAAACAGTTAGAAGGCAAAGAATTAAGGCATCTGTCCGAATTATACAAGCTAGATTTTTGCATCGATTCATAAAAGGAGAACGACAATGTTAGGACAATTGATTGGAGAAGTATTCGGCACCTTTATCCTGATCCTGTTGGGTGATGGTGTGGTTGCGAACGTGGGCCTGGCCCCCCGCCTGGCCGGTACCGCCTATAACTGGAACACAATCACCATCGGTTGGGCGTTCGCCGTGATCGTCGCCGTGTACGTATCCGGCGGCGTTTCTGGCGCGCACCTGAACCCGGCTGTGACCGTGGCTCTGGCTTTCAAGCGCGGCTTCCCCTGGAAGAGCGTTCTGCCCTTCATTGGCGCACAGATGGTCGGTGCGTTCTTGGGCGCCCTGGGTGTCTACCTGGTCTACCGCGATGGTTTGGTTGCTGCTGGCGTTCCCAATGTATGGTGCACTGGCCCCGGCTCAGTGTTTGGTAATACCTTTTGGGGCGGCGTAGGTTCTGGTACGGCTGGCGGCCCTTACAGCATGGTCACCGCCATCATCGCAGAAATTGTGGGCACCGCGGTCCTTTTGTGGGGCATCCTCGCCAGCGGCGACAACCGCAACATGGGCTTGGTCAACAATATGGGGCCTTTCCTGGTCGGCGGTACGGTTCTGGCAGTTGGCTTGAGCCTGGGCGGCCCCAGCGGCTACGCCATCAACCCTGCTCGTGACTTTGGCCCCCGCGTGTTTGGCGCTTTGGTCGGCACGGGCGGTCTGTTTGCCGATTTGTACTGGCTGATCCCGCTGTTGGCCCCCATTGTGGGCGGCGTGATTGCGGTCTACGCTTACGATATGTTTGTCACTCCTTACCTGCCCAAGAAGTAAATCTGCTCTTCGGACGGTATTAGTTTAGCCGAGGAGGCGACCTATGAAGAAGTTGATCAACAAGGCCGATAATGTAGTGCGTGAAGCGCTGGAAGGTATGGCGCTGGCGCATGGCGACCTGATTAAGGTGCATTACGATCCTAATTACATTGTGCGGGCCGATGCGCCGGTGCAAGGTAAAGTGGGCGTGATTTCGGGCGGCGGTTCGGGTCACGAGCCAATGCATGGTGGGTTCGTGGGCATGGGCATGCTCGACGCTGCCTGCCCCGGAGCGGTATTTACCTCTCCCACCCCCGATCAAATGTTAGAGGCCACCAAGGCCGTCAACGGCGGCGCAGGTGTACTGCATATCGTTAAGAACTACACCGGCGACATCATGAACTTTGAAATGGCTGCCGAACTGGCCCAAGGCGAGGGGATCGACGTGGTGGCGGTTGTCACCGATGACGATGTGGCCGTGCAAGATAGCCTGTACACCGCCGGCCGGCGCGGGGTAGGCGCAACCGTGTTAGCTGAAAAGCTGTGCGGGGCGGCCGCCGAGCAGCGTCGCTCGCTTAACGAAGTGGCGGATGTGTGCCGCAAAGTTAAAGCGCAGGGCCGCACCATGGGCATGGCGCTCACATCCTGCACGGTTCCGCATGTGGGCAAGCCCACCTTCGACCTGCCCGAAGATGAGATGGAAATTGGCATTGGCATCCATGGCGAGCCTGGCCGGGTGCGCATGCCTATCAAGAGCGCGGATGAAATTGTTGAAATGCTCATGGAGCCAATCATCAAAGACATCCCCTACAAGGCCGGCGACGAAGTTCTCATGTTCGTCAATGGTATGGGCGGTACGCCGTTGGTTGAGCTGTATATTGTTTACCGCAAAGCCCACGAAATTGCCGCGAAACATGGCCTGAAGGTGGTTCGCCACCTGGTTGGCCCATACATCACCAGCCTGGAGATGGCCGGCACATCCATCACGTTGCTCAAGATGGATGACGACCTGCTGAAATTGTGGGATGCGCCCGTCAATACCCCCGCTCTGCGGTGGGGAATATAAACCAATATATCGGAGACCAGGAGCGTTGATCGTAACGCTCCTGGTCTACCTACGGAGAGTTAACCATGCCTATTTTTCGTGATGATGCGTTGGCTTGGATCAAAGCTTGCGCGGCTGTCATTGCCGATAACCGAACTTATCTCACCGAGTTAGACGCTGCCATTGGCGATGCCGATCATGGCGCGAACATGGATCGTGGTTTTAGCGCGGTCTTGAATAAGCTAACCGATGTGGGTGATAAGGATATCGGGACGATTTTTAAAACGGTGGGCATGACGTTAATTTCTACCGTGGGTGGGGCCGGCGGCCCACTCTATGGCACGTTCTTTCTACAACTTGGGATGAAATCGGCGGGTAAGATGGAATTGAGCCTGGCTGAATGGGCCGACGCTCTCGAAGCGGGGCTTAACGGTGTGCTGATGCGCGGCAAAGCGGAGCTGAACGATAAGACTATGGTCGATGCGCTCACCCCGGCGGTTAACGCGCTAAAGCAGGCTGTACAAGCCAATACTCCCCTCAACCAGGCGCTGATGCTTTCCGCCCAAGCGGCCGAGGCCGGTATGATCGCTACCATTCCCTTGGTGGCGCATAAAGGCCGCGCCAGTTACCTGGGCGAACGCAGCGCTGGTCATCAAGACCCAGGCGCTACTTCTTCTTACTTGATCTTGAAGACCGCCGCCGATACCTGGAATAACGCCTGAACTTGCAGCTTTGCCTGGCGATGTTGATTCATTGCCACTCGGTCCACGTTTGTTAGAGCTTAGGAGAAAATAAAATGGCTAAATTTGCCGCAGCAGTAGATCAGGGTACCACCAGCACGCGCTTCATGATCTTTGATCATGCCGGGAAAGTAATTGCAGTTTATCAGAAAGAACATGAGCAGATTTACCCCAAGCCGGGTTGGGTAGAACACGATGCGTTGGAAATTTGGCAGCGCACCCAGGAAGTGATTGATGGCGCGCTGAAGATGAGCGGCGTCAAGCCCTCCGATATCGCCGCCGTGGGCATCACCAACCAGCGCGAAACCGCGGTTGTGTGGGACCGCGCCACCGGCAAGCCGGTGTATAACGCCATTGTGTGGCAAGATACCCGCACCGATGCGATTTGCAACGAATTTGCCAAGGATGGCGGCCAGGATCGCTTCCGCGCCAAAGTTGGCTTGCCCCTGGCGACTTATTTCTCTGGCCCGAAGATTAAGTGGGTGCTCGACAATGTTCCTGGCGTACGCGCCAAGGCAGAGAAGGGCGAAGTCCTCTTCGGAAATATTGACAGCTGGGTCATCTGGAATTTGACCGGCGGCGTCAACGGCGGCGTGCATGTCACCGATGTGACCAACGCCAGCCGCACGATGCTGATGAACCTTGAGACCCTCGATTGGGATGAGGAAATCCTCAAGATTATGGGGATCCCCAAGGCGATGCTGCCCAGCATTCGCTCCTCGGCGGAAGTGTACGGCAAGGCCATCGGCTCCCTCAATGGCATCCCCGTAGCCGGCGACTTGGGCGATCAGCAGGCGGCGCTGTTTGGGCAGACCTGCTTCAGCCCCGGCGAAGCCAAGAACACCTACGGCACGGGCTGCTTCATGCTGTTGAACACCGGAACTAAGCCGGTGCAGAGCAAGAACGGCCTGCTCACCACCCTCGGCTACAAGATCGGCAACCAGCCGGCTGTGTACGCCCTGGAAGGGTCGATCGCCATCACCGGCGCGTTGGTGCAGTGGCTGCGCGATAACTTGAAGATGTTCGATTTCTCCAAGCATATCGAAGAATACGCCAAGAACGTGCCCGATAGCGGCGGCATTTACTTCGTGCCCGCCTTCTCTGGCCTGTTCGCTCCCTACTGGCGCTCCGACGCCCGCGGCGTAATTGTGGGCCTCACCCGCTTCATCACCCGCGATCACATCGCTCGCGCCGCCCTGGAAGCCACCGCTTACCAGACCCGCGAAGTCCTCGACGCGATGAATGCCGATTCCGGCGTACCTTTGACCGCCCTTAAGGTAGACGGCGGCATGGTCTTCAATGAACTGCTGATGCAATTCCAGGCCGACATCCTGGGTGTGCCCGTAATTCGCCCCATCGTTGCCGAAACCACCGCCATGGGCGCGGCGTACGCCGCTGGTCTGGCCGTGGGCTTCTGGAACAAGGTGGAAGACCTGCGCGAGAACTGGGGCAAGGACAAGGAATGGGATCCGCAGATGGACGCCGGTGAGCGTGACAAGCTGTACAAAGGCTGGAAGAAAGCCGTCACCCGCACCTTCGATTGGGTTGAGTAACCTCATGTAAACTTAGGAGGGGTTGGCGCTCAAGCGCCCGCCCCTCCTAAATCGGCCTGGTTTATGGTTTGCAATTTTTCTGGTGGTTTAGCAGACGGTTTAGTGTTAGCGTAATTTAGTGGAGTGTTCTGTGGCGAAAAAAGCTAAAACGAAAGCAAAAAAAGATCAAGCTGAGGCAAAGGGCAGCGCGCCATTTACCGGGCTGCCCCCGGCCGCCCCGTGGATTAGTATGCGCACCGGCATGATCCTGGTTGCCATCGCCAGCCTGGTAATGGCTGGCCTCACCGCCTGGCAGGCCATCCCTTCCCAGGGCTGGGTGGACGGTATCTTACTGGGTTTAGCCTTTGGTGGGATGATCTGGATCATCTTTTTTGGCAATATATTGGTTAACCGGTTTCTACGCCGGAAATTTTAACCGTTATGGATTGGGAGCATACGTGGGCGCCATATTCCGCCGCCGACTATGCTTGGGTGCTGGCGCAGGTTGGCCCCACAGACAATGTGGTTGAGATCGGAGCCGGTGATTTGCGCCTGGCGATAGCCCTGGCCGGCAAAGCCCGGCAAGTGCTGGCGATTGAATGGAACATTGACATTTTGGAACAGGGACGCAAGAAATTTGCGCCTTTGCCGCCCAATTTGGTGGCGCGCTGCGCCGACGCCTTAACCGAGCCGCTGCCGGAGGGGATCACCTTAGCAGTACTGCTCATGCGGCACTGCACCCACTTTAGCGAATGGGCGTTACGCTGCCGGGCTGCCGGCTGCCGTGGGCTAATAACCAACGCGCGCTGGGGGATGGCGGTAGAAATGATCGACCTGACCCGTCCGCCTGTTCCATATCAAACTTTAGAAATGGGCTGGTACGCCTGTGGCTGCGGCGCAACCGGCTTTAAGCCCGGAAATGCTGAACATTGGACCGCCGAGCAAGATGAAATTGTTTGGGAAGTGTGCGGCTGTCCGGCTTGTCAAAAAACCTGATGAAACAGGGAGTTAACAAATGGGCAAACCACATGTAATTGTTATTGGCGCCGGCTTTACAGGCTGCGCCATTGCGCACGACCTGGCCTTGCGGGGCTGCGATGTGACTGTGGTGGAGCGGGGGGATATTTGCAACGGCACGTCGGGCCGCACTCATGGTCTGCTGCACAGCGGTGGGCGTTATGCCGTGAAAGACCAGGAATCGGCCATCGAATGTATCGACGAGAATTTAATCTTGCGTCGGATTATCCCCCAAGCGATTGAACCAAACGGCGGTCTATTTATTGGTTTGAATGATAGCGACCTGGCATACGCCGATGTTTTCGTCAAAGGCTGCGAAGCCTGCCATATTCCTGTTGAGCGGCTTACTCCTGAGCAGGCGCTGCGCCTTGAGCCAAACATTAACCCTCAAGTGGTGACAGCTTATCTCATCCCGGATGGCACATTCGACCCGCTGCGCCTGGCGCTGGGCTTTGCCGCCACTGCCAAGCAGAACGGGGCTAAGTTCCGTATGTTCATGGAAGTGAACGGTTTGCTGCTAGATGGACAAGGTAATGTATGCGGGATAAAGGTGATCGACCGGGCCACCAACCAGGCTTTGGAAATGCGCGCCGATGTGGTGGTGAACGCCACCGGGGCCTGGGCGGGCCACATTACCGCTTTTGCCGGAGCAGATGTGCCGGTGAAACCCACGCCTGGGATTATGGTGGCCTATGATCAGCGGCTGACCCAGCGCGCCATCAACCGCCTGAACGTGCCTGGCGATGGTGATATTGTGCTGCCGCAGCGCCGCATGATGGTGGTGGGCACCACCTCCTTCGACGCCGAAGATGTGGATTATATCCCTGTGATCGAAGATCAGATCAAGCTGATGTTAGAGCGCGGCATGATGCTGATCCCTGCGATTGCCAATACGAATCCGCGCGGCGTTTACATGGCTACCCGCCCGTTGGTGGGTGGTGGATCGGGCCGGAGTATTGCTCGCACCTTCAAGTGCTACGATCATAAAGAGACCGATAATGTGGATGGGTTGGTCACCATCACCGGCGGCAAGGCCACCACGTTACGGGCCATGGCGGAAAAGACGGCCGATATTGCGTGCGCCAAGCTGGGCGTTACCACGCCTTGCGCAACCAAAGAGACGGTGTTGATCTCTTACCGCCAGTATTACACCATTCAGAATTAAGATGGAGCTGCCATCATGACAGAAACATTGTGGAAAGTCCATTTAGATGTGTTCCGAAAGAAAGACGGTGCTGAGCCGCATTACGACCAATTTACCCTTGAGGTTAACCCCGATGAATACGTGCTGGATGCGGTCGAGCGCGTCTGGGCCTTTCATGATCGCAGCCTGTGCTTTCGGCATGCTTGCCATCATTCGACCTGCGGAGCATGCGGAATGCGGGTTAACGGCGTAGAAAAGCTCACCTGCATCACCCCCATTCGGGATGTCACCACCGATGGCGGCACGCTGCGCATCGAACCGCTGCGTAACTTCCCCGTAGTGAGCGACCTGGCTGTGGATATGGGTTGGTTTTACGCCAACATGGAACGCGCTAATGCGCCGTCGGTCTTGCCCGTCCCCGAAGCCGAAATCGAACATCCGCCCAAGGACTGGCCGGCGGAGGATGAGCAGTACATTCGTTTATCCGACTGCATCGAGTGCGGGCTGTGCATCAGCGCCTGCCCCATCTCGTTGACCAACCAGGAATACCTGGGGCCGGCCGTGTTAGCGGGCATCCAAATGAACGATCTGAAAGAGCAGCCGCAGTTGATTGACCTGGCTGACTCTGGGCCGGGTGTGTGGCGCTGCCACAGCGTTTTCGAATGCACGGCGGTATGTCCCTCTTTTGTAGACCCCGCCCGGCGCATTATGGATTTACGCAAACGGGTTGTGGTGCAACGTATCCGCCAGTTATTTGGCGGCCAGTAGCCTGGCTTGTAGGAGATATTTATTATGAGTCGATTTAACAATCAACCATCGGCCAATAAGGTTTGGAAGTGGTTTAACCCTATGGGCAGGCAGTTGGGCGGATTGGCGTTTAGCTTGAACCGTCTATCGGCGCTGGGCCTAACGGTGTACCTGTTCTTGCATCTGGTGGTTTTAGGTCAGCTGGCAATAGGCGAATCCGCTTACCAAAGCTTTCTAGACCTGATCAACCACCCCTTGTTTATCCTGGCAGAGCTGTTAGTGGTGGCGGCAGGCATTTTCCATGCTCTAAACGGCCTACGCATTGTGCTGACCAGCTTTAACATTGGCGTTGGTATTCAAAAGCAACTATTTGTGGGCATATTTTTACTAAGCACCGTTGCGGCGTTGATCTTCGCGGTGCGCATGTTTATGGGCTAAGGCTGCAGAAAAACGGAGAAAAACAAATGAACTCTCAAACAATTACTCCGGTTCGTCCTGAAGAGACAGTCTGGGCCTGGCTGATAAAAATCGCCACTGGCCCGCTGCTGGTGATCTTGATATTTGTTCATCTTATTGTGAATCACTTTGTGGGGTCTCAGGGCGGCTTGATGACTTACCAGGATGTGGTTAAATATTTTAGCAACCCGTGGATTGTGGCGATGGAAGTGACCTTTTTGACCTGTGCGGTCACCCATTCGCTACTGGGTGTGCGCGCCGTGTTATTAGATTTGCGCCCTGGGCCAGCGGCTGTGCGCTGGATGAATATTGGGCTGAGCGTGGTAGGGGTAGGTTTTGTGGCATATGGCATTTGGCTTGCCATCGTGATTGCGGGACAGGCGAAGTAAGCATCGAGGTATTATGGTCGGTTTAGTGATCGTTTCTCATAGTCGTGCGTTGGCTGTGGCGTTGGCTGAGTTGGTGCAGCAGGTGACGCCCGGGGATATACCTGTAGCGATAGCCGCCGGGGTGGGCGATGAACGCCATGCTCTGGGCACAGACGCGGTGGACATCAGCCAGGCCATCCGTTCCGTCTATTCGGAGGATGGTGTTTTGGTGCTGATGGACCTGGGCAGCGCCGTGCTAAGCGCCCAGTTGGCGCTTGATTTGCTGGTTGATATTCCCCGCGAGAAAATCCGCTTTTGCGATGCGCCCATGCTGGAAGGGGCGATTGCTGCGGCGGTGCAAATCGGCGCGGGAAGCGATCTCAAGACGGTGTGCAGCGAAGCGCGCGGCGCATTGCAGCCCAAGCAAACCCAGTTGAAAGATGATCTGCCGCCCCTTCCAATTGACGCTAATCTTTACCAGAGCGCGGCCCCAGAAAGCGGACCGGTGCACAAGATTGAGGCCACCCTGGCGAATCTGCATGGCCTGCACGCTCGTCCGGCGGCGCGCTTTGTCAAGACGGCGGCGGGGTTCGACGCCGAGGTGCAGGTGGAAAACCTGACCAACAACCGCGGCCCGGTTTCGGCGCGCAGCTTGAACGCCCTGGCCACCCTGGGGGCCATTGAAAATCACCGGGTGCGCATTTGCGCCCGCGGGCCGCAGGCCGAGCAAGCGTTGGCCGCTTTACAAGCCCTGATCGACGATAATTTTGGTGAAGCGCCGGCTGCCGGCGCAGATGCAGCGGGCGTGTCGCCCACTGGCCCCGCCGGTGAAGACGCGCCGAAGCCCGCCGCGCCTGAAGGCGCCATGCAAGCCACCGCGATTGCCGAAGGGATTGCGTTGGGGCCGTTTTTCCGCTATCAACCTCCCCTCCCCCCTCTTCCCAAAGACCCAGCCGCCGACCCGGCTGTCGAATGGGGACGCCTGCAAAAAGCGCTCTCCAGTGTGCAACAGGCCATCGCCCAGCAGCGCCGGCAGATGCGCAACCTCAGCGGCGAGGCCGAAGCCGCCATCTTTGACGCTCACAACCTGATTTTGGAAGACCCCGATCTTTTGGGCCAGGTGCGCCAGGCCATCACCGACGCGCATCTGAACGCGGCGCAGGCCTGGAACCGCGTTCTCAACGATATCGCTGCCGCCTACCGCGCCTTGGATGACCCCTATTTGCAGCAGCGCGCGGCTGATGTGGTGGATGTGCGCAACCAGGTGTTGTTCGCCCTGGCCGGGCGGGAAGCCGCCGGACGCATTGAATTAGATCGCCCGGTGGTGCTGTTCGCCGCCGATCTCACCCCCAGCGAAACCTCGCAGCTGGATATGAGCCGGGTGCTTGGGTTAATGACGGTGGGTGGTGGGCCGACTTCGCACAGCGCCATCCTGGCTCGCGCCCTTGGCATTCCGGCCATTTCGGGTGTCAACCCGGCCTTGGAGCGTTTGCAATCGGGCACACAAGTGGCTTTAGATGGTTTCCGCGGCCTGCTGTGGGTGAACCCCGATCTGAACACCCAGGCCGCTCTGGAGCAGCAGCGCCAGGAATGGTTGTTGTCGCGCCAGGCGCTGCTGCAAACCAGCCATGGTCAGGCTGTCACGCAAGATGGGCGGCGCGTGGAAGTGTTCGCCAACATTGGCTCAGTGGCCGATAGCATCTTGGCGATGAAAAATGGGGCCGAAGGTGTGGGCTTGCTGCGCACCGAGTTCCTGTTTCTCACCCGTTCTACCCCGCCCAGCGAAGCAGAACAGCTCGACGCCCTGCGCCAGATCGGCGCAGCGATGCCAGATCGCCCGGTGACGGCCCGCACCCTGGATGTGGGCGGCGATAAAGAATTACCTTACATTCAGCTTTCTCCCGAAGCTAACCCCTTCCTGGGAGTGCGGGCCATTCGTCTGTGCCTGCAAGATATTGACCTGTTCATGCCACAGCTGCGGGCCATCTTGCAAGCCGCGGCTGATTCGCCTTACCGGGTGATGTTCCCCATGGTATCGAACGTGGACGAGGTGCGCCAGGCGCGCGCCCTGCTCGAAAAAGCCCATCAAGAATTGGCCGCCGAAGGCCGCCCGCACGCCTGGCCTATCGAAACCGGCATCATGGTAGAAATACCATCGGCTGCCTTGCTCAGCCCGGCCTTGGCAAAATTGGTCGATTTCTTCAGCATTGGAACCAACGACTTGACCCAATATACCATGGCCGCCGAGCGCGGCAACCCCATGCTGACCGGCCTTTCCGACGCCCTGAACCCGGCGGTGCTGCGCCTGGTGGGGGAGGTGGTTCAGGCGGCGCATGCCGAAGGCAAGTGGGTGGGTGTGTGCGGCGAACTGGCCGGCGACCCACAAGCCACGGCAGTGCTGACCGGCCTGGGCGTGGACGAATTGAGCTTAAACTCGGCCGGCATTCCGCGCATCAAAGCCGTGGTGCGCGCCCTGCGCTACACCGAGGCGCAAAAGCTCGCCCAACGTGTGCTGGAAACTGAAAGCGCCGCCCAGGCGCGCCAGATGGCCCAGGAATTTTTGGCGCAGTTAGAGCTAATTTAATCAGATTGTGGTAAACTTTCTTGTTGAAGGGTCATTTAAGCTTTTAATTTCATAGGGATATCCATGACACGCTCACGTAAAGACCTGATGGTAGATCGCTTACGAGAAATGCAAGCTGCCTCGCCCGACATTGAGGCTTCGGCGGTGGTTTCGGTGGATGGCCTGATTATGGCCTCGGCGCTGCCCTCGGATGTGGAAGAAGACCGTGTTTCTGCGATGTCGGCGGCGATGCTCAGCCTGGGAGACCGCATTTCGGGAGAGTTGGGACGTGGTACGCTAGAGCAGGTATATATTCGTGGCGATATGGGCTATGTTTTGGTGACGGCCGTGGGCCAAGAGGCGGTGTTGACCGCCCTGGCGCGCGAAAACGCCAAGTTGGGGCTGGTCTTTTTAGAGATGCGCCGCGCCGCCGAACACCTGGAACGCATCGTCGGGTAGGTTTTCTGGCGAACGATTAGTTGTTGTGTGGGGAGGCTGTCCTTTACCTAGCCCTCCCCACTTCTCTTTAATCGGTCTGGAACCTATGCAAGGGTTGGGGCCTCCAACTGTGCGATGATGGGTGGCCGGTCGGCGGTTGGGTTGGGAGTCTTGTTTTTACAGTGAACGGTTGGTGGGCCGGGTGGTATACCCGCCTATATAGGCCCGCCTGCACCCTATTATAGGAGACGGCATGGGAACTAAGTACATCTTCTTCACAGGCGGGGTGGTCAGCTCGGTGGGCAAGGGTGTCACGGCCGCTGCGCTTGGCCGCTTGCTTAAAGAACGCGGCTTTTCTGTGGTGGTGCAAAAGCTCGACCCATATATTAATGTAGACCCCGGCACGATGAGTCCCTACCAGCATGGCGAAGTGTATGTGTTGGATGATGGGGCCGAGACCGATCTCGATTTGGGGCATTACGAACGCTTTATTGATATTAGCCTGAATAAGGTTTGCAACATCACCAGTGGGCAGGTGTATGCCGAGGTGATTGGCAAAGAACGCCATGGCGATTACCTGGGCGGCACGATCCAGGTGATCCCCCACATTACCAACGAAATTAAGCGTCGCATTGGGTTAGCGGCGCGCACCACCGGAGCAGAGATCGTGCTGGTGGAAATCGGCGGCACAGTGGGTGACATCGAATCGCTGCCGTTTCTCGAAACGCTGCGCCAGATGCGCTCCGATTTGGGCCGCGATGATACGGTTTTCATCCATGTTACCTGGCTTCCACATATCGGCGCAACCGGCGAGCTAAAGACCAAACCCACCCAGCACTCGGTGCGCGAACTGCGCTCGATTGGCATTTCGCCTGATGTCATCGTGGCCCGTTCGGATGTGCCCGTAGAAGACGAATTGTGCGAGAAGATCGCCCTGTTTTGCGATGTAGAACGCCGGGCGGTGATCCCATTGGTCACCCTCGATTCGCTTTACAAGGTTCCCCTGGAACTGGAAGCGCACCGCATGGCCGAATATTTGCTAGACCGCTTGAAATTGGAACCGCGCCGCACCCCCGATTGGACCCAGTGGAAAGATTTGGTGGCCCGGGTGCACCAGGCTAAGCCGCAGGTGCGGGTTGCGTTGGTGGGTAAATATGTAGAACTGCACGACGCCTACTTTAGCGTTCGGGAAGCTATGGAACATGCCGGTTTGCAAGTGGGCGTAGATGTGCAGATCGATTGGCTTCACTCCTCAGATTTGGAACGCGACCGTGGCTGGGATGTGATCCAGAAGGCCGATGGCATTCTTGTTCCGGGGGGCTTTGGCAGCCGCGGCATTGAGGGCAAGATCAAGGCCATCCGCTATGCGCGCATCAATAATATCCCTTACCTGGGGTTATGCCTGGGTATGCAGTTGATGGTGGTGGAGTTTGCGCGCCACCTGTTGAACAGCGATGACGCTAATTCGACCGAGTTTGACCGCAGCGCCGCCTATCCGGTGATTGATCTGATGCCCGACCAGCGCTCGATTGCCGATATGGGTGGGACGATGCGCTTGGGCTTGTATCCCTGTATGCTGCAACCGGGCACAAAAGCCGCCGCCGCTTATAACCAAGACCTGGTGCAAGAACGCCACCGCCACCGCTTTGAGCTAAACAACGCCTATCGGGATATGCTTGCCAAAGGGGGCATGGTCTTCTCTGGAATTTCGCCGGACGGCCGCCTGGTGGAGATTGTGGAGTTGGCCGAGCATCCTTTTATGGTGGCGACCCAGTTTCACCCGGAATTTCTCTCGCGCCCTAACCGCCCTCATCCTTTGTTTGTGGGCTTTATCGAGGCAGTAAGGCAGCGGGCGGGGGTGTAACCCCGCCATGAGGCAAGCCCCATGGCGGGCTGGTTTACAGGGGTTCAACCGTCGGTTCGCAGGTGAAACTGAGAATTTTTTCAGGCTGGCGCGCGGAATGAGGAATTGCGATATACTTGTCAGGTCATAATTCAAAAAGTTATTTCATAAACCAAAGAGGTGAAACATGGATACGTTTATTGAAGATGTTATCGGTCGCGAAATTCTAGATTCGCGCGGTAACCCTACGGTTGAAGTAGAAGTGACCCTGATGGATGGGTCGATTGGGCGGGCGGCGGTTCCTTCGGGGGCGTCCACCGGCATACACGAAGCCCTGGAACTGCGTGATGGCGATAAATCGCGCTACCTGGGCAAGGGTGTGCTTAAAGCGGTTGAAAACGTTAACGGCGATATCGCCGATGCGTTGATTGGCTGGGATGCTCTGGACCAAAAGGCCATCGATGAGATGATCATTGCGCTGGACGGAACCGAGAACAAGTCTAACTTTGGGGCCAATGCCATGCTGGGCGTTTCGCTGGCGACGGCCAAAGCCGCCGCCAATGCCCTGGGCCTGCCGCTCTTCCGCTACATCGGCGGCGTATATGCCCATGTGCTGCCTGTGCCTATGATGAATATTCTGAACGGCGGCGCGCATACGGCCTGGCAGTCTACCGACGCGCAGGAGTTCATGGTTATGCCTCTGGGCGCTGAGAGCTTCACGGAAGGCGTGCGTTGGGGGGCGGAAATTTACCACGCCCTCAAGGGTGTTCTAAAAGCCCGTGGCTACGCCACGCTGGTGGGTGATGAAGGCGGTTATGCGCCGGCGCTTAAAGCCAACGCTGAAGCCGTGGAAGTCATTCTGGAAGCTATCGAGAAGGCCGGTTATAAGGCGGGCGAGCAGATCGGTATCGCCCTCGACCCGGCGGCCTCCGAACTCTACGACGAAGACTCAAAGACCTACAACCTGCGCAAAGAAGGCCAGAAGTTGACCGGCGAGCAGATGGTGGCTTTCTGGAAGTCGTGGGTCGATCAGTACCCCATCGTCTCGATTGAAGACGGCCTGGCGCAAGACGACTGGGCAAACTGGGAATTGATGACTGCCGAACTGGGCAATCGGATTCAGATCGTTGGCGATGACCTGCTGGTCACCAACCCCGCTCGGGTGCGCCGCGCCATCAAAGAAAAAGCCGCCAACGCCCTGTTGGTCAAGCTGAACCAGATTGGCACACTCACCGAGACCATCGAAGCGGTGGAGACGTGCCAACGCGCCGGCTGGCGTGCGGTCACTTCGCACCGCTCCGGCGAGACCGAAGACAGCACTATCGCCGACCTGGCTGTGGCGCTTAACATGGGCCAGATCAAGACCGGCGCCCCGGCGCGCTCTGACCGTGTGGCGAAATATAATCAGCTGATGCGCATCGAAGAAATCCTGGGCGATACCGCTCAATACGCCGGCTGGAGCGCCCTAAAGCGCTAAGCTTGCGTTTCGCATTAAATCAAAAAGGCGTCTCCGTGGTGTGGAGACGCCTTTTTTGGCAGGCTGGTTCTAGACTTCCGCTTGTTCTTCCGCTTGATCTTCTTCCACTTGCAGCTCATCGGTAGGCAGCGAGGTGAGCGCTTGTTCCAGGGTTAGCCCTTCGCGGCGCACGCCGGGGGTGGGTGTGGCGCAGTAGGGGCAAATGCTCCAGGATAATTCCATGAGTTTGCCGCATTGCCGGCAGGGCTTTTTGAGCTTGGTGTGGCAGTTCGGGCATACCACCCAGCCTTCGCGCACGTGGCGGCTGCAGCCGGGGCACACGCTGCTTTCCTCAATCGATTGGAGCAGGGCTTCTTCTTCCAGGCTGTGCTGATATTCATCTTCCAGGGTGCGGGCGGGGCGCAAGATCAGATAAATGAGCACCCCCGGCAAAAACAAAACTGCCGAGACCAGCACCGCCAGGATGCGCGCCAGGGGGTCACGCGTACGCCGGCGTATATCCTGATAGGTCCAAATAATGAGGGCCAGCCACAACGCCGCCAGAAAGGCGCCGCTCCAGGTGGTAAGGAGTAATAGAAAATTGCGCAGATTGATCGGATCGAGGCTCATATGCCGATTATAGCACGCCCGGCCAGTGTGGGATAGCCAGACGAGGGGCAAAACTATCAAGTTGCCTGAATAGATTGCGCCCACAAAAAGTGATACTTTAGGGTTACAATAGGGCTACCCTGGTGATGGAGGCGAGAACGTGACCTATAAGATTAGCGACCTGGATGCGGCGGATCGCCCGCGCGAGCGCCTGGCGAAGGCGGGGGCGCAGGCTTTAAACAACGCTGAACTGCTGGCGATCTTGCTGCGCACCGGTATTGAGGGGGAGAACGCCGTGGAGATGGGCTGGCGTTTGCTGCATGATCTGGGTGGGCTAAGCGGCATTCACCGCGCGTCTTATGAGGAGGTATGCACCCAACATGGCCTCGGCCCAGCCAAGGCGGCGCAAATTAAGGCCGCCATTGAATTGGGGCGGCGCTTGACGATTGAAAGGCCCGAAGAGCGCCCGGCCATCAACAGCCCGGCTGATGCGGCTAATCTTCTGCTGTACGATATGGGGGCTTTGGAACAAGAAGAACTGCGTGTGCTGCTGTTAGATGTGCGTAACCGTTTGCTAGGAACGGTGATCCTGTACCGCGGTTCGGCCACGTCTTCGCAAGTGCGGGTGGGAGAGGTTTTCAAGAGCGCCATTCGCAGCAACGCCCCGTGTATCTTGGTGGCGCACAACCACCCCAGCGGCGACCCCACCCCTTCGCCCGATGACGTGATGATCACGCGGGCTTTGGTGCAGGCCGGCAAGATGCTGGATATTGAAGTGCTGGATCACCTGGTGATTGGCAATGGGCGCTGGGTGTCGCTCAAAGAGCGCGGCTTAGGCTTTTGATCGTTGGGCGAGGCTGTGAGATGCGCGCCACCCACCTGCTGCGGTTAGCGTAAGGCGCTGCGGATGGCCGCGGCGCGGCGCACAACCATCCCTTGCTTGAAATGTTTTTCATTCGGTGGGGCGCACCCTAAAACTGGTAAATTCGCCGGTGGCTGCGCTCCAGGTGGGGATGAAAGTTTCCACATTCGCCATGCGCGGGCCGTTTCGCAGCGCCTGGGCGAATTGTTCCAGGGTGGGGCGTGGCCCCTCGGCCAGCGCTTCCACCGAGCCATCCCAGCGGTTACGCACCCACCCCTGTAAGCCCATGGCCTGGGCGGTTTGCTCCACAAACGCCCGAAAGCCCACCCCTTGCACACGTCCTTCTATGATGGCTTGTAAGCGATAATTTTCCATTCTTGCACCCCGTAACCTTTCTATTCGGAAGTGGTATTGCGGAGCATGATTAACAAAATGGGCGTAATTAGCGCCACCAGCAGCAGCACCACCCAGGGCAGCAAATTGGCGGCCGTGGCGGCGGTGATGTCTACAGATAGGGCCTCGCGCTGCCAGCCGCGCTCCAACTGGGTGAGGCTGCGGCCAAGCGCCTGCTGGGCGCCGCGTTCACAGCTCAGGCCGTTGGCGTAAGTAGAGATCAGGGTTTGTAGCTTTGCGCCGCCATAGGTGCGGTGAATATAATCGACGAACGACGCCGACTGCGCATAGGCGAGCAGAGCTTGCGAGGCGTCGCGGGGAAACGGGCCGCATAACTCGGTCATCGGAATTAGCGCCCCGCGCTGCACCGCGTCGTCTAACACAAGTTTATAATCGCTGTTGGGGTATAGCTCGGCTTGCGAGGCCATGCCCTCGTTTAGCCAGGTTGGTAAACTGCGGTAGCCCGGTCGGGTGTACTGGTAGAGCAATATGTGCATCAGTTCGTGCGGAATGCGCTGCTCGGTGAAGGTTTGCTGATCGAAGCCGGGAGGAATAGCCGCCACAATCACGCCCAGGTCGGGGTCGGCGTGCCCCGCCACCCATGCGGCGCTGGAAGGCGACAGGGCGCTTTGCAGCGCCTGGTAATCGGGGTAGATGTACATATCGAGGTCTGGCGGCACAGGCAGGGGCGCCACGCTCTGCACCTGGATCACGCCCTGTTGGGCGGTGTCTAAAATGGCCTGGGCGTAGTCCACGTCGCCCTCGTACCAAAACACCCGGAAGGGCTTCTCTTCGAGCATGTTCCAGGCAAAGCGGTTATCGCGATAGTAAAAGCGCTCGTTGGGGCTGCGCAGCAGCTGCCAATCTTGCAGGGTAACTTCCCAATGATACTCCACCCAGGTGAAGGGTCGCAGCCAGTCGCTGGTCAGGTCTAGCGTGTAGCGAAGCTGCGGCCCGCCCGAGCCGCTCTCTAACCGTCCCTCTCCGATACGAGTGCGGGTCTGGCTCTGTTCTTGAATAAACACCCGCGCCATTTGCAGCGGCTGGTCGATAGTTAAAGTGGCGGTGAACAAAGCGGCCTGGCCGAACTCATAGGCGATATGCGTGGTGGAAAGGGCGGAGGCGGCGTTGGGCGATAGGTGGGCCGGGTGCGAGGGTGATTGTCCCGCCGGCAGGGCGGGAGCAAAGGGGGGCAAAGCGCCCAGGTGCGAAGATGTTGGCTGCGGCTGGGCTGCATACGTGACGGGCGGCGCAGCGCTTCGAGGCGCGCCCATTTGCCCCAGTTGGGCCTCGGGCTGGCCCGTCCATTCCCAGGCCGGGAGCGCCTGGGCGGGCGCGGTGAAGCCCGGCTGCGCCTGCCGCTGGGCGATTTGGCCCACCGAACCGCCACGGGCGGCCTGGATGGCGCCTCCATCCGCCGGCGCAGCCAGGGAACCGGCGCGCTGCCTCTCAGCCGCCGGCGTGCTCTGGGTCGCGTGGGCGGCGGCCAATCCGAGCGGTATTTTGAGCGCAGGCGCGGCATGCAGCGCCCCCCCTAAGACCGAAAACAATATTGCAATAACGACCCCCATGCGGTTCCACAGCATGTCATTCCCTCCGTGCTCAGGCGCCCATCCAATATAACAGCGGCGTGATGGTTAGTGGGCTTAGCACTGTCGTAACTAATACTACCGCGCTCACGTAGGCCGGGTCTACCCCAAATTCGGTGGCTAGCATAATGTTGAGCACCGCCGATGGCATACCCGATTCTATCACTACTGCCTGGTGCGCTGCGGGGCTGAACCCCATCAAAGGCGCCAGGATTAGAGCCAGCACAGGACTGACTACTAATCGTAGTGCAGAAGCCATGCCAATTGCCTGCGGGTTTTCTTTCCACGAGGCGCTGTGGAGCTGCATGCCGAGCAAGACCAGCATGGCCGGAATGGAAGCGTCGCCCAAAAGCTTGACGCTGCGCGCGACCGGCTCCGGAACGGGCCAGGCAGTGTTGATAAATATCAGCGCGGCGATTAATGCATAGATGGTGGGCAGCTTAACCACGCCGCGCGCCGCTTGCCCCCAGCCGAGCGCGCCGGAGGAGGCGATCACCGAGCCGAGGATGTAGGCCAGGATGGAGGTGGCGGAGAAAAACAATCCGGCGTTGTTAAGCGCCTCCTGCCCAAAGGCAAACATCACCACCGGCAGGCCATAGTTGCCGGCGTTCATAAACATACTCACAATCAGCAGCCCCGCCAGGCGACGGCGATCCAGGCGCAGGGCCAGGCCGGCCAGCAGCGCCAGCCCGCCAACAAGCACAATAACCAGGGCGGCGAAACCCATCAGGCGCGCCATATCTGCGCCGCTCATCTTGGCGTTGGTGAGCAAGGTGAACAGCAGGCACGGACTAAAGATATAAAAGATGACTTGTGAAATGGGGCGGGGGTCTAAATGCAAAAAATGCCGCAGCGCGTATCCGGCTGCGGCAATCAGAAAAATTGGCGCCAGGTTATTGGTAAAAATGGGCAGCAATTGGCTCAATCGGCCAGCTCCTCCAATTCGTCGTAATCGTCATCATCGTCCTCGTCAAAATCCGGCTCGTCATCCATCTCGTCATCTAGCTCGTCGTAGTAATCCGCTTCCACCGGATCCACCTCTTCATACCAGTCACCGTCGTCGGCCGCATCCGGATCGTTATCAGAAGCGGCGGGGGGCATCTCAAAGATGGGCATTAACTGTGCGCCTTCGACAAAGGCCAGATTGTCGAGCGCCTCTTCGATGAAATCGATTTCGGCGTCATTATCGGCGCGCTTGAGCAGGCGCTCCAAAAGCCGGCGCACGCCTTGCCCACCGATTTGCGAAAGCGACCAGATGGCCGCCAGGCGGGCGTTTTCGTCGGGGTCGTCGAGCATTTCCACCAGCGCCGGGCCTGCCTCGCTCAACTCGAGTTCGCCGGCGGCGCGGGCGGCTTCGGTGCGCAGCAGCGGATAGTTGCTCTGCAGCATGCCCAGCACATCCGCCTCCCAGACCGTGTCGGCCGAACGCCCCATTGCCACCAACGCGCTGGCCTTCCAATGCCGGTCGGGGTGTTCGAATGCTTTCTTAATCCAGGGCGCAACTTCTTCCCGGCTGGAAAACGAAACCGCTTCCAGCGCGGCGCGGCGCACCGCATCGTCTTGTTGGCTGTTGAGCGTGCTGAGCAGCAGGTCTTGAATTTGGTGATGCGTGGCTTCGGCAATCTCTTCCAGTTCGCCCTGGTAGACGTACGTTCCCAGGCTGAAGGCGGCGGCAGCGCGCACCTCAACCGAAGGATCGTTGCGGAGACGATCCATCATGGGGGCGATATGCTCTGGCATTTCATAGGCGTTCAGCGTGTGCAGCGCCAGCACCCTCACCTCTGGGTTGGCATCGTTGAGCGCCATGCTTGCCATCCCTTCAAAGCACAGCAGGGTGTCATCGCTCAGCGTTTCCACTTCTTGCATCATCGCCACCCGCCGCCAGTCTGGCAGCGTTACCCACACGGCGTGTAAGGCGTGAACTTCGTCGGGTTCCAGATCGGAGAGACGCAGGATGGCGCGTCCCCCCACGGGGTTGTCCAGGTCTTGCAGCGCGGTGAGCACCTGGCTGAAGGGAATTTGCTCGGGGAGCGGAAATTCAAGTTCGGGTTCCATGCCTACGCCTCTGACTAATTCCCTAATTTTAGGGTAGCTGAATGGGATTGATAAAGTCTTGCAGATTAACGTAAATTAGCAGCACAATCAGCAAAGCAAACCCCACCAGGTTAATGGCGTTTTCGAAGCGGGGCGGTATGCGTTTGCGGAACAGGATTTCGGGTAGGGTCATTAAAATCCGCCCACCGTCTAGCGCCGGAATGGGAAGCAAGTTCATCACCCCCAGCGAGATCGAAATCGCCATGAAGAACAGGGTTCGGCTCGGAAGGCGGCTGTAAATGTCGAACATGCCTTTATAGCCCACCACACGCCCCTCTATCGGGGAGAGCTGATTGTTCAGCATACGAATAGGCATGAGCACCAGGGCGCGGGCGTTTTCAAACGCCACCTCTGCGCCGCGCGGCAAGGCCACTATCGGGCTGATCGGGCGGGTGGGGTTGTCCAGGCCAACCCCCAGCGGCCCTTGCCCTTCAGGCGGGTTGAGACGCGGCGTCACGCTCAGAGACATTTGATTGTCTCCCCGCTGAATCAGCATGCTCACCGGTTGGCCCAGGTTCTTGGAAATAATATCCTGCATCTCGGTAATGTCGTCGAGCGTCTCGCCGTTCACGGCCAGTACCATGTCGCCAGGGGTGAGGCCGGCCGTCATGGCGGGGGAATCTTCTGCTACGAACGAGACCCGCACTTTATTGGTAATCGGCTCGCCTAAGTTATAGATAAGCACTGCCCCAAGCAGCACACCCGTGAGCAGGTTCATCACCGGCCCGGCAAACAGCACCACCAGGCGCTTCCAGGGGCTGGCGGCCGAAAGGCCCCCCGGTTCGTCAGGGTCGTTTTCGCCTTTGGGGCGCACGAACCCACCCAAGGGAATCCAGTTCAGCGAGAATATCGTGCCCTTATGCTCGAAAAGCTTCAGGGCGCGCGGGGGGAAGCCAATGCCAAATTCCTCAACCTCTACCCCCACCAGGCGGCAGGCGATGAAGTGCCCCAATTCGTGAATGATGATCAGGGCGACAATGCCCAGAACAAAGGTTAAGATATCCATCGTGTACCTGTAATCTTATATATGTTGTAACTGAACGCTCCCCGGTGCAAGCATGGGTGAGAGCGCGCCAGGCGTGTGGTTATGACACGCATTATATCGAACATTTGCGTTCACAGCGCGAATGGGCGGATTTCTAACATGGTGTTAAGACTTGATCGTTTGGGTGGCCGGGCCAACCGAAGCGGTAAGCACCTGGCTCACTTCGGGCAGCTCCATAAGCTGGGCGGCGGTTTGCGCAGCGTATTCGGCCAGGGTGATGATATGCACATTGGGGCCGGCGTCGATGGTGTAGCACACCGGCAGCCCCCCGGCGCGCCACGCACTCACCGCCTGCATCACGCCCAGGGTGGCCGGCTGCCAGTAGATAATCGGAGGGGTGGAGGTCAACATCACGGCGTGCATCAGGTTGCTATCCAACTCCACCACCTGGGCCAGGGCGTCGAAATCCCGCGCCCGGATGGCGCGGCGGCAGGCGTCCAGGCGGCGAGGAGCGTCGGCCACGCGGGCAGCCTGCAAGACGCTGGTATGCGCCAGGCGGTGACCGTCTTGCGAGGTGAGGCCCTTATGCGCCCGGCTGATCACCGCCACGCAATCTACCAAGGCCCAATGCTGCGGGTCGGCGATGGGAATGGCATACGAGCTTTCGTCATCTTGGCCCGGCAGCCATTCGACGAAGCCGCCCGGAACCGAGCGGCAGGCCGAACCGGAGCCGCGCCGCGCCAGGGCGGAAAGGGCGGCTTCGGGCAAGGCCAGGCCGGCGGCGGCGGCGGCGGCCACTGCCAGGGCGGCGAACCCCGACGCCGATGATGCGATGCCCGCCCCGGTGGGAAAGTTGTTTTCGGAATCCACCTGGGCAAAGCTTTGCCGCCCGCTAAGGCCACGCACCTGCGCTAAGATGGATTGAGCGCGGGCCAGCCCCGCACCGCCCACCGCCTGCCCGTTCAGGTTGAGCCGATCCGCCTCCAGGCCGGGCATAAACGTCACCGTGGTGCGGGTGTGCAGCCCGCCCAGGTTCATCGAAATCGAACCGTTGCTGGGAATGCGTAAGTCTTCGTGGCGGTTGCCCCAATACTTGATGAATGCGATGTTAGGACAAGCGACAGCGGTTGCTGTTGAAGTAGACATGTTACCTCAATTAATCTTTGATTATTTTCTATTATAAGTTTACCATGTACATCGAACATCTCAATAAGGCGTCGTTTCGACTCAAATGAGGCATTCACAAGCTTACTACGGATTTCAGAACAATATTCTTCAATTTCTGAGAGTTGCGTATCATCGGTTACACTCTGATTAAGATGGGAATTGAGTTCATTGCGCTCGTCCAATAATTTACGACACGCCTGATCAATTTTTGTTTTCCTCTCATCTATCAGCTTTTTGGAGAAATCACCATTCAGGAAAAGATCCAATAATTTCGTCTGTTGGTTATTGAGATCTTCCAGTTGTTGGTCGATGAGCTCAATCCGCGTAATTACACGAGAGTTAGCGGAGAGAACCTCATCCTGCATGTTTCGTAATCCCTGTGTGACATTTGAAGGGTCTTCGATTAAACTTCTCAACCAGTTCCAGACAGTTGCATCCACCAGGTCAGCGCGAAAGGCTGGCATAGTGCATAAACTGATTGGCTTTTGTTCTTTCCCTTTGCAATAGTAATACTGGTTATGCTCGTTGCGGGTTCTACCCACGTATGCATAATTACATTTTGAACATTTCAAGCGTCTGCCCAATAAATAGTCGTATTTGGCATTCCGGCTGGCATTCTGGAAATTAGATTTGATCTTTGCTTGGGCAAAGTCAAAATCTCTTTGAGAGATGATCGGTGGAACAGGAACTGAAACCCATTCTTCTCGTGCTCTGGGTACTTGTTTACCCAAACCGCATTTCGATTTCGCTTTTCGGGTATATTCCTTTCCATCGCTAATGATCTTCGTCTTTCCGTAATGCCAGGTTCCAGTGTACGTCTCATTACGCAGGATATGACGAACCATTGGACTGGACCATACCCCAGGATCTCGTTTTTTGGCTACCTGCGAGAATTTATCCCCACGGGTAAGAATGCGGAGTTCGGTCAACTTTACCGTGATGGCATTCATCGACAAAGGAACCTTGTTTTCGTTGCCAAATAAATACCACTGGTAAACCAAGCGCACGATTTTGGCTTCATCTTCATCCACTTCCAACCAGGCTTTGTGAGGTTCCGAGTTCACCTTATAACCATAAGGGGGTCTGTCTCCTACCAAAACGAACCCACTCTGAGCTTTGCCCCGTTTTCCGCGTTTACTTCTTTCCAATATTTTGGCTTTCTCATATTCTGCAATGCTGGCGCGAATTTGCTTTTGCAGCCTGCCTTCATCTGTATCTTCGTATCTACCGATGACATATTCACAGATAATTCCAGAACGATGCAGCTCTTCTTCTAAAATCATTTGCAAAATTGATTTTCTGGCAATCCGGTCGAGATCGTATACGATAAGCACAGAGATCGATGAGTCTGAGGCGATAAAATTTCGCATTTCATTGAGAGCAGGGCGGTCAAGGGTTGTACCTGTGTAGTCCTCCTGAAAGGTAGCTGCGATTGCATATCCCATTTCTTGTGCATAACGGGTACAACCTTCAACTTGGGTCTGCAAACTATAGCCTTTGGCTTGTTCATCTGTGCTCACCCGAACATAAATAATTGCTCGTTTCGATAGAATCGTCATTTTGAAATCACCTCAATATCTATTCCATTCCGATGAATGCGGCCGGCAGCTTCCAGTTGATCCAGATAAGTATAAATTGTCTGGCGGGAAACTTCTAAAGTACGTGCGGCATCCGAGACGCCAAGGGTCGGATTATCAAGATAAAGCGCTAATAAACTGTCCAATCGCGCTATCTGTTGGGCTTTTCGAGTTATCTGTGCTTTATGCAACGGTGTGTCATTTTTGACGGCACTAGACGGGAAAGTAGACAATAATGACTGATTGGGTGGCGTCAGGGCTGGACGGGGAGATTGACGTTCCGCTTTACGCTCAGCGCGTTCCTGGGTGATTCCAGCCATACGCCGGCGATGCCCGGAACGTATTGCCAGATTGACTGCACCAACCAGGGCCAACATCGGAAAGAGAGCCGGCGCATAGCGCCCTAATTCGGGAAAAATATCCAATAGTACAGTTAATCCAATTGTCGAGACTAGGTAGACACCCACCAGCGAGGCTGCTAGCATAAAAGGAGCGCCTGGATCAGTTTTGCGCTTGCCAGCGTTGTAATCCCAAAGCTGAAGGCTGGTACTGACTGTTGTCAGTCCCAGGCTCTCAATGATAGCCGCGGTTATTCCACCTAATGCCGGGCTCCAATGGAGCTCCTGCACCACCGCATTGGCCACCAGCACCGCACTGGGAAGGGGAGTGATCCATGGACCGATGGCGGCGATCCCATCGGTCAGATTCGTTTCAATCTCCGAGAATGACTCTCGAATTCGAGTAACAAAAGTAAAAACAGCCAAGAATTACCTCCGTAAAAGTGGGGGCAATAGTGAGCCCCCGGTGATAAATTTCCACCGAGGGCAAATTTTGGCTGATCGGCTATAATAGCATCAGCCCTTACTGCCGGTGTTGTCGGTGGTTGGGGTCAGGTTCGTGTAGGTGCTCGTTACACTTGCACGAACCGTCTTTTTATTTTGTTCTCTCAATTATATACCATAGAACAAAAAAACGAGTATTTGAAAATAGATTGAATTGCTCCGGTTGTAACGAGCCAACCGGGAAATGGCCTAATAACGCCAGTTACGATGGATGGGTGGTGGCAATGTAAAGCCCTTCGACACCCAGATCTTTAGTTCCGTTTCTGATACTCCTAACATCTGACACCAACTCAGTCCGACGAATTGGAGCCAGGCGCTGGCTTCGGCAACGCGCGCTGGATTTTTACTATTGAGATCATGCGCGGCATGTTGAACTACCGCCAAAGCGAGAGCGACATAAGGATCCTGGATTGGTTCTTCATCCATCTTTTTGATCTTCCGCCTTTTCCGGCAGCCTGACATGCAGTATTTCTGCACCTGTCACAGCGACCAGCCTTTCTTTGAATTGAGGCAACGGAGATTTGGCAATCTTTTCCGCCTCTACCACCTTGTCCAGGAGGAGGGACAGTGCCATGGATAACTGTTCCAGACTGTACCCCGCTTCCAGACGACCATCCGGCAAACGGCGCCAGAGTCCACCAATAGTAGGCAGATGGCTGTCGGCTGGTAATCGAAGGGCAATGTCACAATCAACCCATGGGGCTGGATCGGCCTGTGACATTACGCCATCAGTGACATGAGTGACATTGGTTTGGCGGGTGATCTCAACTGGCAAATGAATCCCATACACGGTAGCCCAACGTTCCAACTCCTGCAGCGTGATTTGCCACTGGCGGGTGCCTTTGCCGGCCTCACGTGTCTTGCGTAAGCGTAGCTTGCCCAACAGACGGCCGACTTTTCTCGAAGTAATCGATTCCAGGTCAATATCGGCTTCAACGTTTTCAGCAATGGCTTGAGCGGCTGCGCTAATCTGTGCTGTCGAAAAGGTCCATGTCGTAATGGAAATGTCACTCATGTCTTTAATGTCACTCTTGTCGGCAGTGAGTTTGCATAATCCCTGCAGGATAAGCAGTGTCATGTCACTGGACTGCAGGTCACCGGTCTCTTCCTGCTGATAGCGCCAGGACATCTCTTCCAGTCGCTGAAAAACGCCTCCGATTTCTGCAACCCCTTTTACCTGTGTAAAAGCGTGTTGCAGACGATGGTCTGCATCAACAGCGTCCAGCCAGACTGCGACCGAGAGGATTGCCTTCCAGGGCTGGAGGTTGCGACCGCGTAAGCGAACACGCTGTGCAACCGTGTTTTCAAAATTGTGGAGAAGGGGAAGGTTTGCCAATCCAAGCGACCATAGATTATCCTGCAAAGATTTGCGGTCATGCGGCCAGAGGGCATAGTCGAGTGGATCAAAATTGGCCTTGTCACGGTCGGCGGTGCGGATGAGGGGAATTATTATCGTTCGCGTAGCCAATACAGGATCAGGCATGCGAATGGCTGAGAATAAGCGCGGGCAATAGGCGTTCACATAACGAAGTTTCCACTTTCCTGGTCCATCCGGTTCTTTGAGCGGCACACTCGATCCACGCCGGTTGCCGGCCAGGAGCAGGGCGCGTTTGTCCGGATCCGTCTGTTTGGGATCGGAAATGTTTTCCGCATCATCAAACGCCAGAGTAGCACCATAATCTGCCAGATCGCGCAGGCTGGCAAAGCTGCCACCAGCCAGAATGAGTTGACCCAGGTAAGCCATTTCGGTCACAACTATCAGGAGGTTGGTCTTCCCTGATCCTGCTTCTCCATTTGGCCAGAGGAAACCGATCACATTGAAAGCGTCCAGAAGATAGGAAGCCAGAACAAAACAGGCAATCAATTCAGACATCGTTTGTTGGTCTCCCAAGGAACGATCAAAGTCGAGAAAACGGTTGACGACATCGACCACTTTTAAGAATATGTCCACCGGGTTGGAACGCTTTCCCTGAACATAAGATCGTACTCCGCGAGTAGACCATCGTTTCTCAACCGGGACAATCTCATGTAAGCTAGTGGTTAACCCTAATTCATCCAGGGGTCGGGCAGATTGACCATCGCTGATTTCACCAAAGACCTCGCCGTCATCACGGATAATAAACAGGGACAATTTTTCCTCCACCAACGGAGGGTTATGAATCATTAGATTTCCTTCCTTGTCCAAAACTTCACGTCGCGTCAGGCGTACTGGCAGCCAGGTGGCTGCATAGGCGTGGTTACCGATCAGGCAGAGGGGGCGCGCGATGACCGGAGAAGGTTCGTCCAATAGTTCAACCATTGGCTGTGCCGGCTGGGGAACCAGCCTCGGTTGTTCGGTTAATGCTTCCAATTCTTGCAGAGTATGTCCATCAGTCAACCAGTCATCCACCCCCCATTTGGCTCCGCTTGGATGGTTGGGTAGGTAGATGGCGGAAACGGTGGCTCCTTTGCGTTGCAGGATCTCAGTTAGGCGCTCCAGTGCCAGACGGACGGAGGGTTTGTACATCACATCCGAATCAAACACGATCCGTACCAGACGGTTCTCCCAGGCAATGAAATCAAAGTCAGCCAGGATAGTAGTTCCACCAAATTCATTTCGACCTTTGAAATTCCACACACCCAGTAAGTCAACAACGCATGCTCCCTGGGAAGCCAGTGAATCAGCCTTCTTCTGCCCTTCGGTGATAAAGAGCGGAATGGTCGGATTTTTGAGGTCTTTCAGACATTCCGGTGGGCAGTCCACCCTTACGCCCGCGCCTTTCGGTATTTCATATTTCAATACCTTGACCGGTCGCAAGCCGTCTGCTTCTCGCTTGCTGCGGTCTTCGTAAGTGCGAGGATTATCCGGTCGGTAGATGTGCAGACCGATCTTGCCGTCGGTGGTATGCAGAGGAATTAGCAGTCCGGGTACCCGACGCTGTGCCGGCGAAAAACCAAACTGCACCAGGTCGCCTTCACTCGTGATCGTGCGATAGCCACGTTCCTGGATAATCTGCTCAGAGATGCCTGATTCTTCAGCAAGCATCTTGAGATGATTTTCGGAAAGCGGTAAATTTGGCATACTCATGTCATTGGCTCCTGGTTCTGGACAAATTGAGCGTCTATTTCTTGTGAGCTTACATGTTTTTGGTTCTTGTTTTTCTTTGAGGTTTTTTGGTCTGTTTCGACCGCATTAATTTCTTTTTGTGTTCCAGTAAATTGATCGCTCAGGATGAAAGCGTAGACGCGCGCTAACAACCTTCCCTGCTCCTCCTGTGACAACTGGAGGGTTTCAGCAGGTTGATTCATGTTTGAGGTTGTCCTCCTTCGGATGATTGAAATTGGGTAGGGTGTCCTGCAGCAAACCGCGCCGGACAAGTTCCAGTCGGACGATGAGGCGTACCTGGTCAGCCGGCGTTCGCATCTCACGTTCAGAGAGATGGATCAGGGCCGAATACTCCGGCTGTTCTAACAGAACTTTGAGACAATTGAGCATAGAACTCCTTTTGGCAAACAAAAATGGCGACGTTTTAATCAACGTCGCCATTTTGCCATTAGGAATATCCCTTGCTCAAGTGCCCTGAATATCCCTATTTATCCCTTGAATATCCCTTTTTATCCCGAATCCACGATCATGAGGATTGATCCTTCGACTTTTTGATGAGATTTGACTTTCGGTAAGGAATAATTTGGACTCCATATTCTTTGCGTAACTGATTGATGCGATTGAGAATCGTTTTTTCGTTCAGACCCACTCGGGCTGCAATTTGAGCGCAGGTCAGGTCTTGATGCCAGAGACGAACGATATCCCGATTAGCACCGATGTCTGGTATGTTCATCCAGAATTCAGCGACAGGAATGATTCCTTGCGGTTGGGCCATCGGTTTGTCTTTTTCAAAAGAAGGTTGTTCTGGAATTTCCGGTAATGAAAACCAGCCCAACTTTTCCAATTCATCCCGAATTTTGTCCCAAAGTAACCAGAGGCTTTTCTCTCCATTCAGATGAACATGTAAGAGTGTTTTCTCTGCTGGAAGGAGATGGGCGTGAATGCTGATTTGATTTTTCTTTTGCGAGATTTTGACTTCAACCGGATTGGCAGTAGGGGGAATGTAGGTTGTATCTTTTGTGCCGGCAATGAATGGCTGGAATTGCAAATTGTTGTAATCTGGTTGATTTTGCAATCCATGGATAAATTGCTGAATCATGACCGCAAACTGGGCAGGTGTGCCTGTGATCGGAAAAACGAATTGTTTTGAAATTAATTCTGCAAGATATAATTTGAGATTTGAGGGTTGCTGACGGATGCCGAATATTTGAAGAGTATTGATTAGCCAGATAATGAATGTTCGCTGCCATTCCAATCGTTTCTCGCAGAGTGCTTGACTGAGTGTGGCAATGAGAAGATCTTGATCCCCCAAAATCTCAGCAAGCCTTCCCCTTGGCCCCAGGCATTCAGTTTGAAGAACTTCCTTGTACCTAAGTGCGACCTCCGGGGTGACCGTTTTGACAGGTTTGAAATGGAGCATAGTTTGATTCGCCGGCAATCCAACGCAGATCATCTGCCCAATATCTCCCCATTTCTTGCAAAAAAGTTGGACGGTGAATGGTTCAGGAAAGAACGAATAGGTAAACTCTTCAATGTTATAGACGGGTTGAAGGCAGGCCAGAGTGGTGGAAACCAATCTTTCTGGGTTGGTGTGAAAGGTGAGGGTATACTCTGGTGGAAAATTCATAAATAATTGGCTCTGCTTTTGAATTTGCAATCAACCGGTAAATTATCTTGATTTCTTTGCTAAAGTATACCCGAAAAAGAACAAAAATTCTAATATTTATAATAGATTATGAACTATCATTCAAAAAGCATGGCTAGGATTCACTGATCGACATTTTTCGGATTAAATGACACCAAATTGACTAAAAAAGTGACAATTAAAGGCGACTTAAAAGAAAAATCGCGATTGGATAGTCGCGATTAAATAATTCCATAATAATTTGGATAAAACTTTTTGGATAAAGAATAGATTTCAACTAGTAAATGAATTTTATCAGGAAGGTAAAACGACTCCTAATTCTTTCGGAAATGTCGGATCTATGTATGCCACATAGAATACCGTCTCCGGGGTTTCTAGTTCTTTTGTTTCAATCCATCCCCCTTTACTGAAGACTCTGCGACTTGCAGCATTGGTTTTATAAACACCTACTTGAATTCCTCGACTACCCCGAGCTGCACTAAAAGATTTTGTCGCTTCGACAAGGGTTGGAAAGATAGATAGGCCACGATAATTTTCATCCACTGCCCCAATCATTATTTGAGCTAATCCAGGGCAACTTGAAATTGTTTTCCCTTTTTCTGAAGGTGAAACATGACGAAATATGCGTTTCCATAATTTTTCTTGGAAAAGTAAAGTGGGTCTAGTGATGATACTCAAAATTAAATCACCTAAACAAGCAATGAACATTGGCCTTGTATAATTCTTATCACACACAGTAATTAGGCCAACTATCTTTCCATCAAGTTCTGCAACGAGACCATAAGTATCAGGGCTACTAGTCAACCACTTATAGGTTGCCTTAACATATCGTTTACCAAGCATAACTGGTACATGATTTTCTGGACTAAAAGAAGCACAATGTAAGTCAGTTAATTTATCTATATCTTGAATTCCAGCCAACCGAATATTAATATTTGTATCCATCATAATTTGATTATCCGCAATAAATCCTTTCAATTAATATTTATTAATAATTTCAATTATTTTTGGCAATGACACTTCTGTAGTGAAATTATTTAATGCATAAGCGCGTCCCAACAGCCCCATCTTTTCAAGTACATTTAATGGAGTAGTAGACAATTCTTTAATTTTCTCAGCCAGTTGATTTACATTATCTGGTGAAACAACCCAGCCGCAGCCAGCATCATTGATTACTTGAGCTGTGTCACTTTCTGGCAATACTATTGCAAATACTGGTCTGGCTGCAAGCATATACGAAAGAAGCTTAGAGGGTACAGAAGCCAAAGATTGAGTTCCCTGTGTTGGTAAAATTAACACATCTGCTGCTGCAAGAACTTTCGAAGTTTCTTCAGGTTCCCATGGGTTGTGGAAAACAATACAAACGTTCTTGATATTAGAAGCAAGTTTTTGACAGGTAGACAGTTCGCTGCCTGATCCAGCTATGACCAAAAAGATATTTTTGTTATTATTTAGCCTCGCCATAGCTTTAATAATGGTTTCAACACCGGCAGCTTTTCCAATATTGCCTCCATAAACAATTACGAAAGCATCTAGAGGAATCCCTTTTTCGTTTCTATAATCGCCTTTTTTCATCTGTGTTACGGAGTCTTGGTCCACCCAATTGGGAATTATATGTATCTTTTCCGAGTCGACTTGGCGAGTTCGAATGTAGATCTGTGCAAAACTTTTAGAAAGAACGATAACCTCTTTGGCGTGTTTCGCGATCCATTTGTCAATGGAAAAGAGAAAACGATACAACCACTGGTACTGCTGAATCCGTCCTTGGATAGCTAGAGATTCAGGATACATGTCTTGGACATTAATGACTAAAGGAATTTGGCGTACATTACATACCAGACAGGTTAAACCAGTAGCGAAAACTGGCCAACTATTTGAATAGACCGCATCTGGCCTCTGGCAAAACAGCAAATATAGGCTGGATGTTAGCCCAAAAGATATATTTTCCATCATACGACTTAGTGACGAAGAATCTTTTGACAAGAATGAAAAGCAACGCACTAAGCGAAACTCTGCAGTATTATTTTCAGTTGAATACAAGGAGCGCTTGTACCCTTTGTATATTTTTCCTGCAGGGCGATTGGGAAAATTGGTGATCACACTGACTAGATGTTTCCGGTGAACCAAACCTACAGCAAGACTGTAACTTGTTTTTGCAGAAACAATGGGTTCGGGGGGGAAAACCGCTGAGATAATTACTATTTTCATGAAAAAAGAGTTTCCATTTATGAAAGCATTACAGGCCCATTCGTTCTTTATGCCAATTGCAATCTGGTCTATAGGATAAAACAGTTTGGTGAAAATTGTTTAATCTAGTAACAGATTCGATGGTGAATGTTTCCCCAGAAGAAAGCGATTGCAGAATATACCCCACGTTATTTAGCCAAGATACCCCCTTTTTTAAAAGCTCAAGACTATGAAATTCTATGAGCAATATTGGCTCTGCAATGAGAATCACTTGAATTGCACCTTGTAAAGCCTCTAACTCAGCACCTTCAATATCCATTTTGATAAACTGTGGCAGAGGTAAATTAGTGGTATTTATATATTTATCAAGACTAACTACCTTGCACTCTTCATCATTCATCCTTCCTTGACTTTGAGCATGGTTATAAATTGAGCCCATATATGTCAATCCGCGAGACACTGAAATCTTACGTTCACAATTTCCAAGTCCAACTGTATGAACTCGCCACTGTTTGAATTCATTAAGCATCATGGTCTTTTTGAAAATCTCAACAGTACTTGGTAATAACTCAAAAGCTTCTACATTGCCACCTTTCCCAACCAGCATTGAAAAGAGGATAGAAGTATAACCAATATGCGCACCGACATCATAAACGCAGTCGTTTTCCCGAATAAGACGTCTAGCAGATTCTGCTAAATCATTCTCGTCAATCCCTAGGTACATTCGAGGTGAGATAGAGGGTTTCATATATACGATAAAACCGGCCATCGGGCCAAAGGGAATCCGGTGGGCAGTAAACTCATCGTGAAATACGAAAGCGAATACTTTTCGAAGAAGACTTCTTATCGATACATTTGTTTTGCCCATTAATTATCCTTCCAAAAATTGAGTATATAGATGAAGATCCTTGTGAAGATACTTTCTTTCCTTATGGAACTTCTGTAACGGATCTCTGCTCAATAAGAAAAAGACATTATGGAAAAATAGTTGTAAACTCTACAGATAAAGGTTATCAATATCAGCGAATGAATTCACCCTCCTAATTGAATGGATCGCATCTGTTACGTTAGAAAAATTAGAGATCACTCTTACTCAATGTTTACGTTGAACTAAACCTAGAGCCAGGCAGCAACTAGTCCGTTCCATTATTGTAGATTTTTATGGGAGAACTGCAAAAAACCGTGATTTCAATAAAATGAAATGTTCTGAAGATGTTGCCTTTGGGTAGATCACTAGTTATGTCCATTGTGACAATGTTCATTTATTTGCCATTGTTTGGTAGATCTCCCCTAACTTATTTGCATATTTTTCAATGTCATAGGATTGATGTGCCTTCTCTCGGTTTATGTTTCCTATTTGCAATCGTAAAGATGGGTTTTGAATTAATTCTTTGAGCGCCTCTGCAAGCTCTAAAGAGGAGCCAGGTGGTACTAGAAAACCATTTACTCCATTTATAACAAGATCAGGTATTCCACCAACTGAGGTGGCGACAATTGGTAATCCAGCCGCAAAAGCTTCTAAGATTGTTATTGGCATACCTTCGTGCAGAGAAGGTAGAACAAATATGTCCGCAAGGCTTAGGCGTTCAATTTTGTCAAGACCAAATTCGGGTTTTCTTATATTGATATAGCTAGAAATTCCATAGGCATTGATCATTTGAGTAATTTCCTCAAATTCTTGATGCTTTATCGCTTCTCCTACAAGTTCAACAGAAATATTTACGATTCCATTTTGGATCAAGATATTGATAGCCTCAACTAAATTTAGCAATCCTTTTTCTGTTGATATGTGACCAAGAAACACAATATTCGTTGATTTCGAATTTTTAGGTACTATTCGATGAATGAAAGAAAACTTTTGAGTATTAATAGCATTGGGCAAATACTGGATCTTATTTAGGGGTAAGAGCGAAGTATGAGCCAACCATTCTTTTGATAATACTAAAACGCAATCACTTTGAGCAAATACTAACTTTACCCAGTATTCCCAAATCTTTGACGAATGTTCAGGTAGTAAGACAGAAATACTACAATGTGGAGCAAGAATTATTTTTCGACCAAGAATTTTGGCAATGAAGACCATTATGCCATGTTTAATGAATGATCCTTTATGTGCAGTTGCAATATGAACGATTTGTGGCTGATTCTTAATGACCTTATATGAAAAAACACAAATGGATATTATGGAATGGAAAATTGCTCTTCCACTAGGCTCACCAGTACCCGATTTCTGCTGATTGATTGAGCTCTCGAAGAAAATTAAATCGAATTTGTTCTTCAGACTGGAATGTAAAATATCTTCAAAGAGGGTTGAAATTCCCCCCCACGGTTTACCGATATGGGCGGCAACTAATACCTTAATGGGTGGATCAATACATTCTACCATTTTATATATATACTCGAATCTAAAGATCATTGTCTGTACAATTCTTCAAGATTATGAATCAGACCTTGGAATGATCTTTCTTGGATTATTTTCTTGCGATTTAATTTACCCATGGTTATGCGTAGGGTCGGGTTTTTATATAGGTCTTCTAGCCTTTGAAATAATGCATTAACATCCAAATCAGTCACAAAACCATTAATACCATTTTCAATAATATCTTGTACATCTCCAACCCTGGTAGAAATAATAGGCAGACCACATGACATCGCTTCCAGGACAACATTTGGTGTGCCCTCATGGTCGGAAGTCAGTAAAAGAATATCTCCTTTTTGATAAGCAATCCTTGTATCTGTAATTGATCCCATGAACAAAAGATTTTTATTTAATACGTCTGATTCCTTTGCTAAATTAATCAAAGATTGCTTTTGCTCCCCATCGCCGAATAATTTGAATTCAATATCTAGATTTTGATCTAAACATGTCCTTGCTATTCGAATAATTCGATCCACACGTTTTACAGGTTTTAAGCTACCTACAAAAATCACTAATAATTTCCCATCGAAAATTTTCTTATTTATAGGAACAAAATAGTTTGAATCTACAACATTGGGTAAGAAAAAAGATTGTTTTTTTCGGATTTCTAATTCTTGAACATTTTTAATTGCGGCGTTAGAATTTGCAACAATCACATTTGGTAAACCTAGACTTGCTCTTCCCAACATTCCTAAGCTTGAAATCTCACTAAACACATCGCTTCTCAATGACCCAATTGCCTTTATCTGCAAAATTAGACCAGCAATATATGCATACAGGTTTGTGTGAAAATGTTGACTATGGATTATATCTGTAGGTCTCTTTGAAATTTGCTTGATTATAGAAAATAAACGATTTAAATGAGTCTTAGATCTGCCAACCCAAATTACTGATACACCTAAATCACTAATCGGTTTTTCCCAGTATTCCCCTTTAGTCAAACAAAGTACGTAAGGATTATGTCCATTATCTATTAATGATTTTAAATAATAGAACAATTGACGTTCTGCACCACCTTGACCTAAGGTGCCAGCAATAAAACAGATTTTCATAATAAATTCATTTTCATAATAAGAACTAATTGACGAATGAGTAAGTAAGTTGGAAATATATTGAATTATCGTATATCAAGGTATTTACTAATCTAACAAAGAATGGTTTGAGAAATAGTTTTTTTTATTCTTCTTAATTGTTCGATAATGGAAGAAGTTAATTTGATATGCAGTTTGCTGGATCATACGCTGAAAAAAAATAACCTTCATATACTTTAGAGGTTTCAATTATTGTTTACTGTTTGAGCATTGATAGTTCTTTCTTTTTTTATCAACCAAACGAGACTTGATTCAAAACCAACTAATACCCAAAGATATTTAAAATATTCGAAGCCTCCACTCTTGAACCATGAAGCGAGGTAAGCTAATAATGCACAAAAAAGGAGTACACCAAATTTTTCATAATCTGTTTGATGAGCTTTTTTAGAGATACAACACATTTTAAAAATCTGGATTGTTGGAAAAGCGATTGAAAGCAGGTATAAGAAAGCACCTGGCAAACCTAGATCAATCAGCAAAGCTAGTAATGAATTATGAACGCTTATTTCAGAATGATATATTAAATAATCTGACATTATTTTTGCTGATACACCAATGCCGTATCCAGTAAGAAGCCTATTTCTTGCAGCTTCAATCCCAGTCGGCCACAATGTTATAAATCGATCAAATGATGCCGAATAACCCTGATCTACAAATCTCATCCAAAGATTATCTGGAGCAATTACGACAATTGCGAGGAAAGTTATCAATAAAATGGAAATCCACGAAAATTTTTTGCGTGTAAAAATTAGATATGAGATCATGAATATGCCAAGAGAGAGAATTCCACCTCTTGATTGGGTAAATAGAGATGTGAAAAATAGAACCAGCATTACTACAAAGGTAAAAAATTTTAGACTTTTAGATTTATTATTAACAAGATTCCAATATATACTAGGAATTAAAAAGAGAGCCATAATAAAATAGATATTTGCATTAGTTGATATCCCCGATATTCTTTGTAAATTTGATCCCGATTGAATTATTTGGTATAGTCCTGAAAAACCAAGTATAGCGCCCCCGAAAATTGAAAATTTCATTAAATCGTCAATGGACTTTTTTGAATCTAATTCATTAATAATTAGAAAGTACATAATCACAATTTGAAAAATAGTAAAAATTCGTGTTAGCGATAGATCTTTATACGCACTCCAAAAATATGATAATGAACCCCAGCTGAGAAACAGAAAAAGTGATAGAGTTGTTTTGTCAGATCTAAATTTTGTTCTATTCTTTAGAACGTGAAATAAAAAGGATACAAGTGCAATAATTCCTAACACTTTTGGAATTGTTAAAAAAGTGTTTGAAACGAGGAGCTCCAAAGGTAAACTTGCAATAAAGAAATAGAGCCCAATTTTAGGGTTTACTAATGATATAAAAAAGAGTAGTAAAAGAAAAAAATATATTAAATAAACAACCATTTTAGATTACTCAAAATCTTTCTTAATTGTTTTTTATAGTTGTATCAAAATAGCATTTTCTTATATGGAGTGCCATTAGCTAAAAAATAAATGGTTATATGAGCATGAGTTCAAACAATGGTAAATATAATTACTGAATATTTTACACAATCAAATACACCCATCTTAATTATTATCTTTTTTGCCTAACCCATTGCCTAATAGTTAACAACGAATTTGGTATGAATGACAAAAAGTACCACCATAACCTTTGTTTTCCATATTTCCGATTTTTTTTTATTGAAATTAAGAGACCACGGGCTATTTTTTTATGGCCTTCTTTTAATAAATCTCGAACTTTGATTATTTTTATGAAAGCATCATAGTCTTTAAGATCATTTGCTAAACCTAAAGGCACTTCTTGGTTGATTAGCAAGTCATTAATTAAAGAAATATCTGCAAATTCTTGCTCATATATATTGCAAGCTCGATTTAGTGCTTCTCGATGGTAAATAACCTGACGGGAAGGACTGTAAGCGATCGGGTATTTTAGCCCAAGACGGATCCAAAGTATTTTATCTTCGCCACGTCTTACTCCTAAGGGGAATCCATTTAGGTCCTGAAAAACAGCCTTTGTCATTATCACTGAGGAGGTATAAAAAGGACTGCCATCTTGCATCATCTTGAATAAATTGGGGATAATGCCTATCCAGGGAGCAGGTGGAATTCCTAATAAAGGCGGAAAATATTTGATTCCTTTCTCCTCAACTATTTCATATGCAGTCGCATATGCACCGCAATCTGGAAAATTATTAATAAGCCTTTGGATATTTGCTAAGAAATCAGGTTTCCATTCATCGTCTGCGTCCAAAAAAGCAACGTATTTTGACGCAGCTATTTGGGCTCCACGATTTCTTGCCGAACTCACGCCTTCATTTTTCTGAAATAATAACTTGATTTTCAAATTATTCTTGGATAATGCAGCAACAATTTCTTTGCCCTCATCAGTTGAACCATCATCCACTACAATTATTTCTGAAGCCTGAATTGTTTGATCCACCACCGAATCAATTGCTCTAGTAATGTAAGGGGCTTTATTAAAGAGAGGAATTATTATTGATATATCCATGATAACCTATATGAAATCTACTTTCCATGATATTTTAACTTCAATAAGATTTTTGGAACGGTTGGGGGAAATAATGACCAAAACCGCCAGAAGACCCATTCTTTTTTATATTTTTTTGTGTACTTGCACTTATTAAGAAATTCGATTGCTTGGAAGGTATGACCAGCAAGAATATTATTTATTGCTATAGTTAATTGTTTTTGGGCAATATATTCTAAAGCCTCTTTTTGCAATTCACCTTCAACAATTAGTCCCTCATTTATTGCATTTTGAATAGTTCTTATTACTGGGAATTCGATTAAATCAGAATGGGTTGGAGCAATTCTGTTTTCTGCATCTTGATGATAAATGGCCTTGCGTTTTGGACTGAATGCAATTGGATATTTGATCGCAATTCTCACCCATGTATCGATATCAGGAGTATGTTTCATTCCAACCGGAAAGCCACCAACTGTTTCTATAATAGCTTTTGGAATCACAATTGAAGATGAATTATATGACATCCCTTCCTGAAATAATTCAAAGAAATTAGGGATAATTCCTATCCAGGGCTCTGGAGGAAGTAATGATAAATCAGGATAATATATTTTCCCATCTGATCTAATAGTTACCGATGATGTAGCATATGCTCCGCAGTCCGGAAAGTTATTCCTTAATACAAGAATATTTTCTAGAAAATCTGGTAGCCATTCATCATCTGCATCAAGAAAACCTATCAATTCATAACGTGCTTCCTTGATTCCTTTATTTCTTGCAGCACTCTCTCCTAAATTTTCTTGTCTTACCAACTTAATATCGGTATTGTGATACTCTTCTATAAATCTTCCGCCATCATCAGTTGAGCCATCATCCACTACAATTATTTCTGAAGCCTGAATTGTTTGATTTATCACTGAATCAATTGCCCTTTTTACATACGGAGCTTTATTGTAAAGAGGAATTACAACAGAAATTTTCATTTTCCAGTTAGTCCCAAAATGTTGCTCAAGAATATTATCCAGATTGACAAACTCCTTAAATATCTATTATAAGAGAATGCTTGCCTACATAACTGAATTTTCTCTTTCCTAGTCTTAATTATATTATTGTCATGAACCATTATTTGGGAAAACACAGCCACTGTCTTTTTTTTAACACCAGGGTCTGAAAGTAGACCATTTGGCCATATTTTAGCAAGGTTTACGTAATAGAATTGCTCAAAATATCTAAGTAGATCTGGAACTTTCTTTTCAATATTGTATAAAGCACTTTCATATCCTGCAGAAGCAATCCTTTGAATTACTTTATTTTTGTTCCCAATAGAACCTGCATCTAATTCACCTGCTAGGATCAAATTTTTTATCCCGTTTTCCCAATCATGGTAAATAAAATACCAATATGCTGTCTTTTCATAAAATTGAGCTTTTGCATAATTTATATGAGCAACATCTACTTTGGCTTTTGGAAATCTGTCCACTATTTTTATAGAATCAGATAATTTATTTTCGATCAATTCATGATTTGGAAAACTTTGTTGGTTTACTTTATGAACTCGAATATAAGTAAGAGGTTTATCTAGATAGATAAATTTATACTTCTCACGTAGTTTGATCAATAACCCCCAGTCTTCCCCGAATTGAATATCCTCATCAAATCCCCCGACTTCTTTTACAAATTCATTATAGAAAACCGCATTACTAGAAGGTCCAAATATTTGAGGTTTGTATAGATAGTCTTCAAGTTGTAGTTTTTCAATGTTTTTCTTTCTCCCGGATAGTCGGGATGATATTAGCCTACCATTCTCATCAATCAACCACACGCTAGAACATATCAAGGCGATATTACTATCTTTATTTCGGCGTCCTTCTATCATGTTTACTTGATAAAGTAGTTTTTCAGGATGCCATTTGTCATCTGAGTCTAAAAACGCAAGATATTTACCAGTTGATAAAGATATACCATGGTTTCTGGCTTTAGCTTCCCCTTGATTATTTTGCCATATATATTTCAACTTTCCCATATATTTTGATTCAATGACTCTATCTGTACCATCTGTTGAACCATCATCAATTACTATGAGTTCATAGTTAGTATATGATTGTGCAAAAACGCTTTCTATCGCTTCTTGTACATATTCACGCCTATTAAAAGTAGGTATTATTATGCTTACAGTAATGTTATCGTTCATTAATTCCTTATAAGTTTTCGAGTAAGTAGCTAGACTATGGGTTCGGTAATGAAAATAGAAATCATTAATCTCAGATTCCAAAGAATGCCTGAAACTTCAATCAAGTTGTTTTCTTTTTCACTTATTGACTCAGGTTTGACTCATGAAATTAATGGTCATCAGTATATTCAAATTAAATAAAATTAAAATAAATAGTTCGGATATCAAATTGGCGCTTTCCTTGGAAGACTAACAAGATTTATGACAAACCAAATTCCGAAAACGGTTTGTTATGAAATTTACTATAAACAAATTATATTTTTTCACCTAGTTTATTTGGAACCTATAAAGTCTTTCCAAGTTTTCTTTAGTAATTGTTTTGATGGAAATATCAATATTAATATATTTGTTTCAAACAATAACCTTGGAGAATATTTTATCAATTTTAACATTTCAATGCGTGTGTTCACAAATTCCGCTATGCTTATGTCATCAAGTGTGTCCAGTTTACGAAGCCATGCAGCATAGTGGTGTAATAAATGGTATAAATTTTCTTTCGAAAGATTATCCAGAGCCCATCCATATAGTGATTGCCACAACTTTCTTTGGGCGTTATATGTTTTTCGTAAATCCGAACTGAGATAGGTTATCCGGTTTCCTTTGTGTACTCGCCGGATGGCAACAGGTTTTTCAATGTTTCCAGGATAAAGCGCACCTTTTGCGCTTAATTTGTATATCATGTCAGTATCTTCCATAATCATCAGATCTTCATTGAATAAACCGGTTCTTGAAAATAGATCTTTAAGAACTGTAAGCCCATCAGGAGAAAAATATCCACTTTTGCCAGTCAGCAATTCTTTAAATAGATATTCGGGTTTTATTTCCTTTGTAACCGTTGTAATTTCTCTGAAACTCAAAGTTGACCATAATTCCTTTGCTGATTGATCATCAAAGATTGCCCCAATCGCCTCGTAAACTCCGTCAACCTTATTCCCAGTTCTAAAAACTTCAAAAGTCCTAGTAAAACGGTTAGGCAGAAAGAAGTCATCCGCGTCAAGAAATGATATATAGGGAAAAATAGCATTCTTTATGCCAAGGTTTCTCGAAGCAGCCGCACCATGATTGCTTTTATCTGGATGTTGCAAAAGTTTGACTTTTGAATATTTTTGAGCGAGATTCTTACACACTTCCAATCCGCCATCTGGAGATCCATCCTCTACTAAAAGTATTTCACCGGTCTCCGGTTGTTCTAATGCGGATTCCACTGCTTGTGCTAAATAATTTCGTGCATTATAAAAAGGGATAATAATACTTACTTTGAATTCATCCATATGTAGATTACATCACAGATTAAAAGAAATTCTCAAAATTTCCTATTCCTTTTTCTTCAGGATTTTCGACATTCTATCTGATGCCATTCTTACTTGAGTGACAGCATGTAGGGCTGAAGAAGGAATATAAGGGCGAATCCTATTCTTAATCCTAAAAAGGCGATTACCTTTTCCAGGATTTATTGGAACTGATAGTGCTTCTGGCCACATGGCTCGTATCAATTCCTTATAAAGCAAATAGCTCGGACGACAACGCATTTGTTGCGGTGAAGTTAAAAGCGTTTCAATTAATAACCGACAATTGAAAGGACTGAATTGATCAATGGCAATTTCCTGTTCGGATGAGTATTGAGCCCCCCAAGTTCCAAGTCTTTGCTCCCAGTAAATTAAATTTAGAACACTTATACTCTCACCGCCTTTCGAAAAAAGGTCTTTCTTCCAATTCTCAATTTCATCTTCGACGAAAGGAATGGGGTTGGGGTAATCATGAAAAAAATAAATTTTTGCCAATTCGTGCGTAAGATAGCTGTGATCAAGGGGGAAGGGGGATGAAGGATAATCGCGACAGATCTCGCTCCCATTTCCGTTGATATGCATTCTGGTTTCACCGCTATTAAAATGTGCAAATATTGTGCGAGTTTTCGGAAGGATACGTGCACAAGTAATGTTTTGAGAAAGCACTGAAATAAACCAACCAGGTGGGTCAATGGTTGAGTTTTTTATTTCAAAATTTATATTCAATTTTTGCGCCAAACGTTTGGGGACCCATACATCCGGATGATTTTCAGGTAAGACCCCCTCACAATCGACAAAATATTGAATATTCTGTGAATATTGTCGTGATGCTGCAAGCAAGACACGGCTATCCCACCCAGCAGTTAATGCCTGAATTACACTTTTCTTCTGTAATATAATCGCTTCGTAAGTTCCCTGAAGAATTAAACTGGCGCGCTCAATTATTGCCTCAACTCTATCGTTATTTGGAATATCAACAGGAGAGAAACGTATTTGACTTGAGTGATTTACATCTAAATAATGATTAGGCATCAATCGATAACAATGATCATAAATTGTTTTATTACCAATCCAAAGTGACTCATCATCAATGAGGTGTTGTTTTATCAAGAAATCAAGAAAACCTTCCTCGCTATTCCATTCCAAAGAAGTATTTGCCTTAATAATTTCTGGTTGTGAGCCACACCAAAACCCATGGGCATCTGAAAAATAGAATACCGTCCGAAAACCACATGGATCAGTAAATAGATATGTTCCTTTTTGGTCCTGAAATATGACAACCCAGCGCCCTGCTAAGGAGTTTGTTAGGTGGATGGCTTCATCAATATTTGAAGCTTCACTTGCCATTGTTCTAGCTATATCACGCATTGTTTTTTGGGGAAACAACGGATCTACAGCAAAACCGACCAGAGTTGCAGAAACCTTACCCTGCGATTCCGTGTAGATATCTAGGTCAGGGTGGACAGAAAGTACCAAGCTATGTTTAAGAGATGAACAATTCCATAGTCCGGTTGGGTTAAATTGCAAAGGGCTTAGCAAAAATTGTCTTCGAAATAACAAATCTTGTAGCGTTTTAACAGATCCGAAATTATTCAACTATAAATATCCTATTGGGATGAATTTGCAGCAACTGAACCTAAAAATAGCTCTACTTTATCAACATATGCTTCTATTGAATGGTTTTGCTCAATTGCCAATCGTGCATTTTGAATAATGTTATGATATCTTCTTTTGTCAGTAATTACTTCTTGAACAATGTCAATAGAAGCATCAATATCTCCCTCGGGTACAATATAACCATTCTCTCTATTCCTTATTATTTCATTGGATCCTTCATTTCCATAGGTGATTACTAGACATCCACTTGCCATGGCTTCCAATGGAATTCTTGATAAACCATATTGTTGATAACTTGGAAAAAAACAAATATCTGCATTCTGGTAAAGTCTTGCGATATTATCATGATCAACCATGGGTAAAACGTGAACTTGTTTTTCTAAATCTAATCTCTCTATCTCTTTGAGGATTTCTAAATAAAAGGATTTCGAATAATCTTTTCCAATTAGAGTCAAGGTGGCAAGCGTATTTGTTTCTTTCAATTTTGATAAAAGATGAAGGGAATCCATCATTCCTTTCTCAGGCGAAATTCTCCCAGGTGTGATTATTCTCACTGGTAATCTTATTGTGTCCCGGGGTATCAACTGAAATTTGGAAATATCAATTCCTGAATGGATTACCTCACTATTTTCTACTGGTACACTATTATTTTGAGCATTTGTCTTCGAATATTCACTATTAAAGCACAATTTCATATTTCGAGGCCAAGACCATTTCGAGTTTAATGTGTTATGACTAATGATGTTTATACCAGAATTTATAAAATCCTTTACCTTTCTCTTAGCTAAGGGATCATTTTCATTTCTAGTGAAATAAATATCTTTATTGAGATGTCTTCTTACACTAACTGCTCCTAATCCTCCATCATCAAAAGCCAGGGGTATTTCTTTATTGGAGAAATAAGGCATAATGGCATTCGAAAGATCGCCAATGTGCCATAAGTAAATCAAATCTGGTTCAAAGTCCTGAAAAATCTTTGTAATAGACAACATGTCCTTATAATCGGAGATTATTCTGCTTGAAATTGATGGAGAAGACAAGCTTTTTTTATGAAGAACCCTATATATCATTTCTTTATTAGGGTGGTCCAAACATTTTCTACCTGGGCATCTTGTAGTTACAACTACCACATCATGCCCCCTCGTCCTTAATCCATTTAGTACATCTTTGCACCGTAATTCATATCCGCCAAAATGGTGGGGAGGATAAGAGTCAACAATAGTTAATATCTTCATGACCTAACTCCTGATTATACGGACTTGTTTCGTTATTACTGTTTCAAGATATTCTTAACTCTTCAATGGAATAATCGGAAATTTGTGGACAGCTATAGTTGTCCCGAATTTAAAATATATGTTGCCCCTTTGAACAAATTCCCTAAAATCAGCTTCCAATTTATAAAAAAAGCTATGGGATATAATATCTGTCCAAATTCTTTTTAGTTATCCACTCACTTGCTGTTCCTTCATTGTGAACTCGATTTATTGCATGGCTGGGAATTACGATCAATATGAACTTAAGATTGCCAATACATGCAACTTACTGAAGACATTGTCATTGATGCCATGATCATTAGGAGTGTTAAATTATAGAGGGGAAAAAAGTAAAATGGTCACTTGATGATTAATAGGGTAACTTTAAATTTCTTAATAGGATGCGTGCCATATTTATATGACAATCATTCCAGCTTTTCAATCTCAATGAATTTGCCTCAAAATATTTATATGAATCATGTTTAAGGCTTAATTGGAGGTGATTTCAAGAATACATCCTTTTCAATCAAACCCTCCCTTTTTGGGGGAATCATAGAAATAAGCCGAAATTATTGGTAAGAGATGGGCTAAGGATTCGCAATCTTAAAGGAGTAACTACCTGCGGAATATATTATCTAGTTCTCTATATTTGATGTAGAATCACAACCAAAGCTTTCTGATTATCAAACTGGAAAATGAATGGGTAAACTGTAGTATTCCCGAAACCTATTCATGTTGCGTACATAATGATTTAAAAACTCCAATTAGTATAGATTATTCAAGAATATTCTGCGGTTTCAACGAAAACAAGGTTTTATTGTCCTCAATCAAAAAACTAACTAACTGTTGTGATTTGAGCAGTGTTTTTTGAGAGGCGTATTACAAATAGCATTTGAGTGGAGGTAGAGAATATCCTGCAAATCAGTAAAGGGCGTCTTTTAATTCATTTCATCTTTATGAAGAATTGCGTTTATAATTTCTGATTCATTTTCATTTTTTTTCATAAAGAAGATATTTTCGTATTTTTCTAATTCCTTTGGAGATAAATTCCACCATTTCCAAAGCAATAACAGTTTAGTCAGTTCATCACTGAATCTATTCCTTATTATTGTTGCTGGATTACCAGCTGCTATCACGTAGTCAGGAATATCTTTGGTAACGACAGATCCTGCTCCGATAATTACGCCAGAACCTATGTTGACACCTGGCAGTATTATCACTCCTTTTCCTAACCAGACGTCATTTCCAATACAAATTGACTTATCTTCGTCTAATAACTTTAGCTTTGAATTAAATAAGCGTTTATTGTTGTATGTTGTAATTGTATCAAGTGAATGGTTATGTGTAAAAAAAGATACGTAAGGAGCAAATTGACAATACCGCCCTACAGTTATTTCACCCCCAAAGATGATATTCCTCATCCCGATTAGAGTATACCTTCCGATAACGACCTTTCCTCGTATTATTGTTTCAGATTCAATTTGACAATCACCCTCCAGCTTAACATCCTTGTCAAGGATGACATTTCCTGATATTTCATTTTGTAAATACCTTTCATCATTGGCTCTACGAAAATACTCCTTTGATTCATCAAGAAGATGTTTGAAATCCGCTAATTTTCCCATTATAAAGTTGTTACGGATTAAGGTTTTCATAGTTTTTGATTTCTTTGGGACATCTATAAGCATCTATAACTCAAATGTGCGCTAATCAGATTCTCTTATACAATCAGACCAGGTGTGATTGATTAGAGTGGGACTGCCTTCTGGGGGTAATGTTCTGCCAGTACCAAAGAAATCTCCGTGCATGACCTTTATTTGAATTGCTTGTTCAATAATGTCTAGTATATCTCTACCATCAATCCCTTGTTTTAAATAGACATCAATATAAAAAGAACCTTGGTTCAAAGGAAAGTCGGGTATGGAACAAATTAATCTTCCTTTTTGCTTGAGAGGAATATATTCGCCAAATAATCGTGTTGAACACGCAAACAATGGTTGACCCAACTGAGTCTTAAAGCCTAAAACACAAACTCCCTGTGGAATTGTAACGCCATAGGGAATATCATAATCAATTAATAGGTTTATATCTTGTCCAGAAATTATTGTATCGATATGTTTTCCATTAGAATCGACTACTTTGATTGAGACTAATCGTGCTAGACCATTGCCAATTCGATCTTTTCGCTCTGCAATGTTCTGAACGTTGATACTTGTGTTTCGTGCTAAATAGAAATCCACGCATTCCTTTGCAGGTCCTGAATGTATTGGTTTGCCGTTTTCAATACATACGACATTGGAGCATAAAGATGTAATGGCGGCCATATTGTGACTAACGAAGAATATCGTGCGACCTTCCCTCGAAGCAATATCTCCCATTTTGCCCAGGCATTTCTTCTGAAACTCGGCATCGCCCACCGCCAGCACCTCATCCACCAACAGGATCTCGCTTTCCAGGTGGGCGGCCACGGCAAATGCCAGGCGCACATACATGCCGCTGGAGTAGCGCTTGACCGGGGTATCAATAAATTTCTCGATCTCGGCAAAGGCCACAATCTCGTCAAACTTTCGGGCGATCTCCTGTTTAGTCATTCCCAAAATGGCGCCATTGAGGTAAATATTCTCGCGCCCGGTCAGTTCCGGGTGAAAACCGGTGCCCACTTCCAACAGGCTGGCGATGCGCCCCTTGACCTTCACCACGCCACTGGTGGGGGCGGTGACGCGCGAAAGGATTTTAAGCAGAGTGCTCTTGCCGGCGCCGTTACGTCCGATGATGCCAAGCACCTCTCCCTGCTCCACCTGGAAGCTCACGTCTTTAAGCGCCCAAAGGGCTTCGCCGTCACGGTTGCCGTGGTCGGTCTGGCCTATTTTGAGCAAAGGGTTGGGCAGCCCGCGTTTTTTAGCCCACCAGACCCGCATGTCGTTGGTCAGTGTGCCCGTGCCGATTTGCCCCAGGCGATAAGATTTCGATAAATTTTCTACAGAAATAACGGTTTGGCTCATTTACACCGTATCCATAAACGTAGCTTCCACGCGGTTAAACATCACCGCGCCAATGATAACGATCACCACCATAAAGCCAAAACTGTAAAGCAGGTCCACCGGGTGCACGGAACCTGCGCCCAGGAAGGCGTAGCGGAACGTTTCCACAATGGGGGTCATCGGGTTAAGTTTGATCAGCCATTGAAAACGCTCCGGGATCGAAGATGCCGGGTAGATCACCGGGGTGGCGTACATGAGCAGCTGCACGCCAAACTGCACCAGAAAACGCAGATCGCGATATTTGGTGGTCAGCGAGGAGATGATGATACCAAACCCTAAACCCAGGCCGGCCATCATTAGCACCAGCACAGGCGAGAGCAGGATCCACCAGTTGGGGAGAACCGCCGAACCGGTGAGCATAAAAAAGGCCATGAATGCCAGGAAAAATAAAAATTGAATCCCAAAAGTGATCAGGTTCGAGATCAATATGGATACCGGCACTGCCAACCGTGGAAAGTACACTTTACCAAAAAGCTGCGCGTTATTGACAAAGGTGTTGCTGGTCTTGGTCAGGCAATCTGCAAAGTAAGTCCAGATGACAGTACCCGACATGTAGAAGAGAAATTGGGGAAGGCCATCGGTGGGGAGTTTTGCAATTTGACCAAAAATAACGGTGAAGGTAATGGTGGTCAGCAGTGGTTGGATGAGATACCACAAAGGTCCCAGAATGGTCTGTTTGTAAACCGAGACGAAGTCCCGTCGCACAAACAGCATCACCAGGTCGCGGTACTTCCACAGCTCACCCAGGCGCAAGTCTAACAGATTGCGCTGCGGCTGGATGATCAGGTCCCATTTTTCCGGCATCCCGGCTGTTCGGTTGTCCATTGGTTGATCGATGAATTCTGTCATGGCCTCTTTTCCCCGCGCTCCGCCCTTCCGACATGGAAATATTGTCGAAAAAAGGAAGATTAACCCCTTCGATTGGCCTGCCTTGCCGGGCAGGGGAATTAGAGGGGGATTGGGCGGCGGTCGCCCGTCCGCCGGGTGGCGCAGGAGTGATGCGGGTGGTCTGAAACGCTCGCCAAACTTTGATCGGGCGGTTGGGCGCGGGATAGAATAGATTCCAGGTTAAGTTCTGGAAGGCGGGGGGCGAGTCGGATGTGTGGCGTATTGTTCAATAAGATAGAGAAATGCATCATAGTAAAAGCGTTCCGCCCCCAAAGGATTTTACCACCATACGATTTTTGTCAGCGGTTGATGATTACCTGCGGCTAGGGGGATTTTACCACGAAAAAAACCAAAAGACGGGCAAAAATCGCCCCAAATGGATGCCAAATTTGCCGGGCAGCGATCCGGTTTGATGAGGCCGCCTGCGCCAGGGCGGAGTTTAGGCGGGTGATGGCGCAGGCGCGGCCCCTTATGGGGCCGGGCGCTTTATTTGATAAAGTAAATGATGGCCACCACGATGCCAATCATCACCACCAGGGTGCGTAGGGTGGCGGGCGAAATCGTTCCGGCCAGTTTGCCGCCGATCACCCCGCCAATAATCGCGCCGATCATCATCACCAGCGCCACCGGCCACTGCACCTGCCCCGAAAAAACGAACAGCACCGCCGCCGAGGTGTTGACCACAAAGCCGATGAATTGTTTGACGGCGTTTAGGCGGGTCAGGTTTTCGTCAATCACCAGGCCCAGCACGGCCAGCACAATCACGCTTAGGCCGGCGCCGAAGTAACCGCCGTATATTCCGGCCAGCCCCACCGGAAAAGCCGTCCAAAATTCGGGCAGCGGTTGGCTCCCGTTTTGCCTGGCGCGCTTCAACACCCAGGCTTTGATTGGCTCTTGCACCGCCAGCAGCAGCGAGGCCAGCAGAATCAGCCAGGGAATCAGGGCGGAGAATAACTTCTCGCTGGTGTTGAGCAGCAGCAGCCCGCCGAGCAGCCCGCCCACGATGCCCGCCGGAACCAGGTAGGAAAGCCGCTTGCCCTGGCCTTTCAGGTCTTTGGATTGGGCGAACAATGCCCCCAGGTAACCGGGGAGCAGCGCCACGGTGTTGGTGACATTTGCCCCCACCGGTGGCAGCCCCAGGCCGATGAGAGTGGGAAAGGTGATCAGAGTGCCGCCGCCGGCCAGGGCGTTGATCGCCCCGGCGGCCATCGCAGCTAAGACAATGAGGAAGTATGAAAGCAGTGTCATATGGCGATTATACCCGTTCATGCCTTGAAGGGTGGAAAAATGAACGCAAGATGAAGGGCGGTGATAAAATATTAGCCTATGAACATTTATATTGCCATCATCATCGCCCTGGTTGCCAGCAATGTGGCGCTGCTGTGGGTTGTGTGGCGCATGCGCCGCCACTCGCAAAGTGGGGCGCTGGGCTTGACCGAGCTGGCCGAAGACGCTTTGAAAGAGCTGTACCATCTTTCGCGCGACGCGCCGCAGGTGCAAGAGCGCGATCTGCGCCGCGCCGCCGGGGTGCAGCCGGGGCGCATGGGGTTGGTGATGACCGAGCTAACCCGCCGCGGTTGGGCGGCGCTCGCCAAAGATGGAGTACAGATCAGCCCGGCGGGTGAACGCCGCGCCGTGGAATTGATCCGCGCCCACCGCCTGTGGGAGCGTTACCTTTCGGAGAAAGAAGGTCTGCCGATCGACGCGCTGCACGAGGAGGCCACGCGCCGCGAACATCTCACCAGCCCCGAGCAGGCCGATCAGCTGGATGAGGCGTTGGGCTTCCCGAAGTTCGACCCACACGGCGACCCCATCCCCGCTCGGGGTGGGTCGTTGGCGCGTCACGCCGGCGGGACGGCGCTATCGGCCTGGCCGCCGGGCCGCCTGTCGCGCATCGTGCATGTGGAAGATGAGCCGCCGTCCCTGTTCGCTCAGCTTGCCATGCTGGGACTGACCCCTGGCGCGCAGGTGGAGGTGGCCGAGCGCACCCCGGGGCGGGTTTTGGTATGGAGTGGGCGGCAGCGCCTGGCCTTGACCGCCGCCGCCGCCAACATGATTTTCGTGGCCGAAGCGCCCCACGAAACCGTTCCGCTTTCCGAATTGGCGGTGGGCCAGGCCGCCGTCGTGGCGGGAAAGCTGGGCGATGGCGACTGGCCGGCCGCTGGGCTGCTCCCCGGCGTGGAGGTAACCGCCATCCGGGCCGACCCCTTGGGCGACCCCATCACCTACCAGGTGGGGGCGGTCCCGGGCAGCGAGGTGCGCCTTAGCCGCCAACAGGCAAACCGGGTTTTGCTAGACGCCGCCGGTGTGCGTGAAGTGGCTTTGCCGCAGCGCCCCTGGCTGCAAGAAGAGTGGGATCATCTGCGCGAGATGCTCCGTCGTTATGGCAGCCTGGCGGTGCTTAAGCGCGGGCTGGTCTTCTTCGGCCCGGCCTTCGTGGTCAGCGTGGGGTACATGGACCCCGGCAACTGGGGCACCGACATCGAGGGCGGGGCGCGTTTTGGCTATCGTTTGCTGTGGGTGATTTTGCTGGCGAATGTGATGGCGATTGTGCTGCAGATCCTCTCGGCCAAGCTGGGCATTGCCACGGGGCGCTCGCTGCCGGAGGTGTGCCGCGATCACTACCCCAAGTGGCTGAGCGTGGCCCTGTGGATTACCGCTGAACTGGCGGCCATCGCCACCGACCTGGCCGAGTTTTTAGGTGGGGCGGTGGGTTTCTATCTGCTGTTTAATATCCCGCTCTTCCCGGCCGCCTTGCTCACCGGCGTGGTGATTTCCCTGATCCTGTTTCTGGAAAGTTATGGCTTTCGCAAACTTGAGATGGTGATTATCGGGCTAATCGCCATTATCGGCCTGGTGTATATGACTGAGATTTGGCTGGCCCAACCCGATTGGGCTGCCATTGGCCGGGGCTTTGTACCCAGCATTCCCATTGGGGCTACGCTGGTGGCGGTGGGTATTATTGGCGCAACCGTGATGCCGCACAACCTGTACTTGCACAGCGCCCTGATCCAGACGCGGGTGCGCCCAACCGACACGCTGCAGCACAAACAGCGCGTCTACCGCATGACGATTCTCGATTTTTTCGTGGCCTTGAATGGGGCTTTCTTTGTCAACGCCGCCATCCTGATCATGTCGGCGGCGGTGTTTTCTGAAGGGCGACTGGCCGAATATTCGCTAGAGGCCGCCCATCAGACGCTTACCCCGCTGCTGGGGCCGTTGGCAGGCATAGCCTTCGCCATCGCTTTGTTGGCCTCGGGCCTGTCTTCTTCGACGACGGCGACCATGGCGGGCCAGGTGATTATGGATGGCTTCATCCATCACCATATCAATATTTGGGTGCGGCGCGGGGTGACCATGATCCCTTCGCTGATTGTGATTGGTATGGGGGTTGATCCCCTGAAAATCTTGGTGCTTTCGCAGGTGAGCTTGTCTTTTCAGCTGCCGTTTGCCATGGTTCCGCTGATTTTGTTTACCAATAATCGCCAGATAATGGGGCCGTTTGTCAATAATCGCTGGACCACCATCATGGCCTGGGCTTCGGCGGCCATCATTCTAAGTTTGAACTTCGTGCTGCTTTACCAGACGATGTTCCCCTAAGCTAAATGGCGTACCGCTTCCCATTTAATACTCAAAACAGGAGCCGCCGAGCCGCTCCTGTTTTTGATTTAATAATGACCGGAGAGATACGCCGGGGGTGGGCTACGCAGCCTTAACCGTTGTCACCTGGCCGCCGGTGATCTGGACGAGATGGGCCGGGGTGAGCTGGAACACGGCGTGGGGCGTGCCGGCCGCGGCCCAAATCTGTGGGTATTGCAGCAGGTCTTCATCAATGAAGGTGGTGAGCGGTTGGATGTGCCCAACCGGGGGCACGCCGCCGATGACAAAGCCGGTTTGCTCGCGCACAAAGTCGGCGTCGGCTTTGCCCAGCGGCTCGTCGATCAGCGATTCAATGCGGCGCTCGTCCACGCGGTTGGCCCCGCTGGCGACCACCAGGATGGCGCGCCCGCTGCGCTTGGCGCGGAAGATGAGCGATTTGACAATCTGGGCCGGTTCGCAGCCCACTGCTTGAGCGGCTTCTACGGCGGTGCGGGTTGAGCCGGGCAGCTCTACCACGTCTAATTCCAAACCTAAGGCATGCAGCGCGTTTTGCACTTTTTGGGCGCTGGGGGTTAATCGGTCGTTCATAGCTCCTCCTTCTTTTGCCTGGTCATCCAACCACGCCGTCGGAAGTAAGCGATCATTGCCATGGGAACCAGGACAATCGCCGTCATCGCTAAATAGAACACTGGCTGGTTAGTCCAGGCTGGAATGCGTGGTTGAAAGAAATTCATGCCGAAGAAGCCGGCTAAGAACGAGATCGGCATGAAGATGGTGGTGATGATGGTGAGGGTTTTCATCACATCGTTCATGCGATTGCTGGATAGGGAAAGGTAGGTGTCGAGTGTGCCGCTCACCAGGTCGCGCACGCCTTCGGTGATGTCGTACATGCGCACCAAATGATCGTACACATCGCGGAAGTAGATGCGGTCGGCGGCGTCGATCACGGCGTAATCGTCGCGGGCCAGCTTGTTCAACACCTCCCGCTGCGGGGCGATGATGCGGCGCAGGTACAGCACCGAGCGTTTGATGCGGAAGATTTGCTCCACCGTGCTGCTGCCCGCATGGGAGAATATCTTGCTCTCCAGTTCGTCCACGCTTTCATCGAAGCTCTCCACCACTGGCATAAAGCCGGCGGTCATCTCGTCGGTGATGCGGTAAAGCAGGTGATCGACGCCGCCTTTGGCGTGGCGCAGGTCGCTCTGGGCGGAGCGCCATACTTTTTCGATGGCCGCGATGGGTTCATCGTGCAGGGTGACGATATAGTTAGCCCCCAAAAAGATGTCCAGCTCTTGGGTATCCACGCGGTCGTGATCGGCGGCGTCTAACGTAACGCCGTGCAGCACAATATATAGGTACTGCCCCCAGTCGTCGATCTTGGGGTAATGCGATTCCTGTAGAGCGTCATCCACCGCCAAGGGGTGAAACGAGAAGGTTTTCACCAGGATCTGTTCGCTGCCGGCGGGCGGTTCGTTATCGAAATCTACCCACAACAGGTTGCCCTGGTGCAGGTTGAAGGCAATGTCGATAGCTTCCAAATTGCTATGCACCTGATCTTTATCGTCAATGGCAAACGCGCGAATCATACACCCTCCGAATACCCGTATTATATAACGTGAATCGGAGGGTGCGAGACGGCAATTTAAATGCTGCAAAAAAGCTTACGGGATGATGACCTCCAGGGTGTAGTTAACGTTGCCGCCGGTTGAGACGGCTTCGATCATGTAATCCTGGGTGAGGTTGAGCACGCCAGACCACGAGGTTTGCGCCATCATCGAGCGCACCATGGGCGAACCGTCATCCATGCCATAAATGGTTAAAAAGACATCGTCATGCGGCGAATAGAGGTTCACCGTCATGGTCTGACCGGCGCGAGCTTTGATAGTGTAGTAGTTTACCTGGCCGCCGGGCAAGTAGCCTGGCAGGGTGGCTGAAATGGCGCCGGGTTTGAACTTGATGCGCGCCGGCAAGATGACTTGCAGGGTGTAATTGGACTTTTGCACGGGCGAAAACACGCGCAGCAGATAATCTTGCGCAGTGGGCAGCAGCGCCTGGAAGTCGTTCCGCTGGGAGGCCGGGTTGAGCATCGAGTTGCCGCTGGCTGACAGCACCCCCAGGTAGACGTTATTTTTAGGAGAATAGGCGCTGAGCAGCATCCATTGGTTAGCCCCGGCGGTAATCACATAATCCATGGCGTAGCCGGCCTTTAGCGAGCCATCGATGTTGGCGGAGGTGGAGCCCTTCGCGAAGCTGATGCGCTTACCGACTGGCTGTGGCGGTTGCGGTGGCTGAGGCGGTGGTGGGAGCGGCGGCAGCAGGGTGGGAGGTCGCCAGGCGTTGGCGGTGGCGGTGGCCGACCAGGCCCACGCCTGGGCGGTGGCGGCCTGGCCTTGCGCCACGGAGGTGGCCCAGGCGGCGTTAGCCGCCATGGTGGCCTGGATGGATTGGGCCTGGTAGGTGGCTTGCGCAGCCGAGGTGGCGATAACCGCTGCAGCGCCGTTGGGCGTCGACGAGGGGTAAATGGAAAGGGTGGCAGTTGGCGTGCCCCACACATAGTCTGGTAGGGGGGTTGCGCTGGGGGCGGCCAGGGTCTGAGCTGAGCCGGCTTGGACGGTGCCCCACACCTGGGTGGCTTCATTGGCTGGCGCGGGGCCGCCGCCTGGCAGGTTGCAGGCCAGCGCCGCTAAGATTAGCACGGCAATGAGAGTGACGATCCGATAATGTTTCATACTTTCCTCCAAAACGACAATAATCGTATAACCCATTAACGCTTAAGGGGTTGTTTTTGTTTCGCCTGATAAAAAATAGGGGGCTGCCCAAAAACTTTCAGCAGCTCCCTGTTGGTGTTTGCCCGGTTGTAAGGCCGGCGGAAGATTACATGCTCTCCGCGGGGGTGTGCAGTTCGGGTCAGATCTGCTGCACTTTTTTTGATGCTTTAGGAGATGGGGCGGCGGCTTCGCCCGGCTGCATAAGCATCACCAGGTAAGGCCCCAAGAGCGGCACGAGGATAATAAGTGCTCCGCACCAAAGCAATTCGAACATGGTTAGCTGCCGGCGGCGCAAATAGCCGCCTGCCAGCAGGGCCATTCCTATCAGGCAAGCCAACAGCAATAAGCGCATCACGTCAGCAGATAAGAACATATTATCTATTATAATGCAAAAGATTGGCTTTGTGCAAAATTGTTGGGCGGCCCGCATGTTGATCGCCAAAACACGCCCTGGCAGCCGAGCGGGTCGCGATCATCATCCCCACCGTGAGGTTGAATCGGTTGGGATGGGTTGAATCATGCAAGGGCGGGCAGAATCATGTAGGGGCAGGTTTCAAACCCGCCCCTACATCATCAATCCAATGCTAAATCCAGCCGCGCAGTTCCATGGCGGTGACAACGCGCTTGATGGCGACCATGTAGGCCGCATCGCGCATGTAGACATTTTCGCCTTCCGACATTTCTAAGACGCTGTTGAAGGCTTGCGTCATCTTGGTGTCGAGGCGTTCCAACACTTCTTCCTTGGTCCAGTAATAGTTCATATCGTTCTGGACGCCTTCAAAGTAAGATACGGTTACGCCGCCGGCGTTCGCCAGGAAGTCGGGGATGTTGAAGATGCCGTTGCGCTTAATCACATCGTCGGCTTCGGGGGTAGTGGGGCCGTTAGCGCCTTCCGCCACGATTTTCACCCGGCCGCTCATGTTCTTGACCGTTTCGGCGTTGATCTGGCCTTCGAGGGCGGCGGGCAGGAGCACGTCCACGTCTTTGGTAATCCAGGCCTCGCCGGATTCGATGACATAACCCTCTGCGGTGGCCTTATCTTTGTCGATGCTGCCGTACTGATCGGTAATTGATTTCAAGAAGCGCGGGTTGACGCCATCCTTCTTAGAGACGGTGTAGGAGACTTTATCGGCGCGATCCCAATAGGAAACGCAAGCCACCTTGCCGCCCAGCAGTTCGCTAAAGCCGATGGAAGCATATTGCGATACGTTGCCGAATCCCTGGCAAGCCACCCAGGATTTGGTGGGGTCGATCTTGAGGTGCTTCATGGCTTCGCGCACGGCATAGATAACGCCATAGCCGGTGGCTTCGGTGCGGCCCAGCGAGCCGCCGCCGCCCACGGGCTTGCCGGTGATCACGCCGGGGGTGAACTTACCCACCAGCTTCGAATATTCGTCCATCATCCAGCCCATCATCTGGGGGGTCGTGCCGACATCGGGAGCGGGCACATCCTGGCGAGGGCCAATGTTGCGCCACATCTGGTCTACCCAGCCGCGCACCAGGCGTTCTTTCTCGGTGACGGAAAGTGTAGACGAGTCGACCGGCACACCGCCCTTACCGCCGCCCAAGGGAATATCGGCGACGGCGCACTTCCAGGTCATCCACATCGCCAGGGCGCGCACCGTGTCGATGGTTTCGGAGGGGTGGAAGCGGATGCCGCCTTTATTGGGGCCGCGCGCATCGTTGTGTTGAACGCGAAAGCCAAAGAATAATTTCATCGAGCCGTCGTCCATGCGCACCGGAATTGCAAATTTAAATTCGCGCGCCGGCCAACGGAGGATTTCGGCCACCTGGGCGTCCAAGTTTAATTGGTCGGCCACGTGGTCAAACTGACGCTGCGCCATCTGGAAAGCATTGATCAATTCGGTCATACTTACACTTCTCCTTTTGTAAAAAGTGCTTTTCCCAAGTTAATAGATAAACGGGCGCTACGGACAGCGCCCGCTGCTATTACAAAGGGGTTTGAAACGGCAGGTTGAGTTCATCACTTTGCTACCTGATGTTAAAAGAAGGATACCACGCGCAAGATTAGCGTCAAGGGTAAAGCAACATGTAATGTGGGTGACTTACTTCATGTAGGCGCGGTGAAGCGCCCGGTTTTACCCCTGGCCCGGCTTGCCCAACTGTTCTTTCAATACCTGTTCTATCACCGCCGGGTTGGCTTTCCCACCGGCCTGGCGCATGACCTGTCCAAAAAACCATTTGAATAAGCTTTCCTTCCCGGCCAGGTAATCGGCCACCGGCTGAGGGTTGGCAGCTAACACTTGTTTCACCAGCCCGGTAATAGCGGCCTGATCGGAAACCTGCCCCAGGCCGCGCGCCTGCACGATCTCGGCCGCGGGACGTCCGCCGGCGTACATCTCGGCCAACACCACTTTGGCGCTGCTTTGGTTGATGGCTCCGCTATCCACCAGGCGCAGTAGTTCGGCCAGCCGCTGCGGGGTGACGCGGCAGGTTTCGATGCCCGCGCCGCTCTGGTTGAGCAGGGCGAACAGATCGCCGGTGATCCAGTTGGCGATGGCTTTAGGGGCCACCGAGCCGGCAGCGGCCACCACCTGTTCGTAATAATTGGCTACGGCCGGCTCCATCACCAACACGCCGGCGTCGTAGGCGCTCAGGCCGTGCTGGGCTTGCCAGCGCCGGGCGCGTTCGGCGGGCAGTTCGGGCAGCGCGGCGCGCACCGCAGCTTGCCAGGCCGGTTCCACCTGCAGGGGGGGCAGATCGGGTTCGGGGAAGTAGCGATAGTCTTCGGCTTCTTCTTTGCTGCGTTGAACCACGGTTTCATTGCGGGCTTCGTCCCAGCCGCGGGTTTCCTGAAGCACTACGCCGCCCTGGCGCAGCAGCGCAGCCTGGCGCTGAATTTCGTAGGCGCAAGAGCGCTCAAGCGCGCGGAAGCTGTTCAGGTTCTTGATCTCGGTGCGCACGCCCAGTGTTTGGCTGCCGGCCGGGCGCACCGAGATGTTCGGCTCCACGCGCATCACGCCTTTTTGCATATCGCCGCTGTTCACTCCCAGGTAGCGCAGAATGGCGCGCAGCGTTTGCGCATAGACGCGGGCTTCTTCCGGTGTGCGCACATCGGGTTCGGTGACGATTTCTAGCAGCGGCACACCGGCGCGGTTAAGATCCAGCAGGCTGTAGCCTTGCCGGTTGTCGCCCTCGTGGGTGAGCTTGCCGGTGTCTTCTTCTAGATGAACGCGACGAATGCGGATTACGCGTTCGCCTTGCGATGTTTGGATCGCCAGGCGGCCATTCACCGCCAGGGGCTGTTCGTATTGCGAAATCTGGTAGCCCTTGGGTAGATCGGGGTAAAAATAGTTTTTACGAGCGAAGATACTGGTTTCGTTCACCTGGCAGCCCAGCGCCAAAGCCACCCGCACGCCAAACTCCACGGCCTGGCGGTTGGTCACCGGCAGAGCGCCCGGCATACCGGCGCATACCGGGCAAACGTGGCTGTTAGGCGCAGCCGTGATCGAATCCACCACGGCACAGCCGCAAAACATCTTCGATTGCGTGGCGAGTTCGGCGTGGACCTCGAGGCCGATAACGGCCTGGTAATCTTCGCTCATAAATAAACGGTCACCTATCCGTGGCGGGTCATGAAGCGTTCCATGCGGAACAGGGCCTCCTCAAGCTTCTCGTAGGAGGTGGCGTAAGAGCAGCGCAAGAAGCCTTCACCGCCGGCTCCAAAGGCGTTGCCAGGCACGCAGGCCACTTTCTCTTCTTCCAACAGCTTGGCGGCAAAGGTTTCGTCGTCCATGCCGGTAATGCTGATCTGGGGGAAGGCGTAGAATGCGCCGCGCGGCTCGAAGGTGGGCAGCCCCAGGCGGTTCAGACCGGGCACAATCAGCTTGCGGCGGCGGTCATATTCATTCCTCATGCGCGCCACATCGGGGCCGGCGTCGCGCAGGGCGATGACGGCGGCGTCTTGGGCGGTGGTGGGGGCCGACATGATGGTGAATTGGTGCACGCGCAGCATGCCGGTCATCAGGTCGGCAGGGGCGCAGGCGTAACCTAAGCGCCAACCGGTCATGGCATAATCTTTAGAGAAGCCGCCCAGGGTGATGGTGCGCTCCCATGCTCCCGGCAGGGTGGCGAAGCAAATATGCTCAACGCCATACACCAGTTGATCGTAGATTTCGTCTGAAATTACTAGTAGATTATGTTTCTCGGCCAGGCGCAGAATTTCCATCAGCGCCTCACGCGTGGCAACCGCCCCCGTGGGGTTGTTGGGGTAGCCAATCAGGATGGCCTTGGTGCGCGGGGTGATGGCTTTCGCAATCCCTTCCAGGTTGGGGCCAAAGTTATCTTCCAGGCGGCTGGGCACTTCCTTCACTACGCCGCCTGCTAATACCACTTCCGCCTGGTAAGACACGAAGCAGGGTGTGGGGACAATAACTTCATCGCCTGGGTTTAGAACGGCGGTCATTGCCAGGTACAACGCTTCTGAGCCGCCCACGCTGATGGTGATCTCTTTTACCGGATCATATTTCACGCCATAAAGGCGCTCTAAATGTGCCGATAATTCCTGGCGCAGCTCGATAGTGCCGGCATTGCCGGTGTAATGGGTGCGGCCTTTTTGCAGCGAAGCAATACCCGCATCCAGGATGGGCTGCGGCGTATCAAAGTCTGGCTCGCCAATGCCCAAGGAAATGACGTCCTTCATGGTGGCTACGATATCGAAGAACTTGCGGATGCCAGATGGTCGGAGGGTGGCGACTCTATCTGCAATGTAGCTTTGAGACATGAGAAACTCCTTATGGGTTTATTTTGACTTAGCCGAGCAGCCAGGCGATAAACGCCACGCGCTGTACGGTGAATTACAGGTTGATTTCGGTGTTATCACCGGCGTTAATGCTGTATGTGCGCTGACTGAGGAAAACGCGCCGCCCAATCAGTGATTTCTCGATGGTGATGCCGCGGGCTTCGGCTTCGTCTTCTAAGATTGAATCGCGAATAATGCTGTGTTCGATATCGCAGTCTGCGCCAATGGAAACATTTGGGCCGATGATGGAAGCGCGCACTTGGGCGGAGGGGTGGATAAACACCGGCGGGATAAGCACCAGCTCCTGGCGCGCTTTGGCTTCTTGGTAATTGCCGCAGCCATTTTCTAGCAAATAGCGGTTGGTTTCGAGCAGCGCCTCAGGTGTGCCGCCGTCGAGCCAGACCTCCACCTGTTCGGTGCGCATCTTCGCGCCGCGTTCCAGCAAGATATTAATCGCATCGGCCAGGTAGTACTCGCCTTTTAGTTGAACATCGCGCTTGACCTGTTCATCAATGGCCGATACCAGGTCTTCAGCTTTTTTGAAGTAGTACACCCCAACCACAGCCAGGTTGTTCGATTTGTCGCGCGGCTTTTCAACCATACGCTCTACCCAACCGCTACTGGCTAAAGATGCTACCCCAAAGCGGCGCGGGTCGGGCACAGATTTGACCCAGGCCACAGCGTCGGCCTGCTCGTTATCCAGCGATGAAAAATCGGTTTCGATCAGCGTGTCGGCGAACACGATCAACATCGGGCCATGGAGAAATTCTTCGGCCAGCTTAATGGCATGTGATTGGCCGGCCGGGTCTTCCTGAACCACAAAGTGCGTTTTTAGATCTGGGTAGTGGGTGCGAATATGTTCTTCGATCTGGTCGCCCAAGTAGCCTACAATGGCAATCAATTCGATATTCTTGGGGTCGGGCAAGGTGTGCAGCGAATCGATGACATGATCTAGCACGGTTCTACCTGCCACGCTCACTAGCTGCTTGGGTTTGCTCCAGGTGTGGGGGCGCAGACGTGTGCCCAACCCAGCCATGGGAATAACCACTTTCAAGGGGAAATGATTGCTCAAAGGTAACCTCCCTACATGTAATAAATTTGTATCATGCGGCGCATCCGTATTATACCCGTGTTGGATGGGCCAAAACTAAGCCGGGCTGAATGGTAGACAGAAAGGTGACATTGGTCAGGCCCCGCCTTGGGCGGAATGCGCCCCGTGTTCATGCTTGCCGCCGAGCCGTCTTATGTGTGCCCAAGGACGGGGTGGGGTTGGTAGGGCTGCTCCAGGGCGGCTAGCTCCTCGGGCGAGAGCTGTAAGTCCAGGGCGGCCACAGCGTCCTCCAGGTGCTGCATTTTACTTGCACCCACAATCGGGGCGGTTACACCGGGCTGCTGCAGCAGCCACGCCAGGGCCGCCTGGGCAGGCGACAGGCCGCGCTGCCGGCTGAGTTCTACCAGGCGAGCGTTTACGGCATAGTCGGCGGGTTGATAATAGAGTGCCTGGGCGTAATCATCTGTGCGGGCGCGCAGTGTGCCGGCGTCTTGCTGCGGCGTTTGGGGGCGAGTGAGGAAGCCCCGCGCCAAAGGACTCCATGGGATGACGCCCACACCTTCAAAACGGCACAGGGGCATCATTTCGCGCTCTTCTTCCCGATAAACCAGGTTGTAATGATTTTGCATACTAACAAAGCGCGCCCATCCGTGCTGGTCGGAAAGATACAAAGCGCGAGCGAACTGCCAGGCATACATGCTCGACGCGCCAATGTAGCGCGCTTTGCCGGCGCGCACCACATCGTTTAGCGCTTCCAGGGTTTCTTCGAGCGGTGTGGAGGGGTCGTAGCGGTGAATCTGGTAGAGATCGACATACTCTACCCCCAGGCGTTTGAGCGATGCGTCAATGGCGTTTAGAATGTGGGTGCGTGAGAGGCCCCGGTCGTTCGGCCCGTCGCCCACCGGATGAAAGACTTTGGTGGCGATGACCACCTGGTCGCGGCGGGCGAAATCGCGCAGCGCTCTACCGGTGATTTCCTCGCTCACCCCCAGCGAATACATATCGGCGGTATCGAAGAAGTTAATCCCCAGCTCGATGGCGCGTTGGTAAAATGGACGGGCTTCCGCTTCTTCTAACACCCATTCGCGCCACTGCTTAGACCCATAAGTCATGGTTCCCAGGCAAATACGCGAGACTTTTAGACCGGTGCGGCCCAGGTTGATATATTGCACGGCTGCCTCCTTCGGTTGCGGTGCTCTTGCACACAGCAGGACTGGTTTTCAGGGGATGTTACTCCTCTAAATTTAAGATTGTTTCTTCCACCAGGGCCACGGCTTCGGCCAGGGTGTTGACGTCAAAGGCCAGGCGTGCACCCGCGGCGGAATACAGGGCCGGCAAAGACACCATGCCGCCCAGGCCCAGGGCATGGCGATATTGGCCCAGGGCAGCGGCGGGGTCGGTCAGCGCATTGCGCCAGACCTGCACCGCCCCCAGCTGCGCCAGGCCATATTCCACGTAATAGAACGGGTAGCGGTGGATATGCTGCTTACGCTGCCAGCCCGTCATGGCGGCCTCTTCCAGGCCCGACCAATCGACGCCGGGCAAATAGCGCCACCACAGTTCCAGCCATTTAGCGTCGCAGTGCGCCGGCGAAGCGCCCTGGTCGGGGTGGGTGTAGACCCAGTGTTGGAAGGCGTCCACCACCGCCATGTAGGGCCAGAAGGTGAGAATTTGTTCCAAATGGGCGCGGCGGAAACGGCGCGCCTCGGCCGTCGTGTAGAAGCTGCCCGGCGCATCTAGGTGAGGTGAGGCCAACAGTTCCATGCTCATCGAAGCCACTTCGCTAAATTCCAGCCCCGGCGCGCGCTGCTGGGCGTAAGGTAGGCGCAGACGCTCGTAGTTGTGGAAGGCGTGGCCCGATTCGTGCAGAATGGTGCGCACGTCCGAAGAAAGCCCAATGGCGTTCATAAACACAAACGCTTGCCCGCTGGCCGGAAAGGCGGTGCAATATGCGCCTGGCGCTTTGCCCTTATGGTTATTCAGATCGAGCAGGTTAAGGCGGCGCATTTGGGCGAAATACTCGCCAAACTGTGTATCGACCCGTGTGAACGTGGCCTCTGCCTTGGCGGGCAGGTCTTCCAGGCTGCCATAAGGCGGCAGCGGCGGTATGTTAAGCGGAATGAGGTCGTTGTCCAAGTCCCAAGGACGCACCGAAAGGCTGCCGAGGCGTTTTTGGTAGCGGTGGTATAGGCGCGTGGCTGCAGGAACGACCACTTCTTCGATGGCCTGCCCGAACTGCCGGCAATCGTCGGGGGTGTAATCGAGGCGCAGCATTTGCTGCCAGCGTAGGGCACGGTAATCGGGCCGTCCCGTCGCGGAATCGGTGAAGCCGGCGTTGGCGGCCATTTCTTGGCGCAGCGCCACGGCGCGCTGCCATAAGGCGTCGATGGCGGGGCGGTCTTCCAACTGGCGTTGGGCGGCCATGCGCCAGGCGCGCTCTCGCGTGGCGCGCTGTGGGTTCTGTAAATGGCGGCGCAGCTGCTGGATAGTCAGGTCTTCGCCTTCCCAGCGCACACTTTGGCCGCCGATGATGCGATTATATTCAGAGCCGAGCTTATTTTCTTGTGCAAGCAAGGGCAGGTTTTTTGCGCAAAAGATGTTTGCTTCGGCGCGCATCTTGCGCAGCGCCATCTCGAATCCGGCCGGTTCAATCCCCGATGCGAGCAACTTCTCTTTAAGCGCCTGTTCGGCGGCCTGAACATGGGGGCGAATTACATCCAGGTAATGATTGTATTGACTCTCGGCCTGGGCGTCGGTGGTATCCACCGTTACGGCCAGGTTGAGGCGGGCGTAGCGCTCGGTTAGCAGGTCGCTCAGGCGCGTCCAGTCGCTTAACCAGGCATCCACCTGGGCGGCGTCGATGGGGCGCTGGAGCAGCTCGGCGTAGTGAGGGGCGATTTGCTCCCAGCTCCAATCCATAAAATCGGCGGGCAATGGCAGCGCCGCGCCCGGCAAATCATCCTGCTGTTCAGGCATACTGCTCCTCCAGTGTTTGTAGACGGCGCTCGATCAGTTCCACAATGCTTTGCAGAGTGGCGGCGTCGAAGGCCAGGCGCGCTCCGGCGGCCTGGTACAAGTCGGGCAGGGGGCGTGAGCCGCCCAGCGCCAAAGCCGACCGGTAGGCTGTGACTGCCGCAGCTTGATCTTGTAAGGCGTTGCGCCATACCTGCATGGCCCCCAACTGCGCCAATCCATATTCAACATAGTAAAATGGCGCTTGGTGAATATGCGGTTTTCGCTGCCAGCCGGTGGCCTTCTCGGCTTCCAGGCCCCGCCAATCCACGCCTGGCATAAAGCGATCCCACAATTCCGTCCACTGGGCGTCGCACTCAGCAGGGTTGTCTGCCAGATCGGGGTTTTCATAGACCCAGTGTTGGAAGGCGTCTACCACGGCCATGTAGGGCCAGAACAGCAACGCGCCCTCCAGGTGTTCGGCGAAGGCGCGAGCGGCGTCGGCCTGGCTGTAGAAGCCGCCCTGTTCCTGCGCCAGGTAGGGCGAGGCCAACAGCTCCATGCTCATCGAGGCCACTTCGGCGAACTCTAGCCCCACTTCTTTCTGTTGCACATACGGCAGGTGGGCGCTTTCAAAGACGTGAAAGGCGTGTCCGCCTTCGTGCAGCAGGGTTTGCACGTCGGTGTGCAAGCCTACGGCATTGGTAAAGATAAAAGGCAGGTGTGCATATGCAAATTCGGTGCAGTAGCCGCCCGGCGCTTTGCCTTTGCGGTTGTCCAGGTCGAGTAAGCCTTGGCGGCGCATAACAGCGAAGTATTCGCCTAACTGTCCGTCTACATGGTTGAAAATATTCTGTACGCCGTCTTGCAGTTGGGCCAGGTCTTGATACGGGCGCAGAGGTGGCAGGCCAAGCGGGTCTACATCCAAATCCCAGGGGCGCAGCGCATCGACGCCCAGGCGTTGGCGGCGTCGCTCATAGGCGCGACGGGCGGCGGGAACCACCACCGCCTCGATGGCGGCATGGAAGGTGCGGCAGTCGGCAGGGGTGTAATCGAAGCGCAGCATCTCCACCCAGCGGAAATCGCGGTAACTGGGCAGCCCGGCGTTCGCGGTCATTTGGCGGCGCAGCGCCAGCGCTTTGCGCCACAAGCCGTTAATGGCCTCTCGGTCGGCTAACTGGCGCTGGGCGGTTAAGCGCCAGGCGCGTTCGCGGCGGTTGCGGTCGGGGTCGTTGAAGACAGTGCGCATTTGCATCAGCGTGTGTTCTTCACCCTCCCATTCCACGCTCTGCGCCCCCACCACCTTATCATATTCCGCTGCAAGCTTCATCTCCTCCGTGCGTAACGGCAGGTTAGCTTCGCGGAACAGTTGGGCCTGGGCGCGTAAGTTGCGCAAAGGCGTTTCAAACCCGGCCGGTTCTAACCCGGCGGCGATGAGCTTTTCCTTGAGCCTTTGGTCTGCAGCCTGGGCCGCGGGAAAAATTTCATCGAGGAAACTGTTATACTGCTGTTCAGCAGCCTGGTCGGTGGTGTCTACGGTAGTGGCGACGTACAGGCGTTGGAAAATCTCCGAAATCAATTCATAGAGGCGCGACCAGTCTGCCAAAAAGGCGTCCACATTGGCGGGCGTCAGTTGGGTTCGGTCGAGAGTCTCGAAGTAGGGGGAAATCTCCGCCCAGGGTTTGCCGATCCATTCAAAAGCGGTGCGGGGTAAGTTCATGTTCTACTCCTGAGTTACATCCGATGAATTAGGTGTTTAAGGCGGGCTGCCGGGTGTGCCAAGCGGTGATTTGTTGGTACGCGTGAGCAGTTTGAAGAAGGCGTTCTTCCTGGAAGTGCGCCGCCAAAAGCTGCATCCCCACCGGCAGGCCGTCCCGGTCGAAGCCGCAAGGAAGACTGATCCCCGGAATGCCTGCCAGGCTAGCGGGCAGGGTGTCGATGTCTTGCCGGTACATGGCGAGTGGGTCGCCGGCGTATTCGCCAAAGCGAAAGGCGGTGGTGGGGGTTACCGGTGTGAGAATAATGTCCACCTGCTGGAAAGCGGCGTCAAAATCGCGGCGGATGAGGGTGCGCACCTTCTGCGCCTGGTTGTAGTAGGCGTCGTAATAGCCGGTGGATAGGGCGTAAGTGCCCAGCATAATGCGGCGCTTGACTTCGGGGCCGAACAACTGCCCGCGGGTGCGGGTAAACACGTTGGTTAGCGTGTCGCCGTCCAGGCGCGGGCCGTAGCGAATGCCATCGAAACGGGCCAGGTTGGCGGAGGCCTCTGCCGGGGCGACGATATAGTAGACCGGTAGGGCGTGGGCGGTGTTCGGCAGGTGAATGGGCAGCAGGCGCGCGCCGTGGCGTTCGAAAGCGCCCAGGGCGTCGTTCAGGCGGGCTTCCACCTCCGCCCAGCCGGAATCGCTTTCGCTGACCTGAGCGCCGGGGGGGTGAAAATATTCGGCGGGCACACCAATGCGCAAGCCCTGCAGCGCCTCCGGCCCAACCTGCGATAGATCGGCGCGCACCGCAACCGGGGCGGTAGTGGCATCCAGCGGATCGGGGCCGGCCATGGCCGCATACAGCAGGGCTGCGTCGGCCGCCGAATTGGCGAATGCGCCGACCACATCCAGCGAGGAGCCGAAGGCCACCAGCCCATAGCGCGAGACGCGCCCATAGGTGGGCTTAAGGCCGGTGACGCCGCAAAAAGCGGCCGGTTGGCGCACGCTGCCGCCGGTATCGGTTCCTAAAGCGGCCGGGGCCAGGCGGGCGGCCACTGCTGCGGCGCTGCCGCCGCTGCTGCCGCCGGGTACCCGGGTCTCATCCCACGGGTTATGCGTGGGACCATAGGCGCTGTTTTCGGTAGACGACCCCATGGCGAATTCATCGGTGTTGGTTTTGCCTAGAACCGCCATGCCGGCATCCAGCAGGCGCTGCACTGCGGTGGCCGAATAAGGGGGCGTGAACGTCTCCAGGATTTTCGAGCCGCACGTGCAGCGCATCCCTTCCAGACATAAGATATCTTTCACTGCCAGGGGAATGCCCAGTAGGGGTGAGGCGTCATCGGCGCCCCGGCGGCGCATATCCGCCAGGCGGCGGTCTGCGTCTTCGGCTGCGGCGAGGGCCTTTTCCGGGGACAGGCTGATGAAGGCGTGTAAGCGCCCCTCGTGGCGTTCGATGCGCTGCAAGAAAGCCTGGGTTAGCTCGCGGCTCGAAAACGCGCCCGCGCGCAGCCCCGCAGCCATTTCTGATAGGGTCAATTCGGTGAGTTCACTCATCGTGGGGCGCTATTCAAAAACCGGCGGCAGGCGAAACTGGCGCTGCTCGGCTTGCGGGGCGTTTTGCAAGATTTGTTCGAGGCTCAGCCCAGGCCGGGGCGCATCGGGGCGGGTGCTTTCCAACGCTTCAATCACACTGAACGTGGGCGGAATACCTTCTACGTCAATTTGCTGGAGCGTGGCGGCGTAATCTAAGATTTGGGAGAGCTGCTCTTGCAGGCGCTCTTTTTCGGAGGCGCTTAATTCCAGGCGCGCCAGGCGAGCGATATGTTCAACTTCAACCAGGGTAAGTGTCATAAGCGCATTATAACACCCGCCCTCACCAATCTTGTGTGTACCAGCGCAAGTACTGCTCCAGGTGCGAAGACCAATACGCTTCATTATGATAGCCGGCGAACAGATGCCATTCGTGGATGAGCTGATATTGATCGAGCAGCTTTTCTAACCATTCAGCCGAGTCCATTATTTCCGGGCGGTCACGCGCCCCAATATCGATATAGACGCGAGGAAGCTGGTGAGCGGGGAGTTTAGCAATCCAGGTGCGCATACGTTGGGCGTCGTAATAAAACACCGCCGGGCTGTGCGCTCCCACGGCGCAAAAGCTCTCCGGTTGGCTAAAGCCAAAATGCACCGCCCAACCGGCGCCGCGCGATAACCCGCCGACCGCGCGATGAGCGCGGTCGGCCTGGGTGCGATAATGCGTGTCGATATAGGGCAGCACAACTTGCATCATGCTGTCGCTAAAGGCGGTTTCGTCGGGCTGCCCGCCATAGCGTTCGTAGGGCATCACGATGATGAGCGGTGTAATCTGATCGGCCAGGATGAGCCGGTCGGCGGTCTCGTCTATCCCCATGCGATCCCACTGGTCGTCGGTGAAGCCCTGGCCGTGGAAAAGGTACAGTGTGGGGTAGCGGCGGGTGGCCTCTTGCGCGTAGCAGGGTGGCAAATAGACGCGATACTTGAGCGGAGTGCGCAAAGCGCGCACGTCAAACTCGCCGGTTTCGATGCGCCCGGCTGGGTCGGAGCAGGATGGGCGGCGAGCGGTGGCGCTTGCCGCGGCGGTGGCTGTGGGGCTTACGGTGGCCGATGCCGCAGCGGTTGCTGCGACGGACGTGGCCGGGAGGGGCGTTTCGGTGGTGGGTGGCTTGCGCGTAGCCGTGAGGGTCGTCGCGCGCCCAGCATCGCTGCTAAGATAGGTGGATGACGGAATGGAGGCCGAGGCGCGAAGCGGCGCTTGAAGCGCCGCCGTGGTGGTGAATGGCGTGGGCGCAGCCGGCACGGTGCAGGCCGAAATCAGCAGAGCAGCGATGAGCAAAGCGACGAGTCGGTTCATTATACGATTAGCTTTGTGGGGCTGCGCCAAATCTAACCCGGCAAACAGCCCCACAATCTTATCATAAATAAACATAGCCGGACCAGGCCGGCGGGGTTATTTGCTCGCGTATTGAAGCCAAGGTTTGTCGTTAGCCGATGACGTGCTGCTCGACGACAAATTTGATTGCTGTTCGAACCTTTCCGTCGATATCCACGTCTACAAATTCCGGAATCAGGGCGATATCGTACCCATCTTCTTTCAAATAGCTTTTTGCCAGCGCCAAAGCTTTCACGGCCTGGTTTACAGCTATCGCGCCAATGGCTTGCACTTCGGCCCGCTTATTCTCGCGGAAAACACCGGCGATGGCGCCTGCCACGGCGGAGGTACGGGAAGTACCTGAGACTTTAATGACATTCATAATGAATCCCCTCCCTGGCAAGAAATCCTGTCATTGTCTAAAGGCGCGAACAAGTTTTATTTAATCTATTGTACAGGATAATTATGAAGCAATCAAGTGAGAGATCTTGACTATTTTGGCCGTACATCCCACCCTGACCTGGAAACCCGTCCAGGTATGGCAGCCATCAACAATAGATTGGATGGTATCCGAATGCCGGATATCCGGTATGGCATGGATTCTATTCGCCTTGCATGGCTTGAAAGGCGGATTGATAGATTTCTGCCAGGCTAACGTGATTATCTTTTGCCAGGCGAACACATTCTTCATATTCCGGCACGGATTGGAAAACCTTACCATTGAGAATCTTGTGCTTTACGGTCAGGCTGCCGAAAGCGGTGTGAATCAGGCTAAACTCGCGCTGGGCTTCGTATCGGCGGATAGACTGAACGCGCATTCCCAATGTAGTGGTTTCTCTCAGGATTAATTCGGCTAACGCGGTTTCGTCCTTGCGGTGAGCAATCACCCCTAACAGTGTTCCTGGGCGGTTCTTTTTCATTTGAATGGGAGTCAGAAAAACATCTAACGCCCCGGCGGAAAAGAGCTTTTCCATGACATAACCGTAAAATTGGGGGTTCATGTCGTCGATGTTGGTTTCGATCTGCACCATTGCGCCCGGCGCCTCGCCAAGGGTCTCGCCAGGCGTTTCACCAATTAGCAAACGCATCAAGTTGGGCCATTTCAGGTCGCGTTTGCCTGCGCCGACACCCACCGCGGTAAGAATAATCTCCGGGCGAGAAAATGTCGCCAGCGTTCCAAGAATGGCTGCTCCGGTAGGCGTCACCAGTTCGACCTGTGCGGTGGTGGGGGTTAGCGGGGCATTGACCAGGCGCAGCACCTCGAGCGTGGCCGGGGCGGGTAGAGGCAGTAAACCATGGGCGCTTGCTATGGCGCCAGAGCCGTATGGCAGCGGTGAGGCATATAAACGTTCTATCCCCAGTGCTTCTAGCCCGATAACGGCCCCGATTACGTCGATAATCGAATCCAGCGCGCCCACCTCGTGGAAATGGATCTGCTCAACCGGTTCGCCATGGACACGGGCTTCGGCTTCGGCGAGCAGCGTGAAGATTCTTGCCCCGGCTTGCTTAACTTGCTCGGAACATAGACTGGCGGATAGGATCTCCAATATATCGGATAAATGGCGGTGTTGGCGGCTGTCAGGCACGACCACGTTCAGGTTAGAAGCTCGCAAAGCCCCTTTGTGAACTTCAGTGAGGCGCAGTTCGGTTTGTTCAGGTAAGCCAAGTTTTGCAATTCCGTCTTGGAGGGCTTCCAGCGGCAGGCCGGCATCCAGCAAAGCCGCCAGAAACATATCTCCGCTGATACCTGAAAAGCAGTCGGCATATGCAATTTTCATATCAGGGTCTCATTTCGTCTTGCCATGGGTTATTTACTGCTCCGAGGTTCTCCTAAAGATGCGCTTACGGGTGTGAGCCTGAGGCTTTCCAGGCTGCACTATAGGACTAGCATCCTCATAGTTCCCTTAAGTGCGATCATAACATAGATTGTCATCGGGGTTTTGCGCTAAGGAGTATTTCACTGAATACCAGGAGGGGTAGACCAATCACAGGACCGGCGGCGTTTTTTCACACCGATGGTGTAAGCAGTCATTCACTGGGCTAGCCCTCCAGGGCTAAGATACCGGATAAATTGACCTCATACCGATTCCCACCAATGGCGTCCGCCGGGGCGATCTTCTGGAATTTCCGGCGAAATTGCAGTAAACTAAGATACCATGATGTGGAGAATCTAATAATGCAAAATGCGACTTTTACCGATCTAAATACCTCGCCACGCTTGTTGATGGGGCCAGGCCCAAGCATGGTTCCGGCGCGCGTGCTGCGCGCGATGGCCACGCCCCTGTTGGGGCATTTAGACCCGCAATTTCTGCAGGTGATGGACGATGAGCAGAAACTTTTGCGGCAGCTTTTTCAAACGCAAAACCCCTTTACGCTGCCCATTCAAGGCACCGGTATGGCGGGCATGGAAGCCGCCTTGTGTAACTTCATCGAACCCGGCGACGCGGTGCTGGTGGTGGTGATCGGTTTCTTTGGCCGGCGACTGGTCGAGGTGGCGCGGCGCTATGGGGCGGAGGTGGATACGCTTGAGGTGGAATGGGGCCAGGCTGCCACGCCCGAACAGGTGATCGCCGCATTGCATGCCCGGCCCTATAAACTGGCCGCCCTGGTTCACGCCGAGACCTCTACCGGCGCGCTGCAAACCGGCATTCCCGAAATTGCCACTGCGGCCCACGCTCAGGGGGCGCTGCTGGTGTTGGATACGGTTACTTCGCTGGGCGGTTTGCCGGTGGAAATTGACAACTGGCAGGTGGATGTAGCCTACAGCGCTTCGCAGAAGTGCCTGTCTTGCCCACCTGGGCTGGCTCCTTTTACCGCCGGCCCGCGGGCGCTGGAAATCTTGCGCAGCCGCAAGACCCCGGTAGCCAATTGGTATTTAGACCTCACCGGACTGGAAAAATACTGGTTCGAGCCGCACGCCTACCATCACACCGCGCCCATTAGCGCCCACTTTGCGCTGCGCGATGGCTTGCGCCTGGTGATGGAAGAAGGCCTGGAGATGCGCTTTGCCCGCCATCGCGCCAACGCCGAAGCCTTCTGGGAAGGGTTGGACGATTTGGGCCTGCCGCCATTCATACCCTACGAGCGGCGGCTTGCCACCCTCACCACCCCACAAATTCCCTCCGGCATGGATGACCGGCAAACGCGCCAACGCCTGTTGGAGGAATATAATATCGAAATTGCGGGCGGCTTCGGCCCCTTGCAAGGCAAAGTGTGGCGCGTTGGGTTAATGGGCTTCAGCAGTCGCTTGGAAAATGTGCGCCTGTTGTTGGCGGCTTTTGAAGATTTGCTCCGGCGCGATAAAGCCTAAACCATGCAGCGGTGGTTGCGTTTTTTCTTGGTAATTCTGATAGGCGGCGCTATTGGCGCAGCTTATGGCTGGCTGATTAGCCCGGTGAAGTTTTTAGATACTACGCCGGCCACGCTGCGCATTGACTATAAAACCGATTATGTGTTAATGACCGCCGAAGCTTACACCGGACACGGCGATCTGTCGTATGCCGTGCAGCGCCTGGCGCTGCTGGGCGGCGCTTCGCCGGCGGAACAAGTGCGTCAGGCGATCCGCTTTGCCCAGCAGCAAGCGTATAACGAAACCGACATTCAGCGCCTGACAACTTTGCTCAACGATTTGGAGCGCCAGGACGCGCCGGTGGAGACGGTTGCGCCATGAATAGCGAGGAACGGGGCAGTTGGTATTTACTCACCGGTTTGGTGTTGGGAGTCATTCTAGGGCTGGTATACGCCTGGGTGGTGCAGCCAGTATCTTACGTGGACACACTGCCCAATTCGCTGAGGCCGGAATATAAAGACGCCTACCGGGCGATGATCGCCATGGCCTACCAGGGCAACCCGAACTTGACGCGGGCGTTGGAGCGCCTGAAGCTGTTGCAAGACGCCGATATGTATCGGGCGCTTTCTGAACAAGCCCAGCGCACACTGGCGAAAAACGGCTCGGCTGCTGAAGCGCGCGCTTTAGGGTTGTTAGCAATCAGCCTGGGGCAGGAAGCCCCTGGGCCGGGCGTGGCGGTTACATCGCTCGCGGCCACGGCTTCCCCGTCTCGGTCAGCGCCGGCGGCAGAGGTTTTAGCTGCCCCAATCGATACGCCTGCTGAGGTTCCAACCGAAGTCCTCATCCAACCATCCATTGAGCCGGGCGCACTGCTCACCCAGGCCGCCCTGGCGGCCCTGGCGGAGAGTTCGCCGCCCGCCGAAAACACCCCAACCCTGGCGGCGATTGTGGTACCCCCCACCGCCACCTTCCCCCCGCGCCCCACGCCGACGATCACCCGCACTCGCACCCCCACCGCCACCCCTGGCGCGCCGTTTCTGCTGCTTAGCCGCGAAAAGGTGTGCGATGAGCGGTTCCCTGCGCCCATCATTATCATCGAAGCGCTGGATCGCTTCAATCAACCTATCGCGGGTATCCTGGTGATTGTGACCTGGAACGGGGGCGAGGAACGTTTTTACACCGGCCTGAAGCCCGAAAAAGGCGCCGGTTATGCCGATTTTTCGCCCGCCGCCGGCATCCTTTACACCGTCAAACTGGGTGAGAACGGCCAGGAAGAACCAGACCTGGCGGCTTTGGTGTGCATCGCCACATCGGGCGAGCGGCACTGGGGCGCATGGCGGCTTAAGTTTGTCCAACCGTAGGGCTGGTAGCGTCGCCCGACGGCTTAATTTTATTGGGCCTTAGCGTTTTGCGCCGCATTCGGATTATAATTCCCCCATCTCTCCCGCGTTTATCGATTCTCTATTGGTAGAAATTTCCAAACATCTCATGCATCTTGCCCCCTGGTGACGGGCGGCATTGCGTATGCCTGGACCTGATGGCTGGGGTGCAAAAGCAAAAATCCAAGGTGTTTCAACCCGATTAAATTGTCAGGAAGCAGAGGAAAAAATGAACCATAAAACGCAGCATTTTGTGACTTCAGGCCGAGGCTGGGTGGGTGGCGGGGTGCTAATTTTGGCGTTGTTGCTGAGCGCCCTGGCATGTGATTTTCAGGTCCAGCGCAACGACGACCTGAAGCAAACCGATATCGCCCTGGCGATTATGCAGACACGCGTGGGTGAAACTGCCACCGCCCTGGCGGCGCAAGCTTCCTGGACGGCCGTTCCCAGCGCCACGCCGCTTCCGCCCACGCCGCAGCCAGTCGTCCCGACCGACCCACCCGCCGAAGCGACTCTACAGCCGGTTTCGCTGCCGGCTACTGATACCCCGGCCCCGTCTGCCGATGGGGGGGCCATCCTGCTAACGGATTGGAAGCTGTATGGTTTCACCAAGTTGAGCAACGGCTGCCGAGAAATGCCAGATTTGAATTGTTGGATGAGCAAAATGAGCGGTTCGGGTTCTTGGAAGACCGGCCAGGCCACGGAGTCGAGTCTAACGGCGCGCACCCCCATTCTGGTGGAGGAGAGCTGGCAGAACCCTTACCTGATCTATGACTGGGATCTGGACAGCAGCGGTTTCACGGCTTATCTGGAGTTGAAGATTGGCAGTGATCGCCTGACGGTGAAACGCTATGAAAAAGGCAGCACCGGCTGGGCAACCCAGGTGATTGACTTAAGTCCCTACAAAGGCAAAGAAATTACCATTATTTTTAAAGCAGACCTCACTCACTTCCTGCGCACCACAATTATGAAACTAGATTGGCGGCTTCAGAACATCCGCATCGAGCCGAATTATCAACCTTAGTCGGAAGGTTCAGACGCCGAGCAGTTCTTGCAGGCGGGTGTTGCGGTGCGCAACCTGATCGTTGCGCACCGCCATATTGATGGCGCGCTGGTTGCCCACCAGGACGCATAGCTTTCTGGCGCGGGTGATGGCGGTATAAAGCAGGTTGCGCTGCAACATCAAGTAATGTTGGGTCACTATCGGCATTACCACCGCGGGAAACTCTGCTCCTTGCGATTTATGCACCGAAATGGCATAGGCCAGGGTCAGGTGGTCGGCTTCGCTCCAATCATAAGTTACCGGGTGATCTTCGAACAGTACGGTGAGGCTGTGCTCGATCAGGTCTATGGTTGTAATGCGTCCAATATCTCCGTTATACACTTCTTTATCATAATTATTTTCGATCTGCATCACCCGGTCGCCAGTGCGGTAAAGCTGGCCGAAAAGGGTCTTTTCGGTTTTGCGCTCACCGGGCGGGTTGAGGGCGGCTTGCAAGCGTTGGTTGAGGGCGTGTACGCCGGCTGCGCCGCGATACATGGGCGCTAACACCTGAATATCTTGATTGGGGTCGAGGCCGAATTTTTGCGGAATGCGGTTAAGAGTCACCTCCACCACCCAATCGGCGGCTTTTTCGGGGTGTGCGGCGGGGAAGAGGAAGAAATCGGCGGCTTCGGCTTCGGCGCCGGCGAAGAGCGGCGGCTGGCCGTGATTGATGCGGTGGGCGTTGGCGATAATGTGGCTTTGGGCAGCCTGGCGGAAAATCACGCTCAGCCGTGTGACCGGCGCAGCCTGGGCGTTGATCAGATCGCGGAGCACATCGCCGGCCCCCACCGAGGGCAGCTGGTCGATATCGCCCACCAGCAGCAGATGTGTGCCCACCTCCAGGGCTTTGAGCAGGTTATATGTAAGGTGCAGATCGAGCATCGAGGCTTCATCAATTACCAGCATATCCACCGGCAGGGGATTTTGGGCGTTATGGCGAAAGCCTTCGCCGGGCTTATAGCTCAGCAAGCGGTGAATGGTGGAGGCGGGGCGTTCGGTGGCTTGCGCCAGGCGCTTGGCTGCTCGTCCGGTGGGGGAGGCCAGGGCGTAGCGTTTGTGCGCCCCTTCCAGCACGGCGATGAGCGCCTTAAGAGCGGTGGTCTTACCCGTGCCCGGTCCACCGGTCAGGATGCTGATGGGCGCAGCTACGGCGGTGCGGATGGCGTTCTGCTGTTCCGGCGAGAGGTGAGGGTCGATGTCAATAAAAGCCGGGGGTGTGTCGCTCAGGCGGGACGGGAACGCCCCGGCCAGAGCTTGCACACGCTGTGCTACGCCCACCTCGCTGAAAAACAGCGGCGTGAGATACACCGCCTGCGCCACCCCATACTTAGCGGCGGCTTCGCTCACCGCCGCGTTGGCGCCGGGGGGCGTCTCACCAGGAGGCGGCGCTTTTTCTGGCAGCGGGGCGGTCTTAACCCGCTCGGCTTGCTCCAGGCGCTCCACAGCCGGCCCCACCAGGTCGGGGGCGCAGCCCAGCATGGCGGCGGCCTGCTCCACCAACTGCGCCCGTGGAGCGAAGGTATGCCCGTCGTCGCTGAACTGGTGGAGGGCGTAAATCAACCCGGCCTCGATGCGGCTGGGATGATCGGCGGGCAAGCCTAGCGATTGAGCAATGTGGTCGGCGGTTTTGAAGCCAATGCCGTAAATATCGCGCGCCAGGCGGTAGGGGTCGGTTTGAACTGTGGCGAGGGCTTCATCACCATAATGTTTGTATATTTTGACCGCCAGGTTGGTGCTGATGGCGTGGCTGTGCAGAAAAAGCATAATCTCTTTAATTTGTTTTTGTTCTTCCCAGGCAGCGGCAATCAGCGCCGCCCGGCGTGGGCCAATATCGGGCGCTTCTTCCAGGCGGTGGGGGTGGTTTTCGATTACATCCAGGGTTTCCAGGCCAAACACCTGGGTGATGCGCTCGGCCAGGCGCGGCCCAATCCCCTTCACCAGGCCGGAGCCTAAATAGCGGCGCATCCCGGCCAGCGTGGCGGGGGTGCTTTGGCGGCACACCTCCACCTGGAATTGTTCACCGTGCTGAGGATGTCGCCCCCATTTGCCTTCCAGCCGCACCACCTCGCCGGGGGTCAGCTCTGGCAGGTTGCCAATCACCGTCACCAGCCCATCGCGGCTGAGGGCGCTAGCCGGAGCCGAATTGTCGCGGCGCCCTTCCGGGCGCAGGCGCAAAACGGTATAGCCGTTCTCGTCGTTATAAAATGTGATGCGCTCAACTGAGCCGGTGAGGGTATCCATACATGGCGGGGCGTTCCAGGCTGGTTTGGAACGCCCCAACGGGTTCTATTTCGGCATGGGGTTGTTTTGCGCCCAATCGTCGCCCACAATCAAGGCGATGTCGGCGCTGTTAGTCGGGTCGTATTGCATCCGAATGCGAAACCGGGTGATCTTCAATAGATCCACCAGGTACTTAAGCGTGTAGGGTTTGCCGCTGTAGAAGGTGATGCCCGATGTGGTGGTGTAAGCTTCGGCGTTGCCGGTTTCGGAGACGTTGACCCCCTGCGATTTGAGATAATCGGCGGTTTGGGCGGCCAGCCCCGGAACCGAGCTGCCGTTGAGAATGCGCACCCGCGCGTTTTCTTGCTTAAGCAGCTCGGTTATCTCCATACTGATTGCCACTGGTTTGGCGGGGTTGGCTTCGCTAAACACCTCGTCGCGCAGCGCACGAATCTTCTCCGTGATCGGCTTTAGCACGTCTTGGGTTCCATCTGGCGACTTGGCGAATGAGATTTGCCCGGCGGCGATTGCGCCGCGCTTGATCTGATCGGGTTCAATTTGCGCCGCCAACCAGGCCAGGCGGATGGATTGATCCAGGTTGAGATTGGTTTGGATGCCTGAAGATAGTTCCGTGTACAGCTGCGGGGCTTTGGCGATGAGCGTGGGCAGCATATCGAATTTGGTTATGCGGTCGCGAATCGCCAAAATCACGTTTTGCTGGCGTTGGGCGCGGTCGAAGTCGCCGCCTTCGGTCTTGCGCAAACGCACATAAGCCAGCGCCAGGTCGCCGGGCAGGGTATAGACGCCGGGTTTAAATTTCTTGGTGTTGCCGGTTCCCATCGGGTCGAGGCGGATCGGTTCGGTGAACTCCACCTTTACGCCGCCAATTTCATCGATAAAGCGCACAAACGCCCCAAAATCGATCTGAGCGTAGTAATCAACGGGCACACCCAGCAGTTCTTCCACTGTTTTAGCGGCCAGCGCCGGGCCGCCGCCGGGCAGCTTAGCGCCTTCGCCCAGCATATAGGCGGTGTTGATGCGCCCGTAATTGAAACCGGGGATATTGACCCACAGATCCCGTGGAATGGATAAAATCCCGGCGGTTTTGTGAATGGGGTCGATGGTGAACAGGATCATCGTATCGGTGCGAGGCGGGCCGTCGCCGCTTTCCCAGTCGCGATAATCTAGCCCCATCACCAGCATCGTGACGCGGTTCGAGCCATCCCAAGGCGGTGGGGTGGGGGCCAGGGCGGCGGGCGCTTGCGGCCCGCCGGGCGCGGTGAGCGGAATTTCGCCGTTGGCATTGGGGGTTGAAGTGGCGTCTACCACCGATACCCCTTCCAGGCCGGTCATTTGCCAGCGGCTGGTGAAATCGCGGATCACAAAAAAGGTTAGCCCACCCACTAAGAGGGCGATAATGATAAAGCCGCCGATGAGGCCATAGCGCAAAGCGGCGGTGAGCCGCGGATCGGCAGGCGAAGCTTTTGATTTGGTCTTACGTACTACCTGTGACATGCTTTTTCCTTAGGTTGATTAAGATCAAACCGCGATTATAACACGGTGAGTTGGCGGTCTGCGCCGGCGGCGGAAAGCATTATGGCTTGGTTAAGGAGGTTCAGGCGCGCCACAGCGCAGGATGGGGGGCGCAGGCATGTGGTTGTGCAGGCATGGCGGGTGGTTGTGCGCAGGGCTTCGTCGTTAAAGGGCGCAAACTTGCGCCTCTCCCCAGGTTCCAGCGATAATGAGGGCTTTGGGCCGCCGGTGGCGCCGGCGACGATCCGCCCGGCGGCGTTTTTTGCTGGCCGCCAGGCTTAAGCGGCGATCTCCAGGAATACCTGGGCGATGCGCTCCGCGGCGCGCCCATCCCAGCGTTCCGGGCGTGGGGCGTTGGGCTGCGCCCCCATCGTCATGCTGCGCACGGCGCTAACCAGGTCGGCGCGCTGCCAACCCGCCTGGCTGCCGGCCATTAACCGGTTAGTGCCCTGGGTAATTGTCACCGGGCGCTCAGTGTTGGGCCGCACCGTCAGGCACGGCACACCCAGGTAGGTGGTCTCTTCTTGCAGGCCGCCCGAATCGGTCAGCACCAATCCGGCCTGGGCTTGCAGAGCGATGAAATCCAAATAGCCCAGCGGTTCGCTAAAGCGCACCTGCGGCGCTTCGATGCCCCAGGCTTGCAGTCTTTGGCGGGTGCGCGGGTGAATGGGGAACAGCACCGGCGTGTCGAGGGCCAGCGCCGACAAAGCAGCCATCAGTTCGGTTAGCTGGGCGGGGTCGTCTACATTTGATGGACGGTGCAGCGTGACTAAGATATAGCCGCCAGGGGGGAGGCCCATCTGCTGCACAATGGGGCGGCGGCGGGCGGCGGGCAGGCTGCGCGCCAGGCTGTCGATCATGACATTACCCACGAAGTGGATTTTCTCGGCAGCCACGCCCTCTCCCAGCAGGTTGGCGTCGCCATCCCGCGAGGGCGTGAACAGCAGGTCGGCGATTTGATCGGTGAGCAGGCGGTTAATCTCCTCTGGCATACGTCGATCCCAAGAGCGCAACCCGGCTTCTACATGCGCCACGGGCACACCCAGCTTGGCGCATACCAACGCGCAAGCCAGGGTGGAGTTGACATCTCCGACTACCGACACCCAATCCGGCTGATACTGCCGCAGCGCCGGTTCAAAGGCCAGCAGCACACGGGCGGTCTGCTCGGCGTGTGTGCCCGACCCCACCTCCAGAAAAGCGTCGGGGGTGGGCAGATGCAAGTCTTCAAAGAACACCTGCGACATTTGGTAATCGTAGTGTTGACCGGTATGCACCAGGCGCTGCTCGAAACCGCCCATAGCCTGCATGGCGGCGAAAATAGGCGCCACTTTGGGAAAGTTGGGGCGTGCGCCCACAATGTGCATAATCTTAATCATGCCGCCAATTGTACCAACAAGGGAGACGTTTGGTTGGGCGAGTGTTGGGCCGGGCTGCCGCCGGTAACACTCGCCCACGCTCAATTAGCCTGGCGGAGCAGGCAGCCGGACGTGCTTAGCGCGCCTCCCACATGCGACGGTCGCGCTCGTCATCGGGGTCAAGTAAGGCGGGGTCCACTTCCGCCGGAAGCGGATATTGGTGTTTGCGCCACAGCTGAGTCGCCAGGTTGTGCGGAGATGCTTTGACGCCCATGCGCATAAAGTAATCGCACACACGCTGCACATCGCGCGCAAAGATGAGAAAGCTGCTGTGATTCTGCCCCGGGGTGATGGCCTGCGGGAAGTCTATCAGGGTGATTTCGCCTTCCCAATATAGAATGTTATAGGCGCTCAGGTCGGCATGAATGCGTCCATGGGCTAACATCAGTTCGATATTGTGGAGTACGCGTTCAAATAAACGGGCAGCCTCTCTTTTTGAAAGCTGAACGGTGCTCAAAGTCGGCGCGGCGCTTGCGTCGTCGCCCACGTAGCCCATCAAGATGGCGTTATTGGCGGCGGCGTAGGCCTCGGGCACATCGCAGCCCGCCCGCCGCAATAAATCCATGGTCTTGACTTCATGCTGGATCCAAGAGGTGTGCAGCAGCTCGCGCCCAAACTCGGTGCGTTTTGCCATGGCGTGCAGCATTCCGTCATTGGTTATCTGGTTGCCGTCTGCGCCCAGGTTCGAACGGCCTTCGCGGTAAATATGGTCTTTCTTCAAACTGCGCAGCCGGGGAGGACGATAAACCTTGGCCGCCAGGTAAGGGTTGGGCAGGTTTTGCACGGTGGCGTTGGCGCGGCATTGATATACGTTGGCTTCTTTGCCGACCTTCACCAATCGCAGTACATCGTCGATCCACTGGCCTTCGTAAAACTCGCCCACCGATGCGACGAGCCACTGCGCTTCGTGGCGTGAGGCGGTGTAAGAAAATCGAAACGAGGCAGCCACATCGGCCTGGGGAGCCAGCTGCGAGTCGAGCTTCCCCACCTGACGGTGAGCGCGGCGCGCGGTTTTGGACACGCCTGCAGTGCGTTTTTGGCGCTGCGGCAGGTTGCGGATCGCTCCGATATCCTCGTCTTCATTCCAATCATCAGAAAACAAAGCACTCATTGCTTCTAAATCTCCATCAAGTTACACTTGTGCAAACAAAACTCTAAGCAGATATCACCTGCGTGGGGTTAAAACAAAACCGCCACAGGGGGCGCGCCTGTGGCAGTTTTTACCTTTAACCAGGTAAAGCGACGAGCTAAGCTCGGAAGCCAGGAGGCGTGTAAATAAGCGATACAATTCGGGTGATATGGGTCATTTTAGCAGCCTCCTTTCTAAGGTGTCTCAAATAAGATAATTTGAGTCTACCATTGTGCTGCAAGAAAGTCAACCTGTGGTTGAGACGCAAAAGCGGGCAGTTTCTTGAGCGATGCCGTATGGGACGAGGAAATACATGCCGCCGGTGGGGGTTTGATAGGATACAATAAACGGTGTCCTTTAAGTAGGAGGCGCCTCAATGATGACTGTTCCTTCCCACCCCGCTTCATCGTCTGTTAAATTAACCCGTTTTGCCTGGCTCTCGATTGGCGCAGCGCTCATCACCATCGCCATGAAGCTGGGTGCGTACCAGTTAACCAACTCGGTATCGCTGCTTTCGGATGCGCTTGAATCGGTGGTAAATCTGGTGGCGGCAATCGTGGCTTTGGCGGCGCTTACAATCGCCGCCCGCCCCGCCGACGAAGATTTCCCCTCCGGCTATTCGAAAGTGGAATTTTTCTCCAGCGGCTTCGAAGGCGGGATGATTTTGTTGGCTGCCGGCAGCATTATTGCTTCGGCGCTGCCCCGCCTGGTTACGCCGCAGCCGCTAGAGCAGGTGGGGCTGGGCTTAGCGGTTTCTATCGCTGCTTCGCTGGTCAACCTGGGGGTGGCGCTGGTCTTACGGCGGGCGGCGAAACAACACAACTCGATCACGCTGGAAGCCGACTCGCGCCACCTGATGACGGATGTCATCACCACTGCCGGGGTGATTGGCGGGGTCACGCTGGTATACTTTACCGGCTGGATCCGCCTGGATGCGGTTGTCGCCATGATCGTAGCGGCCAATATCGTCTATACTGGTATCACTCTGGTGCGCCGCTCGGCGCAAGGCTTACTGGACAAAGCCCTGCCCGCCAGCGAGCTGCTTAAAATTCAACAGATATTCGATAAATATACCCCGCAGGGTGTGCAGTTTCACGCCCTGCGCACCCGCGCCGCCGCGGCGCGAGCGTTTATATCGATGCATGTGCTCGTTCCGGGAGATTGGACGGTGCAGCACGCTCACGATCTGGCCGAAAACTTGGAGAGCGATCTGCGCGCCACTCTGCCGGGGTCGGTGGTGTTGACACATATCGAACCGTTGGATGATCCGGCGGCGCTCAACGATACTGCCCTGGATCGAAACTAGCGCTGCTATCGGCGCCAATCTGCGCTTCACCAACCCGTCCAGCGCCGGAGCAGCAGCAGCGCCGCTGCCGATACCGCCCAGGCGGCGTACGCTATTCCAATCAGCCCGCCGAGCTTAATCCCCCAGCGCGCTCCTATCCACAGGGCGATGCAAAAAGCAACCGTGGGCAGGATGCCCATCACCATGCCGAGCGTGTAACTTTCCACGGCGGCCTTTTCGCCCTGGCTGGCGGCGTAGACCACCCACAGCGATAGAGGAATGGCGACCGGCATGGTGGCGATGATGCCCGCCAAGACCCGGCTTTGTTTTTGCACGGCGGCAATTAAGATTAGCAAAGCGATGGAAATCAGCACAGGTAATACTTCGTTTAATTTCATGGGGATTCTCCTTGGCGGGTGACGGTAGACCAGGTTGGAAGCAGCTTTCCATTATACAACCACCGCCGGCTTATCTCGCGCTCTTGCGCCCGGCATCTGTTCACCTGGCATTCTTTGGGGCGGCCGGGGTTGGATTTTAATATCGCATGAGGTGATTTTGCGGCGCTCGTTCAACTCGTTTACTAAATTCTTACCGGCGCTTTTTCGTCTCCCCACCGGGCGATAGTTCTGTCTGCGCCGGGGCAAGCTTATGGTATTATCCAGCGCATGATCGAACTCGTTCCCAAGGTTAACAGCCTGGTTTTATACAAGAAGCGCCCCGCGCGGGTGCTAAAGCTCGGCGAGCGGCTGGATATTGAGCTGGAAAGCGGCGATGTGGCGCGGGTGCGCGTGAAGGATGTGGAAGTGCTGCACCTTGGCCCGCTGAACGATTTGAAGGCGCTCGGCCCCCTGCCCGGCGACGAGCAAGACGCCTGGGAGCTGCTGGCCGAGAGCGGCGAGGCGCACAGTCTGGCCGAATTGGCCGAGCTGGGCTTTGGCGATTACACACCGCAAACTGCCTGGGCGGCCTGGTTGTGGGTGGAAGATGGGGCGCGCTTTCGTGGTCAGCCCCAGGCCATCACCGCCCTGAGCGCGGAGGAGGCCGCCCGCGAGGCCGCCACTCGCCTGGCGCGCCGCCAGGAAACGGAAGCGTGGAATGATTTCATCCAACGCGCCCAGCAAGATCAAGCCGGCCCCCAAGATGAGCGTTATGTGCGCGAGGTGGAAGACCTGGCTCTGGGGCGGCGCAAAGATAGCCGGGTGCTGCGTGAATTGGGCCGCCACGAACGCCCTGAAACCGCCCATGCCCGCTTGCTGGCCTGGCAGGTGTGGCCTATCACCTACAACCCCTACCCGGCGCGCTGGGGGCTGGCTGCGAAGCCCCCCACCCTGGCGCTGCCGCCCCTGCCCGATGAACCGCGCCTGGATTTGACCGGGTTGACCGCCTACGCGATTGACGACGAGGGCAACCAAGACCCCGACGACGCTCTCTCCCTGATTGATGTCGCCCTGGACGATGCCGGTGAGCTGCAATCGGCGCGCTTTTGGGTGCATGTGGCCGATGCCGCCGCCCTGGTTCCTCCAGACAGCCCCGCCGATCTGGAAGCACGCGCCCGCGGCGCAACCCTGTACCTGCCGGAGGGGGCCGTCCCCATGTTGCCGCCCGATGCCGTTCCCGCCCTTGGGTTGGGGCTGCACGAAGTTTCGCCGGCGTTATCTTTGCGCATTGAGCTAAACGCCGCCGCCCAGCCGGTGGCCTGCGAGATTCACCCCTCGATGGTGCGAGTCACTCGCCTTTCATACCCCGCCGCTGAGCTGGCGCTAGATGCTAACCCGCACCTGGCCGGGCTGCATCATATTGCCCAGGCTATCTATCAGCGGCGCTTAGACAGCGGCGCGTTTATGCTAGACCTGCCTGAAGTGCAAATTCACGTTGTGGATGGCGTGGTGCAAATCACCCCGCTGGAGCGTCTGCAATCGCGCAATATGGTGCGGGAGGCCATGCTCGTGGCTGGCGAAGCCGCCGGTCAATATGCCATTCAGCATGGGTTGGCGTTTCCGTTTGTGCTGCAAGAAGGCTTAAATGTTCCCCCCGACGCAGGTCGTGAGGTGCAGGCGTGGGCAAAACAGCCCCCCGCGCTGCTAAGCATGGCGCAGCGATTTGCCCTGCGGCGTTTTATGAAGCGCAGCCAGGCCTCCGCCCAGCCTGGCCCACACGGTGGGATTGGCTTCTCCATCTACAGCCGCGTTACCAGCCCGCTGCGGCGCTACTTAGATTTGCTCGCCCACCAACAGCTGCGCGCCCACCTAAGCGGGCGGCCGGTTTTGCAGCCGTGGCAGATGATTGAGCGCGTGGCCCTGGCGGATTCGCTGACCGGCAGCGTGGCGCAGGCCGAAGCATTTTCGCGCCGCCATTGGACGCTGGTTTTCCTGCTTCAACATCCCGATTGGCGCGGCGAAGCGGTGCTGGTTGATAAGGCCAACGGGCGCGGGCGTATCTTGATCCCCGAACTGGCGTATGAAGGCTCGATTGCCTTGCGCGAAGATATTCCGCTCGATGCGCGCATGCTGGTGAAAGCGGGTCATATTAACCTGCCCGACCTGGACGCCCAGTTCCTGGTAAGCGAGTGGTTATCCGGCGGCGATGACTTATAAATCTAAGAAGAAGTCTCGCAGGCGTTCTTCCATATAAACCCGGTCGTCCTCGCGGCGCGGCATGTGGCGCTCATCGGGAAAAAGCATCAAATCGTAGGGTTTGCGAGCGCCGATGAGAGCGTTAATCAGCCGGGCGGTGTGGCGGAAATGCACGTTTTCGTCGATGAGACCATGCACAATCATCAAGCGGCCGTGCAGTTCGTCCACGTGGGCCATTACGCTGCTCTGGCGGTAAGCTTCGGATTCATCTTGCGGGCGGCCCATGTATCGCTCGGTATAAAATGTATCGTAGCCGTCCCAATGGGTCACCGGCGCACCGGCCACAGCCGCGTGGAAGGTTTCGGGGGCGCGCAGTAAGCACATCAAGGCCATATACCCGCCGTAACTCCAGCCATATACGCCCACCCGCTGGGGGTCGGCCAAACCCTGCTGTACCAGCCAATTCACACCATCAACTTGATCTTCCACTTCGGCCCGCCCCATATTGCGGTTTAACACCGCTTCAAAGGCCAGGCCGCGCCGGCTGCTGCCGCGGTTATCCAATACAAACACCAAAAAGCCCAGGCTGCGCAAATACTGGCGGCGCATGGCGGCGGTCAGGGGCCAGCCGTTGGTCACCGACTGGACATGGGGGCCGCCGTACACATCCACCAGGGTGGGGAAAGGCCCTTCGCCGAACTGCTGGGGCGGGCGGTAAATGGCGGCATACAGAACATCGCCATAGCGGTTGCTTAGCTGCGCCAGCTCGGGCGGCTCCAGCCCCAGGCCTTGGATGCGCGGGTCGGTTTCGGAGTAGATGACTGCGCCGCTTTGCCCCGGTTCGAGGGTCTGCAGGGTAATGCGCGGTGGCTGAGCCAGGGCGTGCCAGGTATCGATAAAGCGTGTGCCATCGGGCGCAATGACCACGGAATGCATGCCGGGTTCGTTGGTCAGGCGATGGGGTGGGCTGCCTTCCAAAGACACCCAATAGGCGTGGCGCTGGGTGGGGTCTTCTTTGGTGGCGCTGAAATACACCCGCCCGCGCTGTTCGTCTATGCCATCCAGGCTGTCCACCATCCATTCGCCCTCGGTTAGAGGGCGAATAAACTCGCCACATTCACCATACAGGTACAAATGGCGGTAGCCGCTGCGTTCCGAGGCCCAAATGAAACGACCATCTTTGAGCGGCTTGAACATATCGTGCAAGTTTAGCCAGGGGTGGGTCTCTTCTACCAACCAGCAATCGCCGGCCTCGCCGGCGTCTTCGAAAATCTGCAGCTCCAGGCGGGTTTGGGAGCGGTTTTCGATCTGCACCCAGGGGCGACCATCCGGCAGCCAACCGGCGCGGGCCAGGTATTGATCGGTCTCTGGCCCCAAATCGAGCCAGGCGGCGTCTTGCGCCTGCTCTATCACCTCCGCTATCCCCAGCCGTACGTGGGCGTTCTCCGCCCCGGCGAAGGGGTAGGCGTGGTCTTCCTGGGCGCCCGCGCCCGTCTGCGCTTTGCCTTGATGCACAATCCGGTAGATAGGAATGTGAGTGGTATCCACTTCTTCAAATAAGATACGGCGGCTATCGGGCGACCACCACATGCCGCTAAAGCGCCCCATCTCTTCCTGGGCCACGTACTCGGCCAGGCCGTGGGTCTTGCCAGTTTCGCGCCCCCCGAAAGTGAGCCGGCGGGGCGCGCCGCCCGCAAACGGCGCTACCATCACTTCGCCATCTTGCACATAGGCCACCCACTCGCCGTCGGGAGAGAGCTGCGCATCCAGGCAAGCGGCCTGGCTGCCATCGACCAGCTTCCGCAGCGCCGCCGGCGCGCCGCTTGCTTCCACCTCGCCCACGTACAACCCATCGGAGGCGGGAATCAGCAAGCGGGTTCCGCCTCCCCCAGGCCCCCACTGATATTGGGTCACGCCTTCTTCGCGGCGGCGGAGGCGTTCGCGGCGCAGCGCCTCTTCTAAGGAGACGTTGGCGTCGGTCTGTCCGCCGCTCGGAGACTCCACCAGCTGCCAGTGTGCCTGGCTGAGCGGGTCGAAGGCGTAAAGCCGGCGCGTCAGGGTGTGTTCGGGGCTGTACAGGTAGGCAATCCAACGCCCGTCGCTGCTAAATTTCAGCTCTGCCGGCGCGGCCATGCCGGGCAAGGGATAGCGGGCAATTTCTTGGATCGGTAAGCTGCTAGAGGGAAGGGGGCGGGCGGGTTTAGATGACATGACGTACTCTCCTCCTGATGAGAAGATTTTACCACTACCCCGTTAGAAAGATGTCTGTTCCCATCTTGGGAAAGGTAAGGGGAAATGCCCCCTCGCTGCCGCCGGCGAGCGCGCCGCCGGCGGCTTATTGGGTATCCAGAGCCATGAGCGCGTTGAGGTTGGAGACTACTCCCTGGGCTGTGAAATTTCCTTAACCATCTCGGCTGTTTCATCCGGTCGGTTAACACGCGTCGCCACATCCGCCTGGGAGATAATTCCCACAAGTTGGTAATTGTTATCCACCACAAGCATTCGCCGCAGCTGGTGCTTCGCCATCGCGTCTACAGCCTTCTGGATATCGTCATCGGAGCGGCAAGTGATGGTCTTATGGGTCATTACATCCGCAACCTTGGTGGTTTTGGCGTCGAGCGCCTTAGCCACAACTTGCAAAGCCAGGTCGCGGTCGGTTACGATGCCCAGCAGTTTTTTAGTTTGCTCGCTCTCGATGACCGGGATAGAACCGACATTCTCTTTCTTCATTAGCTGCGCCACACTCGCAACAGAATCGGTGGACAAACAACAAGTAAGCCTTTTTGTCATCACATCGTTACATGTCTTCATATCATCTCCTGGTGATCTGTCTAACGGCTTTCCCATCTGCTAAAACCGGCCTCCGAGCAGCATAGCGCGGCGGTCATGTCATCGGTTTCCCAGAAATTATCGGCCCTCATCTTGATATTCCGCTTCCCATTGATGAATTTTTGCATGTAATTCTTCATGAACGCCATGCCCAATGACATTTTCTTCATGGTTTTCAAATTTCTCAAAAAGTTCATCCTGTTGGGTATCGTCCAACAGTTTGTCGGCCATCAAGAACAGCCCCTCGTTCTCTTTGGCAATATGATTCCTTAAAAGATCGCGATATTTAATGGCCGCGTTTTTGAAATCGGCCAGGTCTTGGGCTTGAAGAGATTTGTTCATCGAGGCAAGATATTCCTTGGCTTGCTGGTGTTCCTGGAGCAGTTCCTCTATTGGTCCATCACCACTTGGAACGCCTCTATTCTCTAATTCCATAAATAATATGCCTTCTTCTTTGCCGTGATGACACTTGTCGGCGAATATTTGCAGAAAATGTACCAACTCGTTTCCAAAGTGTAAATTCTCCGCATCACTTTTAGTGGTGGATGCCAACATTTTGTCTAAAATTGTAAAGACGTGCAGAAGCGCATCATGTTCGTTACGTAGATCTTGTGTTGCTTTTCCCATGGTTACCTTTCTCTCTTTCTGAAACAGTTATCTCATTCCGTGTTAAATGAAAATTACTTCTCAAAGAATACCATAAATGGCTTTTCGGCAGATTAAGGAATTATACATATCTTACCTTTGTTGTCGTGTTTTTAGGCGGTTATCAAGCGGCTGACGATTTGGTCATCTCGATTGTGGTTAAGCGACCATACTAGGGGATGCTCGCGTACCCGCGGGGCGGCAGGGCGACTGCTTCTTCCAGGCTGCATCGACATTTGACGCCAGGTAGGCGATGTTCGGCTTTGATGACACGTCATACCTCGACGACTGCGACTTCTAGCCGACCTGCTGCGGGTTGAAGAAGTCAACCCCGGCCGTGGTAGCAAACCTCGCCGCGCGGGTGAAGAAAGCGGAGGGCGAAGGATGGACCACCCGGCTCGTTCGAGCGTGACGCGCACCCACATCCAAAACTAGAGCGGCGTCTTCCGGTATAATGGGAGCATGGCTATCGCGGTGATCGGCGCAGGCGCTTCGGGCATGATGGCAGCCATCCAGGCTGGATGGCATGGCGGAGCCGTAACCCTGTTTGAGCGCAATGCAGCCGTGGGGCGGAAATTACTGGTCACTGGCAGCGGCCGCTGCAATATCACTAATGATGCAGCAGCCGCAGCGGCCTATACCTGCGCGGATCATCATTGGCTGGAAACGCTGTTCCAGCAGTTTGGGGTGCAGGATTTGCTGGCCGTCCTTTCCGAAATCGGCATCCCGGTCTATAAGACTTCGGATGGCTGGTATTATCCCCTGTCCAATTCCGCACACACGGTGGTGGATGCATTTCTGAGCGCGTTAAATTCTGCAAATGTGAAGATATGCAGCCCGGCCTGGGTAAGTTCGATCCAGGCGGGTGAGAAACGCCTGTCCGTTCGCTATTTATTGGATGACAAAGATGAGCAGCAGGAGTTTGACCAGGTGATCGTTTCCGCCGGCGGGGCGGCATACCCAACCCTCGGCTCGCGTGGAGAGCTGTTCCCGGTGCTCGAACGGCTGGGCCATACCGTGCTGCCAAACCGTCCGGCCCTGGCGCCGGTGCTGGTGGACCTGGGTGAGCTTCTTCCTTTGCAGGGGGTCCGCCTGGATGTGGGTGTCACCTTGTGGAATGGATCGCAACCTGTAGCTTCCTCCCGCGGAAATGTGATCTTCACCCAGTGGGGGCTGAACGGACCGGCGGTGATGAATATCAGCCATGCAGTCTCCGCCTATCCGCAAACCGAGTTGATGTTGTCGCTCGATCTGCTGGCATTTTATCGAGCAGAATTTGAGCAGCTGCTGGCGCAAAAGCGAAAGACGGCCATGCCCTTACGGGTGTTTCTGGGGGCCTTTTTCCCGCCAAAAGCGGCAGAAACCTTCTTGAAAAACGCCCGTTTCCCCGAGGGGATGCTTATGCACCAGGTGAGCGACCGGGCGATGGAAGGGCTGATCGGAAAGCTGACGGATCACCGGCTGCGGGTGAAGGGGGTGCGGGAATTTGAGTACTGCCAGGTTTCCGCGGGCGGTGTTCCAGTGACGGAAGTCGATCCACGCACCCTGGAATCGCGACGGGTGAAAGGGCTGTTCCTGACCGGTGAAACCCTGGACGTAGTTGGCCCGTGCGGCGGATATAACCTGCAATACGCCTTCAGCAGTGGAGCAGCAGCCGGCAAGGCGGCCGCCGGCGGTTGCGGCAGGTAGGAGGGCCTCCGCGCTTTCTCCGCCGGGGCGGGTCAACGCCTTGCTGCCTTCTTGTGTAGACGGCCCTTGGGCGGGGTTTCCAGAGCAAAATCTTTATCATAATTGAATTTATCCCGCCAGGCTTGTAACTGCGCTCACGGCGCCCAGGCGTTGCCGCTCATGACGATCAGGCAAAGCAGGGTGACGGTATCTTCGTAATAATCTTCATGTGCATGATAAACCGCATCATACACATCGTTAAGCCACTCTTGCTGGTCTGGGTTGGTCATGGCGGCCACACCGAGGGGGGCCACAAAGAAAGTGGTGAAGTAATCGCTGTCCTCGGTCGCATTTCCATCCAGATCATATCCCGAAAGGAAAGCTATGGGGTTGCCATAGGTGGTGGATTCCGCCCATGTGGAGATTTTTTGGACGGCAGCCCGCGAACGGGCGTCCTGGTACAGAATGGCGTCGGCGCCGATGCGCCAGGGATCGCGGCCCGCGTTGTAGCCGTAATGTCCATCATCCGGCCCTTCCAAAAACTCTGCCGGAGCGGGCGATGGGGTATGGGCGTCATGACGATAAAGTCCGGCAGCAAGCCGGTTAGCGGGCTGTGTGTGGATTGAAGCTCGGCAATGACATCCTGGCTGTTGGCGATCACTTCGTCCCAAACCGGATCGCCGGTGGCTTTCCCAAAAGCTCTGAAATTGACTAGCATGAAGTCGGAAGAGCGCGGGGTATACTGATTGTAATCTTCTCCGCCCGGCTCTGTCCAGTCGCCGAGCATTGGCAGCCGGCTTTCCGGCCCGATGGTCGATTCAAGGATGCCGGCAATGAGGGTATTAGCTTCGGCTTTATAATTAATTGCGCCCTGGCTGCCCCATTGCGCATCGGCCATCAGTAAACCCAGGGCCATGTCGGCGTCGCCGTCAAAGGCGCTGTCGTTGCCTTCGGTCTCAACCAGGTTCCAATCCATCAAGCGTGGATCGATTTCGCTGGGATGGTTTCGGGCAAAAAGCCATAAACCGTCGAAAATAGTTCGCGCCTCGGGGTCATAACCGGCCATCACCGGCAGGATGGTCATGCCAAAGCCTTGCCCCTCCGATACGGTATTGGCCTGTCCTTCCGCATCCTGGCCGAAAGCAACCCGGTAGAGCGGCCTGCCGTTCGGGCTTTGCCCATCCTGGATCAGATAGGTGGCTTTCCAGTAATCGTAAAAAGCGCGCACATCGTTGTCAAGCTGCCCCTGGCTGCGGTGATTGGGCAGGATGACGCCGGGAGCATAGGCGCGGTGCTGCGGAAACGGGAAGGACAGCGAACTCTCTTCTGGGGTCGGCGAAATCACGGCGGCCTCCTCAACGGTAGGGGATCCTGCGGGCGGGGTGGGCGACTTCGCGACGGCCCCCTCAAGGGTGGGTGAGGCGGCGGGCGGGGTGGGCGTTAAAGCTGCCGTCGCCGCCGGGGTGCAAGACGCCAGCCCGAGCATGAGAATAACCATTCCTAAAGATAATTTTTTCATGTTTTCCTCTCTATGGAAGATCCGCAAATCGAATCAACTCAATATCGTGTTGTTGGAGCAGGGTTTTGATTTCCAGGTTTTGCAAAAGCGCCAATTCCAGGCTGCGTTGGTCGTTATAGCTGGAGGCGTGGCGCACTTCATCATCCACCACGGCGGGGTGGCACATTAGCTCAAAAGTGCTGTGCGCCTGGTCGGCGTCAATGCGTTGGATAATTTCCTTTAACTGCGCCAAACTGACCCCATCATCGTAAAAATTGCTAAAGAAAACCTGCGGGCTGGCCGGCTGGCTGCACCCCCCATCGCTGCGGGCGGGTTGGTCGGCAAAAATGGTGTCTGCCATGCCCCACGGTAGGCGAACGGCGCAGTCTAATTCTTCCGCCAGGCTAAGCATGAGCGCAAATAAGCCGGCGGAGAAATATGAGCTGTGGTGGTGCGAATCCAGGTGATCGGGATTGCCGCCTGCCGCGGCTTGAAACGCCGCGGTCTGAGCATGCCATTCTCGCCCTACCTGGGCTAAATGGTGTGGGTTGCTTTCGTCCAGCCAGGCGGGTGAACGATGGAATTGGCCTTCTCCGTCTACCAGGTCGGCGACCTCGTTAGCAGGCAAAAGCGGTGTTCCAGATGTCAGCGTCAGGTGCAGCCCCAAGCCCAGGTTCGGGCACTGGCTTTGGGCCAGTCGGATGGCCTCTGCGGCGGTGGGGCTGTTCATCATGGCGGAGGTGGATGTCACGATGCCGTTCAGGTGCGCTTGGCGGATGCCAAGCGAAATGCCGCGGGTGTACCCGTAATCGTCGGCGTTCACAATCAGCTGTTTGGGCATGGCGCTTAACCTCCGTTGTTACGGATTGGCGCCAGGGTTCGGATCATATTGGCGCGGATTTGTGCAGTTACTTCCAGGCCGGCATGCTGCATGGCAAGCAGCACAGCGCCGATCACCGGCGGTTCAGCAGCCCGGATGAAGTTGGCTTTTGGCGCAAACGCTAAAACAGTTGCTTTCATTGCATCCGTCAGCAGCGCGCCGCCGTCGAACATGCTGCCGATCATCACCAGGTCAAAATCTACCTGCTGAAAATCCAACTGTTTAATCACCGTATTCGCCATAGCGCCTAGCTCGCGGCCCGCCCAGCGGATGAGATCGATCGCCACCGCGTCGCCTGCCGCAGCCACCTGAAAGACGATGCGAGCATCCTCCGGGCTGAGTTCCATTTCATTGGTGATGAAGCTTTGCAGCAGGTCGCCCAGGTCTCGAGCGCCATATTTCTTCACCAGGGCAGCTGATAGGGCGGTGGCCGGGCCGCGACCGGTCCAGTGATAGGCGATGGCGTGCGAGGCCATAAATACCAACTCGCTGGCGCCTGCAAATTCCCCGCAATTCAGGCCGCCGCCGGTCACCCGTCCAAAACGCGTTCGGGTAGCGTCCCAGCCCCGGCAGTTGCAGCCCGTGCCGGACACCACAGCCACCCCCCAGCCACGTGGAGAACCCACCAGTAAACCCAGTTCGGTATCGTTCACCAATTCCAGCGCCCCGCCCAAGTTGAGCGTCGCCAGCACCTTTAACATCGGAGCGCGTTCGGAGGGCCAATCATAACCGGCGATGCCAAATCCTGAGCCGGCCACCTGCTGGGGCGATAAATTGGCGTTCTTGAACGTTCTCGCCACCGTCTCTTGTAGGGTGGCCTGGAGGCCGTCATAGCCTACGGCTTCGTGATTACCTGGGCCGCCTTCGCCAAAACCTTTGATGTTGCCAAGATCATCTGCAATCAAAATGTGGGACTTGGTTGCGCCCAAGTCCGCGCCGAGATAATAAGTGGTCATACCCCCTCGCTATTTCCAGAACTGCGGCAAATATGCCTTGTGGGTTAACAAAATATCTTCCATCACCGCTTCTATCTGATCGAGCGACGGGCCTAGTGGATGAGCCAGCAGCGCTTCATAGAGCAGCCCGCGATCACCTGTTACGGCCGCCCTGGCGGTAAGCAGCTCATACGATTTTACTTGTGCAATCAAACCATAACAGATTTCGGGCAGCGGCTCTGCCGGGAGGGGATGCACCCCGGCGCGGTCAACTTTACAGGGCATTTCGAGCACCCAATCTGCTTGCCAGCCGGGTACGCTGCCCCGGTGGGGGACATTGACCACGTGGATTTCACCCAGATCGTTATAGTGGGCGTTCAGCAGTTGGGTAGCAACGGTGGAGTAATAGGCGCCGCCCCGTTCCATCAACTCGGGCGGCGGTTCGTTCAGGGTAGGGTCGGCATAGTTGTTTAGCAAATCCTTTTCCAGCGCCATCACTTGTTCGGCGCGTGAAGGCGGCCACTGCTTTTGTTCATTCAAAATGTGCTGCGTATTGTAGTAATAGTTCAAATAATAGTTGGGTATCATCTGTAGTGTTTCGATCAATGCCACCGGAAATTCGGGCTGCTCTTCTTGCTTCAACTCTGCAATGGTTTCTTCCAACACCTGCGCCCATATCTCCTCGCCGTCCAATTTGAAGCCGCGATGCCAGGTAAGGTGATTAAGCCCCAGGGTGTTTAATTGACCGCGCTGTGGGTCGATTTTTTGGCCGAGTTTTTTCTCCAAACCATCGAGCACGTGCATCTTAACACCGATGGCTACATTGCAGACTCCCACCACCGGTACATCTGGCGCAAACATAGAGACGGCCTGGGTGACCAGGCCGGCGGGATTGGTGAAGTTCGCCAGCAGCGCCCCAGGAGCCAACTGAACCATATCGCGCGCCAGGTTAAGAATCACCGGAATGGTGCGCAGGGCTTTAGCCATGCCGCCAATGCCGGTTGTTTCTTGGCCGATTAAGCCGTGCCGCAGCCCGAGGTATTCATCCTCCCGGCGAGCGGGCATTTGCCCAACCCGCAGTTGGGTGATGACATAGGCGGCCCCTTTCACCGCCTCTTGCTGGTTGGTCGTTAGAATCACTTTAAAGGGTGAGCCATGCGCTGCGACTATCCGTTGGGCAAACCCGCCGACGATGTTTAACCGCGCCGCGTCAATATCCATCAGCCACAACTCGCTGACGGGCAGTTCTGCTACGCGGGTTAAGAACCCCATGATCAATTCTGGCGTATAGGTGGAACCACCGCCAATGACTGCAATTTTCATTTTACAAACCTCCAAAAATTTCGGGTATCTGGCTCAGGTAAATAGATTTTATTTCTCCACACCGGTGATGACAATGCCTTGCCTGAAGAATTTCTGGGCCATTAAGAACAGCGCCAGCGGCACAACCAGCGCCATCAGCGCCGTGGCCTGGATGAGATGGGGATTGGTGGAATGGATGCCGTTGAAACGGGTCATCGCCACTGCGATGGGCTGGAGTTCCGGTTTGGTGGAGAGGTAGATTAAGGGATTGTAGTAGTCGTTCCAAGCCCAAACAATGTGGAAGACGCTGACCGCCACCAGCACGGGCATCGATTGCGGTAAAATGATCGACCAAAAAATGCGGAAAGGCCCTGCCCCGTCAATCGTTGCCGCTTCATCCATTTCGTGGGGGATCGTCAAGAAAAACTGCCTGAGCAGAAAAACATCGTACGCGTTGGCGAAAAAGGAGGGAATGATGAGGGGTAGATATGTGCCGACCCAGCCGATCTTGAGGAAGAAGGTATAGGTCGGAATGGTGGTTACCGCGGCGGGTAAAAAGATGGTGGAGATCAAAATGGTAAACAGCAGGCCGCGCCCCGGAAAACGAAAACGCGCAAATCCATAGGCCACCAGGGTGCAGGAGATAAGGGTTCCAATCTCAGTCATAATCGCCAAGAAAAGCGTGTTGCGGAAGAGCCGGGGGAAATCGAGCAGGCTCCAAACCTCGGCGAAATTCTGCCAGCGCGGCCGCCACGTCCACGGGCGGTCGAGTGCGCGCCAGCTTCCGCTCCAGGTGATCTCGCCCGCCTGCACGTCGGCGGGGTCTATAAAGATGCTTTCCGCCCGGGCAGGCTTCAGCATGGCTAACTCTTTTTTCGTACCGTCGGGCATAGGCACGTAAAAGACTTCCAGTTCCTTATCGTGGTAGGTAAAGGTGGCTTGCTTGGCGGGCCAGATGGGGGCGTCCAGCGCGGCCATTTGTTCCGGCGATTTTAGCGCCGTAAATATCATAAAGACAAACGGTGAAAGAAACATCGCCAGCAGGATGAGCGCCCCGCCAGTGGCCGCCAGCGCCTGCAAGAAATCCTTGATGCGTTTAGAGCGGTGCGGATTGGTATTCATGCCATCTCCTTAGCGATAACTTTCGCCGGCGTAATATACCCAATATTTGGCGGTTTTGAACAGGATCACGGTCACCACTAATATAATCAGGAATAGCACCCACGCCAATGCCGAACCATAGGACATATTCTGGAAGACAAAAAAGGTCTTGTATAAATACAGATTGTAAAACATGGTCGAACCATTGGGCGCGCCGGTTCCATTTTGCACCACCAGCGGCACAAGAAAATATTGGAAGAGTTCGACAATTGACAGAACCAGCGCATAAAAAAGCACCGGCGAAATCAGCGGGAGGGTGACGTTAATAATTGTGGCAAACCATCCGGCGCCATCCACCTTGGCGGCGTCGTAAAGTTCCGTGGGAACGTTTTGCAGGCTGGAAAGAAAGATGAGCATGCCGTTGCCGATGCCCCAAATGCCCAATATGACATACGCCGGATAGACCCAGGTGACCGAATTGGTCCATAATGGCGGATTCTGAACCCCGATCCAGCGTAATACTTCATTGATCCAACCGGTTTCGGAATTGAGCATACCACCCCAGATGAACACGGCTGCCACGAAGGGCACGATATAGGGAAGATAAAAAAAGGTTCGGAAGACCGGCGCGGCTTTGAGGTGTTTGTTGTTTAACAAAAGCGCCAGAAACAGCGGTACAAGAATGCCAATCGGCAAGCTGATTAAACCGAATTTGGCTACCACCAGCAGTGACTTACCCACCTGTGGGTCGATCAAAAGGGTCTTGTAGTTTTCGAAATTATTCCACTGCGCCGGGTGATCCATACCCAGGCGCAAATCTGTGAGCGAGAAGATAAAAGAGGCTATCATGGGAATAAGTGTGAAAACCAAAAAGCCAATCAGCCAGGGGGCAATGAATGCCAGGCCGGTTAACGCTTCGCGCCGGGCGAGCGGGCTGAGCTTGCCGATGCGAACCGTTTGTTTAGGGGTATTCTGCCGGTTGAGAAGTTCTCCGATTGCCATTGGTTGCCGTCCTTTCCCATCTTCCGGGGCGAAACCCAGCTGCTGTTTCGCCCCGGAAACAATTCGTGGTCTTTATTACTGGCTCTTCGGTTTACTTCTTATCGAAGATGATCTGCAAATCACTTTTGAGCTTAGCGATTTCTTTATCCAGGTCCAAGCCGTCGGTGGTCTGGATCAAGGTGGTGAAATCATTGGCCACGCGGGCGCGGGCTTCCAGGTAATTGGGCACCCAGGCTTCAAAGGAGGGATTGTCTGCATAGGCAATGCTATCGGAGACCACTTGCCAGTCCGGATTCCAGGCGTAGGTTCCGCTAAGGTCCTTCAGATAACTGGCCTGGTCGGTCTTGCGGGCGGGCATGGCGCCGTAGGTGCTGAGCAGTTTCAAAGAGGCGTCATCCAGCAAATACTTCATGGCTGTGAAGGCCGCTTCAGGATTCTTGGTGGATTTCATGATGCGGAAAGTATCTGCGTTGAAATTGGCGGTGGTTTGGCCGTTGTAGGAAGGCACGGCGGCCATATCCCAGTCTTTCAGGGCAATTTCAGAGTAATACCAGGTGTGAGTCAACGCCATCGCCGCCCGTCCGCCGCCGAACATATCGCCGGCGCCCATGTCCGGGCTTTCAATCACCGCCGAATTGGGGATGAAATGCGATTTCCAGGTTCCATCATAGACCCATTTCCATCCGGCGGCCCAAGCCTCCGGAATTTGTGCGGTCTTACCATCTGCGGCGACTAAAGAACCCGCTCCAAAATAAGACCCCATGGCGCGCGCGTCCTGGTACTGCGGCACATAACCATATTGGACGATTTTGGCGGCGTCAAAGGCCGGGTCGGTGGCGTCTTTGCCGTTGGCATCCACGGTTAGCAGCAGTCCCAGTTGTTTGACGGTTTCGTAATTCCATTCGGATTTAGTCCCATCTGCCCAAATATAGGGTTCGCCATATTTGTGGGGGGGGTAACTGAGGCCGGCTTCGTCAAAGAGGGGTTTGTTGTAGTACATTACGGAAGGATAAACGCCAAACGGGATGCCAAGCTGACCTTCACCGCCAGTTTTGTAGAAATTTACTGCGCCTTCATCGAATTGGGTCAGATCGTAGTTGTTGGCGGCAATTAATTCGGTCAGGTCCAACCATTGTCCATGGAAAGATTCTGCGCCATCTACACCCATCGGGCCAACGATATCAGGTGGGTTGCCGGCGGCAATTTCGGTTGCCAGCGTATCGAAGGCGGCTTCGTAGGTGACGATTTCGGTCACCAGGTGGATATCTGGATGGGCGGCGTTGAAGGCATCCACCACTTCCTGTTCGGCAGCCAACTGATCGGGATCGGTTCCGGTTCCCAGCCCAATGAACCAGCGTATCTCCACTGGGGCGGACGCCTTGGGCGCATCAGTTGCGGCGGAGGCCGCCGGCGCATCGGTGGCAGCCGGAGCGACGGGGGCCGCGGGAGCGCAGGCCGAGAGCAGCAGAGTTAGCGCGATGAGTACTGCAAACAGATTTGTAACGGTTGATTTCATCTTACTCTTCTCCTTTTCGCTTTCTGATTGTGAACCACGGACTTTTTGGCGGGTTTTAAGCCAAACGGTGGGCATCGGGCGGGTTGGCTCGGCAAAATCAATCAACGGCAGCCGCAGGAATTCCGATAGATCAATTCGGTGGGGAGCAGGATTTCAGGTTGAACAGCTTCTCCGCGGATCAATTTGAACAGCTGCTGCACCGCTGTGCTGCCCACCTGGTCGGTTGGGGCATGTACGGTGGTGAGAGGTGGGTTGAGGAAGGGCGCCAGGCGTTGATCGTCAAAACCAACTACCGAAACCTGGCCGGGCACGTCGATGCTGGCTTCTTTGAGGGCGGTCATCGCGCCGAGCGCCGAGTCGTCGTCTGCCGCAAAGATGCCATCAAACTGTTTGCCTTCGGCTAAAAGCCGGCGAACGCTATCTTGGGCGATATAGCGGTCATACTCGCCGGGGGCGATCAAGCTTTCGTCCACCTCCAGGCCGTTTTCCTCCAGCGCCTGGCGGTAGCCGATCTCGCGCCAGCCGGAGTCTTCGTTATCTTGTGGCCCGCGCAAGAAGACGATCCGCTTACGCTGGTGAACTTCGATCAGGTGGTTCACCAATCTTTTCGCGGCGGCTTTGTTCTCTATCGTCACCATGGGCAGGTTTAAGTCGGTGGGGGATGAACGGTGGATCAAGATGATCGGTTGTTCAGTTTCGTGGAGGGCGGTTAATTCCTGTTCATCGAGACTATCCAGGAAAACCAGCAGCCCATCGGTATAGGCGGGTCCCAGCACACGGCGGTCTAAATGTCGAGATTGGTTGGAAGTGGTGAAAATGAGCAGATTGTAGTTCTGGCTTTCCGTGGCCGCCACCACGCCTTCCAGCAGGGGTGTGAAATAATCGCCCTCGATCTTATTCAGAACGAGACCAATGGTGTTGGTGCGGTTGGTAGCCAGGCTGCGCGCGGCGGGGTGGGGGGCGAAATTGAGTTCATCCATGGCAGCCTGCACCCGTTCAGCCGTGGCCGGCAGGAGGGGGGCGGTATGGTTGAGATACCGGCTGATGGTAGCTACTGAAACACCTGCCAGTCGGGCAACG
>CAZHFU010000008.1:0-125602 GCA_964531975.1 uncultured Anaerolinea sp. | reverse complement strand
AAGCCCCCCTATGATTAGCCCAAAATGTGTCCAATCTTTTGGGTCCACCACACCCGTCCGACAGCAGCACTGCCGCCCCCCTGCCTGATCTTTTGACTGTGGTGGCGAACCTGGGAATACGCGCCCTGGCTGGAGACGCCAAACTGAACCTGTTTGAAGAGGCGGTTGAGTTAATCGTAGGCACGTTAGAAGCGGAGGCGTGTTTTATCCTTGAATACGACCCCAACGCCGCCCAGCTCATCTATCGCGCCGGCTATGGGTGGAAAGACCCCTCCGCCATTCGCTTCGACCTTTTGAACCGCGATGGGGTGGGGACGGCCCTGTTCGCATCTGGTGTGCAGGCGCTCGCCGACTTTAGCGCCGATGCGCGCTTCGCCAACGATCCCATTTTCAGCACAGCCGGCCTGCAAAGCGGGCTGAATGTCAAAATCTTCGGCCTGTCTGCGCCTTATGGCGTGTTGGGGGTCTACTATCGCCATCCGCACACCTTTTCGGAGCGCGAAATCGGCTTCTCGCAAAGCATCGCCAACCTGTTGGCTACCGCCATTTATCGCAATCAAGGACACGAAAATCTAAAGAAGCTCACCCTTCAACTTGAAAATGAGGTTATGGCGCGAGGCCGCCTGGTGCAGCTGCTGCAAGATGTGACCGCCGCCGCCGGCCAGGCCGAGACGGTGACCGAAGCCATGCGCAGCGCCCTGGATTTAATTTGCCGATACACCGGCTGGGAAGTGGGTCATGTGTTCTTGCGCGACCCGTTCAAACCCACCGTGATGCTGTCTAGCCCAATTTGGGCGGTGCAAGACCCGGTGAGATTTGAATCGTTCATCGGCAAGACCCATGAACTCAAACCCATCCCCGGCCAGGGCCTACCAGGTAAGGTGCTTGAAAGCGGCAAGCTCGCCTTGCGCAACCATATCCCCACCCCCGAATATGCGCGCGCCGCTGAAGCAGCCGCCTGCGGCCTGGGTGACGGCCTGGCCTTTCCAGTGTTGGTTGAGAAAGAGATGGTGGCCATACTGGAGTTTTACAGCCTCAAACCCATGGGGGTCAACCTGTCGCTTATCGAGGCGCTAGATAACATAGCCACGCAGCTAGGGCGGGTTGTAGAACGCAAGCAGGCCGAAGAATCCCTGCGCAGCAGCCAACGCCAGTTGGCGCAGGCGCAAAAACTGGCCCATATGGGCAGCTACGAATGGGACATCCTCAACAACCGTGTCAGCTGGTCGGAGGAGATGTATCGGATTTATGGCGCTTCGTCGGAAGATTTTGCGGGCAGCGTCGAAGCTTTCTTAGATCGGGTGCACCCGGAAGACCGGCAGCGCACCCAGGCCATCCTCGCCGAAAGCCTGGAACAAGGCCGCAGTTTTGAGTTTACGCACCGTATTATCCGCCCCGACGGCGATGTGCGCATCCTACGCGCCCAAGGGCAGCTCGTGCTGAATAACCGGGGCCGCCCCGTTAAGGTGATCGGCGTTGGACAAGATATTACCGAGCAAGTTTTAGCCGACGAAAAACTGCGCGCCGGCGAAGAGCTGCTGCGCCGCGTGGTAACAGCTGCCCCGCTCATCATTTGGTCGATTGATCGCGAAGGCAAAATCATTCTCGCCGACGGGCGCGGCCTGAGCGAACTGAAATTGGACCCGGAGGCGCTGATCGGCCAATCGATTTTCGATCTGCTGTCCGACACCCCGCAAATTGCCGCCGATATGCGCCGCGCCCTGGCGGGCGAAGAGGTGGCGACAGAAATCATCGGAGACAAGACCAACTACGAAGCCCGGTACGTCCCTATCCGCAATGACGAAAACGAAGTCATTGGGGCAGTGGGCATGGCGTTGAACATTAATGAGCGTGTGGAGATGGAAAACGCCCTGCGCGCCAGCGAGGCGCGCTTCCGCACCATCTTTGAGAGCAGCGCCGTGGGCAAAGCTATCATCGATCTCCAAGCCACAATTATCGTCACCAATAACTCGCTCCAGCAAATGCTGGGCTATAGCAATGCCGAGCTTGTCGGACGCCGTATGACGGACTTGCTGCTGCCGCTCGATTTCCGGGAGCACCAGCCAGCCTATGCAGACTTCTTCAATGGAGATGTAAACTTCCTTCAGTTGGAACAGCGGATGATGCACAAGGAGCACCGGCTGGTGTGGGGCAGCTTCACTTTTACATGGATCCGCAAAGAAACCGGCGAACCCTGGTTTGCAATTTTGATGGTGGAAAATATTACCACCCGGAAGCAAGTGGAAGCCGAACTGGATGAAGTTAAGCGCCAGTTGGTTGTAAGCCGCGAAGCCGAACGGCTGCGCCTGGCGCAAGAGCTGCACGACGAGCCTCTGCAAGAACTTTACAGTGTAATGTACACTCTCTCGGACTTCGAGCAGTACATCCAGGCCGAGAAGGGGCTAAAAGAACTGCACAGCACCCAGGAACAAGTTTCCCACCTGATTAACTCGCTGCGCGGCATCTGCCGGGAACTGCGCCCGCCCACCCTGGCCCCCTTCGGCCTGGAAGGCGCCATTCGGGAGCTGGCCGAACACTTCGAGAACGATCATCCCGGGATCAAATTAGATCTCGACCTGATGTACGATGGACAAGACCTGGATGAGCAACTGCGTCTTACCTTATACCGCATTGTTCAGCAATCGCTTAGCAATATCGTGCGCCATGCCCACGCCACCGAGGTTCAAATTCGCTTTAGCTTCAACGCGGACGAGATTGAACTGGTGATTAAAGATAACGGGGTGGGGTTCGATGTGCCCAAGCGGTGGATATCGATGGTGCGCCAGGGTCACCTGGGCCTGGCCGGAGCGGCCGAACGCGTGGAAACGGTGGACGGCAAGCTGAACGTCACCTCGCAGCCAGGCAAAGGCGTCACCATTCAGGTGATTGTCCCTCGCCATGGCGCAGCCGAAATACTTTAAAGGATATACCAGACCGAGAAGGATATGATGTCAGATAAAATTCGTGTGTTGATTACCGACGATCACCCCATCACCCGGGCCGGCATTCGCAAATTTTTAGAACGCGCCGAGGATATTGAAGTGGTTGGCGAAGCAGGTAATGGCGATGAAGCCATGGCAATGTTAACAGAGCTTACCCCTCATGTAATGCTTTTGGATATGGAAATGCCCGGCCGCAAGGGTGTAGATGTAGCCCGCGAGGTAGTGGCAGCCGGCTTGCCGGTGCGCATTCTGGCGCTTAGCACTTATGATGATAAGCAGTATATCTTTGGTCTGCTGCAATCTGGCGCTTCGGGCTACCTGATTAAGGAAGAAGTGCCGCAGACCATTGTGGACGCGGTGCGAGGTGTGGCGCGGGGGGAAACCGGATGGATAAGCCGCCGGGTAGCGGCGGTGATTTCAGCCTGGACCACCAACGACCCCAACGAACGGAATGATCTAACCGGGCGCGAACTCGAAGTGCTGGCTAACCTGGTGAAAGGAAAAACCAATCAAGATATTGGGCTGGAAATGGGCATTAGCCAAAAAACTGTGGAGAAGCACCTTGAATCGATTTACAGTAAGCTCCACGTGGCTTCGCGGGTAGAAGCCGCTGTCCTGGCAATCAAAGACAGCCTGGTTAAGCTATGATTGCCGTCGGAAATTTCGGCTGGTCAGATTAGTCGCTGTATATGCGGCGGTAAGGGAAAACCCTAATCGGTTAAAGGAATAATCCCCATTCACGCCTCTACCGAACTCATGTATGATAAGAATTAGATAAACAGCCCCTTCAGAGCCACGCCAAGCTCAAGGGATGGACAGAAAATCGGAGGTAGGCATGTTGATGTGGGCGCTTTTATTCTTATTGGTCTCAGTTGTGTCCGGTGTGCTCGGGTTTAGCGGCATCGCCGGCGCAGCGGCTGGTTTTGCGAAGATCATGTTTATTGTTTTTCTGTTACTTTTTTTAGGATCAATGGTCTTTAGCCGCCGGCCCGCTGTTTAAGACTTTTGCTAAGCAAGTAAGGAGGAGAGATTGAGCATAACAGGCTTTTTAATTTTATTGGTCATCGCTGCCGTAGCAGGCGCTTTAGGCCAGGCCATTTCGGGCTACTCGATCGGCGGCTGTTTAGCCTCTATCGTAGTTGGCTTCATCGGAGCAATTATCGGAATGTGGATTGCGCGGCAGTTCGGTTTACCCGAACCCCTGCCGATTACTGTAGAAGGGGAAACCTTCCCCTTGCTGTGGTCAGTTGTAGGTTCGGCAGTCCTTTCGCTGTTGTTGGGGGTTATAACTCGGCGTCGTGTAATGTAAGGGACTGTTACTAGCAATAGGTTTATTAATAGACATAAGGAGGTTTGACATGTTAGGTACTATTCTTTTGATTGTGTTGGTTCTGCTTCTGATCGGTTCTCTGCCGGCATGGCCTTACAGCCGTTCGTGGGGCTACACGGGTTCGGGGCTGGTAGGTTTCCTCCTGCTGGTTCTTATCGTGGCCTTGCTGCTCGGCTGGATCTAATCTATAGAGCAAGCTAAGTAACGCAAAAATGAGCCTGGCAATTTCCGCCAGGCTCATTTTTTGATCTCCACTCGGCGCAAGCGCAAAAAAATGATTGTGCTACTTGCGCATTATCGGCAGATACAGAAACGAATAGGCGTAGCGCGCCTGCAAACTGTATGCCGAGCCAAGAGGGTTTTGTCCCACTATACCACCGCCTGCGCCAATCAATACCTGGGTGGCGTTGTCACTCTGCGCCACCGCATCACCCATCCGTTCACCATCCCGGCCCTGGGGGTCTTGAATTACAGGTCGGTCGTTAAACGCGCCTCCATAGTTGATGTGCGGGATGACCTTTCCGCCTTCTATCGCGTTAATATCGGAACCGGGCACACCGATTAACGCCCAGGATGCGTCGCCGCTCAACGATACCGACCAGCCGAAATTATCATCCACTTTATCACTGCCTGGGTAGGGGTATGTCAGGACATCGAACAAGCCCCAGGCGCTCGAAGACCGGCTGTAGGCGTAAGCCTGACCTACATTGGCGTAAGCGCCAACATCCTTATAAGGGGCGCCTATCAAGATAACTGCGCCGCTGTCGTCAATGGCGGTCGAGAAACCAAACCCATCATTATCTGCGCCATCGGGAGGCAGCAGCGTGCTTTGCAACGTCCAACTGGATGACACCAGCCGGTTGAAGACATAGGCAGACCCGCGCCCGCTCGCCACGCCTGGCGCTCCCACTGCCAGGTAGAAACCATCACCAGACAGCGCCAAGGAACTTCCAAAATTAGCACCCACTCCGCCCTGGCTAACCAGCATCGGGTCAAACCACCCGGCGCCGGAGCGCCGGCGCAGATAGACTGTACCTTGGCCGATCTGCCCGTCAAAATTTACACCCGGCATCCCAATTGCCACCCATTGGCCGTCGTCCGAAATCGAAACCGCCTGGCCGAAATGATCGTTCGCTCCAGGCGCAGCCGGCTTAATCTTGTGTTGCAGGGTCCAAGTCTCGCCCGAGCGAACATACAGGTAAGCCACCCCGCCATTGAGCACCCCGTCGTTCGCCCATGGCGACCCAACTAATGCTGTGTTGCCATCCTCGCTTAAGGCCACACTTTCCCCGAAGCGCGCCTCCGCCTCCACTACGCTGCCAACCAGGCGCGCCTGCAACCGCCAACCGTTGGTAGAACGCACAAAGACCCACGCCGAACCTAAATTGACGATGCCGTCAAAATCATCCCTGGGAGCGCCCACCAACGCGGTCATTCCATCATCGCTTAAGGCCACCGCGACGCCAAAATAATCACTCGCATCTCCCGAACCTTGAAAGATCATCGAGGGTTGGTAGGCGCTTCCACCTATCTGACGATTCAGCAGCCACACTATGCCTGAATTGGTAATGCCGGCGTAGTCATTTCTATCAGCGCCCACTAACATGCGCTTAGCATCGCCGCTTAGCGCCACGGCCACCCCGCAGCGATCCCCGTTGGTGTTGCACAGCAGCGAATGGGCAGGTGCGCTCCAGGTGGTTCCCCAGCGTGAGAAGACGAACGCCATCCCCGCAGTGGGCGCCGTAGGTTCGCCGCCATTTAGCGCCCCCACCACCACCGTATCCCCGCTGTTGCTGATCGCCGTCGATACGCCAAAATTGTCATCTGCGTTACCGCTGGCATCCGGCAGCAGCTTGGCCTGCTGAGTCCAGCTGTCGCCGGCGGCAACCCATACATAAGCGGCGCCTTCATCGATGATGCCGCCGACATCCGCACGAGACGCCCCGGCAGCGAAAGTATCGCCTGCGGCGTTAATCGCCACCGAGCGGCCAAACCAGTCGCCCGCTTTCAAGTCGGATGGGATTAGCGTGCGAGAATGCGTCCAGGTGGCCCCAGTGCGCCGGAACACCGCCACCGCGCCTGCATCGGACACCGAGCTGTTGTACCCCGGCGCCCCCAACACGGCTACGTTCCCGTCCATATCAATATCCACCGAGTAGCCCAGGTAGGCGCGGGCGTTCTCCAGGCTCAAAGTCTGCTGGTGCACCCAGCCGCCGGTGCGAGTATACACATACGCCTTGCCCTCATGCGTCCCTTCGCCGCTCACGTCTGCATTGTACGCCCCCACAAGCGCATATTGCCCATCCGAACTAAGCGCCACCGACCAACCAAAATGGGCATAGGCGGAATCCGTATGCGCCAGGTAAGCTGCCTGGAGCCAGGCCCCGTTCGAATCTCGGGTAAAGACATACGCGCCGCCTTCATCCACGGTTGCACCATCGTCGTTCAAGTCGGCCCCCACCAGCACGGTATTCCCATCTCCGCTAATCGAGACTGATATCCCAAATCGGTCATCGTGCTCATTGGGAGCGGCGTACAGCTTAGCCTGGCGCTGCCACATTCCGCTGGCGAAGGTGAACACATACGCCGCGCCCACGTTTTCATCGTAGGCGTCTACCCCGTAAGCGCCAACCACCGCCGTGTCGCCGTCGTTATCCAGCGCCACCGAAAAACCAAAGGCGTCTGCCGGGGAGCCGCCCGCATACAATTTGTTGATAGCAAACGGATCGGCAGCCGCCAACTGCGGTTCCACCGCCGTCAACGCCTCGTACAAGCCGCTGGGCATCTCTATCTGGGCAGCCGCTTCATCTGGGGCAGCCGTTTCATCTGGGGGGGGCGCTTCCTCCGTAGCCAGGGTTTCATCAACGTCCGGGGTGGAGGAGGCCCCCTCCCCTTCAAGCGGAGAAAAGTCCTGGCTGGTTGGCTCCGGGGCCGGCCCCTCATCCTGGGCCAAGGCCGGGCGCGACATCGGGCTGAACAGCCACACCGTCACAAGAACCAGGGCTAACAAAACATGTAAAACAGGCTTATGTTTCATGGTTTACTCCTATTAATGCGTGGGTAGTTTTTATTTCGATTAATTGATCGGTTTGGAAGCGGAAAAAATCATTCAGATCAGCGAGCGAGGCGAAATACAAATTTAAACCGGGTGGGATGCTTTCAATCAGGCCGCGCCACTGCACAGTCTCCCCGTCTGATTCCAGCCATAGGCGGACGAAATACGTTCGGCGGTGCGTGGGCGTTGGATCGTTCATGATAGTTTCATTTTATGGAGGCAGCGTCCAAAAATCGTCCAAAAAAAAAATCGGGCCGTCCAATGGGTTATTGGGACGGCCCGATAAGGGAAATTTAGGCTCAGTTATGTCGGCCAGTGGCGATTTACATGCGCGGCAATGATCTGGCGATTGTAAGACAGGTTGCGATAGGTCTGGCGCAGCTCGGCCTCCGGAATGGCGGCGCACTTATCCTCGACCAGCTGAAACGCCCGCGCCGCCAGGGCTGCGGCCTCGCCGTCATGTCCTTGAGCGCGGTGGACCTGAGCCAACACCCATAGTACGCGCTGCTCGTCGGCAAGTTCACCGGCCTGGGCCTGGAACATAGTTTCCAGCTCAATTCCCACCTCACCCGCCCGTTCTAAGTCTCCGCTCGCCAGGCAGCACAGAGCCAGGTCTATCAGCACTCCGGCGGTTTCAGCCAGCGTGTTTAGGGCTTTGCCAATCTGGTAGGCCAGCTCAAGGTGTTCCCGCGCTTGTTCGGTTTGGCCCAAGCACAGCTCTGCTGCGCCCAAGTTATCCAGGGCGAACACTTCCAGGTGTTGGTTCTGGATCGCGCGCGCCAGTTCCAGCGCGCGCTGGGCATAATCCTCTTGAGCCAGGTAATCCTCAAGAAAACTGGCTGTGTTGCTCAGGTTGATCAGTTCCTCCGCCTGGTTAGCGCGCTTTCCTATCCGAATGGCAATTTCTAACGCCTGTTGGTAGTGTTCATATGCCAGGGTATACTGACCCAGGTCGAGTTCCAGGCTCGCCATCGTCTGGTAAACCATCGCCAGTCCATTTTGCCGTTGGGTCAACGTATACAGCCGCATGGCCTGGTGCAAGTGACGGCGGGTTGCCTCCACATGGAACTGTCGGCTGTGCGCCTGGGCGAGCAAGCGGTGCACCGAGCCTTGCCAATTCAGATCGTTGGCCTGCTCGGCCAGCGCCAGCGCCCGTTCCGCCTCCCGGATGCACCCGGCCGAGTCCATATTTATCAGGCGGGCGGCAGCCAGCGACCATAGTAAGCGAATCATCAGATCGGCGTTGGTTTGCGGAGTTTGCAGCGCCAATGCCTGGGCAATCCAGCGTTCCGTCTGCAGACTATCCCGCAGGTAGATCGCCGTCTCGGCCAGCCGCGCCAGAGTCTCCACCTGCGCTTCCACATCTCCCGCCGCCCTGGCGAAATCCAATGCCTTAAGCAGAATGGGGGCGGCGTCTTTGGCCCGTCCGGCCATGAACTCGCCCAGCCCCTGGCGGCGCCAGGCTGTCGCCTGCCAATTCAGGTCATCATTGGCTTGGGCCAGGGATTTCAGCCGTTCGATCAGCGGAGGGTTATTTTCCAGCCGTCCCACGGTTTGCCAGTACTTAATTTCCGCCAGCGCCGCCCGGCAGCGGTAGGTGTAGTCATCTATGCTCTGCGCCAAGGCGGCCAGGGCCTGAATATCCACAAGCTGGGCCGTCGGGTCGCCCATCCGATTTAATATCTGCTCTCGCATTTCCAACATATCGAAACACATCGCCGGGTTGCTTTTACAAAAACCGGTTTCGTTTGCCAGCTGCAGCGCCCGGCCCAGGGCCAGGTAGGCTTCGGCATCAGCAAACACCGCCAACGAATTACGGGCCGCCTGCAGGTAATAGGGAACTGCGCGCTGCGGCTCACCGCCCAGGTCGAAATGCTGGGCCAGCCTGGCAGCCAGGGCCACACGGCGTTCGGGGTACAACCGCTCTAATACCTCGCCAGCCCGGTGGTGGCGGCGGCGCAGACGAGCCGCCGGGATGGCCTCCACCAGCGCCGCCTGGATCAGGTTATGGGTAAAGGCGTAATCGCCATCCGAGCCGCCCTCCCGCACCAATCGCCGGTCAAGCAGTTCGTCCAGCGCCTCCAGGCTGCGGCACTCCTCCCACCCGGCCACCTGGCAGACTGCTTCAACATCGAAAGCTGCGCCAAACATCGCCGCCGCCTCAGCGAAAATGCCAGTTTGCGGCGAAAGCTGCGCCAGTCGCCCGGCCACCGCCGCGCGGAGGGTCTTCGGCGCATGGCCCACGGCCAGGCGGCCCATCTCTAACCCATGCTGCAGCAGCAGGCTGAGGAACAGCGGGTTGCCCTCGCTCGTGTGGAACAACTGCTGGGCGGCGGCTTGCGGGTTTTCCCCGGCCAGGCCCTGCCAGGTCGGCAGCCGCAGCAGCGCCTCCACCGCCGGCCGGCCCAGGCGGTTCAGCGCCAGCACATCGAGCAGGTGATCGGATTTTAGCGCCCGCCGCAGCTCCCGCAGTGGGTGCTGGGGGGCAGTTTCCTCTTCGCGATAGGTGGCGACCACCAAAGCCGTGCGAGCGCCAAATCGCCGCGCCAGGAACTCGACCAACGCCAGGGTTGATTCGCCCGCCCAGTGCAAGTCTTCGAGGATCAGCAGCAGCGGGCGCGGCTCGGCCAGCCGCTCCAGGCAGCCGGCCAGGGCGTCGAACAGCCGGCTGCGCTGACGGTCGGGGGGCAAACCGGTGGGCGTGGGCAGGTTGCGCCGCTGGCGCAGCTCAGGCAAAATGCCCGCCACTACCCCCAACCGGGTGATCTCACCCTCAATTGCAGCAAGCAGCGGCAGCGCCGCGTACAACGCTTCAATCACTGCCTGGTAGCGTTTCATCTCGCCAGGGGCGGTCTGACCCATTAGCACCCGCCCGCCCTGGGCCTCCACATGCACGGCCAATTCCTGCACCAGACGGCTTTTGCCCACCCCGGCTTCCCCGCCAATCAGCAGCATTCCTCCCTGCCCATGCACCGCCCGGTTCCAGCGATGGCGAAGCTGCTCCATCTCACTCTCCCGACCAACAAAAGCCAAGGTATGCTGGCCCCTTTGCGCGTGCGCTGCTGCACCGGGCAGGGGGGCGTTCAGCACGCTGGGCAGCCGCCCCTGGCGCAGCACAATCTCGTGCAGGGTGCGCGTCTCGGGCATTGGCTCAACGTGCATCTCTGCCCGCAACCGGGCGGCAAAGCGCTCATACTCAGCCAGTGCGCCGGCCCGGTCGCCGGCTTCGTAGCGCAGCGCCATCAGTCGGCGCAGCGCGTCCTCGCGCAGAACGTCGCGCCCAAGCAGCTGCTGGGTATAATGGATCGCCTCCGCCAGGCAACCCTGCTGCCGGCGCTGCTGCGCCATCTGCTCCAGCAGCGCAAAGACGCGCTCGCGCAGCCGTTCTCGCTCGAAGAACACCCAATCGTCGTACACCGTCTCTAACAAATCGCCCACCGCCAGGGCCAGCGCCTCTGGGATGCGTTCGGGGTCGGCTGCCAGGCGCTCAAAATCGGCCACGTCCAGGCAGAAATCGGCCTCCGGGTTCCAACCCACGGTTCGGGCCGTGAGCTTTAGCCACGGGCGATTGGGCGACGCCGGCGGCAGCGCCCGCGCCAGCCAGTGCAAATGGCGGCGCAGATTGGCGCGCGAGGCTGCTTCCGGGTCATCCGGCCACAAGGTAAAGGCCACTTGTTGTCGTTCCAGCACCTGCCGGCGGTGCAGCAGCAGATATGCCAGCAGCGGCAGGGTGCGCGGCGGGGCATTCAGCGTAACAGGTTGCCCATCCCACGCCAGGCGGGGCTGCCCAAATAAGCATATCGATAACATCGTATCTATCCTTTAAAAGTTCGATCCAACAGCAGGCCTATAACAGCCGAGGCATATTCGCCCCATCGCTAAAACATGGCTTAATTTTACAATAAAAAACTGGGGATTTTCTATATCATCGGCTTATGAAAACAACCCCGGTTTGCTCGTTCCATCAACCCAGCCCACCGGTACGCATCCTCGAACGGTAATAGATTGGGCCAACATGCACACTTGCGCCATAAGAATTGCCCCCTCCCCGATAAACGGATCCAAAAAACGCCTCTCAACTTGATGGTTGAGAGGCGTTTTTACACCGCGGTTACTCCTATAGGGGGTTAGTCAACCGCATCCTTGAAGCGTTCCCAGGCATGGCGGATAGAATCTTTGAATCGCTCCCACGTACCAGGGTGGCGCTCATCCCAATAGCGGTTGGCGTCGGGTTCAATTTCCGTCCACTGGCGTCCGCGATAGCGATCATCGTAGGCCAACCCATAACCGTAAATATAGGCGGGGCGATATTCAGTATAAGAATATGTGGCCGAATACGGGCTGCGGTTAAAGTAATCTTCAAATTCGCTCTCATAGCGTTCAAAAGCCGCCAGGTCGGCGTCGGCGCCACGCGCCATACCGCCCACCACGGGGTTCTTTTCATCGTATGGGAACACATCGGATCCATACCCGGTGTCTTCAGGCGTTCCGGTAAGGGGTGGGGTGGCGCTGCTAGCCATACCGCCCACAACCGGGTTTTCTGCATAGCTCTCACGCCCGTCTTCAAGCGGCGTACCGGTCAGAGGCGGCTTAGCGCTGCGGGCCATACCCGCCACCGCAGGATCATCCGTGTGCGCCTTGCGTCCATCGTTGATATGTGCGCCGGTTACGGGTGGCACGGCGCTGGTGGCCATTCCAGGCACAATGGGGTCTTCATCGGCGTGCGCGCCGCTGCGGCCGGTGTAATAAGCTGGGCTAGAGGCGTCAAACTTGCTCCAGCCGCCCTGCCGCCATTCTTCGGCGCGTTGATTCAGATCGATAGGATGTTGGCGATTGATAATATCAACCGCATCCCGTGTGCGGTCATCGGTAGTGCTCACCACGAGCAGCGTACCACCGCGCCGCACCCCTTCAGCGTAGTAGTGGGCCCGTTCTTCGGGAATACCGAGGTCTATCAAGGTTCCCAACAGGCCGCCGGTTACGCCGCCGGCAATCGCCCCCACACCTGCCCCGGCTAAACCGGTGAGCGCCGTGGCAAGTGGGCCGGCCGCTAACACTGGGCCAACTCCCGGAATAGTCAAAGCGCCCAGGCCAACCAACAGACCGCCCAGGCCACCCAAAGCTGCTCCCAAACCAGCGCCCACGCCTGCCCCTTGGGCGGCGCTTTCCTCCATGCTGGCGGACGTTTCACGAACATATTCCCCTTCCGCATTGGGGGTCAAAATACTAATGTCATCACGGGCAAAGCCGTTATTTACCAGCTCATTCACAGCGCGGTTTACCGCGTCGTGACTATCATAAAGTGCTACAACTGTCTTAGTCATAATTTCCTCCTGTAAAAATAGCGGCTGACCAGCCATTCAAGCATGGCATTTCGATCATCCGCCGGGGTTTCATTTCTGCGCCATCGATCTGCCGTGTCATAAGAATTTTCATCCGTTAGGATGGGCAGAGGCGATTGAATTCGATGCGCCAGAGGGAAATAATTTGCTTTTTCCCTCTGGCATAATATCAGCGGCGTTCTTGGTTGTTGCTAGAAGAGCCACTGTAAACGCAAATTACATGCGGTCGGCGCGTTCCACAAACTTATCGATCTCACGGTCGGCGTTCTCACGACTCCAGCCATACTTTTCTTGGAGCTTACCGGCCAGCTTATCGCGCTGACCATCGATTACATCCAGATCGTCGTCGGTGAGGTCGCCCCAGGCTTTCTTAACCTCGCCGCGGAGTTGTTTCCATTTACCTGCTAAAATATCCTTATTCATCGTTCTCTCCTTTCCTGATTCCCCTAAAGTTGTATCCCCGTTGGGCTGCTTGCGCCCATCTATATGCTAAATATAACCTCTACCGGCAGACCCGCCAATGGGGATAATTCCGCTGGGGTATACGGACTTTCCCTATCGTCGCCGGCCAGGCTTACATCGCCGTATAGCCACCATCCGCCAAGACAGTGTTACCGGTGATGAAACCGGCTTCGCTGCTGCATAACCAGGTAATCAGGCCCGAAATCTCTTCCGGCGTGCCCAGGCGGTTCATGGCGTGTTTAGATGCAATGAAATTGTACAAATCACTGCCGGGGGTCATCCCGGCGTTGGTGAGCATGGGCGTTTCGATAAACGCCGGCGAAACGCCCACCACACGAATTCCACTTTGGCCGTATTCCAGCGCCGCGGTTTTGGTAAGACCCAAAACCCCATGCTTGGCTGCCACATAAGCTGATGAATCGGCAAACCCAACCAGCCCTAAAATGGACGAGACGTTGATGATGACCCCTCCGCCAATGGTGAGCATGTGTTGGATCTGATACTTCATGCCGTAAAAAACGCCGTTCAAGTTGACATCGATCACCTTGCGCCAACCGTCTTCCGGGTAGTCACCCACATGCGCCGAAGGGCCGCTGATGCCGGCGTTGTTAACGGCGAAATTCAATTGGCCGTAACGTTCCACCGCTGCATCCACCATGGCGTGAGCTTGCTCAGGGATGCTAACATCCGTGGGCTGGTAAAAAGCCTGGCCGCCGGCCTGCTGAATGAGGGCCACGGTTTCCAGGCTGGCCTGCTCGGCCACATCGGCAACCACTACTTTTGCCCCTTTTTGAGCGAAATCCAGCGCCGCAGCCCGTCCAATCCCGGAGCTGGCTCCGGTAACCAGGGCAACTTTATTGCTAAAATCTATCATGATGTTCTCCTTATCAGGCAAGTCTTCTAAACTGTCTCCCCCAAATAAACAGCACAAGTACAAACGTAACCAGGGCAATCGCCGCCAGGGCATAGACATTCGCCGGCTGAAGCAGATGGCCCATGAGCATTAAGTTACGATAGCCCATATTAGCATGCGAAACCGGCAGCAGCGCCGAGATGAAGCCCACTTCTGGGCGGAAATATTCCAAAGGCAAAATGAACCCGCTGAAAAAGATCGACATCAGCAGGATAAGCATCGAAAATTGAATCGCCTGGTTTTCAGATCTTGAAATGGAAGAGACCAAAAAGCCTACCCCAACGCTGGCGACCAGGTAAAGCAGTGTGAAACCCACAAAGGCCTGGATACTGCCCAAGAAGGGCACACCTAAGCCAAACACCAGCAGCGCCGTAAGGGCGGCGGCGATGATCCCTAAAAACAAAATATATGCCAGGTACTTCCCTAGCAGAACTTGCACCACGCTAATGGGGGCCACCCCGAAAAACTCCAGCGCCCCCCTCACCCGCTCACGCACTAACGACAGCGCGCCAAGCGTCACAGCAATATGCTGCAAGATGAGCGAAAGCACACTGGGAGCGAAGAAGATCATCATATCCACCGTACTGCCCTGCAAGTTCTTATATTCTTGCTTGATAGGGGCAATGATCGTGGTGGGGCTGGTCCCTTCCATCTGGCCCAGGCGTTGATCCATGCGAGCCAGGCGTCCATCCAGGGCTTGCACACGCTGTTGCTCAGCAGACACCTGCCCTTCGGCCAGCGCCTTATCCAGGTCGGCAATGTCCTCACGCGCCTGGCTTAAGTCTGCCGGTTGATCCGATTGGGCGGCTTGCCCGGCCAGGGCAGCCGAAGCAGCCGGCGAGGCCGAAAGCATCACCAGCGCCGCGTCCAGGCTTTTAAGCTGGCGGCGCGTGTCGGCGATCTCCTCCGGCGACATGGCTTGATTCACCTTTTGGAGTGAACCGCGCGCCTCGGCGATCTGCCGGCGAGCATCGGCCATGTCGGTTTGCAAGTCGCCGATAGTTCCTAAGAGCAGCGAGGTATTAATGGCGTCCACCTGCAAATAGCCGGTATACTCAAAATATTGGGCCTTCTGCGGATCAAGATCGTTATAAATCAACTGCAAAGGAACCTGCTGCTTATCTTCCATCAGCTTCAAAGCATCGGGCGGCAGCACTTCCACCATTTCCACCTTCCCGGCGGCTAATTCGTCCAGGGCGGGCTGCGGAGTATCATAGGTGCTTACCAGGTTGAAGTTGCTATCCACCAGGCGCTGGATAGACTGCACCCGCTCATCTTGCTGCAACTCCGCCGGGACCACCAGCGAAACCCGCAAAGGCGGGCGCTCATTCATATAACCCAGGCCGAAAATCAGCAGAATGAGAAACGGCCCCAAGATCAGGCTCAACACCAGGCGCGGCTGGCGGCGCACTTCATGCGTCTCTTTACCAAAAAAGGCTAATAAACGAATGATGGCTTTCATGCCGCCGCCTCCACCGGTTCCTGGCGCACCAGATCGGCAAAAATATCATCGAATGGCGGCTCATAGCGGTTAATTTGTAATATCTTAATCCCAGGGTGGCTGCCGGCAATTTCCATCACCCGCGGGATCATCTCGCCGGCGTTATCCACCGTGAGCAGCAGCTTACCCACCTCGCCAGGGGCGTTGCGGATCTTAGTAATATCAGCATCCTGGCGCAGCAAGCCCATCAGTGGGTACACATTTTCCGGGTCCACCGTCACGGTGACGATCTCGCCTCCCAAAGCTTTTCGGTAGAGGTTATCCGGCGTATCCACATGCAGCAAGCGCCCCTCGCTCATCACTGCCACCATATCGCAGTAGGCGGCTTCGGCCACATACTGCGTGGTGACCATCAGCGTGTTGCCTTCATCCCGATAGCCCCGCAAAAATTGCCAAATGCTAGCGCGCAACACCGGGTCGATGCCCGAAGTTGGCTCATCGGCGAAGACAAGTTCGGGACGATGCAGCAGCGAGGCGGCCAAGGCCAGGCGGCGCTGCATTCCACCCGAGAGGTCCTTCGCCAACCGGCGGCGAGCGTCGCCCAGCTCTACCGTCTCCAGAACATGATTAATCAGCTCGGCGCGCCGCCAGTAGCCCACCCCATATACACTGGCAGCAAAACGCAAATTCTCCAATACGTTTAAATCGGGATACAGCACAAAGTGCTGCGGCAGATAGCCGGTGTTTTCGCGGGTTTTGTTAGCTAAATGGGTGGTGGGTTGGCCTAACAGAAACGCTGTGCCTTTTTGCGGGCGCAGCAGGCCCAACATCACCCGCACGGTGGTCGTTTTGCCGCTCCCTGATGGGCCAATCAGGCCAAAAATCGTGCCGCGTGGCACGGCAGTATCGATATCAAAAATTCCAACCCCCGGAATATGTTCATAGGTCACGTCATCCAGCCGAATTGCAACTTCGTTTTGGCCTTCCATGGGCAGCCTTTCGCAGTGAAATGAATAGGCGGCACAATTTCGCTCCCACCTTCTTAGAACCCCCTGGCTTTTCCAACCCGTTCCATCAAGCAATATCGGGAAACAAGAGCCGGAAAAGATGAGGTTGGCGGGAGCGAAATGATGCCGTTGGTTAGAGCGAATTAGCCGTTGATGGTGTCATCGGCGGCCTTAGCCGCGTGATCCATAACTTTTTGCTGTTCTTCGGCGATCTGCTGCCCCTCTTCCTTGAGAGCGCGCTTCACACGGCTTGCGCCGCGCTCAATCACGCCCAGCTGCTCATCCAGCACATCCTGGCCGGCGGCGCTCAAACGCGTCGCGCGTTGGCGCACCTGGCCGGTCACTTCGCCGATCACCTGCTCCGCTTGCGAAACTGTGTCATCATAGGTGGTGACCACCTGATCTTTGACCTGCTTACCTTTTTCGCGCAGCATAAAGCGCGTCATCTCCCCCGATTGCGGTGCGGAAAGCAGCGCCGCCCCCGCGCCGATTGCTCCACCAATCAAAAAACCTGAAATCCATGAAGAAAATTTACCAGCCATTTCACATTCCTCCTTCTTGTTATCTTCAATCAACCCAATCGCCAGACAGCAGACTCTGCCTTCCCCCCTGCTTTATCTAGCGGCTCTTAACATGCTCTGATTTTAGGCAAAATTGAGGGATAGGACAATGGGGAAAACTCCCGCCCAAAGGTAGGATACTCACCCATCCAAATATAAAAAAAGCATTTTGACCTCTTTTTCAATTTGGATAATCGTGATATTATTAATTGCAAGCAGGAAATCAACCCCGGCTGTGATGGCCGGGGTTTTGTGTCTTAGAGGTGAAGTATGGCAATGATCGAAAGAACCGACCTTCGCAACGTGGCGATTGTGGCCCACGTTGACCATGGCAAGACCACTCTGGTGGATGGATTATTAAAACAAGCGCGGGTATTTCGCGAAAATCAACAAGTGGCCGAACGGATTATGGATTCGAACGACCTGGAGCGCGAACGCGGCATTACCATTTTGGCTAAGAATACCGCCGTGCAAGTGTGGGATAGCAAAACACGCCGGCAGGTGAAAATCAACATTGTTGATACCCCCGGCCATGCCGATTTTGGCGGCGAGGTGGAACGGGTCATGAATATGGTAGACGGCGTGCTGCTGCTGGTGGATGCCGCCGAAGGCCCCATGCCGCAAACTCGCTTTGTGCTGCGCAAGGCCATGGCCTTAGGCCACCCGGCCATTGTGGTGATTAATAAAGTCGATCGCAAAGACGCCGAACCGGAACGGATTGTTAACGACACCTTTGATCTGTTCATCGAGTTAGGAGCAAGCGACGAGCAAAGCGACTTCCCCATCATTTACACCAACGCCATCACCCAAAAAGCCGGGACAACCCCCGATCTCAGCCCCGATTTGCAACCCCTGTTCGAGGCCATTTTGCGGCATGTTCCCCCACCCATGGTTGATACGGATGCGCCGCTTCAAATTTTGGTCACCAACCTGGGCTATGACGACTATCGTGGCGTAACCGCCATTGGTCGGGTGTTCGCCGGCAAAATTAAGGCCGGGCAAGCCCTGGCGCGCATGACCCTCGACGGCCAGGTGCTGGCAGAGCGGGCGCGCTACCTGTACGTCCACCAGGGCCTGGAGAAGGTGGAAGTGCCTGAAGCTGCAGCCGGCGAAATTGTGGTGCTGGCCGGGCTGGAAGGCATTGCCATTGGCGAGACCCTGGCCGACCCCGAAAATCCGGTGGCGCTGCCGCCCATCCAGGTGGATGAACCCACGGTGCGCATGACCTTTTCGATCAACAACTCACCTCTTGCCGGGCGAGAAGGTAAATGGAGCACCACCCGCAAGCTGCGCGAACGCCTGATGAACGAGCTGCGCACCAACGTGGCCCTGCGCGTGGCCGAAACCGATACCAACGATGCCTTCACGGTTTCGGGCCGCGGCGAACTCCACCTGGCGATCTTAATCGAAACCATGCGCCGTGAAGGCTACGAATTCCAGGTTTCGCGACCCGAGGTGATCTTAAAAGAAGGCCCCAATGGCGAAACGTTGGAGCCGTACGAGGAAGTACATATCGAAACCCACCCCGACACCCTGGGCATCGTCATCGAGATGCTCGGCTCACGTCGCGGGCAAATGATCGATATGGTCGAAGGCGAGGGCACTACCCACGTCACCTACCTGGTTCCCACTCGCGGCCTGTTGGGCTTTCGTTACCAATTCCTGACGGCGACGCGCGGCCTGGGTGTGATGCACTCCATTCTGCATGGCTACCTGCCCTATGGTGGAGCGATGGGTGGACGTGAGCGCGGTTCGATTGTCTCCTGGGAAACCGGCTTCACAACCACCTATGGTTTGAAGAACGCCGAAGAACGCGGTACACTCTTCCTGGGGGCCGGAGTGGAAGTTTACGAAGGCATGGTCATTGGCGAAAACGCCAAACCAAACGATATTGCGGTGAACGTTTGCAAAACCAAACACCTCACCAACATGCGCGCCGCTCGCGCCGATATCACCGTGCGCCTGAACCCGCCGCGCCTGATGAGCCTGGACGAGGCCATCGAATATCTGGATGAAGACGAGCTGCTCGAAGTGACCCCGAACAGCTATCGCATTCGCAAGCGCATCCTCAACACCGAAGAGCGCGGCAAGCAAACCAAGCGGGCTAAAGAAGCCATCGAAAGCGCCTAGCGCCGGAGGCGGCATTTCGAACCCGTATGCAGGAGCGGCGGCGCTAACGCGTTGGTGAAGCCGCTCTTCGCATTTAAATCCCCCCAGTAAGATGGGGGGATCATAAGAGGGGGCTTAATATATGGTGGCGAGATTGCGCCAGATGATGATAAGATAATCTTAGGGGCGGGCGGCGCACTTTGCATACCGCCATGCAAATATTCGGTTAATTTTATTTTTTGATGTTTGACATTTATAAAAGCAGCGAATACAATGGAAAGACAGATGAAGAACCGTCAGCACGGCTGACTTGCACAGACGATAACGAGGACATATGAGCGCCTGGCCCGGAAAATATGTAATAGGACTGACCGGCAACATTGGAACCGGAAAAAGCGTGGTGCGTAAGATGCTAGAACATTTAGGAGCGTATGGCATCGATGCGGACGCGCTCTCCAATCGCGCCGTCGCTAAAGGCGCGCCGGGCTATCAGCCCGTGGTAGACACTTTCGGGAGGTTTATCCTTGGCCCCGATGGACAGATCGACCGCGCTCGCCTCGCCCGCCAGGTTTTTTCGGATCCCGAAGCCTTGGCGCAGCTCGAAGCCATCATCCACCCCCTGGTGGGGCAGGCGTTGGATATCCTCATTCGCCGCTCGCCGCACAGCGTGGTGGTGGTGGAAGCCATTCAGCTGATCGAATCGGGCATGTTGCCAAAATGCGACACCCTATGGGTGACTTACGCCCCACCCGAACAACAAATTTTCCGTTTGGTGCATAAACGCGGCATGAAAGAAGACGCCGCCATGATGCGCATACAAGCCCAAGGCGGGCAAGAAAAGAAAACCGCGCTTGCCGATGTGATTATCCGCAACGACAGCAGCTTTGAAGCCGCCTGGGGGCAGGTGCTAAGCGCCTGGAATAACCTGTTCCCCACCGTAGAAACCGAACCAGCTGAAGAAGCCGAAATTCCCGCCGGCGAGGTGGTGGTGAAGCGCGCCCGCCCGCGCGAAGCCGGCGAACTGGCCGAACTCATCATCCAACTGAGCGGCGGCCAGCGCAAAGTGACCCACGAAGATGTGATGGAATCTTTTGGCGAGAAGGCCTACTTGGTTATGCGCCTGGAAGGCAAGCCAGTGGGGTTAGTGGGCTGGAAGGTGGAAAACCTGGTGGCGCGCACCGATGAAATCTATATCGATTCGGGCCTGGCCTATACCGACGCTCTGCGGGTGCTGATGGGCGAAGTGGAGCGCATCTCGCGCGAGCTGCAATGCGAGGCTTCGCTGCTATTTTTGCCGCCTCAACTCGCCGCCTACGAAACCGCCCTGGCAGATGTGGGCTACCAGCGTCGTTCGATCCAGAGCCTGGGGGTGCGCGCCTGGGAAGAAGCCGCCCAAGAATCAATGCCGCCGGGCGCAATGATGCTCTTCAAGCAATTACGACAGGATCGCGTACTAAGGCCTGTTTAGTGGATTAGCGAGGATTCCGTGACGGAGTTGTTCAATAATATGGCCGCCAATGTGTACTTTATTTTCGAGCGGCTAACCTGGTTGAGTGTGGTAGACATATTTCTCGTCACCGCAGTCTTTTTTGGTATTTTTCAATTCCTTCGCGGCACCCAGGCTTTTGTTTTACTGCGCGGCATCATCCTTTTGGTGGTGCTAATCGGCATCGTCACCACGCTGGATGTGCTGCCGGCTTTCTCTTGGTTGGTGCAAACCACCCTACCGGCGCTGCTCTTCTCCATCCCCGTCATCTTTGCCCCAGAAATTCGCCATGGGCTGGAACGCCTGGGCCGGGCGGGGGTGAGCCAACGCCCCGATGAAGCCACCGCAGCCCAGATGGGCGATACCATTGGCGGGATAGTCGCCGCGACAGTGAGCCTGGCCGACCGCCAACACGGGGCGCTGATTGTGCTTCAGCGCCGCGACAACCTGATGGAATATGTGGCCACCGGCGTACGCCTCGAGGCCCGCGTAACACCCGAACTGCTGCTGCAAATTTTCTACCCTAACACCCCGCTGCATGATGGCGCAGTCATCATCATTGGGCAAAAGATAACTGCGGCAGCTTGTGTTATGCCGCTCTCAGCCAGCGGTGTGCTCACCCATTCCCCCGACCGCAAAATGGGCTTGCGCCACCGCGCCGCCCTGGGCATTTCCGAAGCCAGCGATGCCGTGGCCGTGGTGGTTTCCGAAGAAACCGGCCTCATTTCTGTGGTTCACAGCGGGCGCATGATCCGCCGCCTGGACGCCGAACGCCTGGAAAATATCCTCCGCGCCTTCTTCCAACCCGCCCCCTCCGGCGGGGTAATCCGCAATCTGCGCCGCTGGTTCAACGGCCACGAAAATTCGCCCGAGGAGTTTTAAATGCGATTCTTCCGTTGGCTGGCGCAATACCTGAGCATCTTTATCCTGGCCTTTCTCCTGGCGGTGGTGGTGTGGATCTCAGCCGTGATGACTTCCGACCCGAACGAACAGCACGCCTATCGCCTGGTGGATATTCAAGTTGTGGGTAAAGACAACGATCTGCTCATGCTGCAAGAAATTCCCCGCCAGGCCCGCCTTACCATCCAGGCCCCGCGCTCCATTTGGGACCGGCTGAACGTCAACCCTAACCTGGTTCGGGTGTGGATCGATTTAGAAAACCTGGGGCCAGGGCAGCACACCGTTCCGGTAAAATCTTCTATCGACGCCTCACCTGTGCGGCTGACGCAAATTGACCCGGCCCAGGTGGAAGTGACCCTGGAACCGCTCCTGGAAAAACAAATGCCCATCGAAATCGTGTTCGCCGGCAACCTGCCCACCGGCTATCGCCGCGGCAGCGATACGCGCACACCCTCCGAGGCGTCTGTATCCGGGCCAAAATCGCTGGTAGAAAAAGTGGCTGCTTTGCGGGGCCGCGTGGATATTGCCGGGGCTACCGACACCATCAAACGCCCGGTGAACCTCGAAGCCTTAGACGAAAGCGGCAGGGTGGTGAGCGGCGTCACCATCACCCCGCGCGAAGCCGCGGTGGTAGTGCCCATCAACTTGCAAGGCGGTTATAAAAACGCCGCGGTGAAGGTCATCACCAAAGGGCAGGTTTCCCCCGGCTACCGGCTAACCAACATTCTCGTCGCTCCGCCTACGGTGACCTTATTTTCCAACAACCCCCAGGTGATCGAGCAAATTCCGGGCTACGTGGAAACACAGCCCATCGACCTGAGCAACCTGGTGGATGATATTGAACTGGCGGTTGATCTAAACCTGCCGGCCGGCGTAACCCTGGTGCGCGACCGCAAAGTGGTGGTGCAAGTGGGCATCGCGGCGCTGGAAGGCAGCCTGACCTTGGCCGTGCCGGTTGAAGTGGTGGGGCTGGGGCCAGATTTGCAGGCGCTCATCTCACCGCAAACCATTGATGTAATTGTCTCCGGCCCGCTCAACATTCTCGACCGGCTTACCCCAGCCAGCCTGCGCATAACCTTAGACCTATCGGGCCTCACGCCAGGCGTCTATCAACGCCAGTTGAACATCGATCAATCGCCGACGGATGTGATCGTCGAAACCATTTTGCCTGAAATGGTGCAAGTGACCATTACCATTGCCAAACCCACGCCCACCAGTGAAGCCACCCCACAGGCGACGACCAGTCCATAAGAAGGAGTTTTTTCATGACAAAACCTGTCGTCGCCCTGGTTGGGCGACCCAATGTAGGTAAAAGCACGCTTTTCAACCGGCTCACCGGCGAACGCCTGGCGGTGGTGGATGATGTGCCCGGCACCACGCGCGACCGCCTGGTGGCTGAGGCCGAGTGGAATGGAGTTGAGTTTCTCGTTGTCGATACCGGCGGCATCGACCCATCCCAAAACGCCGCCGGTAAGGCCCCGCTTTCGGTTGGCTCGGCAGATTTCATCGAGCAAATTCGCGCCCAGGCCGAAATGGCGATCCGCGATGCCGATGTGATCCTGTTTCTCACCGACGCCACCGCCGGCGTCACCCCTGCCGATCAGGAAGTGGCCGACATCCTACGCCGCAGCCAACGCCAGGAAGATGGGCGCTGGTTGCCGCCGGTTATTTTGGTGGTTAACAAAGCCGACAGCGCCGCCCGCCGCGAGGCCGCCTTCCAATTCTATGAGCTAGGCATGGACCAGCCCTTCCCCATCTCGGCGCAGCATGGAACCGAAACCGGCGACCTGCTCGACGAGGTGGTGCGCCTGCTGCCGCCGGCCCCGCCGGAGCAGGAAGGAGAAGACTCGGTTAAGATTGCCATCGTGGGCAAACCCAACGCCGGCAAGTCCAGCCTGCTTAATCGCATCTTGGGGACCGAACGCGCCATTGTTAGCCCCATTCCAGGAACAACCCGCGATGCGGTGGATACGCCCTTTGTTTACAATGGCATTCCGGTTACGCTGATAGACACCGCCGGCATTCGCAAGCGCGGCAAGATCGAACCCGGCGTAGAGAAGTACAGCGTGCTGCGTTCACTTAACGCCATTGAACGGGCCGATGTGGCTCTGCTCATCATCGACGCAGCAACCGGCATCACCAATCAGGATACGCATATTGCCGGCTTTATCCTGGATGCCTGGAAGAGCGCCGTGCTGCTGGTGAACAAGTGGGACGCCATTGAAAAAGACAGCTTCACCATGGACGAGTACAGCAAGCACATTAAACAAGAGCTAAACTTTATGGATTATGTGCCCACGCTGTTCATCTCGGCCAAGAACGGGCAGCGGGTAGACCAGGTGATGCCGTTGGCGCTGCAAGTGCAAGAAGAGCGCCTGGTGCGCATTTCCACCTCGCAGCTCAATCAAATCCTCACCCGCGCCCAAGATGTGCACCCGGCCCCCTCCCAGGCCGGGCGGCAGCTAAAGATCTACTACGGCACACAGGTGCGCAGCGACCCGCCCACCTTTATGCTGTATTGCAACGACCCGCAACTGGCGCATTTCTCATACGTGCGATACCTGGAAAACCGGCTGCGCGAGGTGTATCCATTTATCGGCACCCCAGTGCGTATTGTTTTCAAGGCGCGCCGGTGATAAACAGAGCGCCTGCCGCCTCACCTCGCCAGACGCGGATCACCACGGGGGGTTTTCTTAGCCGCCTCTCATGCCTGGCCTCTTGCCGGGCAAGGGCGGCGGTTATATAATCGCCTGGTTATGAACGAAGCCTCCGAACCTACCCTTCAAGAGCCGCCCGCCGGCGCGCCATCAAACGCCAGGCTGGTATTCCGGTTTATCTTGGAAGTGCTTGAAACGCTGCTGCTGGCGGCGCTGCTGTACTTTGCCATTGATAAAGTCACCGCGCGTGTCACTGTAGACGGCTACAGCATGGAACCCACCATGCACAATGGCTCGCGAGTACTGGTCAATCGCCTGGCGTATCTATCTAGCGAACCACAGCGCGGCGATATTATCGTATTCCATTTTCCCCGCAACCCAAAAGAAGAATATATTAAGCGTGTGATCGGACTGCCCGGCGACCATGTACGCGTCTCGAGCAGCGGTGTAGAAATCAACGGTCAAATGCTCAGCGAACCCTACATTGCCTCCGCGCCGCGCTATCAAAGCGAATGGACCGTGCCGGAAGATACCCTGTTCGTCTTAGGCGATAACCGTAACAGTTCATCCGACTCCCACAGTTGGGGGCCGGTGCCCATGGATTTGGTGATTGGTAAAGCCGCCGTCGTATATTGGCCGCCCAAACAATGGAGTGTGATCGAACACCCCATCATCGTGAGCGCGGCTTTACCCTGATAAAAAGGATTAATTTTATGGACCGAATAGCAGAAATCTACGAATTGGCAAAAGAATACGAACAGCATCTGCCTGAGAACCCTGTTCACCATATGATGCCGCATGGCGCGGAGATCGCCGGCTGGATTGACCACACCCTGCTCAAACCCGAAGCCACCGCCGACCAGGTGAAAACCCTGTGCCAGGAAGCCATCGAATACCGGTTTGCCAGCGTTTGCGTAAACCCGGTGTTTGTGCCCTTGGCGGCCGGCCTGCTGGTGAACAGTAGTGTGCCGGTATGTGCGGTGGTGGGCTTCCCCCTCGGAGCCGATTTACCTTCCCAAAAAACCTTTGAAGCCCTGCACAGTATCGAAAATGGGGCGCGCGAACTGGATATTGTCATTCACGTGGGCGCCATGAAAGGGCAGGCTTACGGCCAGGTGCTAAACGAAATTATGGGGGTGGTGATGACGGCCCACAATCAAAAAACGCTGGTCAAAGTCATCATCGAAACCTGCCTGCTCACCAGGTTCGAAAAAATCATGGCCTGCTTGTTAAGCCAGGCTGCCGGGGCCGATTATGTAAAAACCTCCACCGGCTTTTCCACCGGCGGCGCCTCGGTTGAAGATATCGACCTGATGGCGCGCCTGGTTGGCGAAAATGTTAAGGTGAAAGCCTCCGGCGGGGTGCGCAACCTTGAGAGCGCCCAAGCCATGATCGCCGCAGGAGCCTCCCGCATTGGGGCCAGCGCGGGTGTCCAAATTGTAAAAGACGCCCTGGATGCGTTATAATACGGTTGAGGATATTAAACACTTTGGATCAAAAAGCAAGCGCATTTCAAAGCGTGTGTCCAGAATGCCAGACAGGTGTGTTACATTTGGAATACCTGACTTATTTCACCTGGTTAAACGATGAATTAGTCACCGTGCCCAACTTCCCCGCCTGGGTGTGCGATGTATGCGGCCGGCGCGATTACGACTCACACGCCGTCGTGCGGCTCAACACACTGCTTAATCATGAGTTGGGCCACAAAGTTCATCCCAGGCGTAAACCGGGCCGGCCCGGAACGCACCGCGAACACCACGCCTATTAGACGCATTCGGCTTGGACGGCGCTTGGGAACGGTGGGTCTCCCATCCCCCCAAAACGCCTTCTCCCCCCCATAAACCTGGCGCCCTCCCGCCCCTGTCGAAACCCCGGCAGGGGCGAGTGCTTGGGTGGGCTACATGCCCAAAAACGCCCTGGCCCACATTAAAGCAATCAGGGTCTTTGAATCACTGAACTGGCCGTGTTCAGCCGTGCGCAGCGCCTTCGCTAAAGGCAGGCGCTCGATCTCAATCGCTTCGTCTTCATCGCCCGGCAAGCGACTGGGGTACAGGTCGCGCCCCACAAATACGTGCATATACTCGGTAGAATAGCCCGGCGCTAACCAAAAGCCTCCCAGGTGTTCCAGCCTCCCAGCGGCCATGCCGATCTCCTCTTGCAGTTCCCGCGCCGCGGTGGTTTCCGGCAGCTCCCCAGCTTCGCACACTCCGGCCGGCAGTTCGAGCAGCGCCTGCCCAGCCGGATGGCGATATTGGCGCACCAGCCACACCATATCATCGGCGTCGATCGGCAAGATCGTCACCGCCGCGGCATGGTCAATCACCTCAAAGGTGCGGGTCTGCCCATTGTCATCCTGCACCTGGTCAAGCTTTAATGTGACCACCCGCCCCTGGTACACAGTTTGTGAACCCATAATTTTCATATATAACTTTCCCGGCCTACATATGGCGCTATATAAAAACCACGGCAAGCCCAGAGGAAGCACCAAGTCTCCATCTGTGCTTGCCGCAGCACGAGGTTAAAAGCCAACGAACAGTTAGGGAATTTGCAAAACCATGCCGGAAGACAGATGATAGGGCGGCTGCAGCCCATTTACTGCCGCAATCGCCATGGGGTCTACATCTCCGAAAGTGCAGGCAATCGAAAAGATGGTTTCACTGCCCCCCACGGTGTAAGTGGTTGGGTGAGCCATCAGAGCGCGGTTGCCGGGGAACGTTCTGCCCGTCTGTGGAATACGCAGGCTCATTCCCGGCGAATACACCGAGTAGATGCTTAGCCCATTAAGCGCCAACAACTCTGCCGGATCAACATTAAAACGCCGGGCGATACAGAAGGGGAACTCATTTTTTTGCAAAGCATAAGCGGAGGGCGGAGGCCCTTGAGTGGGCATGGGTAAAGGCTCCACCATGCTGGGCGGAGGGGCTTCAACCACCGGCGGTTCCTCCACCGGATACGGCGTTTCAATTTCTTCCAAAGGGACTTCGGTAGCAAACACCTCAGGCGGCATGAGCATTTCCTGTGCGATGGCCGTTTGGGTGACGAACAGGTTTAATTCCGCTATTACATCCGTCGGTTCAACAGTCTGCATCCCTTCGGGGAGGGGGGTAGCGCTGGCCTTAACCACTGCGCCGGGAACATTCATTTTGCAGCCGGTTAAGAGACCGACCATGATAAGCACGACCAAAACCAAATAGGCGCGATTCTTTTTCATCTTCCGGCTCCTTATTGTATACGCCTTACATTGCAATTAAACCCCATAATGGTTGGATGACTTGCCATTCTCTTTGCATTGATACTAGCACAATCCCTGGTACGCGTCAAGATATGCGATCCACGCCCGATTAACCTTGTTCTTGCACAGCCCGCAGCATCTTATCCAACGCTTCATGCAAGATGGCGCGCGGGCAGCCAAAGTTCAAGCGCACAAACCCCTCTCCACCGGGGCCAAAGGTGGCGCCTTCATTTAAAGCCACCTTAGCATGCTGCAGGAAGAACTGGTATGGGGTTTGTTGGCGCGAGGCCAGCACTCGGCAATCGAGCCAGCCCAGGTAAGTCCCTTCCGGCCGCCACATTTTAATCTGGGGCATGTGCTGCTGCAAGAAACTATGCAAGTAATCGCGGTTGCCTTCCATGTAACTGAGCGCCTGCGCCAGCCACTCGTCTCCATCGGCGTAGGCGGCGCGGGCGGCCTCCAAACCAAACAGGTTCACCCAGGGCGTCAGGCCGCGCCGGGCGCTCAAATACTGCTGTCGCAGTGCGGTATCAGGAATAATAGCAAAAGAGCATTCCAACCCGGCGATGTTATAGGTTTTGCTTGGGGCGATGAGGGTAATGGTATGCCGGGCAATTTCGGGGGCGAGTGCGGCAATTGGAATATGTTGATTATTGGAAAAAGTCAGATCACAATGAATTTCGTCTGAAACAATCGTCAATTCGTGACACAGGCTAATCTCGGCCATACGTTCGAGTTCATCGCGTCGGAACACCCGCCCCACCGGATTATGCGGGTTGCACAAGATGAACATGCGCGTTTGCGATGTGATCGCCCCTTCAAAGATCGCTTCATCAAAAGAATAGGAATGGTCGGCTTCTAAAACCAGTGGAGCATGCTGCACCATCACACCGGTTTCGTGGCCCACATGCAAAATGGGCGGGTAGACGGGGGTCTGAATCAGCACTGCGGCGGCGGGGCCGGCCAGGGCGTGAGCGGCCAGGTTGAAGCCCGTCACCACCCCCGGAATGGCAACAATGGCATCCGCCTCCACCTTCCAACCATACAGGCGCTCTAACCGGTCGATGATCTCGCCGCGTAATTCATCCAATTCCTGGGGGCTGCCTCCAACGCCCATCGGATAGCCGAATACCCCATGCGCCACGCGTGCCTGCAGCGCTTTAATCACCGGTTCCGGCGAGGCGAAATCCATGTCTGCTACCCATAACGGAAGCACATCGTCAGGATAGGCATTCCACTTGATGCTATCGCTGTTTTTACGGTCGATGATTTGGTCGAAGTCGTAGATCATTCGCATATTATAATCTAACCCACCATGGACATCACATCTTCGAGCCCGATTTCTGTGACGACCCGCAGCCAACGCATCCGGGCCGACCTGATGCTGCTGGCGGTGGCCGTCATATGGGGGTCGGCCTTTGTGGTGCAGCGCCTGGCTGCCGAGGGCATTGGCGTATACCTGTTCAACGGGGCGCGGTTTATGCTGGGGGCGTTGGTTCTGCTGCCGGCAGCACGATGGCGCGGCTTTAGCGCGGACGGCTTGCCCGGCCTGCGCTGGAAAAGCCTTCCATACGTCATCGCGCCGGGGGTGCTGTTAGTCTTCGCCGCCGGTTTCCAGCAAGCCGGGCTGCGCACCACAACCGCCGGCAATGCCGGTTTCATCACCGGGCTGTATGTGGTCTTTATCCCCATTATCCTGGCGCTCTTTTTGCGGCGGCGGGTGCGCCCCATCATCTGGCCGGCAGTTGCGCTGTCTGTGGCGGGCATGTACATGCTCTCCATGGCCGAAAGCCTGCATTTAAACCAGGGAGACGTGCTAGAATTTATCGGGGCCGTGTTTTGGGGGCTGCATGTGATCGTCACCGGCAAAGCGGTGCAGCGCCTGAATGTGATGCATTTTGTGATCGGCCAGTACCTGGTATGCGGACTGCTCAACCTGGGCCTGGGGGTGATGTGGGAACATGCCACGCTGCCCATTTTGCTGCGCGATTGGTGGGTGGTGGCCTATACCGGGCTGCTTTCAGTGGGCTTGGGTTACACGATGCAGGCAATCGCTCAGCGCCATGCCCCTCCCGCCGACGCCGCCATCTTACTAAGCCTGGAATCGGTTTTTGCGGCGCTTTCGGGTTGGCTGTTTTTGGGCGAACTGCTCACCCCGGTTCAATTAGCGGGCTGCATCGTAATGTTCGCCGCCATGCTGCTGGCGCAGCTCACCGGCCGGCAAGAAACCCCGGCCTGACGCCACGCCCCAACCGCCGCCCAAGGTATTCTGTCGGCTTGCGACGAGCGGTTGCCCCCACTCTAGCCCGCCCGCACCGCAGCCGGCGGGTGTAGGCAACCATTCCGATGAAGGCCCGCAGCAGCCAAATGCGACCAACTGTCGGCAGCTGCGGCCGGCCAGCCTTGCGACCGGCCGCCGCGACAATCCATTGCTGGGGGATAGAGGAGAGTAAGCTTGAAAATTTTATTTCGCCTTAGTTTAGCCGGTTTGATTTTCCTGGCTGCCTGTAATTATCCAGGGCGACCCACCGACACCGCCGGTAGAGATTTGCAGCGTACGCTCGACGCGCTAGGGGCGCAGAGTACACTTTCCCCGGCCACCATCGAAGCGGTAGCCACCGCTGTGGCCCAACCTTCCCTGGTTCCACCCCCTGGGCCAAGTGCTCCTCCTTCGCCGCCGGTTGAAGATGGGGCCTTTTATCACTACACCACCCAATCTGGCGACAGCCTACCCGCCCTGGCCCAGCGTTTTGACGTGCCCGAGGCAAGCATCCTTAGCCCGCAGCCTCTTCCGCCCAACGGGTTCATCGACCCCGGTTTGACGCTCACCATTCCCAATGTCGGCTTCAGCAAGCTGCACCATGGCTTCAGCCTGCCGGACAGCGAAGTGGTCAATTCTCCCACCAGCCTGGATTTTGACATCGCCGCCTTCGTTGCGCAGGCCAACGGCCCCCTAAGCAGCTACCAGGAGCGCGTTTTGAAGGAAATCTTGACCGGCGCGCAGATCGTAGAGCGGGTGGCGCTGGAATCATCCATCAACCCGCGCCTGCTGCTAGCGTGGATCGAGCTGCGTTCGGGGTGGGTGAGCGGCAGCCGGCCAGCGCCGCGCAACGAACGCTACCCCATTGGCTTCGCGATCTCTAACTGGGAAGGGCTTTACAAAGAGTTAGTCATTAGCGCCACCCACCTCAACGCCGGCTATTATGGTTGGCGCGCCGGCAGCCTGGTGGAGGATGTTCTTCCCAAGGGGGAACGTGTGCGCCTGGCCCCCGAATTGAACGCCGGCGCCGCCGCCCTGGGCAACTTGTTGGCCCGCCTGTACGATCAACCCCAGTGGGCGGCAGCCATGAATGGCCCAGACTCCTTACCGGCGGTTTACGCCGATCTGTTTGGCGACCCATGGGAACGTGCGGCGCGCCTGGGGCCAATTCTGCCGCCTGGGCTAAGCCAACCACCGCTCAACTTGCCCATTACCTCTGGCGAACGCTGGAGCTTTACCGGCGGGCCTCACGCTTCATGGAAAACCGGCAGCCCGCTTGGCGCAATCGACCTCGCCCCGGTCACCGGTGAGGGCCGCTGCATAGTATCGCGGGCTTGGGCGCTGGCCCCAGCCGCCGGGGTGATTGCTCGTTCGGCGCGCAATGTGGTGACAGTGGATGTGGACGGCGATGGCTTTGAACAAACCGGCTGGGTGATTTTGTTCCTCCACCTGGCCGATTCTGAGCGCATCTCGGCCGGGGTGCGAGTGCAGGCCGATGACCGGCTGGGCCATCCATCTTGCGAGGGCGGAGTAGTCACCGGCACACACATGCACATCGCCCGCAAATACAACGGCGAATGGCTGCCCGCCGGTCCGCCGCTGCCCATGAACCTGGGCGGATGGGTGGTTTACCCTGGCCCCAAAATTTACCAGGGCGAAATGCGCAACGGCGAGCAGTCCGCCGTCGCCAGCCCGGTCGGCCCACGCACTTCCATCATCGTGCGTTAGGGCCAGCCTGCACACCAGGCGGGCGCCGCCTGCTAGCCGCCGCCCGCCTGATCGACTTGCTGCAAAATCTCCCAGGTGAAGGCCAGGGTGTTGTCCAGGTCTGAAGCAGAGATATGCTGCACGGTATCGCTCATTTGATGCCAGTGCGAAGCTGGTCCGTCTTTACCAGGCACGGTGCATATCGTCAGAGCGGGTAATCCATGCTGCGTGACCACCAGAGCATCGGTATAGGCCAGGCCGGGGCCTTCGGTCACGCGCAAGCCGGGCTGGGCGGCGTAGGCGCGGCGGGCATACTCCAATGCCATTGGGTGGGTGCTATGCTTCAACAGAAGACCGTCGCGGGTGAGAAACTTCACATCTCCCAACGCCACTTCATCCAGGATCAAGAATAACGGCTGCGCCCCTAACTCGGCGGCGTGGTCCTTCAGATAGGCGCGGATGCCCCAATCTCCGGTTTCTTCGCAGCCGGTGATTGCCACATGCACCGCGGTATGCTGCAGCGGTTGACGAGAGAGACGCCCCGCCAGGGCCAGGCAAGCAGCCACGCCCGATGCGTTATCGTTTGCACCGGGGGTGTAAGGGGTTAGATCGGCCTGGATGCACAACACCGCCGCTGCCAGCTGGATGGACAGGGGCAGCAAGGCCGCCCAGCGCATCCACCCCCACCCCAACCAGGCGGCCAGGCCAAAGCCCACCGCGGCCACAACCATGCTGAGAAAACATAGACCGATCAGCACACTGAACAAGCTGTACCAGCGCTCGGACGAATAAAATACCGGTGTGCGGTGGGTGTCGATATGCGCGCACAGCACCACGCGCTGCTGCACATCGTCTGCAGCGGGGGCGATCACCCCGGTCACGTTTTGGCTCGGCATTTTGGGCAGCAAACTGCGCGTCCAGGCCGGGCGCACATCGCTCTCCGCCAACATCCCCCACACCCCTAAGCCGTTCAGGATCACGCCCAAAATGAGCGCATCGCGCCCCCCCGCAACGACCACTAAGGTCGAGCCGGTCATGGCGGCGGTAAAAGCCAGGCCATAGCTCCAATAGGTGGAGGGAATCGCCAAAAACCGATCCTGCTGCACGGCCTGCGCGCCCATGGCTTGCAGCTGCCGGGCGGCGTAATCGGCGCCGCGGCGCTCGCCCTCGGTGCAGCTGCCTCGCGCTCCTATTTCTTCGGCCAGGTTACGGATATGCGCCAGGGCGTCTTGTAGGGGGATATTGGCGGTCATCAGAGAATCCTTTCGTTACACCCCGGCAAAAGTACACCGAACAAGACAATCTCGGTATAAATGCTGGGGGCTGGCGCAAGGCCAAGAGACGCCCGGCCACCCGCCTGGCTGCGCTCCGACCAGGTAAGGAAAACTGACCGCGCCGGTGTCAGCGTGTGCGTTTCATTACCAGCAGCGTTACATCATCCGAGTGCGCCGCGCGTGAAATCGGTTAAATCTTCCAATATGTTTTGCAAAATATTTTGGCTCGACCCACTGCTGCGCCGCACCAGGGTGGGCAAGCGATTTTCATCATAGTATTCGCCGTGAGGGCTAACGGCATCGGTCAAACCATCGGTATACATCACCATTACATCGCCAGGGTTAAGCCGGATCACCTTCTGCTTCCAAATCATATCGCCCATCACCCCTAAGGCCATGCCGGTTGACCGCAGCCGATCTACCTGCTTGCCACGCGCCGCGCTCACCAACAGCGGGGGGTTATGCCCGGCGTTGACAAAGCGCAGCCGCCCGCTAATTGGCTCCAACACGGCGTAAAAGACGGTTACGAACATACCGCTGCGCGAATCGCTTAAGATGCGTTCGTTAACCGTGCTGATGGATAGGGCCGGCAAGGTTGGGTACTGCATGGCATAGGTACGAATAAGCGTAGCACTGAGGGCCATAAACAAGGCCGCTCCCATGCCCTTATCCGACACATCCGCAACTACTAACCCCCAATGGTTATTTGGCAGCGGAATGACATCGTAGAAATCACCGGAGGTTTCAAGCGCCGGGTCCAGGCGGGCGGCGAAATCGTAGCCGGGTAGGCGCGGCATATGCGCCGGCAGCAGCTCGGTTTGGATCTTGGCGGCGGCGGCCAACTCTTGGGCCATATCTTGCTGGCGACCTGCCCGCAGCGAGACCGCCGAGAAGCTTTGCAGCGCCCGCAGCGCCTTGGCAATCGGCTCCAGGCTGGCCTCCACCAAGGGCAGCATACAGCCCAGGTCTTCGCCGGTGTCTTCAGGCCACACCGCCAGGCCGCCCATAATGCGCCGGCTGTTAGCGTCGATGACGGGGGCCAAGATCAGGCTGCGTGTGCATGCCGTGTCTTCATCCCAAGGATAGTAGGTATCGACATGCACCACGCGGATGCTCGATTGATTTTGCAGCCAGGCCCAACCGGCTTCGGGCAGCTCCTGCCCATTCTCGGCCGGGTAAGCCATCAGGCGACGGTTAGGAAATTGGCGCGCTTCAATTTGGCAGCCCGGCAAGATCATAGGCAGATGACGGCGCAGCCTGCCGGAGAGCTGGCTGGCGTCTATCGCTTCGCTGTCTACCGCACGGGTCAGCTCATCAAGGTTTTCTTGGCGGCTAGCATTGGAAACCGCCCGCGGCGTCACCGCCTGGTGCTCATCTTTGATTTGATGGATGGCGGCGGCCAATTCTTCGGCGGTGATGTCTTTGAGTAAATAACCGCTCGCTCCGGCCGCGAGCGCCTCTTTGGCGAGACCCTTCTCTACTACATTCGTCAACACCAAAATCAGAATGTTCGGCCAGCGCTGATGCACCAAACGGGTGGCTTCAAGACCATCCACCACCGGCATATTTAAGTCTAGTAAAAGCACATCGGGCTGCACTAAATCGCAAAGTTGAACAGCCTCTTCGCCGGTTTGCGCCTCACCCACCAGGGTCAGGTCTGGCGTAGCGCGGATGAAAGCGCTCAGCCCACTGCGTATCAGGGCCTGGTCATCAGCTATGACAACACGTACGGGCATTATTACAGCTCCTGCACCATAAGAGTACAACTATTTTACCAGATAGCCGTTCGAGAATGGCATAACCTCGTTATAATAGCGGGTGCGCCATGCCGCCTGGCATAGGCCAACGGCTGGTTTTAGCCGCTTACTAAACCGGACAGCCATTTGGCTTGACCGGCGTTTTTAGCAAAAGGAATAATCATGTCTAACTCAGATGATGAAGACGAACCAAAACTGCCCTTCACCTGGCGACAGATACAAAGCGCCATCTGGCTGGTGGGCCTGGCAGTGCTTTTTTACACAGGCAATCTATGGCCGGGGATTCTGATCTTAGTGGCGGTAAGCGGGTTGTTTCAGGCCGCCGCCGGCGCGTATCTGAGCCGGCAAGAGGAGGCCCAAACGCAGACCACCCGGGCGGCTGAGCTTGAACAAGCACGAACCAGCTGGCTGCCCGCGGTGTGCCCTAAGTGCGGCGCGCCTATCAGCGCGAAAAGTGTGCATTGGACCGGGCCGGCCAGCGCCGATTGCCCCTACTGCACCGCCAACCTCACGCCGGAGAAATGAGATGATTAACCCAATGCGATACGCCAGACAGCCGGAGCTGGGTTTTAAATTAATCGTTTAGCGAGTAGAAAATCTGTGTGCGCAAGTCTTCCGGGGCGGTATTGGCCGGGTCGTTGAGGTAAAACTCATAAGCCGCCTGACCCACCGAGCGCCCCTGGGCAATCACAAAATCGGTCAGGGCGGTGTAGGCGGGTTCGATGGCGCTGTAGGGGCCGGTGTAAACCGTGGTGGCATAGGCTCCCGCCGGAATTTCATCCGCTTGCACCGGAGCCTCCCCGTCTAAAACCACCCGCACCGGGAAGCCAATTTGCACATCCAAATCGTTAGCATCCATATTGAAATAGGCCACAAACGGCGGGCCGGCTGGGTCTTCGCCCAAGTGCGCCAGGCGCTGCAGCACCTGGACATAGCTTTGCCCCAACACCGCCGGCAAGTTCTGCGCCGCGGTTCGGGTGCGCACCACCAAAACGGGTTGCGCGGCCAAATTCTTGATTTCACATGGATACATTTTTGAACTCCTTGGCAGTAATATGCTTTCGCAGCTTAAAGGCTGCCTTCAGCCCGCCTGCACCGCAGAATAAGACAACCCAGGCCAACCATCTCACCTGCGCCTATTATAGCCCAGGCGGGAGGTTTATCCAATCCGCAGGTGACATGTGACACCTATTTCAGGGGGCGCTTTACGGTATAATTCAACCTAAGCGGACAAGTTTACGGAGGTATTAAAATGGTAGATAAAAAGTGGGAAGTAATCAAAGTATGTTATTGTCAGCGTGTAGATCAAGAAGTGGCCCTTGAAGCCGAGATGATCTATGCCGCGGAGTTCCTCCCCGATCAACCGGCGCGCATCCTGGCGCATCGCTGCTCTGAGGGAATGCACTGCAACCAAGACGACCGCTCTGCTTGCATGTGGGCCGGAACAAACCCCGTCTTCGATCCATTTTTAGACGTCTTATAATCTTTCGCCGCTGCAAACCAGACCATAACAGGGATTTTCACCCCGAATAATGTGGGTGAAAATCCCTGTTTAATGACACGCCTCATTCCGTGACGGCTAGATCACGCCCAGCTTCTTGCCCACGGTTTTGAAAGCTTCCAGACCCTGATCGAGGTCTGCACGGCTGTGCGCGGCCGAAATCATCACACGAATGCGCGCTTTGCCACGCGGCACAGTGGGGAAGCCAAGCGACATGGCAAACACGCCGTTCTCAAACAGCTCGCGGCTGAACTGCTGCGCCAGCGGGGCCTCGCCCAGCATCACCGGCGTGATGGGCGTCTCCGATACGCCGGTATCAAAGCCCAGGTTCTTCATCTCGGCCTTGAAGTAGACGGCGTTATTCCACAGCCCATCCACCAGCTCGGTCGATTCTTCCAGCACATCCAGCGCAGCGATGCAAGCGGCGGCATCGGGCACAGTGACCGCCGAAGAGAACAGGAACGGGCGTCCACGCTGGCGCAGCCATTCCACCACCAGCGGGTTGCCGGCCACCACGCCGCCCATCACGCCAAACGCCTTCGACATGGTTCCCACTTCAATATCCACCTTGCCATGCAAGTTGAAGTGATCGACAATCCCCCGCCCGCCGCGACCTAAGACACCTTCGCCATGGGCGTCGTCTACCATCAGAATGGCATCGTAATTCTTGGTCACTTCATAAATCTTATCCAGCGGAGCAATATCGCCATCCATGCTGAACACACCGTCAGTTACCACCAAGGTTTTGGGGTAAGCCGCGCGATTCTCCTTCAGCACTCGCTCGAGGTCGGCCACATCGCAGTGGGTGTAGCGGATGATCTTAGCGCCCGAAAGACGCGCCCCGTCAATAATGCTGGCATGGTTAAGTTCATCAGAGATGATAGCGTCATCTTTGCCCACCATAGCCGGCAGCGTGGCCCCGTTGGCCGAAAAACCCGACTGGAAAGTGATAGCCGATTCGACCCCCTTAAACTTCGCCAGGCGTCGCTCTAATTCGACATGCACATCCATCGTTCCGGCGATGGAACGCACCGCCCCCGGGCCAATGCCGTACTTCTCCATGGCTTCCCGGGCCGCCTGCAATAAGCGCGGATGGTTCGCCAGCCCGAGGTAATTGTTCGAGCAAAAATTGAGCACCCGTTTCCCGTCCACAATCAGCCACGCACCCTGTGGAGAGCTTAACGTGCGAATGCGGTTATATAAACCGGCATCCTTTAGAGCTTGCAATTCATTTTCAATCCATTCCAATTTATTGGTCATATGCGCTTCCTTTCTTACAAACGGGAGAGAATGAATAACCTGGCCGTCACAATGGTGGGGTTGTTTAGGGCTTGTGCTGCTGAGGGTTTCGGGGTTTTGGCTCTCGGATGCCGAGCAAGCGCCTTAACATGCCGCCGGGCTTAGGCATGGGCACATCGGGAGCGCCTTCCTGTCGCCACTCTTTCGACAGCCGGCCGCTCCACCAGGCTTCCTGCGCGCCGCGCAGATCTTCCAGTCGCGCTTCGAAGGCGGCGGGGTCCTCGCCGGCCAGGTCTTGGCGCAAATTTTGGAGAGCGTTCAGAGCGTCATCGAGCATGCGCAGCGTATTGGCGCGATTGCCCACCGCCTGGGCTGCTAAAGCGGCTGCGGAAGTGTGCAGCACGCCGCTGCCCACCTGCTGATAAGGCAGCCCGGCAATGCGGCGCATCTCACGCCAGCCAGGCTGCTCCACCGTGGCCTGCAGCAGCGCCGCGGCCATCAACTGAGGCAAAACATGGATCGCCGCCATCACGCCATCTATCTCCGCCGCTTCCGTAAACATGGGAGAAGCGCCTAGAAGACCCGCCAGGTCGGCGGCCATTTTAAGCGCCCCCGGTTCCGTATCGCTAAAGGCGGCGATGCCGATCTGTCCACCCTGGAACAGGTCGGCCCGGGCGGCGGCAATGCCCAACTGCGAGCTGGTTAAAACAGCCGGGTTAAGCGCCGGCGTCAACCCCACATAGTGGACGCCGCCGGGTAAGACCGCCGGCATCCACTCCATCACCGCCTGGCGGGCCGGGGCCGTATCCATCAGCACACAGCCCTGGTGCAAGTCTGCAGCGATGGCCTCTACCGTGGGGCGCAGTTGATCCTGTGGCAAAGCCAGGATCACCAGGTCGGCGGAACGCACACTGGTGGGGAGGTTCACTTCCAGGTGATCGACCGCGCCCAATTTTAGCGCCTGGCGCGCCGTTGCATGGTCAATATCATTGCCCATGCGCGCCATGCTTCCCTTTTGCGGCGCGAGGGCCAGGCCAATCGATGCGCCAATCTGGCCCAAACCAATAATCGTTACCTGCACCGTCATAATCAAACCTCAGCTTTCATCGTCCACAGCCCGCAGCTTACTTAACCACGGTTCAAGTTCAGGGTGAGCGCCATCATCTTGATGGCAGCGAATCAGCGCCACCGTAAGCGGTGAAGCGCCGGCTTGTTCGGCCAGGCTGGCCCCCCAACGCGGGTGCTGCTCAGCCACAGTGAACGCCTCCCGCCAGCCGCCCAAATTGGGCGGAGCTGTGGTTTGGGAGGGGTCGAACCGCGCCGCCTGGCCCCACCGGCGCACCGCTGCGGGAGCAAGCGCCCGCAGCACCACAATCGCCGCCCGCTGCCAGGCATGCAGCGGCAAGATCGACTTCCCCACATCGTGCAGCAGCGCCGCCGCCAGCAAATCGGGGTTGGTTTCGCCTGCCTGCCTCAGCCGGCGCAGCACCATCAGGCTGTGGGCTTGCTCGCCAGGCTGCATCCGCCTGAACAGCGCCAACTGCGTGGGCGAAAGCAGGGCTTGCGCAGCCGGGAGATCGCCCGCAGTGGGACGCGCCGTGAGCGTGAGCCAAAATTGCGCCACGCGATAACCGATGCGCACCCTCACCCTAGCAACAAACGCGTTAGCAGCTGGAGGGGCGGCCCAATAATCGCCCCAAGGATATTAATATTGCCCAAATTGCCCAACACGATCACGGCTAGTAAAATCATCGGCCCATAGGGGCGAATTCTCTCAAAATAGACGGCCATCTGGGGAGGCAGAAAATACTCAGCAATTTTATCGCCATCCAGAGGCGCCAGGGGCAGCAGATTAAACAGCATCAATAACAGGTTGATGCTCACGAAATACAACATAACCTTATCGAAGCTGGGCAGCAGCGTCTCTGTTGGAAAGAAAGCCCTCTCCAGCGAAACCAGCCCCAATCGAAAAGGAATGGCGCCCAAGAGCGCCAGTAAAAAGTTCGACATTGGCCCGGCCAGAGAAACCCACATGAGCGCCGAAGACGAGCGGCGGCGCAGCACAGACGGGTTCACCGGAACCGGTTTCGCCCACCCAAACCCCGCCAGCAGCAGCATTAAGGACCCCATCACATCCAGGTGGGCCAGCGGGTTCAGCGTCAGCCTCCCATACATCGACGGGGTGTTATCGCCAAAATACGTGGCCGTCCAGGCGTGGGCAAATTCATGGATAGGAAAAGCCACCAGCAAAACCACCACGCTGGCAATAAGCGTTGACGCATCGAGATCAAATAACATCGATCATTTCTCCTGGGGGAAATTATACCGCATGCCAGCCAACGACTCGCCATGGAACGCCCGCGGTATAATGTACGTCTATGTTGCCAGAGCTAAACCCCAACGATGTGGTGCGCCTGCGTAAACCCCACCCCTGTGGTAGTTTCGAGTGGAAGATCTACCGCGTGGGCGCAGATATTGGGTTGGAGTGCGTACAGTGTGGGCGGCGTGTGCTGCTGCCCCGTCGCGAGCTGGCGCGTAGACTAAAATTAATCGTTCGGCGTTCAGAAACGCCAAGTGAGAATTGAGAATGTCAAATATTACCCTTCTTTCCAAGTTTTTTCTTTTAGCCATAGCAGCGGCCCTGGCGCTGAGCGGCTGTAATTTGCCGCGCAGCAGCCAGGCCACTCCTGACGCCACCCAGGTGTACCAAACGGTTGAAGCCCGCCTGACGGACAGCGCCGCCTTAACGCCGGCCCCCACCGCCACCCAGGCCCCTTCGGACACTCCGCCGCCCAGCGCCACCCCCGGCCTAAGCACCCCCACCGCCACCCAACGCTCGGTTTCTATCCCGCCCACCACCATTGTGAAGCAGTGCGATATGGCCGCTCCGGGTGTGCCGATTGATGTCACCATCCCCGATGGCGCCCGCCTGACCCCCGGCCAGGCTTTCACCAAAACCTGGCGGCTGGTGAACAGCGGAACCTGCACCTGGACCAAAGACTATTCGCTGGCGCTGTTTTCCGGCGACCCCATGGGGGCCGGCGCGGGCATCCAGTTGAAAAATGATGTGGCCCCCGGTCAATCCATCGACATTTCCGCCGACCTGGTGGCTCCCAGCAGCGGCGGCACATATCGCGGCAACTGGAAACTGCGCAACGCCCAGGGCGCATGGTTCGGCATTGGGCCTGGCGGCGCGTCGCCTTTTTGGGTAGAGATAGTCGTCGCCGGAACCCCCGGCGTCCCCACCAGCACAAGTACAGCGCCGACCCCCTATCCGGGCCAGGAAACTGTCGTGCCCGGCGGGGCGGTGAGCGGCAACGCCTCTTTGGTTCCTGACGACCGCATCAATTTGGATAGCGGCTCGATTAATGCCGCCAGCAGCGACCTGGTCTTCAAGATCAACGCCCAAGATAAGCTTATGCTTTCACCCCAAAGCGGAGCTTTATTCGCAGTGATGGACTTTAACCAGCCCGCCCAGGCCACCTGCGCCACGGCGGCCTTGAGCGCCAACCCCATTACTGTAACCAATCTGAACAGCGGTCAGTTTGTGTGCTATAAAACCGATAAGGGTCGCGTGGGTTGGATGCAAATGGTCAGCCTGAATGAAACCACCAACACGCTGGTCTTTCAATATTACACCTGGTTGAACCCCTAGAACCGCCCATGGGAACCCTTTACCTGGTAGCAACGCCAATCGGCAACCTGGAAGACATAACCGGGCGCGCCTTGCGTATATTGCGCGAAGCGCGCCTGGTGGCCGCCGAAGACACCCGCCAATCTGGCAAGCTGTTGAAGCATTACCAGATAAGCCAACGTTTGGTGAGCTACCACGAGCATAATAAGCTGGGGCGCATAGACGCCATCCTTGAGGCCCTGGCCGAAGGCGACGTGGCCCTGGTGTCGGACGCCGGAATGCCCGCCATCAACGACCCCGGCTATGAACTGGTGCGGGCGGCGCTGGCGGCGGGCTACCCGGTCAGCCCCATCCCCGGCCCCAGTGCGCCGATAGCGGCGCTGGCTGCCTCCGGTCTGCCAACCGACGCCTTTCTCTACCTGGGGTATCTGCCACGCAAGCGCAGCGAACGGCGCAGACTGCTGCAAAGCGTGGCCGCGCTGCCCTATACGCTCATCTTCCTCGAGGCCCCCCACCGTGTGCCGGAGGCCCTGATCGATCTGCTTGATGTCCTGGGCGACCGTCCGGCGGCGATTGCTCGCGAACTCACCAAGCTCTACGAAGAAATTTGGCGCGGCCCACTCAGCGCAGCAATTGAACACTTCACCAACCAGGCCCCACGCGGCGAATTTACCCTGGTGGTAGGCGGCAGCGCCGCCGCCGCCGTTTGGGATGAAGCGCAAGTGCGGGCGGCCTTGCAAGAACGCCGCGCCGCCGGGGTGCTCGCCTCCCAGGCCGCCGCCGAGGTGGCCGCCGCATCGGGTTGGAATAAGCGCGCCGTCTATAAGCTGGCGCTGGAGTAAGCCGCCCGCCTGGCGTAAGCGGGGCCGGTTGGGCGTGGGTTAACCGATAGGTCTGCTATTCCCGGCGTCCCCGGCAGGGTCCAAGTGCGGGCTAACCCCGCCCATTCAGGTTTTCCCGGCGGCCCAACATCACGCCGTATCATAGGCCGCATTTTGACCCTTTTGTTTTTGCTGATTCATTGGAGATAATATGAACCTGGATGATACCCAAGCCTTTCAACAACTAGACCGCCAAGACATGTGGGGCTTTATTGATGGGCTGCCGCAGCAGCTGCAGCTTGCCTGGCAAACCGGCCTCAAATATAGCTTGCCGGGCTGGAATGATCTCCAGCAGGTGGTGGTGTGTGGAATGGGCGGTTCGGCCATCGGGGCCGACTTGCTGGCCGCCTACGCCGTTCTGCAAGGCCGCGCCCCCGTATATGTACATCGCGATTACGACCTGCCGGCCTGGGCGCACGGGCCAGAAACCCTGGTGATCGCCTCATCGCATTCGGGCAACACCGAAGAAACGCTATCTTCATTCGCCGCCGCGCAGCGCCGGCGCTGTACCATCCTGGCCGTCACCACCGGCGGGCAGTTAGCTCAAAAAGCGCAGGCCGCCAGGGTTCCAGTGTGGTTGTTTGAACATCACGGTCAACCCCGCTCGGCGGTGGGCTTTTCGTTTGGGCTGCTGCTGGCCGCTCTCACCCGCCTACAGCTGATGCCCGACCCTGCTTCAGATCTGGCTGGGGCTATCGAAGCCATGCAAGCCCAGCAGGCCGACCTGAGCGCTGATGTGCCCGCGGCGCACAACCTGGCTAAGCGCATTGCCGGTCAGTTGGTGGGCCGCTACACCACCGTGTTGGGCGCGGGTTTGTTGGCGCCGGTGGCGCGCCGCTGGAAGGGACAAATCAGCGAGATCGCCAAAGCCTGGGGGCAGTTCGAGTTCCTTCCCGAAGCCGACCATAATACCCTGGCCGGTCTGCTGCAGCCCGAAGCCCTGCTCAGCCAGATGATGGTCTTATTCCTGACCGCCGAGGGCGACCACCCCCGCAATCAGCTGCGCAGCGAATTAACCCGGCGCATCTTTATGACCGAGGGCTTCAACACCGATAGCGTTGAAGGGCGCGGGGCTACGCCCCTGGCGCAGATGTGGACGCTGCTGCACCTGGGCGATTATGTGGCCTACTACCTGGCGATGGCCTATGGCGTGGACCCCACTCCGGTGGATATGCTGGTGCATTTAAAAGAAGCCCTGGCGCGGGAAGACTGAGCCGGGCGCTGGTCTGTAGATGTCCGCCGCCTGCTAAACCCAGGCGCATCTTGCGGCGGCGGTCGGATATTTTACCGCCGCCGCAAGATCGCTTATGCGGCGGGCTTTAACCACCGGCCAGGTGGAGCGATGGCGTAAACAGCCAGGGCGGTCGCTTCGCTAACCGGCGAAGGCATGGCCGGTGCGCAGCGCATCACCCCAGGCGGCCGGCAGCGCAGCCGCAAGCGCCCAGTCTGCAGCCGCCGCGCCTTAACACTGTAGGCAGCGCCGCCCCCACGACAAGGCTTATATCAGCAGCGCCACCAGCCCGGCAAAGGCCGCCCCTAGAACCGCTCCGGCCAGCACATCGGAAAGGAAATGCACCCCCATCGCCACCCGCGCCAACGAGACCAACGGGGCCCACACCAGCAAGGCCGCCCCCAACCAGGATGGCCCAAACGCTAGCGCCAGCCCGGCTAACATAAAGGCCCGTGCGGCGTGGCCGGAGGGGAACGAGTGCGGGTCGCTCTTGCGATAGATAGCCCCCCACTCCCCCACGGGGCGCTGCCGCCGGATGCCAAGTTTGATCGTCAACACCAGCACCGCCAGCAAGAAAATGCACCCCAGGGCCAACGCCGCCATCCATCGCACATATGCGTCCGGCCACAGCAGCGCCGGCAGCAGCCCGGCCCCCCAGAACCAGGAATCGCCGGAATGCGCGAAGAACACCGCCGCCCGTCGCAGCCAGGCCGGCGCAGCGCCCAGGCGCAACCGCTCGCTCCAGTCGGCGTCCAGGCGCAGCCATTTAACCCATGTGGGAGAAGCTTTCATCATGCTGGTTATACCACAGCTTGCCTGCATAAAGGTCGCCCCGGCCTTCGGCTTGGGCCATCTCGCAAGTCCGCGCGGTCTGCGCAGGTCTGCGCTAATAGCGCCCGTCGGCCCCACGCCGCGCTTTACAGCAGCGGTAGACCTGGACACGCTGCCCTAAGCCGCAGTTAACCGCTTACGCGCAGCCTCGCAGCCCGAAGACTACTATAAAGTGTATCCTTTTTTGCCGCCGAGTCCTTTTTAATAGTCGCGCGTAATTGGGGGTGATATAATCTTTTCAACGTAAAGGCTTAACGAAAAAGCATAAATCTAATCAGGAGCGATTAATGGCTACCGTCCTTCCAAACTATGCTTATTTTCAAGGCAAAATCGTACCTTACAGTGAGGCCAAAGTGGGGGTGCTGACCCATGCCCTCAACTACGGTACAGCGGCATTTGGCGGGTTACGCGCCTATTGGAATGAGGCGGCGCGCAACCTCTATCTTTTCCGTCCCATTGAACATTACCAACGCCTGCTCAACTCCGCCCGGCTGTTACTCATGGAATTCGAGCATACGCCCGAAAGCCTGACTGAGATCACCCTCGACCTGCTGCGCAAAGAAGGCTACCGCCGCAACGTCTACATCCGCCCACTGGCCTACAAATCCGAAGAGGGCATCGGCGTCAAGCTGCATGGCCTGGAAGCCGACCTGACCATCGTTTCCATTCCCTTCGATCGCTACATTCAAAACGACACCGCCGCCACCGCCACCTTCTCATCCTGGCGTCGGATAGACGACAATATGATCCCAGCCCGCGGCAAGATCAGCGGAGCGTATGCCAACTCGGCGCTGATTAAGACCGATGCGGTGCGCTCTGGTTTCGATGAAGCAATTGTGCTCACCCAAGACGGGCACGTCTCGGAGGGCAGCGCCATGAACATCTTCATGGTGCGCGGCGGAGCGGTGATCACGCCGCCAGTGACCGAAAACATCCTGGAGGGCATCACGCGCCGATCAATCATGGAGCTGCTGCGCCAAGAGTTGGGCGTAACGGTGGTCGAGCGACCCATCGACCGCACCGAAATCTACCTATGCGACGAGATGTTCATGACCGGCACCGCCGCGCAAGTGGCGGCCATCACCCATGTCGATCACCGTTCTCTGGGCGGCGGCGTCATGGGGCCGGTCACCACGCAGGTGCGCACCCTGTTCGAGCAAATTGTGCAGGGAAGCGTAGAGAAATACCGCCATTGGAATAAACCGGTTTACTAACCAGCCAAAATCCCGAATTTTTAGTGGGGAACGGCTCGTCACGGGGCAGGTATTCCACCACGTGTATCGGTTGGGCAGATGAGAAACGCCGCGGTTACACGCGATCTACCGGCTATATTAATGCAATCAAAAAACAGGCGCACACCGGGTAACTTTGCGCCCCACATTTCCTAAATTCGCCGTGGCCTGCAATGTCGAAAGGGCGGAGCACGCCACAAAACAAATCATGGCTATACATTCATGTTCGGCTGATGCGCAGCACATATTGGGCTGCTTACAATTCGAGGAAACCTCCGCCAGGCTTGAACGGCTGCGCCACTATTCCGCGGCCGATTGGGAATGCGCCTTGGAAGAGGCGCGTCGCTATAACCAGCAGACCCTGCTGGCCGGCAGCGTACTGCCAATGGCGGGGCAGCTCATTCTGCCCGCCAAGCTCAACGCCATCTTGCAGCAAACCCGCTTGCAGGCGGTGGGCAGAAATATGCGCCTGCTCAACACGGGCGGCAAGATTGCAGCGCAACTCAACCGGGCCGGCATCCCCGTCATCGCCCTCAAAGGCGTTTACCTCACCGAACATGTATATGAAGACATTTCGATCCGCACCATGAGCGACATTGATCTACTGGTGCGACGAGAGCAAATTGCACCGGCCTATAAAATATTGGAAGGCATGGGCTTTGAAGGCCACAAAAAGCTTCATTTGAAAAAAGAAATGCGCGTTCATCACCATCTGCCCACCATGCTCCATCCCGGCGGCGATGTTGTGGAGCTGCATTGGAGCATTGCCCACCCCAGCCTACCGCTCCACGTAGATATTGACGGCCTGTGGCAGCGCGCCCTCCCCACCAGCTTGAACGGGCAGCCGGTGCTGGCGCTGTGCCCCGAAGATTTGCTGCTGCATTTATGCTTACATCTATTTCAAGATCGGTTTAACTCGGCCCTCAAGCGATTATACGATATTGGCCTGGCGACCACGTTGTATAGAGATACAATGGATTGGGAAGCGTTCATCGCTCGGGCGCAAGCTTGGGGCTGCCACGGCGCAGTGGCGATATGCTTTGCCAGCTTAGCATCGCTGTTTGGCCTGGCAATTCCCCCATCCGTATCCACCGCTTTTCCGGCAATCCACCAACCATCTCACATCCAGCGCATTGTTGAAAAGCGATTGCTCGAAGCTCCCCCCCAAGAACCCACACTTCACAAGGATTTAGGGATCATTTGGAATGAACCCAACTGGGGGCATAAAATCGCCCACATCGTTGGATTAATGTTTCCGTATCCTGAATATGTACAACGCCGCTACCATCTCAAACCCGGTTCGTGGATCGTATATCCCTACTACCTTGTGCGATTATTTGATATGACGCAAAAGTATGCCCGCCAAATGTGGAATTTATTGCGCGGTGAAACCCAAACGCAGGCCCGTGTGCAAGAAGACGATGTTATTTACAACTGGTGGTTATCGGGCAAATAGCCTTTATTCAGGATGAATATCGTAATAAAATGGCATTATGCAGATTATCCTCCAAACCGGCCCCCGTGTTGGGCAATTAGACCCGCTGTTTAAAGGCGATCTCATGATCTGCAAAGCGCAAATTATTAAGCATTGTTGGAGTCATATCATTCTACGGCTCGTCCCCGGAGCAGGATACGACCGCAGCGAGGCCGACGACATCATCGAGCGGCTGCGGCAGCGCGGAGGGCGGGTGGAAGTCACCGTAGAACATGAACATACGATTGCGAGGTCTGCCAAGGGAAAGTTTAAAGCGGTCGGCTCACGGGTTCAACCAGGCTGCTCAGGCTAACCGGGCATGAAAATACGGGCGTTTTATATCATCCTGGTGTGTCTAGCTGGGCTTGGCTTATGGATCAGTCGCGCAGAAATCTACACCGCGATCATCAGGAACAGCCTCGCCCTTCAAATAATTCATACAAATTCCCCCCAACAGTGGATCGGCGGGCCTCAGAAATACGCTTCAGATCAGAACTGCCAACTATATTATTTATCCGGAATAATCGCTGATGATCGCCATGAAATCGAACAACGCGATCGGCTTTGGAGCGAAGCGGTTAAATGCAGCCCTGATTATGCGGTTTGGATACACCGTTGGTATCCCGAAGATCACGCTCTAGCGCAAAAAATCCACACGGCACAGCCTCTTTCAGCCGAGGCGTGGTTCTGGCTGGGCGATTTAGAACCTGAAAACAAGATCGATTATTATCAACAAGGCTTATCCCTGTCTCCCACAGATGGCTTACGCTGGAACACCCTCGGCTATGATTTACGTAACGCCAATCGCCAGGAGGAGGCGTTAGCCGCCTATGCACAAGGCTGTTACAACGGCGATATCGGCTCAAACGGATGCCTGAATGCCGGCATCATTGCAGAGAAGATGGAAAATTACCCCTTAGCGATTTATTATTATCATCTTTCGCACTATCCACCGGCCAGAAAAAAGGGACAGGAGCTGGAAAAGCAGTTTCAACTTACACCGCAGCCATAGAGAAAAAGCCGACCGAATTCGTATTGGGTTCCTTATGCGTTCGGATTAGCGATTTGCCTGCGAAATACCGCGCCCCAACGCCCTGATTTTGTGGTATGATTTTTTCTGATCCACCCCACTCACTGCCAGACCCGCGCCATTTGCCCACAGGAAATTTGGGGACTATTTCCTGGCCGCCGGTTTCACATTTAGCGCATCACCCTGGCCCCGCTCATCGTCCTCCGTCTGGCTTCTTTTTCGTGGAGTGTTTGCACCACGCTCGAATGGCAGCAGCTGTTCCAGCGCCGCTATCTGGTTTGTCTTCATAAGTTATCTGTGGCTAGAGGGGCTTTAGCTTAACTATCATTATGCCGCGACCTGTGTCAACCATACCACCCATTATCCGGATCTTGCTCATCTGCGCCCTCGGCCTTGGTTTGATCAGTCGGCCCGCGCTGCCGGGCCGGGCGGCGTTTGCACACACCACCCACGCGGAGTCAGGCGCCATTTTCCTGCCCATCGCCTTCCAAACCTACCCGCGCCCCGCCAACATCTTCGGCATCGAAACATACAGCTTTGTTCCCACCCGCATTGCAGATGTCAACACCCTGGGAGCCAGGTGGCAGCGCCACTTCGTGCTGGATTGGTCGCTCATTGAGCCAGTGCGCACCGAGCCGCCCGTTTACGACTGGAGTTCAGTCAACGAAGCCGGGTTAATGGCCGCCCCGCAAAACCAGGTGCGCATTATTGCCACGGTCAAGAACACCCCTACCTGGGCGCGCAAAGTGGCCGATAAGCGCTGCAGCGCCCCTGGCCCCGATCATATTGGGGCTTTCGCCCAGTTCTTGCAAGCCGCCGCAGCCCGCTATGGAGCGCTGCCCTACAACCTGCACTATTACGAAATTGGCAACGAAGTGGACGTTGACCCGATCCACTTGGATGGCGATAGCCCATTTGGCTGCTGGGGCGATGAGAGTGATAAATATTATGGCGGCGGTTATTACGCCGATATCCTCAAGCAAGTTACCCCGGCCATTAAATCGGCTGATCCGCAAGCGCAAGTTCTCACCGGCGGGTTTCTGCTCAACTGCGATCCCACCAATCCTCTATCCGGCAACATTTGTAAACCCGCCCGGTATCTGGAAGGCATCTTGCGCAACGGCGGCGCACCCTATTTTGATATAGTCAGTTATCACATGTTCGGCTACTATACCCTTGGGCTGATTGATGAAGGTTCTACTTCATGGAATCCGCGTGGGGGTGGCTTCTATGGCAAAATCAGTTTCTTGCGCGAGGTGCTGGCGCAGTATCGTGTGTCGAAACCGCTGTTCCTCACCGAAACCTCGCTCTTATGCCACGAGGGCAACCCGAGCTGCTCGCCGGTGAGCGAGGATTTTTTGCAGAAACAGGCCAACTTTGTGGTGTGGGCCTATATCCGCGGGTGGGCGAGTAACTTACAGGGCGTGTCTTGGTACACCTATGAAGACTCGGGATGGCGTTCATCGGGCTTGTATAACCGCTCGGTACGCAAACCAGCCTACACCGCCTATCAATTTATGGCCCATTACCTGGGCGATGCCAGGCTGGCCGGGCAGATCTCCGTGGCCCCCGACATCATCGCCTACGAATTTCACTTGCCGGATAAGCGCGTCTGGGTGCTGTGGTCGGCGACACAAACCGACCGCCCGCTTACCTTGCCGGCGCAGACCGCGGCCATGTTTAACATATTGGGCCAACCCATGCCCCTGGCCCCGACGATGATGATTAATAATCCGGTCTATTTAGAACTCGTTCCCTGAAACTTCTACTGAAAGAAAGCAGCAGCACATGGCCGATACATCTCCATCAATCCCCCAGCCATCAACAGCGGCGCGCCCATGGGTGCGCGTGGGCAATGTTGAGGATGCCATTAAGCGCCTCTTTGATATCATCGTTTCTGCCGTTGGGATCATCTTGCTTGCGCCGGTTTTCGCCTATGTTGCCTACCGCATCCAGCGCGACACCCCCGGCCCGGTTTTTTATTATGGGCCGCGCCTGGGACGCGATGGCAAGCCATTCCAAATAATGAAATTCCGCACCATGTATGAGCTGCCCGCCAGCTATGCCGGGCCGCGCATCACTGCCGAAGATGACGAGCGAGTGACCCCATATGGCAGGTGGCTGCGCGATACCAAGCTAAACGAATTACCACAGCTTATCAATGTTCTGCGCGGTCAAATGAGCCTGGTTGGCCCCCGTCCAGAAGACCCCAATATCGCCGCCGCCTGGGATGAACCCGCCAAGAGCGAGATTTTGGCGCTGCGCCCCGGCATCACCAGCCCGGCCTCCGTGGTATTTCGTGATGAAGAGGGTCTGCTCAAAAACAGCTCTCTAATGGATACTTACCTGGACGAAATAGCGCCGGATAAGCTCCGCCTCGACCAGTTGTACGCCCATCATCACTCTTTCTGGGGTGATATGGATATCCTGTTGTGGACAACTTTCGTGCTGCTGCCGCGGGTGGGCAATTACACCCCTCCCGAAGCGCGCCTGTTTGTAGGGCCGCTCAATAAGATGGTCCACCGCTACGCCAATTGGTTTATCGTCGATACCGTGGTCACCATCATCGCCATGGGAATCGTGGGCGTTATGTGGCGCTCCTTCGGCCCCCTCGATATCGGCCTGGGCCTGGCAGCCGCCTTGGCCTTGGGGTTTGCGGTTTTATTCAGCCTGGTGAACGTGGCGCTGGGCGTCAACCGCATCGCCTGGCGGCAAGCAGCAGTGATGGACTCTTTGGAGCTGCTGCCTGGCGTTGCTATCGCTGCCATACTATTCTCAATCGCCAACTACCTTTATCCGCCGGCGATGATGAGCGTGTTCTACCGCAACGGGGCTTCTTCCTACCTGGCGCGGCCTTTGCTGCCATTTGGATTGATTATCCTGACCAGTGGGCTGGCCTATATGGGATTTGTGATCATGCGATTTCGCACCCGCCTCATCACCGCCCTGGCCCTACGCTGGATGCAGCTGCGCGGCAGCGAGTCCAACACGCGCGAGCGCATCTTGATCGTAGGCGGCGGCGAATCCGGGCGCTTTGCCGCCTGGCTGCTCAACCAGGGACGCTACGCCAATATCTACCGCGTGATTGGCTTCGTAGATGACGACTACCACAAACAAGCCATGCGCATCCAAGGCGTCAACGTGCTAGGCGGGCGGGGGGATATTACCCGCCTGGTGGCGCAGCACGATATAGGCATCCTGGTGTTTGCCATTCACAACATCACCGCCCATGAACGCGCCCATCTGATGAATATTTGCAAAGCCACCGGAGCGCGGCTCCTCTTTTTCCCCGATATTCCCGCCAACCTGGAGGCGCTCGCACGCTCGCATACCGGGCCGGCGTCGGAGGATGCGCCTGCGCCCCAGCCGGAATGGGCTAGCGAGTATCTGCCCGTATCCGATTGGGTAGACGATCTCACCCGTGTGGAAGCGTGCCTGGCGCAAGATGATCTTACCCAGGCGCAAGCGCAGCTCTCCGGCTTGCGCGCAAAATTAGAGGCCTGCAAGCCATCATTTTTCATTATCCCCTCAAAAAAGCCCAAGCAGCCTTAACGGGAGCAGCCAGTTGACATCTTTTTGGAACCGTAAAACCGTATTAGTCACCGGTGCGGGCGGCTTTATCGCCAGCCATTTAGTGGAGGCCCTGGTGCAGCAGGGGGCGGCAGTGCGCGCCTTCGTGCGCTATAATTCGCGGGGCGATCCCGGTTTGCTGCGCCTGCTGCCGCCCGAAACGCTGGAGCAGGTCACCCTCATCGCCGGCGATCTACGCGACTTACCGGCGGTGATCGAGGCCGCTCAAGCCGCCGAAGTAATCTTGCATCTGGGCGCGTTGATCGCCATCCCCTATTCGTACATTCACCCCGATGAAGTTATCACCACCAACATCATCGGCACACTCAATGTGCTGCAAGCCGCCCGCACCCACCATACCCCCCGCCTGGTGCACACCTCCACCAGCGAAGTCTATGGCACAGCCCGGCGCGTGCCCATCGATGAAGACCACCCCTTGCAAGGACAATCTCCCTATTCGGCCAGCAAAATCGGGGCCGATAAGCTGGCCGAAAGCTTTTACTGCGCCTACGATCTCCCCGTGGTCACGCTGCGGCCCTTCAACACCTACGGCCCACGCCAATCCGCGCGCGCCGTCATCCCCACCATCATTGCCCAGGCTCTCACCCAAGATCGGCTGCACCTGGGCAATTTAGACGCCCGCCGTGATCTCACATTCGTTTCCGATACGGTGGACGGTTTTCTCAAAGCTGCTGAGACGCCCGACATTGAAGGGCAGACCTTCAACCTGGGCAGCGGCAGCGAGGTGAGTATTGGCGAGTTAGCAGAGCGCATCCTCAAGCTGATCGGTCGTCCGGTGCAGATTGAGGTCGATCCACAGCGCCTGCGCCCTCAAAAGAGCGAAGTGCAGCGTCTGCTTTCTGACAACCGCCGCGCCCAAGAACACCTGCACTGGCGTCCGCAAGTGGATCTCGATCAGGGCTTACAGCGCACGATCGATTGGATCGCCCAATACCCGCATCTATTTCAACCCACCCAATATCAAGTCTAACGAGAGAGCAAAATGATGAAAGCCGTTGTTTTGGCGGGCGGCAAAGGCGCTCGCCTGGCCCCCTATACGAAAATTCTACCGAAGCCGCTCATGCCCATTGGCGATATGCCCATCCTGGAAATATTGCTGCGCCAAATGCGACGCGCCGGCATTGGCGAGGTGATCCTGACCGTTAATCACCTGGCGCAGTTATTGCAAGCCTTCTTTAAAGACGGCGAGCAGTATGACCTGAAACTCCACTACAGCATGGAAGCGCGGCCCCTGGGCACGGCTGGGCCCCTCTCCCTGGTGGCCGGTCAGCTCACCGATACTTTTATGGTGACCAATGGCGATGTGCTCACCACACTGGATATGAAGCAGCTTATCGCCAGCCATGTGGCCTCTGGCGCGACTGCCACCATCGCCTCGCATGTGCGCAAAGTGCATATAGACCTGGGCGTCTTACAATTGGATGGCGGCGACCGTATCACTGGCTACACTGAGAAGCCCACCTTTGATTTCCTGGTAAGCATGGGCATCTACATTTTTGAACCGCGTGTGCTGCAATACATTCCCTACAACCAGTATCTCGATTTCCCCGACCTGGTGCTGCGATTAATCGAAAACGGGGAAGTGGTGAATGGCTACCGCTTTGAAGGCTACTGGCAAGACCTGGGCCGCCCAGACGATTATGAACAGGCCGTGGCAGACTTTGAAGGCTTAAAGACCCTCATCCTGGGGGAGGAAACCGTATGACGACCTGGCAAGTACCTTTAGCCGACCTCGATTATGGCCCCGAGGAAAACGAAGCAGTGCTGGGCGTGCTTAACAGCCGCTGGCTGACCATGGGCGCACTCAGCGAAGAATTTGAAACGCGCTTTGCCGCCATGGTGGGAGTGAAGCACGCCGTAGCGGTTTCTAACGCCACCGCCGCCCTGCACCTGGCCTGCCTGGCCTTAGGCATTGGCCCAGGCGATGAGGTAATCGTCCCATCTCTAAGCTTTGTCGCCACGTCCAACGCAGTGTTGTATACCGGGGCCGACGTGCGCTTTGCCGATATAGTGAGCGAGGATGAACTGACCATTGACCCCGCCGATGTGGCGCGACTGGTGACAGAACGCACCCGCGCCATTATCCCGATGCACTACGCCGGCTACCCGGCCCAAATGGAAGCGCTGCTCGATATTGCCGCCAGGCATCACCTGGCCGTCATCGAAGACGCCGCTCACGCCCCCGGCGCCGCATTACAAGGTCGCCATACCGGCGCCTGGAGCGACATCGGCTGCTTTAGCTTCTTCTCCAACAAGAACCTGTCTACCGGCGAAGGCGGCATGCTCACCACCAATCGCGACGACCTGGCCGAGAAGCTGCGCATTTTGCGCTCACACGGCATGACCAGCCTCACCTGGGATCGTCACCAGGGGCATGCCTACACCTACGACGTGGTGGCCTTGGGCTATAACGACCGGATTGACGAAATCCGCTCGGCGCTGGGCTTAGCACAGCTCGAAAAACTGGCCGCGAACAACCGTCTGCGGGGCGGGCGCACCCAACGATATTGGGCAGCCTTCGAAAACAGCCCCTTAACCCTGCCCTTCTGCGACCGAGATGGTGAACCCGGCTACCAGCCGGCTTACCACATCTTTCCGGTGATATTACCCAACGGGGTAGACCGCAAAGCGTTTATGGACCGGCTTAAACAGGCCGGGATACAAACCAGCCTTCACTACCCGCCCATTCACCGGTTCACCTATTACCAGGAGCGCTACCCAGGGGTGAGCGTGGAAAAAACGGAACACCTGGCGGCGCGCCAGGTGACGCTGCCGCTCTTCCCCACCATGAGCGATGCGCAGCAAGACCTAGTGATTGCCGAGGTTCTTCAGGCAATTTCCGTTTGATTGTATGATAGAATCAATACTTTGAAGCGAGAGCCCCAAAAGTTCCTTTTGGTTCATTCAGCAGAAACTACTTTTGTTTTTACGAGAGAATATAGTCTATGGTAGAGATTCGACAATACCTGATGTTGGCTCGCAAGTGGGCTTGGGCGATGATACTCGGCGCGCTTTTGGGCGTGGGCGTTGGTTATGTAGTGAGCTTATACCAGCCAACTGTCTATCAGACATCCACAAAAATTATGGTCAGCCGCGGCATGGATCAAGATCAGCAGAATTACTATTTCTTTAATGAAGTCCAGCTTGCCAAGACCTACGCGCAATTGCTCAACACCGGCCCGCTTTTGGAACAATTGAGCCAAAAGCTCGGTTATAAGGTGGACAAGTCACAGATCACGGTTAAACAAGTGGCTGACTCTCTGCTTATCGACTTGAATGTAACCGATAGCTCTCCGGAGCATGCCGCCGAAATTGCCAACGGATTAGTCACCGTTTTTATTGACTACAACGATAACCTGCAATCGGTGCGTTATCAAACCTCCGAAGACAGCCTGCAAGCTCAAATTAGCCAGGTACAGGGTCAAATTCAGGAGCTGCAGAAAGAGATGAGCCAGGTCTCCGCCGCCACCCTCCAGACCCAGCGTCAAGAGGTCAACCAGCGCATCGGCCAAATTGAAAAGCAGCTCAACGAATCGGAATCGCAGATCATCCAGATCGAGAAGGAGCTTACCGGCTTCTTCCCCGCGCCCCTGGTCACATTTACACCGGCGCCTAACTGGCTGCGGCCCACGTCCACGTCTGCGCCCGTACCCACGCCCACGCTTTCGTCTGTGGATGAAACTAAATATAAGGAACTGCAGCTGCGCCTGGATCAGTTGACCGGATTACGCGATCTATACAAGAGCGTCTATGCGCAACTGTTGGTCATGGACAATAGCTCCGGCGTGGTAGACCCCAAGCTGCGTTCCGATCAGATTCAAACCGCCTTAGCGCTTTACCAGCAAATCTACTCAAATTTGCTCACCAACTATGAAAACATCCGCCTGGCGCGGCTGCGCAGCACCCCCACCATCAGCCAAATCGAAGTCGCCCAGACGCCGCAGAACCCCATCCAGCCCAAGCCGGTGCAAAATATGCTTTTGGGGCTGATAGGCGGGGGCATGTTGATGGCCGCCATTGCCTTTATGATCGAATTTTTGGATGACACCATCAAGACTCCCGAAGATGTCAACCAACATTTGCACTTGCCCGTAATCGGCCTGATTGGCGAGATGGAAGGACGCCGCCCCAATGGCAAGAAGGCAAGCATTACGCCGGGCATTTATGTGGCCGATAACCCTCTTTCGCCCATCACCGAAGCCTTCCGCAGCTTGCGCACCAATATTGATTTCGCCGCTGTAGACAAACCTATCAAAACACTGCTTATTACCAGCGCCGGGCCATCCGAAGGCAAGTCCACATTAGCTACCAACCTGGCGGCCATTTTAGCCCAGGGTGAACGCAAAGTCATTCTGCTCGATGCCGACCTGCGCCGACCATCTATTCACCGCTACCTGGGCATTCCTAATCGCAAGGGCCTGAGCGACTTGTTCAGAGATCAGGCCAAACTTTCAAGCGTTATTTCCACCTTTGGTTCACCGCCCTTTGCCGTCATCACCAGCGGCGGGTTGCCTCCTAACCCCACCGAACTGCTTGAATCGGGAAAGATGGAAGGCATTCTGCACGAGCTAAAGGAGAAATCCGATATCATCGTCATCGACTCTGCTCCAGCCATCGTGGCCGACCCCATCGCTCTCTCGGCGCGCATTGATGCGGTGCTCTTGGTGATCGAACCGGGGAAGACCAAGATCGACGCCGCTCAGGTGCTGCTGGAACAATTCGAGCGCGCCGGAGCGCGCATCATTGGCGTGGCGCTTAACCCCATCTCTCGCCGCCGTTCGCAGTACTACAGTAAATACCGGTATTACACCACCTACTATTACTACTCGAATGATTACAGCCGCTATATCAACAAAAACGGCTCATCTCGCCGCAAGAAAAATGGCAACGGCTCTAAACCCGAAGCAGTGAGCGAGAGCGAAAACATCCCCACCCAGCTCTAGAAGCAAGGGCGGATGAACCAACGTAACCTGAAGAAGATATTTGATGCCTTGCAACCCCGTTGAAAGTCTTTATAAAAGGTTGCCCCAAACAATCGCTGGGGCAACCTTTTTTATCGCCAAACATATATGACAAACTTTCTCAGGCGCATTGTCGATAACGAATTGTGGGTGATTGCGCCCGCAGTGATGGCAAGCATGGCCTACCCGGCCCTCTTGCCGGCGGCGCTCATCACCGCCCTGCTGCTTTTGGGCTTGCGCCGCCTGGTCACCAGATCATGGGGGCGCAGCAGCGGGCTTACCCTGCCACTGCTAATCCTGATCGTAATGGGCGGTGTTTCACTGCTAATCACCGCCTTTCCACAGATCACTATTCCTCAAGTGCTGCGCTTATACACCGGCATCGCTTTGTTTCTCGCTATCGTCAATTATGGCGTGAACCCCTCCCGCCTGCGCCTGCTGCTGATTAGCGTCATGCTGGCAGGGCTGGGCCTGGCGCTGGCCGCGCCGTTTAGCGTCACCTGGGCCACCGAAAAACTGGATTTCATCCCCAAAGGCATCTACCAAGACTTCCTGGTGCTGGTGCAAGACGCCATCCACCCTAATGTATTGGGCGGCAACCTGGCAATTCTTTTGCCCATTTCGTTAGGCGTGATCCTCTTCCAGCCGCGCCAAATTCCCCTACTTTGGCGCGCGGCGGCCATCGGCATCGCCGCCCTGGAAGGAGGCGTCATTCTGCTCTCGCTCTCACGGGGAGCTGTGATGGGGGTGGGCGCGGCGCTGGTGCTGTTGATTGCGTTGCGCTGGCGGTGGGGGTGGCTGGCGGCGCCGGGCATATTGGTTGCGGCAAGCCCATTCGCCGCCAAATTAGGCTGGGTACGCCTGTGGGATATGCTCTTGGTAAGTCGTTCTCTTTCCGGGCTGGACGGTCGGGTGGAGATTTGGAAACACGGCTGGTACATGCTGCAAGACTTTTTATTCACCGGCATCGGCATGGGCAGCTTTTTAGAGACGGCCAACCGTTTTTACCCCTTTGCGGCGGTCAACGTAACCACTGGGCCAAAAATTTACCACGTCCATAATCTGTTCTTGCAAGTGGCGCTCGACCTGGGCGCGCCTGGCTTCCTGGCCTGGTTGGCTATCTTGGTTGGGGTCACTTGGGCGGCCTGGCAAGTGTATCGCACCGGACGGCGCAGCGGGCAGCCATTCTACGCCTGCCTGGGAGCGGGCATCCTCGCCAGCCAGGCGGCGCTGATTGTCCACGGCATGACCGACGCAGTGACCTGGGGAATGGTGCGCCCCGCCCCCATTGTGTGGGGGTTGTGGGGGATCGCGGCGGCAGCCTGGCTCACCCTGCGGGAGGCTCAGCCTGCAACGGCTGCGCTTGCGCCTGGCGCTGCGCTCGTCGAAACAGCGGCAGCACCGGAGTCAGCACCAGGCCTGAGGTAGCCAAAGCCGCCCGCACTGAGACCAGGCTGCCGATGAGACCTACCCCTGGCCCTCCGGCAATTTGCCCGATGGCGTCTACCTGGCTGCTCATCGATAGCACGGTGGCGCGCACGCCTGAATCTAAACCCCGGTTGACCCAGGCGGTGTACAGGGGGCCAATAACGCTCCGGCTCGTGGCAATGAGCAAATAGAAAGCCAGCGCCGGGGCTAATCCGCCCACCACTGCAAAACCCAGCAGCCCAATTATCACCAGGCTCGCTATCCAAAACAGCGCTTTGGCAATCCCCACCGCATTATCGGTGGGGATTTTTCGTCGCGCCCATTCGGCGGCAGCCACCGAAAGCAGCACTGCCGCGCCGCGCAGAAACCCCAACCACACCACTGGCTCCATGCCGCCCAGGTTCGGGCCAAAGCTGTCGATCAGGTGCTTGGTCCACAACCGATCAAAGCCTTCACTAAACAAACCGAAGAATGCGCCAATGAGCAAAATAGTGGTTAGATCGCTGCGCCCCCGCAATGTGTGTAAACCACCCCGAAAAGTATGCCACAACTGCTGCCACGAAGTGCGCTCCTGGCGCGTCGTGGGGTGGAAGCCCGTCTCGGGCATCAGAAAGGCGAGCAGCACGCCCACAATCATAATAAACAAACCGCCCACCTGGATAGGAATATTGACCTGCAAGAAGGCGCCCAGGGTGATCCCCAGCGCTCCACCAAAAAAGCTGGCCGTTCCACTGAATTGGCTCACCCGCAAGAAAGCGCGCCCGGCTTCAACCTCGCCCACTTCATCGGTAATCCAGGCCTGGGTGGCCCCGCTGGTGAAGGTGTAGCCCAGGCCCCACAACGCTTGGGCTAAGAGAATCGCGGCGAAATAAGGAAAGCTGCCCTCCACCAAAAAGCCTAAGCCAATTAATAACAATCCGATAATGATCGACAAACGCCGGCTGTACACATCGGCCACTACCCCCGTGGGAATCTCAAAAAGAAACACCGACACTTCGAGCATCGTGCCCACCAGCACCAACTGCAGCGGCGAAAGCCCGGCCACCGTCACCTGGTAGATGGACGAAGCCACAAAGATCATCGCCATAAAAAACTGTAGGCTGCTTTCGAGGAAAATATAGGTAATATACGGCGGCAATCGCTTCATAATGCTTAGAGGGGGGAGTCTTGATTATGCCAGGAGGTGGCTTCTTGATAAGCATAGGCCAGGCGCAGCAAGCGCGCCTCGCTCCACAGTGGGCCGACCATTTGCAAACCGATGGGCAGTTCTACCAGGCCGCGATCATCGCCTGCGGGGATGGCGGCCAAGCCGCCGGGCAGCGAAATAGCCGGTAGGCCGGTCAGGTTAAACGGGGCGGTGTAGCGAGTGAGCAAGCGCGCCATCTCCACCGCATTCGGGCCGGCGATGGGCGGAGCGATGACCGGCGTGGTGGGCAGCAGCAGAGCGTGGTAACGTGTGAAGAACTGTGAGAACTGCTGGCGCAAGATGGCCTGGGTGCGCCGCGCCTGCACATAGTCGCGCAGCGGCAGGTCGCGCCCGGTTTGCAAACGGTTGCGCACGTCTTCCCCAAAATTTTGCGGCGCTTCCCGCAAACGGTCTGCATGGAACACGGCCGCATCAGCCACGGTCATCAGCCCGTTCGCCAAAGCAGCTTCACGCAGGCCAGGCAGAGCGGCGCGTTCTACCACCGCCCCCAGGCTGCGCAAGACCTCGGCCGCCTGGGCTACCGCCTGGGCCACTTCGGGCTGGCTGCGCTCAAAGTATTCGCCATCCGCCAGGGCAATGCGCCAACCGCCCACCCCCGCGCCAATTTCCTCCAGGTAATCGTCCCCCGGCTGGGCGCTCGAATAGGGGTCATCGGCGTCCCAACCGGTGATGACTTGCAGCAACAAGGCGCAGTCTTGCACCCGCCGCGCCATCGGGCCGACATGATCCAGGTTCCAGCTTAGCGGGATGACCCCGCGCGTACTTACCCGCCCGCGGGTGGGCTTCAAGCCCACCACACCGCACAACGCCGCCGGCACACGAATCGAGCCGCCGGTATCCGTGCCCAGCGCGCCGGCCGCCAGGCGCGCCGCCAGAGCTGCCCCGTTGCCGCCAGACGAGCCGCCCGTCACGCGCCCTAACGCCCAGGGATTATGGCATGCGCCAAAATGCGGGTTGACATTGGTCAACCCCAGGGCGATTTCGTGCATATTAGTTTTACCCAAAATCACCGCCCCGGCCTGGTTAAGCTTCTGCACCACCCAGGCATCTGCTTCGGGAATATAGTCGGCGAAGAAGCGCGACCCGGCGGTGGTGCGCACCTGGGCGGTTTCAAATAAATCTTTCAGGGCCACAGGCACACCGTGCAATGCGCCCAGTTCATAGCGCCCGCGGCTGCTCCGCCGCTGCTCATCAGCCTGCTCGGCCTGCCGTAAAGCCGCCTCGCCGGTTACGGTAAGGTAGCTGTTTAATCGACCATCCACCCGTGCGATCCGATCCAGGTACGCCTGGGTCAGGGCGCTGGAAGTCGTGTCGCCGCGCTGAATGGCAAGCGCGGCTTCAATCAACGTCATAGCGGTCAATTCGGGTGATGGCATAAGGGCTACTCGCTTTGAGAAAGATGGTGGGTTAGGTCTTGCCAGGTTTGGTGGGGGTTGATAAAGTGAATGGCGTGCATCCCCAGCGCCTCGGCCCCGGCGATATTACGGGTGAAATCATCGATGAACAGCGCTTCCTGAGGCGCAACGTCTAATGCGTCCAGCGCCGCCTGGTAGATGTGCGGGTGGGGCTTCATCACCCCCACCTCTGCCGAAACAATCACGCTGTCGAAGGCGTCGGCAATCTTCCATTGATCGAGCCATTGGCGCAGATCGGAAAAGGCATTGCTCAGGATGGCGGTTTTGTAGCGCGGACGCAAACCGCGGATGCGCTCCACCAGGGCCTGGTCGAGCACATCACCGGCAAAGAACCGCCGCCGGAATTGGGACAGGCCGGCTGGGTCCAACTGTAACGTTCGACCTAGCGCCTGCCAATGCTGCTCCAGGGGAATCCGCCCGCACTGCGCCGCGTCTCCGGTCACACCATGGAACACCGCCTGGTCGATCTGCTGGCGGGTCAGGCCCAGCTCTTGCGCCAAGGCGTCGCGGCTGGAGAAATCCTCCGTCCGCAGCAGTACGCCGCCCACATCCCAGATAATCGCTTTAATCGTCATAGACTGTCCATTTTAACCTAAACCCTTGGTCAACCTTGGGTCGCCATCACGTGCGGCTCATCTCCCATTCGGAACGTAACAAGCCCATGTGGATCACGTCCCAACGCCGCCCATCTCGCAGCAATAAGCGGCGCGAGCGGCCCTCTTCTTGAAAACCCAGCCGGGTATAGACATGCACGGCGCGGGAATTATATTCAAAGACGGTCAACGATACACGGTGCAAGTCCAATTCCTGGAAGGCATAGCGCAGCATTACGCGCATGGCATCCGTGCCATACCCTTTAGACCACAAGGAAGCTTCGCCAATACCAACGCCCAGGTGCGTATCGCCGTGGACGAAGCTCTCCCCATCCAGGCCAATATCGCCAATCGGCTGGTCGCTGTCAAGGGGATAGATGATAAACATGTCAAACGGCCCCAACTTCTCTAGCCAGTTTTGCGCATTTTTGACCGAATAAGGGAAAGCCGCCTCAGCGCCCTGTAAGCGCCCATATTCGCTGTTACGATGCCACCGCGAGAGGCGTTTGCTCAATTCTTCTGGCTCCGCCGTCGCCAGGCGCACCAACTGCCCCCGCAAAATGTCATTTGCCAACATTGTTAAACTCCTCAGCCAAGATTCCCATGGTCAGCACATCGTACCGCCGCCCATCCCGCAGCCCTACGCCGCGTTCCCGGCCCTCGATTTTGAAGCCGGCCTTTTCATAAGACCGGACGGCGCGCGTGTTGAAAGCAAACACATCCAGAGTCACGCGATGCAGGTGAAGTTCGTCGAAGGCATAGCGCAGCGTTACGCGCATCGCATCGGTTCCATAACCCTTACCCCGATATTCCGGCTCGCCAATGCCAATGCCCACCCAGGCATCGCGATGCTGCCGCGAAGCGGAGTACAGGCCCACGAAGCCAATGACGCGCTCGTCCTCCAGGGTGCGAATTTGGAACCTGGTATGCCCAGGTTTCACCTGGGTGGCGTCTTCTTCCAGCCAGGCGGTCATCTGCTTTGCAGACCATAGCAGCGCATAGCTCGAATCGAGTTGGCGCTGGTAAAGGCTTTCGCGCCGCCAGCCGGCCCACAGCTTGCCCATCTCCTCCGGTTCGACAGCCGACAGGCGCACCAGGCGGCCCAGGAATAGATCGTTAGCTATCATACCTGGCTCCGTTTCCATTCATCGGCCAACAAACCAAACGAGAGCGCATCCCAACGGTGGCCGTCGCGGTATAAGGCTTCGCGCCGCCGCACTTCTTCCACAAAACCGGCCTTCTGGAATAACGCCTGGGCCGGGGCATTATAGGCGGGGATGAGGGCCGTCAGCCGGAAGAGGTTTAGTTCATCATAGGCATAACGCAGCAGCAAACCCAAGGCTTCTGTACCCAGGCCAATGCCCCGATCAGCGGCGCTGCCGATACCCATCTCCACCTGTCCGACGCCATTATTCCATTCGATGTGTTTAATGGCGCACCAACCCACCAGGCGGTCGTCTGCCTTCATACGAATGGTGAAGTAGACCAGCTCGCCGCCCTCATCCTGATCTTTTTCGATCTTCTCATACTTCTTCTTCAGCGCCGCCGCAGAAAGGGGACGGGCCGGCTCAACGCTCACCATGCGAGTGTAGCCGGCGTCTTGCGTCCAGACGGACTCAATCGCCGGGTCGGTTTCATGATCGATAGCCGCCAGGCAAACCCGTTCCCCATAAAATAGCGGATCTTCAATGTTCATCATTTCCTCCTCGTGATATTCGTAGTAAATCGAACTCAGCGCAAACGCGCCTTAGCTCCAAGCAGCCGGCTGCTGATCGGTTTTGGCGTACACGCTAACCAGGCGGCCGTTCGCCAGCCAAACGGTATGATCGGCGGGTATAACCACCTCCTCCGGGTGACGGGTGGCAACCATCATCGTCAGACCGTGCGCAGCCCTCAGCCCATTCAGGTAAACCAGGGCCTGGTTCTTCTCAGCGGCATCCAGATAGCGCAGAGGCTCATCCAATAACAGCAGGCGCGGCAGCGGCAAAACCGCCTGTGCCAGAAAGACCAACTGTTGACGGTTGCGCGGCAGCATGCTTAGCGGTTGGGTTAATTCCCAGTCTTGCAGCCCCAGGCCGATTAAGGCCTCAGCCGCCGGCGATTCTTGCCCGTGATTGTAGAAGGCCAGGTTCTCCAAAGCGCTGCGGCGCGGGAAAAAGCTAGCCTCGCCCGAAGTGCGATTCACCAAACGCTGAACACCCATCCCCTGGCGGGCCGGGTCGCGTCCCATCACGCGCAGCTCTCCGAGATCGGGCCGCATACGCCCAGCCAGCAGACAGACCAAAGTCGATTTGCCCGATTTCGACGCCCCCGCCAGGATGAACATCTCGCCATCTTCAACGCTGAAAGAAATGTCTTCCACGGCGGTAAGCGAAGCCAGCGGAGCCAGGTAGCCGGCGCGCCCCAGCATGCGCCCACTGGTTGGAGATTGGTTAAAGGTATTCGGGCCTAAAGATCGCCCAAAATGTTTCGTCACATGTCGTAAAATAACTGCCGCAGACATAAGAACCTCAACATTTCTCGTACTAAGAACAAAAACCAGCCGCTAATTCATCCGTGGCTGGCGTGAGGCCCATTGGAGGGCAAATAAAAACAGCCACGGGGTGGAAAGCGCCCGTGGCTGTGATGCTTCAGGTTCGAGACCTAACGATCGACAGGCGCAATCCGACAAGGCAAACTAGCAACGTCGCTACCGACGGCGAGCACGATAAAGCAGCTTGAGATCGTGTTGTTCATTTTGCGCCTCTCCTCTCTAAATGATTAAGCTTCGATTAAGTGCGGCAAATATATCATAAAATCTAAAAATTTGTCAAGGACAAAATTCCGACAACAATGTCCTATTTCTGAATCGCCCACCTATCAATTACTTCGCCGGTACGGGTGATAAACTTAAAACTAACCTGGGTGGCATCGGCTGTCACCAGCATCGCCCCGTAATCCCCATTAAAGCGCACCTGCGACTCTTTAAGATGATGGATAAAATAATAGATCGGCCCGCCGCCGGTTCCATTGACAAAATAGGGAATGCCGCCAATTGCCAGGCGTTCGTAAGTGTGATCGTGCCCGCTTAGCACCGCATCCGCCCCCCATTCCTCAAACGGCCAGCGCATCCAATCCACCGACCCGTGATAGCCGGAAGAATACGGGGCGTGATGAAAGTAGACGATCTGCCAGGGTGAGGCGGCCGCGGCCAGCTGGGCTTGCAGCCACTGCGCCTGCACCGAAACCTGCGAAACGCCATCCGGGGTGCGCGAGTCACTGTCTAAAGCGAAGAAATCCACCGGGCCGGCCGTAAAGGTGTAATAACGCTCATTTCCGGGCAGCGTAAAATAATCGAAATAAGCCTGCGCCCCGGCGGTGTCGTAATCGTGGTTGCCCAAGGTGGGGAAAAAGCGATTGACCGACCCGCCAAACCCGGCGCTGCCAACATATGGATAGATGTAATCGGAATAGTAGGCGCCGATATGAGCGTCGATTGTATCGGCCGAGCCGCTGGGGTAATTATTATCGCCTACGGTGAGGATGAAATCGGGGTTCCAGCTCTTCACCAGGTCGGCCACATCCGCCTCGCCCTGGCTGCCTTCGCCATAATCGCCGATGACGGCGAAGCGCACCGCTTGCGGTGTGGAGTGGGCGGTGGGCGTGGCCGAAGGCCGAGCTTCCACCGGGGCGGCAGGCGTTGTGGGCGGCGCGCCTCCAAACGGGCCGGCTGTGGCGCCGGGTAAAAGCGCCGCAGTGACCGCTGCTCTACTCGCCGTCGGCATAACCATCGTTGGGGGCGGCGCATGCCGCGTCAAATTACAGCCAACTAACAGCCCACCAACCGCGAGGAACCCTAGCAGTTTCTTAAACAATATATTGCTTGCCTCCATTATGGTTTGGATTTATTGAATAACCATTCATCGTAAAACGGCTTTAAGCGTTGGCCGGATTCTTGCTCAAAAATCGCCAGCAGATCGGCGCTAGAAGCCACCTGGTAGCGTTCTTGCTGATAATATTTTCTTAGGGCGCTAAAGAAAGCCTGATCGCCGATTTTCTCCCGCAAGGCCTCATAAAACAAGGCGCTCTTCAAATACACTACCGGGCTGTAAGCCTTCTGCTTTTCGGGCTGCTCAAAATAGCTCAGTGGCATCGTCACCGCTTCATCTTGACCCGCCTGGCGCAGCATATCCCAACGGCCACGCCAATAATCCAGGTAATCTTGCGCCCGCATCGCGCCAGGGGTATCTTCAATATATAACACGGAAGAGTAAGTCGCCAGCCCCTCATCCAGCCACGGCTCATCGAACACATCGTTCCCCACCAGGCTGTACCACCACTGATGGGCGACTTCGTGGGCGATAGTCATGGGGAAGCCCGCTCCATCCGGCGCTTCGTAAAGGTCGGCGTCAATCAACACTAAACCAGGATATTCCACGCCCGAAGCGTAGATCAAAGGCGTTTCCACCACATCCAGCTGGTTGAAAACATACTCGCCAAAGCGCTGTTCAAAAACCTCCACAGCTCGTACGGCGATGGTTAAAGCTTGCTGGGCGGCGGCCTTGTCATCGGGCAGGTAAATCGAGCGCACCATCACCTGGCCCACTTGCTGCTCAAGCATCTTAAAATCGGGACTGGCAGCAATGAAGAAATCGCGCACCGGGCCGCCCACATGCCAACTGCACTCGTCATCGCGGCTCACTTCCACGCCGGTAGCAGCCACCGTCCAGCCGGACGGCAGGCACAGCTTTACGCTGTAGAAAGACATATCGCTGTACACCGAATCGCCAATCGCCGATACAGGGTCCACGTTCCAGCCCTGGGCGTCATACACCGCCAGGATCGGATAAGCGTTCGCCAGGCTCAACACATTCTTAGCCAGGTTGAAGATCCCGTAACCGGTCTCATCTCCGCCCCCACCCGGCCCGTTAGGGCCGAAATCGTGCGGTACGGCCCCGGCAAAATCCAGGGTGATGGTGAGGCTATCGCCCACTTGCAGCGGCTGCGGTAAGCCCAGCTCCAAAACAGTGGCGTCGTCGTTCAAGGTGACAGGCAAAACCGCCCCATTGAGGACGGCGCGGCGCACTTCTAAGCTGCCGCCGCCATAGCTTTTGCGCCCGTTGGGCAGCAGCCGAAACACCAGGCGGTCTAGGGCAGCGGTTTCGCTGTTGGTCATGCGCACCACCTGGCGGCCCTCAAAGCGCCCGTCGGCTTCCACCTGGAAGGCGATGGCGTAGCGGGAGGCCATCGCTAATGCGGCGGCGTCACCCTGATAGGCCGGGCGCATGGCGGCCTCACCATCGTCAAAAGGCGGCGGCAGCAAGGGCGAGGCCGGCGGCGATGAAAGCGCAGGCGTCGTCGGCCCCGGTTCGCCAGGGGTTAGAACGGGCGAGGGCGCAGAGCGAGTGGCGGGGTTTGCGGCCGGCCCTGAGGTGGCCTGGCCTGAGGCGGCCTGCGGCTGGAGCGTGGCCGGCCCGGTGGAGGGGAAAATGTCTCCGGTTAAGCGGCAGGCCAGGCTGGCCCCAAGCCACAACAGCCCCACAAAAAGCATCTTCCAACGCGGCACAGCCACAGCCTACCGGGCCTCAAGCCGCAAGATCTTGCCGGAGCGATCCACCAGGTACGGCTCGCCGGCTTCGTCCTCGCCCAGGGCGGTGATTTGCCGCAATCCCTGGTATAACACCTGCGATTGCCACTGTCCGGCGGCGTTACGCAGCAGCCCCCACACTGTGCCGGTGCAAAAATCGCCATACAGGTACACACCCTGGAAAGCCGGCAGCGCCCGACCGCGGTACACCAACCCACCGCTCACCGAGCAGCCCTCCGAATGCGAATACTCGGCCACCGGCGCCACCATCACGGCGTCGGCGGGGGGCTTGCCATCGTAGGGGTGGGTGGCTTCAAAATACCGCCAACCGAAGTTTTGGCCGCCGGCGCTGCCCGCCGCCAGGTAGTCGATCTCTTCCCATTCATTTTGGCCCACATCGGCGATGAATAAATCTCCGTTAGCGCGGTCAAAGATGAAGCGCCATGGGTTGCGCAAACCGTAAGCCCATATTTCCGGACGAGCCGGGGGGCTAAACGGGTTGTCGGCCGGAATGGCGTAGGGTTGGCCGCCGTCCACGTCCAGGCGCAAAATCTTGCCCAGCAGCGATTGCAGCGATTGGGCGTTATTCTGCGGATCGCCTGCTGAACCGCCATCGCCCAGGCCCAGGTACAGGTAACCGTCGGGGCCGAACTTTACCACCCCCCCGTTATGGTTAGCGTAAGGCTGTTTAACGGTCAAAAGCTGCATTTCAGAAGCCGGGTCAGCCTGATCGGGATCATCCCCTAAAACCGAGAAGCGGGCAATCACCGTGTCGCCGTTCAGATCCGTATAGTTGACATACAGGAAGCCATTCTTAGTATACTGAGGATGAAACGCCAGGCCCAGCAAGCCCTGTTCCATGCCCACTTTGCCTACCCGGTCGGTAATATCCAGGAAGGGGGTTGGCAGCAGCTCATCGCTGCGCAAAATGCGAATGCGCCCCGGCTGCTCCAAAATAAACAATCGTCCTGAGCCATCGGCGGCGTGTTCCACCACAATAGGGTTTGTCAGTGCCTCAACCACCGGCTGCCAGGCCGCGCTCGCCGGGTCGGGGAAAACGCTAACCGATGGGGCGGCTTCAGCAGGCGTCGCCTCGGCGGACACGGCTGTGGTAGGAGACGCCTCAGTAGACGCGGCTTGCGTGGCCGCCGGGATAGGTTCATCTGCCGCCGTGGTCTTAGGGGGCGGCACGGTAATATTGACCGCCGGGATGGCGGTCGCTTCGGCAGGCCCGGAAGTCGGCGCAGCCGCGGCATCGGAACAGGCAGCCAACATCATTCCCACGAGCAAACTGAGTAAAAAGCGGGTTACGCGCATAGATAAATCCTTCTCTTGAATCGGACCTTAAACTCCCCCTCCCACAAGCAACCGCCGGCCTCTCCGCTCGCCTGGCCTCGGCGTGGTTGCCCCGAGCGGCAGATCAGCGCGCCGCCTGCGCGGCGCGCTGCCGCTTGTGCGCCGCCTTACCAGGCAGGCGCTCGCCCTACTTGGAATCGTTTACATCTCGCCACTGGCCTTCCAAGGGCTGGTCTTCTCCGGCGGCCTTGGCTCCACCGCGATACTGATCCACCACTTCGGTGGGACACATTTCAATAAACAGGTAATTCAAAAAAGCCACCACGGCAATATCGTCCACCGGAATCATCGGCATCAAGTCCAGGGGGAGGACGACGTAAAGGATACTCGCCACCGGTAGGAGCTTAAGCAAAGGGCTAACCCGCCCATCGGCCATCAAGCTCAGCACCAGCTTGGCGTAGTTCGCCAGGGTAGAAAAGAAACCGGGGTCGGTCGGAATAGTTGGTCGTTTATCAGTCATTCTGCCTCCATCCCCCATTATACTAAAAATAAGCCCCCGAAAAGTGATGCTTTGATGTGTGTATCAACGAGCGCAAGCTGGCCGGCGTGGGGCGGCGGAAACTGAAAAGGCCGTCTAGAATAGTCTTCTAGACGACCCTCCAGTTGGTTATAAGCTGTTGCAGCTAAAGCGAGAGAGGAAAAACCTTCAACACTAAGCGGCTTTCGCCAGGTCAACCACGGCGGCGAAGGCCTGCGGGTCACGTACAGCGAGGTCGGCCAGCATCTTGCGGTTCAGTAAAATCTTGGATTCCCTCAGGCCATGCACCAGGCGGCTGTAAGACAGGCCGTTGATGCGAGACGCGGCGTTAATGCGAGCGATCCACAGTTTGCGCAGATCGCGCTTGCGCCGGCGGCGGTCGCGATAGGAATACCACAGGCTCTTGAGCATGGCCTCATTGGCGCGCCGGAATAAACGATGCCGGGTGGCAAATTGGCCTTTCATGAGCTTCAAAACTTTCTTATGGTGCTGGCGGCGGTACGGGCCAGTCTTTACACGAGCCATTCATCACTCTCCTGCAAACCCCTGGGCGTCGGGCAAGCCGCCAGCCTCTCGGCAGAACGGCGATGCGCCAGTTGTGAACACCCAACAGCTGCGCTAAAAGGGGCCAAAGCCCCGGCAAAAATTAGTCGGCCTTTTTAAGATACGGGGCCAGTTGGTGGACGCGCTTAATGATACCGCGGCCCTTTACGGGCAGCATCTCTCTAAACAAAGCCTTGACGCGCTTCGACGAACGGCGGCGCAGGTGGCTCTTACCAATTTTGGTTCGAACCAACATACCCGAGCCGGTGACGCGAAAACGCTTCGAGGTGGCCTTGTGCGTCTTGATCTTATACTTACCAACAGTCGGTTTACGTGCCACGCTTGAAACTCCTTCCTCTCTGTTTACACACAACTCTGCGGAGCTTTCGCAGTTCCGCAGAGTCGTAACTACCAAAAACTTGCGAACGGTTCAGCGCTGGGCTTACTTCTTCTTCGGGTCCTTCTTGCCTGGGGCCAGCACCATTAGCATGGTCTTGCCTTCCAGGGCAGGGGCTTGTTCGACCACCCCTACATCCGACAATGCCTCGGCCACTTCTCTTAAATCGGTCAGGGCAATTTCGGGATAGCTGATCTCTCGGCCACGGAAGCGAATGCGCACCTTAACTTTATTTCCACTCTCCAGCCACCTGCGGGCATCGCGGACTTTAAAATCTCGGTGGGCTTCATTGGTTTTGGGTCGCAAGCGAATTTCCTTGACCTCGATCTTGGTCTGCGCCTTGCGAGCCTCGCGTTCCTTCTTGGCCCGTTCATAAACAAACTTCCCAAAATCCATCACCCGGCACACCGGGGGGTCGGAATTTGGGGCCACTTCCACCAAGTCCAACTCGGCGTCACGGGCAATCCGTAAGGCTTCATCCGTTGAAACCACGCCGACGTTTTCATTGTTGGGTCCGATCAAACGGACGGCGGGAACCCGAATCATTTCATTTACACGATAATTCAGTGCGCTGATAGACCGCTCCTTTCAATACAATACAAAATTTTTCGGTTGACTAGCCCAAAGATGATACCAAAAAAGAAGCAAATCGTCAACCAACGATTTAAAAATTTTTCACAACCAGGCCATCCTTAATCGCCTGCCGCGATATCAACCTGGGCCTTGATCAAAAATTCATCCAAACCCATCGGGCCAGGGTTCTCGCCGCCGCGCAAGCGCAGCGCCACCTGCCCGTTTTCCATCTCCTGATCGCCCACCACCAGCATATACGGCACTTTCTGTTTCTGCGCATCACGGATCTTGGCGTTCATCCGATCACCGCGTTCGTCAATCTCCACCCGCATGCCGGCCTGGCGCAGCTTCTCGGCCACATCCTGACAATACGGCATATGCCGGTCGGCGATGGGAATCAGCACCGCCTGCACCGGAGCTAACCAGACCGGAAAGGCCCCGGCAAAGTGTTCAATCACCACCGCCATGAAGCGTTCCGTGGCGCCGGTTACGGCGCGGTGCAGCACCACCGGGGTGTGCGGCTGCCCATCTTCGCCAATATACTCACAGCCCAGGCGCGCCGGCTGAATAAAATCTACCTGGATGGTAGAAAGCTGCCATTCGCGCCCCAACACATCCCGCGCCAGGAAGTCGGCTTTGGGGCCATAGAAAGCGGCTTCACCCGTGGCCTCGAAATATTGCACTTCGTTATCAACCAGGGCCTGGCGCAAAGCCGCTTCGGCCTTATTCCACTTCTCATCATCCTGCACATACTTGCCGCCCTCGCCGCGCAGCGAGAGGCGCACCTTATAATCGGTGAAGCGATAGCGGGCCAACACTTCGCGAATCAGGTTGAGCGAGCGGGAAAATTCGGAGCCAATCTGCTCTTCAGTGCAAAATGTGTGGCAGTCATCCTGGGTGAGGGCGCGCACACGAGTGAGGCCGGTCAATTCGCCCGTCTTTTCGTAGCGATACAATGTGGCGAATTCGGCAAAGCGCAGCGGCAGCTCGCGGTAGGAATGCCGCCCTATCTCGTTATACAGCGTCATGTGGCTGGGGCAGTTCATCGGCTTGAGGCGGAAGGCCACGTTATCATCCACCATGGGCGGGAACATGGCGTCTTTGTAGTTATCATAATGGCCCGAACGGCGGTACAGGTCTTCCTTCACCACATGCCCGGTCCACACATGCTGGTAGCCGTAGCGGGTTTGCACTGCGCGCACATAATCTTCCATCAGGTGGCGCACCATCTCGCCCTTGGGCGTGAACAGCGGCAGCCCGGGGCCTACATCTTCCGAGAAGTAGAACAGGCCCAGTTCTTTCCCCAGGCGGCGGTGATCGCGCTTCTTCGCTTCTTCCAGCCGCCACAGGTAATGCTCCAGCTCTTGGGGCGTACGCCAGGCCGTGCCATAAATGCGCTGCAGCATGGCGTTCTTCTCGCTGCCGCGCCAGTATGCGCCGGCCACACTCATCAGTTTGATGGCCGAGGGGTTGATCTGGCGGGTGTTCTCAACATGCGGACCGCGGCATAGGTCCACAAACTTGTCGTGCTTATAGATGGAAATATCCACCTTTTCATTAAGCGGGTTGCCATACTCATCCTGGCCGCCCTTTTCCAGGCCATCGATCAGCTCCAGCTTGTAGGGCTGCTGTTCAAAGATATGGCGGGCTTCATCGGCGGAAACAACCTGGCGCTGAAAGTCGAAGCGCCCGGCGATAATCTGGCGCATGCGCTTCTCAATGCCCTGCAAATCTTCCGGCGTGAGCGAACGCGGCAGCTCAAAATCGTAGTAAAAGCCGTCTTCGATGGGCGGCCCAATGGTGTACTTCGCCTCCGGGAACAGCTCTACCACGGCCTGGGCCATGACGTGGGCCGCCGAGTGCCGGATACGGTACAGATCGGATTGTTCATAGGGGACGTTCTCTTGGTCAGCCATCGCTTACTCCTTTATAGTCTTCTCGATACAAATAAAAAGCCCTCACCCACAACCTGGGGCGAGAGCAAAAACGCTTCGCGGTTCCACCCGGCTTGCCTCGTTGACACAAGGCATCTCAACCGACGGATAACGGCGTCACCCGTTTCCCATAATCAAGCCCGCCAGGCTCTTTCAGGTTCTTGCTCGCGGGGGGTTTTGGCCGGTGGCTGCCGGAAGCGATTTACAGTTTGGGATCGCTTCTCCCTGTCAGCGCCGCTTTCCGGTTACTCGTCCCGGTCGTCGCATTATTCGAATGGGCGGAATAGGGCTCGAACCTACGACCTCTGCGATGTCAACGCAGTGCTCTAACCAACTGAGCTATCCGCCCGAACGGAGCAATATTATAACACGAACGCATAAAAGGGCAAGCTTTTTCAATAAATGATGTCGATCAAAAAATCGCGCACCAGGTTTGCCGTAACCTGAGGCTGTTCTAGCTGCGGCATGTGCCCGGCCCCTTCGATCACCTCCAGGCGAGCATTAGGGATGGTGTTTGCCAGGTACTGCGCATGGCGCAGCGGCGTCATGCGGTCTTCCGAGCCGCACACGATCAAGGTGGAGCAGCCTACCATGGCAATTCGCGCCGTCTCATCCCAGGCGTCGCAGGCCAAAAAATCGCTGTGCAGCACGCTGGGGCGAGTGGCAGCCATGCGCTGCGCCACCTGGTCGGTAAAATTGGGCGAGACCGCCGCGCTAAACGACCAACTTACCACGCTCTCAATGGCGTTGTGGTAGGTGGTGGGGCTGGCGGCATAATCGATTAGCTGCGGGTTGACCTTCAAGCGCGGCGCGCCGCCCACCACCCCCAAACCAGAGAGGTGTTCGGGGGCATTGAGCGCCAGGCTTAGGGCAATGGCCGCCCCCATCGAATGGCCGATCACTACCGCTTTGTGCAGGTTCATGCGAGCGAACCACTCCAACAAAGCGCCGCCATACGCCTCAATCGATTGCAGCCCAAACCCGCCGGATTTCCCATGCCCCGGCAAATCCACCGCCAGCACCCGATAGCCGCGCATACGGCGCATTTCCAACGGCCACGAAAGGTGGTTTCCGCCGGCGCCGTGCACCAGCACCACCGGGGGGCGCTGCCCTTCTGAGCTGCCTTCATAATAATGATAATATAACTCGTCGGAAAAAGGCATCGCCCACCTTAGGCCGAGCGTCGAATGCGGTCGGCCGCGTCTTGGGTAAGCGGGATCACCACCTGAACGCGCGTACCCTTGCCCTTTGATGAGTCGATGCGCAAAACGCCGCTCACCAGCTCGGTGCGTTCGCGCAGGTTGATCATACCCAGGCTGCCGCGCGACTCATACGACGCGCCCACCGATTGCACATCAAAACCCACGCCGTCATCTTCCACTTCTAACAAGCTGAGCTGATCGCGCAGCAGTCTTAGCCGCACCCAAATGTGTTCCGCCTGGGCATGTTTGCGGGCGTTGTTTACCGCTTCTTCGGCAATGTAAAAGACCACCGCTTGCTTGCCGGTTTCCATTTCTTCCACCACGCGCTCGTCCACCTCCACCAGCACTTGCTGTTCGAAGGTCTCTTCCATTTTCTCGGCCATCGATTGAAGCGCCGCCGCCAACCCCTGCGATTCCAGCACCAACGGGCGCAAGGTGAACAGCATATGGCGAATTTCTTTGGTCGTGCGGCGCGCCAGGTCTTCGATCTTGTAAAGCTCCTCAGCGGCGGCCTTTCCATCCCGCTCGAGCAAGCGGCGGGCAAAGTTCACCCGCATGGCAATGGCCGAAACCGACTGAGTGGGGCCGTCGTGCAGATCGCGAGCCAGCTTCTTGCGAGATTCTTCCTGGGCTTCCATCAACCGGTTCTTCTCTTGTTCCAGGTCTTGGTATAGGCGCGCATTCTGGATCGCCAGCACAGCTTGTTTGCCCACAATATCCAGCACTTCGCGGCAATCTGTGGTAAAGAAATCGGCGTCGGCATGGGCAAATAACAGCAGGCCATAGGCATCCAGGCCTGTGCGCAGGGGAATGGCATAAGCCGCTTTGGCCCCGCTCAGCGAGGTCAGGCGGCCCAGTTCAGGGTCGGCGGTGACGGTGCGGGTTAGCTCCGGTGCGCCTTCATCAATGGCTGAGGCCAACACCCCGCTGGTCGCCGGCAAACCAGCGTCGCGATCACCGGGCATCATGTTCCGCGAGGTGGTGATTCTAAGTTCTGGGGCGCGATCTTTGTCCACAGAAAAAAGCAGCACCGCGCTAATCAGCCGGTCAACCTGAGGCATCGCCAGGCTGTCAAGCGCCTGTGCGCTGACATCTAAAGCGGCATCCAGCACCCGCTGGTAATTAAGGCTGGCGTTGAGGGCCGAAATCATATCGAAAATGGTGCTGCGCCGTTCTTGTTCCTTCTTGGCCGCCGCCGGGGAAAGCCGCTTGCGCTCCCCGCCCTCCGCCGCTCCGCCCACCCAAAAAGCGAGCGATAAGCCCACCACCAGGCTGACAATCAAGAAAATGAGCGCCACGAACGGCTCTAACGGTGAACCTTGCAGCCTTTGCACCACCACCGGCGCCGCGGCGCTGATCAGCGCGCTAAGAACCGCCCCCAACCAACGAAAATAAAACGCCCCGGTGACAACCGGCAGCAGCAGCGCCCAAGCCAGGCCAAGATCGAGGGCGCTGAAGTAAATCATCAATCCTGCCACAATCACATCTAAAAGCCATGAACCCAGCCGAAACCCCGTAAAATGGGATTGGTTGCTCACCACCAGCAGCGTGGCAGCCAGGTTGCCCAACACGCCCACCAACGCCAGGCTCATCACACCCGCGTTCCAACCCGCAAACGCCAACCATATTCCCGCCCCCACTAAAATCAACCAGCGTGCGGTAATGGGCGCCCAATCTAAATTCATCCATCGCGCCTTATTCTGCATAAGCCCAATGATAACCTAAAAGTAATTTTATGCACGGAGAGAACGCTAAAAAATCCATTAACGCGGCGGTAAGGTTGCATTTCTAACCGGGCCGGGGGATGGATTAAAGAACCGATCTGAAATAATGGTAGTTTAAACCTGGTTTATAGAGGCCGTTTACCACAATTGGGGCATTTATCGCCATTGACTCTAATCGACCTGCTGGCGGTCATTGAGATAGATGGTGTGCCGCTAACCAAACTTTCGCCCACCACAAAGCCGCAGTGCCGGCAGGTTTCAACCTGTCCTTGCGAATAAATCGCTGGAGGCGTCTCTTTCGGGGGCGCTTTTTTGGCGGAAGGCATCAACCAAACGGCCACAGCCACAACCACAATCAGCCCTACAATCAAAACAACGATCCAACCACCCTCCATCATGTAATCCTCCCATCTCAGGCCTGAATCTTGATCCCCTGCATGCTGCATACCGACGAGCCAGGCCACAACCTCACACCCGCTGCTGAGAGGCCTGGCGCAGAATATATTATCTCATAATTGCTCAGTTTTGTTCACCGAAAGCGGCAAAAGCTGCTCGGCCGCCTCCACCCGCACATAAGCGATGGGGCTTACAACATCCGGCGTCCGGCGCTGATAGCCATCCCAGGGCGGCAGCGGCGAGGAGATTAAGTAATCGGCGGCGGCGCGGTCGCAAGGCGGCGGTAGATTCCATACCACCGAAATGCGCAGCAGCGCATTGCTATCGGGTTCGTGCCGCGGCTGCGCTGGCGGGCCCCCGCAAAAGATACACCTATCCAGCTTGCCTTCAGCAATTAGCGCCCCATTCTGCTGATCGCCGCCTAATGGGCCGCTCGGCAAGCAGGTGACGGGCGTTTGCACGCTTGCGCCGATAAACGCCCCGTGGTTCCGGTGGCATTCCGCCCAGGGTTAGCCGGTGAATGGCGGCGATACAAGCCCATTTCTCCCTATCCGCCTCCCGCCTATCTAAGCTGCGCAGCGCAACTGACCGACGCCCAGGTATAATCGGGGTATGCGATGTGCAATCATAGGCGGTGGGTTGATGGGTGGGCTGCACGCCCAGGCGCTGCGCCGGTTGGGGCATACCCTGGCGGTGGTGGTTGATGCTACGCCCGATTCCAGCGCTGCCTTCGCCCGGCAAGTGCAGGCTGAAGACTGGGCGAACGATATTGAAACCGCCATGGCCGCCGAAGTAGACTGTGTGCATATTTGCACCCCGCCGGCGCTGCATTATCCCCTCCTGCGTACGGCCCTACTGGCCGGCAAACACGTGGTAAGCGAAAAACCGCTCACCCTCCTGCCGGAACAGGCCGCCGAACTGCTACGCCTGGCGGAAGGGCGCGTGCATGCGGTGGGCTTCAACCTGCGCTTCTACGCCGCCATACAAGCCGCCGCCCAAGCAGTCCAGGCCGACGACTTCGGCGCAGTATATATGATCCACGGCGCTTACCTGCAAAGCTTTCATGCATTGCCCGCCCCGTTCACGTGGCGCTACCAGGCTGCCCTGGCCGGGCCAATGCGCGCCGTCACTGAAATCGGCTCACATTGGATCGACCTGGCGCGCTTCCTCACCGGGCTGGAAGTGCTGGAGGTGAGCGCTCGCTTTTCCACCCTGCACCCGCGGCGCTATCTCAAAGATGGGCAGATGTTCGCCACGCCATCGCGCGGGGCTGCCCCCTTGCACGTAGACAACGAAGACGCCGCCGTCATCGCTCTACGCTTTTCGAACGGGGCGCTCGGCAGTCTGTCGCTCTCCGAGGCGGCCCACGGGCGGCAGAACGCCCTGGGCGTCGCCATCGAGGGAGCGCAGCGTTCGCTGTGGTGGCAGGCCGAAGACCCGCACCACCTGCACATTGGACAAGGCGGGCAAAGCCTTACCCACACCTTCCCCTTCAGCGGCGGCTACCCCGAAAGCCTGCTGGCGATGCTAGAAGCCGTCTACGCCGATATCGCCGCCGGAGGGCCGTCGCCCCACCCGCTCTATGCCACCTTCGCCGATGGTTGGGCCAACGCCGCCGTATGCCAGGCCATCTATGCCAGCGCCCAAGCCCAGGGAGCCTGGCAAAATGTACCCGACCAGCCGCCATCCGCCAGGTAAACTTCTCAAAAAGGACGCCGTCATGGATTTATCCGAACAAGAATTAGCCGTCATGCCGCCCGAAGCCCAGGCGCTGGCGGCGCATTATGGCTTGCAGCGCCTGCCGGTGGAAGGGATTTTCTACCAACGCACCTGGATAGCCAGGCGTGGGGGGCAGGCCCTCACCCCACCCGCCAACGCCGAAGCCGCGCCGGGCGACCCGCCCCCAGTGGGCACGGCCATTATCGGCATGTACTGCGCCGCCCCGCCCAGTTTCTCGCGCTTTCACCGCCTGGCCTTCGATGAAGTGTGGCATTTCTACCAGGGCGACCCCTTCCGCCTGGTCTTGCTGCACCCCGATGGGTCATCGCAAATCGTCGTGATGGGCACAGATTGGCGCAGCGGCCAACTGGCGCAGTTCGTGGTTCCGGCGGGGGTGTGGCAGGCGGGCGAGCTGCTGCCCGGCGGCGCGCTGGCGTTGTTTGGCTGCACCATGGCCCCCGGCTTCATCGGCTGGGCGTTCGAGGCCGGGCGTTACGCCGACCTATTGGCGCGCTACCCTCAGCACGCCGAAGACATCCGCCGCCTGAGCATAGACGAGGGGCCAACCGCCCTGCCGGACGGCTTCAGTCAGTAGGCGGTGCGGATTTAGCCCCGACGCCGCCCGGCGGCTGCGGTTTTCACCGCTTCAAATGGCGGTACAATATTGGTGAGCAGCCGGCAAGCAGCCGGCTTAAGCTAAAAAGGTGCTTGCGCCCATGCCCGAAACCGACCTCCCCTCCCCTCGCCAGCGCAGCGTGCGCGTCGAAGCGGTCATCTTGCGCCACAGCGATTGGGGCGAAGCCGACCGCCTGGTATGGTTGTTTTCATTACAGTTAGGAAAACTGCGCGCCTCCGCCAAGGGGGCGCGTAAGCTGCGCTCGCGCAAAGCCGGTCATATTGAACCCCTCACCCAAACCAGCCTGCTCTTGGCGCGCGGGCGCGAGATGCCCATCATCACCCAGGCCGAAACCATCAACGCCTTCTTGCCTTTGCACGAAGACCTCTCCGGCATGACCTACGGCTCCTACGTGGCCGAACTGTTGGATCGTTTCACCTTTGATGAAGAGTTTAGCCCTCCGCTGTATCACCTGCTGGTCGATACCCTGGAACGGTTGGTGAGCATGCCTCAGCAGCGCGACCTGGTGGCGCGTTACTTCGAGCTGCGCCTGCTTGACATTGTGGGTTTCCGGCCGCAGTTATTCAAGTGTGTGCGCTGTGAGGGAGAAATTCAACCCGAAGACCAGTTCTTCTCCAACGAATTGGGCGGCGTGGTTTGCCCACGCTGCGCTGTGCAGTCTGCCTGGCCGACCGCTAATCAAGACCAGGCCTTTGACAGCAGCGATCAATCGTTGGGCAGCGCCGGCAGCCGGTTGGGGCCGATCTACCCTCTCAGCACCGCCGCCCTGCGCATTTTGCGACACTTCCAACGCAGCCCGTTTACTGAAGCCATGCGCCTTCAGCCGCCCACTAGCGTGAACCGCGAGTTGGAACGCCTTATGCAGCATTATCTCACCCATCATTTGGAACGCAGCCTGAACACCCCGGCGTTTATGCGTCGCCTGCGCCAACCGCCGCCGAGCAGCAGCTAAACCGGCGACCGCTCGCCAACCGCAGCGCGGCCGCCGGCCAAGGGGGGCGATCCCCGCCTTTGGCTCTCTGCCTGCCCTGGCTTCATGCGCCCGACTGACCGCTCGCCCCCGTCAACATCCGGGATACGGTGTCGATCAATTCTTGCACCAAAAACGGTTTGAGCAGCAGCTGCACCTGGCCTTCTCTGATCGGCAGGTTGCCTTGATCGTCCAGCGGATGCCCGGTGATAAACAGGAACTTTAAACCGGGTTGGCGCTGCTGCAAAGCGCGAAACAGCGCCACGCCGCCCATTTCCGGCATAATAATATCGCTTATCACCAGGTCTAGCCGGCCTTCAAGTGCGTCAAAACACGCCAGGGCTTCCATACCGTTGCCGGCGGCCGTCACTTGTAAACCCTGGTTCTCAAGCAAAGTTTGCAGCGCCTGGCGGGCCGCCTGGTCGTCTTCCACTAAGAGCGCCATGCCTTCCAGGCGCGTCATCGCCACTTTCGCCGGCGCGCCGGCGTATTCAGACGGCTCCGGCTCCAAAGCCGGCAAATACAACATGAAACGGCTGCCCATTCCCCACGTGCTGCTGACATCAATGGCCCCACCATGGCGGTTGATAATGCCATAAACCTGCGAAAGCCCCAAGCCCGTGCCTTTGCCCACCGGCTTGGTGGTAAAAAACGGATCGAAAACATGCGGCAGTATTTCCGGTTCAATCCCGCAGCCGGTGTCGTTTATCTCAATCAAAATCCAATGCCCCACGCCCACCTCCGGCAAAGGGCGGGTGTCGTCCTCCGATAAATGCAAGTGGCCCAGGCTGATGGTGATGCGCCCTCCTTCGGGCATCGCATCCCTGGCGTTTAGCACCAGGTTCATAAACGCCTGCTGCAAGCGCACCGGGTCGGCCTTGACCATAAAGCTTTCGCCGCGAAAAGCAAATTTCAGCCGGATGTTTTCGGGTAAAATGCGCCCTAACAGCTTCTCGAATTCTTTCAAGAAAGGGAGTAAATCGAGCGGGCTGGGTTCCAGCACCGAACGGCGGCTAAAATCGAGGATCTGGCGGATTAGGGCGGAAGCGCGCTGGACTTGCTGTTGGATGATGCGAACGTACTCGCGCCCGGCAGAACTGAGATCGGCCTGCATCGCTAGCAAATCGGCGTATACCACCACCGCCGCCATAATGTTATTAAAGTCGTGAGCAATTCCGGCAGCCAGCTGTCCCACCGTCGCCAGGCGATCTTGCATTTGCACCCGCGCCAGGTTGCTGCGCTCTTGGGTCACATCCCGCAGCACCAGCACCCACCGTTCGCTTGCCTGCCCCACATTCAAAGCGCGCCGCGCCACCTCGAAGGTCATCGCTTCCGGAGCCGGGACGTAAATTTCGCGCCAGCTCAGGCGATCCACATCATCCCACAAGTTTTCGATTGGGCGGTGGGCTAATTGGGTGAGGGTTTGACCGGGGTCAAAATCTTCCACCAGGTTAGGCAACCAATCCAGCGCCGCCGGATTGGCTAACAGAATATCTCCATCGGCGGCCAACACCAAAACCCCTTCGGGAACCGTGTCTAAAATTGATTGCATTTGACGGGCCTGGTCTTGCAGCCGCTCCAGCAGTTCCAATCGCTCCAGAGCGCTGCCCACCTGCCGGCCAATCGTCTCAGCCAAAATCACCTCATCGCTGTTCCATTGGCGCGGGGTCGCAGCTGCGAATAGCAGCTGCCCTTTTTGGTTCTCCGAACAAATGAGCGGCGCCGCCAACGAGGCGCACACGCCAGCCTCCAGCATCATCGCCCGGTAGGGTTCTAGCTCCTGGTTTAAAAGCTCCTTTTCCCAATCTGTCACCAGGAGCGTGCGGGGAGTGCGCAAATGGGTTTGGGCCAGGTCATGGGCGGTGTAAAGGTGGGCCTGTTCTGAGAAACCGCGCAGCAGGCCGCGCGTCCCTACCCAAATGCCACCCATTTGAACATCTAGAATATCCATTGCCAGGTCTAACACGGTTTGAATTAATTCATCAACCGCCCAGGCGCTGGCTGCAGCCACAATCAGGCGGTTGAGGGTCTCTTGCTGGGCGGCGCGGCGGTGGGTCTCCTCAAATAAGTGGGCATTCTGCAAAGCCACGGCCGCCTGTCGGGTAAAAGCCTCCATCACTTCCTTCAGGCCGCTGCTCCATTCGGCGGGCTGCTCTTGATACACCCCCACAGCCGCGGTCACCTGCCCCTGGTACACCAAAGGCCACAGCGCCACACCGCGCACCCCTTCCACTTCATTCAGGCGGCGCAGCGCAGAGCCGGTTTCCAGTTCCATAATATCCCCGATGATGACCGGCGCGTCCTGGTCTAGCCACACGCGCCCCGGCATCTCCTGGAAAGAATCAACCACCTGAGAAATATAATCTTCAGAAACCCCACTATACCAGGCGCAGACAGGGGAATTCGCCTGCATCCCACGCACAAACACCGCCCCCCGGTTCACCTGGCACAACTCCATCGCCCCCTGCCCAATGGCTAAAATTACCTCGTCCACCCGGCGGGGATAGTTGAGATGCTCGCTCAGGCGCGCCAACAATGCCATGCGGCCGGCTTGTTCTTGAGCCGCCAGAAAAGACAACCGGCGTTTGGCGGCTTGCACCTGGATCTCCTCAAACATAAGCACGTTTTGCAAGGCCAGGCTGGCCTGGCCGGCCAGCGCGTCCAGGCGCTGGGCGTGCGATGGCTGGAAGAAATTTGGGGTGGCGCTGTCTAGCGAGAACAGCCCCACCACCTTCTCATGCACAACCACCGGCGCGCCTAACCACGATTTGATGGGATGGCGATCATCCAACTGAATCCAGTTCGGATCATGGCTGGTATCGGAAATGACGAAGGGTTGGCGCGTCTCAACAATGCGCTGCAGGTTAACCAGGTTGCGGACGGGCATTTTTCGCCCTTGCAGCGCTTTGACGAAGGCCGGGCCGAATTTATCGTAGCCGCGTAAGCGCGCCACCCGCCCCACGCCGTCTTCGATAATCATAAAATTAGCCGCGTCGTAGGGGATCAGGCGTTCAACCTGCACCAGCATGGCGTCGAGCAAGCTATCGCGATCCAGATTTGCGCTCAGCACACTCCCCGTATCACGCAGCACTTCGGCCAGCTGGCGCTGTTCGCGCTCGGCTTCATACAGGCGGGCGTTTTCAATCGCGTTGATGCACTGGTTGGCTAGCGCCTGCATAAAAGTTTCTTCTTCCAGGCTAAAGCGGTACGGGTGGCGATGCCAGATAACAATGCCGCCCAGGGCCTGCTTGCCGCGCAGCAGCGGGGCTGCCAACACCGCGTGAATATTTTCCAGGCGCGCCAGGTGCGGGGTGGCATATCCGTGGTGGGAATACAAGTCATCAAACTGCACGGGTTTAGCTGAATGCACCGCCTGCCCCACCGCGGTACCCGAGCCAATCGCCAGGCCTTCCTGGTTGCTCACGCGCCGGAATTCTTCGCCCACACCGTGGGCCGCCGCCAGATACAACCGCCCATCCTCGCCCACCAGGTACAGACCACTGGCGCCGGCGCCTAATATTTCGGCGGCAGAGCGCACAATCGAATTGACCACGGCTTGCTGATCGAGCTGCGAGGTAATATCTTGACTGATGTGGGAGATAATTTGAAGCTCGCGAATGCGCTGCCGGGCGCGCCCCTCAGCCCGCAGCCGCTCAATCGCCGCCCCCATCTGATCGGCCAGGTTAGTTAACAGGCGCTCGTCGTCCTCCGAAAACTGGCTAAACCGGCGGCCCTCAATGTTCACCACCCCAATCACCCGCCCTGTTCCACGCAGGGGAATGCACATTTCGGAACGGGTTTCCGGGTCGATTTGAAAATATGCGCTTTCGCAGGAAACATCGTCCAACCGCAGCGCGCGCCCTTGCAGCGCCGCCAACGATGACAGCCCCATCCCCAGGGGAATGGAACTGGGCATCATCAGGGTGGTATCTTGATAGGAGGCGTGCCTGCAAAGCTGGCGCTTTTGTTCATCCACTAACAATACGCCATAATTCGTCGGCTTCAGGGCTTCGCCAATGATGCCGGTTACCGTGCGGATCAGTTCATCTTCATCATCCGATTGAACACAGGCCGAGGCCGCCGCGTGTAGAATCTTCAACTCGCGCAGCTGCTGTTGAAGCGCCGCATCGGCGGCATCCAACATGTGGAACCGATCCAGTAGAAAATGCGCCAGCCGGTCTCGCCATCTCATATTGCCATTATTTATACTTTGAAACCAGCAGTTAAGCAACACGCTTCTTCCGATTAAAATGGCGCAGTTCAGGGCTTGCAGCCCGGCAAGCAACCTGGCCGCTGCCGCCGCGCCCCACTCAACACCCACAACAGCCATTCGGGAAGGAAGGCAGCCTGCCAGGTCAGGCCGAAAATATTCCGGCCACGGGCGGGGATGGCGCTCAAGAGCAAGCTTCGCTTCGGAGGGGTTGGTTGCGTGTTCGCGGTGGCGCACCGATGTTACAGGCGGCGCGCAAGCGTGTTTTGCGCCCGCGGTGGTGGGCGGGTTGCCCCCCCTCGACACGATCAGGCAAAGGCCTGTGGCAGCCCCATCAAATCAGACGGATTTTGCGCCCAATCTGTGGCTTTGCGCCACGCTGCCGGGCTAATCCTTGCTCACTGACTGCTTGATCTGTTTCAGCGCCCAAACATAGTGGCTGGCGGTAATGGAATTGAGATAGGCCATCAGCGTGTTCTGGTTCATCCAGGGGTACAGACCGGGAGCGGTAAGCTCAGAATCTGAAAGTTTCTCGATGAACTGCATCGTTCTGACATGTGAAGCGCCGAGCATTGCCAGCGCATCATCTAGAGGCAGATCGGCGTATTTTTCGTAAATCGCCTGGTTAAGCGCCGGCATTTGGCTCCACTTGTAACCGGGCGCGGGCACGGCGGGCTGTTCGCCGCCCCGCCCGGCCTCATACCAGGTAAAAAACATCTGCTGCCATTCGTAAAGGTGGGCGAGAATATCTCTCACCGACTCTTGCGGGGCCTTGGCGGCCGCTTTTTGGGCAGGCGTAAGAGCAGATAAATAAGCGGCCAGCTTTTGGTATTGCTTTTGCGCAGCATCGAGCAGCTGAGCCTGGTTAAGGGGGCGTGACATGCTTATTCCTCCAATGGTTGCCTCATCCGCCGCCATCGCCTACGGCGGTAAACCCGGCCATCGCATGGGGCAGCCGTCCTTGCATCGACCAGGGACCGCTCCAGGTAATCGTAACCGGCAGCAGCTGACCGCGCAGGTCTTGATCCGCCTCGGCAAAGACCAGCTTATTGGTGGGGGTGCGCCCGCGCCAACGACCGCGCACCTTGTCTTCAAACAGCACCTCCACCGCCTGCCCCTGGCTGCGGGCGTTGATTTCGGCGGCGATGCCCTCTTGCAAGGTTTCCAGTTCGCGAAAACGACGCCACTTTTCGTCATCCGGCACATCATCCGGCATGCGGCGCTCGGCCACTGTGCCGGGGCGCACCGAATAGCGCGCCAGGTGGGCCACATCCAGCTTCAACTCAGCCAGCAAATCATAAGTATGCTGGAACTGTTCAGCGGTTTCGCCAGGAAAGCCCACGATGATATCGGTGGCGATGGCCGCTCCGGGGATGCGCTGCCGGATGCGCTCCACCAGGCGGCGGTAATCATCGACGGTGTAGCCGCGGTGCATATTTTCCAGCACGGTATCATCGCCGGCCTGCACGGGCGCTTCGATGTGCGGCATCACCTTGGGCAGTTCGGCCACCGTATCGAGCAGCTCATCGGTCATCCAATTGGGGTGCGAGGTGAGAAAGCGGATGCGCTCCAGGCCGGCCACATCATTCAGCTGGCGCAGCAGGGCCGAGAGGTTGGGGCCGTCTGGCGTATCTTTACCATACCGATCAACGATCTGGCCCAGCAGGGTAACTTCTTTAACGCCTTGCGCCGCCAGCGAGCGCGCCTCGGCCACAATCTCGCCTAACCGGCGGCTGCGCTCCACCCCGCGGCGGTAGGGGATGATGCAGTAGGTGCAGGCATGCGAGCAGCCCAGCACGATGGGGATATGCGCCGCCACCAGCTTGCCGCGCTCGTTGACCGGCAGCAGCAAATCTTCATCTTGCAACTGGTAGCGCGCCTCCACGGTTTGCCGTTCCAGTTGGCGGGTCTCGTCTTGAGTCAGGTGAGCGATTAACGGGCCGGGGTCGGATGGGGGAGAGAAGACATCCACATAGGGAAAGCGCGCCTTCAGCTTCTCCTGGCCGCGCACTCCCACCAGGCAGCCCATCAGATTAATCACCAGGTCGGGGCGGCGCAGCTTGAGCGGGCGCAGGGAGGATAAACGCCCCACCGCTTTGTCTTCGGCGCTTTGCCGCACCACGCACGTATTGAGCACAATCACGTCGGCCAGGTCGGGCTGGGGGGTGGGTTGGTAGCCCAAACGCTCTAACGCCGATGCCACGCGTTGGGAATCGGCCACGTTCATCTGACAGCCTTCAGTCCAAATATGATATTTCATACCAATATTATACCTTTATCACATCCACAATTGTTTCACAAGAAGGCATAATTATACCCAAACTTGGCCCGATTACCCAGCTCCTTAACCTGCACTTCACCAAAGCCCGCCGGACTGATGATACAATTGCCGCCATGCGCAAGTTAAATTGGACGTTGGGTGGGCTGGCCGTGCTGGCGCTGCTCGCCCTGGCTTATTGGTTCCCCCCGATACACAATCGATTGTCTTGGCGGGTAGACTTTGCTCTTGCCTACCTGCGCGGGCTGGCCGATCCCATCCAGGCCATGCCCACCGCCCTGCCGGCGACCCCCGCGGCCGAGCTGGCCGCCCCCACCGCCGCCCCCACCGCCGCCCCGGCTGCCACACCCACGGCCGCCGCCGCCACCCCCACCGCCACAGCTCTGCCTTCTCCCACCCCGCTGCCGCAGCAGGTGATTTTACCGCCCCCCGCCTGGGAAAAGCAAGACATCAACAACTGCGGCCCAGCTGCGCTAACTATGTACCTGCGCTATTATGGCTGGGGAGGTCAACAAGAAGACATCACCAAGGTGATCAAGCCCTTCCGCGATGATCGCAACGTGAACGTGGAAGAGTTAGCCTACTACGTGCGCAATCACGCCGGATGGCTGAAGGTCGAATACCGCGTGGGCGGCGACCTGGCCCTGCTGCAAAGTTTGCTGGCGGCCAACCTGCCGGTGATGATCGAAGAAAGCTTTACTTTCGAAGAACCATTCTGGAAAAACGACGATCTATGGGCGGCGCACTATCAGTTAGTGACCGGCTACGACCAGGCCAAGAAGGAGTTTATCGGGCAAGACAGCTTTTATGGCGCCGACCAGCGCATCGCTTTCGATAAGCTCGACGATCAGTGGCAAGCCTTCAACCGCCTGTACATCATCATCTACACCCCCGAACAAGAAGACACGCTGCGAGGCATCTTGGGCGAAGAAAACTGGAACGCCGACGCCAACCGCACCCACGCCCTCGAAATCGCCAGGCAAGAAACCGAGGCGGAGCCTAAGAACGCCTTCGCCTGGTTCAACCTGGGCGCCAACCTCACCTATTTCGAAAAATATGGCGAAGCCGCCCTGGCCTTCGACCAGGCCCGCGCCATTGGGCTGCCGCAGCGTATGCTGCGTTACCAGTTTAGCCCATTCCTGGCCTACTTCCACACCGGCCAATTTGAGGAACTGGCAACCCTCAGCGAATACGCCATCAAAGTGACCCCCAATTCGGAAGAGGCCCTGTTGTGGCACGGCTGGGCGATGTATCGCCAGGGCAAAACTGCCGAAGCCCAGGCCGATTTTGAGCAGGCCCTGGTAGAAAACCCAGAATATCAAGACGCTCAATACGCATTAGAATACCTGCGCACAAATCGGTAAATAGCAAGCTATCGCGTTTGTGCTATACTCTAAAATATGCTTTGCTTCTAAATGTGAGGAGAATCCCTTAATGAAAGTAAACACCCCCTCCCTCAGGATTATGCGCCTGCTTTTTGCGGTCATCTTGGCGCTCACGTTCACCGTGCAGCCCGCCCAAGCAGAGCCGGCCGACCCCACCAGCCCCATGCCCGTCTGGACCAAGATGCCCGTAGACGCGCCTCCCTACGCGCTGAACATGACCGACCGCGCCCTGGGCTTCAACCCCATCAGCGGCGATCCATGCGTGGCTTATGGCGGAGATGCGCTGTATTTCTCCTGTCTTAACCCCATCACCAAGGTATGGTGGACCGATATTCTAGACCTTAACCTGCAAGTGGGCCAGTATACCGCTATTGCGTATGACAAAATTTACGCCGCGCCGTATATCTTATATTACGACGGCTACAATGCTGTGCTAAAAATGGCCTATGTGAGCGGAGGAACCTGGCACACGCTGGTTGTCCCGGATGTGCCCAACACCCTGGCTGATGGCAGCCCCGTGACCACCGCCGCCCAAGAAAGCCAGGCCGCCGCCGCCGGCATGGCGCTGCCGCGCTCACCTGCCTCCGCCGACCTTGCCCCAACCACCGCCGTGATCGCAACCGACATCACGCCCATCCACGCCGAAAACCCACAAGAGCTGGCCGCCATCGAAGAGGCCCGCCTGGCCCAAGCTTCCCCACAGGCTAAAGCGCCTAATTTTGCCTGGGAAGGTAAAAAAGGCTATGGCAAATTTTCCTCCATCTTTGTAGACCGCAGCAGCGGCTTGCATATGAGTTACTACGATGAAGTAAATGGTTCGTTAGAGTATTGGTACTTCGACGGCATCACATGGAAAGGCAAAGTTGTGAAGGAATACGGCGACCAGGGTGACGCTGGCCTGTGGACTTCCATTATCGTCGATTACAACTTTAACGTTCATATCGCCTACATGTCGGAAAAATACGACGACCTGGAATACGCCTACCGCAAAGCCACCGGCGGCTGGGAAACCGAGTCGGTCGACGGGGCGGCCAATGTCGGTTCCTTCTCCAGCATCGCCCTGGATAAGAAGTATCGCCCCCACATTGCCTATCACGATTTCAGCAAAGACAATCTGAAACACGCCTATCGAGACAGCAAAGGCGTTTGGCAAAAAGAAATCGTCGATTCCAAAGGCGCCACGGGCTGGTTCGCCTCGATTGCCATCGATACCGCCGACCGCATCCACATCAGCTATTACGATGTATCCGATGGCAACTTGCGGTACGCCCGCTACGAAAACAGCGCCTGGACAACCCGCGCCATCGATAACACCGGCAAAGCGCAAGATATCGGCCTGTTTACCTCGATTGCCATAGACAAGTTTGGCAACCCTGGCGTGTTCTACATGAACTCTAGCATCGGCGCGCTTAAATTTATCTATCGCCTAAAGAGCAATTGGCAAATCCCCACTTACGTCAATTATTACTTCCGTGATGTGGGCCTGGCCACCTCCCTGGCGATTCGCGACGATGGTGTGCCCTTCATTACCTACCTGGATACAACCGTGGGCTACCCCAAATGGGCGCGCTCTTTTGGCAGCACCTGGTTCAAAAATTATGTTTTCACCAATGTCTACGGTGGGCTGTTCTCGTCCATTACCATCGGCACAGACAACCTTCCACGCGCCGCCTTCTACGATATCGTAAACCATGATGTGCTCTACGGCGTGTATAACGGCGCGTTTTGGTCTTTTATCCCCATCCAACGCACCTGGAAAGTGGGCCAATACGTCAGCATGAAGATGGACTCGCTCAACTTGCCGCATTTCAGCTACTACGATGAGACCCATCAGGATTTAGTCTACGCATCGTACAACACCCTGTCTAGCTCGTGGTACACCCAAACGGTGGATTTCATCGGCAACGTGGGCTGGTACAGCGATATTACCGTCAACAGCGCCGACATTCCCTTCATCAGCTACTACGATGTTAGTAACGGCAGCTTAAAAATGGCGCGCAAATCGCCCCTCACCCACACCTGGATTCCCAAGACCATCGAAAACATTGGCGCGCTGCCGAAAGCCGGGGTGGGGGCATATACGGCCATCGGTTTCGATAACCTGGGCCGCCCCTATGTGACCTATTATGACATCACCCACCAGGACTTGAAGATCGCCTACTGGGATGGCGATTGGGACGCCGGAACCGGAACATGGAACATTTCTGTCATCGACACCGGTGGCGCGACCGGCGATGTGGGCCGCTTTAGCGATATGGTCATCAACCAGGCCGATAACACTATCCATGTCTGCTATTACGATTACACCAACGGCAACCTTAAGTACGCCCGCTACGAGGGCGCCGATCCATGGGAAATCGCCGTTGTGGATGGCGACGCCGTTATCGATGGCGACCCCGTGAACGAAGGCGACGTGGGCTTGTTCTGCTCTATCGCCCTCGACAACCTGGGCCGCCCGGCCATCAGCTACTACGACAATTCGCACGGCGATCTAAAAATCGCCATGAGCTACCCCCTACCGGCGGCGGTTATCTTCCTGCCGATCATCAAACAAGACTCATAGCCCATCGCTTTTCCTGGGCTTTAAACACTGCGCCGCCTTCTCCAACAAGAGAAGGCGGCGCTATTATGAGCGCCTAAATAAACACCCACCCGCCTTTAACCGCCGCGCGCACCGCCTCGGCGCGGTTGCTTACCCCCAATTTATTGTAAATCGATGCAATGTGAAACTTGACGGTATGTTCGCTGATGCCCAACGCCAGGGCGATTTGTTTGTTAGCCCGCCCCGCCGCCAAAAGTTGCAGCACCTGCTGTTCGCGCCCGGTTAAAGCCGCCGCCCCGGCGTCATTCTCCGCCTCGCGACGCGGCCCGGCCCGCACACCGGCGGCGTAAGCCGGATGAAGGCAAATTAGCCCGGCGGCCAACCCCGCCAGGGCGGCAAGCAGCTCATCCTGCTCGGCTTCCAGGGGCAGCACCCCCCAGGCCGGTAGGTGCGCCTGGCGCAACCGCTCAATCAGGATCGGGGCGTCTTCGGGTAGGCCGTCGTATAAAACTAGCAGCGCCGGTTGCCCTTCGGCCCCCCCCGGCAGACTATCGGCGTCGAACAAACTGCCGGTTATCAACCAGGCGTCGGCATCCTCCAGGCGCAGAACTTCAGGCCGCCCCACCACGGCGCTAATTTCGATTTCACCGGCAAACGCAGAATTAGAATCGCCTGGCCGGCCGGCGACCAGAGCCGCCAGGCCGGTTCGTAAAGCCAACGAAGGTGCAATTACCGCCAGGCGCATCAGGCAGCCTCCCAATCGGAGCTACGGTCGCTCGCCAATCTCCACGCTCATGATCTGCTTTTGCCCGCCGCGCAAAATCTCCAGCGGGGTATCCTGGCCCACCACATCGCCCACCAGGCGCACCAGCAGATCGTCGGGGTCGCTCAACGGCTGACCGGCCAGGCTCACCAGCAGGTCGCCCACGATCAGCCCGCCGCGTTCAGCCGGGCCGCCGCGTTCCACATCCATAAGCAGCAGTCCAAACGCCTGGCTGCGCCCCAAGGCGGCTTGCATGGCCGGCGAGAGCGGAGTAGAACGGCTGCTCACCCCCAGGTAGCCGCGGCGCACCTTGCCATGCTGCGCCAACGTCTCGGCGATCCGCCAGGCCAGCGCCGCCGGGATGGTCAGCGCCAGGCCACGCCCCAGGCCGGAGGTGTTCAGACCCAACACGCGTCCATCGGCATCGATCAACGGGCCGCCGGAAAAACCGGGGTATGGCTCAGCGTCGGTGCGGATGACCTGTTCAAGGAACGTTCCGCGGCGGGTGCGCAGCGGGCCGCCGATGGCGCTGACTACCCCCAGGCTGGCTTCAATGCCATCTGGCGAAGGACGCCCCAAGGCCAGCGCCAGCTGGCCTACGCGAGCCGCGGCGGTTTGAGCAGGGGTTAGACCGCCGCCCGCCACCCGCAGCACGGCCAGGTCGCTGCTAGGGTCGCGCCCCGCCACCACCGCGCTCAGTTCCTCGCCGGAGGCATTCACCAGGCGGATCTCATCATCGCGCTCAACCACGTGGTCGGCAGTCAGCGCCAGGTCGGCGGCCATGCTCACACCGCTGGCCGGCATGCGCCGCCGGGCGTCTACCATCAGCACCGATGCGCCGGCGCGTTCCACCGCCGCCGCCATTCCATCCGAAAGCGTTTTAAAGTCACTCATACGGTTCACTCCTCACAGGGTTGGGCCGCAATCACAGCCCAAACCGGTACAAATCTTGCCAGGTATATCCTTGGAAACCCCAAGTTATGCAGGAATGATACCGTAAAGCCGCGGCGGCCGCCTCGCCCAAACGGGCAGGCGCACCCCCAGGCATTCGCCTAGCTGCGCTGGTGATAATCGCCCTGGATGACCCATTTATAGCTGGTAAGTTCGCGCAACCCCAACGGGCCGCGGGCGTGGATGCGTTGAGTGGAGATGGCCGCCTCGGCCCCCAGGCCCAACTGCGAACCATCGGTAAAGCGTGTGCTGGCGTTCACGTACACCGCCGCCGAATCCACCAGGCGGATAAACGCGGCGGCATTTTCGGGGTCTTCAGTCAGAATGCCGTCGGAATGGCCGGTGCTGTGGGCGGCGATATGCGCCACCGCTTCGTCTAAATCGTCCACCACTTTTAGGCCCAACACCAGCGAAAGCCACTCGGTATCGAAATCGTCCGGGCCGGCCGGCAGCACCTCCTCAGGCAGGGCGCCCACCACTTGCAGCGCCGCCAGGGCGCCTGCGTCCGCGCGGAAGCTCACCCCCGCCGTGGCTAAAGCGGCCACAATGCGCGGCAGCGCGTGGGGGGCAATTTGGCGATGCACCAACACCGTGTCGAGGGCGTTGCACACCGATGGACGCTGCACCTTGGCGTTGAAAATCACCGGCGTTGCGCCGTCCAGGTTGGCGGTGGCGTCTACAAACAGGTGGCAAATGCCAATCCCGCCGGTGATAACCGGAATGCGGCTGTTCTCGCGGCAGAACCGGTGCAAAGCTGCTCCGCCGCGCGGGATAATTAAATCCACTGTCTCATACTGCTGCAGCAAGTCTAGCACCAGGGCGCGGTCGGGGTCGTCAATCAGCTGCACCGCCTGCGAAGGCAAGCCTGCCGCGGCCAACTGGGCTTGAATCAGGCCCACCAGGGCGCGGTTGGTTTGCAAAGTCTCGCTGCCGCCGCGTAAAATGACCGCGTTGCCGGTCATCAAAGCCAATCCGGCCACATCGATGGTCACATTCGGGCGGGCTTCGTAGATCACGCCCAGCACCCCAATGGGAACACGCTGTTTATGCAGGCGCAAGCCGTTGGCTAACACGCCGGCGTCGAAAGTCTCGGCCAGCGGGTCGGGCATAGCGGCCAGGCTGCGCAAATCGCCGGCCATACCGGTCAGCCGGGCGGGGGAGAGCATCAGCCGGTCTAGCAAGGCTTCGTTCATGCCGCCGGCTCGCGCCGCTTCCAGGTCGGCCTGGTTGGCGCGCAGCAGCGGCTCGGCCTGGGCCTCCAGGGCCTGGGCCAACCCCTGCAAAGCGGCCTGGCGCGCGGCCCCGCTGCTAAATGCCAGGCGGCGCGCCGCCGCCTTGGCTTGTTGTCCCATCACAATTAAGTTCATACGCCTCCTCACCCGCCCATCAAGGGGGGCTTCCCTGACGGCCGGATTAATAAGGGCTGCGCCCTTTACAACAGCACCATATTGTTATGGTGCACCACTTCATCGCCGAAGAAATAACCCAAGGTTGGCTCAATCGACTCGGAACGGCGGCCCATAATGCGGCGCAGATCGCCGGCGGCGTAATTCACCAGGCCGCGCGCCAGTTCACGCCCATCGGGGCCGCTAATTTGCACCGTATCGCCGCGTTCAAAGCGCCCTTCCACGGTTTTGACCCCCACCGGCAGCAAGCTGCCGCCGCGCCGCAGCGCCTGGGCGGCCCCCTCGTCGATCTGGAGCTGCCCCGGAGCGCGCCGCCCCGCCAAGAGATAACGCTTACGCCCTTCCAGGGCGCTGGCCGTGGGGAAGAAATGCGTTCCCAGGCGCTCACCCCGCGCCAGGCGCAGCAGCACATCGGCTTCGTCGCCGGCGGCAATCGCCACGTGCGCCCCCGCTCGCCGCGCCAACTCCGCCGCCTGGAGCTTGGTGGTCATGCCGCCCACCCCCAAACCGCTGCCTGCCCCACCCGCCGCCGTCCATAAGGCTGGCGGAATTTGCGCCCCGCTCACCTCCCGCACCAACTCGGCGGTTGGGTCGGAGCGCGGGTCGGCGGTGAACAGCCCCGGCTGATCGGTCAATATCGCCAACAAGTCGGCCTCCACCAGGTTAGCCGCCAGGGCCGAAAGATTATCGTTATCTCCCAGGCGGATTTCCTCCGTGGCGACGGTGTCGTTTTCGTTGATGATCGGCATCACCCGCTGCCCCAGCAAAGCGGTTAGGGTATTGCGCGAGTTAATGTAGCGCCGCCGGTCGGCCAGGTCGCCGCGGGTAAACAACACCTGCCCCACCGCCAGGCCATACAGGCCAAACAACTGCTCCCAAATCGCCATCAGGCGCGGTTGGCCCACGGCCGCCAGCATTTGCTTAGCGGGGATGTCTTTGGGCAGCTGCGGGTAATCCAGGCGCTCGCGCCCGGCGGCAATCGCCCCCGAGGAGACCAACGCCACCTCCAAACCCTGGCTGCTGAGCAGCGCCATCTGACGCGCCAAATCCACCATGCGCGGCAGCGAAAGGCACTTCGAACCGCCCGTGAGCGTGGATGTGCCTAGCTTGACCACAATCCGATGATATTGAAATGAAGATGCGCTTTCTAACATATGCCCGTTCCAAGGTGATTAATGGTTGATATTCCGAGCGGTGCGCCGGGCGACAGTGAGCCAAAGCGCGGGCGCGCTCGAGGGGCGCAGCCAAAAGAAACCGATATTATAAGCGCGCCAGGGCGGCCCGCATCTGTTCCAATGCCTGCATGATATTTTCTAAGGAATTGGCGAAGCACAGGCGCAAGTACCCCTCGCCGTATTGCCCAAAGGAAACGCCCGGCAGCAGCGCCACGTTGGCGTTTTCCAGCAGATATTCGGCCAACCAGTCCACCGGTTTGCCCAGCGCCGAAACATTGGGGAATACATAGAAGGCCCCTTGCGGCGTGCGACAGCGCACCCCCGGGATGGCGTTCAAGCCGGCTACCAGGGCGTCTCGCCGCCGGCGGTAGGTCTCGATAGACTGCGCCACCCGGTCTTGCGGGCCGTGCAGAGCAGCCAGGCCGGCCACCTGCGTGAAGGCGGCCGTGCAGCCCACCGAATGGGTGAGCAGCAGTTCCACCCGCTGCGCCAGGGCGGCGGGCATCACCCCATAACCCAAGCGCCAACCCGTCATCGCATAGGTCTTGGAGAAGCCATCGCACAAGATCGTCCGCTCGGTCATACCAGGGATCGCCAGGATGCTCGGGGCGGGCGCTTCATACACCAGCCGGGCGTAAATCTCATCGGAAAGCACCCAAAAATCGAACCGGTGAGCGGCCTCCGCGATGTGTTCCAGCGCCGCTTGCCCCATCACCCCGCCGGTGGGGTTGCCAGGCGAATTGAGAATTACCAAGCGTGTGCGCGGGCCAACCAGCCGATCAAAGGCCTCCATGTCGAAGGAGAAGTCCTCCTCTTCGCACAGCGGCACAGGAACCGGCGTGCCGCCGGCCACCGCGATCATCGCCGCGTAGGTGGGAAAGCCGGGGTCGGGGTACAACACTTCATCGCCAGGGCGCACCAGGGCCAGGGTGGGGAAGAACAGCGCCGGCTTGGCCCCTGGGCCGATCACCACCTGGTCGGGCTGAAAGGTAACGCCGCGCCGCCGCCCCGCCTCCTCCGCCAGGGCCTGGCGCAAAGCGGGCATGCCGGCAGCGGCAGTGTAGCGGGTTTGACCCTGCTCAATCGCCTGTATACCCGCCGCGGCGACGTGCGGGAAGGTTGGCGCGTCCGGCTGGCCGATTTCCAGGTGAATGATTTTGCGACCGGCGCTTTCCAGCGCCTGCGCTTTGGCGAGCATAAAATAGGCCCCCTCCGGGGCTAACCCCAACACACGTTCGGCGAAATCCATGCGGCTGCCTCCCAGCTAAGATATACGACTGCCTGATTTTACACTTAATCATTGGCTAAAACGGAGCGGCTTAGGGTAATTTAGCAAACAGCCGGCCTGGAAGGCAAGCTTCTGGTAAAATTCACCCGGAACGATCCCCCCCAGATTTAAACCCCACAGGAGTGCGGCATGGCGTTGGCGGTCAATCGAATTATCCAAGGTGATTGCGTGGAGGTGATGAACACCCTGCCCGAACGATCAATCGATTTGATTTTCGCCGACCCGCCCTATAATCTACAGCTCAACCAGCCTCTGCATCGCCCGAACATGAGCAAGGTGGACGCCGTAGATGATGAATGGGATCGCTTCGACTCCTTCACCACCTATGACGCATTTACCCGGGGCTGGCTCAGCGCCTGCAAGCGGCTGTTAAAGCCCACCGGCAGCATTTGGGTGATCGGCTCCTATCACAACATCTTCCGGGTGGGGGCAATTTTGCAAGACTTGGGCTTTTGGATTTTAAATGACATCGTGTGGATAAAAACCAACCCCATGCCGAATTTCCGCGGGGTGCGTTTCACCAACGCCCACGAAACCATGATCTGGGCCAGCACGGGCCAGGGCAAAAAATATACTTTCAACCACCAGGCCATGAAGGCGTTTAACGATAACAAACAAATGCGCAGCGATTGGTGGCTGCTGCCCACCGCTCGCGGGGTGGAACGCTTGAAGGACGACCAAGGCGAAAAGGCGCACTCCACCCAAAAACCGGAGGCGCTGCTCTATCGGGTGATTTTATCCGCTTCCCGCCCCGGCGACGTGGTGCTGGATCCATTTTTCGGCAGCGGCGTCACCGGGGCGATTGCCAAGCTGCTGCATCGCGATTGGATCGGCATCGAACGCGAGCCAAAGTATATTGCATTAGCGCAAGCCCGGATCGACAAGCTAAACGCCAGCCAGTTCGACGCGGCGGTTTTCGAAGTGCGCAGCCCCAAGCGCCTGGCGCCACGCGTGGCGTTTGCCACCCTGGTCGAGAACGCCTATTTGCAGCCGGGAGCTACGCTGTATTTTCAAAAGGATCCGTCCAAGACGGCAGTCATAAAACCCGACGCCCGCCTGCGCGCCGGCGACGGGTTCGAGGGGTCGATTCATAAAGTGGGCAGCCGTTATATGAACGGCGCCCCGTGCAACGGCTGGGAACATTGGTATATCCTGGATGACGGGCAAATGCAGAGCCTGGATACCATCCGGCAGCGATTTTTATCGGACAACCGCCTGCCCGGTGCGGCATGAAGCCCCGCCTGGCAGCCGGCGCAAGCCAGTGGGCCGATCGGGCAAGCTGCTAATCATAATTGCCTGGTCGTGTGGTAAGATTAAGCGGTTTCCTGGCGTGATGTAATTACGAGTTTAGATTTTCCCCATGACCCCTGGTGTACCAATGCGCAGGTTATTCTACTCACGAGGTTAAAACAATATGGATCACAAACAAATTTATGCCGCCGTTGTTGAAGGCGACGCCACCCAGGTCAAGGCGGGCGTACAAGCCGCCCTCGACCGCGGCGCACCCGCAGAAGAAATCCTCCAGCAAGCCCTTATTCCGGCCATGGAAGAAGTGGGGAAGCTTTTTGAAGAGGGCGAATTTTTCGTGCCCGAAATGCTCATCGCCGCCCGCGCCATGCAGGGCGGGCTGGCGCTGCTCAAACCCCACCTGATAAGCGACGGCGTGAAAGCCGCCGGCAAAGTTGCCATCGGCACGGTTAAAGGCGATCTGCACGACATCGGTAAGAACCTGGTGGCGATGATGCTCGAAGGGGCCGGCTACGAAGTGCAAGACCTGGGCGTAGATGTAACCCCCGAAGCTTTCGTCAAGGCCGTCCAAAACGGCGCACAGGTGATCGGCATGTCGGCGCTGCTCACCACCACCATGAACAACATGCAGCACACCGTGGCCGCGCTCAATGCCGCCGGGTTACGCCAACAGGTGAAGGTGATGGTAGGCGGAGCGCCCGTCACCGAAGCCTACGCCCGCCAAATCGGGGCTGACGCCTATGCCCCCGACGCATCCAGCGCGGTGCGCATGGCGCGCAGTCTGCTCGCTGCCTGAAAGGCCCCTCGTGGAAACCCAGCTTAGCCTCAACAGTAAGACCCATATCATCGGCCCAGACCGGCCCTTCACTATCATCGGCGAGCGCATCAACCCCACCCGCCGCAAAAGACTGGCCGAGACGATGGCCCAGGGCGATTTTTCGGTGGTGCAGGAAGACGCCCTCAAGCAAATCGCCGCCGGCGCACATATATTGGACGTAAACGCCGGCCTCCCCGGCGCAGACGAACCGGCGCTCCTGGCTGGGGCGGTGAAGGCTGTACTGGAAGTAGCCAATATTCCCCTGTGCATCGACACCGCCGACCCCGTCGCCCTCAAAGCCGCTCTGGAAGTGTACCCCGGCAAAGCGCTGATTAACTCCACCACCGCCGAGGCCGTCATGATGGAGCAGGTCTTCCCGCTGGCTAAGCAGTACAGCGCGGCCGTTATCGGCGTCATCACCGATGAAAGCGGCATGCCAAACACGCCCGCGGATCGCCTGGCTGTGGCGCGCAAGCTGGTGGCCTGCGCCGCCGATTACGGCATCCCCCCCGAAGATATCCTTATCGACTGCCTGGCCCTCACCGTAGGCGCAGACCACAACGCCGGTCGCATCACCCTGGATACCATCGCCCTGGTGCGCGACGAGCTGGGCGTCAACATCAACCTGGGCGCCAGCAACGTCTCCTTCGGCCTGCCCGACCGCAAGATCATCAACACCTCATACCTGGCATTGGCTATCGCCCGCGGCATGACCACCGCCATCACCGACCCTACCGTGCCCGAAATCCAGACCACCCTGCTGGCCTGCGATTTGCTGATGGGCCACGACGAATATGCCATGCGTTGGATTAAATCGTACCGCAAGCGCGCCGCTGCCGCCGCAGCCGCAGCGGATAAATGATAAAAAAAGACCCCCAACCAGGACGGCTGGGGGTCTTTTTTTGACTGGCTCACTTCATCGAGGCTAACCAGTCTTCAATCGCCGCTGGATCAAAGGCGTCGGCGGGAGCGCCATAGACCAACAACGTCGGGCCGACTTTCCCGTCAAATTTCACCGTCATCTGGTTGAAGGTCCGGCCTCCGTCATCCGATGCTTCCGAGATATACGCCGGCACAGTCTGCCCTCGCACCGTCACCTCGGTTTCGTCAATAACCTTCATCTCCAGGTTAGTGTTCATGGGAGTATTACTGCCAGCAATCCGCTGCATCTGCTTCTGCATTTCTTCAATGTTGAGATTGGCCCCCGCCGGGAACTGAATCAACATCAGCTGGCTGCGCTCATCCGGCCCGTTATAGCCCACCAGGGTCATACTCATAATATTAACGCCGGCAGTTGGGGTAAAGCCTTGGGGGGGTTCAACATCGGCAATCCGCCCCAGGTTAGCGTTCACTTCTTCCGGTTCGCTGCTGATGTTATTGTTCACAAAGCTCACCGCCTTACCGGCGGTAAACATTCCAATGCCCAAAAACGCCGCCACCCCGCACGCGCATAACAAAAGCAGCCCCACCACTACCCCCACAACAATCTTAGTATTACGCGACATCGCCTCTCTCCTTTCTGCCCTATCCACATGACCAATAACAATATGCGCTCACCTGCAATCCAGGCCAACCACTCGCCTGGGTTGCCGCAAAACCATCCGGGCGGTTAGCGAATGGAGGCCAGGAAATCGTCAATCGCCTGCTGATCCCAATTGCTTTCACGGCCCATAATCATTAGCATCACCACCCCATTATTGCCCTCGAATGTAGTGACCACCTGGCGCATGCGCCCGTTCTGGGGGTCCTCGGCCTGGCTCACTACCAGCGTGGCCGGTTGGCCTTTAATGGTGGTCTCCACCCGCTCCACCACCTCCATCGCCCCGAAGTTGAAGTTCTGGTTTTGTGCGGCTTGTTGTATCGCTGCTTGCATTTGTTCGCTGTTCATTTCGGCATAGGCGGGGTATTGCATAAACATGATGATACTATCGGGCTGCTCGCCCTGGTAGCCCACCACATTCACGCCCAAGAAGTCCATACTCATCATGGGAGAAAAACCAGGAGGAAGATCGAACTCGGCCAGCTTGTCGGCCTCAGCCTGCACGGCTTGAGGGTCTCTATTCATATTCTTTTCCAAATAATCGGTTAGCTGCCCCAGGCCCAGGGTGCTCATCGCCAAAAAGGCACAGCCGCAGCACAAACATACCCCCAACACAGCGGCAATTATGCTCAGGGTAATTCTGGTATTGCGCGACATATGGCTCTCCTCTACAAAAACGCTTATCCGGTAATTTGGAGGGTAGAGTAAACAGATGAATGCAGCCCCAAGCCTCATTCCAAACCATCGGTTTTCCTTTTTCGGGTTACAATCACAAGCATATTATCATAAATCTCAGAGGTAAAGGATGAATGAATTTAGAACTGAACATGACTTATTGGGTGAACGCCAGGTTCCGGCTGATCGCTATTTCGGCATCCAAACCTTGCGCGCCCTGGAGAACTTCGGCATCACCGAAATTCCCATCTCCACCTACCCACGCCTGATTCACTCGCTGGCCTACATCAAGAAGGCCGCCGCCCTAACCAATCAAGAGCTGGGCCTGCTGGAGCCACACATCGCCCAGGCCATCGCCGCCGCCTGTGACGACCTGTTGGATGGCCGCCTGCACCGAGAGTTCGTGGTGGATGTGATCCAAGGCGGAGCAGGAACCAGCACCAATATGAACGCCAACGAGGTCATCGCTAACCTGGCCCTGGAGCATTTGGGCTATGCCAAAGGCCGCTACGACATCATCCACCCGCTTAACCATGTCAACCTGTCGCAATCGACCAACGACGTGTACCCCACCGCTCTACACATGACTCTGAGCATGAAGATGGACGGCCTGCGCCCTGAAATGGTTCACCTGCAAGCCGCCCTGGAGCGTAAGGGCCACGAGTTCGCCAACATCATCAAGATGGGCCGCACCCAAATGCAAGACGCCGTGCCCATGACCCTGGGCCAAGAGTTTGGCGCTTACGCCGTAACCGTAGGCGAAGATATCCAACGGCTGGGCGATTCGCAATCCTTGATTCGCGAAATCAACATGGGGGCCACGGCCATCGGCACCGGGCTAAACGCCCACCCCGACTATGCCCGCCTGGTGACGGCAAAGCTGCAAGAACTTTCGGGTGTGCCGGTGGTGGGGGCCGGCAACCTGGTGGAAGCCACCCAAGACACGGGGGCGTATGTGCAGTTATCCGGCGTGCTAAAGCGCATCGCCGTAAAGCTCTCCAAAATCTGCAACGACTTGCGCCTGCTCTCATCCGGCCCGCGTGCCGGATTTGGCGAGATCAACCTGCCGGCCATGGCCCCCGGCTCGTCGATTATGCCCGGCAAAGTTAACCCCATCATCCCCGAAGTTGTTAACCAGGTGGCCTTTGAAGTCATCGGCAACGACATCACCATCACCATGGCCGCCGAAGCGGGGCAGTTGGAACTCAACGCCTTTGAACCGGTGATCGCCTTCAACCTGTTTCGCTCGCTCGATATGCTGGGGCGGGCCTGCCGCACCCTGGCCGACAAGTGCATTGATGGCATCACCGCCAACCAGGAGCATATGCGCAGCCAGGTGGAAAACAGTATCGGGCTGGTGACGGCGCTCAACCCCTACCTGGGATATGAGAAGTCCACCGAAATCGCCGGCGAGGCCCTCACCTCCGGGCGCTCGGTGTACGAGCTGGTGCTGGAGAAGGGCTATATGGATCAGGAAACGCTGGAGGAGGCCCTCTCGCCGGAGAAAATGACCCGTCCGCGCTACCTTTACAAGGCATCGGAATGACAGCGGCTTGACTGCGAATAGGATTAGCCAGGAGCACGAGATACAATGACCAACGACCGCCAGACTTCCAACAGTGATCCCAGTGTCGCCGTCCGCCTGGAACACTGCGACGCCATGCGCAGCCGGCATTTTGCGCAAGCCTGCGCCCGGCTGCACCCCGAAAGCGGCGCGGCTTACCTGGAGCTGCCGGGTGGAGGGCAAGCGACCTACTCCGGCCCAGGGATGCCCAACTGCCGCGCCAAGTGCTTGGGGCTAACCGCCCCGGTGACCGCCGGTGCAATCGATGCCGCTGAAGCCTTCTTCGCCACCCACGCTGCTGCGCCGTCCTTCGACATCTGCCCCCTGGCCCACCCCAGCTTAGCCGCCGCCCTGGCCGAGCGTGGCTACACCCTGCGCAAATTCTTCACCGTCCTGGCCCAACCCTTGCCTGCGCCGCCGCTTGAGACTGCGCCGGAGATTGAGGTGCGCCTGGCCCGCGCCGATGAAGCCGAGCTTTGGGCGGCGCTCACCGCAGCGGGCTTTAACGACGGACTGCCCATCCCCCCTGACAGCTTAGCTATCATGGTAATCAACTTTCACGCCGCCAACGCCCGCCCCTACCTGGCCTTTATCGACGGCCAGGCGGTGGGCGGCGGCGGGCTGTACCTCGATGGCGACGCCGCCGAGCTTGGCGGAACCAGCGTGCTGCCCGCTTTCCGCCGCCGCGGTGTTCAAACCGCCCTGGTGCAGCGCCGCCTGGCCGACGCCGCCCAGCAAGGCGTGACGCTGGCAATGGTTCTCACCCGCCCTGGCGCCGAATCTCAGCGCAACCTGGAACGCCTGGGCTTCCGGGTGAGGTATAGTAAAGCGGTGGTAGGTGGCCGGGCTTCTGCCGGCTAAGCGATTGCGCGCCGTTGGGCCGGGCAGCCGGGGGATGACATTAGATGGGTGTGGACAGCCGGTTAGCAGGCGTGCAAACACTGCCTTCTTCCATTGATTATCGTCCGCCTTAATGATAGAATAGCATCACCAATTGTATAGCAGGTAGAGGTGCGCTGCGCTGAAATGCAAAGCGCATAAACAGGGAAGTCGGTGATCCGAAATTTCGGAGAGTCCGACACTGTTCCGCAACGGTTACACGCAGGATGCGTGAAGTCCGATCTCTGGCCTCTAACCTTGCTCGTATTCTTCCTCGTGATAAAGGGAGCCGGGCAGCCTGGAATATCGCTCTCGCCAGGTACTGACGATCCTCCCGCCCTTCCAGGGCGGGTTTCGTTACCAAAACGGCTCTCTCTACCGGGAGGCCGTTTTGTTTTCGTAAAAGGATAATGTTATGGTTCAGAAACGTCGCGCAATCGTAAGCGTCATTCTTGGGGGGCTGTTGTTAGCCGGCGCGTTCTTATGGCTGGCGGGTGGCGGGCGATCCGCCGGCGCGGCTGCCAATGTCGCCTCGGCCAAGGCGCTCATTGCGGTGCAGACCGCGCCGGGGGATCAAATTGTAAGAGAAATCGACTTCACCGCCCCCATCTCCGGCCTGGCCGCGCTGCAATTGACTGGTCTGCCGGTGGTAACGGTCGATTCCGGCTTTGGTATTGCTGTTTGTTCCATCAACGGCGTGGGCTGCCCAGCCGATAACTGCTTTTGCGACCCGAACCACTTTTGGAGCTACGAATATTGGGATGGCAGCGCCTGGCAAGGGTATGGGGTGGGGGCTTCCGCCTCCTCCATTGGCGACGGCGCATTAGAAGGTTGGCGCTGGACCGAATGGGCGGTTGGCAAGCTGCCGGACGCGCCCCAATTGCTGGCCGCACAGGCCGGCTTGAACTGGCTGAAAACGCAGCAATCGCCCGTGGACGGCGGTTTTGGCTCATCTTCTACCAGTGTTGAAGGCTTGCTGGCGGTTGGCTCAAATGGCGGCATGGCTTCCGATTGGAGCACTGCGCCGGCAGCGCCAACGCTAATGAGCTATTTCTTGGGTAAATCCGGCGAATATACGCAATATGGCGCTTCTAATGCCGGCAAACTGGCCGTCGGCATGGCAGCCGCGGGCGTTTGCCTTCCGCACGGAACGAAATCGCCCGCCGATTTCTACGATCCCACGACCGGAATATATGAGGCTGGGGCCGGCCTCCAAGCCTGGGCCATGCTTGGCACAGCTGCGCTAAGTGAAACGCTTCCGATCAGCGCGGTCAACTATTTGAAAGGCTTGCAGCAGCCGGATGGTGGCTGGGAATGGATGCCCGGTGGCTTTGGCCAGGGCACGGATACCAATTCTACAGCCCTGGCGCTCCAGGTCTTGATCGCTGCCGGGGAATCCCCCACCTCCGCCGCGGTCATCAACGGGCTGCAGTACCTGAGAGACACTCAGAACACCGATGGCGGCTTTCCATACGATGCGGATTCTTCATGGGGAACAGACAGCGATACCGATTCGACCGCCTACGTCGTCCAGGCGATTTATGCCGCCGGACAAGACCCCACCACCTGGGTTATCGGCGCCGCCCACCCCATCAGCTATCTACTGAATATGCAGCTCTCCGATGGAAGCTTCGAATTTATGCCCGGCTTTGGCGCCGATCTGCGAGCAACGGAGCAATCCATCTCGGCTCTGCTTGGTCGCAGCTATCCATTGGCGCGGAGAATTCTCGACCCCTGCCCGGCGAATTTCCTGCCAATAATCTCGCGGTAAACGGATGTAATCATGGCTAAAAGGCTGCTTCTTTTAATTTTTGGGCTGGGGGTTCTCGTTTCGGCCATTCTGCTCACCCATTCCCAGGGGGCGAATGCACAAGCCGATCTTGGTAGAGTGGGGCTGGTGGTCCAGTTTATGGATGGCGCAATCGAGCAGCATTGTATCCAGATTGCCAAAGAACCCTTCAAGAGCTACGATGTCTTAAAGGATTCGGGATTATCGATCATAGCCGATTTCAGCCCCACCATGGGAGCAGCCATTTGCCGGATTAACCAGGACGGATGCAGCGCAGATAACTGCTTCTGCGATGTCAACAATTATTGGTCCTACTGGCATCTCGGAAAAGACTCCGATGGGCGAGCAGTGTGGATCTACTCCAGCCGGGGAAGCAGTAACTACGCCGTCCAGCCCGGAGATGTAGAAGGTTGGCGCTTTGGCGCGGGCGAAGCTCCTGCGGAGATCCCCACCTTTGATGAAATTTGCCCCGCTCCCACGCCCACCCATACGGCCACGTCCACATATACGGCCACGCCACCGTTTACAGCCACGCCCTGGCCCACGGTCACACCCTGGCTTACGGCGGTTTTCAGCAGCGTGGCCTCCCCAACCCCTCTACCGCAGGCGCCGCCCACCTCCGTTTCCCCGCCGCAGCCGGCCCCGACCCAGCCCCCAACAGCGCTTCCACCCACCCTGACCGCCCCCCCGGCGCGGGCGACCAGCGCGCCGCCTACACCGCCTCCACCTTCGGCAGCCGGCGCGGCTCCTGGTTCAACACAACTTACGCCCCCACCAACCACTCCGCCCTCGCCAGGGCTTCAGCGCCCCCAGGACGCTGCTGCTCAAGCTGCCGCAGCGCCCCCGCCCCCCACGCGCCCGGCAGGACGAAAACCCACCAATGCGGTAAAGGCCGCCACCAACACCGCCCCCACACCCACGCCCGCGTATAAAAAGCCGCAATCGGGCAAAAAGCCGACCTCCGCCCCCGCTGAAATTGCTTTAGCCCCACAAGGGCAGGCGACTGCCGTCATGGCGCGCGGGCCGGCGGGCGAATTGGAACGGGACGCTTACGGGTCTGCCAACCGCCGCGGCTTGCCGAATTGGATGCCCGGCTTTGATGGAACGACCGGCTTCGGCGGGTTCTTGATTTTCTTTTTCTTACTGGTCGCCGGCCTGGTTGTGGTCTCTGTCAAGAAGCGCCGATGACCAACAAGCTGCTCAGTCTTGCCATCTACCTCATAACCACCGGGTTAGGCATCGCCGCGTTCCTGTATCCCTTCTTCGCGCCCGGTTTACAAGCGCAGGGCGCTTTGAACACCGGCCGGGCCAGTGAAGCGCCCTTGATGTACACCTTGTTGTTAGGGCTGTGCGTACTGGTGTTACTCTTCGAGGTGCAAAGCCAATCGGTCGATACCAAATTGATCGCCTTGCTAGGAATCTTGGTAGCGATCAATTCGGTGCTGCGCTTTATCGAAGTCGCCATACCTGCTCCAGGCGGATTTAGCCCAATCTTTTTCCTGATTATCCTGGTGGGCTATGTGTTTGGGGCGCGGATCGGTTTTTTGATGGGCGCGCTAACGTTGCTCACTTCGGCCATTGTAACCGGCGGCGTTGGCCCATGGCTGCCCGGTCAGATGTTCGTGGCCGGTTGGGTGGGAATGAGCGCCCCAATCATGCGCGCCCCAATCCGGTTGCTTAAAACGAAGCCAGCCGAAGTGATCTTGTTGGCTGTTTTTGGCGCGTTATGGGGTTTCTTTTACGGCGTACTGATTAACCTGTGGTCATGGCCTTTCATGGCTGGGCCGGCTAATCAATTCTGGTCGCCCGGCGTGGGGCTGGCCGCGGCGCTGCAGCGCTATGGACTGTATTACCTGGTGACCTCGCTGATTTGGGACGCCGGCCGCGCCATCGGCAACCTCTTCTTGATTGGTCTGGCCGGCGCAGCCACACTGCGCGTCTTACGCCGCTTCCAGCAGCGCTTCTCATTCTCTTACACGCCGGCTGTCATTCCATCGCCCGAGGCCCAACCATAAACGCCTGGAGTTGGATCGCCTGGTTATGCTCTGCTTTGGTGTTGCTCTCGGCAACCCGCAATCCCCTCTATCTGGTGCTGCTACTGCTGGTATTGAATATGATTTTTATGGTATGGAATGAGCCGGTGGAAGGTCGTTCGGTTGCCATTATTTCGCCAATAAAGTTCTCATTATTCCTCGTCATCTCCGTCACCATTTTCAACACCATCACCAGTCATTATGGCGAAACGGTCTTTTTTACCATCCCCGGAAACATTCCCTTAATTAGCGGGCCGGTTACGCTAGAAGCAGTGCTGTACGGGTTCTCAAACGGGCTGCTGCTGGCGGGAATGTTGACCGCTTTTACAATCCTCAATGTGGTCTTGCCCATTTCAGCCCTGATCCGTTTAGTGCCCCGCGCCTTCTACCCGCTATCGATTGTGGTTTCAATTGCCATCACTTTTCTCCCCTCCACCCGCCGGCAAATTGAGCAGGTCATCGAAGCCCAAGCCATCCGCGGACATCGAACCCGGGGCGTGGGCGATTGGCTGCCGCTTTTCCTGCCACTGCTGACTGGCGGTCTGGAACGGTCGATGCAGTTAGCCGAAACCATGACGGCGCGCGGTTTTGCCGGCAGCCAAGGCGCTTTTACCGCCCAAAACCGCTTTGTTATAATCGGAGGATTGCTGCTGGCGGCGGCAGGGTGGATCGGTAGCCAGGCCTCAGCCTACCACACCCTGGGCATAGGGCTGCTGCTGGGGGGAATAGCCCTGATCGGCCTGGCAATTTGGCAGGTGGGGAAGCAGATGCCCCGCGCCTCCTACAAAAACGAGGCCTGGTTGGGGCGCGATTATTTATCGGTTGGAGCGTCGTTGGCGCTGATGGCGCTGTGGTTGGGAGGGCTGCCGCAGTCGATTAAGGCGTCCTTGACCTACCAGCCTTACCCGCAAGCTGCATTTCCAGCCTTTAATGGCTGGGTGGGCGCTTTGATCCTGGTTCTCTTGCTTCCAATAGTGTTTAAGCGCGAAAATACCCCATGATCGATTTCGAAAACGTCACCTTTACCTACCCAGGCGCGTCCAAACCGGCGATTGCCAACCTTAGTTTGCAAATTGCCGCAGGGGAATTTGTGCTCGTAGCCGGCGAATCCGGGGCTGGAAAATCCACCCTGCTGCGCTGCCTCAACGGGCTTGTGCCACACTTTAGCGGAGGCGTCATCTCCGGGCGCATCCGTATCGGCGACCTGGACCCGATCCTGACCTCGCCCAAACGCATGAGCGGCGAGGTGGGGTTTGTCTTTCAAGACCCCGAGACGCAGTTCGTAATGGACACGGTTGAAGACGATATCGCCTTCACCTTGGAAAACGCCGGCCTTGCTCCCCAAGAGATCACGCTGCGCCTGGAGACCGTGTTTGCACGCCTGAATATCGGCCCTTTAAAGAGGCGCAAAGTGCAAACCCTCTCCGGCGGAGAGCGCCAAAAGGCGGCGATTGCCTCCGCCATCGTCCTTAGCCCACGCATTTTGGTGCTAGATGAGCCAACCTCTCAATTAGACCCCTACGCCGCCAAAGATATTCTGGAAACAATTGTGCAGTTAAAACACGAACTGCCGCTCACCGTGATTATCTCCGAACATCGCCTGGAGCGCGTGCTGCACTATGCCGATAAGCTGATTTACTTAGAGGCCGACAACGGTAAAGTTCACACCGGCCCTCCCGATGCGGTGCTGCCTGAAATGTCTTTCTACCCCCCCGTGGTTTCCCTCGGCCTGGAGCGCGGATGGAAGCCGCTGCCCCTATCGGTTGAACAGGCGCAATCCCATCTGCTCGGCCCGTTCCGGCGACAGCCCCGCGATGAGCTTCCGGCGGCGGTTGACGACCCAACGGCGGTTGACGACCCAACGGCGGCGCCGCCCCCATCGCTCGCCGACGTGGATGCTCACAAATTACTGGGAAAACCAGTGCTGGAAATCCACGGCGCTTCGGTCAAACTCGGCGGTCACACCGTGTTAGATGATGTTCACCTGGCGCTTCATGAAAGCGAAATCCTGGCGCTGATGGGGCCTAACGGCTCAGGAAAAACCACTTTGCTGCGCGCCATCACCGGCCTACAAAAACTCACCGCCGGCAAGATCACCCTACACAGCCAAGACATTGCCTCCCTCTCAACCGCGGCGCTTTGCCGCCAGGTGGGTTATGTTCCCCAAGATCCCAATTTCCTGCTGCTGGCCGATACGGTTTACGAAGAGCTGGCGATCACCCTGCGCAACCACCGCCTGCCGGTGGATGACGCCTGGCTAAACGCCCTGCTCGACCAGCTCGGTATCCGCGCCGAGGCAGGCTGCTACCCACGTGATCTGAGCGTGGGGCAGCGCCAAAGGGTGGCGTTGGGGGCTATCTTGGTGACGAAACCGGAGATTATCTTGTTAGACGAACCCACCCGCGGCATGGATTCGCTTGCGAAAACAGAGTTGATCGATCTATTGAGCCGGTGGCGCAAGCAGGGCAAGGCGATCTTGCTGGTGACGCACGATGTTGAATTTGCGGCCAACTGTGCAGATCGAATCGCTTTGCTAGAGAAAGGCCGCCTTGCCCAGGTTGGCTCGCCCAAACACATCTTGCCCGAATTTGGCGAATTTGCCCCCCAAATGGCGCAGATTTTCCCTGGGAAAGGTTGGCTAACCACAGCAGATGTGCTCTCCTCGTGGACTGAGGCGCGCTCGTAACCCACGCCAAGCGCCGCCCCCAGGGCGCCCCCACCGCCACCCAGGCGTTCTATCATAGGCCCATCCGCCGAACCGGGCGAATGCCCCCACCCCCATAGCGCCGTTTAAGGCGCAGTGCATCATCCTGAGATATGGCAGCCGCGGGTATGGCAAGCGGCTTCACCCCCCAAGCGGCCAGAAGATGGGCGTCAGGGTAATGGCGATGATAAAAATCAACACCGTTAGCAGCGAGCCAACCTTGATAAAATCCAGAAAACGATAGCGGCCCAGGCCATAGACTAGCAGGCAGGCCGGTTCAAGCGGGGTGATGAACGACGTGCTGGCGGCGACCGCAATCATCACAGCAAAGGTGCGCGGGTTTAAGCCCAGCAGCGTGGCGGTTTGCATGGCGATGGGAAAAACCATCACCGCTGCGGCCTGGTTAGACATAGGCTGCGTTAGCGCCACGGTGAGCACAAAGAAGCCGGTTAACAACCACAGCGGCCCGGCGCTGCCCACCAGGTTCACAATCAGGCCGGCCAGATAGCGCGCCGTGCCGGTGCTTTCCATAGCCATGCCCAGCGCCAGCATCGAGCCGATCAAGATCACCGCCTTCCATTCCACATCGTTATAAGCCTCTTGCGGGGTAATGCAGCCGGTGATAAAAGCCAGCACCGCCCCCGCCAGCACCGCCACGGGTAAGGTGGTGACGCCAAACACCGCCGCCAGGATAGCCCCGGCAAAAATCGCCACCGCCCGCGGAGCGCGCTTGAAGTTGGGAACCGTCCCATCCAACATACCCAAGATGCGGAAGATGTTGGCGCGCTCTAACCCGGCCAGGCTGGTCTGCGGCCCCTGCACCAGCAGCACATCCCCCATTTGCAGCCGCTCCTGGCTAATTTGGCTGTGAATGGTCTCTTCGTGACGATTGATCGCCAACACTTGCACCCCGTATTGCTCGCGCAGCCCGGCCCGCACCAGGCGGCGGCCAATCAGCGGCGAGCGCGGCATTAAAATGACCTCCGCCATGTGAATGTCATTGGTCTCTAATTGAATATCTTTCGTATCGAGGTTCACCCCCACCCCAATGCGCGCCTTGTCCTGTATTTTAAGCATATTCTCGTGCTTGCCTTGCACAAGCAGCACATCCCCGGCCTGCAAAACCAGGTCGCCATGCGGTACAACGTAATCTTCACTTTCGCGCATCACTCGCAGCACGGTTAGATCATAATCGCGGCCCAGCCCCGAAGCCGCCAGGGTGGTGTCAACCAAAGACGAACCTGGTTCAATCGAGATTTCCGTCAGGTAGGGGCGCAGGTTGAACTCATCGGCCAACACTTCCGTCCCACTCCGCTGCGGGACCAGCCGCGGGCCGACCACATACATATATAACAGGCCCATCAGCGCAATCGGCAAACCCACCACGGTTAACTCGAACATGCCCAACGGCGGCAGCCCGTACTGCGTCATTAAGCCGCTCACCACCACATTGGTAGATGTGCCAATCAGCGTCACCGAGCTTGCCAGGATGGAAGCAAAAGCCAGCGGCATCAGCAGCCGCGAAGCCGAGATGCGCGCTCGCCGCGCCAGCCCCATGGCAATGGGGATGAAAAACGCCGTGGAAGCCGTATTGCTGATAAACGAGCTAAGCAGCGCCGAAGCGCCCATCAGAATCGCTAAAATGCGGTTGGGGTTCGAACCGGTGCGCCGCTGGATGGCCCTCCCGACTAACTCCACCACCCCGGTGCGCACCAAAGCCGCCGTCAAAATTAGCAGCCCCAAGATCATCATCACCGTTTCGCTGCCAAAACCGCCAAAGGCGCGCTCTGCCGGCAGCAAACCGGTTAGCACCAGCAGCACCAAAATGCCCAACGCCACCACGTCGGCGGCTATCCACTCAAAAGAAAATAGAACCAGGGCTGCAACCAAAATGACGAGTAAGAGAGCGATTTGAAATGTCATCTCTGTTTGATCTTTCAATCGTTGTAAATTTGTTTCGCTAACCGGCCTACACGGGGTGATCTTGCCACTGGGGCAGATGTGGTTATTATATCCATTTTCACCGCCTGGCCCCAAGCGGTTTCTTCATCCCCTTAAGCGCGAAAAAGCGGCTGTCCAAAACAACTTGGACAGCCGCAGCTTTGAAAATAGTTACACCAGGCTAACTTTCGGCGTTCACCGGGTCGCTACCCACCGGAATGCCCTGGCTAACTTGCCGGAACACCAACTTATCGGAGTCCTCATCCAGGTCAACGATGATCGTATCGCCCGACTGGAATGCGCCGCTCAACAAACTCACCGAGAGCGGGCTTTCCACGTGCTTCTGCAAGGCGCGCTTCAGGGGGCGAGCGCCAAAGGCCGTATCAAAACCTTCCTTCGCCAACCATAACCGCGCCGCATCGCTTAATTCCACAGTCAAACCGCGTTCCACCATCCGCTCGGCCACTTCCTTCATCTGCAGATCCACGATCTCAGCCATCTGCTCCTGGTTAATCTGCGAGAAGATGATGATCTCATCAATGCGGTTGAGGAATTCGGGCCGGAAGGTGCTCTTGAGCGCCTTCTCGATCTTCTCGTGTTCCTGGCGCTCTTCAGCGTCGGAGCGATTGTTCAAGAAGCCCAGTGTGCCCGAACGGCGCACGTACTCGGTGCCCAGGTTGCTGGTCATAATCAACACCGTGTTGCGGAAGTCCACCGTGCGCCCCTGGCCGTCGGTCAGGCGACCGTCGTCCAAAATTTGCAGCAGCGAGTTCCACACTTCGGGGTGCGCCTTTTCGATTTCGTCGAACAAGATCACCCGATAGGGCCGGCGGCGCACTGCTTCGGTGAGTTGGCCGCCCTCTTCATAGCCCACATAGCCGGGAGGCGCTCCGAATAAGCGCGACACAGTGTGCTGCTCGCGATATTCGCTCATGTCAATGCGCACCAGGGCGTCTTCATCGTCGAACATAAACTCGGCCAGCACCTTCGCCAGCTCCGTCTTGCCCACGCCCGACGGCCCGATGAAGATAAACGAACCGATGGGCCGGCGCGGGTCTTTGAGACCGGAGCGCGAGCGGCGAATGGCGTCGGAGATGGCGTGAATAGCCTCCTCCTGGCCGATGATGCGCTCGTGCAGGCGAGCTTCCATTGCCAGCAGCTTTTGCGATTCAGTCTCCATCATTTGCGAAACGGGGATACCGGTCCACTGCGCCACCACCTCGGCAATATCGGCAGTCTCCACCACATCGTCCAGCTTCTGTTCGGATTCCCATTTATCACGGGCCTGGCGGAACTCGCCTTCGAGGCGCAGCCGCTCCGATTTCTTCTGAGCCGCGCGCTCATAATCACGCTCTTGCCCGGCAGACTCTTCTTCCGCAGCCAGGTGATCGACCTCCGTCTTCATTAGCTTCAGATCCGGCGGCAGCGAATACAAGGCCACGCGCAGTTTAGCGGCGGCCTCGTCCATCAGGTCGATGGCTTTATCTGGCAGGCGGCGTTCAGTTACGTAGCGAAACGACAGCCTGGCGGCGTCGATCAGCGCCTGCTCTGAGAAGCGCACCTTGTGATGCGCCTCGTAGCGGTCGCGCAGGCCGCGCAGCATTTCGATAGTGTCTTCCACGTTAGGTTCTTCTACATACACAGGTGAGAACCGGCGCTCTAAGGCGGCGTCTTTCTCAATGTGCTTGTGGTATTCATCGAGCGTGGTTGCGCCCACACACTGCAGCTCGCCCCGCGCCAAAGCCGGCTTGAGCATATTCGAGGCGTCCATGGCCCCTTGCGCCGCCCCCGCCCCCACCACGGTGTGCAGCTCGTCGATGAACATGATCACTTCGCCCTCGGCGCGCTGCACTTCTTCCAGCACCGCTTTGAGGCGTTCTTCAAACTCGCCGCGGAAGCGCGAACCGGCGATCAGCGCCCCCAAATCGAGCGAGAGCACACGCTTCCCGCTGAGGATTTCGGGCACATCGTTGCCGGCGATCTTCTGCGCCAGCCCTTCCACTATGGCAGTCTTGCCTACCCCGGCCTCGCCAATTAGCACCGGGTTGTTCTTGGTGCGCCGGCACAGCACCTGGATGACGCGCAAAATTTCGGTATCGCGGCCAATCACCGGGTCGAGCTTGCCTTCCCGCGACATCTGGGTCAGGTCTCGCGAGTAGCGCTCCAGGGTGCGATAGCGCGTTTCGGCCTGCGGGTCGGTGACACGCTGCCCGCCCCGAATTTGCTGCACCGCGTCTTGAACGCGCTCGCGGGTGACTCCGGCCCCTTCCAACAGGCGCGCCGCCGGAGTGCTGCGTTCGCTCAAAATGGCTAAGAAGATGTGTTCGGTAGAGATATATTCGTCCTTCAAACGGTTGGCTTCTTCATTAGCCTGGTCAATAATGCGCTTAACCCGCGGGGTAATAAAGATTTGCCCAGCCCCGCCGCCAAAAATATTCGCTTTAGGGCTATTGCGCAAAATATAATCCAGGCGCTCAGTCAGCGCCTGGGCTTCTACCTTTAAGATTTCCAGGATCTGGGGGATCACTCCCTGGGGCTGTTCGATTAGAGCCAGCAAAATATGCTCGGTGTCGATCTGGTTGTGACCATATCGCTGGATAATTTCCGCCGCCCGTTGAGCCGCTTCCTGGGCGCGCTCAGTAAATCGATCAAATCGCATCATGGGCTGGTTCCTTTTATGGGCGAGCTATGAATATAGCCGCCCGATATTGGGCAGTACGAGTCATTCAACACCCTTCACAGCAAATCCTCGCACCCCAAAAACTCTTTTTTTCATAAGGTTCAATGATGGTGAACCCATACAAATATCAAAAAACCCTTTACCAAGCGGTACTTGAATTGTCCTGATTATAACATTCGAGATGTAAGAGAATAGTCATATCGGTATTAGAAATGCGTATGAATAGAAATATGATATGATTAGGGTACAATTACCGGTGGGTTAGCCGCGGCTGCGTGAAATGCATCGCATGCGCAGAGCGAGGATGATGGAAAATGGGGAATTTGACCGTTCATCCGCATATTTCGCTAAGCAATTCCTTTGATTGGAACCTTTCCCGCGCTTTGTGCGTCTAACCCAAGAACAGAGATAATAATCTACCAGGAGGATTACATGCGTACTAAATTATATACCTTTACAGCGATTGCCCTGTTGGCCGGACTGCTCAGCGCTTGTGCAAGCTCTGCCATGGCGCAAGGCATCACCCCCGTCCCAACCGACCCTAGCCCCAGCAGCGTTGCGCCGGCGCAGCCGCGCACTCTCACCGTGAACGGCAACGGCAAGGTCTACCTGACCCCCGATATTGCCTATATCACTATCGGCGTCCACACCGAAGACTCGGTTGCCACCAAGGCCGTGACGGATAACAACACCCAGGCCGCCAAGGTAATCGACACCCTCAAGGCCGCTGGCATCGCCGAAAAGGACATCCAAACAACGAACTTCAGCATCTACCCCCAAGCCATCTACGATGACCAGGGTAAGCCCACCGGAGAAATCAAGTACTCGGTTGACAACTCGGTCTATGTGACGGTGCGCGATATTGCCAAGGTTGGCGATGTGTTAGATGCCGTAGTCAAGTCGGGCGCGAATAACATTAGTGGTATTCAATTCGATGTAGACGATAAGACCGCCGCCCTCACCGACGCCCGCCAGGCGGCTGTAAAAGACGCCCAGACCAAAGCCGAAGAGCTGGCCTCCGCCGCCGGCGTGACGCTTGGCTCGGTGCAGACCATCAGCGAGTACACCAGCGGCGGCCCGCAGCCCAAGTATGATATGCGCGCCGCCCCCATGGCCCTCGAAGCTTCATCCGTACCGGTTCAACCGGGGCAAATGCTGCTCACAGTAGAAGTCAACATAGTGTATGAAATTCGCTAAGCGGTAGCCCGCCACGCTGAAGCACAACCCCCGGTCTTCGAACCAGGTTTTAGATGTTGGGGTCGTCCAAAAAGTCTTTGGACGACCCCATTATTTTTATCTTTCCCCATTATAATTCGCTGCAATGAATGACATGTTCACATTCTTCCCTAACCGCCGACCGGGAACCCTGCTGCACCTGGGGGTCATGGGGGTGCTGTTCCTGGCGGGGCTGCTGGGACTGTGGCAGGCCGGTTTAGCTTCAGGCGCTTGGGGATTGCTACTGTATGTGCTGAGCAGCGGCATCCTGGCGCTGATTCCGCTGTTGGCCTACTGGCTGTATGGGCTGCGCACCGCCGCCTACAGCGTGGCTCGTGATGGAATGCGGCTGCGCTGGGGCTTGCGTGTGCAGGTGTTATCAATTGATGAAATCTTATGGGTGCGCCCGGTTCACGAGCTAGAGCAAAGCCTGCCCCTGCCACGCCTGCATTGGCCCGGCGCCCTGGTGGGCAAGCGCGCTCTGCCCGATGGCAGCCAGGTGGAATACCTGGCCGCCGGAAGCGATGGGCTGCTGGTCGTCGCCACACCCAATTACGGCTACGCCATCTCTCCCGCCGATCCGGCGGCCTTTTTGCTGGCCTACCAGCATAGCACCGAAATGGGGTCGCTGTCACCGTGGGCCGAACAGGCCATCTATCCCACCTTCTTGTTGGCGCGCGTCTGGCAGGCCCGGCCGGCGCGGTTCTTAGTTTTTGCCCATGGCCTGCTAAGCCTGCTGCTCTTGGCATGGGTGGGGGTGGTGAATCAAACCAGCCCACAAGTGGTGTTGGCCGGCAATGCTTTTGGCAAGGCGGGCCAAAGCGTTCCCTCGGCTCAACTAATGCTCTTACCGGTGCTAAACGGTTTGTTCTTCCTGGCGGATCTTTTCTTAGGGTTGTTCTTCTTCCGGCATGTGGAAAGCCGCCCCTACGCTTATCTGGTATGGGCCGGCGGTGTGCTAACCGCGGCGCTGTTTATCCTGGCAATGGGGTTCATCCTGTAGAGGTCGAATGAATATGATGCTTGCACTGCTAGCGGCAGCTCTGATTGCCGCAATCGCCTATCGACTGCGGGCGCTCAGCCGCAGCGGCGCGGCGGCGGCCACCATCACCGGAGGTTTCGTGTTTGGGTTGGGCGGCTTACCTTGGGCGGCGCTTTTGTTAGTGTTCTTCATCTCATCCAGCGCGCTATCGAAACTATTTAGCCAGCGTAAAGCCGCGCTAAACGAAAAATATGCCAAAGACAGCCGGCGCGATTGGGCGCAAGTGGCCGCCAACGGCGGCTTGGGGGCGCTCCTGGCGCTGGCGCAGTGGCTGTGGCCGGCAGCCTGGTGGCCGTGGGCGGCCTACGTGGGCGGCATGGCCGCGGTCAACGCCGACACCTGGGCCACCGAACTCGGCGCGCTCAACCCCACCCCACCGCGGCGCCTTACCACCTTTCAACCTGTCGAACCCGGCACATCTGGGGCGGTGAGTCTGTTTGGCAGCCTGGCCGCCCTGGCGGCTGCGGCGCTCATTGGCGTTGTCGCCGCCTTATTCACGCCCAGGTTGGGGGGTGCAACCAGCGCCGCGCATCTTGTTCCCGCCGGGGTAACCGTGCTGGCCGCCAGCCTGGGGGGGCTGGCCGGTTCGTTCTTCGATTCGCTGCTCGGCGCAACCATCCAGGCCATCTATTGGTGCCCGCTGTGCGCCAAAGAAACCGAACAGCACCCGCGGCACCGCTGTGGAACGCCCACCACCCTGCGCCGGGGTTGGCTGTGGTTGAACAACGATTGGGTTAACTTTGTAGCAGGGATCGTGGGCGCACTGGTCTGCGCCGCTATTTTCGCAGCTTTTGGAGCCTATTGATGCGAGAGCGGCGGGCGGTAAACTCATTTTATCCGCCAACACCCAGCGGGCGGGTTGGGTCTGAAGCCACCCGCCCTGGCACATTCGCCCCCCCGCTGTCTCTAAATCATATCCAGTAATTCACTCAAATTCTTGATCACCGGGCAATCCACTTCGGGAAAAACGCCTTCGGGGTCGAGCAGCACCGCCTGCAGCCCGGCGCGCTGGGCGCCCACAATATCGGCGTAGTAGTTATCGCCCACGTATAAACTGGTGGTTGGCCTGGCCCCCATGCGCTCCAGAAAGTGCTTAAAGACGAGCGGATCGGGCTTCCAGGCCGAGACTTCCACCGCCGCCAGGGCCAACTCGAAATACCCACTCAGTCCCCACGCTTCCAGGTCGTCCGTCACCGGGTGAGAGCGATTGGTCAGCAGCCCCAGGCGCAGACCCGCCTGGCGCAGCCCATTCAGAATGGCATGGGTTTCGGGAGGAATCCAGTTTTCGGGCTGGTGTTCAGTCGTCATTTTTAGGTGGATGATCGGGGTCAAATTTTCCAGTTGGGGTGCAGCGCAGCCCAGGCAGCTTAGCACGCGTTGAGCGTAATTGGCCCAAAACCCATCTTCATCACCGGCGAAGACCTCAACATCCTGAAGCAGCTCCACCGATTGCGCCCAATAGCTGTGCGACCAACGCGTCAAAGCATGGCGAGCGGCGGGTTCAATCTTCACACCCAAAGCCGCGGCCTGCTCGATGAACATACCGTTGAAGGACGGGCGGCTGAAACGCAGCGTTCCGTCCAAATCAAAAATAACTGCTTCCAAAGGCTGCGTAAAAACCGGCCAGGGCTTGCGCCTGGCCGGCTTAAATTTCGTCAATTCCAAACCTAACCTCCAATTTCGCTCATCACCCGGTTAAGCGGAATAACGCCTTCGGCCAGGCCATGGCCCCAGGGCTTATTCCATATCCCATCGATCACCAGGCGGCGCAGATCCTCTACCGAAGCGCCAGCGCGCAGCGGGGTGAGCAAATCGACTTCGCCCTCGCGCAGCAAACACAGGCGCAAGCGCCCATCGGCGGTGAGGCGGGCGCGGGTACACGCGGCGCAAAACGGCTGCGTGACCGATGAGATGAACCCGATGGAAGCCTGCGCGCCTTCCAATTTGAATAAGCGCGCCTCTCCATCCAGCTGCCCATCATTCGCCACGTGCAGCGGCCCCAGCGCCTGTTCGATGCGCCGGTGCATCTCCTGGGCGGCCACCACGCGGTTAAGCTGTAAATCGGTGGCCCCGGCAAACGGCATCATCTCAATAAAACGCACCTGCCAGGGGTGTTCCAGGGTTAAACGAGCCAGGTCTACCACATCCGCTTCGTTATAGCCGGCTGCCACCACGGCATTAATCTTGATCGGAGAAAGACCGGCGGCTTCCGCCGCCCGGATACCGGCCCACACATCTTCAAACGACCCCCAGCGGGTGAGGCGCTGAAACTTGGCGGGGTCGAGGGTGTCGAGACTGATGTTAACGCGCTGCAAACCCGCCTCAGCCAGCGGGGCGGCCAGCCTGGAAAGCAGCACTCCGTTGGTGGTCATGCTGAGCGATTTTACCCCTGGGGTGGCGGAAATCCGGCGCACCAGGTCTACTACGTGGGCGCGCACAGTTGGCTCGCCGCCGGTAAGGCGAAATTTATCAAAGCCCAACCAGGTGAAGACGCGCAGCAAGGTGATGATTTCGTCGTCTTGCATCAACTCAGCGCGCGGGCGGAAGGTCATGTCTTCCGGCATACAGTACACGCAGCGCAAGTTACAGTGGTCGGTTAAGCTTATGCGCAAATAATGAATGTCGCGTCCAAAACGGTCGAGTGCCATTCGTTCCCACCAATAATACTAAAGATTATTGTCATAATTATAGCATAAAAAGAGAGGCGGGCTTGCCACCCACCCCTCCACTCACTTACCTATAATTCTATCACCCGATTAGATCTTTTTGAACGCAAATACCATCAACCCCAGCAGCAGGGCGCTTCCCATTAAGAAAGGGGCCGAGCTGCCCAATCCCTGAAAAATGGCCCCTCCAAAAGCTGGGGCAATGGCGTTAGCCCCGCTAAGCAGCGCCGCCGAAACCCCCAACATGCCCCCCACCTCGCCTGGAGTAACGCGGCGGGTGATCAGGCTATTGATGCTAGGTTGGAGCAGCCCGCCGCCCACCGCGGTAGGCGTCATAGCAATCAGCACCACCACCAGGCCAAGCCAACCCTTTTTGTCGTCGGAGGGCAGGTCGATGGCGACATTGCGCGTAGTGGGGTTCTCGTGCGTGCGGAAGCTGCCGCTAGCCGCCAGTTGGGCTTCTAACTCGGCTTTCGAATAGCCGGGCAAGGGTTGGCGGGGGGTGATGGCGGTGAGGAACAGCCCCACGGTGAGCAAGGCCAGCCCGGCGATGATGAGCTTGCGCTCGCCATATTTGCGGCTCCACGGGCCAATTAGCCCACCCTGCACCACCACGACGATCAGGCCCACGAAAACAAAGATAAGGGCGTTGCCCGAAGCGTTCAAACCCAAGCGGCTCAGGCTAAAGAGCGGAAAAAGCTGCTCAAAGCCGCCAAAGGCCACCTGTTGGGCGAACATCAACACCAACAGCAGCCCCACCTGGGGGTGCGCCAGCGCCTTTACCAACGCCCCCATGCTCACCACCGCTCTGCTTTCCTGTTGCACGCCACGCTGTTCGGCGGGCAGGGTCTCGGGCAGCCAGAACCAGGTGAGTAGAATGGAGATAAATGAGAAGCCGGCCGCAATCAGAGCGGGAACATGGAAGTTATCGCCGCTTAGCGAAAGCGAAACAAAGGCGATGATGGGGCCAATCACAAATCCCAGCCCAAAAGCCGCCCCAAGCAAGCCCAAACCCTGGGTGCGGGTCTTCTCGTTGGTGCTGTCTGAGATGGCCGCCTGGGCGGTGGCGATATTGGCCCCGGAGATTCCATCAATAATGCGCGAAAGAAACAGCATCCAGATCGAACCGGCGAACCCCAGGATGAGAAAGCCGATGAATGTGCCCATCTGGCTGATGAGCAAGATCGGTCGCCGTCCATAGCGATCCGACAGGCGGCCAAGCAGCGGCGCGCCGATGAACTGGAAGATGGGATAAGCAGCCCCCACAAAGCCGATCATGAGCGGGGTGGCCGAAAAAGCCGCCGCGTATAAGGGCAGCAAAGGAATAATCACCGTCAGGCCGAGCAGATCGATCAGCACAATGACGAAGATGGGCAAAATCTTCTTAAAATCCAGCTTCTCATCGGCGGGACGTTCCGAGCGGGCGGGGCGGCCGGCTTTGGCGGGTTTTTCCGGCTGCGCCAAAGGGGCGGGGTTGCCTGGCTGTTCAATATCCAAAGGTTCTTTCATGCGGTTAACTCCTGTATCAATGTGTCCATCCATTGCAATTCTGAAGCGAGAAAATGACGTTGATGATCTAATAACCATTGCATCGAACCGGAATGCTGCGGAGCGCGCTGGAGCTCATCCCAGGCGGATTGCAAAACGGCGCGGCGGCGGTGCAGCAATGCGATGGTCTCGGCGGGCGGCAGCGCGTCCATAAACGCCAGGCCAATATCGGCGGCGAAGCGCGGCATGGTGTAGGCCGCCAGGTTTCGGCGCAGCAGTTCCTGGAAGGCTGCTTCGCCCTGGGGGGTGAGCTGGTACACCTTGCGCGGCGGACGGTTGCCCTCCTGCTCCTGGCGTTCTTCTATCCAGCCATCCTGGGCCATCTTATTTAGCAAGTGGTAGGCGGTAGGTTTCTTAAGATTAGTGCAAACGGTGAGGGCGCGTTCGATAAATTCGAACAGCTGGTAACCGTGCATGGCTTGCCCCCGCAGTAGGCCGAGTAAAAGTAGTTTTTCGTCCATAATCCATCCTGAATAGTCAATTTTGACTAATCAGGATGGATTATACAACCCATTCTCGCTTTGTCAAGGGAGCAAAATTAACAAAATGCCGGGGGCTGCACCGGCATTTTGTTGGCTGCAAGTAGGCGGCTTGCTAAGCGCCGTACTTACCCAGGCGCAGGGCGTGGGCCAGCGCCAGGGGCATAATATCGATATGACGTATCTTGCCCAGCATACCACCGGCGCAAGCCGTCTCGCCAAATTGAGTCAGCCGCTCGAAGCGGGCGGTATCGGCGGCCAGCAGCACCGGCACCGGGTGCCAACTGTGGCGCAGCAGTTTCGCCGGCGTCGAATGGTCGCCGGTGATCACCAGCACATCCGGCTTCAGATCGAGCAAGATGGGCAGGGCGTCATCCACCGTCTCGATCACGTGGGCGCGGGCGTCGAAGTTGCCGTCTTCGCCATAGCTATCGGTTTTCTTAATATGCACAAAGAAGAAATCGTAATCGTTCCAATAGCGCTTTACCACCTCAAATTCTTGGGCGGGCGTCTCGGCGTCATGTTCGATCACATCCATACCCACCAGCCGGGCCACGCCTTTATACATCGGGTAGACCGCCACTGCCGCCGAGCGCATCTTGAACACTTCGGGGAAGCGCGGCATGCCGGGGTCTTTAGAGATGCCCCGCAGCAGGCAGCTGTTGGCAGGTTCATGACCTTTGAGCAAGCGGTTGGCCTGGGCCCACCACTGGCGCAAAATAGCAGCGGTCTTTTCAGAGGCCGGGTCGCCGCCTTTGATCGCCAGGGGCGGCACACCAGTGATCTGCGGATCATTATCGGGAATATCGGCTCCCAGGCCCTCACCCCGCAGCACAATCACAAAGCGGTATTCTTTGACCGGTTCGACCTGGATATCTACGCCGGGAATTTGAATCTGGCGCAAAATCTCCACCCGCTTGACGTTTTCTTCGGTGGAAATCCGCCCTGCGCGGCGGTCGGTGATATTTCCCTGCTCATCCATGGTGCAGAAGTTGGCGCGCACAGCCACATCTTGATGCGTGAGCGGGAAGCCAATGCCCATGGCTTCCAACACGCCCCGCCCGATGAGCGTTTCCAGGGGGTCGTAACCGAACAGAGCCATGTGGCCCGGTCCGCTGCCGGGGCTGAAGGCGGGGGCCACCACGTCACTCAAGCCCAGGCTGGCGCGGGCCGTCAAGGCGTCCATGTTAGGGGTCTTTGCGGCTTCCAGCTCGGTGGGGCCGCCGGGGATTAAGGGCAAACCGCCCAATCCATCCATCACCAGCAGAACAATTTTAGAATTGTTCGGGGTGACCATTTCGCTGATAAGACTTAATCGATCCATTAGGTTAACCTTTCTCTTTCATCACGTGCTATATCAGGATGCCAGGTGTATTTTACCTCAAACTAGGCCCCCAACTGCGCCTCCCCATGCGGCGCAGTTGAAACGGGGCTTCGCGGCAGCCTTCCACTTTACCCCGGCGCGCTACTACTGAGGCGTGAGACCCTGGGGCAATTTCGCCACATCGTAGGGCGTCACCTGGTAAACGTAATAGTTAAGCCAGTTGCTAAACAACAAATTGGCATGACCGCGCCAGCCCACCTGGGGCGGCAGGCGCGGATCGTCGTGGGGGTAATAGTGGCGCGGCGGTTCCACCGACAGGCCCTTGCTGGCATCGCGCAAATATTCGCCTTGCAAGGTGAGCGGGTCGTACTCGGAATGGCCGGTCACATAAATGCTGCGCCCATCCTGGCTGATGACCAGGTATACCCCGGCCTCTTCAGAATCGGCCAGCAGCTTAAGCTCCGGCGCGCTTTCGATATCCGCCCGGCGCACCTCGGTGTGACGCGAGTGCGGGGCCAGGAAGGCGTCGTCGAAGCCGCGCAGCAGCTTTTCGTGCGGCGCATAGATGCGGTGGCTGAACACGCCAAACATCTTCTTAGGAAGGGAATGCTTGGGAATGCCATATTGATGATATAAACCAGCCTGCGCCCCCCAGCAAATGTGCAGGGTGGAACACACATGTTCGGCCTTCCAATCCAATATGGCTTGCAATTCGGGCCAATAGGCCACTTCTTCAAACGGCAGATTCTCCACCGGCGCACCGGTGATCACCAGGCCGTCAAACTTCTGATCTTGCACCTGCTCAAACGTTTGGTAGTGCGCCAACAAGTGATCGGAAGATGTGTTCTTTGGCTGGTAGGTGCGGGTTTGCAGCAAAGTCACATCCACCTGCAAGGGCGAGTTGCCGATCAGGCGCAGAAGCTGGGTTTCGGTTTCGATCTTGGTGGGCATCAGGTTGAGGATGGCGATGCGCAGCGGGCGAATATCCTGCGCCGCCGCCCTTTGTTGGGTCATCACAAAGATATTCTCGCCTTCCAAGATAGCTTTAGCAGGCAGGGTGTCGGCAATGTTTACGGTCATAGTCAGCTCCTGAAGGGGATGAGATCAATATGGTTATCTATGCGCTCCCACACCGCCAGGCAAGCCAGGGGTGCGAGAGCGCACGCGGTCGGCTAATCCGCCAGGGCCTGGTCGAGATCCCATAAAATGTCTTCGATATCTTCGATGCCAATCGAAAGACGCACGAAATCGGGCGAAACACCCGCGGCGGTTTGCTGCTCTGGGCTGAGCTGGCTGTGGGTGGTGCTGGCCGGATGAATTGCCAGGCTCTTGGTATCGCCCACGTTCGCCAGGTGGCTAAACAATTGCAGGCGGTCGATGAAGCGCGCCCCAGCGGGCCGCCCACCTTGTACGCCAAAGCCTAAGATGGCCCCTGGGCCTTTCGGGAAGTAGCGCTGCGCCAGGGGGTAATCGGGGTGGTTGGGCAGACCGGGGTAGGCCACATAAACCACCCGCGGGTGGTTCTGCAAAAAGCGGGCTGCCGCCTGGGCATTCTGCACGTGCCGATCCATGCGCAAGCTGAGCGTCTCGAGCCCTTGCAGCAGCAGCCACGAGTTGAATGGCGCCTGGCATGCGCCAATGTCGCGCAGCGCCTGCACCCGTGCTTTGGTGATGAGGGCCGGCGCGCCCAGGTCGGCAAATACCAGGCCGTGGTAGCTGGGATCGGGCTGATTGAAGTTGGCGAAACGCGGGTTGTCCTTCCAGGTGAAGTTGCCGCCATCCACAATCGCCCCGCCAATGGTGGTTCCGTGGCCGCCAATGAACTTCGTGGTCGAATGCAACACCACGTTCGCCCCCCATTCGATGGGCCGGCACAAGTAAGGGCTGGCGAAGGTGTTGTCAATCACCAGTGGCAGATCGTTCTGCCGGGCAATTTGCGCCACCGCCTCAAACGGAAAGATGTTGATGCGGGGGTTGCCCAGGCTCTCACCGTAGAGCAGGCGGGTGTTGGGGCGAATGGCGCGCCGGAAGTTCTCTGGGTCGCTCTGATCCACGAAGGTTGTCTCAATGCCGAGGCGCGGGAAGGTGTACGAAAGCTGGCTCAATGTGCCGCCGTATAAGGCGCCCGAGGCCACAATATGATCGCCGGCCTGGCACAGCGTCAAGAATAGCATGGCCTGGGCGGCGTGACCCGAAGCCGCCGCCAGGGCCCCCACCCCACCTTCCAGGCTTGCCAGGCGCGCTTCGAACACGTCGGAGGTGGGGTTGCTGATGCGGGTGTAAATATTGCCGGTTTCTTCCAAAGAGAACAACCGGGCGGCGTGTTCGGTGTCTTGAAACTGATACGAAGTCGTCTGGTAAATCGGCATGGCTCGCGAACCGGTGGCGGGGTCTGGAACCTGGCCGGCGTGAACCTGGCGGGTATTAAAGCCAAACGGGGGGTGGTTGCTCATGATCGTCTCCTTTAGTATGAGCCTGGCCGAACAGAGGGCGCAGCCAGGGTGGAAAAAACAAAAAGCCTCTTCTCGATGATACAGAAGAAGAGGCGCACAGCATGCACGGGGGCTGTCTCTCATCTTCCAGATCACTGTCTGCCGGAATTGGCACCATGCTTGCGCTGGTTGCCGAGGCTTCGTCGGGCCGGTCCCTCCGCCTCTCTGGATAAGAGCGTAATGCTATAGAATTTGGGTGGTTATATCATGCGGAAATGATAAAGTCAAGGCCAGAATGGTGTCTTTCACCTGAGTGGCCGCCTTCCGTCCGCCCATCCTGGCAAAGCAAGCTGAGGAGGGTTAGCCAAACAGTTAACCAAAAAAGAACGGCTTGCGCCGTTCTTTTTTGGTTAACTGGCATAAACTACATCGGAGCGACCATGCTGCTGCGCGCCGCCATGCCTTGGTTGTAAGCCTGTCCATACAGGTGACTTTGAATAGCCATCGAATACGCATAGGTGAAGGCGACGCCGATCACACAGGCGATGACGCCCAGGCCGCCAATGAATCCGGCCAGGATGCTGCCCAAGAAAGCCATAATGAAGGCGGCGGGAGCTGCTTTGATCAGCGCAAAAATATCGGCAAAGCGGAAGGCGGCCCCAATTTGGCCGGTAGCAGCCAGCGTGCCCAGGGCGGCGGGCATGACTACCCCCATAAACAAGCCATAGACAAAGGATAGGCAGCCCAGGCAGATCGAAACAATGCCCACTGCGCCAACAGCAGCATTAGCAGCGTCACTGCCCGATCCGGAGCCGGCCAGAACCAGCGGGATTAGCTGGGCGCAGCCATTGATCAGGATCAACGGTAGGGCGTAAACCAGCCCAACCACAAAACCCTGCAAGCCCTTAGAGAAGTAAGCGCCAAAATCGTCCCAGCCGGCCAAAGGCTGCGGGTCGTGGTTAATCACCCGGCGCATCGTCTCCAGCATCCAGCCGATTAGCGGGATGAAGCCGATGATACCGATGACCACTACCGAAAGCACCATCGAGGCCAGCGCAATAGCGCCGGCGATGCCAAGTTTTTTGATCCAATCGGGGTCGTCAAATACATATGTAAAAGCCTTGCCGAAATCCATGGGGTTCCTCCTGAACATAAGTGAAAATAATTTTTGGCGAATAGGCCGGCATCCACTGACCGGCAAGTACGCGAACTGCAAGTAAGAGCTAAGATCGAAAAGGGCAAACCCTAATTCCAATAGGGAAGTACACCAATCTTATCAGCTTTTCCAGATTTATGCAGGAGCAATTTAGGCGCTGCCAGGGCGATAACAGCTCCCTGGCGCTCACTGCTCTGTGGCGTCTTCATCCCAGCCCTCAGGCAACGTCACCAGGCGACGCCACCAGGCGACGCTATCCGCCATGCTGCGCAGATACCAAACCATGGCTTGGGAGACGAACCGCAGTTCCGCCGCCTGCCGGGTGGGGAGCATCGCCGGCATACGCCGACCGCCGTCCGCAGTCCATGTGCGCCGGTGGATGCAATGGCAAATTGGCGCTCTCGCCAGGTGATATTCAACCGGACAGGGCCGCCGGGACCAAAGCGCGCCCCAGCGTTAATCCGCGGCCTGGTTATCACCTCGCAAATAATCGACGGCTAACTGCAAAGCCTGCTGGGCGGAGAGCGCCTTGTTCGCTTGCCGGGCATCTGGACGCTGCTCGTCCGGCCAGGTGTAACACCAGGCTTCTTCGTAACCGGGCACTGAGAGGCCAATCCAGGTATAGCCGACCGGTTTCTCGGGCGTGCCGCCGCCGGGGCCGGCGATGCCGCTCACCGACAGGCCCATATCGGCAGCCAGGGCATGACGCACCCCGCGGGCCATCTCCAGCACCGTCGCGCGGCTCACCGCTCCGTGCTGCTCCAGCGTCGCCCAGCGCACCCCTAATAAGCGCACCTTGGCCTCGTAAGCATAGGCGGTGATGCTGCCCATGTAGTAGGTGGAGGCGCCGGCCACGTTGGTGAGGCGATGCCCAATCAGCCCGCCGGTGCACGATTCCGCCACCGCTAAACGCCAGCCGCGCTGCCGCAGCAGTTCGCCAATCTCATATTCAAGCGCAGTATGTTCCATGAACAGGATTATACATCAGCCCGGGGGCAGGTTGAGGCGGCCAGCGCTTTTCCCCACGCGCATCCCCGCGCAGCCGGTGAGCGCCGGCAGGCCGCCTCACAAGGTGGACCGGTTTTCCGGCTGCCATGGTAAATGTGGGTGACTGCGAAAAGGGTATTTATCGCACCGATAGCGGCTTGCGCGCCGCGCCGGTTCCAGGAATATAAACGCACATCAGACCTCCAAATTGTTGCCTGGCGATTCTATTAAAAAACGACTTTCGGTATATTGGAAGAATGTTGGTTGTTTTTTGCAAGAAACGGCGCATTTTACCTTGACAATAGCCGAAAATGTGCATATACTAAGCTTAGTTGGTTGCGGCAACCAACTAAGCCCGCAAGGCATTCATTCTAGAAAACTGTGTATAACAATCCACCGAGCAAAGCGTTCCAAGCCCTGGCGCGCCTTCGCCTTATCATAACAGTTCTTAATAGGAGGCCGGATCACCCTCAAGAATCCTTCTGAAAAAAACCTGTTATTCGGATTTGGTACGTCCCTATTCAAGTAAGTTTGCCAGGAGAAGAAAAACCATGTTTCGCAAGATCGCTCCCTATATTCTCTACACGCTCATCATTTCCTCGCTGCTGCTAGGCATCGCTGGCTGCGCTCCGGCCGCCCCGGCCCCGGAACAGCCCGCTGCAAGCGAAGCCCCCGCTGCCGAAACCGTTGCCCCGGCGCAGCCGGAAG
>CAZHFU010000007.1:132601-139067 GCA_964531975.1 uncultured Anaerolinea sp. | reverse complement strand
GGTAACCGAATCATACTTGAGGAGTTTCTTTTTTGCTTAGCTTGATACGTATGGGTCGGCGGCGCGCTCCATCCCTCTCTCCACAATGGGCTTGCTGCAATATGTGCATCCCACTGGTCAATTTTTGATCGGTGTGCTAATCTACCACGAGCCATTTGGCCTGGCTCAACTGGTGGGTTTTGGTATCATCTGGGCGGCCCTGGCGATGTTCTGGATAGAAAATTACTGCAACCGCAGGCGGCTGCGTCTGACCGCTCCAGTGGGCGTGGGTGATTAAAACCCCGGCAGGTTTCACATCAACCAGTGCGTGGGAGTATGTGACTAAACCGGCGCAGGGTACACCTAAACCGGTGCGTGGGCATATGTGACCAAACTGACCCAGGGTACACCTAAACCGGTGCGTGGGCGCATGTGATTGATAACGCGGCAAGTTTCACCCCAACGAGTGAGGTGAAGCCTGCCGGGTGACGGCTTGCCCGGCTGTTCCCCTCCTAAAACAATTTACTTGGGCAGCTCAAAGCGCATCAGGCGGTTGTTTCCAGCGTCCACCACCCACACGGAGCCATCGGGGGCTGGGGCCACCGAGGCCGGCATACCGAACATATTGCTATTCACCCCGAAGTCGCCCCAGGCGCGCACCGCTTCGCCGGCGCTGGTAAATTCCAATATGCGATACCCCTCTGGGTCAGCGATAAAAACGTGACCGTGGTTGTCAACCCCCAGGTACGGCTTATTGTCTAGCGATTGCCCATACCAGGCTGGCACTTCCCACTGCCCCACGGGGAGGAAGGTGAGCAGCCCCTCGGCGGATTTGAAGATCTGGATGCGTTGGTTCCAGGTATCGGCGACGTAGAGGTTGTTTTCGCCATCCACCGCCAGGCCCACCGGTTCATCCAACTGCCCAACATCCATGCCGGCGGAGCCGAACTGGGTGAGCGGGCCGCCATCGCTATCAAACACAACAATGCGTTTGTTGCCGGTATCGGTGACAAACACCCGCCCCTGCTTGTCAACGGCCACATCACGCGGCCCCCACAAGGCTTCGGGTTGTTCGCCCTGTCCAAAGTAACCCCACATGGTGACAAACCGCCCATCGGGGGTGAATTTCTGGATGCGATGGTTCCAGGTATCAGCGATGTAAACCATCCCATCGGGGCCAAGGCCAATACCCCAAGGCTGGTTGAACTGGCCGCCTGGGGCGGCGCTCTGCGTAGCATCGCCAAATGTGCCCCAAACCTGAAGGACACTGCCATCTGGGTTGAGGTGCTGCACCCGATGGTTATCGGTATCGACGACATACAGGCTGCCGTCTTGGGCTATCGCCATATCGCGGGGGCGTAGAAACTGGCCTGGGGCGGAGCCGGTCGCACCCACAATCTGGACGGCGCTCAGATCGATCTGCTTTCCGTCAAACGGATCGACGGAGGCGGGGGTCGTATCGCTCGACCCGGCGCTGCCCATATTCCACAGCTGGGCGCGAATATCCTTGCGGATATACAAGCGCATGCGCGCCGCGGGCGTCCAGTTGACCTGGCTCATGTCTTTTCCGGTAACTTTACCGTACTCGGTGTAATCGCGATTGAGCCAGATTTGCCACAGGGCGTTGCGCATAGCCGGATTGGCGAGGGCGCTCCACACGCGCTGCGGCGTCAGGCCGAAGTAATCTTGGTTGGGCCACCACAGCCGGATGTAATCAAAACGGTCGTATTGATTAGCCACCACCGGCTCAATTTTGCCAAAGTTAGCGTCGCCCACCAGGATGATGGGTTTTTCGCGCAAGGAACGCGAGGGGTTGGCCCCATAGTAAAACTGGTTGGGGTAGTTGCGTAAATACCACCAATAAGGGTAAGATGTTTCGTTATCGTAGGCTACGGCAATGTTCAACCCATCGGTGGTGCGGCGTGAAATCTCCTCAATTTGCGCCAGGGCGATCTTATCTCCTGGAGCCGAATGGGCGTACACCAGCAGTTCGTTCGCGTCATCATAGTTGTAGTAATTGGCTTGGATACTGGCGCGGGTGGTGAGCAGCGCCAACAGGCTAAAGAACCCCAGGGTGAGCAGGTGGGCGAACTGTTGGCTGGGCCAGCGCCGGACGATATAGAACAGGCCCGCCCCGCTTGCCAGGGCAAAGATAATATTCAGCAGAAAGGTGCTGGTGTTTGCCAACTGCTGCAGCGTTTGACCCTGAAACGGCGGGTTGCCGCCCAGCAGCAGCCCCAAAGAGGCGAAGAAACTGGTGAAGAATGCCGGCAGCAGCAGGAGCGCCAGCCAGCCATGTTCTTTGCGCAGCAAGCTCCAATCATAGCCCACGATGATGCGGTTCAGCGCCCAGGCGGTGGCGAGGATGGCGGGCAAGGTGATATGCACGGTTAGCCAGGGCATCCGTTCGCCGGCGAAGGTAAAGGCCAACATGCTAGCTACCGACCAGAACGCCAGCAGCCCCAACACCGGAGCGGGTTGGAGTTGACCGGGCCAGGCGATGGCGGGGTCGGCCAGACGGTTGTCCATGCCATTCAGGTCGTCGGCGGTGGAGTAATCGACCGCATAATAGAACGGCGGAGCTTCGTCACCGGCGGCGAAATCGTCTGGCGCATCCTCCCCGGCTGAGGCGGATATGCCGAAACCTGTTTCTTTCAGAGCTTCATCGTCAATCAAGGCGTCGGTCATGGGCGCTCGCCGGCCAACCAGCCAGGCGCGCCCGGCGGCGGCCAGGCCCATGCCAAACGCCAGCCATGTGCCAAACATGGGCAGGTATTCGTACACGGGAACCTGGATCAGGGCATAATAGTACAGCGGTTGGCTGCCGCGCTCTACCCCTTGCTGCTCCAGCCAGTATCCTAGCGAGCCAACCAGCCCGGTAAAGAACCCGGCTCCATTGGTGAAGGTGGAGGTATAGAATATAGTGAATAGGCTATACCAGATCGCGGCATTGATGAGCCATTGGCGTTGATTCCACAACAGGCCAATCAAAATAGAAAGCACGGCTAAGGGGATCAGGAAAATCGCCATGTGGAAAATATCGACTGCGCCCAGCCCGGCCACTTCGGCGGCGTTGGTAGGGACTTTCCAGCCCACCAGGCGCACAGGGAAGGCCGCCAGCTGCGGCAGCACCAGGGTGAGCATTACGATAATCAGCGCAAAGGGCCGGTCGGCGCGCAGGCGGTCAAGGGTATAGCCGCGCCAAAGGTAATACACCCCCAGCAGTACGGCCACGGCCAACAGCACGGCCAGGGCGGCAGTCACGGGCGAAATGCCAGGGGCGGGGGCCGCGGTCGTCCCGGAAGCAGTGGGGGCCGATGGCTCTTGCATGGGGGTGGCGAATGGTGTGGGTTGGCTGTGCTGCCAAATGAACACTCCCCCCAACGCGCCCAGTAATAACAGGGCGGCAATGAGCGCCGGTAAGAAGCGGTTGCGATATTCGGGCCGCGGCCACGGATTTTTAGTCAGATTGTTTAAGAAAAGCAAGCCGCAGAAAACCAGGGCAATCGCCGTGTAAATAAAGGATGTTTCTTTAACCGTAAAGTGCAACACATTCACCAGGGTAATAAGATACATATACCGCGGCAGGCCTGTTTCCAGGTAGCACAATATTCCCCAGATCATCACCACCCCGAACAATTCAATAAACGCCTCGTTGCGGGCATACCGGCCGTAATATAACATGTATGGCGAGATGAGCATCAGCGCCCCTCCCACCAGCGCCCCCGCCCGACCGAGATAGCGGCGATAGAACCACAGGAACATAACCGCCGCCACGCTAAACAGCGCCGCCGGGGTGCGGGCGGTAAAGTCGTTATCGCCAAACATGTAGTAGGACGCGGCCAGGAGGTGGAATTGCAGCGGCCCATGCATCAACGGATCGTGTTGGAAGCCTTGACCCTTGAAGAAACGCCACGAGTAATAGACATGAGAATTTTCATCATGGCTTTGCACCCGCGCTCCCAATATATAGAAACGGCTGAACAGCGCCAAAACCAACAGCGCCGCCCACAGGGCCTTCTCCCATGTCAGTGTATTGGGGTTGATGGCGCTGCGATCCAACCAGCTGGAGCGATTTTCATTAGCGTACATACACATTTCCTCGTGTCAAGACAGTTTTAGTTATCGGCCAACACAATGATCCGGTCTTTAGCGTCCAAGGCGAAGGGGTGCGATTTGGTTGGGTTAATTATCACGCCGTAGTCTTTATCCGCCTGGCGAGCCTGCGCCTGCAGGCGATAGCCTATGGCGGTCTCGCCCTTTTGGCGGGCCGCCTCTATAAGCGTATAGAAGTTGATTGTTTGCCCTGGATTGATGTAATCCGCGGCGGGCTTAAGGTATACCTCAGAACCCGCTGGATCAAAAAGAAACTTGAACAGTTGATTTAAATCCTTGTTCTCAGCCACCTGGGCAAGCATCAGGCTGGCTAATTTATCACTCACCACAAAATCGTCAGCCCGGCCTATCTCAGCCAGATCACGATTATGCACATCCAAAATATGACTCACGATGGCATAAGTGTAGCCGTGGCGCTCAGCCAGGTCTCGCAGGTGCAGCAGAGTCACCAGGGTTACGCTGTCGGCCTGCTGCGCGCTGGCGGCATCGGAATAAGCCAACACCACAATGTGATGAAAGCGTCCGGGGTCCAGGCCCTCCAGGTCTTGACGGTCGCTTGGGTCTACGTTTACCACATGGTAATGCAAATGGGGGTTCCCCCCGCAGCAGCGTTCTACTTCTAGATCAAGATGCGCAGTGCGTGCAGCAATGGTAATTTCCGAATCGGGCGGTAAATACCCTGCCAACTCGCGGAGCAGCGTTCTGGCTTCCTGATTCCAGCCTAGAATTAGGATGCGCTCGGCGGAGGCCCGGCGCGCCGGGGTGAGGCGCACGTGTTCTATATATGAAACCTTGGCCGGTGCGCCCGTGAAATGGATGGTGGAATCATCCTCTGTTATGACGATTAACTGATCGCCCGGCTGAATGCAGGTTTCCATGGGTGGGTTAAGCCGAGGCAGTCCATCACTGGATTGGATGCCAATCACCGTTGAGTCCTCATAGGCTGGGAGCGCCTCGGCAAAGGTTTTGCCTTCCAGGCGCGGTTCGCGGGTGAAGTAGATTTCGTCCCCCTCAAAGTCGAGCAGTTCTGAGTAGATCGTTGATAGGCCGGATTGCAAGCAGGTTTGCGCAATAATGCGCGCGATCAGGTCAGATACTAAGACGACCTCCACCTCATCCTTACCGACCAGCTGAGCGGGGGTCAAGTTTTTGGGGTCCCGCAGCTCAGCCACGATGTGATAGGGTTCGGCGCGGCGACCAGGTTGGTGGATAATGGCAAGCAGTGTCTTAATTACTTCTGCATCGGGGAAGTCGCTTTCGGGAGATAGTATAATGATCGATTTTGATGTGGATAAATTCGTTAATTCTAAATCGTGAAGGTTAGTGGGTTCACCGCTGCGACAGACCAGGCGCGTGTTATGAGGGTGGGGCAAGCGATCATGCAGAGCGTCTTCCATTTCCACCTTATCCTGCCCGGCCAGAATAACAATGCAAGCGTCTTTTTGGCTCTCATTGGCGATTATTAACTCGGCGATCACCGAGAAAATTTGCTTATTCCAGCCCAAGATCACGGTGTGGTTGTTTTCAATCACCCGGCTGCGACCCTTACGCATTTCTTCTAGGCGGCGCTCGATGCCGCTGGTGAGCAACCCAATCAGGGTAGAGATAATGAATACACCCCCCAGGGTGACGGCGAACATCACCAGGCGAAACGCCCACCCCGCGTCGCCGCCCATTGTGCCGGCATCGAGCGTGCGCATCAATGCTTCCCAGGAAGCTTCAATAAAACTAAACGGCTCGTCTGCGCCAGCCGGCCTGACATCCATGATCATAATCACCAAGGCGGCGGTAAAAATCACCGCCAGCGAAAACACGGCCAGCCCTCCAATCAGGGCGCCGGTTCCGCGCGACATGAAATTATCGAAGCGATAGCGCAGATGATCTTTCCAGGTGATGCCGGACATGGAGTCTCCGAGGGTGAACGAACCGCTTAGCGATTGCGACGCGGAGGTTTAAGCGGGCTGCTGCGACGCGGTCTGCGCATGGGCGATCGCTTCCGCCCGGCTGGATTAGATGGGCGGCGTGCGCCATCTTCGGGGCGCTGCGAATCGGAACGGCGCTCAAAAGGCCGCTCGGAGCGTTCGGGAGGGCGCGACCCTTGCCCTGCACCGCGTGGTGCGCGCTCCGCCCGGTCGTCTCGATTGGCGTTGCGGGGGCGGCGCTCATCAGGGCGGCGCTCATCGTAGGGGCGGTCGGCGGAACCCGTGCGGCGGCGTTCATCAGGGCGGCGCTCATCGTAGGGGCGGTCGGCGGAACCCGTGCGGCGGCGCTCATCAGGGCGGCGCTCATCGTAGGGGCGGTCGGCGGAACCTGTGCGGCGGCGCTCATCAGGGCGGCGCTCATCATAGGGGCGGTCGGCGGAACCCGTGCG
>CAZHFU010000007.1:93081-132501 GCA_964531975.1 uncultured Anaerolinea sp. | reverse complement strand
TAGGGGCGGTCGGCGGAACCCGTGCGGCGGCGTTCATCAGGGCGGCGCTCATCATAGGGGCGGTCGGCGGAACCCGTGCGGCGGCGCTCGTCAGGGCGGCGCTCATCAGGGCGGCGCTCATCATAGGGGCGGTCGGCGGAACCCGTGCGGCGGCGTTCATCAGGGCGGCGCTCATCATAGGGGCGGTCGGCGGAACCCGTGCGGCGGCGCTCGTCAGGGCGGCGCTCATCAGGGCGGCGCTCATCATAGGGGCGGTCGGCGGAACCCGTGCGGCGGCGTTCATCAGGGCGGCGCTCTCCATCCGAGCTTCGTCCCTTATACGGGCGCTCCGCCGAGCGACCCCGCCCATCGGGCGTCCTGCCACGCGGCGTAAAGCGCGGGCGGCCGCCCGTGTCGCCCTTATTGGCTCCGGGTGCTGGCTTCCCCGGTGCGGTTTTCAGCGCGTCTACCTCGGCCGGCGTAAGATATCGCCATTCCTTCGGTTTCAACGTTCCCAGGGTTAATGTCCCAATCCGCACACGCAAAATCTTCACCACCGGCAGCCCAATACGTAAGCCGGTTTCGCGGATTTGGCGTTTGCGCCCCTCGCGCAAAATCACCCGCAGCCAGGCTCCTTTGCCTAATACCCCCTCAATCCGTACATCCGCCGGCTGGGTGCGGTAGCCGTCTTCTAGCACCACGCCGCGCCGCCAGGTATTCAGCTGCTCTTCATCTGGGCGGCTGGCAACCAGTACGCGGTATTCTTTTTCGTGTTCATAGCGCGGGTGGGTCAGGCGGTTGGTTAAATTGCCATCGTTGGTCAGCAGAATTAAGCCTTCGCTGTCAAAATCTAAGCGCCCAACCGGGAAAAGATGCCCCGGTTCGGGAACGAGATCGCGCACGGTGGGGCGGCGGTCTTCCGAGCTAACCGCCGAAAGCACACCCCGCGGCTTATATACGGCAATGTAAACCAGCTTTTCAGGCGCTTTGAGAGGGCTGCCATCCACCAAAATGCGGTCGCGCTCTGGGTCGGCTTTTTGCCCTATCTGGGCTGTTTCGCCATTTACCATTACCCGACCTGCCAGGATGAGCTGTTCACAATCGCGCCGGGAGCCAATCCCAGCCTGAGCCATGAGTTTTTGTAATCGTTCTTCCATAGTCGCGTATTATATCCCATTCGGGCTGGTATTGCCTGATGGGCCTTCTCTTTGGGGTGCTTAGTGGCGGTTTCCACCCTGCCCTGGCGGGCGGCGTAACCCGTTTTAAAACACCTTGCCGGAGGAAAATAAGATACAATACCAGCTATGTCTGATCAACAAGTTATCTTTTCCCTGGTACGGGTGGGGCGGGTGTTCCCGCCAACGAATAAACAGGTGCTGCGCGATATTTCCTTAGGCTTTTACTACGGCGCTAAGATCGGTGTGGTGGGGCTAAACGGGTCAGGCAAAAGCACCCTGCTTCGGATTATTGCCGGCGTTGACGATGGCTATACCGGCGAGCGCGTCTTCGCAAAAGGCTATTCGGTGGGCATGCTCGAACAAGAGCCTCACCTCGACCAATCGAAGACGGTGCGCCAGGTGGTGGAAGAAGCCGTGCAGCCGATTGTAGCAATGCTCGCCCAGTTCGACAGCATCAACGAGCAGTTCGCCGACCCCGACGCCGATTTTGACGCGCTCATCGCCGAGCAAGGGCGTTTACAAGAGCAGCTCGACCGGGTGGACGCCTGGAACCTGGATAACCGCCTGGAAGTGGCTATGGATGCGCTGCGCTGCCCTCCAGGCGATACCCCGGTGACGGTGCTTTCTGGTGGAGAGCGCCGCCGCGTGGCGTTGTGCCGCCTGCTGCTCACCGAACCGGATATTTTACTGCTCGACGAACCCACCAATCACCTGGACGCTGAATCGGTGGCCTGGTTGGAACATCATCTAAGCCAGATGAAAGGAACCGTGATTGCCGTAACCCACGACCGTTACTTCTTGGATAACGTGGCCGGCTGGATTTTGGAACTGGATCGTGGCTTTGGCATCCCCTGGAAGGGGAATTATTCTTCGTGGTTGGAACAAAAGCAAGAACGCCTGCGCAAAGAAGAAACCGCCGAGACTCGGCGGCAGCAAACCCTGCAGCGCGAGCTGGATTGGATTCATATGTCGCCCAAGGCGCGCCAATCCAAAGGCAAGGCGCGTGTCCAGGCTTATGAGAAGCTGCTTTCCCAGGAATATGAAACCCGCCGCGAGCAGTTGGAGATATACTTGCCGCCTGGCCCTCGGCTGGGCGATCTGGTGATTCAACTGGACCGGGTAAGCAAGGCGTATGGCGATAATTTACTGCTAGATAATCTCACCCTTTCGATCCCGCCTGGGTGCATCGTGGGGGTGGTTGGCCCGAACGGGGCCGGCAAAACCACGCTTTTGCGCATGATAACCGGCCAGGCCCAGCCCGACGCCGGCACGGTGCGGATTGGTGAAACCGTGGAGCTGGCCTATGTGGATCAAAGCCGGGAAAGCCTGGACGATGAGAAAACTGTTTGGGAAGAAATTTCAGGCGGCAGTGACTATTTAACCCTGGGGGCGCGCCGCATGAATTCGCGCGCATATGTGGGGAGCTTTAACTTCTCCGGGGCGGAACAGCAGAAGAAAGTGGGCATGTTATCGGGCGGCGAACGCAACCGGGTGCACCTGGCGCGTATGCTTACGCGTGGGGCGAATGTTATTTTGCTCGATGAACCAACCAACGACCTGGACGTGAACACGCTGCGCGCCCTGGAAGAGGCGCTGGAGAACTTTGCCGGATGCGCGGTCGTCGTCAGCCATGATCGATGGTTCCTCGACCGGGTGGCGACCCATATTTTGGCCTTCGAAGGCGATAGCCAGGCGCGTTGGTTTGATGGGGCCTGGTCGGATTACGAAGCCGACCGCAAGAAGCGCCTCGGTTTAGACGCCGAACAACCTCACCGGATCAAATACCGCCCGCTGCAGCGATAGCCCGCCACATGCGGCTTTGCATCCGGTGAGAGCATGTTTGCGCCCGGCGGCGGCCGGGGCTAAGCCTGGGTTGGGGGAATAAAAATGGGCTGACAGCCGCCCCCTACAAGCGGCTGTCAGCCCGGAAATTCAAGGCTGGAAGTTTCCCCTTGGCATTCCAGCTATGGGATTGGCTTCTTCCCCCTAATAATCTTTATGAGGATTTTACTTTTTATACTATAACCCAAATTGTTGTAAATACATAGGTGATAACTGTTATGAGTACATAAGCATTTATATTAACATACCTATCACCCCATTGTCATATTGCCAAGAAGGTTATATGATGGAGATGCTTAGAAAATTGAATTAGGATACGTAAAATGGGTCCGATACGTGTGGCAATATTAGACGATCATCCGGTGGTTGCGGATGGTTACCGTTATCGGTTAATGAAAGACACCGATATAGCCGTGGTATGTGTGCTTTACTTCGGGGAAGATTTAATTCCGGCCCTGTGCAGTCACGAAGTAGATATTCTCCTGCTCGATATGCAGGTGATTACCAGCCGAACCAACGAAACTTTGTATAACACCTTGCACCTGGTTCCGGAAATTCACGATCGTTTTCCCAATGTTGCAATCCTGGTTATATCGCAGTTTCAGCAGCGCGCCATGATTAGCTCCATGCTTAATGCCGGGGCAGATGGTTACATCTTGAAAGACGACCACGAGGCCTATGATGATTTGCCGGGCCTGGTGCGGGTGATCGCCAAAGGGGGGATGTATCTTAGCGCGAGAGTGCGCGAGAGCTTGATGTCCTCGGATATTTATGATCCCGCGCCGCGCCTCAGCCCGCGCCAGCTTGAAGCGATTTCGTTATGCGCCAACTATCCCAATGAACGCATTCCTGAGCTTGCCCAGCGGATGAATATGGCGGCCTCGTCTTTGCGAGTTTTATTATGGGATAGTTACCATCGTTTGGGGGTTAACTCTCGCACGGCCGCCATGGCGCGCGCCCGGCAGATCGGCATCCTTCCGCCGGAAGGCATGCATCCCACCCGTTAATTTATCTGCGCTACGCCACCGCATGACAGGCTACAAACCGGCCAGCCGCCACGGCGCGCCAGGCCGGTTGATCGCGCCGGCAAACGTCCATCGCCAGCGGGCAGCGGGGATGAAAACGGCAGCCGCTGGGCGGGTTTATCGGGCTAGGTACATCGCCCTGCAGCAGAACTCGCTGGCGCGCCCGGTCGCGCTTCGGGTCGGGGATGGGAACGGCAGACAGCAGCGCCTGGGTGTAAGGATGCAAAGGGTTCTCGTACAGCTCATCGCTGGCGGCCAGCTCGGCCAACAGCCCCAGGTACATCACCGCCACCCGGTCGCAGATATGCCGCACCATGCTCAAATCGTGGGCGATAAACAGATAGGTGAGATGAAAGCGATCTTGCAACTCTTCCAGCAAGTTCACACACTGCGCCTGGATTGAAACATCCAACGCCGAAATCGGTTCATCGCACACAATAAAAGCCGGGTCGGAGGCCAACGCTCGCGCAATGCCGATGCGTTGACGCTGCCCGCCCGAGAACTCGTGGGGAAAGCGGTTAAACAGCCGCGGGCTGAGGCCCACCAGGGTCATGAGTTCCTTAACCCGTTCGGCGCGTGACCCCTCATCTGGCAGCAGCCGGTGAACCCGCAGCGGCTCTCCAATGATGCCCGCCACCGTCCAGCGGGGGTTGAGGGAGGCGTAGGGGTCTTGGAAAATCATCTGCGCCGAACGTCGTAAGCGGCGCAGCGCCTCTCCCTTTACCCCGTTGACTTCAATGCCGTTGATCTGCACCGAGCCGCCGGTAGGTGGATACAAACCGAGCAGTGTGCGCCCGGCGGTGGTCTTGCCGCAGCCGCTTTCTCCCACCAGGCCCAGCGTTTCACCCGGGGCAATCTGGAAGGAGATTCCATCCACGGCTTTCACCGAGCCAACCTGGCGTTCTAAAATTAGCCCACGCCGTACCGGAAAATGTTTGACCAGCTTATCCACCACTACCAGCGGCGCATCGCGGCTAATATCCGGCGGAACAGAGTGGTCGTGCGTATCTTGGATGGCTTGGGTGGTCATCTTGGTTTTCCTGTGGTTAAGTCTAACCAGCAGGCGGAGGTATGGTGCGGGCCTACTGGAAAGAGCGGTGGGTTTTCGAGGCGGCAGCGATCAAAGGCAAATTCGCAGCGCGGGGCAAAGGGGCAGCCGGTGGGTTTAATCAGCAAGTTGGGCGGAGCGCCGGGGATGGATCTAAGCCGCGCCGCACGGCGGCGATCGACGCGCGGCAGGGCGGCGATCAGCGCCAGGGTATAAGGGTGTTGGGGGTTCTCGTATAGGTCGTCTACCAGGGCTTCTTCCACGATGAACCCGGCGTACATCACCATCACCCGCTCTGCCATGCCGGCTACCACGCCCAGGTCGTGCGTAATCCAAATCACGGCCATGTTAAATTCGTCGCGCAGGCGCTCCACCAGTTCGATGATTTGCGCCTGGATGGTCACATCCAGGGCGGTGGTCGGCTCGTCGGCGATGAGCAGGCTGGGCGCGCAGGCTAGCGCCATGGCAATCATGGCGCGCTGGCGCATACCGCCCGAAAACTGGTGTGGATAGTCTCGCAGGCGGTTAGCGGCTTCGGGAATGCCCACCATAGAGAGCAGCTCGGCGGCGCGTTGGTGGGCGGCGTCGCCATTCAGGTTCAAATGCACTCGGAGAGGTTCAGTTAGCTGCCGCCCAATGCTTAGCACCGGGTTGAGTGAGGTCATCGGATCTTGGAATACGATGCCGATTTCTTTACCGCGAATGTGTTCCAATTCCGTTTCTTTGAGTTGGATGAGATCGCGCTCGCGGAACAGCGCCCGCCCCTGGCTAATTTCGCCGGGAGGGATCGAAATGAGACCGAGAATGGAAAGCATGGTGACCGATTTACCGCACCCGCTTTCGCCCACCACCGCCAGGGTTTCGCATTCGTTCAGGTGAAACGAAACCCCGTTCACGGCGTGCACCGTGCCTTCTGCAATGTGGAAGCGGGTATTTAAATTTTGCACGTCCAGGAGCAGTTTGTCTGTCTTCATCGGGCGGCCTCAGATGGTGTGGCTGTGGGGGTCGAGGGCGTCGCGCAGGCCATCGCCCAAAAAGTTGATGCTCAGCACGGTTAGGGCGATAAGCAAACCCGGAAACACCCATAACCAATAGGTTCCCTGGTCGATGTAATCGTACGAGCCTTCTAACAAGTTGCCCCAGGTGGCGGTGGGCGGGCGCACCCCTAAGCCGAGAAAGCTGATATAGGCTTCGGTGGCGATGGCGTTGGCTACGCCCAGCGTGGCCGAAACCATAATTGGGGCGATGCTGTTAGGCAAGATGTGGCGGGTGATGATTTCAAAGGTTGACGTGCCGGTGGCGCGCGCTGCCAACACAAATTCATTCTCTTTTAGAGAGAGAAACTCGGCGCGCACTATGCGCGCTAAGGCCGGCCAACTGGTGGCCCCGATGATAAGAATGATTACCACCACGCTGCCGCTAAATGTTCTGCCAAACAGGGTGATGTTGGGTATCGAGGTGGCGAAGAATTTTGCCATCACCAACAGCAGAAAGAGCTGCGGAACAACAATCACCGCCTCGGTGGCGCGCATCAGCAGGCTGTCTAGCTTGCCGCCAAAATAACCCGCCGTGGCGCCAATCAGCACTCCCAGGCTCACTTCCACCAGCATGGCCGTCAAGCCAATGAGCAGCGAAATTTGCCCCCCGTAAATGGTGCGGGCCAGGATGTCGCGCCCGGTGGTGTCGGTTCCGAAGGGGTGCTGCGCGCTGGGGGCCAGCAAGCGATCTGAGGTTCGCGTGGCGTTGGCGTCTGCCTCGCTCAAGAATAACGCCCCGCCGAAGCAGTACAACACCAGCAGAAACAGGGTCAGAATGCCAAACATTGCCATGCGGTGACGGCGGAAGCGTCGCCAGGTGAGCTGCCAAAGGGTGAGCGGCGGCGCTTCCAGTTCGTCGGGGAGCAGGCTGGCCGTTGGCGCGCCGGGGTTGGGTGCAATGGTTTCCATGAATGCTCCTCGCTAGTTATAGCGAATGCGGGGATCAAGCCAGGCGTACATCACATCCGCCAAAATCTGGAAGGTAATCACCGCCAGGGCCACCATCATTAATATCCCCATCACCACCGGCGTATCCGAACGCTGGACATGATCGAGGAACAGGCGGCCCATGCCCGGCCAGGCGAAAATGCGCTCAGTGACCACTGCCCCAGCCAAAAGGAAGGGTAAATCCAGGGCGATGAGGGTGACGATGGGCAGGGCGGCGTTCTTTAGCGCATGGATATACACAATTTCGGGCCGCGGCAAGCCTTTGGCGCGGGCCGTACGGATAAAATCGCAGTTCATGGCTTCGAGCATGGCGCTGCGGATAAACCGGCTGTAACCAGCGAAGAAACCAAACGAAAGCGTGGCGGTGGGCAAAACCATGTGCCACACCACCTGGCTAAAGGTTTTGCCTTCCTGCGGGTTGAACATGCCGGTGGCGGGCAGGTAGGGCAGACCCCAGGCTTTAAAGTTCACGGCAAAGATATACATCAACCCCAGCCCAAATAAAAACACCGGCATAGAATAGAGTATGAATGTGAGGGTGGTAATGAAATTGTCGATTTTTGAATACTGGTGCAAAGCCGAATAGATACCGATCAGCAGCGCTCCTAGCAAGATCACCACTTCAGAGGTCAACATTAATATTAGCGTGTTGGGCAGGCGTTCCCCAATCACCTTTGTTACGGGCACACCGCGGTTCACTAACGACGTGCCCCAATCGCCGCGCAGCACACCGCGGCGTATTCCTGGAGTTTCGGGCACACCGTCGCCGTCCAGGTCGGCCTTGGCCCAATCATTGCCCCCCAGCCAATAGACATACTGCACAATTAGAGGCTTATCTAAACCTAACTGCCGAGAAAGCCGCAGACGGTCGGCGCTGCGTGTGACCTGGCGACCGCCCATTGTTGCCAGAGGGTCTCCCATGCTCTGCATCAGCGCAAACAAAAACAGGCTGATGAGGAATAACAATGGAATAGCCTGCAAAATTCGCCTTAAAATATAACGCGTCATGGGGGTCTGTCTCTCTCCTGGCTTCCAAGGCCTACGCCTTGGAAGCCAGGTGGATACGAAGAAGGACTACTTCGCGGCGATGTCCCATTCAGTAATGTTAAAGAAGGGCTGCGCGCCGGAAATCTTTACGTTTTGGATGCGCCCGCTTACCCCAAACAAATCGGGGTCTTGCCAAACGCCCATCCAATACACTTTGTCAAATATAATGCGGCTAATCTTGTGGAAAGTTTCGGTGCGGGCCTTAAGGTCAACCTGGCTGGTTTGCAGGTTGAAGAGGGCATCCAGTTCTTCATCGCAAATCGCGCTCCAGTTCACACCGGCCGCGTTTTCATCGGAGGGAATTTCGCGACATAGGAAATCAGCCGTATCAGGATCGGGGAATTGAGTCACCGTAGAATACTGGTAGAAATCCATCTCGCCCCGGGCAATGGGGCCGTTTTCACCATAGCCGGCGAAGAAGATATCCGAGTCAAACGTCTGCAATTCAATGCCCACGCCAATTTCTTTAAGCTGGTTTTGCACCACGGCCTGGGTATCCTGGCGGATTTGGCGGGTGGTCGTCCCGAACTTGAGTTTCAAATCAACGCCATCCTTATCTCGGATGCCGTCGTTGTTGCTATCCTTCCAGCCGGCTTCGTCGAGCAACTGCCTGGCTTTATCCGGGTCGTAGGGATAGGGTTTAATGGTCGGGTCTACCCAGGGGGTGTTATCCCACATCGTGGCGGCGGGTTCGGTCTGGCCAAGCAGCAGGTCTTTCACCAAAGAGGCGCGGTCAAAGCCATATGCCAGGGCCTGGCGCACACGCACATCCTTTAACGCCGGGTGCCCGTTCTCCGCCAGATTAAAGTACCAGCCTTCGTTATAACCGGAGAAGGACTTGATCACCTTAATCCCAGCCTTTTCCAGGTCGGGCAAATCGCCATAGGAGAAGAAGGTTCCCAGGTCGCCTTCGCCGGTTTTGAGGGCGGCGATTTGCGATGCATCATCGGGCACAAACTTGAAGAAAACCTCGTCGAGCTTCGGGCGGCCTTTATAATAGTCGTCGTTGGCTACGAAGCGAGCGAACGACCCCGATTCCCAGCTCTCAAACTTAAAGGGGCCGCAGCCCACAGTGGGCGCTTTGCCCCATGCGGCGGCGTCGATGCTGCCTTCTTTATCGAACACGGGTTGCAAAACATGTTCGGGCAATATGCCGAAGAAGAGGCGGGTCGCCCAGGGGGCGTATGGCTCGCCAAAGGTAACGATAACGGTTTGAGCATCGGGAGTCTCTAGTTTTTCAACCAGATCATAAGGCGCACGGCTGGCGACGGCGTTTTTATCGGCCATGTACATCTTATAAGTGAAATCGAAGTCTTTCGAAGTGATCGGCTCGCCGTCATGCCATTTGGCGTCGTCGCGCAGTTTGAGAGTGATGACTTTGCCATCGGCGGAAATACCGCCGTTTTCGGCGCTGGGGATTTCTTTCACCAGCTCGGCAACGATGGCGTTTTGATCGTCAAATACCCAGGCCGAACAAGACCAGAGCTGCTGGGTGATCTGCGAAAACCACATGTTTGTATAGAGCGGGTTGAGTGTGTCGAACTCTTGTGTCCAAATGAAAGTCGCAACCTTGCGTTCTGCTGGCGGTTGCGGAGCTTCGGTCTGCACGGCCGGGGCGGGCGGCTGGGCGCAGCTTGCCAGCGTTATGCTGGTAAGCAAGACCAACGCTAACAAACTGGTCAACATATTTCTCTTTTTCATGGGTCTCCTCCTTTTATGATGCTTCGCTTTAGCCAACCGGACGGTTCAGATAAAACAATCGCTGCCGCGGCCTTTCGGCTGGGCGGACTGAGGCATCACCTCCTCGCAGGTAGTGAAAATAAAGACCCTGGGTGCATTAATTATAGTCCATAAACGGCCAAGAAGCCGCGTTTATTCTCGATCCACCTCTTTCCAACAGATTCCTTGGCGCAAGGGAAAAAAAGAGCCGGCCAGATAAGTTGAGCCTGCTTGGAATAAAACGACCCTGTACCAGGCAGGGCCGTTTATTCCAACCGATCTACTTAGACCATTCTTGTATGTTATAGAGCGGGGCAACCCCAGAAAGGTGGATGTTTTTAAGCGCCGGTGCAGCCGCCCACAGATCGGGATCGCTCCACAAACCAATAAAATACACCTTATCAAAAATTAGCTTGCTGGCCTGGTGCAGAGTGGCCCGGCGCTGGGCGAAATCGATCTGGGCGGACTGGGTTTGCAGCAGTTTATCCAGCTCCTGGTCGCACAGCCAGCTCCAATTTTCACCGGCGTCGTTCACCGATGGAACCTGGGCGCACAAAAAGTCGAGCGTACCGGGATCGGGGTAGTTCTTCGTGCGCGGCGCATATTGGAACAGGTCTAGCTGGCCGGAGGCCGCCGGCCCGTCGGCGTCGTAGCCCTGGAAGAATATGCCCGAGTCGTAATTGAACAATTCGAGCTTGAAGCCAATGGCCGCTAACTGAGCGGCGATCTCTTTCTGCACGGCCTGGCGCACCTCGTTGGTGGTTGTGCCGTAGGTGAGCATGAGCTGCGCTTCGCCTTTCTCGCGCACGCCGTCGTTGTTGGCGTCGCTCCAACCGGCCTCATCCAACAGCGCCTTGGCTTTTTCGGGGTCATAGCCGCGCGCCTTTACTGCGGGGTCGAGGTATGGTGTGCCGTCCCAGTAAGTCTCTACGGTGCGTGGCAGCCCACCCAGGAGGGTATCGACGATCTTGTCGCGGTCGATGCCCAGGGCAATGGCGCGGCGCACCCGTTCATCTTGCAGGGCGGGGTTGCCGTTGGTCGGGTCGAGGTAGAAGAAAATGCCCTCGTGGTAGCCGGCGTTTACCGGCAAGATTTGCGCGCCGCCATTCTTGAGCTGCGGCAGGTATAGGGAAGCGCCGCCTAGAAACACGGAAATGTCTACATCGCCGGAGATCAATGCTTTCGCCTTGGCGGCGTCGTCGCTGAAGAAACGCACGTATATTTCGGATGCCTTCGGCGCGCCGAGCCAATAGCTTGGGTTCGCCACAAACCGGGCATAGCTGCCGCTTTGCCATTCGGTGAAGGTGAAGGGGCCGCAGCTCACCGTAGGGGCCACGTTCCAATCGGCGGTTTTCAGGCTGCCCTGGTTGTCGAACACACTTTGCAAAATGTGGCCCGGCAGCAGGTAATGCCACAAGGAGGCCAACCAGGCAGCATTCGCCTGACGGAAGACCACCTGCACAGTTTGTGGGTCAACCGCAGTCACGCTTTCGATCAGATCGTAAGGCGCCAGGTCGGCGGCTTCGTTGGCGGGGTTGACGATCATATTGTAAGTGAACACGAAGTCGTTGGCAGTGATCGGAACGCCATCCGACCAGGCCATGTTGGCGCGCAGCTTGAGGGTAATTGTGCGCCCATCGGCGGAAATGCCGCCATTTTGGGTGGAGGGGATTTCCTGTACCAGGGTGGGGATGGGGTTGTTCTGGTCATCGAAATACCAGGCGCGGCAGTTATACACCGGTTGGGTATAGATGGCCGAAAGCGCCTGGGCGTACATGGGGTTGAGCGTATCGAAGTCTTGGATATAGGCGATGGTGATGGCCCCTGGGGCGGGGGGCGCCCCCACAGCGGACGGGGGCGCGGGCGTGTAGGTGGCGAGCGGAGCGACCGGCTCGGCGCTTTCGGTTACCGGCGCCCCACCAATCACGGTAATTTGGGGTTCAAGCGGGGGCAAGCTGGGCGTAGGCGCAGCGGGGACGCTGCCGCCGCAGGCCGCTAAAAGGCTGCTCAAGATCAAAAGCGCCAACCAGGCGCTTGGGGGGTTGCTTCGCAACATGGCTGCTCCTGAAGTAGAATAACGTGATGGCCGAAATATTTCTAAAATCATCGACCCGGTATAATAGACTGTTATTATAACGCTATGTTTACTCGCCGCTCTCAATTCGTCTCCGGCTTGCGCGCCGAATTACCCATTCTGGTAGGAGTAGCTCCCTTCGGGATGATTTACGGCGTCTTGGCGCTTAGCGCCGGGCTGCCGCCCCTGCAAGCCCAGGCCATGTCTGCCGTGGTTTTCGCCGGGTCGTCGCAAATCGTTTTGGTGCAGTTAATCAATGTGAATGCGCCCTTTGGGGTGATGATTGTGACCGCGCTGGCGATTAATTTGCGCCATGCCCTATACAGCGCCTCGTTAGCCCCCTATCTTCAGCATCTTTCGCGGGCCTGGGGCATGCTGCTGAGCTACCTGCTGACCGACGAGGCCTATGCGGTTGGAATCACCTATTATGAAAGCCGAGTGGTTCCCGAAGCCTACTCGCATTATTATTACTTGGGGGCCGGCCTGGCGCTGTGGAGCACCTGGCAGCTGAGCACCGCGGCGGGGGTGTTCTTGGGGGCGGCGGCGCCTGCCGCCTGGGCGCTCGATTTTACCCTGGCGCTGACTTTTATCGCACTGGTGATTCCAAACTTGCGTGATCGACCAATGTTGGCGGCTGCGCTTGGGGCGGGTCTGACGGCTGTTCCGGCTTACCAGCTGCCTTATAAGCTGGGGTTGATTGTGGCGGCGGTGGTGGGGGTGCTGTCTGGTTTGTTGGTTGAGCGCCTGGGCCGCGCCGTCATTCGCCCGATGGAAGAGCAGGCTCCGCAGTGAACCTGTGGGGAGTGATGCTCATCGCCGGGCTAGGCACGTTCCTTACGCGGCTTTCCTTCGTTCTGCTGGTGGGGCGTAAGCCCATTCCTGTTGTGGTGCGGCGGGTGCTGCGCTATGTGCCACCGGCGGCGTTGACGGCCATCATCGTTCCTGAATTGCTTTTGCCTGCGGGGCGTTTCGATTTTTCCCTGGGGAATGCGCGCTTGCTGGCCGGCGTCTTGGCCGGGGTGGTGGCCTGGAAGACCCGTAACGCGGTGTGGACGATTGCCGTGGGCATGGCGGCGCTGTGGATTTTGACGTACATTTTCAAAGTGGGGGTATAATTTTTGATAATGACACGATGTTTATTCCAGTTTTAGGTGGAAATGGGCCAAGGTTGGCCTCTCTTAAGAAATGGCGATTACCCTAACCCCTCAGCAAGAAGTGTTTATTAATTTGCCCCTGGCCGACACGGTGTTTTTCGAAGGGCCGGCCGGCAGCGGAAAAACTACCGCCGCGGCGCTGCGCTTGGGGCGGCTGCTGCAGGCCGGCGCGCCGGGAGAGCAAATCCTGGTATTAACCCCGCAGCGCGCCCTGGCTGCGCCCTATGACGCCGTTTTGCGGTCGCCCGACGCGCCCGCCGGCGGCGCGGTGACGGTGTGGACCCCCGGCAGCCTGGCGCAGCGGATGGTGGATATGTTCTGGCCTTTTGTTCCGCCGGAAGCCGGTTTTGGCCGCCCCGACCGCCCGCCGGTTTTCCTGAACATGGAAACCGCCCAATACTTTATGGCGCATGTGGTTCAGGCCCTGGAAGCCGACCCAAACCGCCCGCCATTGTTCGAATCGGTGAGCATTGATCGCAACCGCTTATACAGCCAGGTTATCGATAACCTGGAAAAAGCCGCCCTGGTGGGCTTTGGCGCAGATCACATTGCCGACCGCCTGAAAGCCGCCTGGTTAGGCGAGCCGGGGCAGCAGCGCGTGTATGACGATGTGCAAACTTGCGCCGACGCCTTCCGCCGCTTTTGCCTGCAAAATAACCTGCTCGATTTTTCCCTCCAGGTGGAAACTTTTTGCAACTATTTGTGGCCGCAGCCGGTTTGCCGCGATTACCTGATTAACACCTTCCGCCACGTGATGGTGGACAATCTGGAAGAACATTCGCCCTTCGCGCACGATGTCTTGAGCGCATGGCTGCCGGAATGCGATTCGGCCTTGCTGATCTTCGACCAGGGGGGCGGCTATCGCAGTTTCTTAGGGGCCGATCCGCAAACTGGTTACAGCTTGCGCAGCCTCTGCCGCACCCATTTGACGTTTAGCCAATCGCTGGTTATGTCGCCCCAGGTGAAAGCCCTGGCGCAGGGCTTAGACGCCGTATTGAACGGCGCGCCGCCCCCAGATGGCGCGGCGGCGCTCGAAGCCCTGGAATTCAACGAAGCGCACTTCTTCCCGCAGATGATTGATTGGGTGGCTGAGCGGGTGAGCGATTATGTAAACGAAAAAGGGCTGCCGCCGGGCGAGGTGGTTGTGCTGTCGCCCATCCTGAGCGATTCGCTGCGTTTTGCCCTAATGGATCGCCTGGCGGCGCGGGGTGTTCCCAGCCGCTCGCACCGCCCTTCGCGGGCGCTGCGCGATGAGCCAGCCGCCAAAGCGCTGCTCACCATGGCGGCCATTGCCCATCCGCAGTGGAATATGCGCCCCAGCGTGTTCGAATTCGCCAACGCCCTGGTGGAGGCCATCGACGGCCTCGACCTGGTGCGCGCTCAGCTGCTGGCCGAGATCGTGTACCGGCCCACCGGCAGCCAGGGCTGGTTAACCGAGTTTGAGCGTATCAAGCCCGATGTCCAAGAGCGCATCACCTATACCGTGGGTGAACGCTACGCCGAGCTGCGCCGCTGGCTGCTAGAGATTTCCGCCGAGCCTATCCCGCTCGATCATTTCTTTAGCCGCTTGTTTGGCGAGGTGCTGTCGCAGCACGGTTTTGGTTTCCATACCCGCTACGATGCCGGGCGGGTAAGCGCCGACCTGATTGACTCGGCGCGTAATTTCCGTTGGGTGGTGGGGCCAACCCTGGAGGATGAAGGCGTGGAAGTGGGACGCGAATATGTGCAGATGGTGCAAAACGGCCTCTTGGCGGCGCAATACGTGGCCGATTGGACGATGCAGCCCGCCGATAGCGTGCTGCTAGCCCCGGCTTACACCTTCTTGCTGAGCAATCGCCCGGCGGCGGTGCAGTTTTGGCTGGATGTGGGCAGCCGCTTATGGAGCGAGCGCTTGCAGCAGCCGCTGACGCATCCCTATGTGCTCACGCGTCACTGGGAAACCGGCCGGGTGTGGACCGATGAAGACGAACAGACATTTGGCCGCGAGACGATGCGCCGCGTGGCCTTAGGGCTGCTGTTTCGCTGTCGCGAGCATCTATTGTTGGGCCTGAGCGATTTGAATGAAGGCGGCTACGAACAGCGCGGCCCGCTTCTGCAAGCCTTTGGTCGCCTGCTGCGCTCTGCCCGCGCGGCTGCCCCCGGTGAGGCCGACAATGGCGAATAACGAGATCCGGCTGCGTCCGGCCCAACAAGAGATCATGCGCTACCAATCCGGCAAAATGGGTATCGCCGCCGTACCGGGCAGCGGCAAGACCTGGACGCTGTCTTACCTGGCGGCGCAGATTGTGGCCTCCGGAGTGCTGGGAGAAGGCCAGGAGGTGTTGGTGGTCACCCTGGTGAACTCGGCGGTGGACAACTTTTATCACCGGGTAAGCCGGTTTGTGGGTTCTCAAGGGCTGCTGACCAATATGGGCTATCGTGTGCGCACCCTGCACGGCCTGGCAAACGATATTGTGCGCGCTCGGCCAGGCTTGGTGGGCTTGGAAGATCGTTTTGAAATTGTGGACGAGGGCGAGGCCAAGTCGATCTTGAATGAAGCCGCCGCTGCCTGGCTGAAGGGTCACGGGGATATTTTGGACGCCTACTTAAACCCCGATCTCAACCCCGTCCAGTTGGCGAGTTTGCAGAACCAGCAGAAGCTGTCGGGGTTGGTGCAAGAGGCGGCGGCGGCAGTGATTGCCTACGCCAAAGATCAGCGCATCTCCCCCGAAAGACTGGCGGCGCGCCTGGAAGATCTGCCCGTGCCTCTGCCATTGGCGCAAATGGGGGTGGATATCTATGCCGATTACCAGCGCGCCTTACGCTATCGTGGCGCGGTGGACTTTGACGACCTGATTCGCTTGGCGGTGGAAGCCCTGGATAGCGACCCAAGCTTCCTCCAGCGTTTGCGCAGCCAATGGCCTTATATTTTGGAGGATGAAGCCCAAGATAGCAGCCGCCTGCAAGAAGAAATTCTCACCCGGTTGGTGGGTGAAAACGGCAATTGGGTGCGGGTCGGCGACCCTAACCAGGCCATCTACGAATCTTTCACCACCGCTAACCCGCGCTACTTGCGCGAATTTATGCGGGCCGCGGATGTGCAAGCGCAGGCGCTCCCTAATTCGGGCCGCTCCAACGCCTCCATCATCCGGCTTGCTAATCGCCTGGTGCGGTGGAGTATGGATGAGCATCCGGTGGAAGCTGTGCGCGACGCCCTCAGCGCCCCACCGTGGATTGAACCGGCTCCCTCAGACGACCCCGACCCCAACCCGCCCGATGCGCCGAACGTGATTTACCTGAGTGTGAAGCCATACACTCCCCAAGAAGAAATCGAAGCCGTGGCCGTTTCTTTGGCGCGCTGGCTGCCCGATCATCCCGATCAAACCGTGGCGGTGCTTTCGGCCCAAAACAACCATCTGGAGAACTTAGCCCAGGAACTGATCCGCCGCAAGATCCCATTTAACGACAGTTTGCTGCGCACCACCAGCGCCACCCGCCAAACCGCCCAGGTTTTGCGAGATGTGGTGAATGGCCTGGCTAACCCGCACAATCGCTCGAAATTGATCGGCATGTTTAAGGCATGGCAATGGCAGGCTTTGGCCGATAGCAGCACCAAGGCCGGGGTGGAGCGCAGTGTGGCGGCGCTGCGAAACCTGGAATGGGTGGAAGATTACTTATGGCCTGGCCCAGATCGCGACTTTCTTGCCGATTTAGAGATGCGCGGCGCAGACGAGCAGGTGCTGGCGCTGCTGAGCGATTTCCAGGTCGTCGCCCGGCGCTGGCAATCCGCCGCCGCCCTGCCCATCGACCAACTTATCCTCACCCTGGCGCAAGATTTGCTCTCGCAGCCGGCGGATTTAGCCCTGGCCCATAAGCTCGCGAACCTGCTGCGCAGCGTGGCGCAAGCCAACCCTCACCATCAATTGCCCGATCTCAGCCGTGAGCTGGATGTGATCGCCCAAAACCAACGCAAATATCTGGGGTTCACCGATGGCGAGCAGGGCTTTCAGCCCGAAGCCTACGCCGGCCAGGCCGTGTTGTGCACCTATCACCGCGCCAAAGGGCTGGAATGGGATCGGGTATATTTAATGTCGGTCAATAATTATGATTTCCCCTCGGCCCAGCCTGGAGACGCCTACCGTGATGAACGGTGGTATTTGCGCGATCAGTTGAACCTGATTGCAGAGGCCACGGCCCAGCTTAAGGCGGCGCTTGATACCAGCGAATACGCCTGGTACGAAGAAGGCCAGGGCGGGCTGGAAGCTCGCCTCGATTACACCCGCGAACGCTTGCGCTTGTTGTACGTGGGCCTCACCCGCGCTAAGCGTGAACTGGTGATGACCACTAATACGGGTCGTTATACAACGGCCGGCCCGGCCTTGCCACTGCTGCGTCTGGCCGAGATTTGGAATCAGGAGCATGCAGATGATTGAACTGCCTGGCGCGCCCGGCGCGCTCCCCCTCACTTTTAGCCAGGGCAGCCTGCAAGACTTTGTGGATTGCCCACGGCGCTTTGAACTGCGTTACTTGTTGGGGGTGCGCTGGCCGGCGGTGGAGAGCCAACCAGCCGCCGAGGTCGAACGCGCCATGCAGCGCGGCAAGTTGTTTCACCGCCTGGTTCAGCAGTATTGGTTGGGGGCGGATGTCCATCGCCTGGCGGAATTTGCCCACGACGATCACCTGCCCGAGTGGTGGAGGAACTTTGTGCGTTTTGCTCAAAGTAGTGATTTGCACAACTGCCGCCGCTTGCTGCCGGAGGCGCGCTTCACACTGCCACTGGCGGGTCAACGCCTGGTAGCCACGTTGGACCTGCTGGCCGTGGCCCCCGATGGAAAGATGTTTATCTACGATTGGAAGACCTCCGCCCAGCGCCCAAAGCGCGACCGACTTAAAAGCCGCTGGCAAACCCGCGTATATCCGTATGTGCTGGCGCGCAGCGGTGCGCATTTGAACGGCGGCGCGCCCATCCTACCCCAGCAGATTGAGATGATCTACTGGTTCGCAGCCTACCCCGATCAGCCGGAGCGGTTGGTCTATTCCTCGGAACAAATGCAGCGGGATGAAGCCGACCTGGCGGCGCTAATCGACCATGTGATGCGCTTGGTCGCCCAGGTCGAGCAGCAGCCCGAGACCGCCCCGTTTGGCCTGACCGAAAACACGCAGCGCTGCGCTTTTTGCGAATATCGCTCCCTGTGTGAGCGGGGAGAGGCGGGCGATTTTGTCGATTTCGATGACGATTTGAGCGCCTCCGAGCTTTCGGGCGGCGGTTTCGATTTTGAACAGATTGGCGAGGTGAGTTACTAGCCCGCCCCTCCCCAGATGTTGTTTATGTTATCTGTTTTTTGCCTTTCCAGCCAGGCGGCTAAAATCCGGTTAATTTGTGCTATACTTTACAGTTGCAACGCTATAAACCTGCAAGCTGAAAATCTCAGGGCGTGAAAGCCCTCACGAAAAGGAGTCAAAAAGCATGGCGAGTGATCAAAAGCAAGGCCGCACTTCGCGCGTCGTGGTCATGATGAGCCTGGTGCTGCTCATATCTTTGCTAATCAGCGCCGTACCGCAAATGCAGGCTTCTGCGGTAACGTGTAAGTACAAACACACGGTGGCAGCCGGCGAAACATTAATGGTTATTGGCTTTCTTTACACGGTCGATTATCTCGATATTGCTAAGGCCAATAATATCCAGCCGCCCTACGCCATCACGGCCGGACAGGTGCTCTGTATTCCCAGCGGCACGGCCCCTGAGGGCGGCGCAAGCGGCACACAAACGCCTAATAATAACAAAAAGACGAAGGCCAGCCTCGATATCACGATTAATATGGGGCATGTCTTAGTGACGGTGAAGAGCTTTACCCCACGCACCCCGTACTATGTGCGCATGTATGCTCGCAACAATGGGGTCTCTTATCGCATTGGCAACTTCACCACCGATAAGAATGGCAACTGGGAGGGGTGGATCAAGATCCCCTTAGAGCTGCCCCGCGAACGCCAAATGACCGTGTGCGTCAAGAACACCTGGACCGATGCGGTTTCGTGCGCCCGCGAGACCGATCAGATCTTTATCCAGTCGATCTACCTTAAGACGCATTGTAAAAAAGAAGGTCGCTAGCTTCCTGGTTTTTTGGGAAGTCGGAAAAACTCCCCAGGGTTGTTCTCCCTGGGGAGTTTTTCTTCACTTTACCTATGATAGAATGGTGACATGAACCTACAAGCCGTGTTAAATAGCCGCGCCGCGGCTGTGTGGGTGTTGTCTGTTTGCCGGAGGATCCCGCCGCCGTTTGGAGTTGCCCTGTCCAAACGCATTGCTTGGTTAATTGCCAACAACCCTGCCTTACCCAGCGTTTCGGCAGTGCGTGTTAATCAATACATTGTGCACGGAGCCGCCCTCAACGCGGCGCAGCTGGATAGGGCGGCTTTAGATTGCTGGCGCAATATTACGTTAGGTTTTTATGAATTTTTTCATTGGCTGGAGCGCCCTCAAGCCCTGCACCAATTGGTTGATTTTTCACCGGCGGTGGAGGCCGTTATCGAGCGCAGCCAGGCCGGTAAACATGGGCAAATTGTTTGCGGTGTGCATTTATCCGGCTTCGATCTGGTACTGCAAGGCGCTTACCTTCATGGGCTGAGGGCTTTTGTCTTATCGGTTCCCTCACCTAGCGCCGCTATTAACTGGCAGCACAGCCTACGCCGCCGGGTGGGAATGGAGATATTAGACGCCAACCTGCTTACAATGCGCGCCTCGCTGCGCAGATTGGAGGCAGGCGAATCTTTATTAACGGGTATCGATCGTCCCATCCCGGGGTTAAAACACTGTATGAACTTTTTCGGGAGACCCACCTATCTGCCCACGCACCACATTACCCTGGGCTTGCGCGCCGGTGTGCCCCTGGTGCTTTTGGCGCCGCTGCGCCACGACGATGGCCGGTTTGAAATTTTAGTCTCAGAACATATCGATTTGAAACCATATTCGGATCGCGATAAGGAAATTGTTTGTAACGCCAACCGTGTACTCGAAGCGGCCCAAGCCATGATCGGTCTCGCGCCTACCCAATGGGCGGTAACTCACCCGGTGTGGACCCAAGTCTCTTTACCTACTACATAGGAGGTCATGATAATGAGTGATATTCGCAATCATAAACGGATCATTAATACCCTTACCGGGCCAATGGAAAAACAAGTCCTGGTTTGGTTGGCAACCCGCTTACCGGCTTGGATAACACCCGATATTCTAACCGGGATTGGGGTGCTGGGCGCTTTTGCCGCTTTCCTTGGTTACAGCCTGAGCCACCTCACCCCCATGTTTTTATGGTTGGCTTCTCTTGGTTTTGTGATTAATTGGTTTGGAGACAGCTTAGATGGCACGGTGGCGCGCGTTCGTCATATTGAGCGCCCCACCTATGGCTTCTATATCGATCACGTGGTGGACGCCTATATTACGATTATGATCTTCTTAGGGCTGGGGCTTTCGCCATTTGTGCGCCTAGACCTGGCGCTTTTAGCATTAATTTCTTACATGCTGCTGATGATCTTAGTATTCATTCGTACGGCGGTGCGGGGCGAATTTACCATTTCTTATGGCAAGCTTGGCCCCACCGAGGCGCGTATCATTATTATTCTCGCCAATACCATGGTGTATTTCTTGGGCAATCCCCGTTTGAATATGTTCAACCTTACATTAACCGTTTACGACTGGATTATTATCGGAGTGATTTTCATCATCATGGGCATCAACCTGGCTACTAGCTTTCGCCAGGCGCGTGTGCTGGCCGAGTTAGACGGACAGCGCAAGCTTAAACCGCGCAAGAAGCCCGTCAAAACCGCAACCCGCGCCGGCCAGATGAGTAACCTGGCTAAAGATTCGTAAGCGCCTCCATCGCCAGGGCGATTGATCCCGCGCCGCCGGCATGGATCCCCAGGCCGGGCGGGACAATATATTGGTCAATCGCATCGATAATTTCTTTGGCCTGGACATAACCGTTTAGCAAACTCTGCACATGCTGCCGCACACGCGGTAACAAATTGGGGCCTTGCATAACCCCCCCGCCGAGGATGATCTTGCGTGGCGAAAGCGTACAAACCAGGTCGGCGAGCGCCTGGGCGATGTAGTGCGCCTCCAGGTCCCAGGCGGGATGATCGGGCGGCAAGGTTTCGGCGCGTTGCTTCCAGCGATTATTCATCGCCGGCCCGGAGGCCAGACCTTCAAAACAATCGCCATGGAACGGGCACACGCCTGGGAAGGGGTCATTCTGCCAATCGTGCTGCAAGCGAATATGCCCCATTTCCGGATGGACTAACCCGTGCAGGGGCCGCCCATTGACAATTCCGCCGCCGCCAATGCCGGTTCCGATGGTGATATACAGGCACGGATCGGCGTTTTGCGCCGCCCCCCAGCGATACTCTCCCAAAGCAGCTCCGTTTACATCGGTATCGAACGCCACCGGCACACCCAGCGCCGCTTGCAGCACCCCAACGATATTCGCGTTCCCCCAGCCGGGTTTAGGCGTGGTGGTGATATACCCATAGGTGGGTGAAGCGGGGTCTAAATCGACCGGGCCAAAAGATGCCACGCCGATGGCGGCGATTGGCTCTTGGCTAGCCTGGCTGCGGAAATAGTCGATCACTCGCCCCAGTGTTTCCTGGGTGGTGGTGGTGGGAATCCGCACCTCGTTATGTAAATCGTCCGGTCCGCTTCCTACCACACAAACAAATTTTGTTCCGCCGGCTTCCACGCCGCCATAGATTGCCATACTTGCCTCCTGGTTTGCTTGCCCGGTTTGCGTGACATAAAGAACTTCTCCGGCCTATTATACCGCGGGGAATTTTAAAGGCTCACTTGTAGAGGTCTGATTAATCGGCAAAGCTGCCGCCAGGTTTTTCCAGGGAATTGGCAACCCGCCGGGGCTGACCGGGAAGTGCTGCTGTGGGCGCATCGGTTGGGTCGCTGGAACATGGTAAACTACAACCGGTTATTCAGACACGCAAGACCTCCGCCTTGCGAATGGTCTTCGATAGGCAAGGAGAGCTTTATGGAACACGGCGAACAGGCTTTTATGACGATTGTGCTGGCAGCGGGCTTTGGCGTTTTTGCCCAGGTGATGGCGCATCGCTGGCGCATTCCAGCAATTGTTTTGCTGCTCGGTTTAGGCGTTGTGTTAGGCCCCCAGGCGCTTGGACTGGTGCAGCCGGCCTCGTTAGCCGATGGTTTGTCCATCTTAGTAAAGCTTTCCGTTGCGCTGATTTTGTTCGAAGGGGCGCTCAACCTGCGCTTGGGTGAGCTGCGCCACGCGCTGACCGAAGTTCGCAACCTGGTGACGGTTGGCGTGGGCATTACCTGGCTGCTGACAGCGCCGGCGGTGCACTACCTGGCCGGTTTCTCCTGGCCGGTGGCGATTCTATTCGGCGCCCTGATGACCGTCACCGGCCCCACGGTGGTTCAGCCGCTGCTCAAGCGCCTGCACGTCTCGCGGCGCATCAAAACCATTCTCGAAGGCGAAGCCGTGTTGGTAGACCCCATCGGCGCAATTTTGGCCGTGGCGGTGATGGAAGGACTGCTGGTGTTTTACTCTGACAGCGCCGGCGGCCTGCTGACCGTCTTGAGCGCCTATTTCACCCGTTTGTTAGTGGGTGGAGTGATTGGGGCGCTAGGCGGCTACCTGCTCTCGAAAACGCTGGCAGCCAGGCGCCTGGTTCCGATGGATCTGAGCGGATTGGTGGTGTTGACCGGTGTGTGGGGGCTATTTGGCGTCGCCGAGATGCTGCAGCCCGAAGCCGGTCTGGCTACCTCGGTGGCGGCAGGCCTCATCATCCAGCGTGAGAGCTTACCCGGCATTCGCCAGATGCGCCGTTTTAAAGAAACCCTTACGCTGCTCAGCCTGAGCACCGTTTTTATCCTTTTGGCAGCTAACTTAGACCTGGCCCAGGTGATGGGCGAGGGCTGGCGCGGTGTGGCGACGGTGCTGGTGATGATGTTACTCATTCGTCCGGTGATGGTATTTCTCGCCAACCTGCGCTCGGAATTGAGCTGGAGGGAGAAACTGTTTATTGCCTGGATCGGCCCGCGCGGCATCGTAGCGGCTTCGGTGGCCTCGTTGTTTGGGCTGGCCTTGAGTCGCATCGGCGTAGCGGAGGGAGAGCGCCTCACCGGCCTGGTCTTCCTGACCATCGCCATGACGGTCACCTTACAGGGGCTTTCCGCCGCTTGGGTGGAACGGCTGCTAGGGCTAACCGACACCCAAACCAAGAAAGCCATCATCGTGGGGGCCGGGCCGTTGGGTATATTACTTGCCAATATCCTGAGCGAGGCGGGTCGCCCCGTTATGCTCATTGACCGTAACCCGATGCACATAGAGCGCGCCCGCTGCCAGGGCCTGGACGCGCACACGGCAAACGCCCTGGATGCGGATAGCCTGGAGCGGCTGGGCGTGGAAGATGCCGAGCTTCTCGTGGCGGTAACCCCGAATTCGGAAGTCAACACCCTGGCTACGCAGTTGGCGCGCGATAGTTTTGGTTTGCAGCGCGCCTACCCGGCCCTCGACAGCCCCGAAAAAGGGGCCGGGCCGGGGCTGGTGCAGCAGAGCGGCAATAATGTGGCTTTTGGAGGGCCAATTGACTTTCCTTATTGGGAAAACCTGGCGCGCCAACGCGCCGCGCAGCGTTGGGTGGCGCGCGCCCCCGAAGATTGGAAGAGCATCACGGCCGGGGTATGTCCCCAGCCCGACGGGGCGCTGCCGCTGGCGCGAGTGCGCAATAAAGCCATTGAGTTAGTCAACACGGAACAGATTTGGCAGGCAGGCGATGAGATTGTCTTTTTGGCGGAGGTCGATGAAGCCGGCGCGCGTGCGGCCATGACCGCGGTGGGACTGCATCTCGAGAAGAGCTATACTGCCGATCTGAACGCATGCCCCGACGACGAGCTGCTCGCCTTGTAGCCGGGTAGGGCGGCGCGCTTTACAACGCCCCATTTGCTGGGCGCTTACAACAGAGCATTCTTTGGCATGCTGCCCCGCCCGCATCTGCCTCGCTGCCTCTCCGCGGCTGCGAACCCTCTTCCCGATGATATTTATTGAAAATTTACGTTGTGGATGGAACCAATATTGATCTTGCAACGTTATGCAGATTGAGATATTGCTTGTCGTATTACTGGAGAGGAGACAACAAATCATGCGCATTTTAAGTCGATTTGTGTTACTGTTTGCAATTTTAGCGGGTGTGTTTGGCGCGTCGCCTGCCGCCGCCGCCGAACCCACACCCCAACCTGCGAAATCGGAGATGGCTAGTCAGATCTTTCTGCCCATCATCCGCCGTGCGCCCCCGTTTACGCTCAGCGGCCAGGTGACGACGGCGAATGGCGCGCCGCTGTCCGGCGTGAATATCGACGCCGGAGTAGCCGCCACGCTAACCGCATCCGATGGCAGCTATAACCTGGGTTTAGAAAGTGGCCCCCTGGCCGTAGCGCCCTATAAAGAGGGCTACACTTTCGACCCGCCGATGATTGATCTAAACCTGAACCGCAGCCTTGTGGATCAAGACTTCACAGCTTTAACCGCCTGCACGGAAAAAGTCGGGAATAACGGCTTTGAAACCGGCGGTTGGTGGAACATGATGGAAGGAGCCGGGCTGTACCCGGCGGTGTACACTGCCGCCGCCGCCCACAGTGGCAGCCGTTCTGGGCGGGTGGGCATTGTCAACCCCGCCGAGCGCCCCGTCAACCCCAGCGGCCTGGACTCGCGCCTCCGCACCCAGGCGATCACCATCAACCCAGGCACGTCTGCCACCTTGCGTTTGTGGCTCTACCCGGTTTCTACCGAGGTGGTGGCTAAACCGCCCAGCGCCCTCAACGACGCCCCGGCGGATGCGCCGGCTAACGATGACCTGTCTACCACGGCGTTTGGCGACGCCACCATGGCCGCCGACGTCCAATACGTGCGTTTGCTCAACGCCGCCGATGCCCAAATCGCCACCTTGTTGCAAATCCGCAGCAACAACGCCTACTGGTCGCTGCACCAGTTTGATCTCTCGGCCTACGCCGGACAAACGGTGAAGGTTGAGGTGGGCGTTTATAACGATGCTTACGATGGGGTGACTGCGCTGTATGTTGATGACGTGTCGCTCTCGGTTTGCGGTAGCGCTCCCCCGCCGCCTCCGCCGCCTCCGCCCGGCCCATGTTTCAACCGGGTGGCGAACGGTCAGTTTGAATACAATGGTTCGTGGAGCATTCCTTCTACCGCCTATCCGGCCGGCTATAGCTATGACTATTACACCTCCGCCTCTCGTTCTATGCGAACGGGGATCCCGCTGGTATCCGGCAGCGGTAACGCCTATTCGTATTCCGACGCCTGGCAAGATGTAGCCCTTCCGGCGGGCAGCAGCGCCACGCTGCGGATGCGCCTGTTTGCTCGCAGCGAAGAGCCTACCGCCATGGCCCTGTCTGAAGAAGACCTGGCGAAAGCGCCCGATGTAGACGCGAACGCACCCAAGTTTGCTGAAGATCAGGTGTGGGGTGATAAGGCCCTCTCGCCCGAGGCAGCGGATGCGCAGTATGTGCTGATTCTGAACCCCAGCACCGGCGCCGTTCTACAAACCCTGTTGTGGTGGTCGCCGCGCAACGCCGCGGGTTGGCAGCTGCGTGAGTTTGACCTGAACAGCTACGCCGGGCGCACCATTCGCCTCCAGTTTGGTACGTTCAATAACGGCTCTGGCGGACGCTCGGTGATGTATGTGGACGATGTGGAAGTCAACACCTGTGGCTCCACCCCGCCACCGCCGCCACCGCCGCCCACCTGTTTGGAGCGGATTAGCAACGGCGGGTTTGAGAACAACAACGCCTGGTATATTCCCCAGACCAACTTCTCGGCCGGCTACTCGACCTTCCTGCGCCACAGCGGTTCGCGCTCGATGCGCACCGGCATCTACTACGATTATCATAACCGTTATTCCTACTCGGATGTCCGCCAGACGGTCTCCATCCCGGCCGGGTATAACACTGCCACGCTGCGGTTTTGGGGCTACCAGATGACCACTCCCTATGCCTTGAGTAAAGAGAATGATCTGGCGTTAGCCGCTAGCCTTGCACCCACCAGTCCGCTGCTGGGTATGGAGGCGGTTTCAGGTGATGTGCAGTACGTGTTGGTGCTGGATCAGTGGGGCAACTGGATCGACACCCTGGTATGGGAACGGGTCAACGCCCCGTATTGGCGCCAGTGGCAGATAAACCTCAACCGCTTCCGTGGGCAAACCATCATGTTGCAGTTCGGCGCCTATAACAATGGCTCCGGCGGCGTGACCTCCTTCTACGTGGACGACGTATCGCTGCTGGCTTGCCCGTAGTCGAATAGCCGTATCGCTTCATCATAACCGCCCGCCTGGCTCCCCCGCATGGGGTGAGGCAGGCGGGCGGTCTGTTTCTCCGGGTTTGCGTCCTCCATGCGCTGGCCGGCTTTCCTCCCAATCCGCTGCCTTCTTCCTTTTAGCCCACCATCTTTTTATCCTAACTTTACTGTCTTAACCCCTTGCTTATCATAGAATGCAAATAGCTTTAATTCGTGAGGTTGAATCGCCCCTATACTTGCGCGTGTTTGAATCTGACCGCGTGGGTAATTGAACCTGTTGGGTGGGGGGCGGATTGAAATCAATGTTGTCCAATCCACTTTGTTGGAGGAAAAAAATAATGAAACATATTACGCGTTTAATCAACCTGGCGATTGCCATGGCGGTGCTGTTGTCAATGGCCGGCGGCCCGACAATGGTCGGCCTGGCCGCGCCTCCGCCACCCCAGCCCGATGGCTCCGAAAGTGTGGCCGCGCCCACCGGTGTTACCGCCACCCAAATGCCCGCCCCCATCCGTAAATGGGTTGGTTTGCAGCGCAGTGATAACAATCCGGCGGATGTGGACATCTTCCCCGCTACCCCAGCCGACCTCAACGAGCATACCATCACTGGCGCCGTGCCGGATACCAGCGGGGCGGCTGGCTACACCCACTTTTTGCAAGCGGTGAATAAGATGGTGGCGCTGTATGAAAAAGACGGCACGTTGGTGGAAAGCGCTTCGTTTGCTGAGTTTTGGGCCAGCGCCGCTTCTAGCATTCCTGCGCCGCCCACCACTGCCTGCACCAACCCCGACGCCCATCACGGCCAACCCTATGTGATTTACGATCATTTGGCCTTGCGCTGGGTGGTGGCCGATGTGGCCTATGAGAACGTAGATAACGGCCCTTACTACATTTGCATGGCCGTTTCGCGTTCTAATAAGCCAATCTTGCCTGCCCCGCCGCCGCCGTTTCCACTGGCCCCGGGAACCTACTTTAGCAATACCAATTGGTATTATTACGCCCTCTCTACCAACGAGGGGAACTTCCATTTCTACCCCGATATGCCCAAGTTGGGCCTATGGACCGACGGCTATTACCTTTCGGCGGATATGTACGATATCACCAATAACGGCGAGAACCGCAACCTGATGGGGGCTAAGGTTTGGGCGGTTAATCGCGCCGACTTGGTGGGCGGCAATGTCAATACGTTCCGATATGCGCCGAAGTGGCTGCCTGAAGAGTTGGGATACGAACACCTCGTCCCTAGCAATCTTTTAGGCACGCCTCCGCCAAATGGCACACCCAACACCTTTGCTGCTATTCAGCCCGGACGGATGCATCTCTGGCAGTTCAAAGTCAACTGGCTGAACCTGGCGGCGTCCACCTTTGGCAAGGTGCTAGAACCTGGCGAACCGAATTACAATCTGATGACCGACACCGGCTCGCTGGATGTGCGCTATGTTATTCCCCAGTGGGATACCGACGAGCAGGTGGATGCGCATGGCGACCGCCTCATGTCGCCTTTGCAATACCGCATCGTGAATGGCATTCCATCTCTGTGGGCCGATTACGCCGTGCAGCCCGCCGGCGAAGGCAGCACCGTGGGGGTGCGTTGGCACGAGATTCAGTTTGCCGCCGACGGCACACCCAATTTTGTCCAGACGGGTGTACATCGCCCTGCCGATGCGCGCTATCGCTGGATGAGCAGCCTGGCGGTAGACCGCGCCGGCAACATGGCGTTGGGCTTCAGTATTTCCGAGGACGATGCCGCTTGCGGCACGCCCGGATGCTCGCTTTATCCTTCGATTGCCTATGCCGGGCGCTTGCGCAAAGACCCATCCGGCACGCTTCCCCTGAGCGATAACTTCTTGTGGAAGGGAACCAGTTCGCAGTTCGATTCGGTTCCTTTGCCTGCTAACCCCGATGGCCCGGACGGCCCATGGGGCCGCCAAAGCCAGATGAGCATAGACCCCCTTGACGACTGCGTTTTCTGGTATACCAACATGTTCTACGATCCGCCGCTCCTGACCACCGATCCCAACACCAATTGGAAAACGGCTATCGGTTTCTTTACCCTAAAAGAATGCCGCGGCGGTTCTACCAACCGCGTTTCGCTGCGCAGCGATAACGGCCAGGGTGACAAATCTTCCGGCGAGCAGTTTGAGGAATGGGGCCGCACCGTCGCCATTTCATCGGATGGTCGCTACGTGGCCTTCGCCTCGGAAGCCACCAACCTGGTGAATAACGACCCCAACTTCATGCGCGATGTGTTCGTGCGCGATCGCGACTTTGACAACGACGGTATCTTCGACGAGGCCGACGGGGTGCAGACCAAGTGCATCTCGTGCATCGGGCTGAGCAACCAGCCCTCCAACGGCAACTCGTGGGAAGTTTCCATGTCATCCAACGGACGCTACATCGCCTTCATGTCCGATGCCAGCAACCTGGTGGTGAACGACACCAACGGGGCCAAAGACATTTTCATGTACGACCGGCAGACGGGTACGATGCGCCGCATCTCGGTGACGGATGGCTCGGTGAACGGTAACGGCCTGGGCGGCGAAGCCCGGCATCCATTTATTTCGGGTGATGGGCGCTACGTAGCCTTCGATTCTAACTTCAGCAATATGGTTGCTTTAGACCGCAACGGCGCGTATGATGTGTTCGTGCGGGATTGGGCGGCCAACCGCACTTACCGGGTCTCGTTATACAATGCCGCCACGCCTCCCGCGCCCTGGGCGGGGCTATCGGTGCGCGAGCTGAGATATGATAGCGTTACCCCAGTTCTGAGCGAAAACGGCCGTTTCGTGGTGTTCGCCTCGCGTGATACCTTGCTGGCCCCCACCTCGCAGCTGCCAGCCGGCGACGGCAACCTGGATGCTGCCAACCCGGCGGGGCCGATTGGTTCAGGTTTGGATGTGTTCCTGTCCGATTGGGCCACCGGGGTTATCACCACTGTCTCGGTTATCCCCGGCGGTGGGCAAACCGGCGACATGGAATCTTACTACCCGTACCTTGCAGCCGGCGGGCGACAGGTGGCTTTCGCCTCCCGCGCCGCCAACCTGGTAACCGCTCCCGATGTGGACACCAACGGCTATGCCGATATTTTCGTGTGGGATCAAGATAACCTGGCGCTTCCTCCCAACCCCTTTACCACCCGCATTTCGGTCAACTTCTTTGGGGCCCAAGCCATCAATGGCAATTCCTACTATCCCAGCCTATCGTCGGATGGCCGCTACGTGGCCTTCTCTTCGACTGCCACCAACCTGGATGCCTTCTTGCCGGATGTGAACGGCAAGCGCGATGTGTTCTTGCACGACCGCGGCCTGGCATCTTACGATATTTACGATGTGGGCCTTACACAGCGCATCTCACTCGATATTAACCGGGGCGAGGCCAACGGCGCATCGGTTGCGCCGGCGGTCGCCTCGCTCGGTGGGCACGTGGCCTTCGCTTCCGAAGCCGCCGATCTGGTGAATGACGATTCGAATAATAAGTGGGATGTGTTCGCTTATAGTTCTGTGGCCGATCTACCTATCTTCCTGCGCATTCCCGGAAATATCACCGCGGTACCGGGGCAGATCGTCACCGTCCCGGTGATGTTTGCCCGCAACAACTATAATATCGACGCCCTGGCTTTTGCCATCGACTACGATCAATCTTGCCTTGAGTTCCAGCCAGGCGTTCCCAACGCCATTCAGTGGAACACTGGCGCGGGCTTCTCGCCGGGTTACCAGTTCAACCCCGCCAACACAAGCGGTGAATTGGCGATTTCCATCTTCTCCAATAGCCAACCCAGCACCAACCTGGTGGATGGAACCCTGATGACGGTCAAGTTCTTTGTCAAAGCCACTTGCCAGGCGGCCCCTGGCGGCAGCAGTACGGCTCGGGTAGGGTTCTCCATCACCCCTGCTCCGTCCTTCGCCTCGTTTGGTCAATACGTAAAGGGTTCCACGCAAGACGGTTTTGTGACTATCGGCGCGGGCCTGCCCGGCGATTGCAACGGCGACGGAGGCCGCAATGCCGGCGATCTTAGCGCCCTGGTCTTGGAAATTTTCGATGGCGATGGTCAAGACCCGGCGCTGACCCCCGGCGGAACCTTCCCTGGCAACGCGGTGGGCTGCAACCCCAACAATAACAACATTGTGGCTGCCGATGATCTTTCGTGCCTGGTGCTGCTGATGTTTGGCGGCTCGTGCGGCACAGCGCGCCCAATCATGGCCGCCCCAACCGCCGGCGTTTCGCTAGCGCTGCCGGCGGTGCAGGTGGTCAAGCCCGATATGACCTTCCCCGTCCCGCTGACGCTCAACAGCGCCGGCCAGCGCGTCAACAGCCTGGCTTTTTCGCTCAACTTTGACGAGAGCCGCCTGTTGTTCAATGGCGCTGATGACGATGGCGACGGCTTGCCCGATGGCCTGAGCCTGCGTTTACCCCCCGGTTTTGTGGCGGCGGTGATTTACGACCCGGCAGACCGGGATGGCGAGCTTGATATGGCGATTTACAACAGTATGAACGCCACGGCTGCCCTCCCCGATGGGGTGCTGGGGTGGTTCAACTTTACCGCCACGGCAGACGGCGGCGACTTCTTGGCCGAGATTAAACCCGCGTCGGTTATGCCGGCCTCGTTTGGCTCGGTTGATGGATCCGGCTTGCCTGGCAGCATGGACGGCGGCAGCGTGTGGATTAGCAACCTGGCGCGCTTCTTATTCATGCCCACTATCCGTAAGTAAAGTCTGTTCCTGCAGCGGCGCTCTCGGCCCGGTTGGGTTTGAGAGCGCCGCTTTTCTGGCAAACGGGTTGCACTCGGTGTATCAATGCTGCGTTTCCCATTTCACCCAGTTCTGCGCAAGGATGAATTGGCCTAAATAGTGCAATGGTTTTCCATGTAGAAAGGAAAACAGTGTATGAAAAAAACATTACTTTACCAGGTGTTTGTGCTGGCCGGCCTTTTGGCGATTTTGGCCTCTGGCTCGGCGGTGGCGGGGCCGGTTCAGCCCCGTCCAGACGTGCCGCTGCGCCCGGAGGCGGCTCCGCTGCTTGCTATGCCTTCAGAGAAGCTTGCCGACCCCAATAATACGGTGAAAATTCCGGTTAGCTTTACAGGCAATAGCAATAATGTATCGAGTGTTGTTTTCTCCATCGACTACGATAATGTGTGGTTGGTGTATGATAACAGCCTGCCCAACGCCCTCCAGGTTGCCATCCCCAACGGATTTGTGGGCGGCTGCAGCCCTAACACGATGGATTCCTTTGCGGAAATCAACTGTTTTATTTACGATGGCTCCCCACCGCTCGAAGCGCTGCCCGACGGCGTGTTCGTCACCGTCACCTTGCGCACCGCCAATGCCCCCAATGGAACGCTGGCCGCGGTGAATTTTTCCTCAACCAGCCCGGTTTCGTTTGGCAACACCAGCGGCCAGGCGGTGGTGGGCAGCGGGCAAAATGGTTCGGTGCGGATTGGCGCGTACGTCCCACCCGTTACGGCTTCGATTAACTATCTACCGCTAGTTTTGCGGCCTGAAGAGACGCCGGTGGGCGGGAACTGCACCTATACCACAATTGCAAACTCTACCTTTGAGCCACAGGGTGGTTACTGGTATTTCCCTCCCACGATTAAAACCGCCTGGTTCACCAACTACCGCTCTCACTCTGCCGCCTATTCCGGCTATACCGGCATCGATCCCAATCTGCAGCCAGGGGTCAACCTGTTTAGCTACAGCAGCATTCGCACCAATCACGATCTGCCGTTTGTCATTCCGGGCAATGCAACCAAAGCGCGCCTGACCTTCTGGCACTATTCGCTAACTACCGAATATCTTTCTAAGTCTGCTAAAGATGCCACGTTGGTAGGCGAGCAGAAGCAGCCGCTGCCGCCTACGCCCGAGATTGGAAAGCTGCTGGAACTGCCCCAATATGCACCCGATGTGCAGTACGTGTTGGTGTTGTACCCATCCGACGCCATTCTGGCCTATCCGGTATGGGAGCTGATAAATACCAACGGTTGGGTTAATCGTGAAATTAACTTGCTGAATTGGCGAGGCCAACCCATCAAGCTGCAATTTGGCGTCGCCAACGATGGTTACGGCGGCGTTTCAGCCATGTATATCGACGATGTGGTGTTAGAGGTGTGTACGCCCTAGGGGGTTTATGCTAGCCAGACAGAGGCTTCACCCCACCTTAGGGGTGAAGCCTCCGAAGAAAAAACTAGATGATATGCGCTTCAGAACGCAAGGTGGCTTCTTGGGTGGGGGAGGACTGTAAAGCCTTCCAGAAGAATGGCCCACTGGCGAGCAGCAGCAAGCCGCCCAGGATAAACATGGGGGTGTGGAAAGCATCGGCGTAGTTTACCCCTAACACCATATGGGAAGACCCCGCCCACATGGGCACGGAGAGGGCGCAGACCCCGGCCAGGAACAGGCTTACGCCTGCCGCCATGCCGCTGCCGCCGTCTTTAGATGCACCCGGCAGACCGCGTTTGATCCCTGGAATTTGAAACAAGGCTAATACACCCAACGTTAGCAGGCTGAAGTAGACGCGCATATCGTTGGGCTGTGATGCGCCGCGCAGCGCGCGCGAGGCGAACATCTGCACCGCGGCCACAGCCAGGCAGGCCAGCGTAGCTAATACGGCGTGACGGTAAGCGCCAGGGTGGGCGCGCAGCATCTGCCAGGTGGCGTACACCGCATACACGGCTGCGGCCAGGGTCACAAACACCAGGATCTGGTACAGCCAGGCGAACGGTACCAGCGGGCCCCATTTGGTGGGGTCTTCGGCGGCGTAAGCCTGGGTGCGAAACGCCAGGCATGTTGAGCCGATGCCGCCCATCAGCGCGATCACAGCCGTAAGGGCCAACATGATGATCGCAACCACACGGATGATTTTTGCAGTCATTTTGTCTCCTTTTTATTGTCTTCACCGAATTGCAGCAATTAGAACCATCGAGAGCAGCATATACACGGAAGCATATTTGAACAGGCGGAAGGTGGCTTTTTCGGACGGGCGGCTGACAGCGCGGGCGGCTAAAAACAATAACGCTCCAGACAGCAAGCCCATCAAATGCAGCCCGCCCTGCGTGACCCCAATCGCATAGGCCGAGCCGATCATTGCCAGCGAGGCCAACACACTAGAAATGGCGATGGCCCATCGCGTGAAGCCGTAACCATAATGCGATGCAAAGGTTGGCACGGCGGCCTTGCGGTAGTCGGCGTCGTTGCGAATGGCGAAGGTGAGGATATGCGTCGGTATCCACAATAGCACTGCCAACGCCAAACCCAAACCGATGGCGTCGATGTGGCCCAGCCCCAGGGTGCGCCCCGCCAGGATGGGCATACCGCCTGCCAGGCCGCCCCACACGATGGACCATGGCGTGCGGCGTTTTAACCACAGCGTGTAAATCACAAAGTCAAAAAACCAGCCCGCCAACACCACCACGCCATACAGAACGCTCAGCGCCATCGCCCAGCCTATCCCTACCACGGAAAGCAGCAACCCCAGCCGCAGCACATTGCCTGGCTGCACACTGCCGTTCGAAAGCGGGCGCTTAGATGTGCGCATCATGCAGGCGTCGATATCCCGGTCGTACCACATGTTGAGCATGGTGCTGCCGGCGATTGCCAGGAACAGACTGCCGCTAAGACCGGCCAGCACGGATAGGCTGCGCACCGGGCAGCAGGCGCTCATATAGCCCGTCAGCCCGGTGATGAGCAGTAGGCCGGTTTGCAAACTCTTTATCAGCGGCCAATACTGGCTGAACAGGGTGGGCTTGGGCGTTGGCGGAGGCAGGGTGGGCATGTTCATCGGGCGCACCGGAAGCCCACGTTCGGGCTGTAATAATCCGGAGCGGCAGAATTGCGCGTCCACAAACGCAAGTTATAGCCGTAATCCACCTTGCTGCCGCCGGTCATATAGCGGTAGTGCGTCCCCTCAAACACATCGCCCACCCACTGCCACACATTTCCAGCCATATCATACACGCCGTAGGGGCTGGCGGCGTTAGCCGTGGTTAAACCATTGGCGTAAGTCGAGCCGTTATACAAGCCCACCGGGGTGGTTTCATTCGCCGAGCCGAACAGTTTTTGGAACACGGTTTGACTGCTGTAGTAATTGGCGTACTGCGGGTTGATCTCATCGCCCCAGGGGTAGGCGCGGCCATCCTCGCCGCGGGCGGCTTTTTCCCACTCCACTTCGCCGGGCAGCCGCCAGCCGTAAAACCGGCAGTAGGCCCTGGCCCCAAACCAGGTGACCATTACTACGGGGCGGTTTTCGTAACCTTCCACCGCCTGGTAGCTCCCATCCACTTGGGTAATTCGGATGCCGTCCGCCTCTAGCGGGGCCAGCAGATATTCGCCCGCCGGAATTTCGATCTCATGCTTTACGCCGTGGAAGGCGTCTCCCGGGTAACTGCCTACCGCTGCCATCCCCAACCCTTCCATCGGTTGGATCTTGATCTCTCCGGCGGGCGCGGCTTCATTCAAGAAGCGGGCATATTGGGCGTTGGTCACATCGGTGAGCATGATTTCGTAGGGCTGATCGATGGCGACGGTTTGGTTGTGCGGGCCGTACAGAAATTCGCCCGCCGGAATGGCCGCCCAGGCGGCGCTGTCCACGCCGGTGGGCGGGTTGAAGATGTTCTGTGCGGGAGCAGCGGCTGCACTGCCGCAGGCGCTTATGGCAATCGCCAGGCTAAAACATACCACGAGCAGGCAGGGCGCATTCCAAACCTTTCGATATGGCGAAACATTCATTGGTGCGCCTCCGTTTCTAATTTCGTTTGATCGTATTCTTCTTGCCAGCGGCCGCGTTTACTAAACAGGTCGGTTAAGCGCCATATCATTAGCACTGCCAGGGTGAATAACAACCCGGCTACGCCAATGTCGGTCAGCGCCATGGCGAAGCTCACTAAGGGGCCTTGGCCGGCTTCGGTAACATATAGGCGCTTGGTTTCAAACAGCGTTACCGCAAAGAAGGCCAGGTCGGATAGGATGATGACGGCCCAACCGAACACCTGGCGAGCGCGCCCTTTTAGGTTGGTCAAATCGGCATATAAGAGCAGCAAAATGGTGGCGGTGAGGGTCCCCAGGATGTGCCAATGCCCGGTTAGCACCACGCGCTCTTCACGCCACGGCCATATCCGGATAATGTCATCCAGCTTAAACGCCATGAAAAGCCCCACCCCGCTAACGGTGAAATTCATGTACACCATCTGCCATAACGTCCCGAAGCGCAGGGGGTCGTGCACCAGCGCCGCCAGGCGTTGGCGGAAGGTTGGCCGGGTGATGGCCTGTTCGGCCAGGCGCTCCGCGATGAGCTTGCGCCAGCCGAAGATCACCAGCAGCAGGGCAGCCAGCATCACGAAGCTAGAGCCGATGTAAATCACCACATGGGCCATGGTTTCAAAAGGAACCACCATCCAGGCCCCCATGGCCAGCACCACCGCCCCCAGCACCATCATTGGCATGGCAAATTTGTGCAACGTACCCTTGAAATCCAGCCGGCGTCCAACCAGCAGCGCGCACGCCACGGCGATCAGCGCGAGCATGATGTGCAAATGGCCGATGATGGATAGCTGGAAGGGGGTTTTTACAGGTATGCGGATGACATCTTCGGCCAAGAAGGTTTGGAACCCGTTGCCGTAAAACATTCCCGGAACCGCGCCAAACAAAGCCGAGATGAGCGTCGAGACCGACATACTAAAGAACGCGATCCGTTCCACGCTTACCCCGCCGCGGGTGTGGGCGTAGGCCTTGTCGGTAACATGGTAGGCTGCTCGCCAGGGCCACAACTCCCATGCCAGCAGCACACCGCCAAAGAAAATCAGGCTTAAGCCGGAAATGTAAATGCCATGAAAGACCCAGTTGTGGCCCCAGTAGGCGAAGCTCAAACCGAAGATCATGGCGCACAGATAGCCGACCGTGATGAGGGCGTTGATATGGGCGGCGGCTTGCTTGCGCATCGGCAGCAGGTAGGTAATCATGTACGTTTCTACCGCTATGGTAGCCATAGCGAGTGAATGATACAAAATGATCAGCCGCCCCTCGCGTTCGATGGGTTGAAGCGTAAGCCCAAATGCTTTCACCACCCAATCACGCACCCCAAATTCTGCCATAGGGCCTGATAACATGCCAAAAAAGGCTGAACTCAGGGCGATCATGGCAATGGCGGTTAAAATCAACCCTTTTGTGGATTGGAAGAGAAACAAGTAACGCGCTTTGATCCAGGCCATAGGTGTGACTCCCTTTATTGTGCAGAATAGCACAATATATTGCCGTCGTCTATGACTTTTGTTAACCTTTGGTGGAATATTTCTCTATGCAAACGTCCGAAAAATGCTCGCTGGAAAAGGCCTCGTTCTCAACCGGTGGCGTTGGTGGGTCGAAAATTACTTCGCCGGGGGTCTAGAATTCTACTTGGGCCAGGTTGGCTAAAATATCTCGGCGAGTAATGACGATTTCGGAGCGGCTTATCTCGATGGCGTGCTGTTGGCGAAGTTCCTTAAGCGCCCGACTGACCGCCTCCGGCACGGTGGAGATGCGCGCCGCCATCTGGCTTACCGGGGTCTGTCGGCGCTGGATGGTTTTTTCTCCATTGGAGCTTAATTCCAAGAGCAGCTTGGCAACCCGCCCCAGCACGGGAAGAAATGAAAGATCATGGTAATGCTCGATCATCATGCGGTTGCGGAAAGCTAAAATGCGCAGCAAACTTAGCCCAATTTGTGGATAGCGGGCTAAAAGCGCCTGGAATGCTTCGGTGGAGATGCGCCATACCCGGCAGGGTTGGAATGCCATGGCGGTAAGCGGGTTGGGGCCGCCATCCAACACGGTAACTTCATTAAACATAATCACCGGGTGCACCACCGAAACGATATCTTGCTGTCCTTGCGGGCCTAGCTTAATCAGGTGCACCTCGCCCGAAAGCAGCACATACATTCCGGAGGAGGGTTCTCCTTCAAGGAAGATCATGGTCTGTGCCGCATGCACTTGTAGGCTGCCGGCGGCGATGATGGCTCGCAAATCGTCGTCGCTCAACCCGTTAAAGTGAGATACATTGCGGATGCCTTGCAGCAGGCGGTGATTATCGATCATTACGGTTGGGCCAGGAGAGCGTCTAGCTGGGCGCGGGAGGCGTTTTCTACCACGGCGTGCAGGCTGCTGCCGTGAGCATCCATAGTGACCACGGCAGGGAAATCTTGCACTTCAATAACCCACATGGCCTCGGGCGCGCCAAAGTCTAGCTTGTAAACCGCTAAAACGCGCCGGACGGTTTGGGCAATCAGCGAAGCCGCCCCGCCGATGGCGTGCAGGTACACACCGGGGGTTGCCTGGCAGGCCGCTAAGGTCTTTGGCCCCATGCCGCCCTTGCCGATGACCCCCTGGATTTTGAAATGCTGCATCACCTGACCCTGGTAGGGTTCTTCGCGGATGGAGGTGGTTGGGCCGGCGGCCACAAAACGATAGTCCTGCGTTTCCAGCCCGGCCACTACTGGCCCGCAGTGATAGATCACGCTGCCGTGCAGCAGCGGGCGGATGGCTTCATACACCGCCAGGTCGTCGCCCTGGGGCGGGCGGTTGTGGTTAATAAAGGTGTCGATCATCCATTTATGCACTGTGTCGCGCCCGGTGAGCATCACGCCGGAGAGGGCCACGGGGTCGCCCACGTGCAGAGAGCGTACTACCTCATCGTTTAGGGGCAGTTGTAGGTTAATCATGGCAGGCTCCATTTATTGGTAGGTGGGCTGTCCGCTGCGCCAGGTGAGGCGGCGCCGGCGATACGCCCAGCACATGTAGGAGATGGTAACGTAAAAGCTGGCCGGCAGGCGGTTTAAGCTGGTGATCTGGGTTCCGAGCAGCGTGGTTTGGCCGCCAAAACCCATCGGCCCAATACCCAGTTGGTTAGCTTCTTGGGTGAGGTGTGTTTCCAGAGCGGCCAGTTCAGGATTGGGGTTGGGCGTGTTCATTTCTCTAAACAGGGTCTCTTTGGAGGCCAGGTAGCCAGAGCCGCGGTCGCCGCCAATGGCAACGCCCAGGATGCCGGGGGCGCAGCCCTTACCCTGGGCCTGGTGCACCGCGTGGAGGACGACCTTGCGCACCCCGGCCAGGTCTCTCCCGGCGTTCAGGCCGGCATGGGGCAGGGCGTACTGCGCGCCCACATTTTCGCAGCCGCCGCCTTTGAGCATCAGGTCAATAATGAGATCATCCCCCTCGATTTCTTCAAAGTGAACCGAGGGGAAGTAGCGTCCGCCGAGGTTATCCCCGGAGTTTTTGCCGGACAGAGAGTCGACTGAATTGGGGCGCAGAAAGGCCTTATGCGTAGCCAACTGTACCGCCGCTTCGATCTGCTGCCGGAGGGCGCGAGTGCTCCAACCGGTTGGATAGTAGACGTAGAAAATGGGTGTGCCCGTGTCCTGGCAGATCGGCGTAGCGTGTTCACGCGCCAGCGCCACGTTCTTAAGGATGGTTTCCAGCGCATCGCGCCCTGCCGAACCAATCTCTTCGGCCTCTAGCGCCCGGCGCAAAGCTGCCTCTACATCCGGAGGGAGGTCGGTAGCCGCCAGGCGGATCAGCTCCAGAAGGGCTTCTGTCATGTCTTGCATAGGAAGTCTCCTTTTATGTTATCTACAATGGAGTCTACTACAAATAGAAGGAAAGTGTGATTCATGCTCTCTGGAGGAAACCTATATATTTTCTTCACAATGTTTGGGTATACTCTGAGTATGTCTGCGCCGCCGAAAGTATTACGTATCATCGTGATTGTATCTCTCGCTTTAGGCGCCGGCCTGACGGTCTTTTTTGGCCTGCGGGCGATTCACTCGTTTATGCGCTTCCGGCGTATGCCCCGGCAGCCTATCTCCACCGATGTGAGTCTTATTCGCGGATGGATGACCATCGGCTTCATCGCGCATAACTATCATGTTCCCCCCGATTACCTGGCGGAAGCGGTGGGAGTGACCGACCAAAAATACCGCACCTATACGCTCATTCAAATCAATCAAGAGCTCTATCCGGGGCGGCCGGGCGCGGTACTCAAGATCGTGCAAGACGCCATAACAGCCTACTGGGTTCAGCATCCGCCGCCGCCAGCCCCGCC
>CAZHFU010000007.1:0-92981 GCA_964531975.1 uncultured Anaerolinea sp. | reverse complement strand
GACTCCGCCAGCGCCGCCAGCCCCGCCGACTCCGCCAGCGCCGCCAGCCCCGCCGACTCCGCCAGCGCCGCCAGCCCCGCCGGGCGATTGGCCCACGTCCACACCAGCGGCCGCCGTCTTTTCGGAGTGGGCGTATGCGCCCCGTGGGGCGCGGGCATGACCAGCCTGGCGGATTTGGTGATGGCCTACGTGGTGAGTTATGGTACGCCGGCCTTCGGAGTCGCCCTGGGCATTGGCGCGGTCGGTATTCCCGTTCCAACCACGCTGCTGGTGGTGGCAGGCGGGGCGTTCATTCGCCAGGGCTACTGGGAACCAGGGGAAGCTTTTGCCCTGGGGTTAACCGGCGCTGTGCTGGGGGATATGGGTTGCTATATGATCGGACGCTTTGCTGGTCATTGGAGCGAACATCGTTTTGGCGGCGCCGCCATATATCAGAATGCCCGGCGCAACTTTATCCGTTATGGCGGCGGGTCGATCTTCCTATCTCGCTGGCTGTTGACCTCGTTAGCAATTCCGGTGAACCTTATCGCCGGCGGCAGCGGATACAGCCTGCGGCGCTTTTTGCTGTTTGATCTGTTGGGTGAAGCCACCTGGTTGGCGTTATTCGGGGCGCTGGGCTATTGGGTGGGCAGCCAATGGGAAGCGGCGGTGCAGTTAATCACCGATTTTGGCGGCCTGGTTGCCGGTTTGATCTTGCTGAGCGGCGGTTTGTACCTGGCGATAAAATTTTTGCGCCGCAAGTAGGCGGCGGACTGCCTGGTAAGAAAGCCCCCACGGCGTAAGCCCGCATGCCCGTTCATCCTGGCAGGCTGCAGCATGAATCGCTGGGTTCCCCTCCGCTTAACCTTGCCTGGGCTTGGGCACAAATAGAATTAGCGCCAGCGGCCCTAACAAGAGCAGCCACATGGCCGCCGGCAGACCGGCCTGGGCGGCAAACCAGCCTACAAACCAAATCAACCCCCCGCCCAGCAAACCTACCGCCGATTTTAGCGCCATCACCGTGCCGGAGCGGCCCGGCATGGCGGCGTAGGCCTCCCCTTGCAACGTTTCATACCAACCTTGGGTGGTCAGGCGCAGCAGCACCGCCAGGCCTATCTTCGCCCATAGATAGGGCAAGACCAGCCACAGCGTATAGATGGCGGCGGTGACGATGGCCGAAAGCCGCACCAGGCGGCGCGGAACGACCCTTTCCAGAACCGCAACCAGCAGAACATTGCCTAGCAAAGTGGCCGCCATCATTACCGTCAGGATAATGGCCGCCTGAGATGGCTTGAACCCCACCACATCGGTAAAATATAAGGCGGCATAGACGGTGAAGACATCCAACATCAGGTCAGAGAAATCTAGCAGCACTAACCAGCGCAGAACGGCCCCCTGGCGCAGCGCCTGGTAAGAATCGATCAGGATGAGGCGCATTTCGGCGCGCAGATTGGAAGGCGCGCCCGGTTGAACAAGCGGGGTGGCGGCGTCGTGGCTGCGGGGGTCCGGTCTGGAGGTAGGCTGGTCGAATGTGTCCCGGCTTTGAGAGCCAGGCTTATGCACCGGAAAACGCTGTAACGCCACGGTCAGGGTTAGCCCGAGGGCGATTAGGGCCAGGCCCCAGTAGGCCGCCCGCCAGCTAAGCTGCATGGCAAAGCCGCCGGCCACCACAGCGGGGCCGAGCAGGTCGCCCAGCGCGCCGAAAACCGTCCAGCGCGCCATGGTTTGCGGCTCACGACCGGGGTTTCTATCCATCAATGTGGCCTGCGAAAGAGTGACGAAGGCCCCGCTAGCCGGATAAGCTGCAATAAAGGCCGCCAAGAGCAGCGGAAAGCCTTGCGCCAGGGCAATGGCTAGCAGGGCCAGCCCCAACAGCGCGCCGCCGCCTACAATCAAATGCTTGCGCAGATGCGTGTCGCCCAAGACCATCAGCGCCGTTTCAATTACCGCCCCCAGCGCTGCCGGCAGCCCTAGCAGCAGCCCAACTTGGGCGTAGCTCAGGCTCAGTTCTTGGCGCATCACCGGCAGAACGGCCCCTTGGACGCCATCATGCAGTTCATCAAAGAACTCGACGAGAAAAAAAAGCAGGCTCACTTAACAGGTTTCTTCATCCATGCAATGGCGCCAGGAGTGGTGTACCACGCCACGAAGAATTGGCGGGTGAACTCTATAATGGCTTCTTTGAGCATGCTTTCAGAATCGTTTTCTTCGCCCTCGTCATTAGCTGGTTGATCTTTGTCTGGGGGCGCCGGCCTGGGTGGGGCTGCCGGCGGCGCCATTTGCGGCGATAGGGATAAGGGGATGCTTCCCATGAGATACTCGGCAATTTCGGGGACGTTTTTTTTGGCGAATCTCAACACCTGGCGGGCGGTTGTACTGTTGCCTTGCAAGCGGAACAAGGTTAATGCAAGCAAATAATATTCGCCTATGCCAAACTCGTTCTCGTAATCAACTAGCAATTCTAGCGCCGATCTGTTTTCTCCAAGTCGCAAATAGAGCTCTAGTAGATCAAAACGAATGCCGTCTTCATCATCCCCATCTAAATCCAACATCAGGCGATAGTTAGCGGCAGCGGTCGCGGGGTCGTTTTCTTCCAGAGCGATTGCCGCCTGTGCATCCAGAAGTTCCCAGTGCACACCGCCGGTGTTGTAAGCCATGGCGTTATCCAAGTATTGCCCTGCGGCGTCATCTCCCGCCCTTTCGAACAGGCGCCGCATGGCATCCAATCCTTCTTCAATCCACTTTTTTTGTTTGGACGGATGTTCGGTGTATCGCCCCAAGATGAGGTACGGCAGCGGATGATCGCGGTCGATGGCGAGCGCCTGCTGCGCTAAGGCCATGGCTTGCGCCTTGTCTTCGAGCTTGGCGGCGGCTTCCGCCTTTTCCTGGGCTTGCTGCAGGCTGGGGGTGTTGATGAGAGGGTCCTGCTCGTCCTGGTAATATTCGTGCACAACTGCTTCAATTAATTCGTTCAAGAAAGGCGGCATCTCGCCGGGTGGGTAAGAGAAGGTAAATTGAAAAGATTTTCCGCCGCCTTGCGTGGCGATTTCCGTAGAGAACGGTTCGAGGATGAGGCCAGGATGAACAAAACTTACGCGTTCCGCCAATTTGGTTATGCCGCGCAGTAAAGCGGTCACTAATTGCATAATGGGCAGCGTAGCATAATATGGATAGTCGTTGTCGACATAAAAGATTTGCGGGTAGATATTTGGCTTAACCATCGGCCAATGATATTCTGCGGCCGCGCGTGTTTCTTCCAAAAACGCTTCTTCCTTACTAACAAACATAACAGTAATCATCCCCTGGCTGTGGACAGGTTCCTGGCTTTCAGGGTTGATTTTCAAGAAGGCGGTCAGGTTTTCCCAAGTAGGGAAGATCAGCATCACCGTATCCGCCTCGGGCTTCTCGGAAGATAGCTGCGGCAGCAGCAGGATAAACCATTCCTCGGTATTTTCCGCAGCGTGTAGAAATGATGTAACCCCAAATTTCTCGTGCGTAGAATGCTGCATAAATTGCGCCGCGGCCAGGTAGAAATCGCCCACAATGTCGGGGTTAGCGCCTTCGATCCCCAGGAACTGGGGCGCGTTTTTCCCTATTTCGCCGTCTTTAAAGGTCGCTTCGATTTCGAGTAAGATCGCGTCGACGATAGGAGAAGGCGGCGCGGCCCTGGCGTCGATATCCGCAGCCCATAAATCGGCTTGCAGACTGCGCAGCCAACTCAGGCTGGTGAAGTTTATCTGGCGCGGGCGCGCCGGTTTGTTCTCCCTATTTTGGGGAGCGAGCATCGCCTGTTCTAATAGAGCGGCTACTTCTTGCAGCTTAGGGGCGCGGTTGAAAGTTAACAGGCCAATTGGGGCTTCATTGCTGTTATCTAGCAGAATGAGCAAATGAAGCTTCTTGGCTTGCTGGCTTGCTACGAATAGGGGCATATCCATCTTACGATATTCGAGCTGCCAGGCGGCGCTGGTTTGAGGCAGCGCTGCGATCTTCGCCTTATCCAGTTTGCCAGACATAATTCCTCCAGCCTAGATCGTGGTATCCAATAGATAATCTATTATACTTGCTCTTAAATATTTCCCCCAAGTTTCAGGTTGAGAAATATCGCCGCATGAGACGTGCATTCAGCCTTCATCTGGTAGGCCGCTGTGCCGATCTCCAACTTTTCATATTATCGTGGAGTGGATTATACTAATTATCAACCGCTTTATGTGCATGGGCGAGGAGTTCCTGCAAGGAAGAAATTTTGGCAGGCGTAGTTTCTTAAATCGGATATTGCAGCGGCCCAAAATCTGTTACGGGTCGCGATAGGTTCAAGGATAAACACCGGGGTATCTGCATGAGTTTGTCAACCACTTCGCCTTCTCCCGTCGAAACCCGCTCCCATCGCTGGCGGCTGCAGGCCATTGGTGCAGCAGTGTTCCTGTTCTTCGTTTTAGCCATGGCCTGGGTGCAGTTCGCCACCCCCGATATGCCGGATAACGATGGGTTTTACCATATAAAAATGGCCGAGTTGATCCGCACCGAGGGGGTTAAGCCGCCTTTTCGCTGGCTGCCCCTAACAGTTCTTAACCAGGCGGAATTTTACGATCACCACTTTCTGTTTCACATTGCGCTGATCCCTTTCACCTATGGCGATTTGCGCATTGGCGCGAAGTGGGCGGCGGTGGTGTTCGCATCCCTGGCTTTTTTTAGTATCTGGCTGCTTTTGCAAGGGCAAGGTGTGCCGCTGGCGTGGTTATGGGCGTTAGGGCTGCTATCCGTTTCGCAGGGGTTTATCTATCGCATGAGCATCACGCGGGCGCAATCGCTGTCGCTGGCGTTTTTGGTCATTGGAATGCATTTACTGCTTACCCACCGGCACAAGTGGTTGTTTCCGTTAGGTTTTCTGTATGTTTGGTTATACAACGCCTTCCCGCTGCTGGGGGTAGTGGCGGTGGCTTATACCATCGCCGTGTGGTTAGCAGAGAGGCGCTTCGAGTGGAAGCCCGTGGCCTACACCGCCAACGGCATCTTATTGGGCTTGCTATTGAACCCCTATTTTCCGGTGGATTTGGTGTTCATCTACCGGCATTATCTTCCTAAGCTGGTCGAAACGACTGCGGTAAGCGTGGGCAATGAGTGGTATCCGTTTACCACAGTGCAGCTCATTCAAAACTCAACTCTCACCTGGTTGGCGCTGCTGGGGGGCATCCTGGCCTTGGGGCTGCGCGGCGAAAAGGCCGATACGCGCACCCTGATGAGCATTCTATTGGTGGCAGTGTTCGGAGCGATGCTCTTCCAGGCGCGCCGCTTTATTGAATATTTTCCCCCTATGGCGCTCATTTTCGCGGCATTCGCCATGAAGCCGCTGCTCGACGGGTGGGTGGGTCGCCCACGCCGCTGGGCTAGCGCAGTGCTGGGGGCGCTGGCGATAGCAGGCGCGTTGCAGATGCTTCCCCAAGCTCGCGCTAGCGTGATTAGCTCCAAACCATACGATCTTTACGCCAGGGCCTCGGCCTGGCTGGCGCAAAACACGCCGGAAGGGGCGCGTGTTTTTCAGACCGATTGGGATGATTTTCCACGCCTGTTTTTCTATAACACCCACAACACCTATTTGATCGGGTTAGATCCCACCTACTTCCAACTGGTTGATGATGCCTTATATTACCAGTGGGTTGATATTACCGACGGCAAGGTGGCTAACCCGTCAACGCTTATTCGCGAGCGTTTCGACTCATCGTATGTACTCACCGACCTGGAGCATGCCTCGTTCATCCATCGCGCCGATCGTGACCCGCAGATGCGAAAAGTGTACGCAGACGACCAGACCATCGTTTACCAGGTAGAGTCTGCTCCTTAATTGCCCGGCGGTTCGTTGTTGAAGCCCCTGCCAGATCAGCCGCCTCCATTTAACCACCATGGTGGGGTGGGATGTTGAACAAGACTTGACAATCCCCCTAATCTGTACAATAATCACTCAAGTAAGGTCTATCGTGTTTATACCGAGGAATATCAAAAGAGGAGGATAATATGAAGATCATTGATATAGAAGGTATTGGGGTACAGTACGCCGATAAGTTAACCAAGGCCGGGGTGAGCAGTGTGCGGACCCTGCTGGAGCGCGGCGCAACGCCTAAGGGTCGCCAAGAGCTGGCCGAAACCGCCGGCGTGGCCCCCGAAAAGATCTTGGAATGGGTTAACCATGCCGATCTCTATCGCATCAAAGGCGTCGGCTCCGAATATTCCGACTTGCTGGAAGAGGCTGGGGTAGACACGGTGGTGGAATTAGCCCGCCGCAACGCCGCCAATCTGGTAACCCGTATGACCGAAGTAAATCAGCAGAAGAAACTGGTGCGGCGCTTGCCGGTGCTTTCGCAGGTGGAGAACTGGATTGCCCAAGCCAAGGAATTACCCCGGATTGTGAGTTACTAGCTGATGTGGAAGGAATTTCGACAGTTCGTCATGCGCGGCAACGTGCTAGACTTAGCCGTTGCTGTAGTGATTGGCGGCGCGTTTACCGCGATTGTCAATTCTCTGGTGGATGATATTATCATGCCCATGATTGGCATCCTCACCGGGGGCATTAACTTTTCCGGTCTGATGGTGCAGGTGGGTGAAGCTAAGATAACGTATGGGAATTTCATCCAGGCGGTCATCAACTTCTTGCTCATCTCGTTGGTCGTTTTCATCATGATTAAAACGGTCAACCGCATTCAGCGCCAGTTTGCCGACCCCCAACAGCCAGACCCGGCTACGCCCCCGGAAAATATTCTCCTTCTTCGGGAGATTCGGGATCTACTTAAACAGCAGCAAAACAAGCTGTAAGCGCGCTTCTTTAGATTGCTCATTCAGTAAGCAAGAGGGGCCGTCCCAGAAGGTGTCTGTGGGCAGCCCCTTTTTACTATCCCTTCGTCCTGCAATCCAGGCCGCCCTCCCCGGTTTGCTCTGCGTGGCCGGCCCTTGGCCCAAGGCAATAAACATTATGGGCGGAACAGTCGTCTACCTGGCGTATAATGTGCTTGAGTATGCTAACCGGAATGATGATCTTATCAGCTAATCCATAAAGGCACGTTTATCACCATCCAACGAGGTTAGAATGTCTGTAATCGGATTATGGAAAGTTAATTTCGATCCCGCCGGCGGCAGACTGCAATCCATGCCGGTGGAACATGACAGCAGCCTGGATATGCTGTCGCGGACGCTGCCCGCCGGGGCTTATACCACCTTGCGTACGTTTAACCGCATCCAGGCGCTGCGTCTGCAAGATCACCTGGAGCGCCTGTTGGAAACTGCCGAGTTAGCGGGCGCTCCGGTGCAAATTGACCTGGCGGTCGTGCGGGAGGCGCTTCGCCAGGTGGTGCAGCACACCAACGCCCCCGGCGACTTGCGCCTGCGTCTTCAGCTAGACCTGCACCACAACCTGGGCGAGGTGTATATTATGGCCGAACCGCTGCGCACCCCATCGCTTGCGGCGTATGCGGCGGGGGTGAAAATTGTCACCGCAGCAATGCAGCGCCAAACTCCTAAAGCCAAGCTCACGCGCTTTATCGAACGCTCAAGCCCGCTGCGTCGCACCCTGGCGGAAGATATAAACGAGGCGCTTATGATCGATTCACAGGGGCGCATCCTGGAAGGGCTAACCAGCAACTTCTTCGGTGTGTTAGATGGAATGGTGTGGACGGCGGAAGACGGTGTGCTTCCGGGCATCACCCGCTCGTTAACCTTGGAATGCGCCGCCCGGTCTGGTGTGACGGTGCGGCTGGAGGCCTTGCGCCGCGCCGACATCCCGGCTCTGAGTGAAGCCTTCATCACCAGTTCAAGCCGGGCGGTGCTGCCGGTGCGCCAAATCGACGCCCACCCTTTGACCGCCCCAGGCCCCCTGACGGAAAAGTTGGCGGCCGCCTACCAGGAGACCATCCATAACCAGGCGCAAGATATATAGCCCGGTTGGTAGCTCACACCCTTTGCTGGAGCGCCTATGGAAATCTGGTACAATCAACGCATATTTTCTCTGAGGCAGTTCATTGGATTTTAAACATACAGCGGCTCTAATCACCGGCGGTTCAAGCGGAATCGGTCTGGCTTTAGCGCATACCTTAGCCGGCCAGGGGACACAGGTGGCTCTGTTGGCGCGCCGCATTGATGGCTTGCAAACTGCGCTGGCGTCTTTGCCCACCAGCCCCAGCGGCCCGCATATGCTGCAAGTGGCCGATGTGAGCGACCCACAACAAGCTCAACAGGCGGTGGATGCGGTTATGGAGCAGTTTAAGCGCATCGATCTTTTGGTAAACTCTGCCGGCGTGGTTCACCCTGGCTACGTTGAAGAGCTAGACTTGGAACGATTCCGCTGGATGATGGATATTAATTATTTTGGCACGGTGTATATGACCCGCGCTGCCCTGCCCGGCATGATGGCGCGTCATGCCGGCTATATCGTAAACATAGGATCGTTCGTTTCGCGGGTGAGTGTGATTGGCTATTCCGCCTACGCGCCCTCCAAATTTGCCGTACGCGGTTTTACCGATGCGCTGCGCATGGAGATGAAGCCGCACGGCATTAATGTATCGATTGTATATCCCCCCGATACCGACACCCCCCAGTTAGCCTATGAAAACCTTTATAAGCCGGAAGAATTAAAGAACCTTCTGCCCGAATTTGGGGTTGTTACGCCTGAGAAGGTGGCGCAGGCGATTATGAGCGGTATTCAACGCCGGCGTTACGAAATCATCCCCGATTTCGGCTCGAAAGTGCTGTTATACCTGGATGGCGTCGCGGGAGGCATGCGCTATGCAGTGCTAGATTGGTTGGCCGAGCGCGCCCGGCGAAAATCCACCGCCAGCCGCCAATAAAACGGCGCGTACGCGCGGCGGGGTGCGCTTGACCCCCGGCCTCGCCTGCTGTTCTCAGTGCATGAACCGTGCGTTCGAAGGATAAGTTGTCGAAAGGACTTAAACCATGGATATTTTTACGAAATGCTATGAATTTACCACCGCTCGGGAGGCCCAGGCCTCCGGTTATTATCCTTATTTCATTCCATTAACCGGCAATGAAGGAACCATGGCCGATTATCATGGTCATAAGCTGATTATGTGCGGCTCCAATAACTACCTGGGCCTCACCACCCACCCGAAAGTGCGCGCCGCCGCCGAAGAAGCCATTCGTAAATATGGAACCAGCTGCACCGGATCGCGCTTTCTTAACGGTACACTTGAAATGCACGAGCAGTTGGAACAAGAACTGGCCGAATTTGTGGGCAAAGAGGCCGCCTTGGTTTTCTCCACCGGCATGCAGGTGAACCTGGGGGCGATTAGCGCCCTGGTGAGCCGCGGCGATGTGGTCATTCTCGATAAGGATGACCACGCCAGCATTGTGGATGGGGCACGCCTGAGCTACGGCGATGTGAAGCGCTTCCGCCACAACGACATGGCCGACCTGGAAAACGTGCTGCAGCACGTTCCAGAGAACAAAGGCAAGTTGGTGGTCATTGACGGTCTCTACAGCATGGGCGGCGATATTGCCCCGCTGCCCGAAATTTTGCGCCTGTGCAAGCAGTATGGGGCGCGGGTTATGGTGGATGACGCCCACGCCATAGGTGTTCTCGGCGGCGGGCGTGGCACGGCCGCCCACTATGGCTTAACCGATCAGGTGGACTTGATTATGTCTACCTTCAGCAAGTCTTTTGCATCGCTGGGTGGGTTCATCGCCGGCGATCGCGATGTGATCCATTATATTAAACACTTCGCCCGCTCGCTGATCTTCAGCGCCAGCATTCCGCCGTCTAACGCAGCAGCGGCGCTGGCTTCGCTGGATGTGATGCGCACGGAACCGGAGCGAATTGAACGGGTGAACGAAATCGGCGAGTTTATGCGCCGGCGCTACAAGGCGCTTGGGTTCAACACTTTGCATTCGGTAACGCCCATTATCCCAATCTTAATCGGCGATACCATGCGCACGTTGTTCGTGTGGAAATCGCTGTTCGATGCGGGCGTTTTTGTCAACCCGGTGATTAGCCCGGCAGTGCCAGAAGGCATGGAGCTGCTGCGCACCAGCTACATGGCTACTCACACCGATGAGCAGCTTGAACAGGTTCTAACCATCTTTGAAAAGGTGGGCCGCGAGCAAGGGCTGATTTGAGAAGAACCTGCACTATACCTTGAGGAGACTGGCATGACTGAAGAAACAAAACCCGAAGCCCCGGTGGTCGAACCCAAAGACGCCACGGTCGCCACCCAGCACACGCTGCTGATTGACCATAAAGAAATTGCCTATACCGCCCTTTCGGGTACATGGGTGCTGAAAGAAGAAGGCGAGGGCAAAGGAGATAAGGAAGGCCAGGCCGAAGGCGAAAAAGCCCGCGCGGCCATTTTCTTCACCGCCTACACCCTCGATGGGGTGGAAGACCCCGCCACGCGCCCCATTACTTTCTGCTACAACGGTGGGCCAGGCTCATCTTCTGTTTGGCTGCACCTAGGCGCGTTTGGCCCGAAGCGGGTGGAGATGGGCGATGTGGGCGGCCTGCTGCCGCCGCCGTGGAAGCTGGTGGATAACCTGCATACCCTCCTCGATGTAACCGACCTGGTTTTCATCGACCCGGTTAGCACCGGTTTTAGCCGCGCTATTCCAGGCGAACGCCCCAAGCAGTTTCATGGTTTCAAGAAAGATATTGAATCGATTGGCGATTTTATCCGCCTGTATACTTCTCGCAATCGGCGTTGGGCCTCGCCCAAGTTCTTGGCCGGCGAGAGCTACGGAACGACGCGTTCGGCCGCGCTAAGCGGTTACTTGCAAGATCGTCACGGCCTGTTTCTGAATGGCATCATCCTCATCTCGGCGGTGCTAAACTTCCAAACCCTGGAATTTGAGCCGAATAACGAGCTGCCTTATGTGCTGTTCTTACCTACCTATGTTGCCACCGCCTGGTTCCACAAGCAGTTGGGCGATGATTTACAAGCCAGGCCGTTGGAAGCATTGATGGACGAGGCGCGCCGATTTGCTGGCGGCGAATACGCCTCGGCCTTGCTGCAAGGCGCAGCTTTGCCCCAGCAGCGCCGCACTGCCCTGCTCAAGAAGCTCTCTCGCTATACGGGCTTGAGCCAGGACTTTCTTGACCGCAGCGACTTACGCATTAAAGATACCCGCTTCTTCAAAGAACTGCTGCGCAATCGCCGGCGCTCGGTCGGCCGCCTGGACAGCCGCTTCATTGGCCTGGATCGCGATTCCGCCGGTGAGACCTTTGAACACGACCCGTCTATGTCGGCCATCATGGGGCCGTACAGCGCCGCTTTCAACGATTATGTGCGCTCCAGCCTGGGTTACGAAAGCGACTTGCCTTACGAGATCCTCAACCCCAAGGTCTGGCCGTGGAGCTATGCCGAACACGAGAATAAGTACGTGGATGTGGCCGAGACCCTGCGGGCGGCCATGGTGGTCAACCCGTTCTTGAAAGTATTCGTGGGTAATGGTTATTTCGATCTTGCCACGCCGTTTTACGCCACCGAATACACTTTCAACCACCTGAGCCTGCCACCCGAATTGCAAAGCAATATCGCCATGGCTTATTACCCAGCCGGGCATATGATGTACGTACATCTGCCTTCGCTAGAACAGCTTAAGCATGATTTAGCTCAGTTTATTACCTCGGCCATCCCGGTGTAGCACAAATTCGGCCACTGGTCGCCAAGAAAAACGCCATCGGATTGCGGCAGCCCCGTAAATGGAGCGAAACAATCCGATGGCGCTGTTTAACCTCCCGGCAATTGCCTGGGTTTAGGGGAAAACAATCGTCAAGTCTTGATCGACATTAACGAATTTACTCTCTTGGCAAGAATTGCCGCTCTGTGTGCGGCACATGGTGAAGCTGTGCCGCCCGGCAGGAATGTTGCGATAGAAGATATACATTCCCGATGGAATCGGGTCGGTTCCCATCAGCACCCCGTCTCGAAAGGCATAGGCGGGAAAGCCCAGTCTGTTGCGCATGGTGACGGTGAAGAAGCCCACCGGCAGTGTGCGGGTAGGGACCAGCGTAGGCAAGGGTGCAGGCGTATCGCTGGGAACCAGGGTGGGGATTTCTACCGGCAGGGGCGATGGCGGCGCGGGGGGCGCAGTCGGCGGAACCAGGGTTGCAACCGGCGCAACCACGGGCAGGGGGGTATCGGTAGGGGGCGGCGGGTTGGTGGCGGTGTCGAACGGCGTGCTGGTTGGCGCGGGTGTGTCGGTATACATGATGATGACCCCGGCTTCTTGTCCGAGCCAAAAGACCCCGGCTCCCGAAATGACGAGGCAGGCCAGTATCCCCAAAACGATACCCACCCATAGCAGCGGAGACCGCCCTCGCCGGGCCGGGGGAGCGGCGGCGTAGTCGCCTGCATATCCGCCGGGCGGCTCACTGTATGGGTAGCTGGAGCTGGATGGGGCGTAATCCTGGTAAGGCTCTCCCTGCATCGCCGAGTCGGGCATCACCATAGTGGCAGGCTGCCCGGAAGGATTGTAAGCCGGGTAGACCTGGGTGGCATTGTCTACCACCGGCGGGTAACCGCCCATCGGCGCTCCCACCATGGTTTGCGGCGAGGCGGCGGGTGGAATAACCACGGGCGGCATGCCGATCATCGTGGGTTCGCTGCCTGCCACGCCGCCGAACCGGTCGGAAATGGCGTTGGGGTTGCGCCCGAACATGGCGCAGGCAATTTCAAACATTTCTTGAGGGCTTTGGTAGCGTTCCCGCGGCGATTTCGCCAGGGCGGTGAGAGCCACCTGCGCCAGGCCCTCCGGCACAGCGGGATTCAGGTTGTGCGGGTTGGGCGGCGGGCTGTGCAGCTGGGCCTCGCCCAGTTTTTCCGCTTCGGCGGCGGGTATCTGGGCCTTTAACACCCCCAGAAACGGGTGTTGGCCGGTTAGAAGCTCAAAAAACACCAGGCCCAGGCCGTAAATATCGGTGGCGGGGGTGACCCCTTGCCCCTGAAGCATTTCCGGAGCTAGATAGGCCGGCGGCCCAGCCAGGCCGGTGGAAGTCATCCGCGTATCGATGCTGCGCGCCAGGCCAAAGCCGCCCAATAAAACATTGCCGCCTTGTTCTAGCCAGATGTTAGCCGGGGTGATGTTGCAGTGTACAATCCCAAAACCTTGAGCGTAAGCCGCCGCGCTGCACAAGGCTTTCAGGTAGATCATCGCGTCTGCCACCGGCGCAGGTTGGCCCGCCCGTTCAAGGATCAGCTCGCGCAGCGGGTCACCGTCAACATAGCGTTCCACCAGAAACGCCAGCTGTTGTTCCTGGAACAGCCCATAAAACGGCACAATATGGGGATGGTTAAGCGTTTGCAGTGTGGAATTGCCAGCCTGGAAGGTGAGTAAAGCCGGGTCGCCTGGCAGCGGATTGCGTAAAAGCTTAATTCGCATCAAAATATTACGTTTAATATCCAGGGCGCGGTAATCGTCCCCTAACGCGTCGCGGCGTTCGAGCGCCTCTAGTCGGAACCGTTGATTTAATACACTTCCAACCGATATATCCACGGCTCGGCCCTCCTTAAACTAACCGGATAATCGAAAGTCAGCGCGCTGTCGGCAGAATTTCGTCGGCAGTGGAGCTTTCGGTTAGATTCTGCATTTGACTGCCGTCGGGATGCATACGGTAAATATCCCAATTTCCCGTAATAGATGAAGAGAAGTATACCCATTCGCCGTCGGACGCCCAAGACACCGTGGCGGGAATAGTCTTGCCGTCGATCTTCTTGAAGTAGCTGATCGGCAGCTCATAAGCCCGCACTTTACCGGGCCAGCTCATCATACACAGGCGTGAGTAATTGCCGCAAAAATAGGCGATGTAACCCCCATCGGGGGAGATAGCCGGGTATTTTCCATCGAGCGAGAAGCGTAAAGTGCGCACCGGTTGGGCGCTGCCTAAATTTACCGTTTGGTTAATCGTAAAGAGTTGTTCGCCTTTAATGGCCTGCCACATAAACCGATCTTCCGCATTCACCCAACTCACCATGCCCAGTTGGGAGAAGCCCAGGGCCGATTGTTCGTAAATAATTTCCTGCGTAGTGCGGTCTAAAACGTTGAGGAACCATCGCCCCTGGCGCATGGCGTTGAACACCAGGTAGCGCCCGCTGGGCGAACAGCCTGGCGAATAGATGCGCTCCGGCTGAGGATCGGGTAGGATGAGGGGTGTGGCCGTATCGGTGGCCTCGTCATAGGTGAAGATCCACCGCGGCAAGTTAAGCTGGCGATCTTCCGCTTCAAACAAGATTTCATCACCGCAAAACGAAGCCACACCCGATATTTCATAATCGTCGGGCAGCGCCACCTGCTTCCAGGCGCTGGGTGCATCGGGATTCATCAGGAACAAGGCCGGACTGCCCGACTGGTAGGAAACGAAGGCCAGGGAAAGCGCCGCGAAGCCTGCTGGATCGGCCACAGGTTCCACCGCTGCGGTGCTCGATGGGTCGGCGGGGGGGGTGTCCGTTTCGGGCAGCTGTGTGGCGGCCTCTGGTGAACGGGTGGCATCCGGCGCGCCCACGGAGGGCGCAGCCAGGAGGGTCTGCGTTTGTAATAAAGGAATCACCGCCAGGGTGGCGTCCACTTCGGTGGCGGTAGCGGAGGGGGTGCTGGGGGTAAAGGTGGGGGCGTTGGTAAAAGTGGGCGCAACTGCCTGGGGCGGCTGCTCTGGCGCGGGCGGGGTGATTAGCGCCCGCCAGGTTGCAAATAAACCCACCAACACCAGCAGCCCCAATGCTCCCCACAGCCAGGAGCGATTCGCCGCTGGGGGCGCATCGGCAGCCACCGGCGCTTCATTGCGGGGGGAGGTGGGGATAGCCGCCCAGGCCGCCGGCGCGCCATCCAGGATCACCGGGGCGTCGGCCAGCGAGGGGCGGCGTTCCTCGCTCCGAGGCGCTTGGGGCGAAGGGGCCGTAGCCGTCGCTGAGCTGCCCGGCGAGGCGCCCGGCGCAGATTGCGGCGCACCTGCCGCCGGAGCGCTGTCTGCTGCGGACGCCGCGGGGTCGCTCTGGACGATCTGGCCCTCTTCCTCGCGCACGGCGGGGTGGGGCAGCGCCTTACCGCAGCCCGCACAATACCGCGAGCCGGGGCGTGATTCGTGCCCGCAGTATGGGCAGCGGATCATTCGACCTAAAGGTAGCTTGGTGTTCGGGCACACCCGCGTGTTATCCGGGTGATCTTGATGACAGTGTGGACACTGCATGAAAGCCTCTCGGTAAGCGATCTCTTTTTGATTATAGCATAGCCTACCTATCCCATTCCGAGCTAATTGTTGGGTTTGTCCCGGCGGGTAATGAGCAGGCCTAAGGTCAGCACAATCGGCAGCATCAGCAGGGGAATCCATAAGGCGTCTTCCATATGGATAATATCTGTAAGGCTTGCAGCGCCGGGGGTTCCCTGGGGAATAATCGCCAGGGGGGTTGCCTGTATATTCGCCATCCAGGTTTCCAGGCGGGTTTGAACCTCTTCGGGGTTGTTTTTGTCCCAGTCGGCCAGGTCTTGTTGCAGTTCACCGGCGCGATCCACCAGGTTAAGGGGCAGCACTACGGCATAGGTGCGGATGGTTTTGCCGGAGTAGAACTTTCCCTGGTGTTGAATCCCCCAGTTAATTTCCATCGGGTACACGCCGGGACGTTGGTAAGCCTCCAGGGTATGGGTGATCACGGTTTGTTGCCCGCTTGCAACCGTGTCGAGCATGCGTAGAGGGTAAGGTATGTCATGGGGAAAGGCGTTAATAATCAGGGATGTGCTGCTTTGCGTCCAACTGACCACGCCGGTGTTGCGCACCTGCATACGTAAAGGAAAGCCTTGTCCCACGTGCAGCACCGGCCATTGGGTTACATCTAGCAATTGGGCGGCAACCTGCGCCGGTGTGGCGGCCACCACGGCCACCGCCTGCGGAATGGGCCGTTCGGAGGGCAGCAAATCGCCGCTGCGGCAGCGCAGCTGGGTTGAGCCGCCGCCGTCCAGCATCATCACCTTGATTGCCCCCAGGCTGCGGAGGGCTTGGGCGGCCCCGCTTTGCGTGGCGGTGCGCGTAGCGAGGATCAGCACGGTTTCATAACCGGGCTGCTCATCGCGGTCTGCCAGGCCCACAAAGGTTCGGCCCACGGCGAACTTGGCGCGCTTATTGGCGTTTTCGCTTAGCCCGCCTAAGATGTTGGGCGCATCCGAAGCATACAAGCTTTCCTGGGTCATAGGGAGGATGTCGGCGTGGTCGTCCCACAAGGCCAACATGAGATGTTCGCCCACATAGGTGTCGATGCCCCAGCCTTCGGTTACCATGCGCCCATCCACTTTGAGGGGGAAAGCCAACCGGGTAGGGTACTCCGGCATATAGAAAAAACCGCCATTCACCACGCAAAAGGTGTGGCTGTCTTCAGCAGTCATTTGTCGCCAAAAGGTAGAAAGAGCCGGGGAAGTCATACGCGGGTCGGGGCCGCCAAAACTGCCGCCGCTGGGGCGCGGCTCGGTGATGTCGCCGTGCAGCAGTTTCAGGCGAGCGCCCTGGCTCAGGTCCACCTCCTGAACATAATCGGGGCTGCCGTTATGGTAATCTTTCTTGTATAAAGTCACCCCATAAGTTTTATCGATGGCTTGGAAACCTTCACCGGTGGGAGCGGAGCCGGGCGTGATTATGGAAGGCGGGAGCGCGGCTGGGCTGGAACTCGGGGTGGGAGCAGCCGGCGGCGTGGAGGAAGGCGGTGGGGCGCCGGTTTGGGCCTGGACCGGTGCAGCCCACCAAAGCCCACCCATCAGAAAAGCGAGTGTGACCCACAAGCGGATCTTAGATCTCATGATTGGGTATTATAGCCTGTTCTCCGGCCTGGTTGCCTAAAGCCCACACATCTAGCGCATGTCATGGTAACTCCCAATGATGTGTAAGGCAAAAGTGTCGGGGGCGAGAAAGGACAAATAAGGTAATCTAAAGGGGAGAGAAAACCAAGGACAGGAGGAAGAAATGGCACGAACCCAATCACGCGAAAAACGGCGAGCAGCATTTATCGAGAAAGCGGGGAGAATGTTTGATCAGCTAGAGAATTGGTATGATAAGGCGAATACCACCTGGCACGTAAGTAAATTACCCCTTGATTTGAATATCCCCCGTAAATCCATACTGAGTTTCCGCGTAGTCGTAAGCCACCTCCGCCTCTCCATACGGCTGGTAGCTTTCCACTCGGGTAATCATCCCACGCTGATCGACCAACTGGCGCACGCTGCCGATGGCGTCGGTCAGGAAATATTGCGTGACTTGGGCGCTGCTTTGGGATAAACGTTCCAGGCCGTAGAGGTAGGTTTGGCCGTCGCCGGCCAGCACCTGGGTCAGGCTGGTGTTGAGCTCGAGGGCATAGTTGGCGGTGCGTAGGTTGCGGGTTTCCTGGCTGCGGTCGCCCAGGGCGTTGTATTTCCAGGTGGTGGTGATGACGCCGGTTCCATAAATCTGGATCAGGCGGTTGGCGGCGTTGTAGCGGTAATTCTTGGAGCCGTCGGACGTCAGGTTGCCGTTGGCATCCCATTCATAGATTACCCCGCCGGCGGTGCGCAGGCGGTTAGCGTCGTCATGGGCATAGACGGTGCTGCCCAAGAGGTGTTTTGGGTGGTGCGGTTGCCGACCGAATCGTAGGTGTAGTGGAAGTAGCGTCCGTCGCTGTAATTGGCATGGGTGAGGTGGTTGACGGGTCGTAGGTGTCATGGATGACGACTTGGTTTCTAGCTTTATACACTTTGTTCAGGGTTTTTCGCCTGCTGGCATTTATTTCAATCTTTCCAGCATTATGGGTTATCGAAGAAATTTGCGGGATGAGCCGCCCGCTAACCCTTAGGGCGTGGTGTATAATGGACAGTAGATTTAATTCTATGGAGGTGAAAAGTGAGTTTCAGAAGAATTTTGTTTAGCACGGTGGTGCTTGTTGTGTTGATGACCCTGGCTTTTTCCTCCACGTTTGTCGCCGCGAAAAGCCAAACGGAGCAGATCGACAGCTCGCTTGAAGCCGGCGTCGCCTTCAGCCCCAGCCCGCAAAACGTTTCCCTGGCCTCGCCCGGGCAGCTGGGCAAGAAGCCGGGTACCCTGCCCAAGGCCTTTAAAAACGGCTGCGGATCGGTGGGTGAACCCACCCAAGAGAAGATATTTAGCCCGTATGGCAATGTGATTGACACCTATATTACCATGCGCTGCGGCGTGGTTTATTCCACCTATCAGACCGGCACATGTGGCTGTCGAGCAGGCGGCTGGCGCTATACCACCAAGTGTGTAAAGACCAAGCCGGTTACGATCTATTTGCCCTGCCATCGTCATATTACCTTCATCGTCCCGCGCTAGGGGCGTGATGAGCTGACATTTAGGGTGAGCTGCCGTATGGCGCGGCCATGCGATAGTTCACTTTTTAATTCTCACGTGTTCCTCTTTGTAGGGTTTCGTCCTATTGTGATTGCGTGAACATATGTTTTACAATGCTCCTATCCGGCGATTAACCAATACATCGTTGGGATAAAACCTATCGGGGATGCATGTTATTGAGTAAGGAGATGTTATGAAAAAACAACCCATTTGGCCGGGTTCCCCCTATCCGCTTGGCGCAACCTGGGATGGCGAAGGGACAAATTTCGCCTTGTTTTGCGTCAATGGCACATCTGTGTTGTTATATCTTTATGATGGGGAACACGGCCGTAAGGAGACGGCCCGCATTCGCTTAACCGAAAACGATAACATGGTGTGGCACTGTTACCTGCCCGGGGTTGGCCCCGGCGCACGCTATGGATACCGCGTTGAGGGGCCATACGACCCGCATAATGGACACCGCTTTAACCCCAACAAGCTGCTGCTCGACCCCTACGCCAAGGCGATTGCCGGCGATGTGATCTGGGACGATGCCGTGTATGGTTATAAGATCGGCGCTCGCAAAGCCGACCTGTCTTACGATAAGCGCGACAGCGCTCCGTTTATGCCGCGTTCGGTGGTGATTGATCCCACCTTCGACTGGGGCGATGATCGTCCACTGCGCATTCCCTTCCACCACACCATGCTGTATGAAATGCATGTTAAGGGTTTCACCGCTCGCCATCCGGGTGTGCCCGAACATATGCGCGGCACGTATGCCGGCCTGGCCCAACCGGTGATGATCGACTATCTTAAGCAGTTAGGGATCAACGCCGTCGAACTCATGCCGGTGCATCAGTTTGTGACTGACCGTATTTTGGCCGATAAAGGCTTGAGCAACTATTGGGGCTATAACTCGATTGGCTTCTTCGCCCCGCATAACCACTACTCCGCCTCCGGCGACCGGGGCACCCAGGTGCAAGAGTTTAAGCAGATGGTGAAAACCCTCCACCAGGCGGGCATTGAAGTAATCTTGGATGTGGTCTATAACCACACCGCCGAGGGCGCTCACACCGGCCCTACCCTGAGCTTCCGCGGAGTTGATAACGCTTCGTATTACCGGTTGGTGGAAAATGACCGGCGCTACTACATGGATTTCACCGGCACGGGCAACACCCTTAACCTGGTGCATTCCAATGTGCTGCAGCTTATTATGGACAGCCTGCGTTATTGGGTGTCGGAGATGCACGTCGATGGCTTCCGCTTTGACCTGGCCGCCGCCCTGGCGCGGGAACTATATGATGTGAACATGCTGGGCACGTTCTTCACCATTATCCAGCAAGACCCCATCCTCTCGCAAGTAAAACTGATCGCTGAACCCTGGGATGTGGGCGCAGGCGGCTACCAGGTGGGTAAGTTCCCCCGCGGCTGGGCAGAGTGGAACGGAATGTATCGCGATTCGGTGCGCGATTATTGGCGCAGCATGGATAGCGAGCTGCCACAGTTTGCCTATCGCCTGACCGGTAGTTCTGATCTTTACGGGGCCAATGGCCGCCAGCCCACGGCCAGTGTCAACTTTGTCACCGCTCACGATGGCTTTACCCTCACCGACCTGGTGAGCTATAACGAAAAACACAACGAAGCCAACGGCGAAAACAATCAAGACGGCCACAGTGATAACCGTTCGTGGAACTGCGGCGTGGAAGGCCCGACCGATGACCCGGATATTCTCGCGCGGCGGGCGCGCATGAAGCGCAACTTCCTGGCGACTTTAATCCTTTCTCAAGGCGTTCCCATGCTGCTTTCGGGCGACGAAATCGGGCGCACCCAAAACGGTAATAATAACGCCTACTGCCAGGATAACGAAATCTCGTGGTTAGACTGGGAGCATGTGGATGAATCGCTGCTGCGCTTTACCCGCCAAATCATCAAGTTTATGCAAGATCACCCCGTGTTCCGTCAGCGGCGCTGGTTCCAAGGCCGGGCGGTATATGATAAGGGCTGGAGCGATATTGGCTGGTTCACTCCCGATGGTTTTGAAATGTCGGAAGAGAACTGGAAACTGGCCTTTGCCAAGTCGGTTGGCGTGTTCTTAAATGGTGAACGCATCCAAACGCCTGATGTCCATGGCAACCGCATTATGGATGACAGCTTTTACCTGATGTTCAACGCCCACTACGAGGCGCTGCCCTTTACCTTGCCAAGCGACGTGGCCTTCCAAAATTGGCACAAGGTGCTCGATACCAATCATGCGGAGGTGAGGGAAGATGAAAAATGCCGCGGCGGCGAACAGGTGATGGTTGAAGCGCGTTCTTTGGTGATATTCCGCCATGCCCGTTGATTTGCGCGCTACCTACCGCTTGCAGCTTCACCCGGGGTTCACCCTGGATGACGCCACGGCCACTGTGGCGTATTTGAAAGCGCTGGGGGTGAGCCATGTGTACACCTCGCCTTTCTTGCAGGCCGCCCCCGATTCAGCCCATGGCTACGATGTCGTCAACCATCATCAGGTGAACGCCCAATTGGGCGGATCGGAGGCGTTTGCGCGCCTGTGCTACGAACTGATGCAAAATCAAATGGGCCTCGTAGTAGACGTAGTGCCCAACCACATGGCAATTAGCGCCGATAACCCCTGGTGGCAAGATGTGCTTGAAAACGGCGCTTCCAGCGCCTACGCCTCCTATTTCGATGTCGATTGGGGGCCGCCGGAAGCAAAATCGGCCAATGCGGTCATGCTGCCCGTGTTGGGCGATCACGTGGGGCGGGTGCTGGAAGCGGGCGAAATAAAACTGCTTTACGAATGCGGAAAGTTCGCCCTGGCCTATTACGACAACCGCTTTCCCATCGATCCGCGTTCGTTTAGCGGTGTGCTTAGCCGGGCGGCGCAGCGCCTCGATTCGCCCGACCTGCGTTACATGGCGCGGGCCTTTGGCGAACTGCCCCAGGCCCCCGCTTGGGACCGCCAGCAAGCCCGCCGGCGCAGCCAAGACCAGGCCGTGCTGGTGCATTGGTTGGAGCGCCTGGTGGAGCAAGCCCCAGATGTGGACGAGGCCATTCAGCAGGCAGTGGATGAGATTAACCGCGACCCCAACCTGCTGGAAGAAGTGCTGCAAGCCCAAAACTACCGCCTGGCCTTTTGGCGCATCACCACCCGCGAGCTGGGCTACCGGCGCTTTTTCGATATCAATAACCTGATCGGCTTGCGCATGGAAGACCCTGCAGTTTACGAAGACACCCACGCCCTGCTGCTCGGCTGGCTTAAAGCCGGTCTGATCGATGGGCTGCGCATCGATCACCCCGATGGGCTGCGCGACCCGTTGGATTACTTTACCCGCCTGCGCCAAGACGCCCCCAATGCCTGGATTGTGATTGAGAAGATTTTAGAGCCGGGCGAGAGATTGCCCGATGAATGGCCGATTGATGGAACCACCGGCTACGATTTCATGTTCCGCGTCAACAATCTGCTGGTAGACCCCGCAGCAGAGCAGCCGCTAAGCCAGGTCTATTCCTGCTTCACCGGTGAAGAGGTGGAATGGACGGCGTTAGTGAGGGAGAAAAAATTGGCCGTGGCTAACGATCTGCTTGGCAGCGACCTCAGCCGCCTGGCCGATGTGCTGGTGGGGGTCATCGAACATCACCGGCGCTATCGCGACTATACGCGGTTCGAGCTGCGCGAAGCTCTGGCCGAACTGGCTGCTGACCTGCCGGTGTATCGCACATTCGTGCGCCCCGAAGATGAGCAGCTGCGCCCGGCGGATGTGGGCTACCTGGAGCAAGCCGCCCAGCGCGCCAAAACCGAACGCCCCGACCTTGATCCGCTGCTGTTTGACTTTCTGCGCGATTTGCTTCTGCTGCGCATAGGCGATAAACGCGATGCTGAGTTTATCCAGCGATTTCAACAGTTCAGCGGACCGCTGATGGCCAAGGGCGTGGAGGATACGGCCTTCTACAACCATTACCGCCTGGTTTCACTCAACGAAGTGGGCGGCGACCCCGGCATCTTCGGCCTTTCTCCGCAGGCCTTTCACCAGGCTTGCCAGGAGACCCAGCGGCGGTGGGGGGGCGCGATGTTAGCCACGACCACCCATGACACCAAACGCAGTGAAGATGTGCGGGCCCGCCTCGATGTGCTTTCCGAAATCCCCTCCCAATGGACGGCCGCGGTTGAGCGTTGGGCGCAGCGCAATGCAGCCTGCCGGCCTCAGCCCAACATCCCCGATCGCCTGGATGAGTACCTGATCTACCAAACCATGCTGGGGGCCTGGCCGCTGGAAACCGAGCGATTACTCACCTACATGGAGAAGGCCAGCCGGGAGGGCAAACGATGCACCTCGTGGACTAACCCGAACCCCGAATATGAGCAAGGCGTGCGCACCTTCATCGAAAACATCACTCAGCAGCGCGATTTTGTCGATGATCTGCGCGCCTTCGCCGAACGCATTATCACACCAGGGCGGCTGAATGCCTTAACCCAGACCGCCCTAAAACTCAGCACGCCCGGTGTGCCCGATATTTACCAGGGATCTGAGCTGTGGAGTTTATCCCTGGTAGACCCCGATAACCGCCGCCCGGTGGACTACCCCCGCCGCAGGGCGCTGCTGGCCTGGTTAGAGGGCAAAGCGCCGGCGGAGGTTCTCCAGCGCGCCGATGAGGCTGCTCCCAAGCTGTATCTTATCCAACGCATGTTGGCGTTACGAGCGCGTCGCCCACAAGATTTTGCCTCGCAGGCCGCCTATCGGCCTTTGGAAGTGAACAGCCGGCACGCCCTGGCGTTCCAGCGCGGCGATGGCGTGGTGGTGGTTGCGCCCCGCTTGAGCGGCGCGGCGCTGATGGAAAGCGGGCCGGCGCGCCTCGATGACTTATCGCCTCTGCACCCAGTGTGGGCGCGCGCCGGCCTCGATCTCCCGCCTGGCGAATGGCGCAGCATTTTCGGCGGGGGTGTTTTGCATGGCCGGGTGAGCTTATTAGATGTGCTGCGCGCCTTCCCGGTGGGCGTGCTGGAAAAGTAACCCTTAATTGATGGAGCGATGTATGACGATTGTTAAAGTTTGGGCCCCCGATCCCCAACAAGTGGATCTGAAAATCGGTTCGGAAATTGTCCCTATGGACCGCGACGAATGGGGGATGTGGTGGGTAGATACCCCGTTGGCTCAGCATGGGGTAGATTATGGTTTTATTGTTGATGGCAGCGTTCCCTTGCCCGATCCGCGTTCGCCCTGGCAGCCCTACGGGGTCCACGGTATGTCGCGCTTCTACGATCACAGCCGTTTCGACTGGACAGATAAGGGCTGGTCGGCGACGCCGCTTTCTGCTGCGGTGATCTACGAGCTGCACATTGGCACGTTTACGCCTGCCGGCACGTTTGATGCCGCCATCGAGAAACTCGATCACCTGGTTGGGCTTGGCGTGACGGATGTGGAATTAATGCCCGTGGCCGAGTTCCCTGGCAGTGTAGGCTGGGGCTACGATGGCGTTGATTTGTATGCGCCGCATCATATTTATGGCGGGCCGGACGCCCTCAAGCGTTTTGTGAATGCCTGCCATGCTAAGGGCCTGGGGGTGATTTTGGATGTCGTCTATAATCATCTGGGGCCAGACGGCAACTACCTGGGCGTTTACGGGTGTTATTATACCGACCGCTACCAGACCCCCTGGGGCCCGGCGATGAACTTTGACGGGCGCGATAACGAAGAAGTGCGCCGCTTTTTCATCGATAATGCCTTGATGTGGATGCGCGACTATCACGTGGATGGTCTTCGCCTGGACGCCGTGCATGCCATGATTGACCTGACCGCCATTCACATTTTGGAGCAGCTGGCAATTGAAGTCAATCTGCTCCAGGCTCAATTAGGCCGCCGGCTGGCGCTCATCGCCGAAAGCGACTTGAACGATCCTAAAATCATTCGCTCTCGCGAAAGCGGCGGCTATGGTTTAACCGCCCAGTGGAATGATGATTTCCGCCACTCCTTGTGGACATTGCTCAGCGGCGAACATAATGGCTTTCACGCCGATTTTGGACGGATTAAACATTTAGCCAAGGCGCTATCCAAAGCCTTCGTCTACGATGGCGGATTTTCGTTTTATCGCCGCCGCCGCCACGGGCGCAACCCGTATGGCATTCCGTTCTATCGCTTTGTGGCTTTCTTACAGAATCACGATCAGGTGGGCAATCGCGCAGACGGAGACCGCATGAATGTTGTTCTCGGCCCCCGGCTCAGCCGCCTGGCGGCGATGTTTATCTTTACCGCTCCGTTTGTGCCTTTATTGTTCATGGGGGAGGAATGGGATGCGCAAACCCCGTTCAGGTACTTTACCGATCATCAAGACCCACAGCTGGCCGAAGCGGTGCGTAAAGGCCGCGTGGCAGAGTTTGCCGCGTTTGGATGGGACCCGAACCACATTCCCGACCCGCAAGCCTCAGAAACGGCGCTGTCCTCAAAGCTGGATTGGAGCGAATTGAACCAGCCGGCCCAGGCCGAGATGCTAGCGTGGTACCGTCAGCTGATCGCGCTGCGCAAACGGCACCTCTCCCTGTTGGCGGGTAATATTGATATTCCCTGGGTGCAGTTCAACGATGCCGCCCAGTGGATCTATATTGGTCGCGAAACCCCGCGGGAAAAAGCCTGGGTGGTGTTTAACCTGGCGACTGAGCCGCGTGTGATTCCCCATTGGGAGCCTGGCGAATGGCAGATTTTGCTGAGCAGCGACCCGGGTGTGACCGTCGATGCGCAATCCGGCGCGAATATGCCGCCGCAATCGGGCGCGATTTTCTTACGCAGCGAGTAACTCGTCTGGGCGGGCCCGCCGCCTGCCCAATAAGCCGGGTTCCGAGCTTACCGCACCTCCAACAGGGCCACTCCCCACGGGGCCATATCCAAGATTAGCCCATTGTGGAAGAGGTCGTCGCCGATGCGCTTTGGGCTGGCGCCGGTGAGGTGATCGAACATCATCACGGTTTGTCCCTGGATAGCGTCCATGGGCACACGCGTAACCGTGCGCACCAGGCTGGGGCTGAAGTTCACCAGCGCCAGCAGCGCGCCGGTCGCTGCCCCGGAACCGGGCTGCCAGAGATAGCCGATCAGCTTCTTAGCCAGGCTGCCGGTTCCTTGCTGCGGGCGCATTTCCAGAAGCTGCCACTCGCCGCTGCGCACCGCCGGGAGCTTGAGCACATCGGTTAGTTTTTCATAATAAGTCTGAATCCACTCGTCGGTGGGTTCATCGGGGCTGCGGTTGAGTTGCATGGGCACGCGCAGCCAGGCCCCTTGCAGTTGGCCGTGTTGGAAGAAGCGCAGCCCCGGAGCCAGGTAGAGCAGGGCCGCCGCCGCCATGTGGATGGCAAACGGGAAGCGCGCCGCGGCGCGGGCCTCATCGTGGTTTTCGAGAAAGTGCGCCATGTGAAACAGCACCTGTCGCGGCATCATCAAATGTTTCTTTACGCCGGCAGCATCCTGGTTCACCAACATGTCATAAAACTGCTTGTCGTAGGTGAAATCAAAGCCTTGCTGCTGCAATGTCCATTCCAGGTTCCAATACACCTCCCCCAAGAAGATAAAATCTGGAAACGCCCGGCGCACTTGTTGAATGGCGTCCGGCCAAAATGGCAGCGCCGTGCGCCCCCAGGTACTCAAGAACACCGCCGGCAGGGGCAGCATCGCCATATCCACACGCAGCCCGTCGCACTGGGCCGCGGCGGTCAGCATCTCGTCGATCACCGCCGCGTGGGCTGCGGGGCTGCTGTAATCTATTTGCACCGTGTCGTTCCAGGCGGGGAAATATGGGTCTTTCCCATGCGCCAAAATGCGTTCGCCCACCGCCGTGGCAGTGCGGAAATACACCTGGGGGTCGCGCGCCAGGTCTTCGGCGGCGCCATTGATGTAATATTCTGGGTGGTGGGTTACCCAAGGGTGATCCATGGCGGTATGGTTGGCAACGAAGTCCATCATCAAGCGCAGCCCATGCTTCGCCAGACGTTGGCGCAGCCGCTGCAGCGCCGGCGGCCCCCCGTAGGCGTCTGGAATTTGATAGCCGGTGATGGCGAAACACGAACCCACAATATCGGCGTCGCTCAGGTTGGGCAGCACTTGCTGTAATTCCCCCCGCAGCGGCATATTGTGAAGCGCCAGGGTGCGTCCCATCTGGCCCAAGTCCCACCCGCCAAGCAGGTACAACCAGTTGAAACCCCGCTCGGCCAGCTCTTGAATCCAGGCATCGCTAATATCGTCCAGCGTAGCGGGCCGGTGCAATCGCTGAGCAAGCTCCGTCAGCAGCAGGCGGGTATTTACCTGGTATAGTTGGGCGTAAAGTGGCAGCGTCGTCATGCAGGCTATCATACTCGATTTTTTAGCCGGTATAGAATAAGAAACCCGGCCCAAATAAGTCGATTGCATCGTTTTGTTTCCTAAGCATGGCTGCAAGCAGGCCGATATTGAGATACAATAAACCGCAGCCCCAACCTCAGAATTATCTCAAGGTGATCATCATGGAAACTCCTTTTTCTGCAGAATTCTCTCAAATTCTAAAAATTAACGTTGAAGATGCCATGCGGCGCTTTCACATCCCAGGTGTGGCCGTCGGGTTGATGTATGGCGACCAGGTATGGATGCAGGGCTTTGGCGTAACCAGCGTCGAAAACCCTCTGCCGGTGGACGAAAACACATTATTCCAGGTCGGCTCGGTGTCTAAAACTTTCACCGCGCTGGCGGTGATGCGCCTGGTGGAACAAGGCCGCGTCGATTTGGACGCGCCGGTTCGCGCCTACCTGCCCGGTTTGCGCCTGGCGGATGAAAGCGTAGCTCAGCGGGTGACGCTGCGCCATATCTTCACGCACACCCCCGGTTGGTTGGGCGATTACTTTGATGATACTGGGGCCGGCGATGACGCCCTGGAGCGCATGGTGGCGCACCTGGTCGAATTGCCCCAGGAGACGCCGCTGGGAGAGGTGTTTTCATATAACAACGCCGGTTTTTACGTGGCTGGGCGGGTGCTTGAGGTGCTGTGTGAGCAGACTTATGAGCAGGCAGTGCGCGATCTGGTGTTAGCGCCTCTCGGTTTGCAAGAGCAGGCTTTTTTCTCGCCGGCTGATGTGATGACTTACCGTTTTGTGGTGGGGCACGACGCCGTGTTCCCGCAGGAGACGCGCCCGCCCAAAGTGCAGCGCCCGTGGGCCTTGGCGCGCTGTGGCAACCCCGTGGGCGGATTGACCGCCTCGGTGCACGCCCTGCTGGAATATGCCCGCTTTCAGATGGGCGGCGGGCTAACATCGAGCGGTGACCGCTTGCTATCTGCCGAACGCCTGCTCGAAATGCACGCCCCGCGCGTGAGCGCCGCGAATGGGGAATGGTTGGGAGTGTCTTGGTTTAGCCGCCAGGAAACCCGCCGCGATGGCAGCCAGGTGCGCATCATCCGCCATGGCGGCGCCACCAATGGGCAGATGGTTACTTTTCAGTTTGCGCCCGCCCAGGGTTTTGCTTGGACGATATTAACCAATTCGGACCGGGGCGACGAATGCTATAAGCTTGTGAGTAACTGGCTGCTGGAAAACTTGTTGGATGTGGTGATTGCGCAGCCTCAAGCGCGACCGGGCGGCGAGGCCGAGATGGCCGAGAAAGCCGGGGTGTACGATGCCACCGCTAACCGCATCGTGTTAACCGTTGATGGACCTTATTTTAAGATCCAATCGCTGCCCAAGGGCGGTTTTCCGGCAAAAGATTCGCCCCCGCCTCCCGTACCACCGCCGGGTAAGGCTGGGCTGGTAGAGCAAGATCGGTTGATGATCTTAGACGAGCCTGGTAAGGGCGATATGGGCGAGTTCCTGCGCGGCGCCGATGGGTCCATCACCTGGCTGCGTATCTCTGGCAGGGTGCATCGTAAAATCGCCTGAGCAGAGCCCGGTTTTGTTCCCGCCCGTTGATTAAGGAGACGCATGAAAAGCTTGCCGACGCGGCGTTTAGTTCTGGCTTTGATAGGTTTTATGTTGTTCGCTCTCGGCCTGGCGATGGTTCAGAGCGCCGAAAACGGCTTAGCGGTGCTGCGTTTTCAGGTCGATGGCTCACCCATCAGCGTGTACACCTCCGCCTCCGCCCGGCCTGTGGAGCGTCCGCTGGTGTTAGTGGCGCATGGCTATGCCGGTTCGGAAACGCTGATGCGGGGCTTTTCGCTCACCCTGGCGCACGCCGGCTACACCGTGGCTGCATGGGATTTCGATGGCCATGCGGCCAATGCGCGCCGCCTGGGTGATAGACCGTTACTGGTCTCGGTTGAGCAGGTGGTCAACGCGCTGGCGGCGCGCCGGCTCACCGAACGCGGGCGCATTGCCATCTTGGGGCATTCCATGGGCAGCGGAGTGGCGTTGGAATACGGCGTGGAACACCCTTTTACGCAGGCGGTTATCGCCATCTCACCGGTGATGAAGCCCGTCAGGCCGGCCCTACCGCAAAATTTATTACTAATGGCCGGCAGCCTGGAGCCGCGCTTTTTGCTGAACGCCCAGCAGCTGCAGGCGCAGGCCGGCGGCCCCGGCCCGGCGACGCCGGATGGCCGCGGTAGGGAAATGGTTGTCATTCCCAATGTTGAACATATCAGCATTCTGTTTTCCAATGCCGCCCAGCAGCAAGCCCTGGCCTGGCTAGATCAAACCTTTGGCCCCCAGGCGGGCCGCCGGCCATACCGCGATCAGCGCATCAGGTGGTATATCGTGGCGTTGGTGGGAGCGGTGTTGTGCGCCGCCAATCTAACCCCCGCCCCGGCTGTGCAGGGTGAGTCTTCCTTGCCGGTTAACCGGGCGGCCGCCCCGGCAGCGCCCACCCGCCCTGGCGCTGCCGGCTTGCAAGCGCCAGCCGCGCCCAGGCTTGAGTCGCCCGCCCAGGCCGCCCCAACTTCGCAATCGCTGGCTGCCCGCTCCGTGGATCTGCGCCGCGCCCAGGCGCATCCGCCCGCGCCCCTGTGGCGTTTGGCTTTGGGCCTCGTCGGTGGCGCCGCTTTGGCGACGGGGGGCATGTGGCTCCTGGGGCGGCTGGGGGTTGACCTGCGCAGCTTGCTGGGGGTGGCCGTGGGCGGCTATCTGCTCACCTGGTTTGGCGCAGCGGGTGTGTTGGCTGGTTTAGTTGGCGGTGTTCGCTGGAATCGCCCCCGGCAGCGGGAGATCCGCGGCGCGCTGGTTGTCTTCCTGGCCTTGTGGCTCGGCTTTGGCTGGCTGGGTGGCCGCGTATGGCTGCATTGGGAACTGACTGCTCAACGGTTGATATGGTGGCCGGTGGGCGTGCTGCTGATGCTGCCCTGGCTGCTCACCGTTGGCAGTTGCCTGGCGCGCTCTGGTTGGGTGGGCCGCCTGGCCTGGTGGTTAGCTCAGAGCGTATTGTTAAGCCTGTCTTTTATCATGGCTTTGCGATTGAATCCAGAGCTTGGTTTTTTGCTGCTCATTCTGCCGCTTCTTCCGGTGGTGCTGCTCATTCACACCCTGGCGGCTGCAGGCCAGGCCAGTCGTTGGGCGTTCGCCATCAGTGGGGCAGCGTTACTAAGTTGGCTTATTTTGGCGGTGTTCCCGTTAATTTAATCGGTCGCCGGTCAAAAAAACGCCCTTTTCAGATCAGGAACAGGAGCAGATCATATAGGCACGTAAAATTTACAGTAATTTTTGATTGGCAATTTGCATTAACTATTGAAAAATAAGTTCAAAAGCACTATAATCAATCCATAAGCTTAATGAGATGTTAGGATGCGGATTTGCTTTTCTTCCGGCGAAAAGCAATGAATTATGCGTCCACTCCTAGGCTGTCATAATGGGTTAGTTGAGTGAGGAGGATGAATATGCGAACCCTAAATCGCGTTTTGATTGCATTCTTGGCCCTGGTGATTTGCTTTGGAGGGTTGGGCTTTTCCGCTCAGCCGGCCCAAGCCCAGAGCTGTGCATACTGGCACTACGTTCGCTATGGAGAGACGCTCTTCTGGATCGGACGAATGTACAATATGCCGTGGACTTCCATCGCCGCCGCAAACGGCATCGGCAACCCCCATTGGATTTACGCCGGCACTTCGCTGTGTATCCCCCTATATGGTATGCCGGGGCCTGGCGGCGGTACGGGTCAGCCAGGGCCGGCGGGGGTGCGCCTGTGGAGCTTTAGCGTAGCCAAAGTATGGACGGCCGATAAGGTGGGCATCAATGGTTACAACTTGCCCAGCAATATCCGCATTAACGTGATGATGGGCGTGCCCAATGGCAACCATTATGACTTCACCAACCTCGGAGATCTGGATACCGACAGCGGTAATAATCAATATTACGAGCTGCCGATCAACACCGAGCCGTTCAAGAGCAGTCCTACTATCCGGTTGCGCCTGACCCAGACCAAGAAAAACGGCCGCAGCTTCCAGCAAGACCTGACGTTTTCTACCACGGGTTTTGTTTCCGGTGGGCAGCCCAATAATCCTTGGATTAACTGGACTCCGTGGGGGCCGAACACCGGTTGGTATGCGCCCACAATTTGGATTAGCCAGGTTCAAGCCAATAACACCGTCACCTTTGTGACCCAGAACTACCCGGCCAACCTGACCTTCCAGGTCTTGATGGGCCCGATGGGTTCTGCCGGCGTAGGCGGCATTCCGGTTGGAACGTTCAACTCCGGTGCGGGTGGCTCGTTTAGCGTTACAATGCCCATTCCTGCGCAGCTAAGCGGGGCATACCAAATTGCCCTGCGCACCCAGAGCACTTGGGGCGGGTTCTACAGCTATAACTGGTTCTTCAATAACACCACGTACTAAGTGAGTGAGGTGAATAAAAGCGGTCAAGGGTCTTGATGGTCATCCACCAAGACTCTTGACCGTTTAACCCTTTTCTTTCGCCGCCCGGCTAAGATAAAAAAATCCCAAATCCACCAAGCTTTGTAATTGCTGCGCCTCCATCTCAGTTAATCTCCACTCGGCGTCGCCGCTCGCCCGTTCTACCCAGCGCAGCAGTGCGCCGCGATTTCCGCTGGAGCGCCTGGCCCAAATCGAATCAACTGAAACCCGTTCCAGGCGTTCCACTAACATCCGTGCCTGGTCTATTAAAGCTTCGTGATCTTTCATTATGTTCATATTATAGCGGCAAAAGGCTTCTTGGCAGGTCGATTCGGCGAGAAAGGTGATCCGTGGATTTTGCCAGACTTCTTCTGTAACTTGATCTGACGACTTTTGTTAGCGGCTATTTTCCTGCAAGTTGCCAGTTTGGGCCGCATTCTTACCGCCCAAACCTCCGGTTTCTACCGCATAATTGGCGAAGGTATTGTTTCTTGGAACATTATTCATCTTTCTGGCTGCCCTGGTCGCCCGACTGGCCCTGGTTTTGCTGGCTCCCGTGCTGGCCTGAGCCGATCGCTGCGTCGATGGATACGCCTGTGCTGTGCCTGGTCTGTATCTGGCTGACGCTCTGCGCCAGGCAGGGTTTACGCCGCGGTCAGGTGAGCAACTGGCTAACCCTGCCGGCCACAGCTTTGGCGTTGCAGTAGCGGGCAGGCAGCCTGTCGTATGCATTTGTACTCCTGATCGGTGTGGTCACGGCCCTGCTCGGCTTACTCTGTCACCTGGGTTGGATGGGCGGGGCCGATTTCAAAGCTTCGGTGGCGCTGCTGCTGCTCGAGCCGGGGCTGCTGTGGTGGTGCGCCTGCTGCGTGATTAAAACCTGTGCCCGGCTATCCGAGCGGCGCCTCGCTGGTCTCGTTCTTTACCATCGCCGCCAGACTCAGGCGCAAGGCCTGCGGCATTTCAGTTATCGAGCAGCAACGGCCACGCCATTCCGGTGCGCCATTCAAATAAGCATTTCTAATTGTCGCCTGCTATTTTCTAGTTGTCGTTGACAGTTCGTAGGTGGGTTCAGCGTACATGAGCCAGTCTTAAAAACGCTATCTCAAGGTGCGGGAGGTTGGTTAATACATCAGGGATGGCGATGCTTTCTTGCCATCCCTGAGGATGAAAATTAAAGAACGAGAGAATAAAAAGATGAATTTAAATTTTCCCCACTACATTGCTAAACATATTACCTATTGCCGGCCCTACGAGTGCAAGTAAAACGATCACCACAACGGCTACCAGCATGATGATCAAGGCATATTCCACCAAACCTTGCCCTAAGGAAAGCTTGGCTCTCGGCATATTGCTCACCTCCTTTCTGATAGAAATCCCCTGATTAATTATACATTAAAAATAATAGCTCTCCATTTCGGAAAGCTATTACTTTTGCAAGGCCGATGGTAGCTTTAGCCTTCGCTGGTCATAATGAACAGGGGGTTCATCTCGAAGCTGTGGAAGTATGGGCGCAGCCGATCGGCATTATAGTACTTCTGCACGTTCACCACCTTCTTGGTACTGGTCACCACATCGATGGGCATATTATCGTAGCGTCCATTACGCAGCACCACCAGGCGGCCGTGTACGCCCTTGAGGATCATATCTAGCGCCAGGTTGCCATAGGCCATGGGAACGATTGAATCAATTGCATCGGGATCGCCGCCGCGCACCATATAGCCTAACTTTTGGTTAATGACGTTGACGGTTTTGCCATTGTTGAAGGCCGCCGAGCGATTTTTTAATTCTTCCGAGAGCAGATCGCCAATGCCGCCCAGCTTGGCATGTCCGAAGGCGTCGGTGTGTGTATTCTGGAACATCATATCGCTGCCTTCGAACATGGCTCCTTCGGATATTAACACCACCGAATACTTGCTCGGGTTGCGATTGCGATCATAGACCATCAGTTCGGTCAGGCGGTCGATATTGAATTTGTATTCGGGAATAACGCACCGATCCGACGCTCCAGCCAGGGTGGGCAGCATGGCTGTGAAGCCTGCATACCGTCCAAAGACCTCCAGCACCAAGAATCGCTCGTGCGAACCGGCGGAGGTGCGCAGGCTGTTAGCGAGTTGAATAGTGCGCGTGACGCATGTGCTGAAGCCGATGCAGTAGTCGGTTCCGGGCACATCGTTATCCATCGTTTTGGGAATCGCCACCACCTTAAAGCCTTCCCGGTACAGCCGCACAGCTACGCTCAGGGTGTCGTCGCCGCCGATGGGGATCATGTGGTCGATTCCCAGGAAGTCCAGGTTCTTAAGAACCTCAGGGATCAGGTCGTTTTTTTCTTCTGAGAACTGATCTCGTAAATGATCGGGCACATCAGCCTTTTTCACGTTCATCGGGTTGGTTCGTGAGGTATGCAGGAATGTGCCGCCGGTGCGTCCAGCGCGGCGGACCGTTTCCTCATCCAAGACCCGGATATATTCGGAGTTGTCAGCTTTAGGGTCGCGTTTTACGTTGATCAGTCCCGCCCAACCCTTTCGAATGCCAATAACCCGGTAGCCTTCTCGCAGGGCGCGGATGGTTACTGCGCGGATGGCTGGGTTAAGGCCGGGCACATCGCCTCCGCCGGTAAGAATACCAATCGTTCCTCGAACTTTATTTACATTTGCCATTTTTGGTATCGCTCCATTTAGGGATTAATTTGCAGACCGGGGGAGGCCTGTAGAATTTTTGCCAGCGGTTATTTTATCATAAAGCATTTCAAATCCAGTTTTGTTCCTGGTAGCTGCCGAAAACCTCTCGCATCACATCCATCATCTCGCCAAGCGTAGCGTAAGCGCGCACAGCGTCCATAAGGCTGGGCATGGTATTGCGGTTGTTCAGGCAGGCCAGGCGCAGAGCATCGAGGCTTTGACCCACGCGCCCGGTGTCACGTTCCCGGCGCACCTGGTTAAGCCGATCTAACTGGCGTCGATACCCCTGCGGATCCATCTCTAAGATAGGAATTTGCACGGGCTTCTTTTCGTTGTAGGCGTTTACGCCCACAATCCGCCGCAGCCCCTGATCGATTTCTTTCTGATAGCGGTAAGCAGCCTCAGAAATCTCGCTCTGGAAATACCCTTTTTCAATCGCCGGCAGCACCCCGCCCAGGCCGGCAATCTGCTGGAATATGGCATAGGTCTGTTGTTCCATGTCGTTGGTCAGGGCTTCCACAAAGAACGAACCGCCTAAAGGATCAACCGTATTCGTAACGCCCGACTCTTCGGCGATAATCTGCTGCGTCCGCAGGGCGATGGTCACGGCTTCTTCAGATGGCAGCGCCAGGGCTTCATCCATAGAATTGGTGTGCAGCGATTGTGTGCCGCCTAAGACGGCCGCCAGAGCTTGCAAGGCCACGCGTACAATATTGTTTTCCGGTTGCTGGGCGGTGAGGCTTACCCCCGCGGTCTGCGTATGAAAGCGCATCAGCCAAGAGCGCGGCAGCTGCGCCCCAAATGTTTCGCGCATCTGGCGCGCCCAGATGCGCCGCGCGGCGCGATACTTGGCAATTTCTTCAAAGAAATCGTTGTGCGCGTTGAAGAAGAAAGAAAGCCGCGGCGCAAATTCATCGATGCCCAGCCCGCGTTCAAGCGCCCAACGCACATACTCTAAGCCGTCGGAAAGAGTGAAGGCCAATTCTTGCACCGCAGTCGAGCCGGCTTCGCGAATATGATAGCCAGAAATGCTGATGGGGTTCCACTGGGGCACATGTCGGGCGGCGTATTCCACGGTGTCGGTCACCAATCGCATGGAAGGAGCCGGCGGGAAGATAAACTCCTTTTGAGCGATATATTCCTTTAGAATATCGTTTTGCAGGGTGCCCCGTAATTGATCGGGGCGCACACCCTGTTTCTCGGCTGCGGCTAAATACATGGCCCAGATGACTGCCGCCGGCGAGTTTATTGTCATACTGGTGGAGACTTTATCTAGCGGAATCTCATCCAGTAAGATTTCCATGTCTTTCAATGATGAAATCGCTACCCCGCATTTGCCAAATTCGCCTTCCGCTTCATGGGCATCGGTATCGTAGCCCATCAAAGTGGGCAGATCGAAGGCAATTGAAAGCCCGGTTTGTCCTTGCGATAACAGATATTTGAAGCGAGCGTTGGTCTCTTCCGCCGCGCCAAAGCCTGCAAACATGCGCATCGTCCACAAACGGCTGCGGTACAAAGTGGGGTGAACGCCGCGCGTATAGGGATATTCGCCGGGCAGGCCAATGTCTTGCAAATAATCTTCGTTCGCCACATCCACCGGGGTATAGAGCCGTTTAATCACCTCGGAAGAGGTGGTAATAAACTGCGTTTGGCGTTCTGGCATGCTTTTTAAACTGCGCGGCAACGTGTTGTGCTGCCAGGTTTGTAGGGCTTTTTGCAAGGCTTCGATTTGCTCGGCTGAAAACATAGTTGATTCTCCTGTAAATAATTATACTAAAAAGGTCGTAAAATGGTGAACCAGGATCGGGTTATCCTCCCATGTAATTTTGCCGGGCGATTTCGCCTCCGCACCCGCAGGCATAAATTATGAACGCGGGCCGTGTTTGAGAGCCATAGCTACAATCCGCGATAGGCGTTCGATATTCGGCGGTTTTGGCAGCCAGCCCAGCACACCTTCGGCCTGTAATTTTTCCATCTCATCATGCAAAGGGTGCCCGCTCATCAAGATGACCGGGGTGTTGATGCCACGGGCGCGCATCAAACGAAACATGGCGATGCCACTCATTTCCGGCATGATCACATCACTTAAAACCAGGCGGATGCTATCGCCTTGTTCGGTGAATAAATCCAACGCCTCCCGCCCATTATTAACCGCCAGCGTGTTGTAATTTAGCTGTCTCAGCCCCTCAACAATCGCTTTGCGTGTTACAGGTTCATCTTCCACCACCAGCAATAGCTGCCCTTCCCCCATCACCGGCGCTCCTGATTCGCCCTCCAGGGTATAGATAACCCCCGGATGTAAAAGCGGAATATAAATTGTGAACCGCGCCCCGCCCCCAGGCGGATTTTCAAAATCAACGTGCCCCTCGTGTTGTTTGGCAATGCCATACACCTGCGCCAGGCCCAGCCCCGTGCCCTTGCCGGGTGGCTTGGTGGTGAAAAACGGTTCGAAAATGCGCCCCGCCGTTTCGGCTGGAATGCCCGGCCCCGTGTCTTGCACCCAAATGGCAACCCAATCGCCTTTTAGCAGATCGCCGCAGTTTGTGCAGCGCATTGGGTCATCATCGATGTGTAGAATTTTCATCCCGATTTCAATCTCCCCGCCATCCGGCATGGCGTCGCGGGCATTGAAGGCCAGGTTCATAACCGCCTGCTGAAGCCGGGTGGGGTCGGCGTTAATGGCGGTCATCCCGGCTTCGATTTCCAGCCGGAAGATAATATTTTCGGGAAACGTTCGTTTAAGTAATTTGACCTGTTCTTTGAGCAAGGGCGCAATATCCATCGGGCGGCGCTCTAACACCGAGCGCCGGCTGAAATCGAGAATTTGCTGGATGAGATCGGCCGCGCGGCGGGCTTGTTGGGCGATGGTGTTTAGGCGTTCGCGCTGCCGGAGTTGAATATCGGGCTGGTTAAGCATAATATCTACATACAGTAAGATCACCGCCATAATATTGTTAAAATCGTGCGCAATGCCGGCGGCCAACTGCCCCACTGCTGCCAGGCGCTCTTGCTGCTGCACCTGGCGTTGAACCGCGCGCTCCTTGGTAACTTCGCGAATCACCATCACATAGCGCTGGTGATTGTACTCGTCCGCCATGGGGCGCGAGATGCTCTCGAAGGTGCGCGCCCCAATCTTGATTTCGTGCCAGAAGCCGCCGGGGCCGGTAGCCAGTAAGTCTGGCAGAGACCGGTTGCCGATGTGTTCGATGCAGCCCGTAGGGTTCTTTCTTGGTGAGTTGCTTAGCACGGGCAGCAAACCTTCAGCCATGTGATTAGTCATCACCAGGCAGCCATCTTCATCTATCAGAAGCACTGCTTCGGGAACACTGTTTATGATCTCGCGCACTTGGGCGGCTTGCTCGCGTACTTGCTCTAGCAGTTTTTCGCGCTCAGCCTCCACCCGCCGGCGTTCGGTAAGTTGGCTGTTAAGTTCCTGGTTGGCGCGGGTGAGTTCTGTGGTGCGCTCTACCACCAGGTTCTCCATTTGCGTATACAACTGGGCGTTATGGATGGCAATGCCGATTTGGTTTGCCAACGAGCGAAAGGTGTCGATCTCGGTCGCATCAAAATTATGCTGCTCTTCGGTTTGAACATCAATCACGCCAATCACCTGCTCGCCGGCAATAATTGGCACACACATCTCACTCTGCGTATCCGAAAGGTAATCACAGTGCATAAAAGCTAGCGAAAGCGCAATATTGCTTTCGTTGACAATTTTCTTCTCCCGCGCCGCCAGCGCCACCAAGCTGCGCTCTGCGTCAATTGGGATCATGTAGCCTTCCTCAAGCAGTTGCTTTCCTGCAGTGCTGCTGGCGGCGCGCAGCCTCAGCAGCGTTTGCTCTTCCAATAAAAAAATACTTACATTGGGGTAGCGAAAATGGGTAGAAATTTCCGATACCACTTCGCTTAAGAGGCTGTCAAGTTCTAGAATGGCGTTGACGTGTTCGCTAATCGTGGCGATGGCGCTGATCTGGAGTGTGCGGTCGGTTACGCGCTGTTCCAACATACGGTCGCGCTCTATCACCGCTTCGATCATGCGATCAAAACTGCTGCGTAAGCTGTCCACCTCCACGAAACTGGGCGCGCCGGCGGTGGAAAGTTTGGCGTAGTCGCCTTTGGATAGTTCTTCAACTTCGTTCGCCAGACTAATAATGGGTTGGGTGGCGCGCCGCACCCCTCGCGTCACCAGAATAAACAGCACACCCATGCTGGCGGCAAAAGCCAGCACCGACATACTCACCAGCAAGATCAGCGGCTGGGCGATACTTTTGACGGGTTGCAAAATAACCACCGACCACTGGTAATCCATCGGGGTGATGCTGCCCGCCATCCACCGACCCCAGCGCGGGCTGTTAAAAGCGCGGAAGTTGCTGCGCCGGTTTAATCCATCTTTTACCAGGGCCAGTTCGGTGAGATTTTGCCGTTCTTGCACCCATTCGGGGTTTGGGTAAGCAACCAGCGAGCCAGAGTTATCGACAATGAATGCGATGCTGTCCATTCCAGCATCCACCTGTTCAATGGCGTGCTGCAGCAAGGTTAAATCCATTTCACCCATAAAAACCTGGTTAATGGCTTTCCCATCCCAAATCGGGGCTGCCACCGTAATGGCGACGTTGCCCGTAGTAGCAGAAATAAACGGGCGCGACATGGTAACATGCCGCACTTGCTGAATTTGCCGATACACATCTTCGCGGGAAAGATCGAGGCCCAAAAGGGGTAGGGCGCTCGTATCTTCGCAAATGACCACCCCGCGCTCGTCCAAGATGTATAAAGCTGTGAAGCGGGGATAGTGGCTGCGGACGTTTGCCAGGTTGGCGTTCTGTTGTTCGCTGGTCAGGTTATCTAACTGCGCCGCCAACATTTCGGTTAACCGAACGGTTTCGCTGAGATATAAATTCGCCTGACCCGCAAGTTCTTCCGCAACTTGATTTTGCCGACCGCGAATTTCCATTAGCAGCAGCCACGAGCTAAGCAAAAATAACCAGGTTAAGATCACCGTTAAAATAAATATAGGGATAATGGTTACTTGTAGAATGTTGCGCCGCAGAGAACGTCCCCTTTTATCCATACTTGCTCTCCATCATTTTTTTATGGGTTGATAATTTTAATAATACTGAAATAACCCGACGTAACCCGCACCATATAGATATTTCTCTCTACATCGCCGTACGGGTCAATTGTGATGTTGCCTTGTAGGCCGGGGAAATCTTTAATTTGCTTCAGGGCTTCCGGCAAACCGTCTTGGCTGCCTTGTGTGCGCGTTAGGGCGTCGCTCAACACCAGGATTGCTTCGTAAGAGTGCGACGCCGCCAGGCTGGGCTGCCGTCCAAAGCGCTGTTGATAAATTTGGGCAAAATTTTGATAAGCTGCAGAAGCATTATAAGGATAGAAAACCGATTGCATCTCCATCCCATCCACGCTGCGGCCACCTTTAGAGATCAGTTCGTTGGTTACCGCCCAGGCGGCGGAAAAAAATTGGGTTTTTTCCAACTTCGGGCGAATATATTGCATCATCAAGGCGCAGTCAAAAGCCGAGGTGACAAAAATCACCGCCTTAGGCTGCGCCGCAATCATCCCATCAGTGATAGTGCGCAAATCTGTTATCCCAGAGCGAAAAGGAAATTCCCGTTCCACCGTTCCCCCTAGCTTTTGATAGCGTTGAGTAAACGTATCCCACCAGGCTTGCGTGTAAGACCGATTGCGCAGATCGTACACGCCTACCAGACTGGTGATAGAGCGGTTGGTGTACAAGTAATCGGCCATCGATCGGCCCAGCAGGTCGGTATCGGGGGTCACGCGAAAGAAATAATCGTCTCGTTTGCTAAATTCTGCACTGGAGGTTGTGGGACTGATCATCACCATTTTGGCGGCGTTATTTTGCTCGATGACCGCGCTGCTCATGGCGCTGGTGAGGTGTCCAACAATCGCAACCACCTTGGCCTGACGCAGTTCCTCATCCACCTGCCGCGCCGTGGCGGGGTCGCCGCGGTCGTCTTTAACCACCAGCTGAATCGGGCGGCCATTGACGCCCCCATGCTGATTAATCCTTTCGACGGCCAACTGCGCGCCGTCACGTCCGTCCACCCCCAACTCGCTAGTGCGCCCCGTTAGCTCGGCGGAATAGCCCACCAGAATGGGCGAACGACTGCCGCAGCCTGCGAGCGCCAACGCCATGCAGATTGCAGATAGCAGCGCCGGCAGCGGTTGCTTTGCTTTACCCGGCATCTTTCTGGATTCCTTTCAGGGCGCTGGCTAAGATTGTCGCCAGATCGTGGATGCGAGGGGGTTTAAGCAGATAGGCGGTCAACCCTTCCTCTTGCAGACGTTCCATCTCCTCTTGCAAGGCGTGTCCGGTCATTAAAATAATTGGCATGGTCAAGCCCATGCCGCGCACGTTACGCAGCAGCTCAACGCCGCCTAGCTCCGGCATCACCACGTCGCTTAATATTAAATCCACTTCAAAGAGGTGTTGACGTAAAAAGCGCATGGCGTCTTGGCCTTGTGCGCAGGCGGTTACCTTATAGTGAAGCAGCGTTAACGCATCTACCAGGGCGGAGCGGGTTGCAGCTTCGTCTTCCACCAGCAAAATGCACTCGTTGCAGCCTTCTGGAATGGGTAGGTCGGTGACGGCCGGCTCGATGATGGACGGCTGGCGATAAAGGGGTAGATATAACGAAAAAACGCTGCCGTGGTTAATGGATGATTCGACCGCGATATGTCCGCTGTGTGATTTTGCAATACCATATACCTGGGCCAGGCCTAAGCCCGTGCCCCTGCCGGGCGCTTTGGTGGTGAAGAACGGTTCGAAAATGTGCGCCAGCGTGGCCGGAGCTATCCCTGTGCCGGTATCGCTAACTTCGATACACACCCAGTCGCCGTTTTTCACATCCCCACACGTCACACAAGAGATCGGCGTTTGACCCAGGCAGGCAAAGATGCGAAACGTCAACAGGCCGCCGTCTGGCATAGCATCGCGGGCATTTACACTCAGGTTTAAGATGGCTTGCTGCAAACGGGTTGGGTCGGCTTCGACCATCAGCGTAGTCACTGCGGAATCAAGAGCAATGCGAATGTTTTCGGGCATCGTGCGTTCCAACATTTTGACTTGCTCCTTAATAAACGGCAGCAAGTCCATCGGGCGCGGCGCTAAAATGTTGCGGCGGCTGAAATCGAGAATTTGGGTGATAAGTTCAGAGGCGCGGCGCGATTGCAAGGCAATGGTTTGCAGGCGGTCGCCCAGCTCAGCCGGCAGGCCGTCAACTCGCATTGCCAAATCGGTGTATAAAATAATCACGGCCAAAATATTGTTAAAATCGTGGGCGATGCCCGCCGCCATTTGCCCCACCGCCGCCAGGCGATCTTGCTGCTGCAAGCGGCGTTGAATCTCTAGCTCTTCGGTGGCGTTATGCAGCACCATCACCCAATATTGATGGTCGCTTTCATCAATCATCATGCGGCTGACAATTTCGTAGGTGCTGCCGTCTTTTTCTACGGTGTGCCACGTTCCGGTTGGGGGCGTTTCCAGAAAGCCTTCGATGGGGCGGTCTCCCAGGCGCGTCAGGCGGCCTTGCGGCCAATTAGGGGCCAGTTTCTCTAAGGCGCGCAGCGCACTGGGGTTCGCCATCGCCACTTCACTGTTTGCGCGCAGCAGCAGTAACCCTTCGGGCACGGTGTTGATAATTTCGTGTACTTGCCGGGCCTGGTTGCGCACCTGGATCACCAGTTCTTCTAATTGGCGTTCAATTTGTTTACGATTGTTTAATTCGTGGTTGAGCTCCAGGTTGGCGGCGGTGAGTAGGGCGGTGCGCTCTTCCACACGCCGTTCCAACGCTTCGTTGGTTTGATGCAAAGCCTGTTCTACCTGCTGACGATAGGTTATTTCGTTTTGAAGCTGTGCATTTTGTTCGGCCAGCTGTTTTTGCAGCTGAACAATGGTCAGGTGGGTTTTAACGCGGGCCAGGACCTCTTTCATATCGAAAGGTTTGGTAATATAGTCCACCCCGCCTGCGGCGAAACCCAGCAGTTTATCGGTTTGGTCGCCCAGCGCGCTGACGAAGATCACCGGAATGGACGGCAGCAGTGGGTTGGCTTTAATCCGCCGGCAGACTTCATACCCATCCATTCCCGGCATACGAACATCCAACAACACCAAATCGGGCGCTTTTTGCGCAACCAGGTCTAACGCCATTGGCCCATTGATAGCCTCGCGTGTGGTATACCCGTGATGGCGCAGCATACCGGCCAGCAACTGCACATTTGGCGGGGTGTCATCCACGATTAAAATATCCGCCAAAAGCGGCGAGACGGGCTTATTCACAATGGCTCCCCTTTATTCATCCGCTGCCGCCTGGATATGTTCCCAGGCCTGGGCTGCGTGGCGCGCCTCGGTGTGAGTTTGGCCGATGCATAGGCGCAAAGTCAACTTTCCATCCAGTTTGGTATGGGTTAGATACTGTCGGCCTTCGGCGTTGAGTCGATCCATGATGCGCTGATTCACGGCGTCGCCGCCCCGGTGGCGGAAGCACACCAGGTTTAACGGAGCCGGTGCAGCCAGCTCAAAATCTTCAGCAGCCTGCACCCACGCGGCAAAGGCTTGCGCCAGGCGAATATGTTCCCGAATGTGATACTGGAGACCTTCCATGCCATAATGGCGGATCACAAACCACAGCTTGAGCGCGCGGAAGCGCCGGCCCAGCTGGATTTGCCAATCGCGATAATCAATCACCGCCCCCGCCTCACTGGCCTGGTTGCGCAAATATTCTGGTAGGATGCTCAGTGTCTGGATCAGGGCGGCGCGGTCGGCTACGTAGAAACAGTCGCAGTCGAAGTTCGTGAACATCCATTTGTGCGGGTTAAAGGCGAAAGAGTCGGCCAATTCCAGCCCGTCCAGCAGCGGCTGGAATTCGGGGCATAGGGCGGCGGTTCCGGCCATGGCGGCGTCTACGTGAAACCATATCCCGTAGCGGCGGCATATTTCGCCAATCGGGCGCAGCGGGTCGAGGGCGTTGGAGGAGGTTGTGCCGATGGTGGCGGCCACGAAACACGGGCGTTTACCGGCGGCCAGGTCTGCGGCGATGGCCTGTTCCAGCGCGGCGGGGCGCATGGCGTAGGCGTCGTCCACGGCAATAATCCGCAAGTTATCACGCCCCAGCCCAGCGATTTTCACCGCCTTCTCGATGGATGAATGCCCCTGGCTAGACACATACGCCGTCAGATCGCCGCTGCATCCTTGTTGGTTGGTTTGCCAGCCCGTGGCGCGCTCTCGCCCGGCCAGCACGGCGGCTAAAGCGGCGCTGCTGGCGCTGTCTTGAATCACTCCGCCGCCCTTGCCGCTGGAATGATAGTCGGCCGGCAGGTTGAGCATATCCGCTAACCAATCCAATACATGCGTTTCTAGCTCGGTGCAGGCCGGGCTGGTGACCCACAACATGCCTTGCACCCCCAGGCCCGAGGCTGCCAGCTCGCCTAAGATGGACGGCCCAGAATTGTTGGCTGGAAAGTAGGCGAAAAAATTGGGCGATTGCCAATGGGTGATGCCCGGAATAATCACCCGGTTCAGATCCGCTAAAATATCTTCAAAGGCTTCGCCGTGTTGGGGGGCCGCCGCCGGCAGCAGCGCGCGGATTTCTCCGGGCTGTGCTTGTGAAAGCACCGGATATTGCTCCACGTTTTGTTGGTAATCTGCAATCCAATCGATCACGGCGTAACCATACCGTCGGAATGCTTCAGGGGTCATGTGGTAAGACGGTGGATTGTTCATGCGCAGGATAATCCTTTAGAGATTGGGTTGATTAAGTCATATTGTCAGGTCGCTGTTGTGGTTGCATTCCAACCGGCACGGTCACATGCTTGACAGTCTCCACAGGCTGCTTCCACTCTTCTAAAACTCCTCTGGCCAGAGCCGCCGGATCCCGTTACAATAAGGCTGTTACCTATTATATCCCCGCCTTTGGGATGGGTGTGATAAGAATTGCTTGCCAATATTGTTTAGACAATTCTATCATGCCGGGCTGGTTTTTTGCATGGAGGTGCAATGCGCAGGATAGCAATCACCCTTTTAGCTGTGTGGTTGGTTCTCACGGGTCTCTTAGCTTTGGTTCCGGTCTCCTTTCCACAGGCTGGGTTAGTGTTGGGCCTGTTGGCGTTGGCGGCGGGGCTACTGCTGTTGCTTGATCAACGCGGTGGGCGGGCTTCGGGCCAGGTTGGCTTTATCTTGTTGGGCGTTTGGCTGGTTTTACAGGGTTTGCTGCCCCTGGTGAATATCACTATCCCATCAATAGACATTATCCTGGCGTTACTGGCCCTGGCGGCGGGGGTGTTCATCTTGCTGCGCGGCGAGCGCCTGTAGCATGACGGATTGCTTAGGCCAAAAAGTTTGGCGACGCCATGGCTGAAATGTTTATCACCCATCGTGGCCTGGTCTATCCTCATCAATGTGACCATATGGGCCATATGAATGTAATGTGGTACGTGGGCAAATTTGATGAGGCCACCTGGCAAATGTTTGCGGCGCTAGGGTTGAGCATGGGAGTGCTGCAGCGGCGCGCATGGGGCATCGCCGCGACCCGCCAGGAAATCGCCTACCGGCAGGAACTGCACGCCGGCGATGTGCTGACGATATGGACGGGGGTGGTGTCTATGCGTCCGCGCCGGATAAGGTTTTACCACGAACTTTACAACGATGAAAACCACCGCGTGGCAGCAGCCACGGCGATTAGCGGTGTGCTGTTCGATGCTCAAACCCGCAAACCCATCCTGTTTCCACCAGAAGTGGTGCAGGCCGCCCAGGCGGTGATGGTAGAAAAGCCCCTGCTGGTTTAGGCCAGATTACATCCAGGCCGGGTGAGGGGTTCGCCCTCCAGCCAGGGCCATGCCGTGGGCCAGCTTTTATCCATATTGATGATCAGATCGGAGAAGGACAATGGAATTTTCAATTGAACAGGCGCTGCATAGTGGGGCGGTGTTGTTGGCCGATGGGGCCACTGGAACGATGCTCATGGCAGCCGGCCTGCCGGCCGGGTCGGCCCCCGAAGTGTGGAATGTAGAGCAGCCCGAGAAAATCTTGGCTTTGCACCGCGCCTACCTGGAAGCAGGCTCGAATATCATCCTAACCAACACCTTTGGCGGTTCACCGATTAAGCTTGGCAAGGTGGGCTTAGGTGAACGCACCCACCAGCTTAACCTGGCTGCGGCGCGCCTGGCAAAACAGGCCGCCGGCGAGCAAGCCTACGTGGCGGGCGATATGGGGCCGACCGGCGAATTGATGCAGCCCATGGGCGCGCTCACCCCACAAGCCGCCCAGGCGGCCTTCGCTGAGCAGGCCGCCGCCCTGGCCGAGGGCGGGGTAGATTTGCTGTGGGTGGAGACGATGAGCGACCTGGACGAGGCCAAGGCCGCTGTGCTCGGCGCGCATCAGGCTGCGCCGCATTTGCCGGTGTTCGCCACGCTCAGCTTTGGCAAGCGCGCCCGCACCATGATGGGTTTGAGCGCCGGTAAGGCGGCTGCCGAGTTGTGGCCGCTGGGACTGGCGGCGCTGGGCCTCAACTGCGGCGAGGGCCTTGAGATGGTTCCCGAAGTGCTGCGCCAGATGCGTGAAGCCCAGCCGGAGGCGGTGCTAATCGCCAAGCCCAACGCCGGTTTGCCGCGCCTGGTGGGCGGGCAAACGGTGTACGATGTGTCGCCGGATGATTTCGCAGTCCATATGCGCCACTTCCAGGCCTTGGGGGCGCAGGTGTTAGGGTCATGCTGCGGATCTAACCCGGCCTACATCGCCGCCCTCAAGGCGAATTGAACCCGCCGGTTTAAATTGAGGCGATATTCGGGGCGAAATCGGCTAGCATCGCGGGGGGAATGCGCATGGGCTGGCCGGTTTCGCGATTCACCCACACCCCCAGGGTGTTAACCTGCGCCAGCAGGGCCTGGTCGGCGGTGCGATGAATCGTGTAGTGGCGCGTGGCTAAAGAGCGCTTCACATCATAAATCCAGGTGCAAATTTCCACTTCGTCGCCATACAGCGCCGGCTGCAGGTACTGTGCGTGTAGTCGTCGGATGTAGATACCCATTCCGGCTTCGTCCAGGCGCTGCCACGGCCAGCCCACCGCCGCAATAGACTCAAATCCGCAGTCGCTGGTGTAATCCAGGTAGGCGGCGTTGTTTACGTGCTGCACGGGGTCGAGGTCGCGCCATAACACTTTGCGGCGCATCCTGTAAGCCCCCGCCGGTGGTTCGGGCGGCGTGGGGTAGGGGGGCGCAGGGGGAAATTCCTCCGGCGCGCCTTCAGGGAAGAAAGCCGCTTTTACTTCGAGCGGAATGCGTGTGGGTCGGTTGGCGGAGGTGTCCATGAAGATCCAGTTTGTCCAACCGCGGGCAGCGGTGGATCCATCCTCCACCAGGAAGGTATAACTGCGCTGCGAAGTCACCCGCTGTACATCGGCCACATGGGTGTGAACCTCCACCGTCTGGTTATATTGCAATGGTTGCAGAAATTCGATTTTGGTTTCGCGGATGAGCCACTGGCGCTGCATCGCGGCGTAGCGCTGCGCGTTATAGCCGGCATCGGCGCTGGCGTCGAAAGCGGTTTCTTGCATATAGCGGGCATAATGGGCGTGGTTTAAATGCCCGTAAGCATCACATTCATAATGGCGAACCCGAAACGGACGATGATAAAGGTGCGGCATGGGCTAAACCTGGTTGACCGGATATGGAAGCGGACGCCCGTCCAGGCCGGCCAACAAGTTATCACAGGCCAACTGCGCCATGCGGCGGCGAGTGGCTTGCGTGGCCGAGCCAATGTGGGGGGCGATGAGGCAGTTGGGCAGCTGATATAGGGGGTGATCGGGCGGGAGCGGCTCCGGCGTGGTCACATCGAGGGCCGCGGCGGCAATCCAGCCTTGCTCCAGCGCCTGGGCCAGGTCGGCCTGGTTGATCACCCCGCCGCGAGAGGTGTTGACCAGGATGGCGCTGGGCTTCATCCGGCGCAGGTGGGCGGCGTCGATCAGCCCGTCGGTCGCCGGGGTGAGCGGGGTGTGTAGGCTCACGAAGTCGCTGGCGGCCAGCAAATCGTCCAGCGGATGGTGGGCGATGGGGAGTTGGCGTTCAACCTCCGGCTTACGATGGTGGTCGAAATAGATCAGCTGCAGCCCGAAGGCGTGGGCGCGTCGCGCCACCGCCTGGCCGATCTTGCCCAGGCCAATAACGCCCAGAGTGGCCCCGGTTAAGTCTGCGCCCAGCCAACCGGTGGGCGACCAGGTTTTCCACCGCCCCGCCTTGGCGTCGGCGGCGGCCTGGGGTAAACGGCGCGCCGCTGCTAGCAGCAGCGTCATGGTCAGGTCGGCGGTGGCCTCGGTTAGCACCCCGGGCGTGTTGCCCACGGCAATGCCGCGGCGGGTGCAAGCCGCCACGTCGATGTTATCGTAGCCCACCGCCATATTGCTCACCACGCGCAGCCGCGGGCTGCGGGCCAACACGGCCTGGTCTACCGGAATGGTAAGCAGTGTCAGCAGGCCGTCAGCTTCGGGCAGGGCTTGCCACAGGCCGCCGTCCCAGTGGGTGGCGTCCTGCGGGCCGGCCAGGCAGCGGCAGCGGCCTTCCAACGTTGCTAACCACGGGGTGGGTAAGGTGTGGGTGATGAGCACAAGCGGCAGGGAGGGGGTCATCGCAGGGTTTCCTGGCCCGGCAAGGGGCTGTTCGATTCTAATCGCATGGGGGTATGTAGCCGCGATTAAGCATCGCTGTCTTCGATGGGGGCGATGCAGGCAGGCAGGTCGTTCGCCGGGCTGTTGACCAGGCGCGAGACCGGGTGAGCCTGCAGCGGGGCGGCTTTAAACGGCTGCAGCAGCCCTTGCAGCGCGCTGGGGTCGGACACGTCTGGATCCAGCCAGGCCGCATAGTCTTCTGGGGCCAGGATAGCCGGCATGCGGTTATGAATCGACTGCATCAGGTCGTTGGGCGGGGTGGTGATGATGGTGCAAGACAAAATTTGCGAGCCATCCGGCGCATTCCAGTTCTCCCATAAGCCGGCAAAGGCTAACGGCGCTCCGTTAGGCAGGCTGATGTATAAGGGCGTCTTGGTCTTGCTGCCCAGTTCTTGCCGCCATTCGTAAAAGCCGCTGGCGGGAATCAGGCAGCGCCGCCGGCGGAAGGCAGCCCGAAAGGCGGGCTTCTCTGCCAGGGTTTCGGCGCGGGCGTTAATCAGGCGGCTGCCAATAGATGGATCTTTGGCCCACGATGGAATCAACCCCCAGGTGAAGAAATCCAGCTTATCGGGGAGGTGGTTGGTGATGACCGCCACCGGTTGTGTGGGAGCAATATTGTAGCGCGCCGGCATTTCAGGCGGTGTTTGTAAGCCCGGAAACGCTTCTTGCAGCTGTTGGGGTGTTGCGGTGAGCGTAAAGCGACCGCACATAAGCAACCTCCTGTTTGGTGTTGGAAAGCGGCGGCGGACCGCCCGCTGGGCGAAAACCCCCCGCGGCTTTGCGGCCTTAGGGAATTACCCCCGAACGCAGCAAATCGTCGCCCACCACTAACGCTATCTCCCAGTCCGCGCCCGGTTTGAAATCGATATGAATGCGCGTGGCCGGGATCTTCAATAATTCTACCAGGTAACGCATAGCAAAGGGTGCGCCGCGGTGATCGGTGATGATGGTCATGGCGCTGCTGCGGTCGGCGGCGGCGGTTTGTGCCACCACAACACCCTGGGCCTGGAGATAAGCAGCCACCCGCTGACCAAAACCGCTGTCTGAGCTGGCGTTATAGATCGTCACCCGGGCCGCTTCGGCTTTCATTTGCGCCTGGGCGTCGCCGGCGGTCATCGGGGCCAGGCTGCCCGTGCCAGCGAAGATGCGATCGCGCAGCGCCTGAACGTCGTCGGAATACGGGACGAGGATGCTCAGCCCATCGGGCGAGAACCCAAACGCAACCATATCTTTATCGATGATGCCGCGCGCAATCTTCTCCTCCGGCACACTTTGCGCCAAGAGGGCTAATTGCAGCACCTCATCCAAAGTCAGGTTGGTGCGGATGCCGCTGGAAAGTTGGCTGTAGAGAGTGGGAGCCTTTTGGATGAGGCCGGGCAGCATATCGAAGCGCAATATGCGGTCGCGAATGCCCATAATCACCTGCTGCTGGCGCGCAGCGCGGTCAAAATCACCATTCTCGGTGTGACGGTTGCGGGCATAAGCCAGTGCATAGGCGCCTGGCAAAACCTGCTTGCCAGCTTTGAGCGTCTTGATCGTGCGCGGCCCATCGCCCAACATGTCGATCTTAATCGGGGCAGGCACATCCACCGTAATCCCGCCTATTTGGTCGATGAAGGTGACGAAGGTCGAGAAATCGACCTGAGCGTAATAGTTAATCGGCACACCCAAGAAGTTTTCCACCGTTTTCACGGCCAAAGCCGGGCCGCCGCCAGGCATTTTGTAGGCGTCGCCCAGGTAATAGGCGGTGTTAATCTTGCCATGCTTGAAACCGGGGATCGGAACCCAAAGATCACGGGGAATCGACAGGATACCAGCGGTTTTGGTCTGTGGATCCATGGTCAGTAAGATCATGGTGTCGGAGCGCGACGCATCGGTTTGATCTTCCCAGTCGCGATAATCCAGGCCTAACAGCAGCACCGTCACCCGGCCGGAGCGATCCCAGGGCGTTAGGCGGGCGGGAGGAATATCGGCCTTTGCCCCTGGCCCCTGGCCGGGAAGCGGCGGCAGCAGCGTGCCTTCGGGGTTCATCAACCCCGCCGAAGGGGCCTGAGAAGAGTTCGCTTCTCCGCCCAAAATATTAGGGTCAATTTGCCCACTCGACCCCGACCACTGCAAGGTCATTGAGCGAGAAACCAGGTAAGCGCTGCTGCCTGCAGCGATCAGGGCTGCTGTGCCCAGGCTCGCAAACAAGATGAGCCAAAATAGGCGGACGCTCCGGCGCGGGGCCGCCTTGCCGGGGCGAATGTTGCGCGGACCGTCCGCATCTCGGTTTGGAGAGCGGCGCGGCTGGGTTGGGGGGTTCAAATCGCCTGCCATGTTTTAGCCCTCTCCATTGGTCGAAGGCGATGGGTCGGGGGGCTGCGGCGCATCGGTATCAACCGGCGGCGGGACCGGCGTGTCGCTGGGTGGGGGGGCGGGTGTATCGGAAGGCGGCGGGGCCGATGTATTGGTGGGCGGAACCGACGTATTGGTGGGCGGGGCCGGCGTGCTGCTAGGTGGGGGCGCCGGTGGGGTGCTGGACGGCGGCAAAGCCGGGGTGCTGGTTGCTTCACCAGCCGGGGTGGAAGAAGCTTCGATGGTGGCGGCCTGGGTTGGGCCGGGCGTTCGGGTGGGCGGATAGCAGCCGTTATAGGCGGCCTGCCGTTTGGTCTCTAGCTCGGCGTCGCCGCGGCCCAGCCCGGAGGCTAATTCATATTGTTCTAGCGCCTCGCATGGCGACTTTTCATTCAATAGTTTATCGCCGTATTGGATGAGCGACTGGAAGTAGCGTTCAACCGCGCTGACTCCGCTGGCATCGCGCATCCCTGGGGCGGCCGCGGCCACCTGGCTGAAATACTTGACCGCTTCCTCCGGGTAGACCTCGTAAAAACCGCTGCCGGTAAGATACAGCCGCGCCAGGTCGCGCGAGGAGAGCGATTGCACATCCAATGGGCCAAAGCGGGAGGCCAGAGCCAGGTCGTACATGCCGCCTTCTAATAGCCCCTGGCTCCAAATCTTAAGATTGCCGCGCTGCCGTAGGGCCATGTATAACATGCCATCTACCCGCGCAGTTTGGTAGGCGGGGTCGTTGGCGCGCAAGGCTAAGAGGGTGTCGATAGCCTCATCCCATTTCTGATCATTCCACAGCTGTTCGGCTTTCGCCATCAGTTCTTGCACCGGGCGAAAATCGCGCGTGGGGGTCGGCGTCAAAGTGGCCGGCGGCGGCGTGGGCGTGGCCGTGGAGAATAATATCACCTGCGCCTCCGCAAGCCGATCGGCTGCACCGGGAAAGCCGGGGTTGGCGGCAATCACATATTCAAGCCGTTGGCGGGCGGTGTCGTAGCTGCCTTGGGCCAGTTCTTGTACAGCCAGGTCGTACTGCTGCTGCACACTCGCCTCGGCTAATTCGGTGGCGGCGCTTTGCTGGCTGCGCATCCCTTCTTGATAGCCCGCCAGGCTTCCAATACTGACCACTAGCACCAGGCTTAACCCAAACAAACTGCCAAACAACATGCGCAACAGACAGCCACGCCTACGGCGCGACTTTTTGGCAGCGGATGGCAATGGGTGCTGGTTTTGTGGGGTTCTGAGTGGGGGCGCCAGAGATGGCGCAGGTTGATTATTTTCTGACGACATTTGCGTTAGTGTAACCGTTTTGATCTCAGTCTGTCAAGCGGCGAAACTCGGCTTCACTGCCAATGAAGCCAGAGTCTCGCCGCTTGAATAAGTTTCTCTGCTCAGCTAAGACGACCGGCAGTGCAAAACGGTTCCCTAGCCTCCAGCGATTTTCACCTGAAAGCCTTTACTCTTCAAAATGAGCGCCAGTCTTTCGCGCTGATCGCCCTGGATTTCGATCACCTCTTGGCGCAGCGCGCCGCCCACGCCGCAAGCCTGTTTGAGTTCACGCGCCAGGTCTTTCAAGTCATCAGGTGTGAGCCGCAGACCCTTGATGAGCGTCACAGTCTTGCCCCCCCGGCCTTTAGACTCGCGGTGCAGATAGATCGTCTGGCCTTTCGGCGGGGCAGACCTGGCGGTTGGTTGAGCCGGTGAGACGCTAACTTTGCGCAAATCGCCATGCTCGGTAGAGTATACAGTGGGTCGGTTATCTTTGGTTGGCATGCCGGCGCATTCTCAAGGCCCAGGTTAACAGGCTAGACGAGTTTCGCATCCAGGGTGATGTTGACACCGGTCAGCGCTGCCGACACCGGGCAGGCGCCCTTGGTGGCTTCGGCGATCTCTTGAAACTTCTTGGCGTCGATGCCGGGCACTTGAGCCTGGCAAACCAGGTGAATGTTGGTAATGCGGGCGTGACCATCTACGCTCCCCAAGGTGACATTGGCGGTGGTTTCCACCCGGGTGGGGGTGAAGCCGGCCTTATCCAATTCGTTGCTCAGCGCCATAGAGTAGCAGCCGGCATGAGCTGCGCCCAATAGTTCTTCGGGGTTAGTCCCTGAACCTTCTTCAAACCGAGATGCGAAGCTAAACGGGCCGTCGAATGTGCCAAATTGCATCTTGCCCCGCCCCGCCTTCAGCGAGCCTTCCCAGAACGCGGTTGCTTTACGTTGTGCCATGATTGTTTTTCCTCCTGATTGGTCGAATATGTCTACCCACCCATCTTAACCAATGCAAACAGAATTTGCAAGGTTTATTCGTAAGATAAACGCTTCTGTTTATGTAAGCTTAGGGGAAGCCCTCATAATCGCTTGTAGGGCAAATAAAAAGCAGGGCGGCCGTGGTTCTGGCCGCCCTGCCTGGCGTTATGAGTTAGTCGGCGTAGCTGCCGTCGATGTCGAAGCTCTCGCCATCGTACGGTGAATCGCTGTACATGGTCGATTCACGGCGTTCACCCTGGCGCTCAATATCTCCGATGAAGCGGCCACGCACAAAGCCTGTACCTGCCGGGATGAGCTTGCCGATGATGACGTTCTCCTTAAGGCCAAACAACTGATCTTCAGCAGAAGCAATCGCCGCTCCGGCTAACACCTTGATGGTGTGCTGGAAGGAGGCCGCCGAGAGGAACGAGTCGGTGCTAAGCGAAGCCTTGGTGATCCCCAGCATCACTTCCATAAACTTGGCCGGGCGCTTGCCTTCTTGCAACAGGGCTTCATTGACCTTTTTAAGTTCCAGGTAATCCACCAGGTCGCCGGGGAGATAGTTGCTATCGCCGGGGCGAGTGATGCTAACCTTGCTGGTCATCTTGCGGATAATCACCTCAAAGTGTTTATCATGAATATTCTGGCCCTGAGAACGATAAACCTTTTGGACTTCGGTCATCAGGTACATTTGGGCGGCGTTGCGACCTTTAAGACGCAAGATGCGGTGCGGGTTAAGCGAGCCTTCCGTCAGCGGTTGGCCGGCTTCCACGTGGTCGCCGTCCTTTACTAACATGCGGGCGGTGCTGGGAATATCATAGGCCTGGCTTTGCTTGCTTTCGTAAGAGACCATCACCCGCATGGCGCCGTTAATGCCTTCTTCCACGGCCACTTTACCGGCGTTTTGCGCCGTAATCGTGGCGGTGGGATCATCCACTTGGGAGGCCAGCACGTCGTTAGCTACCACCTCGTCGGCGTCGGCCACGGTCACATTCCAACCTTCTGGAATGTTGTATTCGTCGTGTATCATCTCTGCATGCTCAACGGTGGCAATCCGCAAATCGCTGTATTTATCGGACTGGGTGACAGTAACCAGCCCGGCAATATCGGAAACCACGGCTTCACCCTTAGGGGTCTTGCGCGCTTCGAAGAGTTCTTCCACGCGGGGCAGACCAGTGGTAATGTCGCCGCCGGCTGCAACCCCGCCGGTGTGGAAGGTGCGCAAGGTGAGCTGTGTGCCCGGCTCGCCGATGGACTGAGCGGCAATGATGCCGACTGCAGAGCCAACCTGCACCATGTTGCCGCGGCCCAAATCGGTTCCGTAGCAGTGTGAGCAGATGCCGTGGTTCATTTCGCAGGTAAGCGGCGAGCGCACTTTAACTTCGGTGATGCCCGCGTTGATAATTTTGCGCACCGCTTCATGGTCGAGGAGATCGTTGCGCTCAACGATAATTTCGCCGGTTTGAGGATTGGCAATGTGTTCCAATGCCAGGCGGCCAAATAAGCGTGTGCCCATGGTCTGTCCGGCCACATCATCGATTTTTCGGATGGTCAGCCCCTCGTGGGTGTCGCAATCATCATCGTTAATGATGATGTCTTGCGCCACATCCACCAGGCGGCGAGTCAGGTAGCCGGCGTCGGCAGTTCGGAGAGCCGTATCTGCCAGGCCCTTGCGCGCCCCGTGGGTGGAGATGAAATATTCCAGGGCGGTAAGCCCCTCGCGGAAGTTGGAGCGGATAGGCAGCGGAATGATGCGTCCCGAAGGATCTGCCATCAGGCCGCGCATGCCCGCCAACTGGGAGATAGGGCCAAAGCCGCCTTTGGTTGCACCCGAAATAGCTTGCGCAGCCAGGTTGCCGTGGGGGTCCATCGCCTTCTTCACTTCGTCAGCCACCTCGGTGGTGGTGTGCTGCCAGATATCGATCACGTGTTCATTCTTCTCTTGTTCGGTGAGCAGCCCCCGGCGGAAATCGCGTTCCACCGCTTCGGCTTCGGCCAGCGATCTCTCGACGATTTGGGCTTTCTGGGGCGGAACGGTGATGTCGGCCACGGCCAGCGAGTAGCCGCTGCGGGTGGCATAATGGAAGCCGATATCTTTAACCGCATCGGCCACATCGGGGGTCAGCGATTCGCCCACCACTTCGTACAGGCTCGCCATCAGGTCTTTCAGCCCACCCTTATCCAATTCCATATTGACGAACTGCATTTCGGGAGGCAGCACACGGTTGAACAAGACCCGCCCTGGGGTGGTCTCGATCAGGCGCAGCTCGGCTGCCTCCAGCCGGTTATTGTGATCATCGTACCAGGTGTTCGTCAACAACTTGATGCGCGAGTGGATATTGATCTGTTTAAGCTGATAGGCCATTTCCACTTCGTCCAGGTCGGCGAAAGCGCGACCATCGCCAAGTTTTGCCTGGGGAGACGGTTGTTTTGTGAGGTAATACACCCCCAGCACCATGTCTTTCGATGGGCTGATGATCGGTTCGCCGTCGGCGGGTTTTAGTAAGTTGCGCGAAGAAAGCATCAACTCGCGCGCTTCCTTTACCGCTTTGGCCGAAAGCGGCACATGAACCGCCATCTGATCGCCGTCAAAGTCGGCATTAAAGGCCGTGGTAACCAGGGGATGAAGCTGAATGGCGCTGCCTTCGATAAGAACAGGTTCGAAGGCCTGGATGCCCAGGCGGTGGAGGGTGGGGGCGCGGTTGAGCAGCACCGGGCGCTCTTTAATCACCTCTTCCAGCACTTCGTACACCTCGGGGCGATTGCGTTCAATGAAACGCTTGGCGCCCTTTACGTTGGCGGCGTAGTTATGAAACACCAGGCGGCTAATTACAAAGGGGCGGAACAATTCCAGCGCCATGCTTTTAGGCAGCCCGCACTGATAGAGTTTGAGCTTTGGCCCAACAACGATGACGGACCGGCCCGAGTAATCGACGCGCTTGCCTAGCAAGTTGCGGCGGAAACGGCCCTTCTTGCCTTTGAGCATATCAGACAGCGACTTGAGTTCGCGCCGGCCTCGGCGGCTGAGCGCCTTGCCGCGCTGCGAGTTGTCAATCAGGCTGTCCACTGCTTCTTGCAGCATCCGCTTTTCGTTGCGCACGATCACATCCGGTGCGCCCAACTCCAACAGCCGCTTGAGGCGGTTGTTGCGGTTGATCACCCGGCGGTAGAGGTCGTTGAGATCGGAAGTCGCAAAGCGGCCCCCGTCTAGCTGCACCATTGGACGCAGGTCGGGCGGGATAACCGGCAGCACCGTCAACACCATCCATTCCGGACGGTTGCCGGAGCGGCGGAACGCCTCAACCACTTTCAATCGCTTGGTGGCTTTCTTGCGTTTTTGTTTCGAGCGGCTGGTGCGCACCTCGCGCCACAGGTCTTCGGCCAGTTTATCCAGGTCGATGCGGCGCAGAATATCATAAAAGGCTTCGGCGCCCATGTCGGCGCGGAACACCTGCCCCCAACGTTGGCGCAGCTCGCGGAAACGCGTCTCGCCCATGAAGGTGAGCGGGCGCAGCTCTAGCAATTCGTCGCGCAGGCGCGAATTCTCATCACGCAGCTGGATCGAATGATCGTCCAGTTGGTTGCGTAGATCTTCCATCGTCTTGTCGGCTTCGGCGCGGATGCGTTCGCGTTCCATCTGCAGCTGTTCATACTCGCGCTGCTTTTCGCCTTTCAGGTTGCCTTCTAATTCCTCCAGGCGGCCCTGCACCACTTTCTGGATGCTGCTCAAGTGTGTGTTGGTAATGGCTTCGCCGCTATCCACAATGACAATATCGGTATCGGGGAAGTGAATGGGGGTGCGTGGAGCTTCGCCTAGTTGTTCTTGCAGGCTGTTCTCTAAGCGTTTGCCGGCTTCCATAATCGGGTCCAGTTGAGCAGAGATCATTTCAATATACTTTTGCTCGATGGAAGCCTGGCGCTGGGTAAGTTCGCTCAGCATGCGGTCGCGCCCGCCTTTGATTTCGGCGATGCGGTTATTGATCCGCCCGGCCTGCTCACGCTCGGTGTTGTTGATTTTTTCTTCCAGGCGTTTCAGGGCTTTCTGGCGGTTCTCTTCTTCTACATAGGTGACCACGTATTGGGCGAAGTAGAGGACGCGATCCAGGTTGCGGCGCGAAATATCAAGCAGCAGCCCCAGATACGAGGGGATGCGCCGGGTGTACCATACGTGGGCGACGGGCGCGGCCAGGTCGATGTGCCCCATTCGTTCGCGGCGCACAGCCGAGCGGGTCACTTCAACGCCGCATTTATCGCATACGATGCCCTTGTAGCGAATATTCTTATACTTCCCGCAGTAGCATTGCCAATCGCGGGTTGGCCCGAAAATGGCTTCACAGAATAAGCCGTCTTTTTCTGGGCGTAGGCGACGATAATTAATCGTCTCCGGTTTCAGCACTTCACCATACGACCATGAACGAATGGTTTCCGGTGAAGCCAGGCTGATACGAAGGGCGGTTAGACCTTTGGTTTCCACTGTAGAATTGCCTCCTGGCCGGATATTAGAGGACGTTATTAGCGCCAATTAGTACAGACAAAAAGATCAGCGCAAGAGCCGCAATCGCCGGCTGCGCTGGTTTGGCAAAATTCGCAGACATTATATTATAACCGAATTGATGAGTCTGGCAAGATAATTAGCTAAGAGGATTATGAAAAAGTGCTTATTTCGCCGAGATCGCCGAGGTTGTTTTCTGCTGGCGCAGGGGAATGCTAAAATAAAATGTGCTGCCTTTCCCCAAGCTGCTTTCAGCCCACGCTCGCCCACCGTGCCGCTCGGCGATGGACTTTACAATCGCTAAACCCAGGCCCGTGCCGCGCGCATCCATAGAACCTTGCTGCACCCCGCGGTAGAATTTCTCGAACAGGCGCGGCAAATCCATCGGCGAAACGCCCACCCCCGAATCTTGCACCTGGAACACCATGCCTATCGGCTGCACTTGCAACTTCACATGCACCGTACCATTCGGCTTCGTATATTTTATAGCGTTCTCCACCAGGTTCTGGATGGCCTGCTCTAACAGGGCCTGGTCTGCCTCGATCAGCGGCGTCGTGCCGGGGGGCAGTTCCAGGCTTAGTTGAATGTGTTTTTGATTCGCCGAAAGCTGCAATCCGTTTATCACACGTTCCAGCACATCTTGCACAGGGATCATTTCGGGCTGCAGCCCCACGCCCGCTTCGATGCGCCCAATGTCGAGCAAGTTGTTCACCAGGCGCGACATGCTTTCTACGCCGGTGATGATCTTGCGCACATAGCCGGTTTGCTGCTCATTCAGCTGCCCCACCATTTCCATCATCGTGGCGTAGCCGCGCATCAGGGTCAGCGGTGACCGCAGATCGTGACTGACGTTGGAGACAAAGTCGCTCTTCAGGGCGTTTAGCTCTTTGAAGCGGGTTACATCCCGCAGCATACACACCCGCCCAACCCGCTGCCCCTCGGCAATCACCGGCGTAGCCGTCGCAAGATAGGTTTGCCCATCGGCCAAGGCCACTTCCGCGCTGCTCTTCTCTGGGTTAGCCGAGCGCAGCAGGTCGATGAGCTGGCTTTGCTTTAGCAGCTGGTCAATCGGCGCTCCTTGCACCTGGCTTTCATCCCCCGCATCGGCCAGGCGCAGCACTTGCCAGGCGGCGGGGTTTGCTAACAACAGGCAATCGCGTTGATCGGTCACCAGCACCGGGTCGGGGCTGCTATCCAAAATGGATTCGAGCCGCCGCCGGCCAATTTCCGCCGTCAAGAAAAGGCGAGCGTTCATGGCCGCCAGGGCGGCTTGCCCGGCCAGGGTGATTAAGAAGCGGACTTCTTCTTCTGAGAAGGTATGTGGTTGATCATAAGCCACCCACAGCGCCCCATAATATTCGCTTTCATGGCGTAAGGCCACTGCAATCAGGCTTTCTGGGCGAGGTAGGCCTGGCGTGAGCGTAAGCAAGCGCGGTCGCAGCAAGTTGGAAAGCACCAGGCGCTCTTGCCCGCGCGTAATGGCTAGAATTTGCTCGTCTAGATAGCGATATTGATGGCTGGCGACCCCCAGGCCAAAACTAACCGGTGTGCTAACCTGCCCGGCTGTCTGGTTCCATTCTGGCAGTACATCTGGAGAAAGCGCCAAGCGCGCCGCGCTGCCTTGGGCCAGGGCGCTTTCCAGCACAGGCTGCACGGCTTCGCTAATATCAAGGCTCGAAGCCACTCCCTGGCTCACCACCAGCAAGCGGTTCAGCTCATCCAGGCGCGCTTTTAGGCTCACCCGCATCTGCTCAAACGCCCGGCTGAGCTGCCCCACTTCATCGGCCCCCTGCACCGAGGTGGGCTGCTCCAAATGTCCGTCGGCCAGGCGCACAGCTTCGGTGCTCAGCGTTTCTAGCGTATGCGTCACCCCGTGCAAACTAAAGCGGATCACCACCGTAGCAAATGCGGCTAAGCCAAGAATTGCCAGCAGGAGTGGGTAAGCAATTTCAAGTGCTAACTGCTGTGCACGTCTAACCGGCACACTCACCACCACCCCCCAAATGCGCCCCGGCACGGGTTGATAGATGAACATGCGGCGGGCGCCATTCGTGGCCACCCCTTCGTAAGACAGTGGCTCTGCCCCAATTTGTCCCGCGTATTCGGTTGTCATGAGTTGTGGATCGCCGGACTGCACCAGAATGCGCTTGTTGTCGTATACCAACATTCCCTGCCCGTCGCTTCCGGCCAGGTTACCCAGGGAAGTTTTAATCGGCTGGCCGAAGGTGTTATCCGACAGGTCAACATGCCCAACCAAAACCCGTCTCACCGGTTCATCCCCCGCCGGGATGGCTGCCATAAAAGCGAGCGGGGTGGTCGTTTGCCCAGGCGCCAGGCGCCCGGTGAACATTTGAAACGGGATACCCGTCATGGCGTTTTGCATGCCCAATCTCTCATCTTCAGAAGCCATTGGGCCTAAGTACAAACTATCCGGGTAGGCTGCCAAAACATTATTATTAACGTCAATTAGACCGAGGCGGTTAAAGAAGGGGAATGTGTGCATCGAGTCCAACAGCGCTTGCTCTAACAAACCGCGATCGTCTAGTTGCATTTCAGGTTGGTTGGCAAGCTGTTGGATTAAGGTTTGGCCGGTTTCGAGAAGATAAGGGACGTTATCGGCGGCCATGCGGGCTGTACTTGACATTTGTTGATAGAGCAGATCTTGCGCCGCTTTCCCGGCGATCATCCAATCGCCTGCGATGAGAATGCCGATAAAAATAATAATCAGCGGCATCAGTCGTAGAAAGAAACGGGTTTGCAGCGAACGTTCCGAAGGAGAAGGCGCAAGCGGGCCGCTGCCGCCCCAAGATTTCAACAGCAGCGCGGCGATTTCCGCCAACAGCCCACCGGTCAGCAGGGTTATCGCCATCGCCCATCCGTCGGCCGGCAGGACGGAAAGGGCGTATTGAATGCGATCAACCAACTGCCCTTGTACGCTGACGATGATTACCGGAAAATGTAAAATAAAATATAGTGCGGAAAGCGCCATAGCGGCGACTAACGGATGGCTGATTATTCGATAGGGCCGGGTGCGGTAACGCTGGCGCATCATGGCCGCAAACAAGCCTGCCATCAGGCTCACTTCTAGCATGGTTAAGGCGGAGTGACCGCCCATCGAAGCGGAAAAGAAACCCGCTACGAAGCCAAGCGCCATGGCCGGCAGGGGGCCGAGCAAACCACCCGCCAGCATCCAGGCCAGGGCTGCGAAAATCACCGCCACTGGCGCGCCCGTATCGGTGGGAGCTCCAGGGATGGGGATGCTTTCCCTATTTATAGGAAAGCCTCCTATCAGCCCGGTCAGAAACACCAACAGCAGAAGACCTGTTATCAGCCAACGCCACCGGCGGTTAAGTGGAGCGTTAAGTCGGCGCCAATGCCAGGCAAGATAACCCAGGCCGGCGGTCAGGATTACAACCATCAGCCAGGCTTCCCACCCAAAAGGTGGGTCGATATACGCGCTTGCCATGTCCCAACTGGTAAAAGGCCCCATATAATGACTTTCGATGCAAGTTTGATGCCGTGCCCGGCGTTAGTGCGAATTATAGCATTCTTTACCCAAAATTAATCTATTTCGATACCCGTGCGCCCCAATGATGGATGCTCCACCGGTTCGATGGTGGCGCAGGTGGCGGAGGCCAGGTTAGCGTAGACCCCCCGTTGGGCTTCGGGCAGCAGGCTTGCTAAGACAAACATGGCTTCATCGGTCATCGTGCGCAGATCATCGCCGCGCGCCTTGCTGTAGGCTTCGCGGAAGCGGAACGGCTTGCCAAAGCGCACATGCGCCCCAGGGGTGCGCCAGGCGCGTGTGCCACGCAGCGCCGGGAAGCCCACCGTGCCGGTGACAGCCGCGGGGATGATCGGCGCCCGGCTGCGTGATGCCATGTAGGCAATCCCTTCTTTGCCCTGCTGCAAGGCCACACCGCGAGTGCCCTCCGGGGCCACCAACACAATTTCTCCTGCCCGCAGCACGTCTAGCGTTAGTTGAATCGCCCGCCGATCCACCTCTTCGCGCCGCACCGGAATGACCTCCCACATTTTTGGAAAGATGTTAATCACCGGGTAATCAAACACCTCCACCTTCGCCAGGGGCACAATATTCCGCTTAACTAAATGCAGCACGATGATCGAGTCGATGAAGGCGATATGATTCATCATGATGATCGCGGGGCCTTCAGCGGGTATATTATCCAACCCCTCCACCCCATCCAGTTTTGCCAATAACGTAAGACCGAAGGCGCGGATGAGAAAACGCAAAAACCGCCGCTTATTTTCCAGGCGAGCATGCTGGTAGGGCTGGAGGATGGTCGTTTTTTGGAGACTATCGACGGTCATGATCTACCTCTAATTTATCACCGAGCTGTGGTAAACAAGCTCCAGGGTTCTTTCAAGCACCTGAGACTGGCTTAAACAATCCGAATCGATCACTTGCGCGTCGTCGGCGGGTCGTAAGGGGGCGATGGCGCGCGAGCTGTCGTAGGCGTCGCGCCGGCGCATATCGGTAAGGATGGTTTCGTAATCGGCGTCCTCGCCCCGATCGAGCTTCTCCTGGTAGCGGCGGCGGGCGCGCTCCTCGGCGGATGCGTCGAGATAAATTTTTATTTCGGCATCTGGCATCACCACCGTGCCAATATCGCGGCCCACCATTACCACCTGGCCGCGCAGACCTATGCGCCGCTGCTGGGTGGTGAGCGCCGCGCGCACCCGAGCATACGCCGACACCTGCGAAACATGCTTATCCACTTCAGGGAGGCGAATAGCCCAGGTGGCGTCCACGCCGTCCGTCATCACGTCGGCTGTCCGGCTGTCGTTTTTCGATGGCGGCTGAATGTCGATCACGATCGTTTCGGCCAATTGAGAAACCGCCTCCTCATCATCTACCCCGCCGTAACGCTCCAGGGCCACCCAGGTTACGGCTCGATACATGACCCCCGTATCAAAAAACAAATAACGCAGCGTTTGGGCCAGGTTAAGACCCAAAGTCGATTTCCCCGAAGCCGCCGGGCCGTCTATCGCGATAGTGGATGGTAAAGGCATATTATTCTCTTGTAAAAATGTCATTGCGAACCCACAGGATGATCTTTTCTTGGGCCACCGGCGCAGTACGGTATGCCCACCAACCCGCCAGGTTAGGGGGCAGCGCGCCTTCCCAGCCGGGGCGTGTCCACCACACGAAGTCTTGCCCATGATAGCTTTCGGCAAGCCTGGGGGTGTCATTAGGGTCATAGGTGATGACGATGGCGGGCTGCTGGTCGGCAATTAACCCGGCCTGGAAGGTTGCGTTCGGGAAGTTGCGCAGCTCCCAGCGCATCGAAGCCGTTTCCACCAAGGACGTTACCTCGGCCTGGTTGCCGAGACCTACCGCGCCATTAGAAGTTTCAGCCAAAGTTTGCGCGAAAAGGCGCGCCTGGCCGGGGCCGGGGGGCAGGCTGAGCAAGGTTTGCGGTTGATTGAGCTGTAAATAGCCGGCCTGGCTGAGCGCCGCTGCGCCATACACCAGGTAGGCCAGTATCATCCCCCATACCAGGCCATCCCTCGCAACCGACCAGTTCCACCCCAGCGCAAATAACGCCGTTACCAGAGCTAACAGGGCCAATATGCCCACCACAATTGCGGGTCGAAGCAGAATCCACATGATGGAGCCATCCAACGGCAGCAGTGTTTCTGTGCTGGAAAGCCACAGCCATAACAGGGCCAGCATAATCAACACAATGGCGCTGTGTAGAAAAGAGACCGGGTGAGGGCGCGCCTCGGGAAAGCAGCCCCCCAGGTAAAGCGCCGCCGCCGCCCACAGCGGAGGGAGAGCCCACGCCAGATCGGATGGCAGGCGGGCGGGGTAAAAAACTGCCAACAGCAGCGCCGCGCCGAACAACAGCAGCAGCCATGGCGCATCCGGCAAGCGCGGCGTTCTGTAAAGATGCATCGGGTAGGCTTCGCCGGCCTCGCCATATTCTTTGCCCGCCGACCAGCCCATGCGCGATTCCATCCAACTGCCCAAGGCCACCAGCGCAAAGATCAACGCTAAGGGTTGGTAGGCGAGCAGCGCAGCAAAAAGCTGCGCCGGTGTCGCCAGGGGTGGGCGGCTGAGCCAGCTTTTTAGAAAGGTGGTTGCCCCGCCCACGCCGGCCGCCAACAAACCTGGGCGGCTAAGAAAAGCCGTCCCCGCAAAGGTGAGCGTAACCAGCAAAGCCACCAGGGCAAAGCGCCGCGCTTCGCCTGAAATGTAAACCGGCGGCGCTTCCCCAGTTTGGCGGCGGCGGATAATCCGCTGCACCGCCCAGGCTGCGGTGTAGGCCGCCAGGCCGAAGTACAAGGCCGGCCCAGAGAGCAGCGCGAACCCGGCCAATACCCCCGCCCACACCGGTTGGCGATGTTCCCACAACGCTAGCGCGAACAGGCTAAAGGCAATCGCCAGCATGGGGCCGCCGGCCTGGCGCGAGAATGTCGCTAAAAGCGGATCGCCCGCCAGGCCAAAGGCCATCACCAATGCCGCCGGACGGCCCAGGCGTGTGCGGAAAAACCAGGGCAGCCCCGCCAGCGCCGCCCCCGCCAACGCCGGCCACATCCGAGCCGTGAAATCGGTGGCCCCAAAGAACTGAAACGTCCAACCGGTTAAAAGTAAGTAGGCCGGATGGGGATCGAAAGCCTGGAATACCCCATCCACCGGCGGGCGCGCCATCGCCAGAGCGTTCATCGCCCAGGCGGCCTCGCTCTCGCTCAGTGGCTGCGCCCCAAGGTTTAGCAGGCGCAGCAGCAAAGCCAGCCCTAAGGCGATGGCGTACAAGGCGACTTCCCATGAAATAACGCGCGCTTTTTTCATCGGTAACTGTCCGAACGATAATAAGAATAGATGGTCACGCCGCCAGATTTGAAGGCGGTCGGCAGGTGATTCTGAAGTTTCTGTTCTACTAAACCCAACGGGCAAGTACTGTTCTCGCGTGAATATGCCACGCGCTCCAGGTTGCCCACGAAAACATACCGAATATTATACCTGTTCAGCACGCTCAGGGTCTCATTCCAATCGCGACTGCAATACAGCTTTTCAAGGTCGGCCTGGCGGGTTCCGATCACCTGTCCTGCGCTTTCCCCGCGCCACTGGTTTTCGTGCCCCACCCATCCCAAGACCGTAGGCTGCCCGGAGAAGGTGGATACGCGGGCATAACCGGTGTAAGCGCCGCCCTTGCGATCGACTGCTTCGGCCACCACCCCCGGCGCTGCGTTTTGCAACCATTTGATGGCCGCCCATTCATCCGGCTCCTGGCGAGCGAAGCCGGCGGCGCTGTCAAGCGTCCACGCGTTCACTTGAAAGCCGTTGGTCTTATTCCATAAGCTGAGCGGAAAATATACCAACCCGGCCGCGGTGGTGAGGATGACCAGCCCCCCCCAGACGGTTCCCCAGCGGCGCGGCAGCCGGCGCATCATCAGTGTAACCCCACAGGCCGCCGCAACGCTCCACAGCACCCAGGCCTGGTAATAGAATTTAAATATGGTGTTCATGCGCGAGCCAAATTGATCGCGCAAGAAGAAAAATTCCGGCCCAATAACCAGCAGCGCTCCCACCACGAGCAGCAAAAGGATGAAAACATGCGTGAACTGCCGGCGGCTGGGCGATGGTTCGGCGGCGGGCGACTGCAGACGCTCACGTAAACCGGCCAGCCCCAGCCCGGCCAACAGCCATAAACTCACCCATGCCCCCGGCTGAGCAAAGCGCCGCACAAAAGCAGCCTGGAACAGTTGGCCGCGGTTTTGCGCGCCCAGGGCGCTCACGAACAGGTCGCCCACTGTGGGTAATAAAGATACCGCCAGACCCATCAACAGGGCCAGTCCCCACAGGGCGGCCATGCCGGCCAGCGCCCAGGCCAGGCTCGCCAGCAAGCGCCGCGCCCCGGCGCGGCGCGCCGTCCATGCCGCATAACCAAACAGCGGGATGAACAGCGGGCCGAACATCACCCACATTTGCACCCCCCGCGTTGGGTAGATCAGGTTGGGAACCGGCCCACCCGCCTGCGATGAAAAACTCAAGTAGAAGGGCAGGTATAACACCCCGGCTGTCAACCCCAAGGCCGCGCCGGTGAAAATAAAATGCGTTAGCCGCCAAGGCAGGCGCGGCCCACCGGTGGAGGGCGCAAGCGGCTGAAGTATGAATGCGCCGGCGCACAAGGCCACATAGGTGGGAAAATCCCAGGTGTTCATGAAGGCCAGGCCGCCCAAGACCGTCGCGGTAAGCACAAAGACATCGGCGCGCATCGCCGGCAGCTCAACCCGCAACCCGTCCTGGTTCGCCGAGTTAAGCATGGCTGCCAGCAGGCCGCTGCCGGCTAGTAAGATCATCCCGCCCAGCGCCAGCGTAATGCTCAGCCTGGCAGCGCCTAAGCCAATTAACAGCGCCCCTGGCAAAGCCATCGCAACCGCCGCCCACCATATCCGGCGAGGGGATAGGTTGATGGGGCGCTGTGGGGCGCGGCTCTCGCCCCCACCCAAAAACAGGTTCAGCGCCAGCCCCACCGCCAGTAAGCCGAATGGCACAGCCAGCAAGTGGGGGTGAAGGTCGGAAAGCAAAAATGAAAAGAACGGGAACTCGTTGATGATTTCTTTCGCCTGGCCGGCCAGGTCGTAATCTTGAATTACCCGGCTGGCGCGCCACCACCACCAATAGTTTTGGGGGACAAAGCTAAATGGCGGCTGGGCGGGTTGGTTTAAGTCCAGGATATCTAACCATCTCCAAAAAGCCGCGCCTGCGCCCACGCCCGCGTTGTGCAAGCTGTGCAGAAAACCTTCCCAGTTGCTCACCAGCAGCAGAAACAGGGGGCCGAGCAGCGCGGCGGTCAGGTTGCGGCGGCCGGTGGGTGCGGGGTCGAGCGCGCCTAGAACATCATTAACCACCCCGAATGACCCAACAGCCGCCATAGCAAAGACGCTCGCCGCCATCAGGTTGAAGGCTACGCTGCCGGTGATGCCGTTGAACACAGCTAACATGCCGGTCAGGATATAGCCGAAATAATAATACGAGATCCCATAGCCCGCCAGCCATGGATCGTGCGGGGGAAAGGTGCGGGAGCGCATCACCGAATTGATAAATGCCAGTTCCATGGGTTTCTCGGTTCCCGCCGCTTCCGGATTGGTCGCCCGCACCACCGCCCACGCTGCGAAGGCCGCTATGAACAGGATTTCGACGCTAACAACCAGAGCCAGGTTACGCCGCAGCCATGTTGAAGCTTCTTGCCAATGGATGCTCCGCAGCGCCGCCAGGCTTAGCCCGCCCAGCGCTGCCGCCGCCAGGGTGATCCCGGCCAGGTTATTGGTAATCAGCTGCAGCGAGCCTAGCAGCCAGAAGATAAACCCCCACACCAACAGCCCCAGGGCGCGGCTGAGAGCATAGCCGCGCCCTGGCAAACCCGGAAGTAGTCTGTAGGCCAGGGGGAAAGCCAGCCATCCCAGCACAGTGAGGGTTAAATACCAGCGGATAATATCCCACATAGCCGCATCCTATCGAATCACTTCATAGATTACCGTGTCGTCGAGGCGGAACACTTCGCGCCACAATGCGCCGTTTGCTTTGGCGAACTTGTCTAGCCCTGCGCCGGCATAGCGGCCGCGTTCTTGCTGCCCCACGATGATATAGGCCACTTCATACTTGCGCAAGAACGCTTCCGCCGCCGCCAGGTCTTCGGTTTGGTAGAACTGATCGATTTCAGCGATGCGCCGGCTAACCCACTCGCCTGGGATGGCGGCGGTGCGCTGCTGCTGCTGATGCCACTCCCAGCCCACTACCCCCGGCAGCCCGGTGTAGATCGTCATCCGCGACCCCCAGCGATATAATTCGCGTAGATTCGCCTCCACAATTACCGGTGAACCGTCCACGTGTTCTTGCAGCCAGCGGATGGCGTGGTAGTCTTGGCTTAAATCCATGCGCTCCGAGGTATCGGTGTAGCCGGCGTATGCCATGTAGGCCATCCCGTCCAGCGTGTGCGGGGCCGAAGGCGCCATGCGGTCGTCGATTTTCGCCAGGGTTGCCATGGCGGTGAACAGGGCTGCGCTGCTAATCAACAGCGCCGCGCCAATCTGCCAGGCGGCGCTCCAGCGCGGCCGCCAATGGCTGAGATTTTCGAGCGTCCAGCCAAAGGCCGCGGCGGCGCTCACGCCAAATATCACCCACACTTGCAGGTAAAACTTGAACACCGTGTTCATGCGCCCGATGTCCCCCTCTAACACGATCATTTCAACCAGGAGCGTGAGCATTAGCCCAGAGCCGACCAGGAACAGCACGATGCGGCGGGCGGTAGACTGATCGCCGCGCAGCAGCAGCAGCGTCACCCACACCCCCAGCGGAACCACAAACCAGGCGATGCTCGCCCCGATGACCGCCAGGGTGATGGTCGCGAGAACCACACCCAGCATCGCAGCGATAATCACAGGCCGCCAGGGAGCCAGTTTACGCAAAGCCGTCGCCGGGGTCGATTTCATCCAGTCGATGGTTTCGTAAATCACCCAGGCCACAATCAGGAAAAGGAACACCCCCCAATGAACAAAGTAAGAATATAAAGGCGTGGTGGAGCCTTCCCACAGGCGTACTTTGGTATACCCCAGGGCGTACCACTGCCCATATGGGCGGAAAAGCCAGAACGACAACCCCACCAGCAGCCCTAAAGCCCCCAGCGCCACGGCCAGACGCACCAGCCTATCGGGCCAGCCGCTTAGCCAGCCCCGCAGCCAGGCGTAAGGGGAGATTGGCCCATTACTCAGCACCGTATAAACCACGCCCACTCCCGCCAGGGCCAGGTACGTGGGCATATCCCATGTGTTGGTGGTGCGCAGCGCCCCGATGGTTAACCCCATCAGCGCCAGCCAGCCCGCCATTTGCCCCAGCCGCAGGCGGCGGCGGCTTAAAACCAATCCAATTACGCCCCCTAGCGCCAACAAGGTGAGTGGCAAAGCCCATAAGTGCGCGTGTGGATCGCCATATAACAGGGTGAAGTAGGGAAATTCGGTGATCGGTTCCACATCGTTCGGCGCAGGGATAGCTCGGCTGGGCAGCCAATACCAATCGCCCACCGAATACGGCAGCTTTTCGCCCGCCAAGGCTTTGGCAAACCCCTCCACACCCCACGCCCACCGCTGGATCAGGTTACCGTCTTGCAGCGCGCTTTGGTCTACCGCCAGGCGCTGAAAGCCCTGGTAAAACATTCTTACTGTGCCCAGGTTTCCGAGCAATGTAACGAACACCAGGGCGGCGATGGCCGGTATGTAGGGCGAAATGCGCGCTGCAGCGGGCCGGGAACGCCGGCCCTGGAAAGCCGTGTGCAGATTCCAGCCCGCCGAATAAGCCCCCAGGCCGATCAGGCTGCAGGCCGTAGGCAGGAGCAAGTTGTAGGCCACGGCGGGTGTTATGCCCAGGAATTTGACCAACGTCCCCATCATCACAAAACCGAAGTAATAGTAATTGAGATAACCGCCGGCGAACCAGGGATCATAGGGCGGGAAGGTGGTGCTTTTAAGGATGGCGTTGAAGTAAGAGAAATCCATGGGGCGTTCGCCGCCTTTCCATGGATGCCACAGGTCGGGATTACCCAGGCGCACCAACAAAAAGCCGCCGAACAAGGCAAGCGCCGCCAGTTCCACCGCCAGATAGCGCCGCCAGTGCTGGCGCAGCTCGGCGCGCAGCTCGGCGCGCTGCCGGTATACCAGCCCGGTAGAGATGGCCGCCATGAGCAGAACGCCCCCACCCACGCTGGCGCGGCTGAAGGCTACACCATACGAGGCGCTCATCCAGGTTAGCCAGCCCAGTAGCAGCAAGCCGGCGGTGCGGCTAAGCGGGTAACCGCGGTCGCCCAGGGCGGGCAGCGCCGCCCGCAGCATTGGGTAGGCTAACAACCCTAAAAACCACACGGCCAGGTACCACACCCCCACGGCCAAAGGTTGACTGCGGTTGATCCAGTCTTGGGGGTTAAACAACTCCCGCCATGTGCCACCGGCTTGCTGGCGCGCCCAAATATGGCTTGGCAGCATCAGGTTTTCCGGATGGGCGCTGTATTGCAGGGGGGGCTTTTTGATAATTTGATCAAAATCCACCGTCCCAAGCACTTCTCGAACATGTTCGGGTCGATATTGATCGGTTTTGTGAAAGACCAACACCTGGGGATGGTCGTAAACTGTGAAGGCTTCTTCGGCGAATTGGTCATTAAGACAGAGCGGCCCCAGGCAGGGTGGAGAAACAAATACCCGTTCCAGCTCAAACCCCAAACCTCCGCGATATTTACCCGGTTCGGCCTGGCGGTAGCAATCTACCACATCCTGATCGGCCGGGCAGCCCATCAACTGGCGATAGTAAAGGGTGGTCAGGGGGAATCGCTCAGGTATGCGCGGCAGCGTCCCCCATTGCCGGTTTGAGCTAATCACCACATAGTCGGCGGCGTCAAGAATGCGCAGCATACGCTCTAGCTTGGCGGGGTTATCGTCCCAATACATGTTAAAGGTCAAATCATTGGGGTAGATGCCGCCATAGCCGTCATAGCCGTCTAAGCGCGTGGGCAGGTTGTCGTCCCATTCGCCTTCGGTGGCGATACCCATCCCGGCCAGGCCAATCCCACCGGCGGAGGGGGCCGCATTTAACACCACCCGGTATAGCTCGCCTTGCAGGAGCGGGATAGGCTGATCGAGCACATAGATCCCGCCGGGCAGGGCCGGGTTTTGCACCGCCGCCAGGTTGGATCGCATCACATCCTCAGGCTCGTCCAGCCTATCGGGCGTCACACTCAGGCTGGTGAGAGGCGGCGGCTGCTCAGCCGCGCCCGGTATGGCAGACATGAGATGAATTTGCGATAGGCTGCCGTTGGCCTGGGGCGTGAGCAGCAGCACGAAGGGGGCGAACGGGCTGTCGCCGCGCGCTTCCGGGCGGATGGTTTGCGTTATCAGCCCGCCGGGCTGACCGGTGTGGGGGGTAATGTAGACGGTGGCCGCCCCGTTGAAAGCCGCGGCTTGGGGCGCCTCGATGCGTATCTCCAATTGGTAGACGACGGCGCTCGTAAGGGCCGCCGGCTGGGCAAATTCCAGGCCAATCGCCTGTCCGGCGGCGCCGTTCAGGGTTGTGCGGGTGGATGCGCTCGCCAGGATGGCTTCAGGTTGATCGGCGCTTGCCAGGCTAACCGTGAAGGTGACGGGTTGGGTGAGGTTGATCTGCCCCTCGGCTCTGGGCAGCAGCACCTGGTCGAGCGTCCCATCCCAGCGGGGGGTAAAGATGGCGCGGTACGGGGCGTCGTTTTGCAAGCGCACCCCTTCAGAGAAGGGGAGGATCTGCGTACGCGCCTCGCCGCTGATGGTCCGCCCAGACAGGTTGATCGGGCCGGGAATGTTCTCGTAGATCCAGCGCGACGCCGCCACCCGCGTCATCGGGCGCAAATAAATCTGGTTGAAAGCAAAAGCATATAGTGCGGTGGCGGTTAACACTGCCGCCCCAAGCGCCAGCCCCGCCCAGCCTGCCAGGCGCAACCACCGCCCAGTGCGCAGGCGGGTGGCCGTGGCGCCCCGATCCACCAGCCATACCACGGCCAAGGCCGCGAACAGCTCCAGGGTGGGGTAAATGGGCAGTTGGTAGCGCATCGTGGGGTTGAATTGCAGCGACTGCCAGGTAAAATAACCCGCCGTCCACAGCCAAAGCAGCCACCAACCCAAGTTAAGTTCCGGGGGCGGGCGCTCGCCTTCCGCATCCACCACGCCGCGTCGCCGTGCCCATGCCTGGCGCAGCAGTAAGGCCCCGGCAAGCAAAAAGCCCGCCCAGGCCAACCCGCCTAGCGGCAGCCCCATCCCCCACACCACCATATTACCCAGCGAAAAAGTGACCGGACGGCGCGCCCACTGCATGGCGGGCGGAAAATCCACGTTTATACCCGCTTGGGCGCGCTGCTCCTGGATGCCTGCTAGCCATTTCTCATCCGGCCACAGGTTGAAGAACCCCGGTCCGCTAAAGGTATACGGCTGCGCCAGTCGAAAAATCACCAGGCTTGTCAGCGCAGCCAACACCAACACGCCCATCATTTCCCGTGCCAGCCGCCAATCATCCCGGTCTTCAATGTCAAGCCTGCCTCGGCGGCGCATGTATAATACCGCCATGGCTGTGGGTAGCGCCACGGCCACCGGCGCCGCCAGAAGTTTGGATGCCACCGCGCAGCCCAGCGCCACCCCAAAGCCCACGCTCAGGCTGAGCAGCGCCCCTCGCTGCCTGGTATGCAGCGTGGCGATCACCACGGCTAGGTAAATTGCCAGGGTAGAGAAAAGATTTACAAACGAATCGACCGTGTAGAAATGAGCTTGTTGAATTTGCAGCACCGCCACGGCGCTAAAAGCCGCCGCCAACAGCCCCAGGCGCTCATCGGCTGTCCGCCGCCCAATCAGGTAAACCAGCAGCACCACGCCCAGGTCGGCCAGCGCCGATAGGGTGCGTCCCACATCCTGGATCTCGTTCCACCCTGGTTCCGGATAGATGGCGTTGACGGTGTAACGGGTGATAAACAGGGGTAGTGTGCCATATACGAAAAAACCGTGCCCCTGGTTGACCGGGTTAAGCGTGGAATGGGCCGTGTCGAAATACTCGCCCAGGCTCTCCACCGGCCTGAGATCGGCGGTGACCCACACCAGGAAGCGTTCATCGGGGTGCAGATACGAATATTCCCCCCACTGCAAACCGCTAAAACGCAGCCACCCCGCTCCCAAGAAGATGACCAGGAACACTAAATCGTACATCCAACCAAAACGTGCTCGCCTCATCATACCGCTGTGACCTCACCGCATTCTAAATCTAAGAAGGAGCTTACCCGGATTATTCTCATTTTGGAATCGAAAAAAACACGTCAAAATCTTTGCCTGGGATGGAAGACCGCACACTTTCAAACCAGCCTTGTGGAAATGCCGCTTGTAGGGAGCGGTGGGCGGCCTCATCCTGCGGGTTAAGCATAAACAGCCTGGCGCGTGAGGCCGCCCCAGGGGCGCTTTGCAGCGCAGGCAGCCCGTCGATGAAAAGCCCGAAATTGCGCTCTGGATAGCCGGCGTTGATGGCGACCAGGCGCGCATCTACCCAGTAGGGATAGCCCATCACATACACATCGTCGGGGCTGCCTCCGGCGTGGATAAAATCCGCCGCCACCCGGCCCAGGTCGGAAGTGTTTTGGGCCGAGAGCAAATATTGTAAGCGGTAGCGTTCAAACACCCATTGGTAATCTTGGATGGCGGCGCCGGCCAACAGGCTGAGCGCCAAAATCCAGGCAAAAATTTTTCCCCAGCGGCCTGCCACGCGGCTTTCTATGGCGCGCATCGCCTGGTGCAAGGCGGTTGCCGCCAGGATAAAAGCCGGTACGAGCGCCCCGCCCGATCGATACAGGTTGGGGTTCTCATTCGGGAACGCTAACGCCAGCGTTGAGGGGAGTTGTAGAAGCGGGATGGACAGCAGCAGGAAAGCGTCCAATGGCCGACGGCCCCGCCACAGCCTCAGCGCCATCAGTCCCAGCCCCAGGTAGAATAAACCGCCCGCCACAGCCCCCAGGGCGGGGTAATCGGGGATCGAAATGGGCCAAATCACCCCGCTGCTCCACGAGAACATCCCCAGCGAGCGAACGGTGTTGTGGATAAAGATTTGCAGCGGTGAGCCGGGTAGGGCTGCTTCGGCGGGCCCTATGCGTGTGACAGTGCGAAACAGAAACTGATCGGGCGCTACCATGATGTAGCTCAGCAGCGGCATAAACACCGCCAGGCTGATCATCATGATCGCCAACAGGCCGGTGAGGTTGAACAAGAGCGCATGTTCGGCTTGCGCTTGCCCGCGGCGGCGCAGCGCCGGCAGCGCCGCCAATCCAAAGGCGGCCAACACGCTCAGCGGCAGCAAGCGGTCGGGGGTATAGCCGTACACCCCCAGCCCCAGGCACACCCCGGCCCAGATGAAGCTGCGACGCTGCATGTGGCGCAGGCCGTGAACCACGAAATAGAGTGTGGCTGCTGTAAAAAAAATATAAAATGGCAAACGCAGCCCAAAGCGGCTCACCACGTTAGGCCAATAGGCGATGCCGCTCAAGACGAAGGCCAGCCATCCCACCCGCCGCCCGCCAAACTCTTTCCCTAGTAAATAGATGAACGGCTGCGCCGCTAACCCAATGCTAACCGATACGATTTTAAGCGCCAAAAAGCCCAGCGGCAGCCCGGTGAGCTTGTGTAGAGCTGCGCCCAGGTAGAAAATAAGCGCTTCGCGCCCGCCATTGGTGGCGAAGAAAATTAAATATTGCCCGTCTAACACCCGTAAAATATCGAGGATTTTCTCGGCATGATCGCTGTTCATTTCCGGGGGCGTATCGCCCAGACGATACAGGCGAAAGAACAGCACCAGCCCCGTGGCCGTCACGCCTGCGAGAATGGACAGCCAGCGGTTTTTTTTACGCAGTTTAGGCTCAGAGTCGCCAAGATGGAGCGAGAGCGGTTCGCTTCCCCAAAAAGCGTGGCCCATGAACACCACGGCTGCCACGCCCACCGCCAGATTCAAGAAGGTGAAGTGCGGCTCTCCGCTTTCACCCATGCTGCTGCTGATGAATAATACATAATCGATAAGCATGAGCAGTACGCCCATCGCCAGGGACGTCAGGTTTATGGTGACTTTTTGACCAGGCAACGCAGCCGGGCGCGAGCAAGGTTCCTCCGCCCCCCAACGGGTGCGCCATGCCGCCCATCCGGCCATAGCCATGGCGAGCAGGATGGCAAATGCGCCGGGCGCCCAGGCGCGCGGGGATCCATCGTGAGGGGCCAGCAGCCACTGGCCCAGGCAGGCCAGGCCGATGGCGAGCAGCCAGGGCCAGAGCGGAGATGGCGGCGCTTTCAGCCCCATCGCCTCCTCACCCCGGCTAATATCGAACCCCGCCTCCTCAACAAGCGCATCCGCTCGCCATGCTGCGCCCGACTCAGAAACAGCCGCCGCCGGCTTATCCGCCTCCCCACCCAAAGCGTAGACCTCTGAATGCGGCGATTCCGCCTCTTCGGCGGGCGGCAGCGCCACCGGCTTGTATTTCCATGGCATCAGCCGCGATAACAGGTAATCCCAAACGCTAGGCTCATTCATAAGCGGGGTGAATTATAGCCTGAATCTACGCCGTCTTGCGGCGCGCAATAAAAAAGGCGCATACCCCTTCGGGGGTCGGGGTGGGGTCGAAGTAGCGCCGGCACAGCGCCTCGGTCAGGGCCAGGTTCCAGCGCGTCGGGGCAATGATCCACCGTCCGGTGAGCCAGTGCGCCACCAACGACGGTAAGCCCAGGTAATGCCCCCATTCGGTGACATGCAGCGCGGCGGGGTCGTAATAAGTCCAATGGCGTTCAACCTCAAACCCGGCTTGCTCCAGTCGCCGCTTCCACACTTCCGGGGCGTCGTCGTTATAATGGCGCGAGATGCGGTTGAAGAAGCTGCGGTAGTTGTTCGCCAGGTGGTGCAGCCCCAGGCTGTCCAAAAAACGCCCCACCGAAAGGCTGCTGAGATAGTGCTGGTTTGGCCCACAGAAGGCAAACGGCGCGCCGGGGGCCAGCACCCGGGCGGTTTCTTTAAGCACCGCGTCGATGGGGGGGATGTGTTCTAGCACGGAGTTGCTCATGGCCGAGGCGAAATGCCCATCGGCGAATGGCATGGCGGTCCCATCGCCTTGCACCAGCAACCGGTAGATGGGGTTATCAGCGGGGCGAGCGGCGTTGCGGCGGGCGGCCTCGCGCATCGGCGGCAGCCACGGATCCAGCCCTACCGCAATCGGATGGTCGAAGGTCACGCTGGCGAATTGTGCGTCGCCGCTGCCCAGGTCCAGGGTAGGTTCGGGGAGGTCAATCTGTTCGTAGAAACTGCCTTCCACCGCGCGCATTAATGAGCGAAAGTAAGGCAGTTCACGGATGTTTAGCCACAGGTAATCTTTTTTGAGGGTCATATAAAATCTTTCCTTGCTTCTGGTCGGAAGACACCCGCCCTGGTCTACTTCAGCGTTTGGCGGAAGATCTCTTCATACGTTTGCGCCACGGCTTGCGGGGTGGTGCGCTCCACAATCGCCCCCCCGCCGTGGGCGTAATGCTCAGGGTGTTCCAGCACCGCGACGATGGCTTGCGCCAGCGCCTCCGCATCGCCTGGCGGAACAACCCGCCCCATGCCGCTGTCTTGCACGGGCACACGCACCCCCGGCAGGTCGGAGGTCACCACCGGAGTGGCGCAGCTCATCGCCTCCACTTGCACCAGCCCAAACGATTCCGTACTGTTTAGACTGGGCAGCGCCAGCACGTGGCAGCAGGAAAAGAAAGCCGCCAGTTCCTCGTCGGGCACGGTTCCCAGCCAGGTCCACTGCTGCTGCACCGGCTGGATCAGCTCCATCACCCGCCGGCCATATTCCTCCTCCCCGATGACGCCCTGGTACGGACCAACATGCAGCACCCGCGCCCTGGGGAAGCGTTTCAGGATGTGCGGCAGGGCCTGAGCCAGCACTTCAACGCCTTTTTCGGTTGCCAGCCGGGCGGCGATGCCGATAATCTGCTGCTGCGGAGTGATCTGGTATTTGTCTCGGAAGGCGGCGATAGTCTCGGGCGCAGGTTGAGGGACAAACACCGGAGGGTATACGGCGCGCACCTTATGAAGAAATGGTTGTAGAAAGCGGGAATGCTCGGCGTAATCCTGGCTGTTGAGCACAATCACCGCCGCGCAGCGGGCGGCGATTTGGTTAGCCAGGTTGGAAGCCACGTTGGCTAGTTTATGAATGAAGCCACGCGGCAGGCGTAAATCGCAGTGGTAGGTGAGCACCACTGGTTTGCCCAACCAGCGAGCGATCAGCGCCAGCGGGGCGGCGTCGAGCTGCGGCACGTGCAGGTTCACCACATCCGCCTGTCGGATCAGCCGCCAACCTTGCCACAATATGGACGGCATGATGACGCCTTTGCTCAGATGAAAGGCCACCCACGGACGCACCACCTGCACCCCGTCGCAGGTTTCGCGGGCTTTGAGGTGTGGGTCGAAGCGCGAAGTGAGGATGGTGATATGGTGACCGCGCTGGGCTAGGGCTTTCGCCAGGCGTTCGGCGTAGATGGTTAGCCCCGAGTAGTGAGGGCGATAATAGGTTAAGGCAATGAGGACACGCATAGACCGGTGTGCGGAGCCGGGCTTTAGGCCGGGTGCGAGCCGCGCTCCCTTAGTTCCTGGTATAGGCTGCCTAACGATGCGCCGTCTTGGCCGAGAGCGTATGCTCCAATCAGACCCGTCAGCAGGTAATTGGTGATATGAGCGGTGAGGGCCGCCGCCAGGGCAGTGGGTGGGTCGTTGACAAAAGCCGCCAACGCTCCCATCACCGCGGCCTCCATAACCCCAATCGATCCGGGGGAGGATGGCAAGCCCACCCCCAGGGCCATCACCCCCAGGGTGAACATGGCCCACAGCGGCTGCGCCTGCGGAAAGAAGGCCTTCAATAACATGCTAAACTGCAGCACCGCCATCCCCCAATTAAGCAGCAGTAGACCAATCACTTTTAGAAAGCGCCGTCCGTCGCGCAGCGCCTTCAGCCCTTTAAAGAAGGCTTCAACCTGGCTTTCCAGGCGCTGCAGAAACGGTATGCGCTCCGCCAGCCGGGTGAAGGTGGCTTGCGCCCAGGTTTGGTTACGGGCCAGAATAAACAGCGCCCCCAGGCCCACCAGCACCAATGCGACCGCCGCCAGCGCGCCGCGGCGCGCTGCCTGTCCGCCCACCACATAAGGCAGGCTTATTAGCAGCATGGCGGCTGCCATGCCCACATCCAGGGCGCGCTCGATGATGATGGTCGAAAGCACCTCGAAAAAGCCCAGCCCGCTCTTACGTCCCAACAAAAACGCCCGCCCCACTTCGCCCAGGCGAAAGGGGAGAACGTTGTTGAGTAGATAACCTTCGTTAAGGGTTAGGAAGACCACCCGGTAGCCCGCTTGCTCTTGCAGCAAGGTGCGCCACAGCAGCGCCCGCACCATCAACCAGGCCAGGCTTACGATCACCAACAGCCCCACGTACAGCTTGTTGGCCGCCCCCAGGGCTTGCCCTAGCTGGCGTATATCCACAAAGTAAAAGATCACCGCCAGGGCGACCAGGCTGACCGCCACCCCCGGCAAGGCTTTCTTCAGGCCGGTGAACCTGTTCATATGCTTTGGTTGGCTCCCGCTTACTCTTCACCAATGCGCAGCACTGCCAGGAAGGCGTCTTGCGGGATTTCTACATAACCAACCATCTTCATGCGCTTCTTACCGCGCTTTTGCTTTTCAAGCAGCTTTTTCTTGCGGGAAATATCGCCGCCGTAGCATTTCGCCAGCACGTCTTTGCGCGTGGCTTTGACATTGGCGCGCGAGATCACCCGCCCGGCCGCATAAGCCTGGATGGGCACATCGAACAATTGACGCGGAATCAGTTCTTTCAGCTTGGTGATTATGGCCTGCCCCTTATGATAGGCTTTGTTGCGATGCACAATCGTAGCCAGGGCGTCCACCGGCTCGTTGTTGACCAGAATCTCCAACTTCACCAGGTCGTCGGGGCGATATTCATAAAATTGATAATCGAGCGAGGCGTACCCGCGGGTTTTACTTTTCAGGGTATCGAAGAAATCGACGATTATTTCGGAAAGCGGAATATCGAAGTGCAGCTGCACCCGGTTGGGCGCTGGGTATTCTTGCAAGGTGAACACACCGCGACGTGTGGTCGCCATTTCCATCACCACACCGTAAAACTCGGTCGGGGTGAAGATCTGGATGTGCATCCATGGCTCGCGCACCTCCAGCACATCGCCCTCTTCGGGCAAGTCGGCGGGCGAATCGATTATCGATATTTCCTCAGTCGAACGCAAGACGACCTGGTATTCGACCGAGGCGGCCGTGAAGACCACATCGAGATCATATTCGCGCTCCAGGCGTTCCTGGATGATCTCCATATGGAACATGCCCAGAAAACCGCACCGGAAGCCAAATCCAAGCGCCTGGCTGGTCTCGGGGTCAAAGACCAATGAAGCGTCATTGAGCTGCAGCTTTTCGAGGGCATCCTTCAGGTTGCTATAATCTTCCGCCTCGGAGGGGTACACCCCGGCGAAGACCATTGGCTTTACCTTGCGGTAGCCGGGCAGCGGTTGGGCGGCGGGGCGCGCCGCCATGGTGATCGTGTCGCCCACGCGGCATTCGCGCACTGTCTTTAGCCCCGTGGCGATGTAGCCCACCTCGCCCGCGCCAAGCTGCTGGGTGACGATCATCGAGGGCGAGAAAATGCCGATTTCCACCGGTTTTACGGTTGCGCCGCTCGCCATCATCAAGAGTGTGTCGGTGGCTTTGACCAGGCCGTTGATCACGCGCACATACGCTACCACGCCTTTATACGAATCGTAATGGCTGTCGAATATTAATGCTTCGAGCGGCTGGTCGTCGTTGCCCTTGGGCGGCGGAACCTGGCGCACAATCGCCTCCAGCACCTGGGCCACGTTTAGCCCCTCCTTGGCGGATATGCGCGGAATTTCGTCGGTGGGTGTCCCAATCAGGCTGCTGATTTCCTCGGCCACTTCGTCTGAGCGCGCCGAAATCAGGTCGATTTTATTGATTACCGGGATGATCTCTAAATTGGCTTCCAGCGCCAGGTACAGATTCGCCAGGGTTTGGGCCTCAATGCCCTGGCTGGCGTCTACCACCAGCACCGCCCCTTCGCAGGCGTAAAGCGCCCGGCTCACTTCATAGCCAAAATCGACATGGCCGGGAGTATCGATCAAGTTGAGTTCATAGGTCTGCCCATCTTGGGCGCTGTAGCTCATGCGCACGGCGCTGGCTTTGATCGTGACGCCTTTTTCACGCTCTAGATCCATGGTGTCGAGCATCTGGTCGGTCATTTCGCGATCGGCGACGGTTCCGGTGAGCTGCAAAAGACGGTCGGCCAGGGTCGATTTCCCGTGGTCGATATGGGCGATAATACAAAAGTTGCGAATGTGATCCGTATTCATACCGGTGCGAAGTATACCTTATTCTAACCATCCGGACAGTTGAAATTATCCGCCATGCTGCGCATAGATTTTACAGGGTTTGCAGGATGCGGGGGGCAATGCCGGTCAGATCGTTAAGCCCGTCGCTAAAACGCCGGCGGGTTTGCGCTCCACCGATCAGTACGCAGGGCACGTTGTTGTTGGTGTGGCGGCGGGTGGATAGGTCTTCCAGGTTGCCGTGATCGCTGGTGATGACCACCAGGCCGTTCTGGTCGTCCCAGGCTTCCGCCAGCCCGCCGATGGCTGCATCGAAGGTGTGCAGCAGGGCCAGGGCGGCTGGCATATCTTGGTGATGGCCGGCGTAGTCGCTGAGCCAATATTCAAACAGGCTAAAATCGTGTTCCAAACCAAGCCGCGCCAGAGCTTGCCCGGCTTGGGCGGCGGATAAAATCGGGAAGCCGCCTAGCCCCAATCGTTCGGCCAGGCCCGCGCCGGTCAGATCGGCGGAAACCGCCCGCCCGGCGCGCAGATCTTCTAACGTGCCCAAAGCCAGGCCGGCGGCATGGGCGGCCAGGGCGATGGCGGCGTGCAAGCGCCTGCCGGAGGCAATCGCCTCGAAGTAGCCAGGCGGGTAGGCATTGAGAAAGGCGGCTTGCTTGCCAGCCGCCGCTGCCTGGCTAAACAGGTTGCCGCCGGTCACTACCGCCGCTACCGGCGGGTCTGGTTTTGGCCCGTAGTGATACCCGATTTCTTGCGGAACGTTGCGCCCGGTCAGCAGCGTGGCCTGCCCCGTGGCCGATTGCGGCAGCCCCGCCACCCCCAGGTTGGCGTCAAGGCTCAGCAGGCTGGCGCGGAGGCCATGAAAGGGCGCGTTGGCCTGCAGCAAGCGGCGCCCTTCGAGCAGCGTGAGCAGGTGGGGCATATCTGCTGCCGCCAGCGGGTTGCGGGTGGGGTCGCCGCTCCCCAGGCCCACCCCGTCGATAAACAGAAATAAAACTTTCACGGTCGGCCGGCCTGTCCGTCGGCGGCGGGCGGCCCCTGGCCCTCTCGCAGCCTGGCTTGCCTGGCTGCCTGGTTGGCCGGTGTTGGGGCCTTAAACCAAAACCATGCCGATGGCCGAGCGCCGTCTTCGCCGGTTTCTTGATCATCCAGGCGCAGCATCTCACTCAGGGCGGCGATATCGCTGGGGCGCAGACCGCGCTGCTCCGGCGGCGCATCTTCCGGCTTTAGAAATCCATATAATAGAAACGTCCCCCCAGGGGCCAACCACCGTTGCAAATTCTCTCGATATGCTAACTGCTGGGCTTGATTAAAGCTATGCAGACAGCCCATATCCAACACCAAGTCGAATTGGCAGCCGGTAAACAGCTGCGGGTCTGTGGCGTCGCCCACTTGCAGCCTGGCGGCGATGCCCGCGGCTTGGGCTTTGCGGCGCGCCCGCCAGATCGCTTGGGGAGCGAAATCGAAGCCAGCCGTCTGCCAGCCATGTTGCCCCAGCGTGACGATGTTCGTGCCCGTACCGCAACCAATATCCAGCGCACGCCCTGGCTGGTGTTCGGCGATGAAAGCTTTCAATTCCGGGGGAGTGACGCCGGTATCCCAACGGGGGTGGCGCAGGTAGGCCAGGATGAAATAGAGGCGCAAGGGGAGTTTCATCCCCAAATTGTAACAGATTTAGCCCGGTGAATATTTCACCTGTGGCTGGCGGGCGCTAAACCGCTTCCCGCCCGGCGTTTCCAGGAAGACGCGCCAGGCGGGAGGGGGAGAAGTGCGGGGAGATAATAGAATGCGGCTTACTTACAGCACTGCGGGTAGTTTTGGCAGTATTTCTTATAGTTGACGATCGTCACCGCCGGGCACGAGCTTTTCTTGCAGGGGTCCTTGCAGCCTGCAAACCACGGGTAAGAGGCGCAGGTGGTGCAGCATGTCGTGTAGCAAACGTTCCAGGTGGGGTTCCAGGCGTTTTCCCAGCAATTATAGGGATAGCCGCTGCTGTTGCAGTAATTGTAGCAGCTGCTGGGATAGCAGCCGGCATTCCAGCAATTATTGTATGGGTTATATTTAACGCTGCCGCTGTAACACCCCCCGCTGCTGCATACCCCAGATGGGCTGGAACCGCCGCCGGCAGGTGAGCTAATCACCACCAGTTCGCTCGTGTCGCCCTTGACGGTGGTCGAGCCATCCCACACCCAACAAAAAGCGCCTTGTTTGGCGGGGTTGGGAATATACCACCAATCTTTGGCCGCGTCGCGGCCTTCGACGGTGGTCTCGGCGCCTTTGGCAAAGACAGCCACGATATTGTAAGCGGTGCTCGGCCCATAGCGGCAGTTGGTATTCTCATCGGCTTTGATCGTCGGTTTCGCCGGAACAACTGCGCTGGGAGGGAGGGCGGTAGCCGTGGCGGTGGGGGTTAGCGTGATAGGCAAGGGCGTAAATGTGGGCGGCGGCGTGGGGGTGGGCGGTTCGGTCGCCGGCATCGTGGGGCTGGGTTGGGGGGCGCTTGCCCCGCTCTGTTCGGCCACTTTGGTCTCGATTAAATGCTGCACCACCGTGGCGGCTACCGCGGTGCTAACCTGTCCATCCAATCCGCCTTGTCCGCCTGCCATGGGCAGGGTGGCGCACGCGCTAAGCACGGTCGCCCCACTTATCACAACCAGGCATAAGATGATGATTATCTTTCCGGGTCCCGTATTCATATTTCCTCTTGTTTGTGTTTGAAACAGCCTATGGGTGATGCGTCCGGCTGGATGCGGCGTTTTGTGTCAAAGACTCAAACAATTGTAACCCTATTGTAACTTATTTTCCCCTAATATTCAAGCGGCCTGCTTTCGGCGACCAGGTCGGTTTTAATCGACCTGCCCGACACATGAGAGCGCCGTTTTTCGTTCTATTTTGTTTGACAATATAAGCAAGATGCCTTAAAATCTAATGTCTGCAAACAAATCGGGTTGCACCCGGATGCGTAATCACAATAGTCAGGAAGGTTTTCTAGATGAAAGAATATACCACCGAGAAGATTCGCAATATTGCAATGGTCTCGCACGGCGGCGCGGGCAAGACTATGCTAGCCGAGGCGCTTTTGCATTTCACCGGAGCAACGACCCGGCTCGGCAAAGTGGAGGAAGGCAACACCGCCTCCGACTTCGAAGAAGAAGAAGTGCGCCGCAAGTTATCGCTTTCTACCGCCGTTCTTCCGCTAGAATATCGCGATATTAAAATCAATTTGCTCGACGCCCCTGGTTATACTGATTTCGTGGGCGAGGTAATTTCGGCTCTGCGTGTGGCTGATGGCGCTCTCATCTTGCTGGATGCCGTATCCGGCTCAGAAGTCGGCACCGAGATCGCCTGGAATTACTGCAATGAATTTGGCCTGCCGCGCTTCATTGTGGTGAATAAAATGAACCGCGATAACGCCAATTTCTTTAAGTCTCTCGATACGCTGCGTGAGATTTCCGACATCCGTCTCATTCCGGTGCAGCTGCCCATGGGGGAGAGGGCCGAATTCCAGGGAGTGATCGACCTGCTGAGCATGCAAGCCTATGAGGGCGATGGCAAGACCGGCAAGCCAATTCCGGCCGAATTTGCCGAAGCCGCTGAAACCGCCCGTATGGAGTTGGTTGAGGCCGCCGCCGAAGGCGAAGACGATCTACTGGAAAAATACCTGGAAACCGGCGAATTGAGCGAAGAAGAGATGACCCGTGGCCTGCTCAAGGCCGTGCGGGCGGGCATGTTAGCCCCAGTATTCGCAACGGCCGGTTCGGCTGAAATCGGCATAGCCCGTTTGCTCGACGCCATCGTTGACCTCATGCCCTCCCCGCTGGACCGCCCCGCCGTTATCGCCCAGGGCAAAGCCGGCGATGAAGAGCTGACCGCCCGAGATAACGGCCCCTTGGCCGCATATGTCTGGAAGACCACCGCCGACCCGTTCGTAGGTAAGATCACCTACTTCCGCGTCTATTCCGGCATGGTCACCTCCGACAGCCGCTTATGGAACCAGGCGCGCGGCGTGGAAGAACGCCTGGGCGCTCTGCATCTGCTGCGCGGCAAAGAACAGCTGGGCGTGAAAGTTATCCACGCCGGCGATCTTGGCACGGTGTCGAAACTCTCCGCCACCGTCACTGGCGATACCCTGTGCGATAAAGGCCATCCCCTCACCATTCCCGCCCCCGAATATCCGCACGCTCTCTTCCGAGTGGGTATTCTGCCCAAGACCCAGGCCGACGCCAGCAAGATCAGCTCCACGCTCTCACGCCTGGCGGAAGAAGACCCCACCCTGTCTTGGATGCAGGAACCTGCCACCAACCAGACCATTCTGCAAGGCATGGGCGATCAGCACATCGATGTGATTGTGCGCAAAGCCGAAAACAAATTCCAAACCGGCCTGGTAATTACCGAGCCGAAAGTCCCTTACCGTGAATCGATCACCAAGAACGGCCAGGCGTCTTACCGCCATAAGAAACAGACCGGCGGTTCGGGGCAGTTCGGCGAAGTGGCGATGCGCATCGAACCGCTGCCCGACGCCGAATTTGACCTGTCTTGGGATGTGTTTGGCGGGGTGATCTCGCAGTCTTATGAACCGGCCATTCGCAAAGGCATTCTGAGCGTGATGAAAGAAGGCGCCGTGGCCGGGTATCCCCTGTCGAACGTCAAGGCCTCGATTTATGACGGCAAAGAACATCCGGTGGACTCGAAGCCGGTGGCCTTTGAAATTGCGGCCCGCGAGTGCTTTAAATTGGCAGTCAAAGACGCCGGCCCCATGCTGCTGGAGCCAATTATGAACGTCCGCATCGTGGTCCCCGAAGCCAACATGGGCGATATTTTGGGTGACATGAACACCCGGCGCGCACGGGTCCAGGGCATGGATACCGAAAAAGGTCGCAGTGTGGTGACCGCGGAAGTGCCCATGGCCGAAATGCTGCGCTACACCACCGATCTACGCTCGATGACCGGCGGCCGTGGCGTGTTTACCATGGAATTTTCTCGCTACGAAGTGGTTCCCGCCCATATCGCCGGAGAAATCATCGCTGTCAAGCAGAAAGAACTGGCGGCGCAGAAGGAAGAATAGCCCGGTTTTAATCAAAAAACACCCCCCTCATTGGAGCGGGGGTGTTTTTTGTTCCTGAGCTTGTTGTTTAGTTTGTGATGGCTCGCCCAGCCAGTTTGAGCTTGATAAAGGTTTCCGGTGCGCCAAAAATCACCCATCCGCCAATCAGTGTGTAACGCAAGTAGCGCAGCAGCAGCGGCAGGATCGTTTCACCGCGCGGCAGGATCAAGCCCAGGCCATACCACAGCACCAATATCCCTGCCAGGCCCACCAAGAAGCGCGCAATTAACTGTACCCAGGGGCCGCGAGCGTTGTACCAGCCCCTTTCCCGCAGCAGAATGGCTCCGGCGGCCAGGCCAAAAAACACACCGGCGCTGTTCACCAAACCGGAAAGCTCTAGCGGGTTAATCGGTTCGGCTAAGGTGGCGCGGGCCGCCAGGGCCGCCCAATCCGCGGGGACTTGCCAATTCCCCAGCAGCAAGCGCACCACCGCGCCGGCCAAGATTAAGACCAGCGACGCCCCCAGCGCGAAGAGTATCTGATCGCCGGCTTTGTAGCGGTTGAGGAACCCCAACACCGGCTTCTCTAGCCGCAGCACCAGGGTTAAGATGAGCGCCCCTAAAAGCCACCCCACCAACACGTCGTGCGGGAAGTGCACACCCAGGAACAAGCGAGAAACCCCGATGAGCAGCGCTAGCAGCGCCGCCACGACCCACGCCCATGGTTTGTGAACCCCGGCGGCCAACGCCCCCCACACTGCCGCCCCGTTCTGCGCATGACCAGACGGAACCCCAAAGCTGGTTTCGGCGCTCCACGGTTGCACCGTATCCGTGACCCAATAGGGGCGCGGGCCGGTTCCGATAAGCTTACCCACATAGTTTACCGCCCCCGAAATCATCAGCACCAATCCGGTACGCAGGCCCCACACCGGATCAAGACACCACACCAACGCCGGCGCAACCAACAGATAAAACGTCTCGGTCCCCAGGAAAGACAGCGCCTCCATTGGGCCGCGCAGCCAGGGTGCAATGCTTTGTAAGAAAATAATGAACTGAATTTCAAGCTCGTATAGGGAATCCATTGCCGCTCCTCATGAACATTTGAAAGGTAACATTCCAAAATATGTTAGCACTTGATTGTTTCGATCCTTGGCCGAGATTTAAGCGGCCTCATTCTCAAAGCTTTTAATATCGCTCAGGCGCACCGGGCTAAACAACAGGTTGGCCGCCGCCGCCAGGGCAATCGCCGCCAGGCTCACCGGGTAGACCAGGGCGGGGTCCCAGGTGTAAAGCATCCCCGCCAGGGGAGGCGCGGCTACCATCGCCAGGGCGTTGGCCGTCTCCAACAGACCGTAGGCGCGCCCCATGCGTGCGGATTGCACCAGTGTGCGCGCCAGCGGGAAGGTGAGGTTGCGCGAGGTATTGTAGCTGCCCATTAAAAAGTACCCCACCAGGTAAAAGGGCATCCCCAGCCCCCGCCAAATGAGCAAGCTAAACAACCCCACGCCCACCTGCCCCAGTAAAAAGCCGATGCGGGCGTTGAACTGCCCCAGGCTGAGGTTGAGCGCCGTGACGCCCAGGCTGCGCGCCGAAAGCAGCTGCCCAATTTGCCCCAGGTTTACTCCCCGTTCGTTCTGCAAGAAGTTGCCCGCCAGCGGCTGCGGCAGGTACATGGCAAACATTGCCATAAAGGTGAGCAGTAAAAAGGAGCGATACCGCCCGGTGAGTAGATTTTTAATCTGCCCCGACTGGGTTTGTCCATCGTCCTTTTCCACCGGCTGAGGGCGTAACATCAAGATGAAAGCCGTGGAGATGACGAAGCACACTAGCGCCAGGCGAAAGTTGGCCCGCAGCCCGTAATGCTCGCCCACCCATCCGCCGATCAGCGGCCCCAAGATGGCCCCAAAATTGAACGTGGCCGAAATCAGCGTGATGGTGCGCCCCACGCTCATGCGCCCACGCGCGGCGGTCACATAGCTGTTCAGCGGAACCGTCACGAAGGAGGTGGTGGCGTACACCAGCATGCCGGCCACAAACCCGGTAAGATGCGAGGCTAAGGCCATCAGCAGCGTCGCTAGCGCGCCTAACAGCCAGGCCAGCCACAGCAATGGCCGCCGCCCGATGCGGTCGGAAAATACCCCGGCGGGTAGGAAGGTGGCGACCATGATCACGCCTACCATGCCTAACACGCCGCCGATCTGCACCGGGTCGGCGCCTAATTCTTGCAAATACAGCGGTTGGAAGAAGTAGAACATCCCTTCTCCCAGGCCCCAGGTGGCTAACGCCGCGGCCACAAAGGCCAGGTCGCGATTCATGCTAGCCTAGCGTTATCAACTGCCGCGGCAGGTCGCTAAGCGATTCCGCTGCGTTGGCTGTCACCAGCATATCATCCTCCACCCGCACACCATTCCGGTTGGGCAGATAGATGCCCGGTTCAACGGTGTAAGCCATGCCGGGGCGCAGCAGTTCGGCGTTTCCAGCGCGGATATAGGGCGGCTCGTGGCCTTCCATGCCGATGCCGTGACCGGTACGGTGGGTGAAAAACTCCCCGTAGCCGGCCGCCTCGATCACCGCGCGGGCGGCCGCGTCCACCGCCTGGCATGCCACTCCCGGCCTGCCCGCCGCACGTCCGGCCGCGTTGGCTTGCTGCACGATCTCGTGAATCCGGCGGCATTCCTCGTCCACCTCACCGATTGCAAAGGTGCGCGTGATGTCGGAGATGTAGCCGTTGTAGGCCGCTCCCCAGTCGATCACCAACAGGTCGCCGTTTTGCAGCGGACGCTCGGAAGGGGAAGCATGCGGGTTAGCGCTGTTTGGCCCGCCCGAAACGATGGGGGCGAAGGGGAATTCGCTGTCCGATCCGGCGCGCAGCAGTTGCACGGTCAGCTCGGAGGCGATGGCGCGTTCGCTTATACCAGCCTTTACCATTGGCAGAGTGGCCTGCAAGGCTTGCTGAGCGATGCGCACCGCCTGACGCATGGCGGCGGCCTCTTCGGCGTCTTTGCAAACACGCAGTAAGGTCAGCGCCGCCTCCCCCGAAACAAAGCTCGCGCCCGGCGCAGCGGCCTGCAGCAAGCTGAGTTCCAGAAAGCGCAAGCGGGTGGGTTCCACGCCCACGCGCCCGTGCTGCAGCCCGGCGTACTCTAACGCCTGGGCAAACACTGCCGGCCAGTCGGCGGGGTCTTCGCCGTATAAGAAGGGGCGCACCTCGAACGGCAGCCCGTTTAGCTTAAGCGCCTCCAATTCGGGCAGCGCCAGCGCCGGCGGCTTGCCGGGGGTAAACAGAGCCGTCACCGGTCGTTCCATCAGATGAAAATTCAGTCCGGTGAGGTAAGCCAGGGTTGGCCCCGGGTTGAGAGCCACGCCTTCCAGGGCGAACGCCTGGAGATGAGCGGATAGATTGTGGTGGCGCAATGCAAAGTCAATCATAATTTCCGGCTGATCCCTTTCGTTATGCAGAAAATTCCAAACCCTGGCGGGCGGCGCGTAAAGCCGCCAGCCCGGCCGCGGCAGTGGCCGTGAAGGGCGCATTATCCAGCACCCAACTGGTGAAGGCGTTGATCTCGTTTTGATACATGTCTTCCTGGCAATCTAGCAGCGTTTCCCACTCGCCGCCCTCTTTTAGCAGGCGGATGGTTTGGCGCGTGATCCCGAAGCTCACTTCCAGCAGCCCGTTTGGCCCATAAACCTGGTCGGGAAGGTCGCCGGGGTTCACCTTCGGCGGCAGCCCCCACGAAACCACAAAAATGCCCAGGTCGCCGGAAGCATAACGCGCGGTGATAGCCGCGGTGTCGGGGGCCAGGTGGGCCACGCCGGCCACTTCGGGGCGAGCGGCGGCCAGGGTCAGTCCGCGCCCGATCACTTCTTCCACCGCCGAGCCGAAAGCTGCGCTCCAGGTGTCGTACAGGTGCACCGCCATATCTAAGCACGGCCCGCCGTTTTGATCGGCATCGTGCATGGCTAGCTTGGGGCGCACCTCACGAATATCCGAAGCGTGATACAGCGCCGGGCGGCCCAGGTGGTCGGGCGTCAGCCACTCGGCCAGGCGCGCCAGGGCGGGCGAATGGCGGCGCATAAAGCCCACGCCCAACTTGCGGCCGGATTGCTCGGCGGCCACGACCATGCGCTCAGCGTCGGAGATGTGCAAGGCGATGGGCTTTTCGCACAACACATGCTTCCCGTGCGCCAGAGCGAACAGAGTAATTTCGGCGTGCAGACAGGTGGGCGTGCAAACCGAAACGATATCGACATCGGGGCGTTGGATGGCCTGGCGATAATCGCCATCCCAGGCAGGCAGGTGGTAGGCCGCGGCCATGGCTTGCGCCCGCTCCGGCAAAATATCGGCGCAGGCTGTCACCTGAGTGCGCGGGTTGGCATGCCAGCGTTGGGCGTGGATATTGCCCATCATGCCGCAGCCCACAATACAAACGCCAGTGTGTTTGTCCATTCATTCTCCTGTTGGCGGCTGATAAATTTAACCAAGCAAAGTTTTCAGGAAGGCGCGGCTCTGGCGGGCCGAGGCGGGGGCGTCGGGCATGGTCTCGTCGCGTTCGTAAGTCACCCATAAGTCTTGCCCACGGATCACATCCGCCACGCCGGCGAAGTCCACATAACCGTCGCCGAGTTCCGTCCAGGTGTCGTTGGCAAAGTCTTTCACCTTAAAATCTTTGAAGTGCAGATAACGAATGCGGTCTAAGAAGCGCTGCACCATCTCGGCCGGACGCCCACCGGCGCGATGCACCCAGCCCACATCCATCGCCAGTGAAACCTGCGCCGGCGAGGTGTGATCGAGAAGGTTCTGTAGTTCGACGGCGTTCTTTTCGATTTCCCAATAGTGATTATGATAGAGCAAATGCGCCCCTTCGGCGGCTGTTAATTCGCCTAGAGCCTGGAGGTGCTGCGCTTCAAGCGCCAGTTGGGCGGCAGTCTTAGCGGGGTTGGGCTTACCGCTGATGAGCACATAGGCCGATCCCACCGCATGCGCAAAAGCCGCCGCCTGGCGCACCCGCGGCGCAGCCTCGTCGAGCGCATCGGCTTGCCACAACGCCGCGTGCGTGTGAATGCCGGCAGGGGCCAGCCCAAACCGGTCGAGCAGGCTGCGAAAGCCGTGGGGGTCGTCCAAATTGATGCGATGGGCGCCGATTTCAATGCCCTGGTATCCGGCGGCGGCGATGTCGGCCAGCATTTGCGGGAAGGCGTCGCGGTGTAGGTCGCTGCTCCAGGCGTTGGTTTGAATGGCGATTTTTATCATGGTTGTGTCCTTTGCTTCAGGTTGAATTGGGTGGAGTAAGTTTCGATGTACAAAGCCTCACGGCTATGCTTCTACAAATGGAATGGTAGAGGATGCGTGCGGCAAGATCGCCAGCGGCTCGTCCGGCCCAAGCTCGGCCACCGCGGCGTCGATGGCGGCTTGCCAATCGGCAATCGATTCAAACAGCAGGCGTTGGGCCAGTTCCGCGGGCATCTCTGATAGCAGACTCAGGCGCACGGTGGATGCGTCGCGGGCGATCTGATAGGCTTTGTGCGGGCCGACGCGGAAGCCCTCGCTGGCGAAGGCGGATAACACCTGGGCGTAACTATGCTTGTCTTGCATCCAGGTTTCATACGAACGGCTGCCGCTGCCCTCGGTACAGGCCGCCGCCAACAGCACACGCGCGCCGGGTTGAGCCACCAGGCAGGCGTGGTACAGCCCTTTCTGGGCCTGGTAGACGTTAATGTCTTTTGGCCGCCCGCCGGGAGAGGCGATCACCAACCCATAGCGGCGCGCCACGCTCACCTGGCAAATCCGCCGCGAGATGGGAATGCCGGCCAACATTACCGCCGTCGGTTCCCCGGCCAGCACTTGCACGATCTCTTTATGCTCGTTGAGCACGGCGTTTAGCGCAAAATGCACGCCAATCAGCCGCCCGATCTCTTCCACATCCTGGCGGGCGGGGTTAGCCTCGTATTCGCCCAGGCGCGCCTGTGGATGAGTCATGTGGGCATGGTTGGCGTTGATCGTCTCCACCCCCGCCAGGCCGATGACGGCGCTTTTGACCCCTCCGCTGAAGCCCTGGAATTGATGCGGTTCAATGTTGCCGATCACAATGCGCAGATCGGCTTCCACAAAGCGGCGATTGACCCACACCGGTGTGCCGCGGGAGGTCACCCCGCACTCCACCAGGTGGGCGGCGTCTTTGGCGTCGTGACATACCACCGGGTAGCGCGCCAACACCTCGGCGGGAATGACGCGCCCGAACTCCTCCGGCGGCATGGGGGGGTGCGCCCCGGAAGCGATCAACAGGGTGATATTTCCCGGCTCGAAGCCCAGGTCTTCCAGTTTGCGCAGCAAGGGCGGCAGCAGATGCTGGTGCGGCACGGGGCGGGTCTTATCGTTAACCGCTATCGCCGCCGTTTGCGCGCCGCGAAAGTCATCCAGGTGGGCGTAGCCCAGCGGGCTGCTCAACGCGCCCAGCACCAACGCTTGCGGGTTGGGGGCGGCGGACACGCTGGGCGCGGCGATCCAATCCACCGGTGTGGCGTCCGGAATGTGGAAGGAGATTTCACCGGCGGCGTAAGGAATGCTAAAGGTTGGCATAGGGGCCTCGTTAAGCGGCGGCGGTAACGGTCAGTCTACGGTGAGCGTTTTGCTCAGGTTGCGCGGAAAATCGGGATCGCAGCCGCGCTTCAGGCTGAGGCGATACGCCAGCAGCTGCAGCGGCAAGATCGACAGCAGCGCCGCGCTTTCGGCCTGCAAGCCTGGCAAGCTGAAATCGGGCAGCGTCACCAGGCGGGAAGCGTTGGCGCGCAGGCGGGCGTCATCTGGGCCGATGACCAGCGCCTGCCCGCCCCGGCAGGTCACCTCGTTCACGCCGCTAATCATCAGGTCGGTGTCTTCCGAGCCGGCCACGAACACCACCGGGTAGCCGTGTGTGACCGCCGAAAGCGGGCCATGCTTAAATTCGGTGGAGAGCATCCCTTCGGCGTGGGCATAGGTGATTTCTTTTAGCTTCAGAGCGCCCTCCAAGGCCATAGGGTAGGTGAGGCCGTAGCCGAGCAGGTAGAGATCATTCCAGGCGGCCAGGTCGTCTTCCAGGCCGTCCAACTGGGCCTCGGTGTGGGCGATAGTGCGCTCGATCAGGTCTGGCAAACTTGCCAGGACTTTGGCCTCGCCCCCGCCCAGGCGCAGCGCCAGGTACAGGAAGGCCAGCACCTGGTTGGTGAAGGTCTTGGTGGCCGGCACGCTGATCTCGTAGCCGCAGGCCAGCGGCAGGTGGGCGGCAGAGACGCGCGTCAGGGTGGAGCCGATCACATTCACCAGACCCAAGATGGTGATGCCTTTGGCTTGGGCCACCTGGATGGCGTTGAGAACATCTTTGGTTTCACCCGATTGGCTGACGAATATGCCCACATCGCCGGGCTGCAAAGCCGGGCCATATTGGGCGATGAACTGTGGGGCCAACACCGGCACGGCCGGTTTGCCGGCCAGGCGGGCGATGAACACCGCTCCGGCCACGCAGGCGTGATAGCTGGTTCCGCAGCCCACCAGGTATAGCGTTTTGGCGGCAGCCATGGCGTCGAGCATGCGCGGCGCCTGCTCGGAGCGGTCGAGTAAATGCAGCAGTTCGGCGGCTACATGCGGCTGCTCATGGATTTCCTTGAGCATGAAGTGCGCATAGCCACCCTTTTGCGCCGACTCCATCGTTTCGACGATGATCTCCGGGTCGCGCTTCACCGGCGCGCCGTCGCTAACGCGGTGCAGCTCGATATGATCCGGCCACAGGCTGACGATCTCGCCGTCTTCCACGCGCATAATGCGCCGCGTGAGCGGCAGCAGCGAGGGCAGGTCGGAGGATAGGCAGGTGAAACCCTCGCCAATCCCCACTACCAGGCCGGAGCCTTTCTTGACCGCGTACAGCGCTTGCTGGCCTTGCTGCCCGATGACGAAAGCGTAATCGCCTTGCAGGTCGCCGTAGGCGCTGCGGATGGCCTCTACCATCGCTTGGCCGCGCTTCACATAGCGTTCGACGGCATGCACACAGCTTTCGCCGTCATTCTCCGAGCGCACGGTTAGCCCCTCGGCCATAAATTGCCGGCGCAGTTCCACATTGTTAACCACGTTGCCGTTGTGCGCCCCCACCATCTCCCCGTCTGAATCTAAATGGGGTTGGGCGTTCACCTGCGAAGGCGCGCCAAAGGTGGCCCAACGCAGCTGTAAGATGCCGCGGGAACCGCGCAGTTCGCTAAACGCAAGCTGCTGCGCCACAGTTTCCATGCGTCCGGCGTCTTTGCGCAGGTCGATAGGCCGCCCCTCCGCCAGGGTGGCGCAGCCCACCGTGTCGTAGCCGCGATAAGATAACCGACGCCCGGCGTCGATCAGGATCGGGCCGAGCGCTTCGTCATGGTCGGTCACATAGCCGAAGATACCGCACATAAAGGATTTCCTTTTCAATAATGGGGTGCTAACAGCATTTTACCAGAGAACCCCCACCCCTAACGCCGCGAATAGCCGCGCTATCTTTGGATATTTTTTCGCTCAACCCGCAGTTCGAGTTTTGGTTTTTCCTGATGTGAGAAGCCAGTTAAGGTGTATATTTATATTGCCAGTAGGCGAAAACCAGGTCATGATCAGGAGATTTTTGAATGAGCATGGAAACACGCGATGCAGATCAATCTAAACGGGACAGCTTCCTGGAGCGATTTAACCCGGCGTTGCCAAAACGTTGGCTGCTCATCATCTCAGGATTAATGTGGGCGGCGGTGGGCGTGATGCTGCTTCGCTATGCCGTTTCTTGGCTGGCTGTTTCTTTTTCGGTAACTTCCATTCTTTTGGGGCTGCTTGGCGTTATCCTTTCCATCGCCGCCAATCGCTTTATGTTCGCGCGCATCTCAAGAAAGAATGTTAATCGCATCCTGGCGCTCAAAGACAAGGCCTGCCTGTTTTCGTTTCAAGCCTGGAGCGGATATCTAATTATCATTGTCATGATGACCGGCGGCATCCTGATGCGAAATTCAGCCTTCCCCAAACCCTACCTGGCGGTTATCTATGCCACGATCGGTGGGGCGCTCGCCCAGGCCAGCCTCAACTACTTCAAAGGCTTCTTCTCAAGCGCTAATTCAGCAGTTATATAATACGACCTGGATTCGGGATGACGAAGAAAGATACGAGAACCAAAATCACTTTCTTCAATCTGCCTGGCATATGTTTAATGGTGAACTTGCCCGAAAGTTGCATGGGAAAGGGGCTGATTCAAAGCCCCTGAAGTTAAGAAAATCACCCTCGACGCCATTCATCTGTGGGTATAATATCTATCCATCACTTGTAACATCGCGTACAATCCATGGGCCGGTTCTGGGAGGGAGAACAGCATGTCAACTATAATCGTTTCTCGTTTCTCGTTTCTCGTTTCTCGTTTCTCGTTTCTCGTTTCGCATAAGCATGGCGGCGCGCGCTAGCATTGGGCGCGTTTTCCATTTCGACTTCCTGGGGCGTCTCTCCATCCTCTCGGCCCCCGATAACACCCAGACTGTG
>CAZHFU010000006.1:0-140522 GCA_964531975.1 uncultured Anaerolinea sp. | reverse complement strand
TTCCAATTGCTTGAAAGCCTCTCAGATGATGCCTTAGCTTGATACGTATGGGAGAGAAGGGGAGATTCCCCCTTCCTGCGTCGGGAAGGGGGTCAGGGGGTTAGGTCCCTTAAAATCGCCCAAGTTTTTCGCGAACTGCCCGGATGGCAGCCTTTGCGGGCTTTTTGTATATAAATCTGCGGTGAGGGGCGCGGGACATCCTGCCTGCTCAAAGAAAGCACTTTTTTCATGCTATAATCCATCGGTTATACAGGCGAATATGGACTTATTTAAGGATTTAAACGAACAGCAGCAGCAGGCCGTAGCAGCCGGGCTGGGACCGGTGTTGGTGATGGCCGGGCCAGGGGCCGGCAAGACGCGTGTACTAACGCGCCGCATTGCCTATATCATTAGCCAATTAGGGGTGCGCCCCTATAATGTGATGGCGGTGACTTTCACCAATCGCGCCGCACGTGAAATGGAGCGTCGGGTTACGGAGATGATCGGCAGCGAGCTAAAAGGCATGTGGTTGGGCACGTTTCACGCCGTTTGCGCCCGCTTACTGCGCCGCGAGGCCCAATATTTGCCGGTGAACAACAACTTTGTCATTTTCGATGCCGACGATCAGGTGGCGCTGGTTAAACAGGCTCTGGCCGATTTGAATATCGACGAGAAGAAGTTCCGCCCAGCCGGAATCCACGCGGCCATTTCTGCTGCGAAGAACGAGCTGGTGACGGCCGAGAAGTTCCCCACCAAACTTTACCGCGAACAGATAACCCAAAAGGTGTATCTGCATTATCAGCAGCTGCTGGTGCAAAACAACGCCGTCGATTTCGATGATTTGTTGATGTACACGGCTTTTTTGCTCGAGCAGCAGCCGGTGGTACGCGAGCAGTACGCCCTTCGCTTTGAACATATTTTGGTGGATGAGTTCCAAGATACCAATATCGCCCAGTACCAGATGCTGAAAAATCTGGCGTCTTTCCACCGCAACTTGTATGTGGTGGGCGACGCCGATCAGTCCATCTACCGCTGGCGCGGGGCCGATTATCGTAATGTGACCCGCTTCCAAGACGACTACCCCGATAGTCAACTGATTCTGTTAGAGCAAAATTACCGCTCGAGCCAATCCATCTTAGATGTAGCCATGGCGGTCATTGACCACAGCCCAGATGCACGCCGTATTCGCAAGCAGCTTTACACGGTGCGCGGCGAGGGTTTTAAGGTGAACCTGTACGAAGCCATGGATGATCGGGTGGAAGCCGCCTATGTGGTGGAGACGATCGCTGCCCAGGTGCGCACGCAGCACGCTGACCCCGGCGATTTTGCGGTGATGTATCGCACTAACGCGCAGAGCCGCTTGCTCGAAGAGGCCTTTCTGAACGCTGGGCTGCCCTATAAGCTGGTGGGGGCGCAGAAATTCTACGGCCGCCGCGAAATCAAAGACTTGATCGCTTATCTGCGCCTGGTGCACAACCCGGAAGATGAAGTGAGCCTGACGCGCATTATCAACGTGCCGGCCCGCGGCGTGGGGGCGAAGACGCTGCTGGCTCTGCGTATGCAAGCCCAACGCCTGGAATGCCAGCCCGGTCAACTGTTGTTGATGATGGCTCAAGACCCCAATCTTGTTCCGGCCGAGGCGCTTGGTGGGCGGGTGCGTGGGGCGCTGGTGAACTTCGGGGCGTTATTGGGGCAGTGGATCGCCGCCAGGGATAGCCTGGCTCCCATGAGCTTGATGGATCGGATTATCGAAGATACCGGCTACCAAAACTTTATCAACGATGGCTCCGAAGAAGGCCGCGACCGTTGGGAAAACGTGATGGAACTGCGCCGCCTGGCAGCCGAGTTCCATGATGAAGGCCTGCAGGCGTTTTTGGAGCGGGTGGCTTTGGTAGCCGATCAGGACACGCTGGATAGTAACACCGCCAACGTGCCCACGCTGCTCACCTTGCACGCCGCCAAGGGCCTGGAGTTTCCGCATGTGTTCATCACCGGCGTGAACGATGGGGTGCTGCCGCACAGTCGCTCGAAGGAGGACCCCGAGCAAATGTTGGAGGAGCGCCGCCTGTTCTACGTGGGGATTACCCGCGCCCAAGACCGGCTGCACCTGATCTTTACCCAAAAACGTTCGGCATACGGTTATGATGAGCCGGCGCTGCCTTCGCCTTTCTTAGACGATATTCCGCTCAACCTGCTGGAGGAGGCCCACACCACCCACCCGCGCTCGCGCCAGGGAGGCCGTTCGGTGTACGCCGGCGGGCGCGAGAAGTATGAGCGTTGGGAAACGCCCGCGCCGCGCTTTGGCGGCGCGGCTCCCGCCGCGCCCACGCCTCAATACGCCCCGGGTATGCGGGTGCAGCATGCCGAATGGGGTGAAGGCATTGTGCTCAACAGCCGCATGGATAGCGGTGAGGAACTTCTTGATATTCATTTCGCCGAGGTGGGGCTGAAACGGGTGATGGCCTCCCTGGCGCGTCTTGAAATTAAACCCTGAAGCGCCTATGACCACTGAACCGGCTTCTTGTTTTGAGTGGCTAAGCCACAGTCCGGAACAGACTCGCCAGGCCGGACGTTTGCTGGGCGAGCGTTTGCAGGTGGGCGACGTGGTGTGCCTGATTGGCGATTTGGGGGCCGGGAAGACCACTTTTGTGCAGGGCGTAGCCGCCGGCTGGGGGTCGCCCGACCAGGCTAACAGCCCGACTTTTGTGTTGGTGAATGTTTATCGCCGCCCAGGCCTGGGGCGGATGTATCACCTGGATACCTACCGGTTGAGCGGCCCGCAAGAAGCTGAAGACCTGGACCTGGACGCGCTGATTGAAACCGGCCCCCTGTTGGTGGAATGGGCCGACCGTATTTTGCCGGCCTTGCCGGCAGAGCGCCTGTGGGTGCATTTAGAAGATGACGGCGAAGACCGGCGTCGCCTGAGTTTCGCTTATACCGGCGAGCATTATGCGGCTGTTGTGGCCGTCTTGCAGCAGGCGCTCACCTGAAGCGACTTATGGATGTCTTATAACGATAGCCCAGGCGCCTCGCCTGGTGGAGTAAGCTGATGCGTGCAAATGGCAATGTGATGCTGGCAATGGATACTTCCACGAGAACGGTGGGTTTGGCGTTGTATGACGGCGCGCAAACGTTGAGCGAGGCGGCCTGGAGCAGCAACGATTATCATACCGTAGAACTGGCCCCTGCCGCAGCCGAAGCCCTGGTGAAAACCGGTCGCACGGTGGAAGACCTGGTGGCGCTGGCGGTGGCGCTTGGCCCCGGTTCTTTTACCGGGCTGCGAGTGGGCCTGGCACTGGCGAAGGGCCTGGCTGTCGCCCGTAAGCTGCCGATTGTGGGTGTGCCCACGCTAGACTTCTTGGCCGCCGCTCAGCCTCCACCGAGCGGCGATGTGGTTCGCATGGCGGCAGTGCTGCGCGCCGGACGCGGCCGATTGGCCGTGGCCTGGTTCCAGCCGGGCGCAGGCGGCTGGCAGCCCGCCCAGCCTGTGGAAGTGCTCACCTTGCCCGACCTGGCGAAGAAGATCACTGCGCCGGTGTGGGTGTGTGGTGAACTGGATGCCGCAGAACGCACCCTGCTGCCCACGCTCGCCCCCCAGGTCGCGCTGGCTTCGCCGGCCGCCTGCTTGCGCCGCCCCGCCTATTTAGCCGAGCTGGCCTGGGCGCGCTGGAAGCGGGGCGAGGTGGACGACCCCGCCGGGCTTTCGCCCATTTACCTGCATTACAACGATCCCATCCCGGCATGAATAGGGTTGATGTGCGCATTCGCTCCATGCAATCCGGCGATTTGGAAGCAGTGAGGGCGTTAGATCATCTCTCGTTCACTTTGCCGTGGCCCGACACGGCCTTTCAGTATGAGCTGTTTGAAAACCCGATGGCTTTGCTGTATGTGGCCGAGTCGCCGCCGAATACGGTGATAGGCTTTATCTTGCTATGGATGATTATCGATGAAGCTCACATTGCCAGCCTGGCAGTGCATCCACAGGCGCGCGGGCATAACCTGGCTGGTGAGCTGCTGAGCGTGGGCTTACAAGAAGCCATTGCCAGGGGGATGACCAGCGCCACGCTGGAGGTGCGGCGCAGCAACCTGGCCGCCCAGCATCTGTACACCCGCTTTAACTTCCAAACCGTGGGCGAACGGGTGCGTTATTATTTAGATAATGGGGAAGATGCCCTAATCATGACGGTGGATGGCCTCGATCAACGCACTGTGGCCTGGCTGCAATCGGGCGCATGGCGGCGCGAGATACCCCCCAACCAGGAGAGCTTGATATGACTGCTGAAGATGTCTTGAAGCAGGTGGCGGAAGAAGTATCGGTGTGCACCCGCTGCGACCTGCACAAAACCCGTAAGCATGCCGTCCCTGGAGAAGGGCCGGCCCAGGCCGAGATTTTGTTCATCGGCGAAGGGCCAGGCTTTTATGAAAACGAGCAGGGCCGCCCGTTTGTGGGCGCAGCGGGCAAATTTTTGGATGAGCTGTTGGCAAAGATTGGCATGGATCGTTCCAAGGTGTTCATCACCAACGTGGTGAAATGCCGTCCGCCCGGCAACCGCGATCCGCAAATGGACGAACTTAAAGCCTGCCAGGTGTACCTGGAACGCCAGATTGCGGCGATTGACCCGAAGGTGATCGTCACCCTGGGGCGCTTTTCGATGGCGCACTTTATGCCCAATGCTCGCATTAGCGCGATTCATGGGCAGGCGCGCCTGGTTAACGGGCGGCAGGTGGTGGCGATGTATCACCCGGCGGCGGCGCTCCACCAGCAATCGCTGCGACCGGTGATCGAAGCCGATTTTATGCGTTTGCCAGAACTCATCGCTGCCGGTAAAAAAGCCGCCGGCGAGAACGACAGCGGCGGCGATACGCCCAAACCCTCCAAACCGCAGCAGTTGAGCTTGTTCTAACCTATGGCTGCCTGGCGCGCGATCTACGCTCTTTTGCCGGCGGAAACCCGCCAAAGGCTGCGCGCCCTGGCTCCAGCCGACCTGCGCCGGTGGTTGGCCCACGCCCGCAGCGATGCGTACCTGGTTTCGTACCCCAAGTGCGGGCGCACCTGGCTGCGTTTGATGCTGGGGCGGGCCGTGGCGCAGCATTATGGCCTGGGCGAGAGCGAAGAGGTGTTATTTTGGCGCACCAACCAGCGTTTGCACCCCCGCTTGCCGCGCTTGACGGTGGTGCATGAAGATCACCCCATGTACAAGACCCCCGCCGAGCTGCAAACCGATAAGCGCCGCTTTCACAATAAAAAGGTGATCTTTCTAGCGCGCGATCCGCGCGATGTCATCGTCTCGCACTATTTTGAGATGACCAACCGGGGGCGCTTGTTTGGCGAAAACCCCTATGAAAAACACGCCGGGGGCTTTGAAGGCAGCTTGCCCGAATTTATTCACGCCGAGCGCGGCGGTTTCGCCACGCTGCTGGCCTATTACAACCTGTGGGCTGCTAATCGCCAGGTTCCGAGCGGCTTTTTGCTGCTGCGTTACGAAGACCTCAAGCGCCGTCCCGCGGGTGAAGTGCGCCGCGCCCTCGATTTCTTGGGCGCCGCCGCCATCTCATCGGATGAAATTGATGAAGCCGTGGCCTTTTCATCTTTTGAAAATATGCGTAAAATGGAAGCGGAAGGTCGTTTCAATAGCGGCTTGCTGCGCCCCGGAGATCAAAAAAATCAAGAATCTTTCAAGACTCGTAAAGGCAAAGTGCGTGGGTTTGTGGATTATTTAGCGCCGCAAGAGATTGCCTGGCTCAACCAGACCATGCTGGCAGTGCTGGATCCATATTTCGGTTATGCAGTTGATGAATCCTTACGTGAAGAATAGGAACCCTTTTTTTATGACTACGATCAATAATCAAAATGAGCTGCTGGCGCGGTTAAAAGATAAAACCGCCATAGTTGGAATTTTAGGCCTGGGTTACGTGGGGCTGCCCCTGGCGGTGGTTTTCGCCGAGGCCGGCTTTCATGTCATCGGCATTGATCCCGACAAGCGTAAGGTAGATACCATCTGCCGCGGCGAGAGCCACATTCAAGATGTGACCAGCCAGCAGGTGGGGCGCCTGGTGCAAGCCGGCAAGCTGGAGGCTACCACCGATTTCGCCGCTTTGGCCCAGGCCGACGCGGTGAGTATTTGCGTGCCCACCCCGCTGCGCAAAACCGGCGACCCCGATCTGTCGTACATTCTCAGCGCCACCGAAGAACTGGCGAAGTACGTGCATCCCTATATGGTGGTGGTGTTGGAATCGACCACCTATCCGGGCACGACCCGCGAAATCCTTTTGCCGCAGTTGTGCGACGCCAAAAACCTGACCGTGGGCGAAAACTTCTTCTTGGGTTTCTCTCCCGAGCGTGTGGACCCCGGCCGTGAAGACTGGACCACGATTAACACCCCCAAGGTGGTGGGCGGCATCACCCAAGAGTGCAGCGATATGGCCTCCGCCTGGTACGCCGGGGCCTTGAAAACCGTTGTAACCGTATCCTCGGCTGAAGTGGCCGAAATGGCTAAGCTGCTGGAGAATACCTTCCGCATGATTAATATTGGCCTGGTGAACGAGTTGGCCCTGATGTGCGACCGTTTGAACGTGGATGTGTGGGAAGTGATCGACGCCGCCGCCAGTAAGCCGTTTGGCTTTATGAAGTTCACCCCCGGCCCCGGCCTGGGCGGTCACTGCATCCCCATCGATCCGTTATATCTTTCCTGGAAGCTGCGCGCTCTGAATTACACGGCGCGGTTTATCGAGCTGGCCTCGGAGATCAACACCGGTATGCCGCGCCATGTGGTGAGCAAGGTGCAAGACGCCCTAAACGAGTTTGGCAAGTCGATCAAAGGCACACGCCTGTTGGTGTTGGGCGTGGCCTACAAGCCCGATATTGATGATCTGCGCGAATCGCCGGCCTTAGATGTGATCGGTCTGCTGGAGCAGAAGGGGGCCACGGTGAGTTATCACGATCCATTCATCCCCGAATTTAAGTACGAAGGTTCTATCATGCGCAGCGTTCCAGATTTGATGGAAGCGGTGCAGCAGGCCGACGGGGTGGTGATTATCACCAATCACAAGGCCTATAACTATAGTGAGATCTTGCAGCAGGCGCGCCTGGTGGTGGATACGCGTAACGCCTTGGGCAAAATTGGCAAGGGCAACCCCAAGGTCTTCGGAATATAAAGCAGCCCGTAGAGGGGTGATGGCGAACCCCGCCGCGGTGCGCTAACGCCATCACCCCTTCTTGATAAGGGGGGTAGGAGAAACGATGAGTATATATTTAGTGACCGGTGCAGCCGGTTTTATCGGCGCACGTGTGGCGGAACTGCTGCTGGAAAGCGGTCACAGCGTGGTGGGTTGGGATAACCTGAATGACGCCTATGATGTGCGGGTGAAGCTTTGGCGGCTTAAGCGCCTGCAGCAGCAGGCTAACTTTCGCTTTGAGAAGCTGGATATTGGCGAGCGTTACACGGTGCAGAACGCCGCCCTGGAAGATGGTGTGGCCGGGGTGATCAACCTGGCGGCGCGAGCCGGGGTGCGCCCCTCAGTGGAAAACCCCTGGGTGTATGTAGATACCAATACCACCGGCACACTCAATTTACTGGAATTGTGCCGCACACATGCCATCCCAAAGTTTATCCTGGCCTCCACCTCCAGCCTGTATGGGTTGAATGCGCCTTTGCCCACTCCTGAAACCGCCAGCAGCGATTTTCCGCTGCAGCCGTATGCCGCCAGCAAAAAAGGAGCCGAAGCCCTGGCCCACAGCTATCATTATTTGCATGGACTGGATGTGACGGTGTTCCGTTATTTCACCGTTTACGGGCCAGGCGGGCGCCCCGATATGTCGATGTTTCGCTTTTGCCAGTGGATCGCCGAGGGCCGCCCCCTGCGTTTGAACGGCGACGGTCGCCAGACGCGCGGCTTCACCTACCTGGACGACATTGCCCAAGGCACGATCTTGGGCCTCAAGCCGCTGGGGTATGAGATCATCAACCTGGGCGGGCATGAAGTGATTTCGATGAACGAATTGATCGGCATGTTGGAAGCGATGATCGGCCAGGCCGCCCTGGTGAAGCGTGGCCCGGCCATCGCAGCCGATATGACCGCCAACCATGCCGATGTGAGCAAGGCGCGCCGCTTACTGGGTTGGCAGCCCCAAATGACCCTTGCGGTTGGGCTGCGGCGGCTGGTGGACTGGTACATGGCGGAAAGAGCCTGGGCCGCTTCGGTCATAACCGATTGATGAACCCGCTGTTCAAGCGCCTGGTTAAGAATTCGGGCTATCTCTTTAGCGCCACAGGCGTTTCGGCGGTGGTGTCGATTATCCAGGGCGTGCTGGTGACGCGCATGCTGGGCGTGGTGGGCTTTGGCGTTTTGGGGGTCATTATTACCTTCACCAACCTGACCAATAACCTGGTTTCTTTCAAGATGGGCGAAATGGTGGTGAAGTACGTCAGCCACTTTAGCGAGAATGGCGACGAGACCCGGGCGGCGGCGGTTTTCAAACTGGCAGCTTTGTTAGAGATGGCCGCTTCGCTGCTGGCCTTCCTTTTATTGTGGTTGGCTGCGCCCCTGGCGGCGCGCCTGCTGGCGAAAGATGTGGCTTACAGCAGTTACTTTGGGCTGTACAGCCTGATCGTGCTGTTAAACCTGATTTCGGAAAGCTCCACCGGGCTGTTACAAATCTTCAACCGGTTCCGGGCCATCGCCATTTTCACCGTGGTAAGCAGCGTGGCGACGTTGGTGTGGGTGATCGGAATATTTCTTGCTGACGGCGGTTTGCAAGGCGTGATCCTGGCGTTTGTGATTGGCAAGGGCTTGGGGGCGGTGGGCCTGGCGCTGACTGCGTTACACGCCGCCTTAAAGCGCTGGGGGCGCGCCTGGTTTGCGGCGCCTCTTTCTGGCTTACGTGGCTATGGGCGGGAACTGGCGCGCTTTGCCATCAGCACTAACCTGAGCGCCACCATCAGCCTGGCGACGAAGGAAAGCGAACTGCTGTGGGTTTCGCTCTTGCGCTCGCCGGCGGAGGTGGGGTTGTATAAGCTGGCGATCAACGTTTCGGCGCTGGCGCAGATGCCTTTGCAGCCTTTGCCGCAGGCCACCTACCCGGAACTGGCCCGCCAGGCTGCCCGGAAAGACTGGCGGGGCTTCCGCCGGCTGCTGCAGCGTGGTTCGCTCCTGGCCGGCGTCTATACTGTGCTTTCGGCTGGTTTTCTGGTGGTGTTTGGACGATGGCTGATCGCGTTCTTCTACACGAACGAGTTTTTGCCCGCTTATTCTCCCCTGGTAGTGCTGCTGGTGGGCTACCTGGCCGCGAATACCTTCTATTGGCGGCGCACTTCGCTGTTGGCGTTAGGCCAACCCAGCTACCCGGTGCAGGTGAACTTGACCCTAGCCCTGGTGAAGATGGCGTTAACCTTCTGGTTGGTGGCGGAGTACGGCTACATCGCCTCGGCGGTCTTGCTGTCGGTGTTTTACTGGACGAGCACGGCGGCTATGGTGCAGCGGACGCGCCAGTTGGTGAAGGAGAATGAGCGCCGCGATGGCGAGGCGCAGGCGTGAAGATTGCTCTGATTGCGCCCACTGATATTCCTTCCCGCCGCGCTAACACCATGCAGGTGATGAAGATGGCCCAGGCGCTGGTGCAGGTGGGGCACGAGGTGCGCATGGCAATCCCTTCAGCCGGCGGGCGGACGCCCGCCGAAGCTGGCCCGCAAGACCTGGCCCGGCACTACGGCTTGCATACCGAATTCCCCCGCGCCTGGTTGCGCGCTGCGCCCGCCCTGAGGCGCTACGATTACAGCCTGCGGGCGCTGGCCTGGGCGCGCCGCTGGGGGCCGGATGGGCCTGGTGAGGCAGACCTGATCTACACCCGCTTGCCGCAAGCCGCCGCCCTGGGCAGCTTGTTGGGGCGGCCCACCGTGTTCGAGATGCACGATTTGCCCGCCCCCGGTTGGAACACGCGCCTGGTGAACTTGTTCCTGCGGGGAGCCGGGGCGCAAAGGCTGGTGGTGATTACCCAGGCCCTGGCGCAAGACCTGGCGGCGGCCTTTCCGCGCCTTGCGCATGTGGATGTGCAGGTGGCCCCCGACGGGGTAGACCTGGAGCGGTATGCCGATTTGCCCGCGCCCGCCGAAGCGCGCTTGCGCCTGGCGCGCCAGGGCGGCGGCCCGGCGCTTGCCGCAGCCTTCACCGTGGGGTATACCGGGCATCTTTACCCCGGCCGCGGAGTGGAACTGCTGCTCGAATTGGCCGCACAGCTCCCCGATATGCAGTTTCTGTTGGTGGGCGGCGAACCGGGGCAGGTGCAGCGTTTGGCGCAGTACGCCGCCGCCGGACGGCATAACCTGGTTTTGACCGGGTTTGTGCCCAACGCCGTTCTGCCGCTGTACCAGGCGGCTTGCGATGTGTTGGTCATGCCGTATGGCGAGCACGTGGCGGCTTCTTCGGGCGGCGATATTGCCCGCTACCTCAGCCCCATGAAACTGTTCGAATACCTGGCGTGCGGGCGGGCGATCCTATCGAGCGATCTGCCGGTGCTAACCGAAGTGCTCAACCCGGCCAACGCCGTCTTGCTCCCCGGTTTGCAGATGGAAACCTGGGCGGCGGCGCTGCGCCAATTGCAGGCCGATCACGCCCGGCGGGCGGCTTTAGCCCAACAAGCCCGCACCGATGCGCTTCAGTACACCTGGGAAGGCCGCGCCCGGCGGATTCTGGCCGACTTGCCGCACTTGCCGCGCCGTTCCGCGCTTAACCTGAAATAAACAGTCGGCCTTATCCCTCCATGCCGGTGGGATGGTGGGTTATACTTCAACCCTGGTGTAAGTAATTATGACTGGTGTAAAAATCGTCTCTTTATTTCAATCGAAGCTGCGGGCGCGGGGTAAGGCCTGGTTAGCGGCGCTCACTGCGCTGCTGGCGCTGGCGTTTGCCCTGGCGTGGGCTACAACCGGATTTCGCGGCATGCAGGGCTGGCTGTCGATCACCGCCGTGGTGTTCGTGGCGGCGGCGCTGCTGTGGCTGGGCTGGAGACTGCTGGCTTTTGAACAGCCCCCCGCCTGGTTATGGCGTTTGCTGGTCATTGCCGCCGTGCTGCGCCTGGGGGTGGGCGTCTTGTGGGGGGCGCTCTTGCCGTTGTACGGGCATGGCAACCCCGCTGAACGCCAGGGCTATGTGATGGGCGACGCCTTCAGCCGCGATACGCTGGCCTGGCGCATGGCGCGTTCGAACGCCCCGCTGCGTTCGGCTTTTCAAGATAACCGCCAGGCGGATCAATATGGTGGGTTGTTATTTATTAGCGCCGCGGTCTATCGCTACCTGGGCGGCAGCTTTCACCAACCGCTGCTGATGGTTTTAATCGCCTCGGCTTTTTCGGCCCTGGCGGTGATCTTCACCTGGGGGTTTGCTCGCCAGGCCTGGGGCGAAGGGGAAGCGCGCCTGGCGGCCTGGCTGCTGGCGATTTACCCGGAAGCGGTGCTGCTCGGTTCATCACAAATGCGCGAGGCCTTCACCATCCCGCTGATTATGGCTGGGCTGTATGGGGTGCTGCGCTACACTTATTATCCGAGCAAGACGGCGCTGCTATTTATCTTGGTTCCGCTGCTGATTTGCCTGCCCATATCGCCGCCAGCGGCGGCGCTGCTGTTGGCCGGACAGATGCTGGTGCTGGGGGGGCTGCGATTGGCGCGCCCGCGTTCCGGCCGGGTTGCGCGCAGCCTGTTGGTGGGCCTGGGCGTGTTCATTCCCCTGCTGCTTGTGGGTCTCTACCTTGCCATGCGCCAGTTCGCGCCAGAGCGGATCGTAAATCCGCTTGAGATGCTCTCCTGGTATGTGACGAAATCGGCGCAATTTCAGGGCTATCTCACCCAACATGCTTCGGGGTGGGTGCAAAAGATCTTCAGTACCTATCGCCCAGGGGTGCGCCTGCCCTTGTTGTTGGCTTATGGGGTGGTGCAGCCGTTCTTGCCGGCGGCGCTGATCGCCGGAAGTGAGTCGAGCATGTGGGTGGCGATTGCCATCTGGCGCGCGGTGGGCTGGACGGTGATGCTGGCTTTTATGCTTTACGCGCCGTTTTTAGCGGCGGCCAAAAAAGACGGGCGTTGGTTTAACCTGGCGGTGTGCCTGGCGGTTTGGGGGGTGGCGCTGGTGGCGTCCTTCCGCGGCGGCGGTGATATGTGGGATAATCCTCGCTACCGCGCCATGTTCGCCGGGCTGCAAGCCGCCCTGATGGCCTGGGCGATTATCGAGCACCGGCGCTTGGGGGATGCCTGGCTGCGGCGGGCGATGATGATTTCGGGCATGGTGCTGCTGTGGTTCATCCCCTGGTATTTGCGGCGCTACACCGGCTTCCCCTGGCCGGTGGAAGACCCGTTCAAAACCTTTGGGATGGGGCTGGCTTCGGCCTATTTGTTGATCTTATGGGACTGGGCGCGCACGGCCTCTCTGCATCCGCCGCAGCCGGCCGCCTCGTTGGGGGATGCCCGCCCCGATGAAACGAGCGCCTGACCTTTCGGCTGCAGGCGCGGCAGGCTTTTTATGCGATTAATTATTTTTCAAGGATCGTAATGCTTAATCGATTGTCTACCCGGTGGGGCATCGGATTGGCTGCTGCTTTGAGCGTGGCGCTGGCGTTAGCCGGGCGTGAAATATTCTACGGCGTTCCCGTTTCGGGGGAGCTGTTGGGTAAATTATCGCTCAAATGGGCGCTGGGGCTGGGGCTGGCCTGGCTGGGCCTGGCGGCGGCGGCGGCTTTGGCCTGGCTGGCGGCCCTGGCCCCGGCGCGCCTGGCCGGGCTGGGCCGTGGCCTGGCGCGGCGGCGCAGCGGCATATTCGGCGGCGCACCCGCCGACCCACAGCCTGGCGCAGCGGCGGAAGCCCAATCGCATGGCGCAGCCGAAACGCCGCTCGCCCTAACCGCAGGCGATGCGCCGCACCCGGTTTCGAAGCCGCCCTCATCGCTGTCGCCTGCTTTAGCGTTCCTCATTTCGATAGTGTTAGCGGCGGGGGTGGCCTTCATTCTCCCCATCCTTTTATTCTTTACCTTGCCAGGGATCGGGTTGGGGGGCCAATTTACGCGCCTGGTTTTGCTGCTGGCGGCTGCCGCTGTCATCGGATTTCTGACGACGCGCAGCGCCACACGCCCCATTAGCCTGCCGGCTTTCTTGGGCGGCCTGATCGCCGCCGGCGCGGCGCATCTTATCGTCCATCGCTTTAGCGGCGTAAGCATGTATCCTTTCTCCCTTTCCTGGTCGGAGGGCAACCGGCTGTTCGATTATTCGCTGGTGGTAGACCCCGGCCGCTACACGATCCTCGACCCGCAAAGTTTGCGCTATGGCGGCTATGGGCGCAACCTTTTGTGGGGGCTGCCGTTCCTGCTGCCCGACACAAGCATCGCGCTGCATCGCGCCTGGGATGGCGTATTGTGGACGCTGCCTTACCTGGCGCTGGGCTGGGGGTTGGCGGCTTATGCCGGCGCCAGGAGGTGGCTGCGCCTGGCCTTCGCCGGATGGTTGTTTTTATTCTTGTTCCAAGGCCCCATTTACAGCCCGCTGCTGCTGAGCGCATTGGCGGTGGTGTGGGCGGCTGCGTATTGGGGCGACCTGCGCCGCTCTCCCACCGCCGCGGACACCCCGGACGCGCCAACCAACCCGTGGCGGATGCTGCTGGCGGCGGCGGTGGTGGCCGCAGCTGGTTACTATGCCGCTCTCAGCCGCTGGACGTGGCTGCCGGCGGCGGTGATCTGGCCGGCGCTGCTGCTTTCCGAGACCCTCCCCACCGATTGGCTGTCGGCGCTGCGTATGCGACGTTGGCGTGGCCTCATCAGCGGCTTTGGCCCTGTGCTGTTGATTAGCCTGGCTGGGCTGGCCGGGGGCTGGTTAGCGAACCCCAAGCTGCTGCAGGTGGAACGATTGAAAACCAGCACCACGCTGGCGCAGCCGTTGTTATGGTATCGCCTGCTGCCCAACGCCACTTTTCCGTGGGGTGTGCTGCCGGCGCTGGCCCTGGCTGTTGGCCCGCTGCTGGTGTTAATGGGCGGCTGGTTGTACACCCGGCGCTGGCGGGTGAGCGGCCTCACCGCCCTGGCGGCCGGGGCCGGTTTGACGGTGCTGCTGGGCGGGGGGCTGGTGGCTAGCGTTAAGATCGGCGGCGGCAGCAACTTGCATAACCTGGACATGTTCCTGACGACCATGGCGATCTTGGCGGCTATGGCCTGGCGCGGCGCGAACGGGGGCGGCCTGCTGCGCTCTGGCGGGGTGGGGGTGGGAGCGCGTTGGCTGCCGGCGGTGTTGACCCTGGCAGTGCTGCTGCCGGCCTGGGCGGCGATGAGCAGCGGTCAGCCGCTGGTCTTTCCCGACGGTGAGGTCTGGCGTAAGGCTCTCGGTGTGGTTAATCGACAGGTGCAAGAAGCTAAGACCTCGGGCGAAGTGTTGTTTATCGACCAGCGCCAGCTGCTCACCTTTGGCTACCTTACAGATGTGCCCCTGGTGGCGGCTTATGAAAAGCGATACTTGATGGATCACGCCATGGCGGGCGATGAAGCCTATTTCGCCCCGTTCTACGATGATTTGAAGGCGCACCGTTTCGCCTTAATCGTCAGCGACTTGCAATTTGTCAGTAAGAAAAATAGTTCTTACGCCTTTGGCGAAGAGAATAACGCCTGGTCGCATTGGGTGTCGCAGCCGCTGCTGTGTTATTACGCGCCGATGCGCACGCTGCAGGAGGTGGACGTTCAACTGCTCGTCCCGCGCCTGCGTAAACCGCCTGCTGGGCTGACATGCCCGTAAACCCATAATGCGCCCTAAAACCCCTTCTGCTCCGGTCATCCTGGCCGCCCTGGCGTGGAGCGTTGCGCTGGCCTTAGCCGGGCGCGATATATTCTATGGCGTGCCGGTTTCCGGCGTGCTGCTTGGCAAACTCTCGCTTAAATGGGCGTTAGGGCTGAGCGTGGTAGGCTTGGGGCTGGTTGGGCTGGCCGGGGTGGGCTGGGTGGCTGCGCTGGGGCTAAACCGGTCGCGCTGGGGCGCAAACGGGGAGCGCGCCGCCGACCCACAGCCTGGCGCGGCGGCGCTTGACCCTTCTCCGCAGGGCCGGGCAGCGCCGCCGAAGCGCCTGCGCTTCATCCGCGCTGGGCTGGCGGTGGGCGCAGCCTGCGCTCCGGCCCTCTTGCTGCTGTACACGCCGGTGGGCGATTGGCTGCGCGGCGATTTCGCTCGCCTGGCGGCGCTTATCGTGGCGGCTGGCGTCTTCGCGGTGCTCACCGCTCGTCGCGGCGCGGCGCGGCTTAGTTTGGCGGGCGTGGTGGTGGGCGTGATTGCCGTGGGGGTGGCCCATATTGTGCTGGAACGCTTCAGCGCCGTCAGCCTGTATCCATTCTCGCTTACCTGGTCGGAGGGCAACCGGCTGTTCGATTACTCCCTGGCAATCGACCCGGGGCGCTATATCATTCTTGACCCCCAGAACCTGCGCACCACGGGGTTGGGGCGCAACGGTTTGTGGGGGCTGCCGTTTTTGCTGCCGGGCGCGAGCATCGCCTGGCATCGCGCCTGGGATGGCGTATTGTGGACGCTGCCCTACCTGGCGCTGGGTTGGGCGTTGGCGCGCCTGGCGGGGGAGCGCGGTCTCCGCAGGGCGGCCCTGGCCGGTTGGGTGTTCCTGTTCTTGTTCCAAGGCCCGATCTACACCCCACTGGTGTTGAGCGCTTTGATTGTGGTAGGCGCGACCGGGCTGCTGCGCCGCCAAACCGATGAAGCGCATGACCCTGGCGGAGGCCAGACCGATGGCGCGCCCGATGAGTTTCCCCCCGGCAGCGCCGCCGGCCCACCACTGGGCGGCGAACCTCCCGCCCGGTCGTCTCGTTTTTCCGGTTCAGCCTGGCGCTGGCTGTTGGCGATGGTTGGCGTGGCGGCGGCGGGGTATTACGCCTCCATCAGCCGCTGGACCTGGCTGGCCGCCCCCGCTGCCTGGGCGGTGATGATATTGCTGGATGCGCAGCGCCCGCCGCGTGGCCGCCGTTTTTGGCAGGGGGATGCGCTGCGCCGGTTGATACCCATCACCCTGGTGGGGGTGGTTGGTTTGGTGGGCGCGCTGCTGGGCGATGATCGTCTGTTCTCGCCCCAAAAACTCCAGGCTTCCACCGCGCTGGCGCAGCCTTTGCTGTGGTATCGCCTGCTGCCAAATGTCAACTACCCGCCTGGGCTGCTGCTGGGGCTGGCATTGGCGACCGCCCCGGTGATCATGCTCTGCGTGTGGTTGGCGGCCACCGGGCGCTGGAAGCTCCATTGGCTTCCGGCGCTGGCCCACAGCGCCGCAGCCCTGGTCTTTCTGGGGGGCGGCCTGGTGGCAAGCGTCAAGATTGGCGGCGGCAATAACCTGCACAACCTGGACATGTTTCTGATCACCCTGGCGCTGTTGGCAATGTTTGCCTGGCGGGGGGTGATGGGGGAACCATCCCGGCGCGCCCCGGCCTCTTCCCATGGCGGCGGCTGGCCCGCGTGGGCGGCGGCGCTGTTGGTATTGGCCTGTTTGCTGCCCGCCTGGAATGCCGTCAAGTTGGGCGAGCCGGCGCATTTACCCGACGCGGCGCAAACGGCCGCTAATTTGGAATTTATCCAGGTGCGGGTCGCCAGGGCGGCTAAGAACGGCCAGGTGCTGTTTGTGGATCAGCGCCAACTGTTGACGTTTGATCACATTCAGCGCTTGCCGGTGGTGCTGGATTACGAGAAGAAGTTTATGATGGACAAAGCGATGGCCGGCGATGAGGATTATTTTGCCCGCTTCTACGCCGATCTGCGCGCCCAACGTTTTGCTCTGATTGTCACCGAACCGCTGTTTGCTAACCGGCAAGACGCCAGTTATGCTTTTCAGGAAGAAAATAACGCCTGGGTAAAATGGGTGGCAAAACCCTTGCTGTGTTATTACCTCCCGCTTAAGACGTTAAATGAAACCCGTACGCAGCTGCTTATCCCCCGCCCAGATCCCCAAGGCTGTCCTTAAGACCCATTGAAAGGGTGTTCTGGGAGGGGTTGCCCGGTATGCCCTGGCTCTCAACCCGGCGGCGCCTCTTTTATAGGGACTGCCGGCGTGGCGAGCCGGCAGTCTCTGGCGTTGCAAATCGCTTAAGGCTGATAGGTTTCGGGTAGGATGGTTTCGGTGAGCACCTGGTGATATAGATCGGCTTGTTCCCAAATCATGCCGTGGCCGGAATCTTCAAAGAAGATAAGCCGCTTGTGCGGGGCTTCGAGCAGGCGAAAATATTCTTCTGGGATCTGGTAGGGGTTGTTCATATCATGCCGGCCCAGCATTAAGTACACCGGCAGGTTTAATTGGGGCGCATCGCGTCGGAAATCTATGCTTTGCAGCTGGGGGTAAACCGTGTTGAACGTGTTCATCAAGCCTAGCAGGTAATACAGCCGGTCGAGCCAGCCGTATTCCGGCTGCTTGAGCATCATCATCAGGATGTCGCCATCGCGGCGGTAAGCTTCATCTTTGATGTTGGGATATTCATAGAGGCTGTATTCGCGCCCGAACAAGGTGGAATAGGGCAGGATGGGGTTCCTGCCCAGGTAGGGCGGCCGGCCCTGGGTTTCGAGGGTCTTGACGAATTGCGCGTCGCCTGTTTGACGAGAATAATCGAGAACCATATCGTAAATCAATTTATCAGTGGCTGGCACATCCACCATCTGCGCGCTGCCGATGTAAGCATGGAACAGATCGGGGCGCGCCTGGGCGGCTAACAGACCGATGACAGACCCCCATGAATGCCCTGCCAGGTAGATTTTCCTTTCGCCAAAGCGAGCGCGCAGTATGTTGGTCAATTCAATAATGTCGGCTTTGTATTGGTCTATGGTCAATTTTGCCAGCGGGTAACGCGATGGGTAGGATTTTCCGCAGCCGCGCTGCTCCCAGATCACCACCACGAAATGCTTTTCCAACGCCTGGTTAAAGCGCAGGACGCGGGCGGCTTCGCTGGCTCCCGGCCCGCCGGAAAGAAACAGCAATACTGGCTTATCGATATTTTCTCCACGGATAATAAGCCATTGGTTTGCTCCTCCCAGGTTGACTGTTTCCATGGCGGCAATGCTGCCTGGCAAGGGGCGTCCATTGGCCCCTAAGATTGGCGGGGTGTGGGCGGCCCACTGCGAGCCAAGCACCACTGCCGCTAGCAGCCCAATCACTACGGCCAGGAAAATCATTTTGTCTCCTAATCTTTTTAGCCAGGTAGAACGGTCTTTCGAGAATGCTGTTATCGCCAGGGTGAACGCGGTCACCACCAACATGACAACCGCAACCAAGGCCAGTGCGCCTAAAACCACCATCTCAATTTGAGAAGCGGCGGCCGCGCTTAACATACGGGGGATGAATGTGAAGTAGCCCGTCAATACCAGCAATGCGCCGGCAGTGAAGATCAGCAAATTTTGGTAAGGAATTCTTTTAGATTTCATCGCTCACTCCAGATTGGGTAGATGAATCAGGTTCGAATTGGCGTTGGAGAGAGATGATCTCCAGCCCCAAGTCGAGCAGGCGGTCCAGCACTCCGTGCAAGCTAGATTGGTCCATCATGCCGCTGATGACGGTTTCCCCCTCAGGCAGCTGATCGACGTTCAGATGCTCGAACCAGCGCAGCCAACGCTGGTCCAGGTGGCCTTGCACCCGAATGAAATAAAGCATGGGTTGATAGGTGGGGGTCATAACGCTCCTTTACCCATATAGTGTAATGTGTTGGGAGGAGCTTGTCCCCTATCTGCAGATAGGTTATCGATAGGTTACGACTGGGATTAAGGGATAGGTTTAGCGAACGAGGGGTTGTCCGGGAGATGCGCCAGGAGAATTATAGGCCCAATTGCGCCGCGCGAGCGATGGCTTGCGGGCGATTGTTTACCCCCAGCTTCTGGAAGATGTGATGCACATGCCATTTAGCCGTACCTACGCTAATGACCAATTCTGTGGCGATCTCTTGGTTGGATTTGCCCGCCAGAATGTACGCCAGCACGCGCAGCTCTTGCTCGCTGAGGGGGTTAGGCAGGCATAGATTGGGATTCGGGCTGGGTGGTGGGGAAGGTGGGCCGGCCTGCAGCAGCGCATCTACCAGCGCCGGGGCGGCCTGGTGGGTGTAGGGCAGCAGATCGAGCAGCGGCCGGCCTGCGTCTAGAAAGATGCGCACAGCGCCTTCCGGCGCGGCCAGGCGCAGCGCTTTTTCTAACCAGGTGGCTGCACTGGGGCGATCTTGTTGAGCCTGGCTGGTGAGGGCTAAAAGCAGCATCGCCTCCATACTGGTCTGCAAGCGACCGTCGGCTTGCGCTTTTTCAAGAATAGGGTGCAGCAGCGCCGGCAGGCCCTCCGGCTTCGCTTGGGCTAACCAGACCCGCGCCAGGGTTAGCTCTTCAAATTCGTTGGGCGTGGCGCTGCGCCTCCGTTGATATTCCTTGGCCCAAGCGGCGGCTTGCTCCGGCGAGATGAGCAGGTGCAAACGCGCCAGTTCTGCGGCGCTGCGCTCGTCCAGGCGCGCCAGGCCATACGCCCGGATCATCGAGGCGGCTTGTTGATGGGCAGCCAATGCGTCGGCGGCCTGGCCTTGTGCGGCGCGCCAACGCCCCAGCAGAAGCAGCCCGGCCACGGCATCCTCAAATAGGCCACCCTGTTGAGCCAGGGCCACCCCATCGCGCAAGGCGGTTTCGGCCTCCGCCATTTGGTTGCGTTCCAGGGCGATGCCGCCCAAAACGATCCACGCCAGACCAATGGGGGGAATAGCCGCCCCGTGCGTGATCTTAATGGCCGTGCGGCAGGTTTGCTCGGCCTGGGTCAAGCGTCCTTGGGTGATAAGCGCCTGGGCTGCGCTGCAGCGGGCTGTCACCGCCAGGAAAAGCACTTCGGCGCTTTCTGCTGCCGTACTGGAAAGTTCATAATACTGCACCGCTCGCCCACTCTGCCCATTCATTTCATACGCCAGGCCTAAATCGAAATAGGCGCGGGCGTGCGCCAGGCGATTTTCGGCGGGCAGGCGGGCCTGGGCGGACGAGATCAGGTCAATCGCTTGCTGCGCCTGGCCTCGCGCCGAGGCGATGGAGGCATGGTAAAGCGTGGCGAGCGTTTTCACGTCTTCCCGTTCTGGGGTGGTTGGCATAGCCGCCAGGGTTTGCTCGGTTTGCACCAGGCGGGTTTCGGCCATATCTAACTTGCCGGATAAGTAGAGGACACGGGCGGTATTCAGACTCAGCTTTGGCCGCCGCTCAATCTCGATTGGGGGAACCGCCTCTACCCACGAAGACAACAGGCGCAGGTTGCCGTTGGACCAGGCGGCGTCTCGGGTGAATGCTTGTTCAATGGCATCGGCAATAAAACCCGTCTCCCGGCTTGCCAGCGCGTATTGCACCGCTTCTTGGGGAAAGTCTTGGGCCATGTGCCAGGCGCTGGCTTTTTTGTAGAGGGCGGTTTGCTCCGGTGCGCTAAGCAGGCTGCGCAGGTAATCGGAAAACAGGTGATGATAGCGGTACCAGATTCCTTCATCATCCAATGGTACGATGAACAAGTTGTTTTGCTCCAGCTCAGCAATCGCCTTGGCGGCGTCGGCGCGGCCGGTTAATGCGCGGCACAGACCGGCATTAAACCGGTCTGCCACGCTGGTTTGGATAAGGAAGCTGCGCACATCCTCCCCTTGTTGGCGAATGACTTCCTCGGCCAGGTAATCCAAAATATAACGATGGCTGCCGCGAAATGTTTCGATAAATTTCTGGATGCTGCTGGCGTTTTGCAGCGCCAAACCCGCCAGGCGCAAGCCAACCGCCCAGCCTTCGGCGCGTTCTTCTAAGGCCTGCACCAGGTCATCGGTTAAATGTAATTGCATCGATTGCAAGAAAAACAGGCGGCTTTCTTGGGGGGTAAAGCGCAAATCGTGGGCGCGGATTTCGGTTAACTGCGCCCGTGCCCGCAATCGCGCCAGGGGTAGGGGCGGATCTTGGCGAGTAATAATCACCAGGTGAACATTGGACGGTTGGTGATGTATAAAATATTCCATCGCCTGGTGAACGGTCGGGTTGGTGATGAGGTGATAGTCATCCAGAATGAGCAGCAGTGGGGTTTGGCGCGCGGCCAGGGTGTTGATGAGATCGTCTAACAGGGCATTTACGGCGGAAGGACTGTGCAAATTTAAAATGGGGGCGAACCGGGTGGCCACGCCCTCAAGCGGAGGGCGGCAGGCGGCCCACAGATAGGCAAAGAAGCGTTCGGGGTCATTATCGGCGGCGTCTATGGAAAGCCAGGCGATCTGCCGGTGAACGCGGTCCAGGGCGGCGATCCAGCCCGAGACGAGGGTTGTTTTCCCATAACCGGCCGGGGCCGAAACCAGCGAAATTTTGCGCTGCTCATCTAGCCCCAGGCTAAGTTTCTGTAAAAGGCGTGGGCGCAAAATGCTGGCGGCGCGCCACAGCGGCTTGTGAAACTTGACCGCCAACAGCCGGGGATTCATCGTGGCCGCCCCCTCCTAACCCGAATGCATGAGCGCAGACGGATCATCCAGGCCGGTTTGCCGCTTGAAATCCTCGGCCAGCGAAAGCGGCGGTAAAGCGAAATGCGCCGGCAGCGATTTGAGATCGTACACGGCTTCTTCGGGATCGGAGGAAATGGGTAAGCGGCGCTGCACACTAAGGTTGGGCAGATGGAAGGCGATTAGTTCGCCGCGGTTGCCTACCAGGAGGGTTTCATCGTCCAGGGGGGTGACGCCGCGCAGGAAGCCTTTGTCGGCGATGTGGGTCTGGCTGAGCAGCTTCTTGGCGGCCGGGTCAAAGTGCACAATATCGCCGCGGGTGGTGTTGAGATAAACCAGCGTATCATCGGGCAGGGCCAGCAGGCTGTGACTGGGGGCGGTGGTTTCGGGCAGGCGCAGCAGCAGTTCGTGCCGTCCATCGTCGTGCAGCTGCACCAGCGCCGAGCAAGCCTGGGCCGGTTTGTAAGCCAGGTTCTGATCCATGGTGGCGTTCTTGCGTCCCCACAGGCGCAGCAGGGCCTGGTTGGCGGCTTTTACCAGCGGCCACACCCCCAGATGAATCAGGCGAATTTTGAGGTGCAGAAGGGCGGCGAATTTATCATCAAAAACGAAGCCGAGCGATATAATCCGCCGTCCATCCGAAAGGCGGCAGACGCTGTTCAGGTGAGCGCGATCGTAGGTTTCTTTGTCGATGTTGAGCGGATGGCGCAGGTCTAGCACACCGCGGTTAATATCGTTGGCGCTCATCAACACCGGCGCTTTCCACCCCAGGTCGTGAATGGCCGGGGAGGGGCGGCGCAGGTAGGCGTGATCTTCGAGATTGCCGTTTTGGTTGAACCGCAGCAGCAGATCGGCCCGCGCCCCGGCGGCCCACAGGCTGTCGCCCTCCCACACAATGTCGTGAATACCGGCGCAAGACGGATGGCTGATGCCGCCTAGCAGCTTCCACTGCGGGTCGTAACGGAAGATCATCGAGAAATTCGCCAGGGCCAACTGGTCGGGGCGCACAGCGATGCCCTTGCTGCCGCGCATGCCACCGCGCGGGTTAGTATCCAGGTCGCGATAAAGCGGCTCGATAATGCTGGAGCGTTGGATGACGTTTCCGGTGCTGGAATCGACTGCGTAAAGATACCCCGACGGTTCATCAGATGGGGAACGTCGTCGCACGGTGGAGATTAAATAAATTGGCATAGAGGGGTGCGTCCTAAGTCAGCCAGTGGCTGAGGTCTCGATCTAGCAGATCTTGCAGCTGTAAAATATCTTGCCGGTAAACTTCGGTTAGCTCGGCGCGCTGTTCGGCTGGAAAGGGAAGTTTTTCCAGGTCTTGAATCACCCATTGAAAGGCGGCGTGGCGCAGGCGCGAGGGGAGAAGTGGGCGCAGGCTGCTGCGCAAACGGTTTGAGCGCGTCCACAGCAGGCGCAGGGCGGGGTTGCGGATGACGCCGGAGGCGTTATGCACCTGGTCGCTCTGGGGCTGGAAGTGTTCATCAATGTTCAGGAAGCGGTAAAGGCTCTGCATCAAGGCGGGGGCGTCGTTCTTCAAATCTTCGAGCAGCGAAATATGCAAGCTGTGGCGGGGGAAGAGCTGCAAGTAGCGCTGCAGCGATTGATAATAGAAGCCGCGGTCAATATAACGGCAAAACGACCAGGTATCACGTTGCCCGCTGCGGTCTTGGTGGATGGCTTCGGTGAAGGTGGCGCAAGGTTCCAGGCCGTCGCGCAGGTTGTGGGTAAAGGCGGAAAAAGCGCGTTCGGCGGGCTGGCGCAGGCTGACGATGAGCTTCATCTCGGGGGCCAGGCGATGGATGATGGCGGGCGCTTGCGGAGCGGAAAGATAGCGCACCGACGATTCGCCGATGGCGGCGAAGCCCTGCGCCCCCTGGAAGAGCTTTTCATACGCCCGACGGTCGCTCACCAGGCGATTGCGCAGCTTATCGGCGCCTGGCCCGGTGGCCTCAAAGTTTTGGTCGGCGGCCCAAAAGAAGCCCGCCTCTTTAACCGGGCACATAAACACCTGCGGGTGCTTGTCGAGGGCGTAGTGCAAGCTGGTGGTTCCAGCTTTGGGTGCGCCGATTATCAAAAAATTCGGCAGGGTCATGCCTGGCCTATCTCGGCGGTGGGAATGACGTACTGATGGGTGTGCAGTTCGCTGGAGGGAAACCCGGCCGCTTGTTGAAAGCGCTCCTCAAACGCTTTGGGCGGGTTGTCGAAATCTTCCGGCAGGATTTTGATGTCGTAGATCGATTCGTTGGCGTCTTGCGAGATGTCCAGGCGTTCGGCGAGGCGGCGCTTCTTGAGGTCAAAGGTAAGCAGCTCGCGCTTGCTGCCCAGGGCCAGCAGGTCGGAGGGCAGCCGGGTGGCCCCGCGGAGGAAACCATCGGTAATGGGGGTGGCCGAAAGAATGCGCCCGGTTTGCGGGTCGAAATGCACCACTTCGCCGGAGGTGGTTTGCAAATAGGCGGCGCTGCCATCCGGCAGGGCCAGCAAGCTGTGGCTGGGCACAGTCACGCCTTCCAGCCTAAGCGTCAGGTTATGCGAGCCATCGGGACACAGCTCGATGATGGCCGAGCGCGCCCTGGCCGGCTGCACCACCAGGTCGGAATGGGGGTTCTTCTTCATCCGCAAAGCCGAACGAATGGCGCGGTTCACCGAGAGCAGGCTCGGCCACCAACCCGCTTTGACCAGGCCGCTTTTGATGCGCAGCAGGGTGGAAAATCCGCTGTTCAGCACCAGGCCCATGGAAACTAACAGCCGCCCATCCTCCAGGCGGCAGATGCTGTTGACATGGGCGTGGTCGTAGGTTTCTTCGGAATGGGTGCGCGGGTCGCGGAACTCGATTGCGCCTTCGCGCACACCCTCGGGCTGGAGCAGCGGAGTCGGCTCCCATTTCAGCGCCCGTGTGGCGGGGGAAGAGTCGCGCAGGTAAAAGTGACGCAGCAGGGTTCCATCCAGGTTGTATTGAAACACCAGGTCGTTACGCGCCGAGGTGGCCCAGATGCTTTCATCGTCATACATCACATCGTGAATGGCGGCCATGCTAGGATTGCTGATAATGCCGCGCAAGTTCCAATGCGTGTCGTAGCGAAAGATCACCGAAGCGTTGGCGATGGCGATTTCGCCATTCCCCACAGCGATGCCGCGCCCGCCGCGCATTCCGCCGCGGGGGTTGGTATCCACCTCTCGAAAGGCCGGTTCGATCATCTCGCTTTGTTGAAGAACCTGCTGTTTTTCAGCATCTACCAGGTAAATTTTCCCCGATGGCACAGTCGGCGGAGTGTTGCGGCGGATGGTGGTAATTAATAAGCGGGTCATAGGCGGGCGCTCCTTATAAAACCCCGGCCGGGAGGGGTTGGCCGGTGAGTTGAGAATAAATATCGAGATGGCGTTGAATCGCCGGCTGCAAAGCGAAGGTGTCGCGCACATATTGATAGCCGCTCTCGCCCACGATCTTCCAGGCGTCATCTTCAAGCAGGGCGCGCAGCCCGCAGGCAAAGTTATCGTTTTTGACGTGATAGCCGAAGCGAGAGGCGAAGTCGTCTGGGTCTACGGCAGCGAGGATGGCGCAGCCGTGCGCGGCGGCTTCGATAAACGAATTGGGCAGCCCTTCGCGGGCGGCGGTGTTGGCTAAAATCCAGCTTTTGCCCATTAGCTGCGATAACCCGTCGCCGGCGAATTGATCGATGAAGCCGGCCAATTCTAAATTAGGCAGGTGAGCGTACGCCTGGCGCAGCTGGCGGTCGTATTCCGGGTCGCGGCTTTTGCCGGCGGCGATAAAGCGCACCTCCGGGAATTGAGCCGCCAGGTCGAAGAACAGCTCAGGGCGTTTGCGCTTATCCCACCGCGATATGAAACACACCGTAGGGATGGGCGCTTTGGGGTAGGGCGGCGGCACGTCTACCGGCGTGGGGAGGAACAATGGGTCGGTGGATAGGTGGTATTTACGCCGCGCCTTGGGGATGATCATCTTGGCGGCGGCAAAGCGCGCCTGGGCGCGCCGCACGGCGTAATGCACCAACGGATTATCTTCATATAACCAGTTGGCTACCACCTGGGCGGGGCTTACCGAAGGCAGGCTGAACTCAATGCGCCAGTCCTCGGCGTCTCGCGGATCGCGAAAGGTGACCACATGGGCGCGGTGGGGCATGGCCTGTTGGGCCAGGTAGGTTCCCATGGAAGGTTCTTGGGAATGGTATACATCGGCGTTGGCCTGGCGGAACAGGTTAAGGGCGGCTAACGGATTGCTTTGGGGGAAGCTCAATACACGGATGCCATCGAGCATTTCCACTGCGGCCTGGCCCTTGCGCCGCGGCGTAACCGCGATCACTTCCACGCCGCGCTTCACCAGCTCGCGCCCGATAATGCGTGTGGCGCGTCCGAACCCGCCAAACTTGCCCCACGCGAAAATCTCTACCGAAATCAAACAAACTCGCATTATGTCTCCCATTATAAATCGCCGCGGCTGTTCGGGGCGGGGCTGTTTTCCGGCGGCGCAGCCGGCTGGGTGTGCGCCCGCGCCGCCAGGGCGTCGATGCCTTCGGTTACGCCGCCCAATAGACTAATCATCACGCCCCGCACCAGCAGCAGGAATGAATAGGCCAGGGCGAATTCTGTGTTGATGCCAAAGCCGGCCAACAAGGCCACCAGGGTGACCTCGCGAATGCCCAGGCCGCCGGCCACCGCAAATGGCAGCTGCGTGGTCAGGAGCATAACGGCCTGAATCCAGCCCATTTGCATAAAGCCAATATCGATGCCCACTGCCTGGGCGATGATGGTTCCCGAAGCCACCCCAGCTAAGACCGAGGCGGCGCCCCAGAATACGGCCAGGAACAAGCGCCAGGCGGAAATATCGGCGAAGGCTGAAACCGCAATCAGAAACTTCTCCAACCGGCGGGTGAAAGGGCGCAGCCAATGGCGCTCTAACAAGCCGCCCGTGAGGCGCTTAAACGCCTGGTAGAGCGGCACACTCAGCCGGGTGATGGCGATCCAACCCAGGATGATTGCCACGATCAGAGCCGCTAACCACGCCCAGCTGAGCTGCACGGTTTGGTTGCCGCTGGCGACGAAGAAGCCTACCCCTAACGTTACGGTTAGAAAGGTCTCTAGCATACGGAAGAAGGCCAGCGCTGCCAGGGCTTCGGCCCCTTGGTTGCCCGGCTGAGATAAGCGATACCAGCGCAGCCCGCTGCCCACCAGCGAGGTGGGGGTGAACTGGGAGTAGAATTTGACCGCCAGATTAATGGAAAGAATGCGCCAGGTGGAATGCGGCAGCCCGGCGTGGCGGGTGAGCGGTTCCAGCTCGAAGGCGGTTAGCACGGTGGACAGGCCGCTTAACAGCACGCCGACGCCCAGGTACAGCGGGTTGGCGTGGAGCAGGGCCTGCACCACCTGGTCCAGGGGGGTGATCCAGAACAAACCGGCGAATAACGCTAAGATGAAAAGGAACTTTAGAGCGCGGCGGACGTTTTGAGCCGGCTTTGATTCATCTCGCCACAACCACAGCAGCCGGTGTTTCAAAAGCATGAAAGTGAGAACCTGCTTCCTTTTATTATTACAAATCGTGGCATGAGCCACGAACCGTTATTTTAACATAATTTCCGCCATTGCCTTTAAACTAAAGGGTATAATCCGGCTGCGACGTGAAATCGAGAAAATGGAGTGCGCATGAAGCTCACCGTGGTAATTCCGGTCTTTAATGAGGAAGAAAGCTTGCCGCGTTTGCACCAGGCGCTGCATGAAGCGTTAGATTCCCAGGCCGGCCTGGATTGGGAAGTGATTTACGTAGACGACGGCTCCCGCGACGGCAGCCTGACCGCGCTGGAGAAGCTGGCGGCCAACGATAGGCTTTGCACCCGCGTGGTGCAGCTGCGCCGCAACTTTGGTCAGACCGCCGCTATCGCCGCCGGCATCGATCACTCGCAAGGCGAAGTGATTGTGCTGCTAGACGCCGATTTTCAAAACGACCCGGCGGATATTCCCGCCATGCTCGAAAAGATCGAGGCCGGGGCCGATGTGGTCAGTGGGTGGCGCGTCAAACGCCGTGATACCTTTGTCACCCGTGTGCTGCCTTCGCGCATGGCGAACTGGTTGATTTCCAGCGTTACCGGGGTGCATTTGCACGATTATGGCTGCACCCTCAAAGCCTACCGGCGGGAGGTGATTACCGGCTTCCGCCTGTATGGCGAGATGCACCGTTTTATCCCTGCTTACGCTTATTCGGTGGGGGCCGAGATTGTTGAAATGCCGGTGCGGCATCATCCCCGCCGGTGGGGTAAAACCAAATACGGGTTGATGCGCACCTTCAAAGTGCTGCTAGACCTGTTCACGGTAAAGTTTATTATCAGTTACGCCAATAAGCCCATCTATTTATTCGGCGGCACAGGGGCGCTGATGATGGTTTCGAGCGCCATTACCCTGCTCTATCTGCTGGTGCGGCGGATTGCCATTGGCACATCGGTCACGCGTTCGCCGCTGCTTACCATCAGCGTGATGTTCCTGATTATGGGCTTCCAATCCATCTTGATGGGCTTGATCGCCGAACTGCTGCTGCGCACCTATCACGAAGCGCAAAAGAAACCCACTTACACCGTGCGCAAAGTGCTGGGTAAGCCGGAAGCGCCCCAAGACGCCGCCGCGGCTGCTGAACAACCAGCGCCTGCCACTTTCTAACCTGAATGATGCGTATCCTGGTATTGATCTACGAATATCCACCGGTGGGCGGTGGGGGAGGCATGGTGGCGCAAGACCTCAGCCAGGGCTTCGCCCGGCGCGGCCACGATGTGCGCGTCCTGACCGCCCATTATGGCGACCTGCCGCATGAGGAAGACCGGCAGGGCGTGCGGATTTACCGGGTGGATTCGCTGCGCCGCTCGCCCTACCGCGCCGGGCTGGGGGCCATGGCCGGCTATTTAGCGGCCGGCTGGGCTGCCGCGCAGCGCCTGGTGCGGGCCGAGCGCCCCGATTTGGTGCATGTGCATTTTGCCGTGCCCACCGGACCGCTGGCCTGGGCGTTGGAAAAGCAGTATCGCCTGCCGTATGTGCTCACCGCCCACTTGGGCGATGTGCCGGGCGGTGTGCCGGAAAAGACCGCTGGTTGGTTCCGTTGGTTAGACCCTTTAACCCCGCCGATTTGGAAGCGCGCACGGCGAGTGGCCGCGGTGAGCGAATTTACGCGCCAATTGGCCCACCAGCACTATGGGGTGGAGGTAGAAACCATCCTCAACGGGGTGGACTTGAGCGACCTCGACCCTGGCGAGATTCGCCTTGGTTCGCCGCCGCGCATCTTGTTCGCCGGGCGGTTTATGGATCAGAAGAACCCCCTGCAGCTGGTGCGCAGCCTTAACGAAGTGCGCCATTTGCCGTGGCAGTGCAGCATGTTGGGCGACGGCCCGCTGCTCGAAGCCACCCGCGCCGAGGCGGCCGCCTTGGGGTTGGCGGAACGCTTCGAGTTCCCCGGTTGGGTGTCTCCCGAAGCGGTGATCGATGGCTTCCGCCGGTCGGACATCCTGTTCATGCCTTCGCTTTCGGAGGGGCTGCCCGTGGTGGGCGTGCGCGCCATCGCCATGGGTTTGGCGGTGGTAGCGTCAGACATCGGCGGCTTTAAAGACCTGGTGCAGCCGGGGGTGAACGGCAGCCTGACGCCGCTTTCAGCGCCCCAAGATTACGCCAGGGCCTTAAGCCGCCTGCTTAGCGACCCGGCCCTGCTGCTGCGCAGCCGCCAGGCCAGCCGCCAACACGCCCAACGGTTTGACCTGGAAAACGTGGTCGATGCGTATGAAAGGTTATTCGAGCAAGCCCTGGAAGACGAAAGGCGCAGGCCGTGAACTTGTGGGCATCCATCTTGGCCGAGAATTCGCCCAACGCAACCAAGAGCGCGGGTGGGCGGGGGGCGCATGCGCCGCAGCAGGCCGGGGTATGTTTGGCCGGGGGGCGGCTGGTTTTAAGGGCTGAACTTGCCCAGGAGGGCGGCTGATGTATTGGAGCCGGACGGGTAGTTTTATCGACCTGCTGGCGTGGGGAGTGCTGATGGCGCTCACCACCGCCGGCGGGTGGCTGCTGGTGGTGAGCCTGTTTCGTTTGCGCGCTTACGAACGCCTGTTGGCCGGGCTAACCCTGGGCTTGCTCTTGTTTGGGTTAGCGGCCGACGTGTTGGCGTTGGCGCTGCCGCTCACCCCGGCGCTGTGGGGGGCGGCGCTGCTGACGGCGGGCGCGGGGGCGCTCTCGGCCTGGCGGGCGCGCACTCGTTTGCCGTGGGGCGATTTTGCGCAGTGGCCCATCCTGGCCGCCTTTGGGCTAACCCTGCTGGTCTTCATTGGCGTCAACCGCGGTCTGGCCCTATTCGATGATTATGCCAACCTGCCGCTCACTGCGCTGCTGACCGATGGCTATGCTCCGCCGCCGTTTTACCTGAACCCCGACCTGGTATTAGATTATCACTACGGTCTGCATTTGCTGGCAGCCGGCCTGGGGAGGGTGGGCGGGTTCTTCCCCTGGAGCGCCCTGGATTTCTACAAGGCGTTGAGCATCAGCCTGGCGCTGGCGCTGGGGGTGCTGTTTTACCGGCGCTGGATGGGCAAAAGCGCTCGGGTGTGGTGGCTGGGGTTGTTTACGCTGTTCGCCGGCGGCTCGCGCTGGCTATTTTTACTCTTGCCCGAAACCTGGCTGCGCAGCCTGGGCGAACATGTCACCCTGATTGGCTCGGGCATGCAAACCGCCCCAGGTTTATACCAGGCGCTGCTCGGCCCGTGGCGAGTGGAGGGCGACGGGCCGTTCCCGTTTTCGTTTGCTTTTATTAGCGGGGTGTCGCGCCCGCTGTCGTTTTCGATGGGCAGCAGCAGCGCCATGCCGTTGGCCGGGCTGTTTTTGCTCATGCTGCTTGCGCGCCGGCGCTGGACGTGGGCGTCGGGGGTGGTGTATGGCCTGGGGTTGGCCTCGCTGGCGCTGTTCTCGGATCATATCTTCGCCCTGGCGTGGGGCGGGCTGGCGCTGGCGACGGCCTGGCAGGTGGGGCAGACCTGGCGCGCCCGGCGACCTCCACGCGCCCCGCGCAGATCTTTGCGGGCCGCCCCACCGGGCGAAGCACTACCGGGCGACGCACTACCGGGCGACGTACAACCGGGCGAAGCACTACCGGGCGACGTGCTACCGGGCGACGTGCTACCGGGCGCAGCACTACCGGGCGAAGCACTACCGGGTGCGGGCGGCGCGTGGCTGGCCCCACTTCTGCCCGGCTTGCTGCTCGCTCCGCTGATGAGCGGGGTGCTGAGCGGGCTGCTGAAGCGATTGTCGGGCGGGGCGTCGCTGGGCGATAGCGGCGTGGGCCTGCCGGGTCTGGCGCTGCGCTGGCCGCCGGCGGTGTTTTCCAGCCACCTGGGCGCATTAGAATTAAGCGACCCGGCCCAGGCGCTGATGGCCTTAATCGAGATCGGCCCACTGCTGCTGCTGGCCCCCTTTGCTTTGTGGGCGGGGTGGCGGGCGCGGCGGCGCGGGCGGCTGTTGTGGGCAGGCCTGGCGGTCATGTCGGTGGTGAGTTTCCTGGCCCCCATGCTGCTGCGCTTTGTGGAACGCGAGCGCGATATCACCCGCCTGAGCGGGGCGGCGCTCACGTTTTGGATGATCCTCGGCTTGCCCTACGCCTGGGCGGCCTTCCGTCGCGGCGGGCGTGGGCTGCGCCTGGGCCTGGCGGCGTCCTTCGTGGTGGTGGTCTTCGGCGGGCTGGCGCTCTTCCCGGCGCAGCTCATCGCCGCGGCGCAAACCCAACCCTCCTATTTCGTGCAAGAGGTGGATGCACGTATGGCGCGCCGTTTCTGGGATCGCTTGCCGCGGGACGCCTGGATAATCGATCCACGCTACGCCTCGCGCCCGGCGGCGCTCTTCGCCCGCACAACCGGCCCGGCTTATCGCAACGCCTATGTGATGCTGCCCGAATACCGCGCCCTGCTCCAGGCCTTCGACCCGCACCAGATGGCCGCCGCCGGCTACCGCTATGTCTATCTCGATCGGGACGCCTGGCAGGCGCTCAGCCTCCCCCAGCAGGATGCTTTCAAAAGCGGCTGTGTAAAGCTGTTAGCCCAGGAAAAAGACCCCATCGGCGACTTCAGACGCCTGTATGATATTACTGATTGCAAAAAATGACCCAAAGCTTAACGTTATCTTGCCCATCTTTCACTTGACCCATTGCATAATAGCGTTATAATTCAACGGCTGAATTTTGCCGATGACATCTGAAACCTTATCCGACTCTTTATCCGACCGCGATCTGACCCTGCTCGAAGAAATTGAGCATGATCCAGACGTAAACCAATCCGCCCTGGCAACCTCGCTGGGAGTGGCCGTGGGCACGGTCAACTGGCATATCAAGCGCCTGGTGGCGAAGGGGTATGTCAAGGTCAAACGCGCCCAACGGCGCAAGCTGCGTTATATCATCACGCCTGAAGGGTTGGCCTTCCGGGCGCTTTTGACGGTTAACTATATCGAGACCTCCATGCGCTTATACCGGCGCACCCGCCAGCGCGTCAGCGAGCTGTTGGCGCAAGCGGCTGAACACGGCTACCGGCAGGTGGTTATCGAGGGCCAGGGCGACATTGCCGACATTTGCCGCCTGACTTGCCTGGAGGAAAACGTGCAGGTTGTACCGGCCTCGGCGGGCGAGAGCTTGCCCAGGCTGGAAGTGATCGGCACGAAGGTATTTTTACGGATGGACGCGGAGCCTGAGAAATAAAGGCTTGGGCGTTATTTAAACTATTTGGGTTACGCAAAGAGAAGGGAGCCACCCCTCGAGGGGCATCATGGAAACTTCAAGCTACTGGAAAAATAGGCGTGTAACCGTTACCGGCGGCGCCGGCTTTTTGGGGTCGTTCGTGGTGGAAAAGCTGCGCGCCCTGGGGGCGGATGTATTTGCGCCGCGCGTGGAAGATTACGATTTGGTGCAGCGCGAGGCCATTTTGCGTTTACTGGCCGACGCCCGCCCGCAGACTATCCTGCACCTGGCAGCGGTGGTGGGCGGCATTGGGGCCAACCGCGCTCGCCCGGCGGATTTCTTCTACCTGAACTTGATGATGGGCGTGCAGCTGCTGCACGAAGCCTACCTGGCTGGGGTGGAGAAATTTGTGGCGGTGGGCACGATCTGCGCTTACCCCAAGTTTACGCCGGTTCCGTTCAAAGAAGAAAACCTGTGGGATGGTTATCCCGAGGAAACCAACGCTCCCTATGGCCTGGCGAAGAAGATGCTGCTGGTGGGGGCGCAGGCTTATCGCCAGCAGTACGGCTTTAACGCCATCTTCCCGCTGCCGGTGAACCTGTACGGCCCGCGCGATAATTTTGACCTGGAGACCTCGCACGTCATCCCGGCCTTGATCCGCAAGATGAGCGAAGCGCGCCGGGCGGGCGGCGAAACCGTGACGCTGTGGGGCGACGGTTCGCCCACGCGCGAGTTTCTCTACGTGGAAGACGCCGCCGATGGGCTAATCCTGGCCGCCGAACGCTATAACGGCTCCGAACCGTTCAACCTGGGGTCGGGCCGCGAAATCAGCATCCACGACCTGGCGGCGCTCATCGCCCGCCTGACCGGCTTCACCGGGCGCATCGAGTGGGATACCAGTAAGCCCAACGGCCAACCGCGCCGCGCCCTCGATGTGAGCCGCGCCGAGCAGTACTTTGGCTTCCGCGCCGGCACAGATTTTGAAGACGGTCTGCGCCGCACTATCGATTGGTATGAGGCGCAGAACGCATGACGCAGCCCGCTGCTCTCGCTCCGCACGATCCGCCGCTGATTATCCGCGCTACCAGCGGCTGGTCGGCGATTAACCTGAAGGAACTGTGGGCGTTTAGGGAGCTGATCTTTTTCCTTACCTGGCGCGATGTCAAAGTGCGCTATAAGCAAACCGCCCTGGGGGCGGCCTGGGCCATCATTCAACCCCTGTTCACCATGGTGGTGTTTACCATTTTCTTTGGCCGGCTGGCGAAAGTGCCCTCCGATAACGTACCATACCCCATTTTCTCTTACGTGGCGCTGCTGCCATGGGGCCTGTTCACCAAGGCCCTCACCGACACCGGGCGCTCGTTGGTCTCGCATCGCCAGATGATTACCAAAATCTACTTCCCGCGTCTGGCGATCCCCATCGCCTCCGTGCTGGGTGGCGTGGTGGATTTCGCCCTGGCCTTCCTGGTGCTGCTTGGCATGATGGCCTATTACGCCTTTTTCTCTAACAGCGGTTACACCTTGCACCTGGGCTGGGAGCTGCTGGCCCTGCCGGTATTTTTATTGTTGGCGGTGGTGGCGGCCTTGGGGGTGGGGCTGTGGCTTTCGGCGCTGAATGTGCTATACCGCGATATTAACTATATTTTGCCTTTCCTGACCCAGTTCTGGCTGTTTATCACCCCGGTGGCCTATCCTTCGAGCATGATCCCGGAGCGCTGGCAATTGATCTACGCCCTGAACCCGATGACGGGCGTGGTGGAAGGCTTTCGTTGGGCGCTGCTAGGCACTGAAAATGTGGCCTGGCTTCAGTTAGGCGTGTCTACCGCCATTTCGCTGCTGATTTTAATCAGTGGGCTGTTCTATTTTCGGCGCATGGAGCGCACCTTTGCGGATACCGTGTAATGAGTGATATTGCGATCCGGGTTGAAGATCTGAGCAAGTTATACCGCCTGGGCATGGTGATTGGTGGGGCCAGCCCGCGCCAGAACTACCGCACGCTGCGCGAAAGCATCGCCGAAACGGCGGCTTTGGGCTGGGGAAAGCTGACCGGCTCGATGCGCCCGGAGCGGCAGGAAAATATCCATGACGACCAACTGATTTGGGCCTTGAAGGATGTCAACTTCACCATCAAACAGGGCCAGGTGATCGGCGTAATCGGCCGCAATGGGGCCGGCAAAAGCACCTTGCTGAAGATCCTGTCGCGTATCACCGAGCCTACCAGTGGGCAAGCTGAGGTGTACGGGCGGGTGGGGTCGCTGCTTGAAGTGGGAACCGGTTTTCACCCCGAGTTGAGCGGGCGCGAGAATATTTACCTTAACGGGGCCATCCTGGGTATGCGCCGCCAGGAGATCGACCGAAAATTTGATGAGATCGTCGATTTTTCGGGCGTGGAGAAGTTTATTGATACGCCGGTCAAACGCTACTCTTCAGGCATGTATCTGCGCCTGGCCTTCGCCGTTTCGGCTCACCTGGAGCCGGAGATTTTGGTGGTGGACGAAGTGTTGGCGGTGGGCGACGCCGAATTTCAGCGCAAATGCCTGGGCAAGATGAGCGATGTGGCCCAAGAGGGGCGCACGGTGCTGTTCGTGAGCCACAACATGTCGGCCATCCTTAACCTGACTCAAGAAACGCTGGTGATGGATCATGGCAAGCTGGTGTATCGCGCTGCCACGCCGGCGGCGGTGGACTATTACATGTCCTCCGGGCTGGCGCAGGTGGGTGAGCGCGCCTGGACGGCCGATGAGGTTTCCGCCGATGCGGCGCCTTTTCGGCCCATCGCCATGCGCCTGGTAGATCGTCAGGGGCGGGTGGTGGATACGGTGCGCTCGACTGAAGGGGTGAATGTGGAACTGGAATATGCGCTGAGCGCCCCCATCACCGGGCTGCGGGTGGGGCTATACCTGGTGACGGCGCGCGGCGAGTATGTGTGCGCCAGCTTTGACACCGACGACCCCGCTGAGTATGAGCGCATGGCGGTGCGCCCGGCTGGGCGCTATGTGAGCCGCTGCCGCTTGCCGGGCGATTTTCTGAACGAAGGGCGCTATATTTTGGGCATGAACGCCAGCGCCTATCGCATTAAGCGTTATTTCCAGGATGAAGGCGCGCTCACCTTTACGGTTGACGGAACCGGCGCACCCGGCGCACACTGGTCGGAAACGCGCTTAGGCCCAGTGCGCCCACGCCTGGAATGGGAAATCGCTCAGAAGGATGGGAAGGAAATATGATCTCCAAACGGTTTCTGAAGCGAATGTTAGGCGATGTGCCTTACGCCGCCGAAGTGTATTGGCGGTTTGTGCAGCATGGTCGCCCGTTGAGCAAAAGCTTTTCGCTGCGCAAACTGGAGAAAAGCTTGCCCCAATGGCGACTCCAGGCGGCGGCTGTGCCGTCCAAGTTCAAAACCCAGGCCCCGCGCAAGATTTTAATTTTCGCAGTGCAGCGTTATTGGATCGAACACACCGCGCTGCTGGGCATGACCCTCAGCGCCCTGGGACACCATGTGACCCTGGCGTATCTGCCTTACCCCAACTTCCGCCGCTCGTTCGAACGCTTCGATGTGCGCCGCCAGAATGCTTATGCTCGCAGTGTGTTAGAACAGGCTGCGCCGTTGATGCGCGCCGTTTCGCTGCTGGATGTGCGCCCGGCGATGGGGCGCGCGATTTCGCCGGCGTTGTTCCGCTCGGTGGAAGACGTGGCCGAGCGCGACACGCAGTACACCCTGCAAATCGAACAGGTGCGGCGCGATGATCGCCGCGGCGAGGATGGCCGCCTGTTTCATCTGCGCCTGGAGCGCAATCTGCAAGCCGCCGCGGCGCTGCTGGGCTATGTCCAGTCGCTGCCCGCCGCCGAGCGCCCCGATCTGCTCATCACCCCCAACGGCAGCATTTTGGAGATGGGCGCAGTCTACCAGGCGGCGCGCTCACTCGATCTGCCTGTGGTGACCTATGAGTTTGGCGAACAGCGTGGGCGCATTTGGTTCGCACACAACCGTGAGGTGATGCGCCAGGAAACCGATGCCCTGTGGGATGGCTACGCCAGGCATTCTTTGACCGAAAGTCAGTGGCAGCAAGTGCGCGATCTGTATACTTCCCGCCAGAATGGGCGCCTGTGGGAGAATTTCTCGCGCCAGTGGCAGGGCCAACCGGCGCAGGGCGGCGGCGCGGTGCGCCAGGCCCTGGGCTTAGACGAGCGCCCCGTGGCCCTGCTGGCCGCCAACGTGATCGGCGACAGCCTGACCTTGGGCCGCCAGGTGTTCACCCACAGCATGACCGAGTGGCTGCAGCGTACGGTGGAGCTTTTCGCCGCCCGCCAAGACGCCCAGCTGCTGGTGCGCATTCACCCTGGCGAGCGTTATCTCAAAGGCCCCTCGGTGGCCGAAGTGCTGCGCCCGGTGCTGCCTCATCTGCCCCCCCATATTCACCTCATCGCCGCTAACGAACCGGTGAACACCTATGACCTGGTGGAGATCGCCGACCTGGGCCTGGTTTACACCACCACGGTGGGCATGGAAATGGCGATGACCGGTGTGCCGGTGATCGTGGGGGGCCAAACCCATTATCGCGGCAAGGGTTTTACCTCCGACCCGGCCAATTGGGTGGAGCAAGAGCGCATGATTGGCCGCGCCTTGGACGACCCCGCCGCGGCGCGCCTGAGCCGTGAGCAGGTGGAACAGGCCTGGAATTACGCCTACCGCTTCTTCTTCGATTACCCCACTCCCTTCCCGTGGCATTTGCTGGGCATGTGGGACGAGGTGGAAACCTGGCCGCTAGAGCGGGTGCTCTCGGCTGAAGGACAGGCGCAGTTTGGCGACACGTTCCGCTGGTTGGCGGGCGAGCCGCGCCATTTCTCGATGGATTGATGGATAGCTTATGAGCCAAGTGAAAGAAGAAGTGCGCCGTTTTTACGACCAGGTGGGCTGGCAGCGGGTGGGCGAGGATGTCTACCAGAACGCCCGCTATGAAGACCTGCGCCCCGTGGCGCGGGACTATATCACCGCCTGCCACGCCCGCGTACGGCGCAGTTTGAACCCTGGCGGGCGCTTGCTGCTCGACGCCGGCTCCGGCCCGGTTCAGTACCCGGCCTATTTGGAATATTCGCGCGGTTATGATTACCGCGTCTGCGCCGATATTTCCATTACCGCTTTGCAAGAAGCGCAGCAGCGCCTGGGAGACCACGGTTTGTGCGTGGTCGCCGATATCGCCAACCTGCCCTTCAAAAGCGAGGCGTTCGATGGGATGGTGTCGCTGCATACCATTCATCACCTGCCCGAATCGGAACATTTGCGGGCGTATGGGGAGCTGTATCGGGTGCTTGCGCCTGGCGCCAAAGGGGTGGTGGTGAACGGTTGGGCGCATTCGCCGTGGCTGCAGCGGTGGGAGCCGCTGGTGCGCTTTGCCAACCGGCTGCGCTCCCTGGCGAACCGGCTGCTGGGGCGCACCTCGGAGGATGACGAACAGGCCGAGCGCCGCCGGGCCGAAAAGCGCCAGGGCAAAAAGGGTCGCGGCCTGGAAGAGGGCGAGACGCCCAAAGGCACGTTCACCAACAAGCACGATGCGGCGTGGGTGCGCAGCGAGGTGGGGGCGCAAATGCCGGTGCGCATTGGGGTGTGGCGCACTCCTAGCGTGCGCTTTATGCGCGCGCTGATTCACCCCTGGTTGGGGGGGCGCATGTGGCTGCGCCGGCTTTACCGGCTGGAAGAGCGTTATCCGGAATATTATGGCGAAAACGGCAAGTATCCCCTCATCGTCATCGAAAAGAGGCAGGCTTAATCATGAATTGGCAAGAGAAAGTAGTCTTAGTCACCGGCGGCACGGGGTCTTTTGGCAAGCAGTTTGTGCAAACCATGCTGCAAGATTATCAGCCGGCCAAGCTGATTATCTTTAGCCGGGATGAACTGAAACAGCACGATATGCGTGTGGCGGGTTTCGATGCGCCCAATTTGCGCTACTTCATTGGCGATGTGCGCGACCAGGAACGCTTGCGCCGCGCCATGCAAGGCGTGAACGTTGTCATCCACGCTGCGGCGCTCAAGCAGGTTCCGGCATGTGAATACAACCCGATGGAAGCGATTAAGACCAACATCTTGGGCAGCAGCAATGTCATCGACGCGGCCCTGGACGCCGGCGTGGAGAAGGTGATGGCTCTTTCCACCGATAAGGCGGTTGGCCCGGTGAACCTGTATGGGGCCACCAAGCTGGCGGCGGAAAAGCTGTTTGTGCAAAGCAACGCCTACGCCGGCGGGTTGAAAACCCGCTTCGCGTGTGTGCGCTACGGCAACGTGGTGGGCAGCCGCGGCAGCGTAATTCCGTTGTTTATCCAGCAGCGCCGCAGCGGTGGGAGGCTTTCTATTACCGACCGGCGCATGACGCGTTTCTGGCTCACTTTGCAGCAAGGGGTGCGCTTTGTAATCCACTGCACCGAACAGATGCAGGGCGGCGAAGTGTTCGTGCCCAAGATCCCCTCCACGCGCATCGTAGACCTGGCCCAGGTCATCGCCCCGCAAGCCGATTTGCAAGAGATCGGCATCCGCCCCGGCGAAAAGCTGCACGAAGCCTTGATTAATGACGACGAAGCCCGCTCTACGGTGGAGTTGGATGATATGTACGTGGTGCAGCCCTCGTCGGCGCTGTGGTTTGGGCGCTACTGGCAAGATAAGGGCCGCAGCTTGCCGGATGGTTTCCGCTATTCCAGCGATACCAACCCCGATTGGTTAAGCATGGAACAGATTCGTGATCTGGTAACGCCTTTCGAAATGGAATAAGCTGAGGTTGGCGCACAAGGTTTGCGCCGGTGGTTTGAACAACTGCATATGAATCGTCGCCGTATCCTGATTACAGGAGCCAGCGGCTTACTCGGTCTCAATATTGCCATGCAAGCCGGCGAGGGGTATGAGGTGGTGGGGCAGGTGAACAGCCGTCCGCTGCACACCCACGCTTTCGAGATGGTGAGGGCCGATCTGCTGGCCGCCGGAGCGGTGGAGCGTTTGATCGACGACACCCAACCCGATTGGGTGATCCACTGCGCCGCCCTGGCAAACCTGGAAGCCTGCGAGGCCGACCCGGCCCTGGCCCAGGAATTGAATAGCGAAGTCCCCCGGAAATTGGCCGCCTATGTCGCCAAGAGCGGAGCGCGCCTTCTGCACGTTTCGACCGATGCGGTGTTTGACGGCCGGCGGGGCGACTACACCGAGCAAGATGAGCCGCATCCGCTGAGCCTATACGCCCGCACCAAGCTGGCCGGCGAGCAAGCCGTGAGCCAGGCCAACCCGCAGGCCATCATCGCTCGTGTCAACCTGTTCGGCTGGTCGGCCACCGGGAAACGCAGCCTGGGCGAGTTCTTCTATAACAGTTTGTCGGCAGGAAAACCGGTCAAGGGCTTTACCGATGTGTATTTTTGCCCGCTGCTGGCGAACTACCTGGGCCAAATCTTTCTCGATATGCTGGCCGCCGATCTGCACGGACTGTACCATGTGGTGAGCCGCGACTGCCTGAGCAAATACGATTTCGGCGTGGCGATTGCCCACACCTTTGGGTTAGATGAGGGCCTGATTGCTCCGGCTTCGTGGCGCGACGGCGGGCTGGCGGCGGCGCGTTCGCCCCATTTGAGCCTCTCTATCCACAAGTTACGCACCGCCTTAGGCCAACCTATCCCCAGTTTTTCCCAATCATTGGCGCAGTTTTATACACTTTATCAACAGGGTTATCCACAGGTTCTACAGGCCATGTTGAAGTAGCGCGTATCTGCCCGCAGGAGGTTTCGATGGAAATCCAAATCAACAATCGAAAGATTGGCGCCGCCCATGGCGTCGCCCACCCCACCTATTTTATTGCCGATGTGGCCGCCAACCACGACGGCGACCTGGAGCGGGCCAAGCAGCTCATCCGCTTGTGCAAGCAGGCCGGGGCCGACGCAGCCAAGTTTCAAAATTTCCGCGCCCCGCAAATCGTCTCAGATTACGGCTTTCGCCATATGAACAGCCAGGTATCCCACCAGGCCGCCTGGAAAAAATCGGTCTTCCAGGTTTATAAAGAGGCCTCGATCCCCTTTGAGTGGACCGCCATCCTGAAAGAAGAATGCAACCAGGTGGGCATTGACTTCTTTTCGTCGCCCTACGATTTTGACTCGATTGATATGCTCGACCCCTACGTGGAGATGTACAAGGCCGGTTCGGGCGAGATCGATTGGCTGGAAGCCTTAGAGCGCATGGCGGGCAAGGGCAAACCTTTCTTCGTGGCTACCGGCGCGTCGGATATTGGCGATGTGCAGCGCGCTGTGCGAGCCATCTTAAAGATCAACCCACAGTTGGTATTGATGCAGTGCAACACCAACTACACCGCCAGCCCAGAGAATTATGATTATCTGAACTTAAACGTGTTGAAGACCTACGCGGTAATGTTCCCGGAGGTTATTTTGGGCCTTTCGGATCATACCCACGCCCTGGCGCCGGTGCTCGGAGCGGTGGCGCTGGGGGCGCGGGTGATTGAGCGCCACTTTACCGATAGCAACCAGCGCGAAGGCCCCGACCACAAATTCGCCATGAACCCGGATACCTGGGCGCATATGGTGGAAGAGACGCGTTTGCTAGAGCGCGCTTTAGGCTCGCCGGATAAGACCATCGCCGCCAACGAGGTGGATACGGCAGTGGTGCAGCGGCGCTGCCTGCGGGCGGGGCGCGACATTCGCGCCGGCGAGGTGTTCAGCCGCGAGATGATCGACGTGCTGCGCCCGGCCACGCCGGGGGCCATTCGTCCGCACGAGATTGTGGCCGTCATCGGCGCACGCGCCCTGGTGGATATGCCCTATGGTAAAGAACTGCGTTGGACGGATTTAGGAGCATAATTTGAGCCGGGTGCTGTATTTCAGCCGCTCCTATACCTCGCATGATCACTGTTTTTTGAGCGCCCTCTGCGCCGGCGGGCATGAGACGTTGTATCTGACTCTGGAGCGCGGCGCGCGGGTGCTAGAAGATCGCCCCCTGCCGCCCGACGTGCAGCGCCTGCATTGGCGGCGCGAGCCGGTGCAAGCCCAATTGAGCGATGGGCGGCGGCTGCTTGGGGAACTGCGCCATATCCTGCGCCAGGTTCGGCCAGACCTGGTGTTGGCCGGGCCGCTGCAGCGCACCGCCCTGCTCGCCGCCCTGGCGGGGTTTAACCCCCTGGTGAGCATGTCGTGGGGCTATGATCTGCTGATCGACGCCCACCGCGGCCGTTTCTGGCGTTGGGCGACCGGCTTTGTGCTGCGCCGCAGCGCGGCGCTGGTGTGCGATAGCCAGGTGACCCGCGACCTGGCAGTGGCTTATGGTATGGATGCTGAACGCATCGTCGTTTTTCCGTGGGGGGTCGATCTAAACCATTTTCGACCGGCGCAGCACCCTGCGGCCATGCTGGCAGACAACGCCCCGTTTACCCTGCTCTCCACCCGCACTTGGGAGCCGGTCTACGGTATGGATGTGTTGGCGCGGGGTTTCGCCCTGGCCGCCGAGCAGCAGCCGGCGCTGCGTCTGGTGATGTTGGGCGGTGGGTCGCAGGCGGCTGAGCTGCGGGCCATTCTCTCTCATGTGGGCGGGTTGGGCGCGGCAGGCGCGGTCAATGGGCGAGTGCTTTTTCCGGGCCAGGTTGGCAACCGCGATCTGCCCGGCCTTTTCCGCCAGTGCCGCCTGTACGTCTCGGCCAGCCATGCGGATGGGTCATCAATCTCTCTGCTCGAAGCCCAGGCGTGTGGCTGCCCGGCGCTGGTCTCCGACATTCCCGGCAACCGCGAATGGATTACACCCGGGGAAAACGGTTGGCTGTTCCCCGATGGGGACGCGCCCGCCCTGGCGCAGGCGATTTTGAACGCCTACGATCAGCGGGCGCAGCTGCCGGAGATGGGCCGCCGGGCGCGGCAGGTGGCCGAACAGCGCGCCGATTGGAGCAAAAACTTTCTCAAGCTCAACGATGCTTTTCGCATGGCGCGGGCGACGCGTTGAGGTAACCCCTCTCCAGGGGAAATATTAACCGGTTTCGATAGCCCTCTATGTCAAAAACTGTTGCGATTATTCAAGCTCGTATGGGGTCGTCTCGCTTGCCGGGCAAGGTGCTGCGCGATTTGGGCGGCCGTCCGATGCTGGAGCGCGTGATTCGCCGCGCCCAACGCGCCGCCTCTCTCGACATGGTGGCGGTTGCCACCACCCACCAGCCCGATGACGACTCGGTGGCCGAGTTGTGCCGCCAGGTGGGCGCGCCGGTGTACCGCGGCAGCCTGTTTGATGTGCTGGATCGCTATTACGGCGCAGCCCAGGCTTTTGAGGCCGAGGTGATTGTGCGCCTGACCGCCGATTGCCCGCTGATTGACCCGGAGGTGATCGACCGCACGGTTCACGCCTTCCTGGGGCGCACCCTGTCGGAAGATTTTGTGCTCTCGGCGCAGGGAGCGCAGCAGGCTCTGCCGCCGTTTGATTTCGCCGCCAACCGCCTGCCGCCGCCCTGGGGGCGCATGTACCCCATCGGGCTAGACACCGAGGTGTGCCGCTTTGAAGGGCTGGAAACGGTGTGGAAAGAAGCCACCGAGAAACACCAACGCGAGCATGTGATGCCCTTCTTTTACGAGCACCTGGATCGCTTTCGTGTGCTGCTGGTGAACCACCCGCATAACTTCGGCAGCCTGCGCTGGACGGTGGACACCCCCGAAGACCTGGCCTTGCTGCAAGCCGTCTATGCTCGCTTTGGCGGCAGGGATGATTTCTCGTGGCTCGAAGTGGTGGAGTTGTTCACCCGCGAACCGCAACTGGCCGCCGTCAACGCCGGGGTGCAGCATAAGGATTACCGCCAGGTGGATGAGCGCACTCAGGGTGATTCCAACCAATGAGCGATTTAGCCTTGTTCTCGGCTCCCAAGCCGTTCACCGATCCCCATATCGCCGTTATCCAACATAACGCCATCGATTCGTGGGTGCGCCTGGGCGGCGAGACCTACCTGGTGGGCGCAGAGGCCGGCTTGACCGAAGCCGCCGCCGCCCATGAGGTGGAGCTGCTCGGCCCGGTGGAACGCAACGCCGCCGGCACGCCGTTGGTCTCCTCCATCTTCGACCTGGCCCGGCGGCGCAGCGCCGCCCCCTATTTGGGGTACGTTAATGGCGATATTTTGCTGCTGCCCGATCTATTGGATGCCGTGAGCGCCATGCAGCACGCCTTAGGACAGCAACCATTCCTGCTGATTGGGCGGCGGTACGATTTGGATGTGACCAACCGCCTCGATTTTAGCGGCGATTGGCCGGCCCGCCTGCGGCAAGATGTGTCTGAGCGTGGGCGGCTGCATAAGCCGGCCGGCTCCGATTATTTCATCTTCCCGCGCCAGGCGTTTGTGGATATGCCCGCTTTTGCCATTGGGCGCGCCGGTTGGGATAATTGGATGATCTATCATGCCCGCGCTCAGGGCTGGCCGGTGGTAGACGGCACACCAGATGTGATGATCGTGCATCAAAACCACGATTACCGCCACCTGCCTGGCGGTCGCCCGCATTACGACCAGGACGAAAGCCGCGTCAACATGGCTCTGGCGGGTGGGTTGGCGCATATGTATATGCTGCTCGATTCTAGCCACGAGCTGCGCCAGGGGCGCTTGCAGCCGGCCGGGGTCACATTTTTGCGCATACTGCGCGCCGCCGAGCGCCATCTCACCCCGGCCAACGGTAAATTGCGCGGCGGGCGGGGGTCGTTAGCGCGCAGTTTCCGCCGCCTGCGCCGGCGTTGGTCGGAGTAGACAACATATGGCGAGAGTGGGCATCAACCCGGCGCGTGGCAAACGCACTCACGCTCAACCCCAGCGCATCACCGTGGGGCTGATTACCTATATTCCGGAAGAGAGCGGCTACTTCACCCATCGCCTGGAGGTGCTGCGGCTGGTGTTAGACAGCCTGAGCGCCCACACCCCCACGCCGCACGATGTGCTGGTGTTTGATAACGCCTCCTGTCCGGCGGTGGTGAATTACCTGCGCCAGGCCCAAGCCGCCGGCCAGGTCAACTTCCTGCTGCTGGCCGATCGCAACGTGGGCAAAATCGACGCGCTGCGCATTCTGACCCAGGCCGCCCCCGGTGAAGTGCTGGCCTACAGCGACGACGATATCTTGTTCTATCCGGGTTGGCTGGAAGCGCAGTTGGCTGTGCTGGAAGGCTTTCCGGGGGCGGGCATGGTGAGCGGCGCGCCGGTGCGGAATGCCTCCGGGCACGCCCGCCGCAGCCTGGAGGCGTTGGCCGCCGCCCCCCCGCCGGAAATCAGCGTCGCCCACGAACGGCGCATCCCCGACGAGTGGGAAGCCGATTGGGCCGCCGGCACGGGGCGCGATCCGCAAGCGCATCTGCAAGCCACCGCCGGCGCGCTCGACCTGGTGTTTCGCTATTCCGGCGGCGGCGCAGCCCTGGAGGCCATCGCCGGGGCCAACCATTTTCAGTTCGTGGCCCGCAAAGCCGACCTGCTGGCCGCCTTGCCCAACGCCTGGAGCGGTAAGTTGATGGGGTCGATGATCGAGTTAGACGAGGCCATGGACGCCCTGGGGGGCTTGCGCTTGTCTACGGTGCAGCGCGTCACCCGTCACCTGGGCAATGTGCTGAGCGCGCAGGTCGTGGAAGACGCCTTGCGCCTGGGTTTGCCGGTCGGCCAGGCGGGCCAGGCGGGCCAGGCCGGCCTGGCCGGTCAGGCGGAACTGTCTGGCCGGGGGATTGCGCGGCGCAGCCAACGCCGCCGCCCGCTGCTGCTGCGCTTACCGGGCGCTCGCCGCCTGCTAACCGCAGTTTATAATGCCATTTTTCGATTGCTGTATGCCTGATTCTCCTTTCGCCCTACGCGACCATCCGATATTTATCTGCGGCCACCCCAAAGCCGGAACCAGCTTGCTGCGGGCGGTGTTCGATTCGCATCCGCAGTTGGTGGTCTATCCCGAAGAGACCATCTTTTTCCGGCGGTTTGTACCCGGCGCCGCCGGTTTGCCTGTGGACGCCCAATTGGCTTTGGCCGATGAGCAGCTGATTCACATCTTCCGCTGGAATCGCCGGCATCCCGATCCTTCACAGAAGGGTTTCCCCGACCGGGACTATTCGCACATCTCTTACGAACAGGTGCGGCAGACGATGTACGATCTGGTAGAGGCGCAGCACCGCAATTTGGGCGATCTGCTGAGCGCGGCAGTGCTGGCGTATGGGCAGGCGGCGGGGCAGGCGGGGCCGGAGCGGCGCGCCTGGGTGGAGAAATCGCCATACAACGAATTCTTCGCCGACCAGATCTTCGATTGGTGGCCCGAAGCGCGTTGTGTGCATATTCTGCGCGACCCGCGTGATAACTTCGCCTCCTACCGGCGGAAACACCCCGGCTGGCAGGCCGAGTTCTTCGCTCGCAACTGGCGGCGTTCCACCCTGGCCGGGGTGGGCAACCAGGCGCGCTATGGTCGTGGACGTTACCTGATCTTGCGCTACGAAGATCTGACCCGCACCCCACAAGAGAGTTTGCAGCAGTTGACGAGCTTTTTGGGCATCGATTGGAACGCCTCGCTGGCGGCCCCCACCCGCGCCGGGGCCGAGTGGGCGGGCAACTCAATGTTCGACGACCAGTTCCAGGGCATCAGCGCCGCGCCGGTATCGCGCTGGAAAGCCGAACTGTCGCACAGCGACGCGGCGGTGATCGAGGCGATGAGCGCGCCGGCCTTTCAGCAAACCGGTTACGCCCCGGAATGCGCCCTCGACCCGATTTCTCGCTTGCGCTGCCTCACCTGGCCGCTGCGCGCTCGTTGGCGCAAACGCGATGAAGCGTAACCCTCGGTTAGCCGGTCGGATTATTTCATCTTTCAGAAAACCGTATGTCTCTCCCATTCAAACGTCGATTATCTCTCGCCTTCCATGCCCTAAAAGGCGACCCGCCGCGCCGCGCCGCGCTGCGTGGCGAAACGCCCGCCATCACGCCGGAAGAGGCGGCTGAGGCGCGCAGCTTTTTTCCCTTAGATAAGTTTTTCATCTTTGGGCACGCTCGCTCTGGGACGACCATGCTGGCGCGCCTGGTGCGCTTGCACCCACAGGTGCATTGCAATTACCAGGCGCACTTTTTCACTCGTCCTCCGCTGCTTGAGAGCCTGACGGCGGCGGATGAGGTGCGCGCATGGCTGCAGCGCGGCAGCAATCGCTGGAATCATGGGGGCGATCTGTCGCCGCTGGTCTTGCGGGCGGCGGCCGATTTTATTATGGAGCGCGAAGCCCGCCCGCTCGGCAAGCGCATCGTGGGCGATAAAAGCCCCAACAGCCTCAACGACGGTCAGGCGGTGCAGCTGATGCACAAGGTCTACCCCGACGGCGCCCTGATCTACATCGCTCGCGATGGGCGCGACACCGTGCTTTCGCACCGCTTCCAGGCGTTCATTGAATTTCCCGAACGGCTCAGCCCGGCAGATCAGCGCATCCGCGCCGATTTCGCCGCCGACCCCGAACCGTATCTGCATGGGCGCAAGTCGGTGTTCACCGCCGAGGGCCTCCGCCGCGCCGCCGAGGGCTGGGTGCGCAATATGACCGAGACGCACCGGCTGGGGCAAGCCTTGTACGGCGAGCGCTACCTATCGCTGCGCTACGAAGATTTGCTGCTCGATGTGTGGGGGCAAATGCAGGCGGTGTGGGCGTTCTTAGGGGCCGACCCGCCGGATGAGCAGGCGCGCCAGGCGCTGCAAGCCGAGGCGAATCAAAACCCCGACGCCGATTGGCAAAAAGAGAAGGCCCTGGATATTGCCGGCGCGCTGAACAAGGGCAAACACGGCAGCTGGCGGCAGATGTTCACACCGCGCGACCGCGACCTGTTTGAGCAAACCGCCGGCGAAACCCTGGCGGCTTGGGGTTACACAAGCGAATGAAGTTTCTCATCGCCGGGTTTGGTTCAATTGGGCGGCGGCATTTTCGCAATCTGCTGGCCCTTGGGCAGGAAGACATTGTGTTCCTGCGCAGCGGCCGCAGCACCCTGCCCGACGCCGAACTAGACGGTTACCCGGTGGAAACGCAGCTCGATGCCGCTCTGGCGCATCGCCCGGATGCAGTCATCGTAGCCACGCCCACCGCGCGTCACCTGGATGTGGCTATCCCCGCGGCGCGGCAGGGGTGCAGCCTTTTCCTTGAAAAGCCCATCTCGCACAGTTTGGTAGGTGTGTCGGAACTTCAGGCGGCGGCGGCGCAGGGCGGCGGCCCGGTGTTTGTGGGCTATCAGTTTCGCTTTCACCCCGGTTTGCAGCAGGCGGCGGCGTTATTGCAGGCTGGGGCGCTGGGACGGGTGATTTCGGCCCGGGCGCATTGGGGTGAATACCTGCCCGGTTGGCACCCGTGGGAAGATTACCGCCAGGGCTACAGCGCCCGGCGCGACCTGGGCGGTGGGGTGGTGCGCACCCTGTGTCACCCGCTGGACTATTTGCGTTGGCTGCTGGGAGAAGTGGCGGAGGTGCGCGCATTCACCGCCCGCCTGAGCGATTTGGAGATCGACGTGGAAGACAGCGCCGAAATATTGCTGCGCTTTGCCGGGGGGGCGCTGGGCAACCTGCACCTCAATTACATCCAGCGCCCGCCCGCCCACACGCTGGAAATCGTGGGCGCGCAGGGCACGCTGTTGTGGGATAACCACGATGGGGCCGTGCGCCTGTGGACAGCGCACGAGGCGCGCTGGCAGGCTTATCTGCCCCCGGCGGGTTTTGAGCGCAACACTATGTTTCTGGAGATGATGCGCCACTTTGTGGCTGTGGCGGCGGGCGGGGAAGCGCCACGCTGCACCCTGGGTGACGGGGTGATGGCGATGCAGTTGATCGACAGGATATTCAATGATGACACCGCCTAATCAATTAATTTTGCGCAACTGGCGCTTGTGGGAGTTCGTGCGGATAACTACCATTTGCGGGTAACAAGCCACCATCTGTTATAATCCAATTTCATGCCCCTAAAAGGAAGTAAGGAGATTTAAGCGTTATGTCTGAGAAGTTAAACAAAGAAATTTTGATTAGCCCCTATGGAGGCAAGCTAATCAACCTGGTAAGCACGAGCGAAGAACGCGCCGAACTGTTAGAGCGCGCCAACAAGCTGCCGCATGTGCAAATTTCAGCCCGCTCTTTGTGCGACCTGGAATTGCTCGCCACCGGCGCTTTTTCGCCCCTGGATCGTTTCATGGGCAAGGCCGATTATGAACGCGTTCTAACCGAAATGCGCCTGCAAAACGGTATGCTGTTCCCCTTGCCGGTAACTCTGCCTCTCGACGAGAGCGCCCTGCCCACGTATGGCGAAGCCATTACGCTGTGCGATGCACGCAACAACACCCTGGCGGTGATGCAGATCGAAGAGGTGTACCATTATGACGCGCAGCGCGAGGCCCGCCTGGCGCTGGGCACTACCGACACCAAGCATCCCTTGGTTTCGGAGATGGTGCGCTGGGGCAAGGTGTATGTTTCGGGAGCGATTAAGGTCGTAAACCTGCCCATCTACAACGATTTTGTAGAACTGCGCCGCACGCCCGCTGAAGTGCGCGCTTTGCTAGAGCAGATGGGTCATGCCAACGTGGTGGCATTCCAAACCCGCAACCCCATGCACCGCATTCACGAGGAATTGACCAAGCGGGCGGCGGAAGAAGTGGGCGGCTCGCTGTTGATCCACCCGGTGGTAGGCATGACCCGCCCCGGCGATGTGGATCACTACACCCGTGTCCGCGTGTACCGCGCCCTGGTAGAGAACTATTACGATCAAAATTCCACCGTACTAAGCCTGTTCCCGCTTGCCATGCGCATGGCCGGCCCGCGCGAGGCTCTGTGGCATGCCCTGATGCGCCGAAACTACGGCGCGAATCACTTCATCGTGGGTCGCGATCATGCCGGCCCCGGCAATGACAGCCAGGGACGCCCGTTCTATGGCCCCTATGAAGCCCAAGAAATGCTGACCCAATATGGCGCCGAACTTGGCGTTAAGCCTGTGGAGTTCAAAGAGCTGCAATTCCTGCCCGATGAAAACCGCTACGAAGAAGTCAACAAAATCGTTGAAGGCACAAAGGTCTTCACCATCTCGGGCACGCAAGTGCGCGAACAATACCTGGCGAAGGGCAAACTGCTGCCCGAATGGTTCACCCGCAAAGAGACCGCTGAGATTTTGCAGCAAATGTACCCGCCGCGCCACCGCCAGGGCTTTTGCATCTGGTTCACTGGCCTGAGCGGATCGGGCAAGTCTACCACGGCTGAAATCCTTACTTCGCTGCTGCTGGAACGCGGCCGCCAGATCACCATCCTGGATGGCGATGTGGTGCGCACGCACCTGTCGAAGGGCCTGGGCTTCTCGCCCGAAGACCGCGACACCAACATCCTGCGCATCGGCTTCGTGGCGTCTGAAATCGTGCGGCATGGCGGGGTAGCGATCTGCGCCGCCATCAGCCCCTACCGCGCCACCCGTAACGAAGTCCGCAAGATGGTGGGCGAAAACTTCTTCGAGACCTTCGTGGATACGCCCATCGAAGTGTGCGAGTCGCGCGATGTCAAAGGCATGTACGCCCGCGCCCGCCGTGGTCAGATCACCGGCTTCACCGGTGTAGACGACCCCTACGAAGAACCGCAGAACCCCGAAATAGTGCTGGATACAGTCAATTACAGCCCAGCTGCCAACGCCCGCCGCATCATCCAGATTTTGGAAGATCGTGGGCTGGTGCAGCCGCTGACTTCTACAAACGGTCACTTCGCCACCGAGCCAGCGGCGCAAGCCGCCGTCTAAGCTGCTTGGGAGCGCTGCACCCCCGGCCAACTGGCCTGGGGTGCAGCGCTGCTTTTTCTTATGCCCATCCTCGATTTATTCAAGTTAAATAAGCGCGTGGCCTTAGTCACCGGCGGCAGCGGTCTGTTGGGGGCGCAGTTTTGCCGCGCCCTGGCCGAAGCCGGGGCGATGGTGTGGGTGGCCGATGTGAACTTGCCTGCCGCCGAGCAAACGGCCGCCCAGCTGCGCCAGGCGGGAGGCGAGGCTCAGGCCGTGGCGGTGGATATTACCCAGCCCGCCTCTGTGCGGGCGATGATGGCCGAGGCGCTGGGCGCAGCGGGCCGCCTGGATATTCTCGTCAACAGCGCCGCCCTCGACCCCAAGTTTGATCCGAACGCGGCGGCTGTTTCCGGCGCATTCGAAGATTTTCCCCTGGCGGCCTGGCAGCAGGCCATGGACGTGAATCTGACGGGGGCGTTCCTGTGCTGTCAGGCGGCTGCGCCGCATATGCTGGCGGCGGGGCGGGGCGTCATCGTTAACCTGTGCTCGATCTACGGGCTGGCTGCTCCCGATCAACGCCTGTATCAGCGCCCAGGCCAACCACCGCGATATAAGCCGGTCTATTATACGGTGACGAAAGCCGGCATCTTGGGCCTCACCAAATACCTGGCCGCCTATTATGCCGGGCGCGGCATTCGCGTCAACGCCCTCACCCCGGGCGGCGTTTTCAACGGTCACGAAGATGATTTTGTGCAAGCCTATTCCGCCCGCTCGGTGCTGGGCCGTATGGCCGAGAAAGACGAGATGAACGGGGCGCTGCTGTTCCTATGCTCCGACGCCTCGGCTTACATGACTGGGGCGAACCTGGTGGTGGATGGTGGTTGGACGGCCTGGTAAGCCGCCAGCGCGCAAGCCTGTAGATTGCCCCAAACCATTTGTAAGGGAGCGGTTATGACTGAAGTATTAGCGCTTATTCCGGCGCGCGGCGGCTCGAAAAGTATTCCGCGTAAAAACATTCGCTTGCTGGCGGGCCACCCGTTGATTGCGTATAGCATAGCCGCGGGCCTGGCCGCCGAGACGGTGACGCGCGTGGTGGTTTCGACCGATGATGAAGAGATCGCCGCCATCGCCCGCCGCTGCGGGGCCGAGACGCCCTTCCTGCGCCCGGATGAGTTTTCGCAAGATCACACCACCGATCTACCGGTGTTTCAGCACGCCCTGGGTTGGTTGGCCGAACACGAAGGCTATACCCCTGATATTGTGGTGCAGCTGCGCCCCACCTCCCCGCTGCGGCGCACCCGCCATATTGACGCCGCTGTGTACGCCCTGCTTGCCCGCCCCGACGCCGACGCCGCCCGCACGGTGTGCGCCCCGTTCCAAAATCCGTTCAAGATGTGGCGGATTGGCCCGGATGGACTGATGCAGCCGCTGCTCGAACAGGGCTTCAAAGAAGCCTATAACATGCCGCGCCAGGCCCTGCCCGATGTGTATTGGCAAACCGGCTATGTGGACGCCGCCTGGAGCAGCACGATTATCGAAAAAAATTCGATGACCGGTGACGCCATTCTGCCGGTGGTGATTGATCCATCGGAGTGGATCGATATCGATTCGCCCGATGATTGGCGGCGCGCCGAACGTTTGTTGGAAAGCGGCGAGATCAGTCTCGACGATTTAGGCTTTGAGATCAAGCCTTCTAATTAGGACGAAAAGGAAACTTCGCTATGCCCACCATTAAAATTGGAGATCGCCTGGTTGGCGACGGCCAACCGGCCTATATCATCGCCGAAATTGGCGTGAACCACAACGGTTTCTTAGACCTGGCGCTGAAGCTGATTGACGTGGCCGTGGACGCCGGAGTGGATGCGGTCAAGTTTCAGAAACGCAAGCTAGAGAAGTTGTACGCCAAGAAGTACCTGGATAATGTTAACGCCGGCGAAAAAACTCTGCGCTACCTGCTGCCCTATTTGCAGCGCACGGAACTCGCGGATGACGACTATTACACCATCGTCGAACACTGCAAGCAGCGCGGCGTCACCTTCATATCCTCGGCCTTTGACGCCGAAAGCGCCGATTTTCTGGAAACCCTGGGTGTGCCCGCCTATAAGGTGGCCTCCGCCGACCTGACCAACCTGCCGCTGCTCGATCACTTGTTGTCTAAGGGCAAGCCGCTCATTCTATCCACCGGCATGAGCCATATGCACGAAGTGGAAGTGACGGTGGAGTTCTTGCAAGAACGCCATGCCGAGTTTGCCCTGCTGCACTGCAACAGCACCTACCCGGCTGCTTTTGAAGACATTAACCTGCGCTTTATGGATAAGCTGCGCCGGTTTGGCGCGCCGGTGGGCTATTCGGGACACGAACGCGGCATTGCCGTTAGCACCGTGGCGGCGGCCTTAGGGGCGTGTATCATCGAGCGCCACCTGACCATCGACCGCACCATGGACGGCCCCGACCACGCCGCCAGCCTGGAGCCGCAGGGCTTTCAGAAGATGGTGCGCGATATCCGCCAGGTGGAAATGGCCCTCGGCGCCGGCCAGGAGAAGTTCATCTCGCGCGGCGAAATCCTCAACCGCGAAGTGCTAGGCAAAAGCCTGGTGGCGGCGCGGCGCATTGAACCAGGCGAGACCATCGCCGCCGCCATGGTGGCGGTCAAAGGCCCCGCCTTGGGCCTGACCCCGCAAAACTATCCTAGGCTGTTAGGGCGCACCATCGAACGGGTGATCGAAGAAGATGAGCCGTTCTTGGATCGGGATCTGGGAGTGCGCGTCTCGCTTGATAAAGATCGGGTGCTGCCCATGCAGTACGGCTTCACGGTGCGCTTCCACGATTACGCCGAGATGCTGCCCTACAACCCGCGTATGTTGGAGTTTCACTTCACCGACCAAGACCTGGATGAAGCCTATTCGGGTGAAGATTTCAGCGCCAACTCGGCCCATCCCCTTCAACTGGTGGTGCACGCTCCCGAATTTTGGGATCGCTCGTTGGTAGACTTGTGTACCGCTGATGAGCGCCATCGCGCCGGCAGCCGCAACCTGATCCAAAAGGCGATTAACCTGACCCGCCGCATCTCGCCATGCTTTACCGGCACGCCCAAGGTGATTGTTCACCCCGGCGCGATGAGCCTCGATCAGCCGATCCACGATAAGGATATGCTGTACGCCAACTTGCGCCGCTCGGTGAACGAGTTGGATTACGAAGGCGTGGAGCTGCTTTTGGAAAACCTGCCCCCCCATCCCTGGTATTTCGGCGGGCAGTGGCTGACCAACGCTTTTATGGACGCTTACGAAATTCGCGATTTCATTGTGGATATGGGCTTGAATTTCTGTTATGATTCATCTCACCACAAGTTGTACACGAATTGGGCGCAGGTCGATTTTTATGAGCAGGTGCAGGCGCTCTTGCCCTACATTGGGCATTTGCATCTTTCGGATGGGGCCGGCCTGGATGGCGAAGGCTTGCAGATTGGCGAAGGGGCCATCGATTGGGTGCATTTCTTCCGGGTGCTGGGTGATTACCGCGGCACGATGATTCCCGAAATCTGGCGTGGTCATCAGCGCCAGGGTGAAGGTTTTCTGATTGCTATTCAACGTTTATCGGATGCATATAACTTAGCCAAACATGCCTAGACAAAATTGGATTGACCGAATCTGGGGGTGGGGGGGGCATCTGCGTGTGCTGCGTTTAGCGCGCCAGGTGGCGGCGCACGTGCCTAAGACCTCGGTGGTGGCGCAGCCCGTGGTGTTGTTTAACGCCAGTGCGCGCATCACCGGGTTGAGTCAAAACGCCGCCTTCATGCTGCTAACCAGTTGGGCGCTGCGTCTATCGGGTGCGCCGGTGCGTCATTTCGTTTGTTCGGCGGGCATGGCGCCTTGTGTGCTGGGCACAAACCGGGATAATTACCATGCTGCGCCGCCTTGCCAGGCTTGCTTGCGCCAATCTCGCCGGTTGTACACCGGCAGCGAGGTATACTGGTTCGGTTTTGAGAACGACCCTGAATTACAAGAGGCATTGGAAGGGCTGAGCGTAGAACAGCTCACCGATTTCGAATACGGGGGGGTCAAAGGGCCGCTGGTGGTTCCCGGCATGACCATTCCATTGGGCCGGCTGGTGACGCCATCTTTGCGCTGGGCGCTGCGCTGTCACACCCTGCCGGATGATGAACCCACGCGTTACTTACTGCGCCAGTACATCCGTTCGGCGTATAACGTGGCGCAAGAGTTCTCGGCCTTTCTCGATCGCGTCAAACCTTCGGCGGCGGTCATTTTCAACGGTGTGATGTATCCCGAAGCGATGGCGCGCTGGGTGGCCCAGGCGCGGGGCCTGCGGGTGATTACCTATGAGGTGGGCTTTCAACCGCACTCGGCCTTCTTTAGCGAAGGCGACGCCACGGCCTACCCCATGCGCATCCCCAAGGACTTTGACCTGAACGAGGCCCAGAATGCTCGCCTGGATGCATACCTGAACAAGCGGATGCAAGGCCAGTTCACCATGGCGGGCATTCGCTTCTGGCCGGAAATGCGCGGCCTGGACCAGAATTTCCTCAGCAAAGCCGCCAAGTTCCGCCAGGTGGTGGCGGTGTTCACTAACGTGGTCTATGACACCAGCCAGATGCACGCCAATAAAGTTTTTCCGCACATGTTCGCTTGGCTCGATGCGGTATTAGAGCTGGTGAAGAGTCACCCAGACACCTTGTTTGTGATTCGCGCCCACCCTGATGAAATGCGCCCCGGCACCGCTAAGCAAAGCCGTGAAAGCGTGCGCGATTGGATGCATACCAACGGCGCAGACCAGCTCTTTAACGTGGTGTTTTTCGATTCGCAAGATTACATCAGCTCCTATGAGCTGATCGGGCGCGCCAAGTTTGTGATGGTCTACAACTCTTCGATTGGCCTCGAAGCCTCGCTGATGGGGAAAGCGGTGTTGTGCGCCGGCAAAGCCCGCTACACCCAATATCCCATCGTGTTCTTTCCACCAACCATCGAGGAGTTCGCCGAGCAAGCCGAAGATTTCCTCACCATCGACCAGTTGGAAGCGCCTGCCGAATATCGCCGGAATGCGCGGCGCTTTCTTTACTACCAGCTCTTCCTCACCTCCATCGACTTCAGCGCCTATATGAGCGATATACCACGCAAAGGTTATGTGCGGCTAACGAACTTCGATTGGACGCGCTTGCTGCCCGAAAATTCCGCCACGATGAGCGCCGTAGTTGAAGGAGTGACCGCCGGCGGCATTGAAACGCGGAAGCGCTTGCGCACCAATGAAGAAGAACAAAAAGATCGACCACCTTTTATTTTGGATGACGATGTATGAGCCTTCCTGTAAAGCAAAGCATTGAGTTGCTGCCGGTTAGTTTATTAGATGAGAACCGGGCCACGGTGAACGCCCTGAAAAGCCTGGCGCGTTCTCTGCGGCTGGAATTTGGCTGGCACTACCTGCTCGATCTCACCTGGGTGATCTCGCGCCTGGGTGAAATAGACGGCAAGTGTCTGCTAGACGCCGGCGCGGGCACAGGTGTGCTGCAGTGGTACCTGGCGCAGCAAGGCGCGGAAGTGTACAGCGTGGATCGTATGGATCGTTCGGCGCTGGGGCTGCGTTTCCGCCGGCGTTTCAACGTGCGCGCCTTGAACCCCGGAGATCTGTCGCCAGCCTCGGTTGCGTTCAGCCAGGCCTTCCGCCGCCCGGTGCAAGGCGCGTTATTGCGCCGGGTGGCTGCCCGGTTGGCGGGGGTGGGCCGCGATGTCTGGAGTTACACCATGGCGCAGCCGGCGCGCGGCAATGTGTGGTTCTACCATCAAGACCTGGCCCATCTGCGCCACGTCGCCGACGCCTCGCTAGATGCAGTGGTGTCGATTTCTGCTCTTGAACATAACACCCCCGCCGGTTTGCAAAGCGTGGTGCAAGAGCTGATGCGCAAAATTAAGCCGGGCGGCTTGTTGTTGGCAACCCTCACCGCCGGCCAGGGCGAGGATCGCTGGCATGAAGCCTCGGCGGGTTGGTGCTATACCGACGCGACCCTGCGGCGCTTGTTCGATTTACCAGAAGAGACTCCTTCTAACTACGATCAGTACGACGCCCGGTTGGATGATTTACGCGGCTGCGCCGAGCTGCGCGATAACCTGGCAAAGTTTTACTACGCCGCCTCCGATAAGGGCATGCCGGGCGGCGTGTGGAACCCCCAGTATCAGCCGGTGGGGGTGTGTAAGATCAAACCCGGATAAAATTTATTCTAAAATCCAATCCGAAGGCCAGGTATGATCGTATGAGTGTTCAAACCGCCAATCCGTTTCGATCTATTTTGCAATCTTTCATCGACGCCGGAAAATTCAACTATACCGACGACCAACTGAAACAGCTGCCCATTTCGACGCGTCGGATGCGCTTGTTCCTGACCAGCTTTTGCGTGTTGTTCTTCGAGCTGGCGTGCATCCGTTGGGCGCCGGCCTATGTGCGCTTCCTGAGCTTTTTCTTAAACTTTATCCTCATGGCTTCGTTTCTAGGCATTGGAGTGGGCATCCTGGCCGGGCGGCGCAGCAAATTGTGGCTTCCGCCTTTTCCACTGGCGTTGTTTGTGTTTGTCACCGTGGTGGCGTTGAGCAAGGTGGAAATTAGCGTCCCCTCGGCCCAGGTGCTGTATTATGGGGCGGGTGAAGTTAGCCCGCGGGCTGAGCATTATTTTATGCTGCCGGTGATTTTCTTGCTGGTGGTGGTGGCGTTCATGCCGCTCTCGCGCGCCCTGGGGCGCTACCTGGCCTCCATGCCGCCCCTGCAAGCCTACGCTTGGGATATTATCGGCAGCCTGGCCGGTATTGCTGTGTTCTTCCTGATGTCGTATTTCTCCCTGCCGCCGGTGGTGTGGTTTAGCGTGTTGGCGGTGGCGGTGCTGCTGCTGCTCGATCACAAGGGGCGCTTTATTGGGCTGCCCTTGCTGATTGGAGCGCTGGTGCTGATCTATTGGCTGGGGCGCAACGATTACTGGTCGCCCTATTATCGCATCCAGGTGGGGGCAAACGATTACGGCGGCTATTCGATCAACGTTAACAACATCGGCCATCAAGACGCCATTCCCGCCCAGAACCGGGAAACGTTTTACTACCGGGTATACGATTTATTCAACCAACGCACGTTTGACAATGTGCTGGTGATTGGGGCCGGCTCCGGCTCAGACGTATCGATTGCCTTGAAAAACGGCGCGCAACATGTGGATGCGGTGGAAATTGACCCCACTATCTACCGCCTGGGGGTGGAGTTGCACCCCGACCAGCCTTACAGCGATCCACGTGTGAACGTAACGATTAACGATGGGCGGGCCTTCTTACGCAACACATCTCAAAAATACGACCTGATTATCTTCGCCCTGCCCGATTCCCTTACCCTGACTTCGGCTTTTTCGAGCTTGCGCCTGGAAAGTTTTTTGCTCACCAAGGAAGCGATTCAGGCGGCCCGGCAGCGCCTAAGTGATAATGGTGTGCTGGTGTTGTATAACTATTACCGTGAAGACTGGTTGGTGCAAAAGCTGGCCGGCATGGTGGACGCAGCCTTTGGCGCGCCGCCGTTCGTCACCACCTATGGCGATTGGGGCCGGGCGGCGGTGATTATCGCCGGGCCGGGCTTGCAAGCCCTGCCGCCCACCTTACTTCAGCCCTATGTGGAGCCGGCCCCGTTCGCCCTGGCCGGGCGCGGTCAGCCGCTTCCCGTCATCGGGCAGGGCTTAATGGCCGCCAACCCCAACCTCGATTTGACCATCGACGATTGGCCCTTCGCTTATATGCCCAAGCGCACCCTGCCCACCCCCTACGTGGCAGCCCTGGCGATGGTGCTGTTCCTGGCATTAGCGGCGGTGTTGATTGCTGCGCCGCGCCAAACCCTGCGCCGGTTTAACGGTCACTTCTTTTGGTTGGGTGTGGCTTTTATGCTGCTAGAAACCCGCAGCCTGGTTACTTTTTCGCTGCTGTTTGGTTCTACCTGGATGGTTAACTCGCTGGTGTTTTTCGCCATTTTGTGCAGTGTGCTCCTGGCGATTTTGTTCAACGCCCGCATCAAGCTGCGCCGGGTTAACGGGTTGTATGCGCTGCTGTTCCTGGCCCTGGCGGTGAATTACTTTATCCCGCAGCAGGCCTTGCTGAGCATTGCCTCGCCTGTGCTGCGCTATAGCCTGGCGAGCGTGCTGGCCTTCTTGCCCATTTTCCTGGCGAATGTGGTTTTTAGCTATTCTTTCCAGGAAACTGAAATGGCCGATATCGCCTTTGGATCGAATCTGGTGGGGTCGATGGTGGGCGGTTTGTGTGAATACCTGGCCTTGATGACCGGTTATCAATCGCTGCTGCTGCTGGCTATTGCGCTTTATGGGCTGGCTCTGTGGCGGCGGCCTCGTCAGATTTTGCAAAGTGAGTGAAACAATGGATGATACAACCCAGTTGTGTATTCGAGTTCAAACCTTAGTGGCCGAGGCGTTACAGCTCGACCCCTCCATGGTGACCCCCGACCTGGCCTTTGGCGATGTTCCACAGTGGGATTCCCTGGGCCATATGGAAGTGGTGCTGCGCCTGGAGGAGCAGTTCGGCGTGAATGTAGACGCCGACGCCATCGCTCGCCTGGTGAGCATCCCCGAAATCTGCGCCGCTTTGCGGGAGCAAGATCATGTGTAGCGCCGCGCATGAACACCCCCAGGTCTATCTGCTGCGCCTGGCCCCCAGCGTGCCCATCCCAGATTATCTGTGCGGCGAAATTCAATCTAAACTGGCCTATGTGGACGAGTGGATTGTCGAGGCGCGCGTCGCCCCCAATGAAATTGCGCTGCACGTAGTGCTGCCCACCGACGCCGCTTCGCTAGACCCCCATCGCCAGGCCGACCTGGAAGCCAAGGTGCAGCATGTGGTGCTTTCGATGGCGAAGGGCGCTTTCAAACCGAAGATTCAAGTGCTGGAAGATTACCTGGATCGCCCGGTGCGCTGCCAGGCGGACCCCCTGCCCGAATTGATGCGGCGCGGCGAGCTATCTCAGGAAGCCACCGGCGTCTTCACCTTGGGGCCGCTGGTCACTCGCCTGGTTGACGCCTTCGAGTCGATTTTCTTAGAACTGGCAGCCTCCTTCAACGCCGCCCCTTATCGCTTTCCCACGCTGATCCCGGCGGCCCACCTGGAACGCGCCGGCTATTTCCACTCCTTCCCGCACTCGCTCACCTTTGTCACCCATCTGCGCGAGGATTTGGAAGTGATCGACGCTTTCGCGCAGCAGGCGGCGGTGGAGCAACACGGCCTGAACACCGGCATGGAATCCTTTGCCCGCATCCAGGCGCTGCTTTCCCCGGCGGTGTGCTATCACCTGTACTTTGCCCTGGCGGACAAGCCCCTGCCCAACGGCCGCTTGATCGCTACGGCGGTGGGCAACTGCTTTCGCTATGAGGCCATCAACCTGACATCGCTTGAGCGCATGTGGAATTTCACTATGCGCGAAGTGATATTGGTGGGCAGTAAAGATTTTGTGCTAGAGAACCGCGAGCTGGGGCGGCAGCGCATGCAGCAGGTGTTCGAGCGCATCGGGCTGGCCTACCGTGTGGAAAGCGCTAATGACCCCTTCTTTATTGGCGAGTTCCGCAAGCAGGCCGCTTTCCAGAGCGCCTTCCAACTCAAGTATGAAATACGCGCCCGGCTGCCCTATAAAGACAGCACCCTGGCGGTGGGTTCGTACAACTATCACCAAGATTTCTTCGGGCGCAGCTTAAACATCACCTTGCCCGATGGTTCACCGGTTCACACCGGCTGTATTGCCTTTGGCCTGGAGCGCATCGCCCTGGCTTTCATGGCCCAATTCGGCTTAGACCCGGCCCAATGGCCGGAGGAAGTGCGCAGCAGGCTATGAACGAGGTGGGGGTGATCTACCGGCAGGCCAATGAAGCTGATTTTCCGGCGGTGGCCGCAATGTACGAAAAACTCGACGCCCTGCTGCGACAGCACACCTACACCTTCCCGGAGGTGGAAAACGTGGGCGGTCTATGGCTGGATATGTTTCGGCGCACCTTGGGGCGCTTTAGCGTGTTGTGGGTGGCGGAATTCGAAGGCCAATTGGTGGGGTTCATCGTGGCGCGGGTCAAGCGTGTGCCCGAATACCTGGGCGGCGTGATGGTGGGGGAGCTGAAGGATATGTGGGTAGAACACGCGGTGCGCCGCCTGGGGATTGGCGAACAGCTGCTGCGCCTGGCGATTGAATGGTGCCGTGAACAGAATGTGTATTCGCTGGAAGCGCAAATTTTGGTGGGCAACGCGCCGATCATCAAGCTGGTTGAATCGCTAGGGATGAAGAAAGAATTGTTTCAACTACGCCTTTCATGGGAAGATTACGATCAGCACACGCCCGCCGGTTAAATCACCGGCAGGCGCGAAGCCCGGCAGAGCATTATGCTAGAAGCTACGCAGGAAAACATCACCGCCGCCCTTGAGGCATTGGGTGTGGCCCCTGGCGATGGGCTGTTGGTGCATGCTGCGGTGCAGTTCTTAGGCCGTCCGCGCGGCGGGGTGGGGGTGTATTGGCAGGCCCTGCAAGCCGTGTTGGGGCCGGCGGGCACGTTGGCAGCGCCGACCTTTAACTTCGCCTTCGCTCGTGGGCAGGCCTATGACCCGCTCACCACGCCTTCAGAGGGCATGGGCGCGTTCGCTGAATATGTGCGCACCCGGCCCATGGCGCGCCGCACCCCGCACCCCATGCAATCGCTGGCGGTGGTGGGCCGCGCCGCCGACGACCTGGCGGGGCGTGACACCCCCGGCGCATTCGACCCCGGTTCAGCCTTCGAGCGCATGTTAGACCTGGATTTCAAGCTGCTGCTGCTGGGCGCTAATGCTGCCGCCATCTCCATGTTTCACTATTGCGAACAGCGCGCCGCAGCGCCCTATCGCTACTGGAAAGATTTCACCGGGCCGTACCGCCAGGCCGATGGCTCCTGGCAGGCGCGCACTTACCGCATGTTCGTGCGCCATCTCGACCCGCAGCCGCAGCTCACCCTCGAACCGCTGGAGGCGGAGATGCGCCGGCGCGGCCTGTGGCGCAGCCGACCGTTCAATTACGGCCAACTTACCATGCTGCGCCTGACCGATTTCGTGGCTGTGGTGGATGAGTTTCTGGCTCGCGATCCCTGGGCGTTCGTCACGAACAAACAAGTGCTAAATGGATAATCCCCTGACTGGTACAGTCATGGCGGTGAGCAGCGCCCCGCAGCACACTTTTAGCAAAGCCAACCAGGGCGGGATTCGCCTTCTGGTGGGCTTGGGTGTGGAAGGCGACGCGCATCTTGGCCGCACCGTTCAACACCTGTCGCGCAAGAAACGCGACCCCAACCTACCTAATTTGCGCCAGGTGCATTTGATTGGCTGTGAATTGTTTGACGAACTGGCCCAGGCGGGTTTCGTTGTGGCGCCCGGACAGATGGGAGAGAATATCACCACCCATGGCATCGCCCTGTTGGATTTGCCGACCGGCGCTCGCTTGCGCCTGGGGGCGACGGCGGTTGTAGAGCTTACCGGTTTGCGCAACCCGTGCCGCCAGTTGGACGACTTTCAGCCCGGCTTGATGGCGGCCGTACTCGATCGGGACGCCCTGGGTGAGATCATCCGTAAAGCGGGAACGATGGCAGTGGTGATCACTGGCGGAGAGGTGCATCCGGGCGACCCCATTCGGGTAGACCTGCCCGCTCCGCCATACCGCAAGCTGGAGCCGGTTTAGGGGCGTTTTTTAGACGCTCGAATGGGCGTCGCTGCTTACAGGGCAGTATTTCTTCGGGAGAATCAACCATTAACCAGACTCCTTACCAACTGATTGAAAAGGTGTGGTATTTGCCGCGCAACCTGGTGTCGGACGGCTACGACCAGGCGCTGGCCGAACTCAACGCCGCGGTTGGCAACCGCATGACCATCCACACTTACCCCACCGGCGAAGCCTGCTGGACCTGGCGTGTGCCTGAAAAGTGGACCTGCGATGCGGCCTACATCGAGACCCTGGAGGGGCGGCGGGTGTTGGATGCAGCCGACCACCCACTGCACGTGGTGGCGTATTCACTGCCATTCGAAGGCGTGGTGGAGCGTGATGAGCTGCTGGAGCATGTGCATGTTCACCCGCATCTGCCGGAGGCCATTCCATTCGTATTCAAGTATTACCAGCGCGAATGGGGCATGTGCGCCACACAAATTCAGCGCGACGCCCTGACTGAGCCGCGCTACCGGGTGGTAATTCGCACCCGCTTTGAACCCGGCGCGCTCAAGGTGGGCGAGTGGGTCATCCCTGGTCAGAGCGAAGAGAGCTTTGTGCTGGCGGCGCACCTGTGCCACCCGGCCATGGTTAACGACGACCTGACTGGGGTGGTGGTGGGCCTGGAGGCTATGCGCCGCCTTCAAGCAGGGCGGCTACAGCCTTATTACACCTATCGCCTGCTGATTTTGCCCGAAACCATCGGCTCGGTGGCCTACCTGAGCCACAATGAATCGCTGATCCCCGGTATGGTAGGTGGCCTGTTCTTAGAGATGCTGGGCAACGCCCAACCCCACGCTTTGCAAGGCTCGTTTACGCCATCCAGCCAGCCCGACCGCTGCCTGGTTGCCGCCCTGCCTGCGCTCGACCCCGCCGGTTACAGCGCCCCTTACCGCACGGTGATCAATAACGATGAGCGCCAGTTCAACGCGCCGGGGGTGCGTGTGCCCATGCTGTCGTTATCACGCGTTGAGCAGCGCGCCTCACCCACCTGGCCCTACCCGGAATATCATTCTAGCTGCGATACGCCCGCCATCGTTACGCCACAGCGCTTAGAAGAGTCGGTGCAGATGGTGCTGGGGCTGATCGAAGCCTGGGAAAGCAACCAGTACGTGGTTAACCAGTTCAAAGGCGAGATATTCTGCTCTGGCTATGGCATCTGGATCGACTACCGCGACAACCCCGAAGGCCATCGCCGGCTGTTCGAGATCATGGAGCGGGTGGATGGCGAGCATACCATCGCCGATATCGCCGCCGAGTTGGGCGTAACATTCCAGGCCGTGCAAGATGTGACCGATCTGCTGGCGGCCAAGGGCCTGGCGCGCTACCAACGCCATCCCCAAGTCACCGACCCTCACGCCGCTTAGTTTTTTGAGCGTCTTCGGGCCGGAAACAATCCTGGCTGGCGGTCAGGTTCAGGGCGGGGGTTATGCCGGCGCGGGCCGGCGCATCGACTTCGAACTGGGCGGTTGGTTTTGATAAGATTCCAGCGTGGCGGCAGGTGGTTGACCTGGCGTTCCCAAGCGGGGCGAAGGTGCAAGCCCTCCGACGACCGCGTGGCAGGCTAATCTGTAAAAATTGAGGTTAAATCGTTTGAGTGAAACAAGACCGTTTTCTTTAAAGACGCCTCTTAAGAAGATCCGTTGGCGAGCGCGGCGCATCAGTGTAGGTTTTCGCTACGGGGCGCGTGAGCTGCGCCACACCCCGGCGGTGCTGGGCAACGCCATGCCGAAATCTGGTTCGCATCTTATTAACCAGGTGGTGCAAGGGCTGGTGCAGCTTGGCCCATTTGTCAACGCCGGTTTCCCGCCGGTCAACCGCGACCAGGCCAATGAGAAGCAGCCCGACGCCGTGGTGGCAGCCAACATTAAGCGCTTACAACCTGGCGACATCGCTTACGGATACTTGCAGTGTCGCGAGCCGTTCGTTAGCCTGCTCACCCAGAAAGGGCGCGCTTCGGTCTTCGTTTATCGCGACCCACGCGATATGCTGGTTTCGCACGTGTTTTACGCGGCCGAGATGCACCCTGGCCACGGCATGCACAAATATTACACCGAGACCCTGCACAGCATGGAAGAACGTCTGAACGCGGCGATTGAAGGGGTGGAAGAACCCGGCAGCGAGTTGGCTCCCATCTTGAAGAAGTACAACGGCTACCTGGGATGGTTGAGCATCCCCGAAGTGCTGTGCCTGCGCTTTGAAGACCTGATACTCGACCGACGCGCCGCCCTCAACCGGCTGCTCGATTACCTGGTGGGGCGCGGTTTTACCCCCCACTTGCCGCGTGAGCAAGAGTTAGACGTGCTAGAACAGGCCATCACCCCTAAGAAGTCGGGCACGTTCCGCAAGGGGCAGCCGGGCAACTGGCGCGAACACTTTACCGCCGCGAATGTGGCCCTGTTCAAAGCGCAAACCGGCGACCTGCTGGTGCGCATGGGCTACGAGAAGGATTTAGACTGGTGAAAGCGGGGCTGGTGTGGCAGGCGCGTCTGCTGCGGCGGGCGCTGCGCCGGGCGCAGATGGGTTGGCGCAGCGGCGCAACGGCTGGAGCGCCGGTGCTTTTCGCCAATTCGTTCCCCAAGAGCGGCACACATCTGCTCACCCAGGTGATGAGCGGTTTTACCCGGCTTGGCCCGGCGGTAGAAAGCGGCCTGCCTGCGGTGGTGGTCTACGATGGCTTTACCGGGCGGCGGCGGGCGCTGAGTGAAATTTTGGTCGATCTGCATCGCTTTAAAGCCGGCGATATCGGTTATGGGCATTTACACGCCTATCCCCAAGTGGTGGAGATCCTGGCCGGCGCAGACTTTTGCGCTTTCTTCATCTTGCGCGACCCGCGCGACGTGGTGGTGTCTCATGTGCATTACGTGGCCGAGATGGCCCCCAACCACATTCATCACCGCTACTATGATGAGAGGCTCACCAGCTTCGATGAGCGCCTCAGCGCCAGCATCACCGGTGTGCCGGCGGCGGCGCTTAGCCAGGCGGCTGGGGTAGAGCTAACCGAAGGCCTGCCTGATATTCGCAGCCGCTTCGAGCCGTTTATGGGCTGGTTGACCCAGCCCGCCGTCCTCACCCTGCGTTACGAAGATTTGATGACCGATCGCCCGGCGGCGCTGCGGCGCATTTTAGATCACGCGGTGCAGCGCGGCTTTCCGCTGCGCATCGACCGCGACCAGGCCGTGGCGCGCCTGGAGGCGGCCATCAACCCGCTGCGCTCGCCCACCTTCCGCAGCGGACAAACCGGCGGCTGGCGCAAGGTGTTCACTGAGCAGCATGTGCGCCAGTTTGAACAGGTTTCTGGCGACCTTTTGCAGCAGTTAGGCTATCTCTAAACAACTATGAATCCATCTTTTCACTCCTGGTTCGGTAGGATAATTGAGAACACCCAGCATGATATTTCTGAGTTTTGGCGAGGCTTACAGTGGCCCGATGGCGAAAAGCGAATCGGCCTGGCTAAAAGCCTGGGCAAAATCTTATTGCTGTTTACTGGGCTGTATATCGCAGGGCTTTTTGTACCAGATGGTTTTGACTATGTTCACTATTTTAGCAAGGGTATTTATCCTTCTTTCTGGATTCCCTGGTCTATTCCACTAATTAACCACATGAATAACGCCGGCTTGTTTGCCGTCACGATCTTGGCCCTGGTCTTACGTACCAGGCGTTATAAGGGATCAGGGGTCATTCTGGCGATGGTGCTGCTTTCACTCCCCACGGCGTGGGAGATCATCCTGGGTAATGTTGATGGCTTAGTCTTGCTGGGGCTGCTCATGTTGCCGTGGGGTGCGCCTTTGGCATTATTCAAGCCTCAGATTGCAGCTTTTGCTTTGTTAGCCCGAAAGAGTTCGCTGGTTGCCGGGGGGATCACCATAGCAATTTCGTTGCTAATTTGGGGTTTGTGGCCCCTAACTTTACTCCATGTCGGTACACCGGCATGGCGTGCAGACTGGCCTCAAGATATTACCCTGTATCCCTGGGGCCTGATTTTAGCCATTCCACTGATGTGGCTGTCGCGGGGCGATGAAGACTTGCTCATGGCAGCCGGCAGCCTTGGTACGCCCCATTTGTTTCCCTATCATTTTATTGTGCTGATGCCTGCTATGGGCCGCATGCGCTGGTATTGGGCTGCATTGACCTGGGTGGTAAGTTGGCTGCCTTTGACGGCAAATTGGCTGGGGCCAGTTGGCTGGCATTTCGGTAACCTGTTGAGCCTGTGTTTTTGGTTTGGCATTTACACTAACCGTAAAGCATGACCGTTTCTGTTGTGATCCGCGCTTATAACGAGGCCAGGCACATTGGCCGCCTGCTAGACGGGGTGCTTCAGCAGACCATGCAAGATGTGCAGATTATCCTGGTCGATTCGGGGTCCACGGATGGCACACTGGAGATCGCCGCTCGTTATCCGGTGCAGGTGGTGCATATCGCCCCCCAGGCGTTTACGTTTGGGCGTTCGCTCAACCTGGGGTTGGCCGCTGCCCAGGGCGAGATCGCCGTGATTGCCAGCGCCCACGTCTACCCGGTTTACCCGGATTGGCTGGAACGCCTGACGGCTCCTTTTGCCGACGCGCAGGTGGGTCTGACCTACGGCAAACAGCGCGGCGCAGCACATAGTTACTTTTCGGAGCAGCAGATTTTCGCCCACTGGTTCCCCGATGCGCCGCAGCCGCGCCAGGGTCATCCGTTTTGCAATAACGCCAACGCGGCCATTCGTCGCTGCCTTTGGCAGCGCCAACCTTATGACGAATCGCTCACTGGCCTGGAAGACCTGGCCTGGGCCAAGGCGCTGCACGAGGCGGGTGGGGCGATCACCTACGTGCCGGAAGCTGAAATCGTCCACGTGCATCACGAAACGGCGCGGGGCGTGTATAATCGCTACCGGCGCGAGGCCATGGCTTTCAAGCGCATTTTCCCAAAAGAAAATTTCACCCTGGGCGATTTTGTGCGCCTTTCATGGGGCAACATTACCAGCGATTTGTGGTACGCCGGGCGACAGCGCGTTTTGAGCCGCCATATACGCAGCATCGTGTGGTTTCGCCTGGCCCAATTCTGGGGAACCTACCAGGGCTACCGCCATTCCGGCCCGGTGACGGAGAGCCTGCGCCAGACCTTTTACTACCCCAGGGCGTTAGCCGCATCTTCCACCCCCGCGCCGCGCCCTGTGCCGCCGATTAATTACCAGGACTGAACCCGACCCGTCAAGCAATAAAGATAAAAAATGGAGATTCCGATGAAAGTTTACATCAGCGCCGATCTTGAAGGCATCACCAGTGTGACCCACTGGAACGAAACTGAACTGGCCCGAGCTGAAAGCGAGTGGCCGCGCCGCCAGATGACCGCCGAGGTGGCGGCCGCCTGCCAGGGCGCCCTCGACGCCGGGGCGGATGAAATTTGGGTGCAAGACGCGCATGATGACGCCCGCAACATTGACCCCAGCGCGCTGCCTCGCCAGGTGACGCTGGTGCGCGGCTGGAGCGGTCATCCGTTTATGATGCAGCAAGAGCTGGATGAGAGCTTTGACGCCCTGGCTTTAGTGGGCTACCACTCGCGCTTTGGCAGCGCCGGCAATCCGCTGGCGCACAGCATGTCGCTCAATCTGAGCCGCATGACCATCAACGGGCAAGACGCCTCGGAATTTCACATTGCGGCATACACGGCCGCGTACACGCACACCCCACTGGTGCTTGTGGCCGGCGACGCTCACCTGTGCGAGGAAGTGACCGCCTTTAACCCCAACATCACCATTGTGCCGGTCAAGCGCGGTGTGGGCGGCTCGACTATCAGCATCCACCCGGAGCTGGCCGCCGAGCGCATTCGCCAGGCCCTGGCTGCCGCCTTGCTGCGTCGCGATACATGCCACATGGCATTGCCCGATCATTTCGTGGCCGAGCTAACCTATCGGGAGGCGCATGTGGCCTTCCACAACGGTTTCTACCCCGGTGCGCGCCTGGTGGATGCCCGCACCGTGCGCTACGAACATGATGATTTCTTTGAACTGATGCGTTTCATGGCTTTCACCCTCTAACCCTATGACCCGAATCGTGGCTCTTGTCCCAATGCGGCATCACTCGCAGCGTGTGCCGGGTAAAAATTATCGACCGCTGGCGGGCAAGCCGCTTTACCAGCACATTATCGAAAGCCTGCTGGCCGTGCCGCTCATCGACCAGGTGGTGGTGGATACCGACAGCGCCGAGGTGTTGGCAGGTTTGCGCCGCGGTTACCCGCAGGTGCAGGCGCTGGAGCGCCCCGAACATCTCCGCGCCGACGCCATCCCCATGAATGAAATCTTGGCCTACGACACCCGCCAGGTGCAAGCCGATTTCTATTTGCAAACCCACAGCACCAACCCGCTGCTGCGCTCGGCCACTATTTCCCAGGCGGTGCAGACCTTCCTGGACGGCTACCCCGCTTACGATTCGCTCTTCGGCGTCACCCGCCTGCAAACGCGTTTGTGGGATGAGCTGGGGCGGGCGATTAACCACAACCCGGCCATTCTGCTGCAAACCCAAGACCTGCCGCCGGTGTACGAGGAAAATTCGTGCCTCTACATCTTCACGCGCGAAAAACTGCTGCAGCGCCGCAACCGGCTGGGCGAGCGCCCGCGTATGTTTGAGATTCCCCGCGCTGAAGCCTATGATATCGACGAAGAGTTCGATTTCGCTATTGCTGATTTCATCATGACCACTCTGCTAAAACCAAAGGAAGACTAATCTATGCCAACGGTACTCGTATCCGCCCCCTATATGATTCCTGTCATCGAACGCTTTCGCCCACTGCTGGCGAGTTATGGCATCGAGCTGATTATCGCCTCCGTAGCGGAGCGTTTGAATGAAGAAGACCTGCTGGCCTACGCCGGGCAGTTCGACGGCGCACTGTGCGGCGACGACCGGTATACCGAGGCGGTGTTGGAAGCTTGCGCGCCGCGCCTGAAAGTGATCTCTAAGTGGGGAACCGGCATCGATTCGATTAACCAGGCCGCGTGCGCACGCTTGGGGGTGACGATTGGGCGTACCCCCAACGCCTTTACTTTGCCGGTGGCCGATACCGTTTTTGGTTACATGCTGGCCTTTGCCCGCCGCCAACCGTGGATGGACGCGGCCATGAAAGCCGGGGTGTGGGAAAAGATCCCCGGTCGCACCCTGGCCGAATGCACCCTGGGGGTGGTGGGGGTGGGCAACTGCGGCCGGGCGGTCATCAGGCGCGGACGGGCGTTCGGCATGACCATCTTGGGCAACGACATCATCGAAATTGCTCCCGACTTTGTGCGTGAGAACGCCGTGCAAATGACCAGCCTGGAGGATTTGCTGTCCAGGGCTGATTTCGTGACCCTGCACACCGATCTAAACCCCACCAGCTATCACTTGATGAACACCCGCACCCTGGCGCAGATGCAACCCGGCGGCGTGCTGATTAACACCGCGCGCGGGCCGGTGGTAGAAGAAGCCGCCCTGATCGATGCGCTGCAAAACGGCGTGATCGCCGGAGCAGCCCTGGATGTATATGAGGTGGAACCGCTGCCGCTCGACAGCCCGCTGCTGGGCATGGATAATGTAATGCTGGCTCCGCACAACGCCAACAGCAGCCCCCTGGCGTGGGAGCGGGTGCATCGCAGCACCATTCGCAACCTGCTGACGGGCCTGGGTTTCCCCCCGCCGCCGGCGATTGACTTCTAACTGATCTGGGGCGGCAAGATGCGCTTTGGCAGCCTGGCTGGTTTGGCATGGCGGCGCGGCGCGCCTCGCTAACGATGGGGTTGGAATAAGCCGCGCCCACGGGCCGGTTTCGCTCTGTTGGCCGCGATGGATTTCTATCCCATGCCGGCAAGATTTTTAGGGTTTCTTCAACTACGGGGCGGCGTAACAGGCCGAACTCTGGCCGTGGGGTGTTTCGCCCCCCCTGGCGGCATTTTATTGACTTAAAGGAGCAAGCATGATGAGAACCATGTTTATAACCGGCGCAGCCGGCGGCATTGGCCGGGGGGCAGTGCAGCTGTTCGCCCAGCGCGGTTGGCGTGTGATCGGCGTGGATCGCAATCCATTCGGCCCCGATTTCCCGACCAACGGTCTGTTCATCCAGGCCGATATGACTTCCGGGCGCAACCTGGAAGACATCTTTGAGCGCATCCAGACTGTCACCCCCACGTTGGATGCCCTGGTGAATAACGCCGGCATCCAGGTCGCCAAGCCGTTTTTGGAGACCACCGTGGAAGAATGGGATGAAGTGATGGCCAATAACCTGCGCATGGCCTTCGTGGGCATCAAACTGGCCCACCCGCTGATGAAAGCTGCCGGCGGCGGGGCGATAGTAAACGTTTCCTCGGTGCATGCGGTGGCTACATCGGGCGGCATCGCCGCTTACGCGGCTAGCAAAGGCGGCCTGCTGGCCCTGACCCGCGCCGTGGCGATTGAGTTCGCCCCCGACAACATTCGCTGCAATGCCATTTTGCCCGGCGCGGTGGATACCCCAATGCTGCGCGCCGGCCTGAACCGCGGCCATGTTTCGGGTGAGGATATTTACGCCCGCCTGGATAACCTGGCGCGCAAGACGGTCAACGGGCGGGTGGGTAAGCCGGAAGAGATCGCCCACGCCATCTACTTCCTGGCTGATGACGAACAATCATCCTTCATGACCGGCCAGGCGATGATTGTGGATGGCGGCGCAACGGCGCGCCTGAGCACCGAATGAGCCTGAAACAATCGCTCAAGCACCTTACCCCGCCGCCGGTATGGCAGGCCGGTCGGGCGGTCTGGAATGCCGCTCAAAACGCGGCTTTGTGGCCGTCGGCCACCTTCCACCCCTGGCGGCGCGCCAGCATCCGGCGCCTGGGGGAATTGAAAGACGCCCACCGCGGGCAGCGCTGCTTTATCATTGGCAACGGCCCCAGCCTGCAGCGCACAGACCTGACCAGGCTAAAGGATGAAATCACATTCGGTATGAACCGCATCTACCTGGGCTTCCCCGATATGGGCTTCGAGACCAGCTACTTCCTTTCGGTCAACAGCCTGGTGATCGAGCAGTGCGCCGCCGATATTCGCGCCCTGAACATGCCGCGCTTTGTGTGTTGGCGCTCGCACGGCGTCATCGGCCAGGCTCCGGACCTTAACTTCCTGCACACCACCTACACCGGCCCCAAGTTTGCCAAAGACGCCCGCGGGCGCATTTGGGAAAGCGCCACCGTCACCAACGTAGCCTTGCAGCTGGCCTATCACATGGGCTTTGAGACGGTGATCCTGATTGGCGTGGATCACAGCTATTCGGCCTCCGGCAAGCCCAACACCACCATCACCTCGCAGGGCGACGACCTGGATCACTTCAACCCGGCCTACTTTGGCAAAGGCTTCCGCTGGCAGCTTCCCGACCTGGACACATCGGAGAAGGGCTACTGGATGGCGCGCCAGGCGTTTGAGGCGGACGGCCGCCGTGTGCTCGACGCCACCGTAGGCGGCAAGCTGACCATTTTTCCGAAGGTGGATTACGACACGTTATTTTAGGGCGGCGCGGCTGGCCCTCATCGCGCTCCAGCTGTGCCTATGCTAAGCATCCTTTATGCCTCAACCCCGTTCGCTTTCTAGAATAACCTGGGCCGTAATCGGCTTGCTGCTGTTGGGAGCCGGGCTGCGCCTGTTCGACCTGACCGACCAGCCGATTGACTTTCACCCCACCCGGCAGCTGCGCGGCATGATCGTGGCGCGCGGCATGTATTATCAGATGCTGCCGGACGCCGACCCCGAAGCGCGCCAACGGGCGATAACATTTTGGGAATCGACCGGGCAATATGAGCCGTCGATCTTGGAGCGGCTCTCGGCCCTGGCCTACCTGGCGGCGGGGGGCGAGATTCCCTGGGCAGCGCGCCTGATTAACACCGCCTTCTGGCTGATCGGCGGGCTGGCGCTGTGGGGGCTGGGACGCCGTTTGACGCCTTCCACTGCGCCGGTCTTTTCGACTAGTGGCATGTGGATCGGCGGGGTGCTGCTCATCGCAGTCGTTTTGGGCTGGTACGCCTTGATGCCCATTTGGGGGTTTCCGGTTATGATTGGTGTGGCGCTGATCGTCGGAGGGGTGCAATATTGGCGGCGTACCGCGCGCCCCACTGCGCCGGAAACCGGCGCACACACCATGGGGCGATATACGTCCGGCGCTGAGACTGACGGCGCGCCGGCAGCCGGCGCCTCTGCCCGCAAGGGCGCTGCGCTAAGCCACTCTCTGCCTTACGCCGGGCTGATCTCGCTGGCGATCTACCTGGCGCTGCCCTTTAGTGTGCAGGCCAGCCGCTCCTTTCAGCCCGACCCCGGTATGGTGATGTGGATGGCGCTCTCGGCTTACGCCATGTGGCGCTGGTCGGAAGGGCGCTCCTGGCGTTGGGCGGCGGCGGCAGGCGTGTTTAGCGGCCTGGCTCTGCTCACCAAAGCCATTTCGGCCTACACCGTGGGCGGCGGGATGATTGCCCTTACGCTGTACACCTTTGGCGTGGGGCGTGAGAAGCCTTTTTATCGTCCCATCCTGCGTCTAATCGGCAGCCTCCAGGTGTGGGCGATGTTAGGCCTGAGCGTAATGCCGACCGTCGTTTATTACCTGACCCGCCAGGATCGCGCCGCCGAGTTTTTATCCACCTGGACCGTGGCGCTCTCGCATCTGCTGCTGGAGCCGCTGTTCTACCTCAAATGGGTGGGCCTGGCGGCCAGCCTGGTGACTGCGCCGGTGCTCTTGATGGCCGCAGTGGGAGTGTGGCTGGCGCAGGGGCGGGCGCGCTGGCTGCTGGTGGGGTTATGGCTGGGCTACATCGCTTATGGGTTGTTCTTGCCTTACCAGATGAACACGCACTCTTATTATCACCTGCAAGTGGTGTGGCTGGCGGCGCTGTCTGGTGTGCTAAGCTGGAATGCGGTCATCCAGGCGGTGCAGACCAAAGCGTTTGCCTGGCGCTGGATTCCCCTGGCGTTGGGCGGGTTTGCCCTGGTGTACTTTGCCTGGCAAGCCCTGGTTCCGCTGTATGGACAGGATTACCGCGACGAACCCGCCTATTGGTCGGAGATCGCTTCTTACCTCCCCGGAGATGGGAAGATCATCGCGCTCACCCAAGATTACGGCTATCGCCTGATGTATTACGGATGGCGCAAGGTGATCTTGTGGCCGAACCGGGGCGAGATCAAGTTGGCTGATCTGCGTGGCAGTAGCAAAGAATTTGACGCCTACTTCGCCAGGCGCACCCAAGATGTGCGCTACTTCCTGATTACCGCCTTCAAGCAATATGACGACCAACCGGCCTTGAAACAAGAACTCACCCAGCATTATCCGGTGCTGGTGCAAACGCAAGGCTACCTCATCTTCGACTTAGGCAAGTAGATGCTCGTTTCCGTTATCACCCCCAGCTATAACCAGGCCGCTTTTTTGGAAGACACCCTGCGCTCGGTGTTAGCGCAGGATTACCCGCATATTGAATATATCGTGGTCGATGGTGGCTCCAGCGATGGCAGCCGCGCGATCATCTCCCGCTATGCCGACCGTTTGGCGTGGTGGGTATCGGAACCCGACGGCGGCCAGGCTCAGGCGATCAACAAAGGCATGCGCCAGGCGCGCGGCGAGGTGGTGGCATGGCTCAACTCCGACGATGTGTATTTGCCTGGGGCGGTTAGCCGGGCGGCGGCGGCCTTCCAGGCGCAGCCCCACGCCGGATTTGTGTTCGGCGACGCTCTGACGGTGGACGCCGGCGGTCGCCCGCTTTCGGCGCTGCGCTTTGGCGCGTGGGGCCTGGATGAACTGCTGCGTTTTCGCATTATCTGCCAGCCGGCGGTGTTCATGCGCCGGGCGGTCTTTGAACAAGTGGGCGGGTTGGATGAAAGCTACCAATTCATGCTCGATCACCAATTGTGGCTGCGCCTGGCGCAAACTGGCGCGCCGGGCTATATCGGCGGCGCCGGGGGCGCGGAAATCGGCGGCGTGGCAAGCGGCGCTGCGTCTTTCCAGCCGCTGGCCCTGGCGCGCCATCACGCCGCAGCCAAGAATATCACCCTGGCCGCCCGCGCCGCCCAAGAAATCGAGCAGGTGCTGGCATGGCTGCCCACCCAGCCTGGTTTGCAAGATCGATGGCGCACCGACCGCTCGCATATTCACGGTGGGGCCTACCGCCTGGCGGCGCGCTACCTGTTGGAAGGCGATTTACCCGCCCCGGCGCTGCGCATGTACGCCAAGGCGCTGCGTTATTGGCCGGGCTACGCCCTCCAGCATGCTCATCGCATGGCCTATGCCGCGCTGATGCTGGCGGGGCCGCGTTGGTGGTTGGCCGAACGCCGCGCCCGCGCCGCCCGGCGGCGCAGCGCAGCCCTTATCGCCGACCTGCGCCGCCGCCCATTGGCGCAAACCTGGAAAGATTGGCCTGGAATATGCCTGGATTAACCCCTGCTCCCATCCTGGTGTGTGGAGCGCATCGCACCGGAACCACCTGGGTGGGCAAAATGTTGGCCGCCGCCCCTGGCGTGGCCTATATTAGCGAGCCGCTCAACCTGCTGCATCGCCCCGGTGTGCTGCGTGCGCCTACGCCCTACTGGTATACTTACATTGGCCCGCACAACGAGGCCGCCTATTTGCCTGGCCTACGCCAGATGCTGGGCTTCCGCTATCACCTGCTGGACGAATTGGGCGCGGTGCGCTCGCTGCATGATGTGGGCCGCATGGCGCGTGACCTGGGCGTGTTTACCCGTGGTCGCCTGCTCGGGCAGCGCCCGCTGCTCAAAGACCCCTTCGCGGTGGTCTCGGCGGGGTGGTTCGTCCAACGCCTGGGGGCGCAGGTGGTGGTGACGGTGCGTCACCCCGCCGCCTTCGCCGCCAGCCTCAAGCGCCTCAACTGGCCGTTCGATTTCGCCGATATGTTAGCGCAGCCAGAATGGATGGCCGCCGGAATGGAGCCGTATCGCCAACAGATGGAAACCATGCGCCAGACGCCCGACGACATCCTGGGACAGGCCGGTTTGCTGTGGCAGGTGATTTACCAACATGTGCACGGGCTGCAGCAGCGCCATGCGGAGATTATCGTGGTGCGCCACGAAGACCTGTCGCTCGACCCCTTGCCCGGTTTTAGCGACCTCTACACCCGCTTGGGGTTGGTTTTCAGCCCCTCAGCGCAGCAGACCATCTTAGATGCCAGCTCATCCGAAAACCCCGCTCAGTTGGCCCAGGGCAAAACGCATTCGGTGCGCCTCGACAGCCGCACCAATTTGCACAACTGGAAAAAGCACCTCTCGCCGACGGAGATCGCCCGCCTGCGCCGCCAGGTGGAGGAAACAGCCGCGATTTACTATCCTGACGCCGATTGGGGTGATGTGTGAACTCTCCGCTGGTTTCCATCGTTACCCCATCTTTCAACCAGGCGCACTATCTGGAAGCGACGATTCAATCGGTGCTGGCGCAAACCTATCCCAACATTGAATATATCATCGTCGATGGCGGCAGCGCCGACGGCAGCCGTGAGATCATCGAGCGTTACGCCCATCGGCTGGCCTGGTGGGTGTCGGAGCGCGACCAGGGGCAGACCGACGCCATCAACAAAGGTTTCGCCCGCGCCCAGGGGCAGATTTTGGCCTGGATCAATTCGGACGATACATATTTGCCGCAGGCTGTGGCCGAAGCGGCGGCGTTTCTCCAGGCCAACCCCAGTGTGGGCCTGGTGTATGGCGACGCCAACCTGATCGACGAAGCCGGGGGCGTGTTGGGGCCGTTCCCCGCTCGCCAAACCGATTACCGCCGCCTGCGCCAGGGTTATGTGCACATTCCGCAGCAATCGGCGTTCTTTCGCGCCGATCTATGGCGGCAGGTTGGCCCGCTCGACCCTAGCTTCTACTTTGCCATGGATTACGATTTGTGGGTGCGCCTGGCAAAAGCCGCCCCCATTCGCTATCACCCGCGCTTGTGGGCCAACTTTCGCCTGCACAGCGGTGGTAAATCGGTGGCGGAGGATGATCGCTGTTGGCCGGAAATGCTGCGGGTGCATTACCGCGAAGGCGGCAGCGTTTTCTCTCCCCTGGTGGTGAAGGCTCGTCTGCGCCCGCTGCTGTATGCCTGGCTGCCCATGCGTTTGCGGTTGTGGCTGCGGCGCATGATATAATCCCCATTCGCGCCAGCCCCGCTTTAGGAAAAGTAAATCACGTATGTCAAAAGTAAACGCCTTACCCGTATATGATTCAGCCGAGCGCGGTTCCCGAGCGATTGAGGAACTGCGCGAGTTATTCAATTACCGTAACCTGGTGATTCAAACCGCCCGGCGCAATATCGTCGTGCGCTATAAGCGCTCTTTCTTGGGGATTGCCTGGACGATGCTCAATCCCCTGGGCACATCGCTGATCTTATCGTTTGTGTTCTCACAAGCCTTTGGCGGGCCGAGCGATTACGCTGTGTATGTGCTGAGCGGAATTATGGTATGGAACTTCTTCGCCCAAACCACCTCCGATTGTATGAATAACATGATCTGGGGCGGTGGGCTGCTCAAGCGCATCTATATTCCCCGCACCGCCTTTGCGGTCTCGTCGATTGCTACCGGGGCGATTAACATTATGATGGCGTTCGTCCCCTTGCTGTTAGTGATGTTCATCACTGGTGCATCTCCGAGCCTGGCTATGCTGATCTTGCCTGTGCCGCTGCTGTTCGTGGCCTGCTTTACCCTGGGCGTGGGGCTGATTATGTCTACCATCGCCATCTATTTTGCCGATGTGGCTGAGATGTACAACATCTTGCTAATGGCCTGGTTCTATCTAAGCCCGGTTATCTATCGCACTGAGATGCTGCCGCAGCAGTACCTGTGGGTGTTTAAACTAAACCCCATGTTTCACTTCATTAATTTATTTCGAGATCCCATCTACAACGCAGCGCTGCCGCCTTTGAGTAGTTTTTTATTGACAGGCGGAATTGCTGTGGGTACGTTGTTGGCAGGATGGCTAATCTTCACTTGGAAAGCCGATGAATTCGCCTACCGAACTTAACCTCCCCAATCGCCCGGCGCTGCCGCATGTGAACACCCAGGCGCTGCCATCCATTGTGTTTGAAAGCGTGGGTGTGCGCTATCGCGCCCCTAGCGAGCATATCCGCTCGATCAAGGAATACACCATTCGCTGGCTGCAAGGCAAAATTCAGCATAAAGATTTTTGGGCCTTGCGCGAGGTGAGTTTTATCATTCAACCCGGCGAAACCTGGGGGCTGATTGGGCATAACGGAGCCGGCAAAAGCACGCTGTTGAAACTGATTGCGCGCGTGCTGCGCCCTAGCAGTGGGCGGGTGGTGGTGCGCGGCAATGTGGCCCCTTTGTTAGAGTTTGGGGCCGGCTTCCATCCAGAGCTAACCGGCCGCGAGAATATCTTCCTCAACGGGGCCACCCTGGGTTACAGCCGCAAAGAGATGGAAGGAAAGTTCCAACGGATTGTGGATTTTGCCGAGCTGTGGGAATTTATCGACGCTCCCATCCGCAATTACTCGTCTGGCATGGTGGCGCGGTTGGGGTTCGCCGTGGCAACCGATATCACCCCCGAAATTCTGCTTATCGACGAAGTGTTATCGGTGGGCGATGAAGCCTTTCAGCATAAGAGTATGGGGCGCATGAACGAGTTCCGCGAGCGCGGGGCCACGATGGTTCTCGTCTCGCACAATATGGCGACCATCGAAGATATGTGTCATAAGGCAGCCTGGCTAGATCACGGGCGGCTGCTAGCCATTGGCGATCCCAAAGAGGTCATCGCCGAGTATCGTAAGAGCCAGAATTAACCGGGGGCTAGAAAAAGGGGCCCGCTTTGCTTGCTATCCAAAACATGGCGGCGCAGCTCGCTAACTTATCGACCTTGCGCCGCACCTGGCCGGGTTGGGGTATCGTGCTGGTGGGCGCCGGGCTGCGGCTGCATGGTTTAACCACCAAGCTGTTGTGGTTAGATGAATTTTACATGCTGGAATTGGCGCGTGGCAGCCTGCTCCAGCTGATGCGTACCGCCCAGGTGGATATTCTGCCGCCGCTGGCTTCATTGCCGTTTTGGGCAGGGGTGCATGTGTTTGGCCCCTCGTCGTGGGCGCTGCGTCTGGTCAGCTGGTTGGCAAGCGTGGCCGCTTTAGCCCTATTCTATGGGTTGTGTCTACGTACTCTGCCCCTGGCTTATGCTTGCCTGGCGACCGGCCTGTTCGCCCTGGCCCCGCGCCTGGTCTATTATGCTCAGGAAGCTCGCCCGCTGAGCTTGGGCATATTTGGGGCGGTGCTTTTGCTATGGGCGTTTGAACGCTTGATGCATAGGCAGCGTTTTACAGATTGGCTGGTGTATGCGCTGTGCGCAGCTTTAGCGGCGCAGTTTTATATATTCAACGTCCTGGCAGCCGGCGGCCTGGTTTTGGGCTGGTGGCTAATTGGCCCGCAGCGCCAGCTCATATTTAAAGGCGGTTTGTTTACGGCGGTGGTGGGCTTGGGCTGCATGGGGCCGTTTATTCTTGGCCCGCTGCAGATAATGCAAGGCTGGGAGCGCTACAGCCCCATCACCCTCCTTCCATCGCTGCTTGATTTGTACGTGGGCGAGGGGCGGGTGGCTGCGGCCTGGGCGCAGTGGCTGGCGCTGGCAATGTTGGCGGGCGGGTTGTTGGTGAGCGCCGCCGCCCTGTGGCGCGCGCCCTCCATAGCAAGCCGTTCGCCACGGGTGTGGGGGATAATGCTTGGCGTTGTGTTCACCTGCGCACTCGTTGTTTTACCAGGCCTGGGCTATGGTATTCCGGCCTATGAAGATAACGTGTTTCTGACCGCCCTGCCGGCGGTTATCTTGCTATGGGCTTGGGGTTTCGCCGCTTTGGATGAGACGTGCGGCCGCCGCCGGCTGCTAGCAGCGCTGCTGCCGGCCGCCATGTTGGCAGCCGCGGCCATGTACACTTTGGCGACTTACTATAGCCGCTTTGAGAAAGGCCCCGAATCTATCTTGGCCTTATCGATTAACGCCCTGGCCCAACCGGGGGATTGTGCAGCCATTCAAAGTGAAGCCTACTCGGCGGCGGCGGCGCTGCAATATTACGCCCCCGCCGTGCCGGTTTATTACGCAGTCCGGCGGGCTGGGGATGGGGCGCTTTTCCAAACCCGGTTTAGTTTATTGCTGACTCATAACCCCGGCTTCAAAGCGCCGATCTCGGCGTTACAGGGCTGTCGGCGAGTGTGGGTGGTGTGGCGTGGAGACCGCCCCCCCGACTTTCTGCCTAAGCTGCGGCGTTTATTTCCGCAGCCGTTCTCTCTCGCCGGGCAGACGACGGCCCCTTTTACCAGTATCCTGTTAAGCCCATGATGACAACGCTGCGAAAATACTCTAAGTTTTGGTTGGCGGCATATTTCCTTGCGATGACGGCTGCGCTGGCGGCCGGCTTTTGGCATTGGGGATACGACGACCCATATATCACCTACCGTTATGCGCTCAACCTGGCGCAGGGGCAGGGTTTTGTCTATAACCTGGGCGAGCGGACTCTTAGCACCACCACGGTGTTGATGGTATTTTTATTGGCTGGGTTATATCATTTTTCGCTCAGTCTGCCGCAGTGGGCGAACCTGGTTGGGGCGGCCAGCCTGGCAGCCGGGGCATTGGCGATGTTTGACCTGGCGCGCACCCTGAAAGCGCCGGTGGCTGGGTGGGCGGCCCTGGCGCTTTACCCCACCTTTCCACTGCTGGTGATAACGATTGGTTCGGAGACTCCGCTGATGCTGGCGCTGCTCTTATGGGCCTTTGCTGCCCTGGCGCGTCGGCGTTATGGGTGGATGACGGCGCTAAGCGCCCTGGCTGCGCTAGCGCGCTTAGACGCCCTGGTGGGCGCAGCCTTTTTGTATGCCTTGCTGCTGTGGCGCAGCCCACGGCGCAGCCTGCAGCAGGCGGCGCGGTTGGCGCTTTTGCTGGTTCCGTGGTTTGTTTTTGCCTGGGGCTACTTTGGCTCGCCCATACCGCTCACCTTAGCCGCCAAGCGCATCCAGGGTGGTATGCCGGTAAGCCGCAGCTTTGCTTCCGGGCTGCTGCAGCAGTGGAAGAACTATAATGATTACCCCTATTTCCTCATCTTGGCTGGGTTGGCGGCGGTGGGAGTGGGCGCGGTGCTGTGGTGGGTCTGGAAAGCGGCCCGCAGCGCCGTACCCCCAGGGCAGCCGCTTGATAGATGGGCGGCGGCGTGGGGGCAAACCTGGCGAAGCTGGCTCTCCCGCCTGGCGGCCATCCAGTCTGGCACGGAGCCGCCCTTCGTCCCCGCGGCGGTGTGGGGCGTGGTATTAGCGTGGCCGGCAGCCTACACGGCGGCCTTTATTTTGTTGGGGGTCTCAAGCTACTTTTGGTACTATGCCCCTGTGGTAGCCGGGTTCTTCCTTGCTGCCGGCGTGGGGTTGCAAACCTTCCGGGATGGAATGCATACTTTGGCGCAGCGCATGGGAGCCTCACCCCACCTCGCAACGGCTATAGCGGCTGCCCTGTTGATAGCCCTGTCTTTCGGTCAAGCGCGCCATACCTATGCCGCAGTGCAAAAGCCGGATACGCGGCTGGAGAGCTTTCGCCAGGTGGGTGACTGGCTAAATCGGAATACCCTCCCGCAGGATACCGTGGGCGCTTTGGAAATTGGCCTGATCGGCTTCTACGCCGAACGCCCCATGGTCGATTTCGCCGGACTGCTCCAGCCCGACATAGCCGAGAGCTTGCAGGGCGGTAGGTATGAGGATGGGGCTGCCTGGGCGATACAGCATTATCACCCCGCTTATGTGGTGCTGCCAGGGGAAATTTTTCCCCATCTGGAACAAGATTTGATCGAACCCGTCTGCCCAGTTGTGTACGAGAAATTGCCCGCCGCGCCTGGCGGCTACAGCTTGCGTCTACGCATCTACGATTGCCGCAGCCTTCCGTAGTGGGGGGCCGATATCCGCGGTCATGTTCCGCACACACACAAAATCGGCGTGTGCGGCCTCCGGCCCCCGATCTTTAGCGCCGCTGGGGTGGGCGCGCTTTTCGAACACCTTGTTTTGCCCCCCATTTACCGGTACGGTATCTTTCGCTTAGAGAAAGCCCCCGCCGACCCTGCGTAGGCAGCCCGGAGGCCAACCGGTGGGTGAAAGCCCATCGCCTGGCGCTAACGCCGCCGGAATTCTCGCAGCAGATGCGGCGCTGCGTTCCACTCGCGCCCGCGTGAAGCGCGCTGGGAATATGCCATCGGCCCTCCCATCGAGAGCGAGCGCCCGCAAGCCCGGAAGAACGCGTATGTGGGGGCGTGTCCAGGGGGTCAAGGGTGCGCCGGTCTCTCGTAGATCAGGCCTGGCTTTCAGAAAATCACCCTCGACGCCATTCATCTGTGGGAATAATATCTATCCATCACTTGTAACATCGCGTCCAATCTATTGGCTGGTTCTGGGAGGGAGAGCAGCGTGTCAACGATAATCGTTTCTCGTTTCTGATTTCGCATAAGCATGGCGGCGCGCGCTGGCATTGGGCGCGTTTTTCATTTAATTATCCTGCTGTCGCTGCCTTGGGGGATGGCTTGAGCTATTACTACGCCGGCGCGGCCGCTTAGCCGTGCGCACCGGCGGCCAGGCAGCGGTGACCTTCATCGCCGGCCACCTGGGGAGCACGAATGAACTTGTGGACCCCTACGGCGCCCCCTTGGCCGGGCATGGCGACCCATCCACTGGTTGCTGGCATCCCAAAGATAACTTGGCTCATCTGGCGTAAAGTGGTGCAATCGCTTGTAAAAGGACTATAATCTCTGTCATGGCTTTTTGAGGTTTAGTTTTTGTTTTTGAAGACTTCAACTTTAACTCAAAAGCCCTATTTCATCCGCCTAATTTTGGCGAAGGCATTGTCAATAAAATCAGTATAGTTAGGGCGCGCATCAGGAGTTAATGTTTTGCTGAAAGATATCGAAAAATCTAGGCTTCAGCTTTCAAAGGCGACTGATGCGAAACACAAGTCGCAGTTTGGCCAATTCCTTACACCCGTAACTACGGCGCGCTTCATGGCAGATATGTTCACTCGCACGAACCATCCGGAATGCCGGATTCTCGATGCAGGAGCGGGTATTGGATCTTTGTCTGGGGCCTTCCTCGAAAGGTGTTTGTCTGGCAGCTTAGTTTTCACAAGTCTTTTTCTTACAGCGTACGAGATTGACGATGCGCTCTATCCTGAGCTTGAGAAGACGCTTGGGTCTTATGCTGAAAAACTTGGGCTACATTATGAAATCAGGAAAGATGATTTCGTTGAGGATGCAGTAAATTGCATCCAATTTAGAGCCGAAAAAGGTTATACCCATGCAATCCTCAACCCACCGTATAAGAAAATATCGAGCTCGTCGCGGCATCGCGCTCTGCTTTCTGCGGTAGGCATAGAGACCGTTAATTTGTATTCAGCATTTATTGCTTTATCCGTATTGCTCATGGCGCGCGGTGGTCAAATTGTCGCAATTATTCCACGCAGTTTCTGCAATGGTCCCTACTACAAGCCTTTTCGTGAGTTCTTGCTATCTCGGAGTGCAATAAGAAGAATTCATCTATTTGCGTCACGCGATACAGCCTTCAAAGACGATGATGTTCTTCAAGAGAACATCATACTTCAACTCGAAATCGGTGGCCAACAGGGAGAGGTTCAGGTCACAACATCGAGAGATGACAGGTTTAATGATCTTAAAACGCGCAAGCATCCCTTTGAGCATATTGTTCATCCTGGCGATGTAGAGAAATTTATCCATGTTCCATCTGAAGAGCAGGGGGGCGGCATAAGTGAAATTGCGCCGTGCACTCTTAAAGATATTAGTGTAGGTGTCTCAACAGGGCCAGTCGTTGACTTTAGGCTCAAGGAGTATCTGCGAGCAATGCCTGAAGTCGGCGCTGAGCCGCTCCTATATCCTGCCCATTTTTCGGGACGTTATATTAAGTGGCCGAAGCCGGGAATTAAAAAGCCAAATGCAATGATTCGTAATACCGAAACGGAAAAATGGTTTTACCCAAGCGGTTATTACTGTGTTGTGCGCCGGTTCTCATCGAAAGAAGAGCGGCATCGAATCGTTGCGTGTGTGGTAAATCCAGCGGAGTTCAAAGGTTATCAAGTACTTGGCTTTGAAAATCATCTTAATGTATTCCACGACGCCAGGCATGGCTTGAGTGAGAACATGGCAAAAGGGCTTTCCCTTTACCTGAACACGACAATGGTAGATGACTACTTTCGCCAGTTCAGTGGGCATACTCAGGTAAATGCCACTGACTTAAAGCGTATGAAGTATCCAGGCCGTGAAGAGTTAATTGCTCTAGGAAAGATCTCAGACGAGATTGGCGACACACAAGAACAAATTGATAAAATTGTTTTGAAGATATGCAAGAAATGACAACACGAGAGCAACGAATTGCAGATGCGTTACAGATTCTTCGGCAACTTGGAATGCCAAAGGGACAATTAAACGACAGAACGGCCATTTGCCTGCTCGCTCTTTTAAATCTTCCACCGGACAGGGAATGGTCTCAGGCTGAACGGCCAATGCTCCGAATCCGCGCCATCCTGGATTTCGCGCGAAAAAAACTCGGGATCAATTATGCGGAGAATACACGTGAGAGTGTTCGTAAATATAGTGTTAAACAACTTGTTTTGGCTGGTGTAGTGCTGCACAATCCAGACATGCCAGATCGTTCGGTGAACAGTTCTGCCAACTGCTATCAGGTTGAGGCCACGGCGTGTGAGCTCCTGAAGAAATTCAATACCAGGGAATGGGATTCCTCGTTGCATTCTTACTTGGAAACGAGCAAGACTTTGGCAGAGCAGTACGCTCGCGCTAGAGATATGCACCGTGTTCCGGTTCGAGTGAGAGAAGATCAAACAATTTATCTCAGTCCTGGTCCGCATTCAGATCTCATTAGAGCAATTATCGAAGATTTTAGTTCAAACTACGTTCCTGGCGGCGAGTTGGTCTATGTCGGAGATACGGGCGCAAAATGGGGTTATATCGATAGTCAGTTACTAATTTCCCTGGGCGTGCAGGTAGGGCAGCACGGGAAAATGCCGGATGTAGTCATCTATGACAGAGAGCACAATTGGCTTGTTCTTGTTGAAGCGGTCGCAAGCAGCGGCCCTGTTGATGCAGGGCGCCATATTGAGCTTTCGGAATTGTTTCAGCAGTCTACGGCTGGCTTGGTTTACGTCACGGCGTTCCCTGATCGCGGAGGAGTCTTTAGAAAATTTCTAGCAGTTGTCGCGTGGGAGACAGAAGTTTGGTGCGCAAGCGACCCAACACATCTCATCCATTTCAATGGCGAGCGCTTTTTAGGTCCGTACAGTCCGCCCTAACAATTCGTTCGGGCGGACGGCCCTGATGTTCCGCGTTCATCTCAAACATTGAGCCTAACGATGCGCTTGGCTAAAGTCACCTGTTTTAACTGTAATGGAGGGCGCCAAACGCATCCTCTATCTTTCCAGCGCCGTTCTGTCAACGACAATTAGAAAGTAGCATGGCGACAATTAGAAATGCCCATTTGAATGGCACAAATGATTTCCTGTGGCTGTTAGTGGTGTAAACATGGTGGCTGGTTTTTCTCCTATCACTGCTGTCGATGTTGGGTCTGACACATTTCCTTTACGGCTTACCATCCATAAGCCGGCGTTTTTTGCTATAATCGGAAAACCATGCAGTTTATCCCAACCAATCTTCCCGATGTGATCCTGATTGAGCCGCGCATATTTGGCGATGCGCGGGGCTTTTTTATGGAGACCTACCAGGCGCAGGAATTCGCCGCAGCGGGTATCCAGGCGCAGTTTGTGCAAGATAACCATTCGGGTTCCACCCAGGGCGCGTTGCGCGGCTTGCACTACCAACTACGCCACGCGCAGGGTAAGCTGCTGCGCTGCGTGGCGGGCGAAATCTACGATGTGGCGGTGGATATTCGGCGCAGCTCGCCCCACTTTGGCGAATGGGTGGGGGTGCGCCTTTCGGCGGAAAATCGCCGCCAGCTTTGGGTGCCGCCCGGTTTCGCGCACGGCTTTTATGTGCTAAGCGCCTGGGCCGAAGTGACCTACAAGGCGACTGATTATTATGCCCCACAGTGGGAACGTTCGCTGCTGTGGAACGACCCGGCGATTGGCGTAACCTGGCCGCTAATCGATGACCAGCCGCCGCGGCTCTCCCCCAAAGACGCCGCCGGGCTGCCCCTGGACCAGGCGGAGACATTCGAGTAACTGCTTATGACCGACCTGCATACCCCCCACACTGTGTTAGTGACCGGCGGGGCCGGCTTTATTGGCTCCAATTTTGTGCGTTATGTACTGGCGAATGACCCCTCAGCGCACATCGTCAATTTGGATGCTCTGACTTACGCCGGCAGCCTGGAAAATCTGCGCGATTTGCCCGACCCGGCTCGCCACAGCTTTGTGCAAGGTGATATTTGCGACGCCGCCCTGGTGGAGAGCTTGTTCGATGAATACGCCATCGACACCGTGGCTCATTTCGCCGCCGAAACGCACGTCGATCGCTCCATCCTTGGGCCAGCTGATTTTGTGCGCACTAACATCACCGGCACGTTCACGCTGCTCGAAGCGGCCCGCAAGGCCTGGCTGTCCTCGGATCGCCCGCGGCGCGCCGGTTCGGTGCGCTTTCATCACGTCTCGACCGATGAAGTGTTCGGTATGTTGGAGCCGGACGACCCGCCTGTGACCGAGGCTACGCCCTACGCCCCACGCTCGCCGTACGCCGCCTCCAAGGCAGCCAGCGACCACCTGGTGCGTGCTTATGGGCATACCTATGGCCTGCCCTACACCCTTACCAACTGCACCAATAATTATGGCCCCTACCAATTTCCTGAAAAACTCATCCCGCTCATGATTCTTAACGCCCTGGAAGGCCGCCCGCTGCCGGTGTATGGCGATGGTATGCAGGTAAGAGATTGGTTGTACGTGAGCGATCACTGCGAAGCCATCTGGACGGTTATCCGGCGTGGGGAGGCGGGTCAATCGTACAACGTGGGCGGCGATAATCAGCCGCCGAACATCGAAGTGGTGCAATCGCTCTGCGATATCCTGGACGAAATGCGCCCCGGCTCACCGCACGTCCCGCACGCTCGCCTGGTGACGCATGTGGCTGATCGCCCGGGGCATGATCGCCGTTATGATATGGATATTTCGTATATTCGCCGCAGCCTGGGGTGGCAACCACGCCAAACCCTCACCACCGGCCTGTTCAACACGGTGTGCTGGTACCTGGATCACCCCGAATGGGTGCAGGCCGTTCAACAGCAGAATGACTATCAGGGCTGGATCGAAAAGAATTACGCCGCCCGCCCAACGCAGGCGAGCAAGGAGTGAGCATGAAGGGAATTATCCTGGCCGGCGGGGCGGGCACACGCCTGTACCCGCTCACCCTGGCGCTTAGCAAGCAAATTCTACCGGTTTACGATAAGCCGATGATCTATTATCCGCTGTCGATGCTCATGCTGGCCGGGATCCGCGAAATCTTGGTGATTAGCACGCCCGCCGCGCTGCCCCTTTTCCAAGACCTGCTGGGAGACGGCAGCCAATGGGGGGTACAGTTCGATTATGTGCAGCAAGATCAGCCGCGCGGCCTGGCCGAAGCCTTCTTGCTCAAGCCGGGGTTCCACGCCGGCCAACCGGTGTGCCTGATCTTAGGCGATAACCTGTTCTTCGGCCATGGTTTGGGTGGACGTTTGCAGCGCGCCGCGCAGCTTAGCCATGGGGCCACCATCTTCGCCTACCCGGTGCGCGATCCGCAGCGATATGGCGTGGTGGAGTTCGACGCTCAAGGCCAGGCGCTTAGCCTGGAGGAGAAGCCGGCTGCGCCGCGCTCTAACTTCGCCGTGCCGGGGTTGTATTTCTACGACGCTCAGGTTAACGAGATCGCCCGATCCCTCAAACCTTCGCCGCGCGGCGAATTGGAAATCACCGATTTGAACCTGGAATATCTGCGCCGCGGCCAACTGCACGTGGAGATGATTGGGCGCGGCGTAGCCTGGCTCGACGCCGGTACGCACGAATCGCTGCTGCAAGCGTCCAACTTTGTGCAGGCGGTGGAAGATCGCCAGGGCATGATGATCGCCTGCCCGGAAGAGATTGCCTTTAACAGCGGTTTCATCGACACCCAGCAGCTGGCGGTCCAGGCCCGGCGCTACCGCGGCAACCAATATGGCGATTATCTGCAGCGTTTGTTGGAATCCGGCCCTGACGCCGGCTTTAACGATGCAGACGGTGCAGCGTAATTGATGGGTGCGCCGCTGAAGATTGTGCTGTTGGGAAGGAACGGCCAATTGGGTTGGGAGCTAGAGCGCGCCTTGTTGGGGGTAGGGCGGGTGACGGCCCTGGATTACCCGCAAATTGACCTGACCCAACCGGCCACCTGGCAGCCGCTTTTAGAGCGCCTGCGTCCGCAAGTTATCATCAACGCCGCTGCCTATACCAACGTGGATCGGGCCGAAAGCGAACCAGGCGCGGCGATGATGTTGAACGGCTATGCGCCGGGTTGGCTGGCCCAGGCCGCTGCAGATTTGGGCGCGGCGCTGGTGCATATCTCCACCGATTACGTTTTTGACGGCGAGAGCAGCCGCCCCTATGTGGAAAGCGATCTACCTGCCCCGATTGGGGCCTACGCCCGCAGCAAGCTGGAAGGCGAGCGCGCCGTGGCGGCCTCCGATGGGGTTTACCTGATCTTGCGCACATCCTGGTTGTACAGCCTGCGGCGCGAGAGCTTCGTCACCAAGGCGCTGGATTGGGCGCGCCACAGCGCCGCTCTGCACGTGGTGGACGACCAGGTGAGCAACCCCACCTGGGCGCGCCACCTGGCCGAGATTGTGGCAACCGTGTTGGCGCGGGCCGGGGCGCAGCCGGCGCAGTGGATCGCCCCACGCCGCGGCCTCTACCATGTGGGCGGCGGGGGCTACACCAGCCGCTACGAATGGGCCAAGGCCATCCTACAGACTTACCCGCGCCCCCACGAACTGATGGCCCGCCAGGTGCTGCCGGCCAAAACCAGCGATTTCCCTACTCCCGCCCGGCGGCCCTTGTTTACCGCCTTGGATTGCACCCGGTTTTGCGAAACGTTTGCTATCGACCTGCCGCCCTGGCAGGAAATTTTGTCTCTGGCATTACAGACCGACTGAGGAAAAATGGATCCTATTCAACTGTTCGTCCCTTCTTTTCGTATTGAAGAAAGCCTGGCCGAAATCAAGATCTGCCTGGAAAAAGGTTGGACCGGCCTGGGTTTCAAAACTGTGGAATTTGAAGACGCCTGGAAGGCGTACACGGGTTTGGCTCACGCCCATTTCATCAGCTCGGCCACTGCCGGTCTGCACCTGGCCGTGCAGGTGCTGAAAGAAGCCGATGGCTGGCAGCCGGGCGACGAGATCGTCACCACCCCGTTGACCTTTATCTCCACCAATCACGCCATTCTGTACGAAGAATTGCAGCCCGTGTTCGCCGACGTGGACGACAGCCTGTGCCTCGACCCGGCTTCGATTGAAGCGCGCATCACCCCCCGCACCCGGGCGGTGATGTATGTGGGCATCGGCGGCAACACCGGGCGGCTGGCCGATGTGGTGCAGCTGTGCAAAGACCACAACTTGCGCCTGATTCTCGACGCCTCGCATATGACCGGCACGCGCTGGAAAGGCGACGGCCAGGTGGGCGGCGAGTCCGACGTGGCGGTGTTCAGCTTCCAGGCGGTGAAGAACTTGCCTACCGCCGATTCGGGCATGATCTGCTTCCGCGACGCTGCCCTGGACGAAGAAGTGCGCAAGTGGACCTGGCTGGGGATCAACAAAGACACCTACGCCCGCACCACCTCGCAGGGCACGTACAAGTGGTATTACGATGTGGAACACCTGGGTTACAAGTACAACGGCAACTCGATTATGGCGGCCATTGGGTTGGTGTCGCTCAAGTATGTCGATCAAGACAACGCCTATCGCCGCCAGTTGGCCGATTGGTACGATGAAATGCTGCGCGACGAGCCGCGCATTCGGCGCATCGAACACTCGCCCGACTGCGTGTCTTCGCGCCATCTGTATCAGGTAGAGTTAGCCCACCGCGACGAGGTGATGCTGGCCCTCAACCAGGCCAAGATTTACCCCGGCGTGCATTATCGCGATAACACCCAATATCGCATGTACGCCTACGCCCAAGGGACCTGCCCACGCGCCCACGCCGCCAGCGAAAGGATTATATCGCTGCCCATGCACATGCAGCTCACCCGGCATCACGTGGAGTATGTATGCCAAAATCTTAAAGAAATTGTGCGCCGCCTGGAAAAATAGGGAGGACAATGACCAAACGGGACATTGTTGTACGCCAGGATGAGCGCGTGCGGCTGCGTTTGCTTACGCCGGACGATTTGCCCCTCACCCTGGCATGGCGCAATCAGGACGCCATCCGCCAATGGTTCTTTCACAGCGCCATCATCACCCCGGCGCAGCACGCCGCCTGGTTCGAGCAGTACCAGGGGCGCGATGATGATTTTGTGTTCATCATCGAAGCCCTTCAGGCAGGCGGCGCGCCGGTGGGGCAAGTGGCGCTGTATCATGTTGACTGGGCGGGGCGGCGGGCCGAGTTTGGCCGCCTGATGATTGGCGAGCCGTCGGCGTCGGGTAAGGGCCTGGGGCGGGCGGCAGCCCAGTTGGCCCTGCACATTGCTTTTGAAGACCTGGCTTTGGATGAAGTGTACCTGGAAGTATTCGCCGCCAACACCGCCGCCATCGCGGTGTATGAGAAGGTCGGGTTTCAGCTCGTGGCCCAAGATGAGCAGGTGTGGAAGATGAGTGTGCGCAGCTATGGGCTTTGATACCTTTATGACCGAGTTGTTGGTTTTGGCGGCCTTAGCCCATCACCTTTTCTCATAGATTCGGCGATGCTGTCTACTCCTTTTCGCCTCCTGAACTATAAGCGGGCGCGCACCAGCGCAGCCAGCTGCGCCAGGGTATCGAAGGTATCGGCGTTTAGCTCGGCGTCGTCGATGTGAACGCCGAACGTTTCCTCAACAAACATCGCCAGGTCCACTAAGTAAAACGAATCGATCAGGCCGCCGGTAATCAGGGCCTGATTTTTGTTTAACGCATAGTTGGGCTTTCGCATAACGACCTTGGTGATGTAATCGGCCAGCCTGGTTTCAATTTCGTCCATTGTTTATCTCCAAAATCATCCTTAAAGTGGCCGGCGCGGCGCGCCGGCTGTTCGTTTTAAACGAGCGTGTTGAGATATTTCTCGCGGTTGGAGGGGCGCGAGATCTTGCCGCTGGAGGTCTTAATCAGCCATTTGCGCCCCACCAGGCGCACATCGGCCAGGGCCACTTCGCTGCGCTGCACCACGCGTTTACGCAGCTCCATCTCGATCCGGCTGCGCCCGTCTTCGGAGATGCCGTCATCTTCCACTTCGCACACCATTACGATGCTTTCGGAGCCGAGGCGCTCGTCCATCACACCGAAGGCGGCGCAGCGCCCTGGAACCAGGCCGGGGATCTGGTTGGCGATGGCTTCCAGGTCTTGTGGGTAGACGTTCTTGCCGCCCACAATAATCAGGTCTTTCTTGCGCCCGGTGATGTACAACTGTCCGGCGGCCAGGTAGCCCATATCGCCGGTGGTGTACCAGCCGTCTTGAATGGCCTGGGCGGTGAGTTCGGGGCGGTGGTAGTAACCGCTGAGCATGCAGTTGCTGCGCAGAGCGATTTCGCCCACGCGGCGTTCGGGGAGGGGCTGCCCGTGTTCGTCGAGGATGCGCACCTCGGTTCCGCTCACCGGCGCGCCGCAGCTCACCATCGGGGTGGCGTGGGCGGCTCCGGCCGGGGCAGGCGTGGCGAGGCGCTGCTCTTGCAGATCGCGCGTGACCACCCAGTCGAGCGGGGCGGGGCGCGCCAGGTCGGTTTGAGTCACAGCGAAGGTGTTTTCAGCCATGGCGTAACACACTTGCAAGTGCTGCGCCTGCACCCCGGCGGGGGCGAATTTGTCTAAGAAGAGGGCGTGGCTGTGTTCGAAAACCGGCTCGGAGCAGTTTATGAAGGCGCGCATATTGCGCAAGTCCAGGCCGTCGAGATCTCTGCCGCGCACACCGCGCGCCAGGTGATGATAGGCAAAGTTGGGCAGCCAGCACAGGGTGCCGCGGTGGCGTTGAATGGCCTGGAACAACAGCTTGGGGCTGCTCACCCATTGGAAGGGCGACATCAGCACCAGAGGTACGCCTGCGGCCAGGGGCATGACAAACCCGGCGATCAGACCCATATCGTGATACAGCGGCAGCCAGCTAACGATGACATCGCTGGGCGAGAGATTAATCGCCCGGCTGTAGGCGTTTAACTGGTTGAGAACGGCGCGGTGCGATAGGGCCACCCCTTTTTGCAGCCCGGTGGTTCCACTGCTGTGTTGTAGGAAAGCGATGTCGTCTGGAGCGGCGGTACGCGCCTGGCGACTGAAGGCCGCCGCCCCTGCCTCGCCAACGGGCGTGGGTGCAGGGGCGTCGTCGTCGGAGGCGCTAAGCCAGGGCGGGGCGGCAGGCGATATGATTGGAAAGGCCAGCTCATCCGTCGAAAGCACAGTGCAGCCACTATCCTCCAGTAAGCCGCGCAATGGGGCCTCGAATTCAGGGAAGGTAATCACCGCTTTTGCCTGGGCATGTCCCACCAGCGCCTTAACGCGCTCCATGTAAAGTTCGGGGTCGAGCTTCTCCGTCAGGAAGGGAAAGATACTGGCCGTGGCCCCTAAGAACATTGCCCCCCAAAAGGCATAAAGCAGGGTGGGTGAATGGCGCAGCACCAAAATCACCAGATCGCCAGGCTGTACGTCGGCGTTATGTAAAGCGCCGGCGGCAATCTGCGCATTTTGCACGAATTGGGCGCGGCTAATACGCTCTTCCAGGCTGTTCTCGTGGATAAAAATAAGCGCCGTTTCGTCGGGAGAACGCTGCGCCTGGTGGAGGAGGGCTTGGGTGAGGGTGGAAATAGGGAATTCGGCCATACAAACCCCGATTTTATCACAGCCTTTTACGAGTACTTAAGTAACGTTTAGCTTGACCTTGCGATTCCGTTAATTGCAGAAGGCTTCAATCGTGCCATAATTAATGTATTGACCCCGCACGTTGGGTGAATTTGATAATTTGAAATGATTACAGGTGAATCTACTATGTTCCTAAAAATGTTACGTACGACTCTACTGGCGGCGCTGCTCATTTTTATGCTGGGCGTGTCGCAAATGGCCCAGGCGGAAGAAGAACCTCCGGCTATCCCAGATGAGCCGACCGAATTAATGATTCCGGCTCCCGCCGCCCTTGACATTGACCAGGCCTCCCCCCGCGCCCTGCTAACCGCGCCCGCAGGTTGGGAGAATCAGGGCTTTGATATTCCGGCTATCGATGGGCCGGCCGCCGCCGATGCTACCATCACAGTTAACAGCACCGCCGACCTGCCAGACACGGCTCCTGCCGATGGGGTATGCGCGGCCAGCAACGGGAAGTGTACCCTGCGCGCTGCGCTAGATACTGCTAACGCCGCCAGCAATACGGACGAGATTATCGTCCCGGCGGGTGTGTATGTGATTAACAGCCAATTGGCGCTCACCAAGCCGGTGGTGATTTCTGGCGCAGGCCAGGCCCAGACAATTGTGGATGGAAATAATAATACGCGCGCCTTCAAAAACTTCAAAAATAGCGGAAATAACACCATTCAAAACCTGACCATCCGCAATGCCTGGAATAAGATAACTGCCGAATATGAGCACGATGGCGGCGGCGTGTTCAATGATGGCACGCTGACGCTGCGCAATGTTACGGTGTCAAACTGCCGGGCTTATGAAGGCGGCGGCGTTTATAATAGTTACGACCGTTTAGAGCCAGAAAAGCGCACCCTCAACCTGGAAAATGTGCTAATCACCGGTAACCTCGCCACCTCGACAGTGATGGGTCAAGGTGGGGGTGGCCTGTTTAATGGCAGCCGCCTGAACGGGGTCAATGTCACTATCACTAATAACACGGCCAGCATGTTGGGCGGCGGGTTTTATAACAACTCTTACGAACAGATGATTGTGCTGCGCAATTTCAAGATTAATAACAACGTCTCCCTGGCCGGCAGCGGTATTATGAGCGACCTGACCAAGTTTGAGTTAGGTTATGGCGTGACGTTAATCGACGGCGAGATTGCCAATAACCAAACCCCATGCTGTTTTAGCTCGTCGCAGGGCGCGCCTGGTGGGGGGATTGATAATAACGAAAGCATCATGCGCCTGACCAATGTATCGATCTCTGGAAACGTGGCCGCCAATGGTCCATCTCTGCCCAGCAATGCCAGCTATGGCGGGGCCATCGTCAACATCCGTTACATGGAATTGACCAACGTATCCATTACGGGTAATTCGGCTTATTACGGCGCAGGCATCTTCAACGGCAATTATGTGGGCTGGGGGAATCAGTTAACTATGGTGAATGTAACCGTTAGCGGCAACACGGCCATTGGTCCTACCGGTGGAACCCAAGGCGCTGGCTTGTTCAACACCGGCAATGGGCGCGCTAAATTCGTGAACAGCACCATCACCCAGAACACCGCTGGCTATGCTGGGGGCATCCGCATCAACGGGACGGGTGGTTATGTAGAAATGAAAAATACTATCTTAGCTGGCAACTATGATTCCAACGGGGCGGAAGATTGCTTTGGCAGCCTCACTTCGCTGGGCAACAATGTGGTGGGCAATTATTTAGGCAAGCCTAAAAAGAACCTGGCTTGTAAATACACCGGTGGGGCGAACGATTTGCTGGGGGTGAACCCGGCGATTGGCCCACTCATGAAAGCGAGCTATGCTTTCTACCATCCCTTGGTGTTGGGCAGCCAGGCTATTGATATGGGCACAAATAGCGAATGCCCGGCTACTGATGTCAGCGGCGTCGTGCGCCCGCAAGGCGCAAGCTGTGATGTGGGGGCGGATGAATTTAGCACTGTCGGAATGACCTTTCATTATCTTTTCATTCCGCTGGCGCGTAAGTAGGTCAAAAAGCCCCCATTTAACCAGCGGGCGAGACTCAGCGTCTCGCCCGCTTTCGCGTGATTAAGCCTCCTGAGGCGGATGATATAATACAAGAACTTTAAATTGAAAGCCTTGAGTATATTGCATGATTTTAGCTAAAGAATTTTTGCGCGATCAGCAAATTATCGCTTCGCCTGACGCCCCGCAGCAGCCCGCTGTATCCGTGATTTTGCCCACCTATCGGCGCTGCCGCCAGGGGTTGCTTGAGCGCGCGCTGCGCAGCGTGTTGGCCCAAAGTTACCCCGATTTTGAGCTGCTGGTGATGGACGACGGCTCTAGCGATGGTTCGGCGGACCTGATCGCCAATCTGCAGCGCACAGACGCGCGCATTATCCATGTCCGTCACGACTTGAACAGCGGCTTGCCGGCGCTGCGGGTCAACGAGGGCATTGCCCTGGCAAAAGGCGGCGCGATTGCTTTCCAGTTTGATGACGATGTGTGGCGTCCGCAGGCCCTGGAGCATCTTATCGAAAGCGCCGCCCATGCCCCGCAGCCGGCCCTGGTGATTGGAGGGGCCTTGGTGCATAACCCCACCGGCAAGGTCACGCTGCCCGAAGGGCCGGTAAACTTGGTGAGTCTGGCCCAGCAAAACCGCTTCGGTAACAACAGCGTATTGCTGCCGCGTGCCGTCTTCGCCCAATATGGTATGTACGATATGCACATTGCTGCGCGCCGCTTGAGCGATTGGGATTTGTGGCTGCGCCTGGTGCGCCATATTCCCTTTGTGGAGATCGGCAAGGTTGTAGCAGACGTGTACGAGAGTAACGCCGGGGCAATCGGTTTAACTACGCCCTACGAGCTGGACATTTTTTCGTTTATTCAGGACATCCCCCGCGACCATCTGCTAACGTTGGATACCTGGCAAGATTACGTTGTAGACGGTCTGGAGATCGGCAATGTGGCTTTGCCGGGCGAATTTCGACGCCGGGTATATGAAGAACAGATTGTCCCGTTTTACAACCAGCGCCGCCATGCCTTCCCCCAGTTGGGCAGCTACACCGCCACGCTCATCGAAGGGCCGCGGCCACAGACACTGATGTATACGCAGCAGTCTTACGAGGTGAGCAACGAGGTGGCGCTGCGCCGCTACGATGCACTATCCAACGCTCGCGGTAGCTTCAAGGGCTTTTACCAAACGCTCGACCAAGTTCATCCCGGTTGGAGCGCCAATGTGGACTTAAGCCTGTTGATGCGCACGGTGCAAGACGATGCTCTGGAAATGGTAGCTGAAGCCGAAGTGACCGGTCGCCCGCTGGGGTTATACCTTGACGACGACTTGTTCACCTTCCACGAATACGGGCCGCAGTACAACTACCTGGCTCCAGGGTCAAGGTTTTATGAAAACTTGATCCAGGCGGCAGCGCACGCCGACGCTACCCTGGTAACCAACGAGTTTTTGGCCGAATCGGCGCGTACCTTTACGCCGCGCATCTTGCCGCACAACGTGGCCATTCCCGACGACGCGCTGCCCATGCAGCTGCGTCGGCGCGGTCAGCCCGTGCGCATCGCCTATGTGGGATCGCAATACCGCATCGATGAGTTTCGCGCCATTTGGGATGCCCTCTTGCGCATCTCAAAGGAATATGGCGCGCAGGTGGAGTTTGCATTTTGGGGGCTGGATATTAGCGGGCTGCCCAAATTGGCCTCGCCCACTTCCAGCCGCCCGTATGATTACAGCTACCCGTTATATTTGCGCAACCTGCAAGCAGCTAACTTTGATGTGCTGCTTACTCCTCTGTTTGAGACACCACGCCCGCGCCTTGCCAAATCGCTGATTAAGTATTACGAAACCGCCGCGGCCGGGGCATTGGGAATCTTTTCGGATGTGGCTCAGTACCGCGCCTTGCCCGGCGACCTGACTTGCCTGAAAACAGCTAACGATACGCAAGGTTGGTACGCGGCGCTAAAGCGCGCCATTGATATGCCCGAAGCTGAGTTCGATTTGCTGCGCCGCCGCTGCATCGAACACGTGCGTGAGGAATTCACCGCCTCGGCCCAGATTGACCTGCACGAGGCGGCCCTGCGGGCGGTGCAGTTTCACGGGCGCACACGCCGGCAGCGCGATGAAGGCGGGCGTCCGCGCGTGTTGTATGTGCTGCATTCAGTGTATTCTGGCGGGGCCGAAATCCAACTCATGCGCCGCTGGCAGGCCGCCCAGCGTTACGGCATTCAGCCGGTGGTGGTCATCCCCGCCGTGCTTCAAGACACCGAAGCGGGCCGGTATTTGAAGAACCGCCTGGCCTTAGAGGGTGTGTTGGTGGAAGCCGCTCCCTACATATGCTACACTGAGCCGCTCAGCCCATCGGAACCGACTCATAAGCTAGATAAGGAAGCCTTTGGCGAGATCATCCGCCGTGTAAAACCAGCTTTGGCCCATTCCATCACGTTTATTCCCGCCTTGGGCCAGGCTTGCCAGGAGGCCAACCTGCCGCTGGTGAGCACCTTATACGCGGTAGAGGATGATTTCTCGTGGCGCAGCGGGCGACCGGGCTTTCGCCACTGCGCCGTGGTGCAGTCCGACTGTATGCGATATGCCACCCGCTGGGGAGATTTATTAGGTGTACCTAAGATGGTGGCGCGTGATACCGCCAACCGCAGCTTTTTCGAGCTGGGGCGCAGCCGTTACCTGCGCGCCCTGCAAGCCGATGGGTCGTTTACTTTGCCGCTGCACCCCGGTGGGCCAAATCTGTTGGTGATGGGCACTTACCAGCCGCGTAAACAGCAGCTGGAGACCATCCGGGCCGCCGCTAAGCTTAAGCAAGAAGGTCTGCGCTTCCGTTTAAGCTTCTATGGTTACACCCAGTTCTACCCTGAATATGTGGAACAATGCCGCCAGGCGATAGCGCATGGCGGGCTGCAAGACTGCGTGTTCCTGAACGACTTCAGCGATGAGGAAGACGCTTTGCTGAGCGAAGCCGATATGCTGTTGAGCCTCTCTAACTACGAGAGCTTCCCCGGCTCGATCAAAGACGCGTTCGCGGCCGGCTTGCTGGTGGTGGCTACGCCGGTGGGCGGTGTGGCGGAGTTGGTGATCGATGGGGTGTCGGGCGTGTTGTGTGAGGGGGTGAGCGTAGATGCGCTGGCCGATGGCATGCGTAGGGCGCTGCAACTGACCGATGCCGAGCGCAGCCGCATTGCAGAGCAGGGCCGCCGCGTGGGGCGTCTGGAGCTGCACCCGCAGCGCGCCGCTAACGACCTGTTTCGCATGTACAACCTGGCCTTAGACCAGGCCGCCGATCTACATCCGACTGCCGCCAGGCCTGTTTCTACCGTGGTCATACCAGATAAAAACCTGACCGAGCGCGGACGTGTGCATCCGCCGGCTGGGCCACCGTTGAGCCTGATGCCCATCGGGGCCGGGCTAACCTACACGGTGCGCTGCGATGGCGATGGTTGGCTGGGGCTGGATTTGCTGGTGGAGTTGTTTAGCGACCCCACACCGGGGGTGTTGGAGCTTAAGCTGTTCACCCAGGCCGGAGCCTGGCTGCGTACGGTGTGCATCAACGCCGCCATGGTGAGAGCCGGTGGTTATTGGTGCGAGTTCCGTTTTGACCCCCCGCTGGAAAATGCCGCCGGCCAGGTGTTCCGTTTCGACCTCACCCATCAGGGCGCAAACGGGGCGGTGGTAAGCGTACGCCAAAGCTCTCCGCCGGTGCGTCGCGAGCTGCGTCTGCTTAACCGCTTGCTGCGCCGGATGGGCCTGCGCTTGCGAGGCGGCGCTGCCCACGCCCGCATGTGGTACACGCGTTGACGCCCTCATGATGCCTGCTATGTCTCATCCCCATGTACTGGTAATCGCTCCCGCCCGTTTGGCCTCTGGCAGCCTGGCGGCTGCCGGGCCGCTGTTTGCCCTGGAGCGCGCTAATCGCCTCAGCTTGAGCTTGCGGGCTGAGACGCAGGCCGAGCTGGCCGAGGTGCGCGCCGCCGATGTGGTGCTTTTCTGCGGGGCCATCGCCCCGCACTACGATTGGATTCTGCAAACTTGCCAGGAGCGGCGTATTCCAACGGCTTTTCATCTGGACGATAACTTTTGGGAGCTTCCGCCTGGCCTGGCTAACAGCGATTTTCCGCGCACTCCGGCGGGGGTTGAACAGATGGAGCGCTATCTGCGCCGGGTAAATCGTGTGTTTGTGTATAACCCGCTCATGCAGCAGCGGGCGCTGGAATATAACCCGCAGGTCAGGCGGCTTTTACCGTCGATTGACCTGCGCGGCTTGCCCGACCAGGCGCCGCCGCGCCGCGATGGGCGTGTTCGGATTACCTACATCGCTGGCCGGACGGCGGGCGACCCCCTGGCGAAGCTGTTTGGCGATGATTTGCAGCGCCTGCTCGACCTGTACCCTGGCCTGTTCGAGGTGATCTGGTGGGGCGCAGCGCCGGAGCGTTTCCGCCAGCATCCCGCCAGCCAGGTGATGGAGCGACCCGCTGACGAGGGGCGCTTTTTGCAAGCCCTAGCCGGAGGCGACTACGATATTGGCCTTGCGCCGCTTCTGCCGACGGCTTATTATCTTTCCCAACCCCCCTGGTATTATCTGCAGTACGGCGCTTGCCGGGTTGCCGGGTTATATTCGGATGTAGAGAACTATGCGGCCTGTGTCCGGCATGAAGCCACCGGAATGATCGTCCCAAACCAGCCAGGAGCGTGGTTTGAGGCGCTTCATGGCCTGGTGGTCAATGGGCCTTTGCGTGAAGATCTGCGCCGGAACGCCTATGCGGATGTGGACGCCCATTACCGCCAGGAGTTGGCCGAACAAGAATGGCTGCAGGTGTTGGCCGAGATGGCCCCCCAGCCGGCCATTTATGCCGGGGTAGGTCTCTCGCAAGCCGATGATGAACTGCGCGCCGGGGTGGCAGCCGTCTATACCCGTTTGGCGGAGCATGACGCCGAGGTGCGCCAGACGAGGAGCGATATTTTGCTATGCCAGGGCGAGCTAGACTTCCAGCTGCCCCTGGCTAGCAGCATGGCCAACCAAATCGAAGCTTTTCGCGACCGCCGTCTGCTGCGATGGGTGGACCGTCTGCGGAGGCGCAGCCTGGAAGACAATTTGCCGCCCGCGTTCACCCGTCTGCTGGACGACAGCCGCATTTTCGGTCTGGCAGCCCCAGGCAGTCGGCTGGACTTTGGCCCCAACCTGGCGAGGCTTCCGGCGCGGGGGTACCGTTTGCCGGTGGCGCGTCCTGGACTGAGGTGCGTCCAACTGGCGGTTGCGTTTGATCTATACCCACGGCGGGGCTGCTTATATTTGGAGCTGTTCAATGCCGCAGGTGGATTGGCGGCTTGGGCTAAAAAGCCGGCGGCTGGCCTGCGCGTCGACCAACCCGCGGTTTTTCCGCTAAACCTGGCGATAAATATTGCCTTGCCAGCTGGGATGTACGAACTTCGCCTGCGGCTGGATGACAGCGATGTGCCGCTGCATGTTTACGAATGGCAGCCGCGTGGCTGGAGGCTGCGTGGCTCCGTCCCCGGACTGCTGGCCGCCCTCGATTTTATGACTCTGGGGGGTAAATAATGGCTGCGCCTGGTTCTATTCCCCGTTTGCTGCTCATCATGCCGGGTGTGCCTGCCTCGGTAATCTCCACCCCGCCGGTCAGCCCTTCAGCCATGATTTATATCATCAAGCCCTTGCAGGCGCTGGCGCAGCAGGGTCTGGTGCGCTTTCGCATGGCCTTTGAGAAATGGGTGGATGTCGCCGAAGTGCGCGCCGCCGATATCGTGTTGTTATGTCGTAACATTGAGCCAGGGCAGGATTGGATTTTGCAGGAATGCCTGGCGCGTGGGATACCGATGGTTTATGACTTGGATGATAACTTGTGGGAAGTGCCATCGGGTTTTAGTTATTCGCGCTACTACCAAGACCCAGCGCGCATCGCGCAGATGGAGCGATACCTGCGCCATGTGCAGCGGGTGCGCGTATACAGCCGGCCGCTGGAGGGTCGAGCCAGGCAGTTTAATGAAAATGTGGTGCTTGTGCGCCCGTGTATTGACGTGGGCCTGCTGCCCACCCAGCCGCCGCCCCGGTTGGACGATCACAAAATTCGCCTCACCTATGTCACCGGGCGGGGCGCGGATGACCCGCTGATTGAGCTGTTCGCCGGCGATTTGCAGCGCTTGCTAGATGATTTCCCAGGGCGTTTCGAGTTCACCTGGTGGGGCGCAGCGCCGGAGCGCTTCCGCCAGCACCCCGATTGCCGCATTGCGCCGCTGTTATACGATTATGCCGAGTTTATTCATTACCTGGCAGAGCAAGGCTTTGACATTGGCCTGGCCCCGCTCACTCCCACATCGTTTAACCTATCGAAGACCAACACGAAGTTTCGCGATTATGGGGCGTGTGGCATAGCCGGAGTGTATTCGGCGGTGGAGGTGTATACCGACTGCGTGGCGCACGAAAAGACCGGTCTGCTGGTGGAGCAAACCCCAGGGGCCTGGTACGAGGCGATTTTGCGCCTGGCAAACGACTCGGATCTGCGTGAGAGTATCCGCCGTGGGGCCTATGCCGAGATCGACGCGCACTATCGCCAGGAGCGGGCTGAAGCGCAGTGGCTGGATACCATCGTCGCGTTGTTGTCGCAGCGCCGGGCGTTCGCGCCCGCCGCGCCCGGCAGCGTGGTGAGCGACGCCGCCGCCCTGGCCCAGCTGGCCCCCAACAGCCAGGCGGCGCTGGCGCTGCAAGGCGTTCTAGATGGCCTGGAAGACCCGCTGGCGGTGGTGCGGCAGGCTTACCTGGCGCTGCGCCCCGGCGGCCAGGTTGCTATTTTGGCCCCTTACCGCGCCGAACCGGCCAATTTGGATGAATACAGCCCGTTGGACTGGTCGCCCGAGCCGCCTCCGGTCTACACTTTGCAAGACAACCTGGCGGGGGAGTCGCCCCACGCACAGCAGGCGCAGCCCGGGCTGGATTTGCGCTGCTTTTCCATCGAATTCTTCTACCGCGACGATATGCGCTTGCTCAGCGAGGCGGAGCGGCGGCAAGCGCGTCGCGATGACCCGGCTGTGTGCGAGGCCATCCTATACCGCTGTGTGGCGGTTAAGCCGCCGAGGGCTGCGCCAGACTTGTCATTGGTGTGGCTCGACCCGCCCGCCGCCGCCGGACGCCGCCAACAGGAACGGGTGCAGGAGCTTAAGCTGGGCTTACAGCAGGGCTACCGGCGCTTAGACGCCGCCCGGCGGCTTCTCGACCGGTTTACGGGCGACCTGGACAGCCGCCAGGCCGAAGCGGAGCGGCAGCTGCCCCTGGCGCGCCGCCTGGCCTTCGAGCTAGACGCTTTCCGCAATCGTAAACTGCTGCGCCTGGTGGAAGCGCTGCGCGATCGCAGCGACTTTTTCCCCCACCAGCCGCCTGAAGTGCAGCGCTGGAAAGACGACAGCCTGCTATTTGGCGGACCGTTGGATGGCTATCGCTTGCTCCCCAGCCTGAGCCTGACGCGCCTCTCCGCTTTGGAGTGGGCGCTGGAAATGCCTCGCCCTGGGCTGCGCAGCCTGAGCGTGATGCCCTTATTCGATTTGTACCCGCGCCTGGGGAACCTGCGCCTGGAAGTGTGGGTGGGCGAGCAGCGGCTGGCCGAATCCACCCGCCCGGCCGCCGACATTCGCGGCGGCGCACCGCTGCGCTTCGACTTTTTGCCTTTACCCGGCGGCGCTTTGCGCCTGCGCCTGGCGGCCGAAGATCTGGATGTTCCGCTGCGCGTATACGAGTGGCGCAAGCCGGCGCGCCTGGGGTTGGGGCGCGCCCTGCGCCGCCCGTTTGTGGGCGTGGAGTTGACCCCGCAGCCATGATCGCTAACCCCACCTCTCGTCTGCCGCGCCTGCTGGCGGTGCTTTCGGGCATTAACCCCTCTAACTTGATGGACGTGGTTAAGCCGCTGCTGGCGCTGGAGAAGCGCGGCGTCCTGCGCACACGCATCACCCTGGAGCCGTATTTCACGCCGGACATGCTGGCCGGGGTAGACCTGGTGGTGTTTTGCCGTAACCTGGAGCCGCGCTACGCCCATATTCTAGCGGCGGTGCAGGCGCGCCGCATCCCTTTCATCTACGATCTCGACGACGATTTATTTGAAACGCCGCCCGACACTGAAGACGGAGCGTTCTACGCCCAGCCAGATCGCCAACGCCAGCTGCAGCGCTATTTACAATCGGCGGCGCTGGTGCGGGTGTATTCACATCCGCTTGTTGAACGATCCGCCCAATACAACGCCAACATAGCGCGGGTTAAGCCGCCGCTAGACCTCGACCGTCTGCGTCCGAGGTTGTCGCCGTCTGAACCGGTTCGCCTGGTATACGCCACGAGCCGCCATGAAGATCACTTGTTCGGGGTTTTTTTGCCGGCGCTGCAAACCATCCTGGCGCGCTACCCGGGCCGGGTGGAAATGACCTTCTGGGGGTTTCAACCCGGCGTTCTTGAAGGACAGCCTGGAGTGCATAAGCGCCCCTTTGATGAGAACTACGACCGCTTTTTAACCCGTTTTGCCCATGCCGGTTTTCATATCGGGCTGGCCCCGCTGCTCGATGATCGCTTCCATCGCTCAAAGACCAATAATAAATTTCGGGAATATGCCGCCTGCGGCATCGCCGGGGTATATTCGAATGTGTCCATCTATAACGAATGCGTGACCAACGGCGAGACCGGGCTGTTGGTTGAGAACCGCGCCGCCGCCTGGACCGCCGCCCTGGCGCGCCTGGTTGAAGACCGCGGCTTGCGAGAGCGCATGGGCCGGGCGGCGCGGCAGTATGTGGAGCAGCATTACCCGGCGGAAGAATTTCTGGGCGTATGGCAGGCGCAGATCGAAAGCCTGGTGGACCAGCGCGCGGGGAGGATAGCGCCGGGGGTTTGGCAGCCGGAGGAGCAGCGGCAAGCCGGGCCGGCTGCTGAAGATGCCCTGCCAACCCATGCGGGCGGCCCTGGCGCAGCCGAGCGCGCCTCCGAAGATGCCCTGCCAACCCGGTCGGGCGGCCCTGGCGCAATAGGGCAAGCATCAGAAAGCGCCGCGCCCATCCCAGGCGTGTGGCGCAGCAAAATGCGCCGGGCGGTGGAGCTGCTGCGGGCCGGCGATCTGCGCCGCATGTTGTTCAATCTGCGGGCGCACGCCAAGGGCCTGTGGTGGCAGTTCAAGATCAACCGCCTGAAACGCTTATGACCGCGCCGTTTTTTACCGTCATTGTTTTAAACTGGAACGGCGGGGCCATGTTGGCGCGCTGCCTGGACTGTCTGGCGGCCCAGACCTTCACCGACGCCGAAGTGTTGGTGGTGGATAACGCCTCTACCGATGGCTCGGCTCAGGGGCTGGAACAGCGTTGGTCGGGTGCGCGGCTGCTTTCTCTGGCGGAGAACCTGGGTTTTTGCGCCGGCAATAATGCCGGGCTGGCGCAGGCGCACGGCCAATGGGTGGTGTTTCTCAATAACGACGCTTACCCCATTCCCACCTGGCTAGAAGCGCTGGCGGCGGCAATTGCGCAGCACCCCACAGACAGCTTTTTCGCCTCCTGCCTGGTTCCGGCGGATGCTCCGCAGGTGATCCAATCGGCGGGCGATGTGGTTCATATAACCGGCTTCGCCTGGCCGGGGCGCGCCGGTCAGGCGTTATCCAGCCTGCCGGAGCAGCCATTCGAAGTATTCGCCGCCGGCGGTGCGGCCCTTACCGCCCGGCGAGAGCTGCTGCTCGAAGTGGGCGGTTTCGACCCGGATTTCGGAAGTCACCTGGAAGATGTGGATTTGAGCTTTCGTTTGCGTTTGCGTGGGCAGACGGGTTGGCTTGTCCCGCGGGCGGTGGTGCTGCATACCGGTTCGGCCAGTTATGGGCTGGAATCGGAGCGCACGGTTTACCAGGTGCAGCGCAACGGTTTGTGGCTGTATCTGGCGAATATGCCGGGCGGGTTGGTGTGGAAATATCTACCACTGCGTTGGCTGCTTAGCTTTATGATGCTGCTAAACTATCTGCGGCGCGGACGGGGGCGTGCGGCCCTGCGGGCGCGTTGGGATGCACTCAAAGGGGCGCGGCGCGCCTGGCGTAAGCGCCAGGTGAGGCAAGCCGGGCGCACGGTGTCGGTGCAGCACATTGAGGCGCGCCTGGCGCGGGGTGTGTTCACGCCACTGCTGCTAGGACGGATGGGTAGGCGGCTGCGGATTAGTAGCCTGCGTGTAGATGAGCCATCGGAGCGCGCCGGCGAGGCCCCGAATTCCACCTCGATGGTAGAAGGCGATCTGGCTGACGCAATTGCCAAGACGGAAGGCGCCGAAGCGGCGGCAAACGCGGAGCGGCCTGGCCGACCTGCCCAGGCAAGATCAAATGAGGAGCGCCGCCGGTGATCTCTTACACCCATCCGGATGGTGTCCAGGCCGAGCGGCGCGATGGGCGGCGTCTGCTCACCCTGCCCCAAGGCGGACGGATAGCAGTGGATGCGCCGCTGTACCAGGTGTGGCGCGCGGCGCATGGGGTGGCCTTGCCGGCGGTGGTTGAAGCCGCCGCTGCTTGGGGCCTGGAGGCCTCCCAAACGGCATTGATACTGGCTTGCCTGGCGCAGGCGGGTCTATTAGCGCGCCATGCCGCCGCGCAAAGCGGGCTGGACGTGCAGGCGATGGATGGACGACCGGCGGCGGGCAGCGCGCCCAGTGCATCGCTCCACCCCGCCGCCCGCTCCGGATGGGAAGCTGTGCGGGTGGACGAGCGGTTGACGGCCACAACTGGGCCGGCTGCCACCAATCCATCTGCCCACGCCGAAGAGCCGCATTTGGCTGCTGCGGGCGCAGCCACATCCGCCGCCCAGCCTGGAGGCCTGCCGGCCACTGGGTTCACGCCAGACCCTTCGACATCCACCGCGCCGGCCACATCCGGACACACGCACGATCCGGCGCTGGTTTCGGTGGTGGTGGTGAGTTTCAACAGCCGGGCCTGGTTGGAGGGCTGCTTTGCCTCGCTGGCTGCCCAAAACCACCCGCGCATTGAGTTGATCTTGGTGGATAATGCTTCGCAGGACGATTCGCTGGCCTGGGCGCAGAGGCGCTATCCGCAGGTGCAGGCGGCGCGCTTAGATCAGGCGCTGCCCTTCGCCGCCGCGCTGAACGTAGGGGTGGCGCGGGCCCACGGGGAGTTTATTCTGCTGCTCAACCCGGATGTGACTCTGCCTGCCGACGCCGTGGGACAGATGCTGGCGGCGGCGCGGGCGCACCCGGCATGCGCCGCGGTGGCTCCCAAGCTGCGCCTGATGTGGGCGCCGGCTTTCTTGAATGGGCTGGGCAACCAGGTGGGGGCGCTGTTGTGGGGCAGTGATGTGGCCCTGGGGGCGCTGGATATGGGCCAGTTGGATGGCCTGGCTGAGCTACCTTCCGCTTGTTTTGCGGCCGCGCTGCTGCCGCGGGCCGTGTTGGATGAAGTGGGGCCGTTTGACGAAGGCTTTCCGATGTATTATGAAGACAGCGAATGGAGCTATCGCGCCCGTCTCTTGGGCCGCGCCATCGTTGCTGCGCCGCAGGCGTTGATCTATCACGCCTTCAGCAGCCGTGTTCCGCAAGGCCAACCGCCGGCGCTTTCGGCGCTCAAGCTGCGTCGGCTGGCCTATGGGCGGCTGCGCTGGGCCAATAAGCTGCTCTCCGGCGCATACCGGGCGCGCTTCAATCTGGCCTACGGCGTGGAGGATGGGCTGCGCATTGGGGCGGCCTTGCTGCGGGGGCGGCTTTCCAACGCCGGGGCGCATTGGCAAGCCTGGCAAGACTTGCGCGCCGCCGCCCCGCAGATCGCCGCCGCCCGCCGCCGTCTGGCGGCCCGCCGCAAGCTAAGCCTGTGGGCGTTGTTCCGCCCACAGCGCGGCTTACCGCCCGCTCGGGTGTGGCGCGGCCTGCCGCTGCTGACCTTAGACATCATCTTGACTGACCTGGCTCCCTGGCTGGCCCGAGGGGCGTATCGCAGCTTGCCCGAATGGCAAGCCGCCGCTTGGACGTTGGCCGAAGAAGGCGCGGGGCCGACTGTGTTTGAGACCGAGCTTTCCGGCGAAACCACGCCTGGCGTTTCGCTGTCATATAGAGCGACGCCTGCGGGGACGCCCAATCCAGAGGGGCGGTTGGTTTTACCGCCGCCGCCCGACCATGCGCCGCCTTTAGCGCGACGTTTCGTTGCTGTGCTGCGCCACGAAGGCGCGGCGGCGCTTTTGCTGCGCATGATAAAGGCCCTGGCGCGCCGCTTAGCGCAGCCCTGAAAGGATCGGATGACCATTCACATTGGCATTGACGCCACGCCCTTGCCGCCCCGTCCGGTTGGGGCTGGGGTCTACATTATTCAACTGATCCGCGCCCTGGCCGCCGTCGCCGAAGAGGGTGAATTTCGCTTTAGCGTGTTAGCTGCGCCGGCGCAGCGCGCTCTGATCGAGGAGCAACCCTTGCCGGGGTTAAACTGGATTGTCACGCCGGACATGCCCCCGGCGCGGCGCCTGTTGTGGGAGCAGACCAGCCTGCCCGGCCTGGCGCGGCGCACTGGTTTCGACCTGCTGCACTCGCTGCATTACACCCGCCCCCTGCGCCTGGGGTGCGCCTCGGTGGTCACCATTCACGACATGACGTTCTTCTTGTATCCCGAACTGCACACCCGCGTCAAGCGGCGCTTTTTCCCGTGGATGGTGCGCTACAGCGCCACCCACAGCCAGGCGCTGGGCGCGGTTTCCGAGAGCACACGCCGCGATGCCATGCGCATCTTGCACATCCCCGCCGAGCGCATCTTCACCACCCCCCTGGGCCTCGCACCGGCTTTTCGCCCGATTGCCGACGCCCAGGCACTGGAGGAGCGCCGCCGGCGCTATGATCTGCCCGAAAATTTTATCTTATTCGTGGGCCTGGTCGAACCGCGCAAGAACCTTCCCTTGCTGCTGCGTGCATACGCCGCCTTACGCCATCTGCCTGAGCTGCCCCGGCTGGTGATCGTGGGTCGTTTGGGGTGGGGCTATGAGGAGGTGCTGAGCCTGGTAGACAGCCTCGACTTGCGCCAGGCTGTGCGCTTTGCCGGATATATTCCCGACGAAGATTTGCCAATGGTTTATAATCTGGCGCAGATGTTCGTTTACCCATCCATTTACGAGGGTTTTGGCTTTCCTCCGTTGGAGGCGATGGCCTGCGGAACCCCGGTCATCACGACGGGTGTTTCGGCGATGTTGGATAATGTGGGCCAGGCCGGTTTACTCACCCCGCCGCAAGACCAGCCAGCCCTGGAGCAGGCCATCCTGCGACTGCTACACGAACCACGCTTGCGTGATCGCCTCTCGCAAGCGGGCCGGGAGCGCGCCGCCGAATTTACGTGGGCGCGCACCGCCCGTTTGACTCTGCACACCTACCGCTACGCTTTAAGCGCGCAATGAGTATGCACCCCCCGGATGTTTCCATCGCAATTGTTACCTTGCGCGCCCGCGATTTACTGCGCCAGTGTTTGCTTTCTTTGGCAGAGAACACCCGTGCGAGCTATGATGTGGCTGTTGTGGATAATGGTTCCAACGACGGCGTGGGCGAGATGCTGGCTCAGGAGTTCCCGGCGGTGCGCTTTGTCCAAAATGCTGAGAACCTGGGCTACACCGCCCCCATGAACCAGGCGCTGCGCCTGGGCAAGGGGCGCTACCTGGTGCAGCTCAACCCGGATACGCTGATCTTGCCCGGCGCTATCGATAGCCTGGTGGAATATATGGACGCCCATCCCCAGGTGGGGATTGCCGGGCCGAAGGTGTTGAATGCCGATGGCAGCCTGCAAAAGCAGTGCCGGCGCGGCGAACCACGGCCCCTGGCAGTGCTGGGGTACTTCACCGGCCTGGATCGCCGCTTTCCGAATCGGCGCGGCCTGAACGAATACCTGTTGAGCTATCTGGATGAAGACCAGCCCGCCGTGGTGGCCGGCGTATCGGGGGCGCTGATGCTGATCCGGCGGGCGGTGGTGGAAGGGATTGGCTACCTGGATGAGCGGTATTTCGCCTACCAAGAAGACGCCGATTTCTGCCGCCGGGCGCGGGACGCCGGTTGGCAGGTGATGTACTTGCCCCAGGCGAGCATTATTCACTACGGAGGCTTGGGCGGCTCGCAGGTTGAAAGCCAGCGCGCCGTCCGCGCCTGGCACACCTCGTACCATCTTTACTATCACACTCACCTGGCGCAAGATTACCCAGGGTGGTTCAATCGCCTCTACGATGGGGTGATATGGGCAAAGCTGTGGGTCACCCTGGCCGCCGGCCCCCTGCGGCGGCGCCTTGCCGCGGCTGCGCCGCCGGGAGGAAAACCGCGTTGGAAACCTGGATAGCATGATGATTGCGGGAAACGCCACCATTTACGCCACCTTTTTGGCAATGTTCCTGGCCCTGCTGCTTTCGATGGCGCTGGGTTGGGTGAGCGCGGCCGCAGCGCGGCGGGTGGGGTTGATGGATATGCCCGGCAGCGCCCCCCACAAACGTCACGCTCAGCCCACCCCGCTGGCGGGCGGCCCGGCGTTGTTGGCGGGGCTGTGGATTTGCGCCGCTGCGTTGGGGATGCTGGAACAACGGGCGGTGTTAGCGATGCTCGTGGGGGTGACGCCCGTCTTCTTGTTCGGCTTGTGGGATGACGCTCGCAATATTCGCCCGGTTTACAAATTGGTGGGCCAGGGGTTGGCTGCGGCCTGGCTGATCTACCAGGGTGTATATGTCAAAATATTCGAATCGCCGCAAGTGCTGTTGGAAGTCGCCCCACGCCTGGCGTTGATTTTAGATGTGCTGCTAACGATGCTGTGGGTGATTGGCATGACCAACGCCTTCAATTTCGTCGATAGCATGGACGGCCTGGCGGTGGGGTTGGCGGGCATGTCGGCGGCGTTTTTTGTGCTGCTCACCCTGGCGGCCAATCAGCCAGGCCTGGCGCAGTTTAGCGCGGCTTTTTGGGGGCTAACGATGGGCCTTTATTTTTACAACTCGCCGCCGGCGCACCTGTTTATGGGCGATTCGGGGGCGCAAACCATCGGTTTTATCCTGGCGGTTGTCGCCATCGTCTATACACCCCAGGCCAGCTACCAGGCGTCTACCTGGTTCGCGCCGATCTTGCTGCTGGGTGTGCCGATTTTCGATACCGCCCTGGTGGTGGCTTCGCGGCTGCGACGCGGCCGGCGTGTTTACCAGGCCGGGCTGGATCACACCTATCACCGTTTGCTTAACATGCTTGGATCGACCACGCGCGCGGTGCTGTTGATGCAAATTGTCACATTTGGGTTGGGTTGCCTGGCATTTTTGGCGCTGAACCAACCTCCGCTGATCGCCAACGCCATCTTTGCTGCAACCGTCGCCCTGGGCGTGGCGGTTCTGATTGGGTTGGAGGTGTGGGCGCCGCCTAAGGGTGCGCCCGGCGAGGGTGGATAGGGAGAGGGCTGTATGGACGCCGATTGGCGGCTAAACCGCGAAATCTTACTGATAACTCACCGCTGGTATGTGATTGTGGCTTTCTGCCTGGCGGGCGCCCTGGTTGGCGCGCTGCTGGCTTACCTGTGGCCTTCGCCCTACCGGGCGTCACGTGAGTTATACGTGGGCCTGAACGTCTACCAGGCTTCCGCCGACCGCAGCGCCGCCCAGCACGCCGGGGTGGTGTTTGTGAACGTTAACGATTACAAAAACTGGCAAATGGCTAGCCTGAACAGTGTTGTGTTCATGGATCCTATTTTAGATGAAACCCTGGCGCGCTTACAGGTGATCAATCCGTATTGGGTGGGGGTGAACCGCGAGCAGTTGGCTGAGATGCTGCACGTCTATTGGCGCAACGCCGGCAAGTGGCGCTTAGTCGCGGAGCATCCCTGGCCTGAACGGGCGATTGAGGCGGTGTTGACCTGGCAAGATGTGATTGTAGAGCGGGTGCATGCCGCGGTGGAGCAGTCTAACCGTGCGCTAAGCCTGGATGCGCAGATTGAGGCCGCGGCGCAAGAGCAGGCGCGCATTGCCCAAAGCCTGGAGAGCTTGCGAGATAAACAAGCGGCGCTGCGTGAGTGGCAGGCGCGCCTTACCGCCGCCGCGCCCACGCTGCCGCTTAGCCGGGCGGACAGTGAGGCTTTGCGCCGGGCCGCCCAGCCGTTTAACGAAGCCGATTTCCCCCCGTCCGGCGCACCCGGCAGCGAGGTTGCCGCGTGGTTGAACGGGGCGCAAGCGCAAACAACCGAGGCGGTGCAGGCTGCGCTGCTTCGCCAGCGCGAGCTGCAGCAGAACTACCTTGAGCTTTCGCAGGCTTACACGCAAGCTTCGCAGGCCGGTTTAGGGCTATCGGCGGAATTATTGGTGCAGAAGCTCAGCCGCACCCGTGTGTACCTCGATCCGGTGCGTCCGTTGGGCGTAATGATGCTGGTGGGGGCCGGGTTAGGGCTGCTGGCCTGGGCGGGCTGGATGCTGCTCTCGCTGAGCCGGCGCAGTAGAGCGAAAGATGCAGCCAGTGATTAGCGATTATTTGCCAGGCGCAGCCCCTTTAGCGCCGTTCGGGACGGAGAGCGCTCCGCTGCCCCAAGCGCCTGGCGTGGCGGAGGCGGGGCGCGCCGCTGAGTCCGGCGGCAATGCCAACAAAGGCGGGCGGCTGTCCAGGTTAGAAAAGGCCGCCCTGGCTGGCCTGATGCTTGGTTTACCCGTCACCAGTTTCCCTTTCTTCCCCCCCGCATTGGGCGGCGAAGCCCTGGTGCGCCCACTGAGTATTTACCCCTTGCTGGCGCTGCTGGTGGGAAGTGTGCTGCCGCGCTTGTTCAAGCGCCCGGTTTCGCGCACGGTGATCACCTTGCTGCCCTTTGTGCTGGCGGCGGCGGCGGCCTCGGCGCTTTCGCTGCTGCGCGGCATTGAACCGGCTTTAGGTATCTCCGTCGAATCACGCGTTTTGCGGGGCATGATCACCTTACTGATTGGCTGCGCGTTCTATGTGACCATCGCGCAGCTGCCCGAAACCGTGGAAGACCTGCGTTTTGCGCTGCGCTGGCTGCACATCGGCTGCGCAGCGGCGTTAGCGTGGGGTAGTTTGCAAGCCGCAGCGATGCTGCTGCAGCGCCCCGCCTGGTTCGCCGCCCTCGACCGCATGCAGGCCAACATCTCTATTCGCCCGCTGCGCCCCGACCGCATTTCGGGCCTCACTTACGAGCCGCATTGGTTCGCCGAGCAGCTTTTGGTATTGTTATTGCCATGGTGTCTGGCGGCGCTCTTCACTAACACCAGCGTTTTCTCCTGGCGCAAGGGCCGCCTGACGGTGGAAACGCTGCTGCTGGCGTGGGTCTTGCTGCTGATGCCCTTCACGTACTCTAGGGCGGGCCTGGCGAACTTGCTGGCGCTGATGGCGTTAAGCGTGCTGCTGCTGCGCCCCCTCCCCAACCAGGCGGGGGCAGGGTGGCTGCGTGGCTTGCTGCGCCGGCGGGCGCTGGAAGCGCTGCTGTTGGTGGCGCTGGCCGCTGCGCCGGTGTACCTGGCGGGGGCGCGGAACCCTTTCTTTGCCCGTATCTGGAGCTATTGGCGCACCCCCAACCCAACCATAAGCGGGTATCTGAGCTATCTTGGGTTTGACGCCCGCCTGATTTACGCCCAGGCGGCCTTTAACACCTACCAGGCCTACCCTTTTACCGGGGTGGGGTTGGGCAACTATGCCTTTTACTTTGAAGAGATGCTGCCATACCGCCCAATTGCCGAAGCGCCGGAAGTGCTGCTGATGATTACCCCCGAAGCCGGGCGCGACCGCCTGATTACCTCCAAGAACCTGTATTTACGTCTGGTGGCCGAAACCGGCATCGTGGGTTTAGTGTGTTTCACGGCCTTTGTCATCGCAGTCACCGGCGGCGGCCTGGCGCTGTGGATTGACCGGCGGCGGTGGGTGCAGTTCTGGGGAGTGGGCAGCCTGTGCGGGCTGTTGGCCGTGTTTATGGCGGCGATGACCTTTGATTCTTTCGTGATCCCCAATATGTGGGTAATATTCGGCTTGATAACCGCCGCCTCTCGCGTTATCATATCTCCTTCTGTAGCCAAAAATGACTCCTCCACTACTTCCGCTTCTTCCGTTTGATCGTACCTGGCAGCGCCGCGACGCCTTATACACCTTATTCCATGCGTGGGTGGGGTTGTTAGTCTGTTTTGGCGTGGGGGGGCTGTTGGGGTATGCTGCCAGCTTTGTTTGGCCCGGCGCCTACCGCTCGACCCAGGTGGTATACGTAGCCCTCAACCCATACCGCGCCTATTCGGATGCGGGCTTCCTGGCGCTTTCGAAGCCCAAGTATGCCAATTTAGATAACTACCATTACTGGCAGATGTCGCAGTTAAACACATTTATTTTGAGCGACCGCGTATTGCGCGCCGCCCAGCAAGATTTACCAGCCGGCGATTGGCAAAACGTGGGCCTGGAGGATCTGCGCGCCTCGCTCAGCGCCGAGTGGCGCACGGCGGGGGAGTGGGACTTGAGCGCGGTGGATAGCCAGGCGGCGGCGGCGCGCCAGCTTTCGGAGGCGTGGAGCCGGGCGGCGGCGGCGCAGGTTGAGCAGGCGGTGAGCAGCGCCCAACAGCTGATTAGCTTAGACCAGGCCCTGCAAGCGACCACGGCGCGCCTGCTTCAGGCGCAGGCCCGCCTGGGTTTGCTCAGCGCCGCCCCGCCGCGCTGGCAAGCCTGGCAGGCGCAGTTAGCTGCTCAGCCGGCATCGCCTTTATCGCCCGATTTGCAGTGGCAGATGGCCGGGCTGGCCCTCAACCTGGCGGATGATTCGCCGGCCTGGAGCGCGCTGCTGGCCGCGCAGCCGCACGCCGGAGACCCGGCGGCCCTGGCGGCTGCCTGGCTGGATCGCCTCGCCGCCCAGGCCGCGCTCGACGCGGCGCTGCTGCCAGAGCAGGTGGCCCAGCTTACCCGTGAGCAGAACGATCTGCAAGCCGCCTATTCCCATGCCCAGACCGAGAGCGCCGGGCTTTCCCCCAATCTGAGCATCGAACGCATCGGCGCACCGGAGCTGCAAACCCTGCGCCCTGCCGCCCTATTGGCCCTGGTGGGGGCGGTGTTAGGGCTGCTGGTGGGGCTGATCGTGGCCTTAGGGCGGATCGCTCGCCGCCCCCAGGCGGCGGCATGAAAGCGCCCGGCGCGGCAAGGCGAATATGCTAGGCCAATCCCCCCCCTCGCTCAGCGCCCCGGCCGGCCCAACCGGCAAGGTGCACGCCACCCGGCCAGGTTGGCGGGCGCGGCTCACCCGCCTGGCATGGGCGAGCTTATTCCTCACGCTGCCCGTCACCAGTTTTCCCTACTTGCCCGATGAGTTGGGCGGGCGCACCTTAGTGCGCCCGCTGGCGGCGCTGCCGCTGCTGGCGCTGGTGGTTTTTGTCACGCTGCCGCGCTTGTGGCGTAAGCCTCTGCCGCGCACCTTTCTGCCCCTGATGGCGTTTGTGTTGGCAGCCATGCTGGGTTCGATTTTGGCGTTTACTTCAGACCTGGACGCCTACCGGGGGGTGAGCCTGGCGGCGCGCTTTTTGCGCAACCTGGTAACATTGGGGCTGGGGCTGGCCTTTTATGTCACCGTGGCCTTGCTGCACGAAAGCTGGGCCGATATCCGCTTTTCGCTGCGCTGGCTGCTTGCCGGTTTTGGCGTGGCGCTGGCGTGGGGGAGCCTGCAAATTCCCTACGTGGTGTTTTTCCAGGGCTGGTATTTCAAAGCTTTTACCCGCCTGCAAGGGCTGGTTTCGTCGCGCAAGTTGTTTACCACCCGCATTTCAGGCATGACCTACGAACCCAAATGGTTTGCCGAGCAAATTGTGTTTTTGCTGCTGCCCTGGCTGCTGGCCTATAACCTGAAGCGGCGCAGCCTGTTCACCTGGCGGCTGCGCTTGCGCGGTTGGGAAATTACCCTCGAAAACCTGATGCTGCCGTGGGCGGTGGGGGTGCTGTTCTTTACCTTCTCGCGCACCGGGTTGTTTATCCTGGCGCTGCTGGCGGTGGTTAGTTTCTGGGTGTACCGGCGCAGCGCCCATGCCCGGCCGGGCCACTCACCGGCGGGGGAGAGCGCGGCGGGGATGGGGCGCGGCGTCACCGCCTGGGGTGAAGACGATCGCGCTCCGTCCGAGGCGGCTTCGCAAAACCGGCCAGCCCGGCAGGGTGGCGCGCCGCTCGATGCCGCCGCAGTGCGCGCCCCTGTTAGCGACCCCGCAAGCGCCCCCCAGGTTATCGATGGGGGGCAGCCCGGCCAGGCCGCGCCCGCACCGGCTGAGCCGGCCCCGCCGCTTGGCCTGCGCCCCGCGCCGCCGCTGCGCCGCCGAGCCTTGGAGAGCGCCGCCATCGTGGCCGGTGTGCTGGTGGTGTTGTTCGTGGTGGGTTCGCAAAACGCCTATTTCTCTCGCATGTGGCGCTATTGGAGCGATGGTAAGGCCCGCAACCGCACCTATTTGCAATACATCGCCTTTGAGCAGCGCTTTGTCTATTGGACCACTGCGGTGCGCACCTATGCCGATCAGCCCCTGGTGGGGGTGGGGCTGGGCAATTACGCCTTCTACTTCTCCGAAAACTTGCCCGATCAACCCTACGAGACGCAGAAAGAAATAATGCGCCAGGTCACCCCGGCTGAAGGGCGCGACCGCCTGATTACCCCCAAGAACCTGTATGCGCGCCTTTTGGCCGAGACCGGCCTGCTGGGCGTGGGCCTGTTCACTACCTTCCTCCTGGCAGTCATCGGCTGCCTGTTATACTTGGCGTATTCGCCGGGCGAGGAGGCGGCAGTATTTGCCTTGGGTGGGGCGCTGGCGATGGTGGTGTTTGCCCTGGTTATATTCTCGTTCGATTCGTTTGCGCTGCCGAATATGTGGGTGGTGTTTGGTTTGATCACCGCTGCTGCTCACCTGCCGGACCGGGATGATATGCAATAATGGATGAGTCGTTTTTGTTGGATGAGACGCCTACCGGGCTGCGTTTATGGCGCGCCTTTACCCTGGGGATGGGGCTGCTGAGCCTGGCCGCGGCGGTTTGGGCGCCAGGTCGGATCGAGGGCGGTTTAGCCTACCGCCTGGGCTTGATGGTGGCCTTTGGGTTGAGCACGGCGCTCGGCCTGGCCGGTGCAGCGCAAACCTGGCTGCGTCCGGCGGCGGCCTGGCGGGTTTGGCGGTGGGTGGGCGGGCGCTTACGAAGGCGGCGGGTATGGAATACCGCCTTGCTCGGCGCGGCTGGGCTGCTGCTGGTGAGCCTGGTGATGCTCACCAGCCTGCCCGACCTGGACGAGCCGATGGTGGAGGGGATTTACACTCGCCTGCTGCCTGTGGCCGCCTGGTTGGTGGCTGCATGTATGCTGCTGCTGGGGTGGTTGATGGCGCTGCGCCATGGGCGCGAAGCGGCGAGGCTGCTCCCCCACGGAGGCGTATTTTACGCCATGCTGGTTTTCTATGCGGCGGTATGGATCGGTTGGCGATGGGTGGTCGCCAACGTGCTGGAGAGCGAATCGAAACATGTGGGCTGGAACGCCTTAACCGCGCCGATCACTGAATGGCAGGCGCTGGCGGCGTGGCTGGTGGGTGTGGCATTGTTAGGCTTTTATGCCTGGCGAAAGCGATCCACGTGGCGCATCAGCGGACGCCGCCTGGATGTAATCTTGGCGCTGCTAATTTGGGCGGCAGCGGTGGGGTTGTGGCAAACGATGCCGCTTTCGACCAACTGGTTTGTCGGCGAACCTTCGCCGCCCAACTTCGAATACTACCCTGGTTCGGATGCGCGTAATTACGATGTTTCGGCGCAGACGGCGTTGATTGGGCAAGGCTATCGCTTCTTCAATTCGGTATATGTGCGCCGCTCGCTGCTGGCGGCCTGGCTGACAGTGCTGCATGTGTTTGGCGGTCAATCGTATGAACGGGTGGTGGCTTTGCAGGTGTTGGGCCTGGCGCTCATTCCGGTGCTGCTGTATTTTCTCACCCGCAGCCTGTTAAACCGCCCGGCCGGGGTGATGGCGGCCGGACTGCTGATTTTGCGCCAGGCCAATGCCATCTTTGTCTCAAACGCGCTGACCACCTCCAGCGTCCGCCAGCTGATGGCCGATATTCCCGCTGCGCTAATGGCTTTGGCTTTCACCGTGGCGGCGGTGGCGTGGCTTAACCGCCTCAAAGGCGGTTTGCACCCGCTGCTAGCCCTGGCAAGCGGGGCGATATTGGGCCTTGCCATGCTCATGCGGCTGGAAATGGTGGTGCTATCTGCGCCGGTGGCCCTGGCGGCGGGCTTGATCTTGCTGCCGCAGCGCCGGTGGAAGAGGTTGTGGCAGGCTGGAGCTTTGGCCGGGCTGGGGGTTTGCCTGGCGCTGGCCCCGTGGGTGGCGCGCAATGTGCACCTCACCGGCCAATGGTTTATCGATTCGCCATATTTCAGCACACAGCTGCTCATCCAGCGTTTCTTGCTCACCCCCACGCCCACTGCGTCAGCAACCCAGGAGAGCGCGCCTCCTTCCGCCACGCCGGTTCCATTGAAGGTGAAACCAGTGCTGGCGCAGGTCACACCCGCGCCCCCGGCGACCCCGACGCCTGCGGCCCCCTTAGACAGCGGGGCGTCCAATCCTGTCGGTTTGGCCGGTCAATCGCTGGCGCATATCCTTAACAGCCAGGTGCAGGCGTTTTTGTACCTGCCCAGCACTTACCGCGGCCTGGATGCGACCCTGGAATTCGCCGCCCGGCGCGACCCGGCGGCGTACTGGGCGGCTTGCTGTTCGGTGGAGGGCCTGACGCGTCGTCTGCCTTTCTGGAAGCAGTGGGACGGACATATTCCGGCGCAGACCTTCCTCCCTTTGACCATCAACCTGCTGCTCTTTGCTTATGGCGTCAGCCTGAGCTGGAAGCGCCGGCGCTGGGCGGGCGTGACGCCCCTGCTCATGTGGTGGGTGTATATCACATTTAATGGGGTGTTGCAAAATTCCGGGGGACGGTACATGCTGCCGGTGGATTGGATTACGCTGCTGTATTTTAGCCAGGGCCTGGCTGAGGCCACGCGACGCGGGCTGTCTGGCCTGAGCGGAGTCGCCATTCCCTTTGATTTGCCGGGGGATGGATGCGTGGCTGCGCCTACGCGCGTGGCTGCATTCACGCGCCGACTGAAGGCGGTTCCGGGGGCCGCGTTGATGTTGGCGAGCCTGGGCGTTCTGCTGCTGGGGGCGAGCGTTCCACTTTTGGAAAGCAGCTTCCCCAATCGCTACCCTGCGGCGCGCCAGGAGGCGATGCGGGCGCAGGCCCTGGCCTCGCCCCAGCTAGACCCCGAATCGCGCCAGGCGTTGGAGGCCGCCCTGGCGAATGGCGCGGTGGCGTTCGTGGGGCGGGGGCTGTACCCGCGCTACCTGCCTCCCAATGTGGGTGAGGAGAAAGACCCCTCTAGCCCGCTCTCACCTCGGCCTTATCCGCGCATGGTATTCTACCTGATCGGCGACGTGAACCAGAATGTGATGCTGCCGTTGGCGAAAAAGCCCAAGCATTTTCCTAACGCCGCCGATGTAGTGGTCATTGCCTGCCCGCCGCGCGACCTGTGGGCGACGTTCGTCTTTTCGTCTACGGGTGAGGTAAAGACGGTGCTGCTGCGGGAGCCTTTTCCAACACAAATAACCTGCCCCTTGCCCGCCGAGCCTTAAAGCCCCTGGGTGAGTGAACGGTATCTGGAGAGAATGACAAAGTAGAAGGAGGACGGCTTGTTCCACCCGCTTACCAGGGAATTCCTGCCGCTAAGACAGTATGAGTAATGCCTCAAAATCCTTATTTGCATTGTTTGCCGCCTGCCTGGCGGCGCTGATTTGCGTGTGCTGCGCCTGCCTGGTTTTGCTCGGTGGGTTTTCCTTGATGGTCGATCTATTCAACCACCCAATCGTGGCGCTGCCCACCTATTCGGTGCAGCTGCCGGGCCAGCCCACGCAGGCCCCTGGTCTGCCCACCCAAGCCCCTGGTCTGCCCACCCAAGCCCCCGGTCAGCCTGCCCAAGCCCCCGGCCATACAGCTCCGCTGTCTGCCGTGGTAGACGAAGCGCAGGTTAACCTGGAGCGGCTGGAAGCCGAAGTTGTGCCGGTCAGCGATCCGGTAGACCTGGCGCAGCGGTTTCACGGGGTGATTGATCCCCAGCGGGCGCTGCAAACCCCCGCCGAGACGTTTTACGAAGGCGACGTTCGAAGTTTTTGGGTGACGGATAATGACACCGATGAAACTTTTCAAATCGAAGCGCGCCTGGTGTACGCTGGCGTTCACGTCTACTTCTGGGCGCAGCAAGGGGTTAAAACAGACCAGGGCCAGGTGAGAAAGCTAATCGATGCTTTTGATCAGAAGATTTACCCCACCAATCGCGAGTTCTTTGGCAGCGAATGGACGCCGGGGGTAGACGCCGACCCGCGCTTGTTCATCCTATATACGCGCGGGTTGGGGGATACGGTGGCGGGTTATTTTTCTTCATCCGACTCGTACCTGCCCCAGGTAATTGAGAAATCCAACGGGCATGAGATGTTCATATTAAACGCTGATAATCTCAGCGTAAACGAAGAGTTTGCTTATGGGGTGCTGGCGCATGAATTTCAGCATATGATTCACTGGTATCGCGATCGCAACGAAGAGACTTGGATGAATGAAGGTTTCTCAGACCTGGCAATGTTTATCAATAAGTACTCGATTGGCGGCGTGGATCGAGCCTTTATCAGGGATCCCGATATTCAATTGACCAACTGGCCGAATGACGGCCAAAGTACCCTTCCGCACTATGGGGCGTCTTTCTTATTCCTGAATTACTTTTTGGATCGCTTCGGCGAAACCCTCACCAAAGCTCTGGTGGCTGAGCAGGATAATGGCATGGTTAGCATTGACAAGGTGCTGACCGAAGCGCGGGTCGCTGACCCTGAGACCGGGCGGATTATCACCGCCGACGATCTGTTCACCGATTGGACGCTGGCGTCTTACCTGCACGACGGCGACATCGGCGATGGTCGCTACGCTTACCACAACAACCCGTCTGCGCCGCAAGCCAACCCCACCGAAACCATTTCGATGTGCGATGGCGCTCCCGCCGACCGCACCGTCAGCCAGTATGGCGTGGACTATATCCGCATCCGCTGCAAAGGCGATTTTACGCTGCGCTTTAGCGCCCCTCAATTGATCAATGTGCTGCCCACCAGGCCCTATTCGGGCGATTATGCCTTCTACTCTAATCGCGGCGATGCATCGGATATGACCCTGACGCACGATTTTGACTTTACCGAGCTTTCCGGCCCAATTACCTTTAGCTATTCAACCTGGTACGACCTGGAAACAAGTTACGATTACCTGTATCTGCTGGCCTCCATAGATGATGGGAAGACTTGGGAGTTCATACAGACCCCCTCCGGCACGGATGAAAACCCGGTTGGCAACAGTTACGGTTGGGGCTATAATAGTGTTAGCGCCAACGGCCCGGACTGGATTCAAGAAAGCGTAGATTTATCTCAATATGCCGGTAAACAGGTGCAGCTTCGTTTTGAATACATCACCGACGCCGCCGTCAATGGCGAAGGTTTTCTGTTGGATGATGTATCTATCCCCCAGCTCAACTACACAACCGACTTTGAACAAGACGACGGCGGTTGGGTGGCGCAAGGCTTTGTGCGCATCCAGCCCAATATTCCGCAGGTTTTTCGCCTGTCCTTGATCTATTCTGGGCGCAATCCGCGGGTTGAAAAGCTGGCGCTGCCGGCTACGAACAGTCTGGAAGCGCCCATCAGCCTGGGGGGGGATGATCGGGAAGTGGTGGTGGTGGTCTCTGGGGTAAGCCCCTTTACGCGGCAGCCGGCGCAGTATCAATTTGCGCTGCCGCCTCGCTAGCGGCCCGCGACGGGGGCAGCCGGACGGATTTTGGCCGGGGCCGGGGAGTATTCCCCTGCCCTGGTGTAGCAGCCATTGCACATACAAGAGGTGGGCGATGCTCGATAAGCTCGATCTGAACCGTAAGATCAGTAAAGCCGCCTATAAGCGCGTAATGCCGGAACTCGAACAGCGCTTATTCGACTTGCAAAAGCTCTCTTGGGATGCGCAGCTGCCGGTGGCGCTTATCTTTGAAGGCTGGGACGCAGCCGGCAAAGGTACATCCATTGGTAAGCTCACTTCCCCGCTCGACCCGCGCGGCTACAAGCTTTATCCCATCCGGGCGGCGCGCACCTATGAAAAGAAGCGCCCCTGGCTGTGGCGTTTCTGGACGAAAACTCCGGCGCATGGTGAATGGGCGATCTATGATCGCTCGTGGTATGGGCGGGTGCTGGTGGAGCGCATCGAAAAACTCACCCCCGAAGCCGAATGGCGGCGCGCCTATCGCGACATCACCGATTTTGAACATACCCTGGCCGACGACGGCGCTCTAATTATCAAATTCTTCCTGCATATTTCCAAAAGTGAACAGAAGAAACGCTTTAACGCCCTCACCAAAGACCCGCTGGAAGCCTGGCGTGTCACCGCCGAGGATTGGGATCATCATTATCGCTATGATGAGTGGCTGCTGGCCTACGAAGAAGCTTTCGAGCGCACCGATTCGGAATGGGGGCCATGGATGATTGTCGAAGCTACCCAGCGCCGCTTTACAACCTATAGGATCTACGAAACCGTTATCCGCCACCTGGAAGAATGTCTGAATCTGCCCCATTTAGTCGTGTCGCTGCTTGACAACCCAGGGCGCGAAGACGCCGATGACGACGAAACGCCTCGCCATGAGACGGCGGACGACGCGGACGAAGCAGACGATGCAGATGATGATGCGCCCACTGAAGCACGAGACCTGGAGGATTAACCATGCTGGCTTCCATTGATCTGAGTTTACAGCTAGATGATGAGGCTTATAACGAGCAGCTGGTGCACAACCAGGTGGCTTTGGGCCAGTTAGGCTACCAGGTGTATGTGCAGCAGCGCCCGGTGGTGATGGTCTTTGAAGGGTGGGACGCCGCTGGTAAGGGTGGGGCGATTCGCCGCCTGACCGAAAAGCTCGACCCGCGCGGCTTTGTGGTGTATGCCATCGCCGCGCCCAAGGGCGACGACGCCACGCACCATTACATGTGGCGCTTTTGGAACCGGCTGCCGGAAGCAGGCCAAATTGCGATCTTTGATCGCTCGTGGTATGGCCGCGTGATGGTAGAACGCGTGGAAGGCTTTTGCCGCGAGGCCGAATGGAAGCGCGCCTATCGCGAGATCAACAACTTCGAGCGCCAGCTGGTCGATTTTGGTACAATATTATTCAAGTTTTGGCTGCACATTGATAAAGATGAGCAGCTGCGCCGCTTTGAGGGGCGCTCCGGCGACGCCCGCCGGGCGTGGAAGTTGACCGACGAAGATTGGCGCAATCGCGAGAAGTGGGATCAATACGAAGAAGCCGTGAACGAAATGCTGCTCAAGACCAGCACCCTCTCGGCTCCGTGGACGGTGGTAGAAGGCAACGATAAACGTTATGCGCGCATAAAGGTGTTAAGCACGGTGGTGGATAAGCTCTCGGCGGAGCTTAAAACCGACCCGTTCAAGAAGAAGGGTAAAAAGTGAGCGCGCCGCTGTAGGCCGGATGCCTGCCGCCGCTCTCTTAGCCTGATGCAAGACGCTAAGCGCAAGCAGCAATTGAGGCGATTATGGATGAGATCATGGATCCGGCGGATGACAACGCCTCCGAAGGGTTAGACCTGCACGACCCGCAATTTTATATTAACCGCGAGATTAGCCTGTTGGAATTTCACGGCCGGGTTTTGCAAGAAGCGCAAGATGAACAAAACCCGCTCTTGGATCGGGTGAAATTCCTTTCGATTGTTGGCTCCAACCTGGATGAGTTTTATATGGTGCGGGTCACCGGTATCCGCAAGCAGGTAGAATCGGGCGTTTTGAACTTGCCGGCGGACGGCACACCGCCCGCGCGCGCCTTGGCCGAGATTCGCAAGGTGGGCGGGCAGTTGATGGCGGATATGCGCACTTGCCTGGATGATCTGCTGCCCCAACTGGCCCAAAACGGCATCCACCTACTGCAATACGAAAACCTGACCGGTCGCCAGCGCGAATCGGCGGACGAGTATTTTGATGAAGTAATCTCGAAAGTTGTCACCCCGCTGGCCTTCGATCCGGGGCATCCCTTTCCGCATATCTCAAATCTGAGCTTGAACCTGGCGGTGGCGATCCGCGACGATAGAGGCCGAGAGCGCTTCGCCCGGTTAAAAATACCCAAAACGCTGCCGCGCTTAGTACCGGTCAAAAAATCATCCGGTGGGGTGCGCAAAGACGGCACGCCGCCGCGCGCGCACTACTTTGTTTGGGTGGAGCAGGTGGTGGCGGCCAACCTGTCTAAGCTCTTCCCCGGCATGGAGATCGTTGAAGCGCATCCCTTCCGTGTCACCCGCGACGCCGATATGGTGATTCAGGAGCTAGAAGCCGGCGATTTGTTGGAGAGCATTGAGCAGAGCGTGCGCCAGCGCCGCTTTGGCTCGGTAACGCGCCTTTCGGTGGGCGAGAGCATGCCCACGCGGGTGCGCGAAATCCTGGTGGAGAATCTTGAAATGGATCGGCGTGATATTTACCCGGTCAACGGGCCGTTAGGCCTTAGCGATCTGATGATGCTGCACGGCCTCGACGCCCCCGAACTGAAAGATGCGCCTTTCAAGCCCACCGTGCCGCATGTCTTGCGTGTGGATGGGCGTGATCTGCGCGATGGCAGCCTGTTCGCCGCCATTCGCCACGAAGACTTGCTGCTGCACCACCCTTACGATTCCTTCAAGCCGGTGGTCGATTTTTTGCGCGCTGCGGCGCGCGACCCCGACGTGTTGGCGATTAAGCAGACCCTCTATCGCGTGGGGCGCAACTCGCCGGTGGTCGATGCGCTGCTTGAAGCCCGCGAGTACGGCAAAGAAGTGGCCGTGCTGGTGGAGCTGAAGGCGCGCTTCGACGAGGAGAGCAATATCACCTGGGCGAAGACGTTGGAAAAAGAGGGGGTGCATGTCATCTATGGTTTGCTAGGCCTAAAAACCCATTCCAAGATCGCCCTGGTGGTGCGCCGTGAGGGCGACCACATCCGCCGCTACTGCCACCTTGCCACCGGCAATTACAATGCCATCACCGCCATGCTGTACGAAGATGTGGGCATGTTTACCGCCGACGAAGAAATCGGGGCCGATGCCACCGATCTGTTCAATTACCTCACCGGTTATTCAGCCAAGAAGGATTACAACAAACTGCTGGTGGCCCCGGTTAATTTGCGCCAACGCATGGAGGCCCTGATTGATCGCGAGATCGAGCATCAACGCCAGGGCAACTGCGGACGCCTGATTTTCAAGATGAACTCATTGGTAGACCCGCGTATGATCCGCAAGCTGTACCAGGCCTCGCAAGCCGGTGTTAAGGTAGACCTGATCGTGCGGGGCATGTGCTGCCTGCGCCCCGGCCTGGAGGGGATTAGCGAGAATATCCGCGTGGTGAGCGTGGTGGGGCGTTTTTTGGAACATTCGCGCATCTATTATTTCTGCAACGGCGGGCAGGAGGAGATCTATTCCGGCTCCGCCGATCTGATGCCGCGAAACATTAACTGGCGGGTGGAAGTGCTTTTTCCGGTGCAAGATCGCCGGTTGGTGCGCTACCTGGTGGATGATGTGCTCGAGACAAACCTGAACGCCAATGTGAAGGCGCGGCAGCTGCTGGCTACGGGTGAATATGTGATGGTGCACCCCGGTGAGAAGGATGAGCGCCTCAACCCACAAGAATGGCTTATTCGCTACCATCAACAATATAAGTGAGATCAGGTTTGAGTGAAGCAGGTTTTACCCATTTGCTCGCCGGACTGGCGGCGGTGTTCCCAGACCCGTCTGCTGGAGAAGATGCGCGGCATGTGTTAGCCTTGGCGGCGGCAATGCGGCGTGAACTGTTGCCCATGGGCGGAAAAGACGCCCCGGCGGCGATATTAGATTATGTGCGAGGGCGCACTGCCGGCGAATTAGGCTACGATTTGCAGAACGCCCTGGCGGGGGTCTTGGCGCTGCACCGGCGGGAGGTGAAGCCGGCGCAGCTGCCCGAATTTGGATTAGCGCCCGTGCAAGTGCAGCAAACCCTGGCCTTGGCGAGTCTGCTGCAGTTAGCCGACCACCTATCGCAGGCGCTGCCGGCGGCGGACGAAATGGAAGTGCGCCTTTCGGATGAAGGCGGCGTGTGGCTGATATGCCCCGATACGGCTGGCTGCAACACGGCGGCCCAGGTCGTCGCCGCCTTTGAAAAGCGGTGGGTGCGCGCCGGTCTGCCGCCGCTGGAAACGCTCACCAGCCAACAGGCGCACTTTCGCAGCTTGCCTTTCCCCAGCAAGTTAAAGGCCATTGGCCTGGCGCGAGACGACCGGCTCGACGCCGCCGCCCGCAAGGTGATGCGTTTTCATTACGCCCGCATGTTGGATAACGAGGCGGGCACGCGCTTGGGCGAAGACGTGGAAGCGCTGCATGATATGCGTGTATCGACGCGCCGGCTGCGGGCGGCGTTTGTTGTTTTCGAGAGCGCCTTCGACCCTCCCGCCCTCAAGCCTCACCTGAAGGGCCTGCGGCGCTGCGGGCGGGTGTTGGGTGCGGTGCGCGATTTGGATGTGTTCCTGGCGAAGGCCGAATCTTACGCCCTGGAACGCGAAACCGACCTGAGCGACCTCCTGGCAGCCTGGCAGGCCGAGCGCCACGCCGCGCGGGGGGAGATGTTGACCTACCTGGACAGCTCCGAATACGCCCACTTTAAGCGCGGCTTTAACACCTTTTTGCACGATGCCGACGCCGTTCAGCCTGCGCCCAGCTCGGAGCGTCCCTTTCCGCTGCGTGTGCGCGCCGCCGCCCCGGCGCTGATCTACGACCGCCTGGCAGTTGTGCGCTCCTATGGCCCTTACCTACCCGGCGCACCGGTTGAGCGTTTGCACGCTCTGCGGATTGAGTTTAAGAAACTGCGATACACGGTGGAGTATTTTCAAGAAGCCTTGGGCGTTCGGGCGGGGGATGTGATTGCAGCCATTAAACTGCTGCAAGATCACCTGGGTAACTTAAACGACGCAGCCGTGGCCTCGGCGCGGCTGGAAACATTCCTTGAGAGCCACGCCGCCCCGGGCGTCCAGTCTTATTTAGACTTTCAGCGCGCCGAAGAGCGGCGTTTGCAAGATTCGTTTGAGGCGGTTTGGAAAGCCCATTTTGCGGGGGCAACGTTTCGCCGCCGCCTGGCGACGGCAGTCGGCGTCTTGTAAGCGGCGGCTGGTTGGCTTGCGCCGGGCTGCCGTTTGCCCCAGGTTTAGCCCCGATCTCCTGACCCTGATAGCAAGACCGCATCTGGCCCACGGTTGATTTCCCATGGGTAGATGATGTGCGCATCGGTGATGGCGGCGTAATAATCGGGACGAGCCGCCCCGAACAGGTTGCGATAGGGGTTGAAATGCAGCACACAGGTGGATGGCATTCCGCCGGCGGCGGAAACGCGAATTTTTACGGCGGTGATCGTGCGCCCAGACCCCCAAACATCATCAACCACCAGGGTGCGCCGGCCGCGCAGCAGCTTATCATCGGGGAATTGGATGAATTGCGGCCAGGCCATCAGCTTGGCGCGTTCCATTTCCATTTGCGTCGGGAAATCTACCGCCGCGATGAGCAGATGCGTGACGCCCATCGCTTCGGCTAACATGCCGCCGGGGATAACGCCCCCGCGCGTAATCAACACCATGGCGTCGAACTCGGCGTCGAATTGTGGCATCAGATGGTCGATCAGTTGATTCACATCTTCCCAGGTTAACATTTCACGACGCAGCGGCTGCATACCCAACTCCTTAATGATATTATCGCGCCAACATGGCGCCCGGCTAACAAATGATAACACAACTCATAGCAAGTCTGGCGGATTTATCTCAATTTTCCAGCCGTCGAAGGATCGTCCACGCAGCAAAGCGGCGGGGTCGGGGCCAACCAGAACCACCTGCCAACGATACACGCCGCTGATGCGTCCGAAGAAGCATGGCGCCGGCCCGATCAGGCGCGTGGCGCGGCGAGCATCTTCCTCAATCCAGCCGCGCGCCTGGGCGGCCATGGCCTGGGCGGCGGCCTCGGCCTTGGCGAAGTCGTAGTGGCTGTAGACCAGGCGGGCGATATTGGCGAATGGTGGGTAGAGCTGCTGGCGGCGGAAGGCGATCTCCTGGCGGTAGAAATCGCTGTAATTGTGCCCGGCGGCGGCGCGGATCACATAATGATCGGGCGTGAAGCTCTGCAAGATCACCTGTCCGCCCAAGGGGCTGCGCCCGGCGCGCCCCGCCACCTGGGTGAGCACCTGAAAGGCGCGCTCACCGGTGCGATAATCGGGCAGATTTAGTCCCACATCAGCTAACACCACGCCCACCAGCGTCACCAGCGGCAGGTCCAGGCCCTTGGCTAACATTTGCGTGCCGATAAGCACATCGGCCTGGTGCGCGGCGAAGGCCGCCAGCAGATCTTGATGTGCGCCTTTGCGGCGGGTGGTCTCATGATCCCAGCGCAAGGTGCGCACCCCTGGGAAAGCGGCTTGAACTTCGGCCTCGACGGTTTGCGTGCCGGCCCCAAACTGTTTGATGCGCGCCGAACCACACTTGGGGCAGGTGTTGGGCATGCCGCGCTTATACCCGCAGTAGTGGCAGCGCAGCTCGCCGCCGGCGGCGTGATAAGTGAGCGGAATTTCGCAGCGCGGGCATTGGAGCGCCCGGCCGCAATCGCGGCAGAACACGTAAGTGGCGCTGCCGCGCCGGTTGAGAAACAAAATGGCCTGCAAGTGAGCATCGAGTGTGCGCTGGAGGCTTTGCTGGAGCGCGGCGCTGAAGATGGAACGATTGCCGCTCTTTAATTCCTCGCGCATATCGATAACCGTCACCGGCGGCAGATCGGCGGAAAGGGCCTGGCCCTCGCTGCGGGTGAGGCGGCGGGCGCGCAGGGCGGGCGGGATAGATGCGAAGGCGGCCATCTGTTCGGCTACCGCCTGGCGGTGCGCCAGGATGCGCGCCGGCAGCTTGAGCAGCGTCCAGCGGTCTTGTTTTGCCTGGTACGCCTGGGCCACGTCGGGGGTGGCCGAACCCAGCAAGCACAGCGCCCCGGCCAATTCGGCATAGCGCACGGCGGCTTGAGCGGCGTGGTAAGCCGGAGCGCCTTCGGATTGGTAGTACGAATCGTCGTGGCATTCATCCACCACAATCAGCTGCAAGTGGTCGAAGGGGGTAAATAAGGCGCTGCGTGGGCCAACCACCAGGCTAAGCTTGCCGGCGCGGGCCTGCCGCCAGGTGTCGTAGCGTTCTCCATCGGAGAGGCCCGAATGCAGCACCCCCACCCGGCCCGGAAAACGTCCGGCGAAGCGCTGCACGGTTTGCGGGGTGAGGGCAATTTCGGGAACCATGATGATGGCCTGGCCGCCATTCTCAAGCACATGCTGCACAGCGTGCAGGTAGATTTCTGTTTTGCCTGAGCCGGTGACGCCGTGCAGTAGAACCGGGGGGATGCTCTGGCCGGCGGCGCGGGCGGTTAGCTGGGCCTGGATGACAGCCCATACGCTGTGCTGATCGGTGGTGAGCTGAGGGGGCGGATAGGGCGGGGTGGAGGTTTGGGCCAGTGGATCGCGCAGGCTTTCGGCTTCATCGAGGCGCACCAGGCCGCGCCCGCTCAGAAAGCGCAGATCGTCCATGCCGCCGCCGCTGTGTTCGGCTGCGGCGGCCACCGCCCATTGCGCATCGACCGGGCCGCTCTCGCCCATGAGGAATCGGAGGATGGCCTGGCGGCGCAGCAGCGCGGCGCTGCCGGCGCGGCCCACATTGGGCAGGGCGGCTTCGGCCTGCTCTACCGAAACCGCCAGGGCGGCTGTGGGGCGGAGGCGCGGGCGCACACGGGGGGCGGGCAGCACGGCTTCGGTGGTGAGCGCGCCCTTATTCTTGAGCGCCTGGGCGGCGCTGCGCCACTGCACACGCGGCATGGCGCGGTCGATCTGCGAGCCGCGCAGCGGGCCACGCTCGTAGAGCAACTTAAGCAGCCGGGTTTGGGTGACGGTGAGCTTAACCGGTTGGGGACGTAGTGCGGTGTAAAGCGTGTCGGCCTGCTGCTCCACACCCGGCGGAAGCATCAACCCCACGCACACCGAAAGCGGAGCCAACCAATCGTGCGCCAGGCTGCGCGCCAGGGCGATTTGCTGCGGGGTGAGCACCGCGGCGGGGTCGATGATGCGTTGTATGGCCTTGGTTTGACTAACGCCGGCCTGGGCAGGGAAATCGACCACCACGCCTTGCACGGTTTGGCGGCCAAATGGAGCCTGCACGAGCTGACCCAGTTTCACCTGGCCTTCTAATTCCGCCGGTAGATGATAGGTAAACACATCCGCAGCGTGCGGCACGTTGACCGCCACGGCCACGTACACTGGCATTAACGGCCTGCTTTCGCGTCGCCGGATGGCGCATCGGCAGGCGGTGGATCTTCGGCGGAGGTGGTAGCGCCAGGCGAGGCAGGTCTGTTGGTGTATAAGCGCACCCGCGCAATGCGCATTTTGTCCATCTCTTCCACCAGCAGGCGCAGGCTGCCTTCGTCGTAGTATTCGCCCTCTTTCGGAACGTGGTTCAATTTGCCTAAAATATATCCGGCGATGGTGTCATAATAATCTTCCACAATCGTTAGTTTTAGTTTTTCGTTGACTTCCTCAATCAACGTCAGCCCGTCAATTAGGATCGAACCGTCGGGTTGTTCCTGGATGTCTGGCGCGCCGGGGTCGAATGGCCCGGAAACCTCGCCCACAATTTCTTCGAGCAAATCTTCCAGGGTGACGATGCCGGCCGTGCCGCCAAACTCATCCAGGGCAATGGCGATATGCTGGCGTTTGTCTCGAAACAGGCTCAGCAGGGCGTTGACTTCGATGGTATCTGGCACAAACAACGCCTCGCGCTTAATATCAGCTGCGGTGCGATCTTGGCGCTCCGGTTCTCTCATGGCGATCAGAACATCTTTAATGTGGATAATGCCCACGATCTCATCCAGGTTTTCTTTGTAGACCGGGAACTTGGTATAGGAAGATTCGATGGCATGTGCGATGACTTCGTCCAGCGGGGTATGCAGCTCGATGGCCTCGATCTCAGTGCGCGGGATCATCACCTGGCGCACAATCAGTTCGCGCATATCGAAAACGCCGTGCAGCATATTGCTTTCTTCCACCTCCATCACGCCGCCTTGGGTGCTGGCATCTACCAGCATCTTAAGCTCCTCCACCGAATGCACCAGGCCGTGTCCGCTGGTGGCGCGCACCCCCACCAGGCGCAGCAAAGACGAACCGGCGCCATTTAAAACCCAGATAGCCGGCTTAAAAATCTTTTCGGTGAGCAGGGTGGGGCCGGCCACGAATAGGGCGGTGCGTTCGGGGTCTTGCAGAGCAATGGATTTGGGGGCCAATTCGCCCACCACCACGTGAAGGAAGGTAATCAGGCTGAAGGCAATCACCGCCGAGACGGTATGCAAAGCGTCGGTTTGCAGGTGGGTGGGCAGCAAGGCGAACAGCGGGCTGAGCAGCCGCGAGAAGGCCGGTTCGCCAATCCAACCCAGCGCCAGGGATGCCAGGGTGATGCCCAACTGTGTGGCGGCGATCACCTGGTCGGGATTGGAAATGGCGCGCTGCACCGCCTCGGCCCCAGCCTGGCCGGTGGAGACCATCTCGGCCACGCGGGTGCGGCGTACGGAGACTAAGGCAAATTCGGCGGCCACGAAAAAGGCGTTCATTAAAACGAAGATAGCAATACTGGCGATGCCCAGTAGATTGCCGGTGAGAGATGTTTCCATAATTCTACTAACTCGCTTTGGTGAAAACTGCGGCAGCGTAGCCCACCACCTGCTCCAGGTCGCCGGTTACGTCGCCAGAGGTGGCGTAATGCAAAATCTGAGCGTGGTTGGCTCCCAAGGCCTGGGCGGCGAACATCATCGCCGCCAGGGCCGCCCGGCCACACGCAAAGGCCTTGCCTTCATCTTCTATCTGAATGACCCCGGCGGGGTTGAAATCGCTCACCTGGCGGAGAAATTCGCTGTCGAGCGCGGCGGCGGTCTTTTGGGGGTAGAAGTGGGAAAGATCGGTGCTAGCCACTAAGAGCAGCTGCTTACCGGCGAGGGAACCGCCGGCCTGGGTGAGGCCGGCCAGGCTTTCGCCCAAGGCGCGCGCCACCGCAGTCGATTGGTCGCGCACCATCACCGGAATCAGCTGAAAGCGATGATCGAACAGAACTTGTAAAAACGGCAGCTCGATCTCCAGCGAATGTTCTGGGTCGTTAGCCACCTGGGCGAGGGGAAAGCCCAGGCGCTGGTTAAGGGCCTGGTTTAGCTCATCCATGGCGGCTTGCGCCACCGGCGCATCGCCCAAGGGAGTGCGATAGGCGGCGTGGGCGGTGGTGAGCAGCGCCTCGGGGTACGGGTAGTGCATGGGTGAAACCACGGCCACTACATCGGGCTGCATGTGCTGCACCGCAGCAAACGCGTAGCCCGCCACGGGGCCGGAATAGACATGCCCGGCGTGCGGAACCATGATGGCGATCACTTCGCCCTCCAGTGGGGGCGGCTGCGCCTGGCGAATGTACCGCTCAACGTCTTGGGTCAAGCGGGCGACCTGGCCGGGATACCACTGCCCGGCGATGGGTGAAGGTCGCGCATCGGTGCGGAAATTCATAGCACCCTCCTTTCAACCCTAAATTGTAGCATAGAAGCAGGGGAAGAACGCAAAAAACCGCGCCGATGAAGCCTTCTACGGGCACGGAACGACTGCCGCCCGCCACCCTGGCGGGCGGTAGGGTGACGGGCGGGGGCGGCGCGGGGCGCTATTGGGTGGAGGTTTGTTCGAGGCGCAGGAGCTGTTCTTTGCGGGCCAGGCCCCAGCGGTAGCCGGCTAATGCGCCGTCGGAGCGGATGACGCGATGGCACGGGGTGAGGAGCGAAACCGGGTTCGAGGCGCAGGCGCGGGCCACGGCGCGTACTGCGCGGGGGCGGTGAATGGCTTGAGCGATTTGGGCGTAGGTGCGGGTTTGTCCGTAGGGAATGCGGCGCAGCTCGGCCCACACGGTTTGCTGGAAGGCGGTGCCGGCGGCGCTCACCGGAATGTCGAGCTCGGCGCTGCGCCCGTCTAAATACGCCAGGATGCTCTCCACCCAGGCTTGCAAACGCTGCGGGTTAGGGCGCAGCTCGGCGGCGGGGAATTCCGCCCGCACAAAGCTTTCCAACGCGGCTTTGTCGTCGTTAAAGGTGAGCGCGCACACCCCCTCGGGCGAGGCGGCGAGCAGCAGGTAGCCCAACGGGCAAGGGCTGATGGTGTAATCGATGTGCATTCCTTTTCCTCCTTGGCGGTACGCGCCTGGGGTCATGCCCAGGTTGAAGCGGGCGTTTTCATACACCTGGCTGGTGGAGGCGTAACCGGCCTGGTAGGCCGCTGCGGCCACGTCTAGACCGGCGTGCAACCCGTCTTTAAAGCGGCGCTGCCGGATCTGTTCGGCGTACTCGCGCGGCGAGCAGCCCAAGACGGCTTTGAAAACGCGCTGCAAATGATAGGGGCTAACCCCCACCTGGCGGCCAAGCTCGGCCAGGCTCAGGCGCTGCGGGGCGGCCTCGATCACCTGGCAGGCGGCTTGTACAAGCTGCTGATTGGGCGGCAGAGCGTCATCGGGGCGGCAGCGGCGGCAGGCCCGGAACCCGGCGGCTTGCGCCTCGCTTGTGGTGGCGAAGAAGATCACCTGGCGGCGACGCGGGGTGCGTGCCGGGCAGCCGGGGCGGCAGTAGATTCCTGTGCTGCGCACACCGAAAATAAAGCGGCCATCGAAGCCGGCATCGCGCATCCGCACAGCTTGCCACAGTACGTCGGGGTCGAGAGTTGAGGTCATATCACCAATCATAATAGAGGTGACGATAAATTGCTATCGAAATCTTGCGCTCAAAGTGAGCAATTTCACGGGCGGCTTCAGGTGTTACCGGTATAATTGTGCCTGGCTTCACACATCTCACTAAGGAGTTGCGCTATGTTGCTCAACATTGAAATTGTTTACTGCACGGTTTGACACTACACCCAAAAGGCCGCCAGTTTGGCAGCCGAACTGTTACAGCAGTACGAACCCGAGATCGAAAGGGTGGCTTTGCTCCCCTCGGATGGGGGACGTTTTGAGGTCAGCTTAAACGGCGAATTGATCTACTCTAAGCTGCACACCGCCAGGCATGCGGAAGCGGGTGAAGTGGCGAAATTGGTGGATAAATATTTGAAAGCGAACCAGAAATAAACGCTTTAATCACCGGGGGCGGCGGTTTATAAAACAACTAAAACCAGGCAGCTTTAGGAGCGTGCAGCATGCGTGTGGTGGTGCAGCGGGTGCAGCGTGGGCGAGTATCGGTAGAGGGGCGGGGCGTGGCCGAAATTGGGCCGGGCGTGGTGATCTTGCTGGGCATCGGCCCACAAGACGGCGACGAGCAGATCACCTTTCTGACGGAGAAGATCGCCAACCTGCGCATCTTTGAAGACGACCGGGGCAAAATTAACCGCTCGCTGTTAGACGTGGGCGGAGAGGCGCTGGTGGTTTCGCAGTTCACCCTCTACGCTGACGTGCGCAAGGGGCGGCGGCCATCTTTCACCGACGCCGCCTTGCCCGAAGCAGCCCGCCCCCTGGTGGAGCGTTTCGCGGCGCGGCTGGGCGATCTGGGTGTGGCGACGCAAACCGGCGAGTTTGGCGCGCATATGTTGGTTGAGATCGATAACGATGGCCCGGTGACGATTTGGCTGGAGCGTTGATCGGCGGGTGGGGCGGTCCGCGTCGCACACCGGCCATGCCGGGTTCCGGCTGAACCGTGTCTGGCACTGTGCCGCCTGGCGGCAAACACCGGCGCTGAAAATAATCCACGGGCGCAGCGCGGCCTGCGGTTGCCGGTTTTAACCGCCGATATGGATTATCCCCCGCCGGCAAGCGCCACAAGCCACCTAACGCGTGGTCGCCGCGCCGCCGCTCGGCTTCTGATCGGCCGGCCAGCCGCCTAAGCTGCGCCACAGGGCCGCATCGAGCTGAACCGCCGCCGCTCCGGCTTGCAGCAGCGCCTGAGCCTGACTGGCCTGGTACACCCCTCCGCCGGCGAAAATCGGCACGTTGAACTTAACGCATTGGCGCAGCGCTGCCAGGGCCAACGGGAAGACTGCCGGCCCGTATAGGCGACCGGTGACGACGCCGCCCTCCGGGAGGGGCAGCGAGCCACGCGGCGCGGCCAGGCTAAAGGCCGCCAGGCTGTGAAAATCGTCTTCCACAAGCGGCGCAATCGCTGGGGCCAATTCGGCGGCGCGCTCCATGGGTAGGCGCAGCACCACCGGCAGGCCGCCCATGGCGGCCTGGGCGATGGCGTGGGCCAGGGTAGGGGTGACATCGGGGGGAAAGCCGATTTCAAAGCCCACCACCCCCGGCAGCCCTTCTAAGCGCCGGAGCATGGCGGTTACCTCATCGGGAGATTGCACCAGGAGATGCACCAGCACCGGCAGCGAGGCGCGCCCCCAGGCTGAGGCGTAACTCTTGACGGCGGCGCGCAAGCCGGGGTTAGGATGGCCGGTGTGCAGCAGAAAACCGCCCGGTGTGGGCAGGCAGCGCGGCAGGGCGGCGGGAGTGCGCGCTTCCAGGCTGATGGGGTTGGTGATGAACGCCCCCAGGCTTGATAGGGCAATGCGCCCACGCGGCGAGGGGGCGAAGCCCAACGTGCCGGGGGTGTTCATCAAGGGGGGGTTGAGGGCCAGGTCGTATTTCATAGCAGCAGGTCGTCTATATCGAACACCGGGCCGTCTTCGCACACGGCCTTCCACCCGCGGCGGGTGAGCAGATGACACGCCCCGCAATCTCCAGCGCCGCCGCATGGCATGGGGGCCGCCAGAAGAGCTTGAGCCGGGCAGGGCAGGCGGCGTACGCCGGGGCTAAGCCCCAGCCAGGCCGGCAAGCGCGGCGCATCCGCCGCCGGCAGGTCGGCGGCCAGGTAATCGGCCCACAAGAGGCCCTCGGGTAGGGCGCTCAGCGGGTTAACTTCCACCGCCATGGGGAGATCGTGGGCTGGGTGGGGGGTGAACAGGGCCACAGCAGCGCCCAGGCGCAGACCGGCCTGCATCAGCGGTCGCAGGCGGGCCAGGCCAGCGGGGTCGCAGGCGGCTAAGGCCAGGCGGCGCACCGGCGGCAGGTTGAAGCCGCGCCCGTGGGGGGCGCTCAACCACAGGGCTGCGCCTGGCTCCCAAAAAGCCGGGGTGGGTGGGGCGCACACAAACCCATCCTCGGCGGCGCTTTGTAGAAACAAGGCGCTGGGCAGCGCCGCCTGGCTGTCTGACGGCGCCCAGGCCAGGCTGTACTTTCCGGCGGGGGGAATGGCCGCCGCCGGGCAGCGCACCTGGGCATAGCGCCCGATGTGCGCCTGCCACGCGACTTCTTGCACAACGCCTGCGTATATTTTCATGACGATGATAGTATAATCCGTAGTCTATTCAAACGTGGAATAATTTTGGCGTTTGGCCGCGCCGGGGCGGCGCTTGGTAACCATCGCCCCTGGAGCCGATCCGGTTTATGAAAATGCTGGGAGATTTCCCCGGCGTTTGCAGCGCAGCTGCATTCAAGGAGAAGATGAATGAATATTACCGTGGTGGTAAATATGTTAGCGTTGGTGGTCTGGCTGCTTTTTGCCGGCCTGATCTTTCTCGCCATTACCAGGGCCACGCGCCAGAAGCCGGTTAAGAGCGTGGGCGTGATGATTTTAGGCGCCGGCGTATTGGCGCTGGTGTTAAGCACGTTGAGCGCCGGGTTGGTCTTCATCCCGCCGCAAGAACGGGGTGTTGTGCTTTCGGCGGTGGCCCCCAAAGGCTATCGCGAACAGGCCTTGCAGCCCGGCCTGAATTGGATCATCCCCTTCATGGAAAGCGTCAGGATCTATAATATCTCGAAAGAGACTTATACCATGTCGATTGCAACCAACGAGGGCACGATTCAAGGCGACGACTCGATCTCGGCCCGCACCTCGGATGGGCAGGAAATTTACATCGACGCTTCGGTGTTCTATTCGGTAAACCCCGACCGAGTCATCGATATCCATATCTCGTGGCAAGACCGTTATTCGAGCGATTTTGTGCGCCCACAGGCGCGCGGCATCATCCGCAATGTCATCTCGCAGTATCAGGTGGAAGAAGTGATTACTACCAAGCGCGATGAAATTGCCAAGGAAATTAACGATGTAATGCGGGCTAAGATGGAAAGCAACGGACTGCTGCTGCAAGAGTTTGTGCTGCGCAACGTGACTTTCTCGCAAGAATACGCTGCTTCGATTGAACAGAAGCAGATTTCGGAACAGCGCGCCCAGCAGGCCCGCCTGGTGGTAGAGCAGAAGAAGCAGGAAGCCGAGCAGGCCCGCCAGGAAGCCCAAGGCGTGGCCGACGCGGCGGTGATTAGTGCTAAGGGTCAGGCTGAATCCCGCCTGATCCAGGCCGAAGCCGAAGCCAAGGCGCTGGAAATGCTTTCGTCGATATTGAAAGATAACCCGGCCCTGGTGCAATATCTGTTCGTAAACCGCATTGCGCCAGGGGTGCAAACGCTGTTCTTGCCCAGCACCGGTAACTACCTGCTGCCGCTGCCCACCGACGCAATCCAGCCAGGTACGGCGGTGAATCCAGACACGCTCGTGCCAGGTTTCCCCAGCACCTTGCCCACGCCCATGCCGACGCCTATGCCTACGCCTACGCCCAACCCGTAAGCGCCGCCTGTGAGCTAAGGGAAGGTGGATGAGCTTAATCATCTGACGACCAGATGCGCCTTTCCAAAATCGGGAGCCTTGACCTCATTCAGATGGGGTGAAGGCTCTCGTTCGTATGGGGGAGATGGCTGCGCGCGACCCCTGGCAAAACTATGGACAGCGGTAAATTTGTATGATAATCTCTGAGTATGTCTGAAAATTACCCCAACGGGAAGCAAATTCGCCTCACCAGCCTGTCTAACTGCGCCGGCTGAGCTTCAAAACTGAATGCGGAAACGCTGGCGCAGGTGCTGCGCCCTCTGCAAGGCATGTTTGACGCGCACGATTACCCCAACCTGTTGGTGGGCCTGGGCGACCCAGACGACGCGGCGGTGTGGCGGCTTAACGATGAGCAAGCTCTGGTGGCGACCACCGATTTCTTTACCCCAGTGGTGGACGACCCGTATGACTACGGAGCGATTGCGGCGGCCAACGCCCTGTCGGACGTTTACGCCATGGGCGGGCGACCCTTCCTGGCGCTCAACATCGCCGCCCTGCCGCCCGATCTGCCGCCCGAAGTGAGCGCCGAGATTTTGCGCGGCGGGGCCGAAACGGTGCGCGCCGCCGGGGCGGTGTTGGCCGGCGGGCACACCGTGCAAGATAAGGAGCCGAAGTTTGGGCTGGTGGTGTTGGGCTTTGTGCATCCGCAGCGCCTGATTTCAAAGGGTGGGGCGCAGGTGGGCGACGCCCTGGTGCTCACCAAGCCGCTCGGTTTTGGTGTGACCACCACCGCCATCAAGCGCGGCCTGGCTGCCGCTGAAGACGTGGCCGAAGTCACCGCGTGGATGAAGCGCACCAATCGCCTGGCCGGCGAGCTGGCGGTGGAGTTTGGTGTGCGTTCCGGAACCGATGTGACCGGTTTTAGCCTCTTGGGCCACGCTCTGGAGATGGCCCACGCTTCTGGGGTGAGCCTGGCGCTGGATTTCGCCCGCATTCCCTTCACCCGCGCCGCCTTCAAATACGCCGCCCAGGGTACATTCCCCGGCGGCACGGCGGATAACCGTTTGCACTACCAGGCTCAGGTGCGCTTCGCCGCCCATCTACCCGAGGAGCATGAATGGCTGCTGTTCGACGCTCAGACCAGCGGCGGCTTGCTGCTGGCGGTTGCGCCGCAGCGTTTAGAAGGCTTCATGCAGCGTGCCCAGGCCGTGGGCCAACCCGCCTGGCACATCGGCCAGGCGGCGGCCGGCAGCGGCGTTACGGTGAGCTGAACGCGCCGCATTTTGGACGACCCTAAGGAACCCGCTCATGGATGATTTTAGTTTCACCTCCCGCCGCTCGCCTGTGTATGGGGGACGCGGGATGGCGGCGGCTTCGCAGCCCTTAGCGGCGGCCGCCGGACGGGATATCCTGGCGGCGGGCGGCAGCGCCGCCGACGCCGCCGTGGCCGTGGCCGCCGCCCTGAATGTGACCGAGCCTACCTCCACTGGCCTGGGCGGCGACTGCTTCGCGCTGTATTATGAGGCCGCGAGCCGCCAGGTGAGCGCCTTGAACGGATCGGGGCGCGCACCGACGCAGTTAACCATCGAGCGCCTGCGCCGCGAAGGGTTGATTAACGGGCCGCAAGACGAACTGCCGCTCTTCCATGCACACACCGTCACCACTCCGGGGGCGTGCGCCGGTTGGTGCGATGTGCAGGCGCGTTTTGGCCGTCTGTCGCTGGCGCAAGTTTTGGCTCCGGCGATCCGCCTGGCCGAAGAAGGCTTTCCGGTAGCGCCGCTCACTGCCCTATCGTGGGCGGCAGGGGCCAGGCGACAGTTGGCCCAGGCGCTGAACGGCGGCGAAATGACCCTCGATGGGCGCGCCCCGTACGCCGGGGAGCGTTTTCGCAACCCCGGCTTGGGGCGCACCCTGCGGGCGCTGGCCGAAGGCGGCCCGGCGGCTTTTTACCAGGGGCGCATTGCCGAAGCCATCGTTGAGGCGGTGGTCTCATCGGGCGGCTGCATGACGTTGGACGACCTGGCGGGTCACGTCTCTACCTGGGAAACCCCGCTGAGCGTGACCTACCGCGGTGTGCGGGTGTGGGAGTGCCCACCCAATGGGCAGGGGCTGACCGCTTTGCTGGCGCTGAACATCCTGGAAGGCTTCGACCCTGCCGCAAGCGCCCCGCTCTCGGCGCAGCGCCTGCATCTGCAAATCGAAGCCCTGCGCCTGGCTTTCGCCGATACACGCTGGTATGTGGCCGACCCGGCGTTCAACCCGGCCCCCCTGGAATGGCTGCTTTCTAAAGATTACGCCGCGGCGCGCCGGGCGCAGATCGACCCGCGGCAGGCCAACCTCGACCACCAGCGCGGCGCGCCGGCCAGCCATAGCGATACGGTCTACTTTTGCACCGCCGACAGCCAGGGCAATGCCTGTTCTTTCATCAATAGCAACTATATGGGCTTTGGCACGGGCATTGTCCCGCATGGATGGGGTTTCACGCTGCAAAACCGCGGCCACAACTTTTGCCTGGAACCGGGTCATCCTAATCAGCTGGCCCCTGGCAAGCGCCCCTATCACACCATCATCCCGGCTTTGGCGACACGCGATGGCGACGATGGTCGCGCCGAGCTGGACTTCGTTTTTGGCGTGATGGGCGGTTTTATGCAGCCGCAGGGGCATGTGCAGGTGCTCTCCGGTATGGTGGATGACGCCCTCGACCCGCAGGCGGCGCTGGATCGGGTGCGGTTCTGCATCGAAGACGGCACGTCCGGCGGGCGCGTGGCGCTGGAAGAAGGGCTGCCGGTGGCGGTGATGGCCGATCTGGCTGCTATGGGGCATGCGATTGCGCCGGTGGCGGGTTTCGGGCGGGCGCTGTTCGGGCGCGGGCAGATTATTCGCCGCTTACCGGATGGGGTGTGGTGCGGCGGCAGCGACCCCCGCGCCGACGGATGTGCTATGCCGGGGTAGGCGGATGGGCGGAGGCGCTGCTGCGCATCATCCCGGCTTGCCAGAGAGGATAAGTCATCCAAAATTTTCTTGCTAAAGTCGGATGGGGCGGTGTGCCCTCAGGCATTGACAAAACCGCCCTGACAGAGTAAAAACGAAGCAATGAGCCGCGCTGTCAGGGCGACGGCGCGAGCCAGGGTTTGTGTGGAGACGCCTTTTTAGCGGGGGCGATTGCATTGATGAAAAGATTATTTCGAGATTACCGGCAAGAGATTATTGTGGCAAGCCTGGCTGTGGCGGCGCTGGTGTTGGTGATGAACCGGCATGCCATTGAGCAGTGGCAGCGCGGCGCGCCATCCGTGTTGAATAAGCTAGCCGCCGTCAATGCGCAGGTGGGGACGGCGGTACGCGCCGGCCTGGAGGCGTTGGGGGTGTGGGGGCTGGTGGGCATAGGCGTGGCTGTGGCGGCGCTGGGCTATTTGGTGTGGCGTATTCGCTATCGCTGGCAGAAGTCCACCCGTCTGGTGGCCGGGGTTTGTCCACGCTGCGGTGGGGGGCTGCATCGCGTGCCTCGCCGGGCGGTGGAGCGCGCCCTTTCCGCCACGCTCTTGCCGCACGCCCGTCGCTATCGCTGCGCCAACGAGGCTTGCGGCTGGGAAGGGCTGCGCCGGCGGGGGTATCAACCGGAACTCTTGCACAACACCAATCAACTATAGTGAGATGTTAGCCGTAATAGTGTAGAAAATTGGCCTTTGACGGAAGATCGCTGCTCTGAAGGGCGGCGATTTCTTGTTCCACGCCATAGTCAACGGCGTGGGCGTCTACCTGCCATACGCCGGCTTGCCAGGTGAGCAGGCTGAAGCGCGCCAGGCGGCTGTGATCGATGCCGGGGAGGCTGGCTGAGGCCACGTTGACCAGCTGCAGCCGGCCAACCCGCCGCCGGCTGGGCAGGTGGAAATGCCCAAACACCAGGGTATGCGCCTGCACCCCGGCCAGCAGTTCCAGCAAGCGCGGGTCGTCATCGGGTTGGCGCACTTCGCCCCACAGGCGCCGCTGGATTTCCGGCGGAGGAAAGAGGTTATCTTTCAGGTTGCGCGGGTTGGCATGCACCACGAGCACATCGTCGCCGGCGGCGGCGGTGGGGGAAAAACGCTGCGCAAAGGGCAGGCCGGCCAGCCAGGCGCGCTGCGCCGCCGAAAGCTGGGCCAGCGTCCACTCTACGGCGGGCTGAAGCCAGCGCCACTTACTGCGGTGGGCGGCGTCGGGCGGAGGAGTGTGAGGGGAGCGTAAGTAGGCTTCGGTGTTGCCCATCACTGCCAAAACCCCGGCGTTTTGCAGCATCTCCACACATGCAGCGGGGAAAGCCCCGCCCAGACAAATATCCCCCGCCGCCATAATGACGTCAGGGGAATGGGGGGCGATGGCTTCCAGCAGCGCCTGGCAGGCGAAGCGGTTGCCGTGCAGGTCGGAGAAGATAGCGAGGCGCAAAAAATCAGGCTTCTTCGATGATTAATTCAGGGAAAAACTGGTGAATGGTTCCCGCCACCCAACCATGCAGGGTGCTGGGGGAAAGGGGACAACCTTCGCAGGCTCCACCCAGGCGCACTTTCACCACGTTCCCTTCCATGGAGACCATCTCAACCGAGCCGCTGTGCACCGTTTCGATATAGGCGCTCAGGCGTTCGATCAGGGCATTAACGCTTTCTTCCAGGGTAAATTCTTGCTTGGGATTATCGCTCATCATATGCCTCCGGTTTGGCTTGTTTATACCACGGGGCGGGCGATTTGCACACCCAGGCCTTGCTCAAGCAGGGTGATGACGTGCGTGTGGGTGTTACGCATGCGTTCGGCGATCATTGTCGCCAGGCGGTCGAGCAAGCGCCCGCCGGCCTGGGGGTTGATTTCGCAGTACGAGCGCAGGTCTTCGGAGCGAGCGCGGATCAGCACACAGTCGCTGTAGCATTCCGCCGACGAGGTGTAGGTGGGGCTGCCCACCACTGCCGACCAGCCCACCACGCCTTCTTGCTCTGGCAGCGCCTTGACGCGGTTAACCACGATTTTCGGAGCGTCCTCGGGCTTGAAGCTCACCACCACTTCACCCTGCACCACGATATAGAGATATTGCGCCAGGTCGCCTTGTTCGAACAGGTGGTAACCGGCCTCAGGACGCTGCCACTCGAAGATCATCTCGAGTACCGGCAGTTCTGTCTCCCGAAAGTCGTGGAATAAGTTTAAATCAGGTAAAGATACCACCAGATCACCCATGTTATTAATTTAATCAATTTGGGCGCTCTTACATAGTGGCAAATGTCACCTGTGTGCAGTGAAATATCACCAAAAAGAGGGACCTAACCCCCTGACCCCCTTCCGGGCGCAGGAAGGGGGTGTGGTGGACCCAAAAGATTGGACACATTTTGGGCTAATCATAGGGGGGCTT
>CAZHFU010000005.1:134614-141540 GCA_964531975.1 uncultured Anaerolinea sp. | reverse complement strand
GCCGGAAGCAATTCCCGGCCTGTTCCGCTATCTGTTTTTAGCGGAAACTAAAGTTTAATGGTGGTTCTACCGGAGAAGTTACCTCGACAATTGGTCGGTCGATAGGTGCAATGCTTTCAGGTGGGGATCCGGTTAAATAACTAACCAGCCCGGCAATACTACGCAAATTCACCAGGAAATTAAGGACATCACTACCATATACCGCATCCTTTATTTTATTTATTCGATCACTTTTAACATTCTCATCATCAATTATCTGAGTTGAAAGCCTATATTCCAGGACTTCCTTCGCACCTTCCTGACAAAGATTGGTTATTTCAATGGATTGATAATTAGTGCCTGGAAAATCGACATAACGCGGACGTGAGGCAATAATCACCTTTACATTTGGTGGTAATATATCTATCCACCCTCTAATTTTTTCGGCTGCATTTTCTCTGTTTCGCAATTCGTCCAGCCCGTCTAATATGACAACCCACTGTGCGAAGGGGATAGCAAAAACGCTTTCCAGCGATTTAAGAGATTCTTTTTTGCAAGCCTCCTTAATTTTGCTTACTAATCTCTCCTTAAACTCTTGAATGTTATCAAGGCTAAAGCGAAGTTCAAGAAAAACAGGAACGGGAAAGTCAGGATAAACTTCGAAATCATCTATCGTTTTGATTACACAGTCGGTTCCAGAATTGGAGCATAAAACGTTATCCTCCTCTGGGTTGCCATATGAAGAGGCAACCGTATGTACCTCTGAAGAGTGTTTTTCTGCTAAAAAGCAAGTTAATCTTTTTAGCAGAAGAGATTTCCCAGTCCCAGGGTTGCCTTTGATAATAATGCAACGATGATTTTCGTTAAGCATATCCAACACCCTCTCTTCAGCACGATTCTGCCCGTTATTACAGAGGATATTGTAATTGGATGGAAAGTCTTTAGCTTCCAGAAATTGTCCGACCTGATAGTAATTAATCAGTTCTTGCCATCCCTTTCGGGATATATAGGCTGCTTCACTGCCAGACAACAAGTATCTATGAGCTTCTGAGTCTTGCAATCGTACTGTACTGGAACACCTGCGTAGATAAATTGTCCCTTTTTTAATAGGACTAGATTGTGAGCCGTCTTTATTTCTTTTGGATGGGGAATTCTTGTTCAGTTTAAATGGTTCGCTTGATGGATCGGGATTAATTTCTAAATAAGATAAAAATTCACCATCAAGAAGCCCATACTCATAACTAATAGAAGGCTCAGGCGTAATCCAATACATTATGGTTTGCCTGTAAGCATCCTGAATTAGAGTGTATTTATTGCTGACGGGAACCTCACGGTCTTCCCAGTTTTCCGGTTTTACATGCCTGGGAAATTCATCCTGAAGCCCTTTATTAGTAATATCATGGCTTAGATCATCCACGCCAAAAATAACCCAACAGGGTTTGCCAATTCTCCTGGCAATGTTCGCAAATGCGATAATATCGATAGAAAACTTGAATTGCTCTTCTTTACTATTAAGCTTATAAAGCTCCACTTTAAAGTCTAAACGCGGGCCTTCCTTCCATTGAGTAATTTGGCGTTGAAGGCGGCTGATAGATGCTTCAAAGTCTGGTGAAGATATTATATTTTCCATCGCTACCTCCTGGTTAAAAGCTGCGCCCAGCGAGCGGCGCTGCCCCACGCGGCGATATTGCTATAGTGTTTAGTGTGCAAGTCTTCTTCCAAGGATTTGATGTAAGCCGCTATTTCTGGCTTGGTCTTTTGGTATTGTTCTGCCAGGCGGGTGAAGGTGTAGGTTCCGCGCCAAATCCACGGTCCCCATACGACGGTGTCGGATGTAGCCCTTTGTTGGCGGGCATCTGCTTCGTCGAGTGCAAGTTGGCGTAAGGTTCCCAGCAGCGACCGCGGTCCTTCCTTATCACCCTCTTCTCCTAACATTATATTAACCAATTTTTCTTGATCGCGGGTAATTTTGAGGAAATCGTCCCACTTCCACGCCTGGCCCAAGAAGGCGAAGGCGTCCTTGCCCGGCAGCGATTTAGCTTGCTCCAGCGCCTGGCCGGCGTCTTCGGCGGCTTGGTGGACCGGATATTTGTTATGAATAAAGGTCATACCGGCGCTCAGGTGCAGGTCTTTGTTGCCGCCAGTATACTCGGCGAAGTCTTGCCGAATGGATTGGGCCAGGCCGGGCATAACATCCCACGCGCCGATCAAGAAAAGGTCGTCGCCGCCGGCGTAAACCGCGTAGATTAAGCCTTTATAATCCTCGGATTCGCACAATCGCTTAACCCAGCCCTCAAAAAACAGCGACATCTGGAAGCTCAGGGTAGACAGGCGCGCCAGGGTGGCGGTATTTCCTAAGCCCTTTTGGAAAATATCGCCCAGGTTATCCACGTCCATGCGTAGGACGCCCAGGCGTTTGAAGCCGGGTTTGCCCTTCCCGCCGCAGGCTTGCTCTTGCAATGTGTCAAAAGTAATTGGCTGGTTGTCTTTGAGCGGAATCTGGTTTACTGTATAGCGCAGCAAGCGCGCTGTTGGTTGATCTTTGCCGGTGGGCCACTTATCGATCACATCGTCTAAAGCCCAGATGGTGAGGCGCTGGGCGGCGGGCAGATCGATTGCATCGTCGGCGCGCTTTAGAAAGCGCACTTGCATGCCAAAACTCTCCAGGGTATTCAGAGCGCTGCCGCGCGGTTTTGGTTTGGCGGGCCCCCAACCCAGGGCGACGAAGCGCGCCGTAGGCAGGTTCTTGCCAATCACCTCATAGAACGAGCGGCACAGGTTGCAAATCTGCAGCGGGGGCAAATTTTCGTCGTTGGGGTCTTCCTCAATGTTGGTCACCTGGCTGGCGTCTTCGCCGCACACCGCACACGTCGCATCGGGGTTGCCGCCGGTTTGTGGTGGGGTGAAGATGTCGCCGTAGAAGTCATCGCCCAGCTCGATATAGCGGCGCTGCTTGGCCTCCGCCAGGTTGCGGTGCATAGCTTGCCAATGTTGGGGAAATGCGCCGGTGGCGAAACCATTAACGGGAACCAGGCTTTCGCCCAGGGCCAGGTAAAGCGCCACGCTGTGGTGTTCCAGCAGCTTCTTCGTTACCTGCCGGCGAATTTGCGGCAGATGGGCGGCGGCGGAAGGCGGGGCCAACAGGAAGAAGTGCCCACCGCCGGAATAGATGACATTGGAGTAAGGCAGCCCTAGTTCGGATAGCACGAAGCGCAGCACGGCTTCGGTGAGTAGTTGTAGATAGAACGAACGCCCGCGCAAAGTTTGAGCGGCCTTCTTGGCTGAAACGGTGTAGATGAAATCTTGCACACCCGAAATATCGCCGCCGATAAGCAGCGCTGCCGGTTGTTTAAGCAGCTGGATGTCGCTTTCGGTGGCATTCCCCTGGAACTGGTGAGTGACAGCGCCCAGCAATGCCTTGATATCTTCCACAGGTTTTTCAGATAGGCACACCGCCAAGGCGGCGGTCATGCGGCTGTGATCGTAAAGTGAAACGTTGGGAGTGGAGGCAGCCGACGGAATGGCCCAGGCCGCCTGCTGCATGGCCGAGAGCATGTTTTCGATGTAAGTGAATGGGTCGTCGATCGGCTGCCCTGCGGCGGTGGTTAAGCGCGTTGTCATTTCGGTATACGCGTGGCGTAGGGCGGCCTCGTCCATCTTCGCGCCCGGGAAAAGGGCGTCTTTCTTCAGGGCCAGCCGCCCCACCCGCAGATAACGCCCGCTGGGTTGCGGCGCGCTTCCATCCAGGCGCACCTGGTCGAATATCGAGATCATTTGTTTCGGGTTTTGCTTTTGTTCGTCATCGGCGCGTTTGCCTGCCGCAAGCCTGGCGGCCAGGGCCACCAGGCAAGATAGTTTGGGGGCAGCGGCGGGGTTCTTGTCCGCGCTATGGTGATAAGCTCCCGCCAGCGCCGCGGCTTTATAGGGGCCGTATACCGCATTATGGGCAAAGGCCATCGAGCGCAGGGCGTCCGCCGGTTGGCCCGCCAGGTCAAACCCTTCCGGCGTCGTCCATGGTTCGATATTGGCGCGCTGGGGGGCTTTGCCAATGTCGTGCAGCAGACCGGCGATAGCTTCGTCCAAGAACGGAGTGGTGCGCTTTTCAGACATTTTTGCCTCCTCGGTGTGGTAAATAAAACGGTGCTCAAATATAATTGGCCTGGTGGATCGGTAAGACCGATCCTGGAAGTGACTTTTGTAGATCAGAGCGATTAATGGGTGTATGGGAGTTTACCCCTCCCTCCCTGGAGGGATAAACTCCCATTCCCACATCTAGACGAACCCTGGCAAGCCGGTTCCCCTCCACAAGCGCCGGCCAGAAAGTGGCAAGGAATGCTTACGGGTTTCATCATAGCATGATGGCGACCGGGACGCATCCCCGGCGCGGGGTGTTTTTCTCCCCAGCGGTGGGGAAATATGGCGTTTTTTTAGGAAGTTGAGGGGCAGGCTCAGGCAAGTTTATCCCCCATGGTTTTGTGAGAGGGTGCGATTAAGCCGAATGGATAAATAACGATTGGTGGTCGAGCACGTTTTGCGGAATGTGTGCCTATTCTACCTCATTCCAGGGTTAAAATGAGATAATTCGGTAAGATGAAGCGACATTTTAGCGGCAAAAGCGGACGGCTTCCCCAAAGCGCGGGGGTTTTCTGCCCGCTGGTGGGGATGACGGCCCGCGCCAGGCGTGTTAAACTAGGTTGAGGAACGGCCCGAAGCGGGCGCGCAGAAAGGCGCTGTCGATGTGGGCGCCTTCGGGCCACGCGGCCCGGCACACCGCATGGATGGCCTTGATGTGCGAGTCGATGGTGGATGGGGCTACGCGTAGCTGATCGGCGGCTTGTTGGCGGGTGCGCCCCATGGCGATTTGAGCGAGAACGGCTTGCTGACGCGGCGTAAGCTTTTCCCAGGCCGCCTGGCATAAGGCGCGTTCGTCTGGCGCAAGCCAGGCCGCCCGAGCGGTTTGGTCGGAAGGCTGTTCGAGCAGCGGGCGCAAGGCGGGGAAGTAGGCCGCCCACGGCACAAAGGGCACCTGGATTAAGCTTGCTCCGCTGTTCGGGGGCAGGTGCATGGCCTCGGTCTGGCGCAGCGTCTCAGTCACATCGGGTGGGGTGAACACATGCCAGATGCTGTCGGCCGGGGTGAGGTGTTGAATGGCGGCCCCCATCGCCGCCAGGGCTAAAATGCGCCGTCCTCCGCTCAGGCTGAGATGGACGCGCCGCCCCTGCCGTTTGAGGTCGGCCAGCAGGTCGAAGAAAGTCACCCGCACCGCTTCCACTTCCAGGGCCGTGCGCGCCTCGGCGGGCAGCTCGCTGCCGCGGCGCACTGCCGCCCCGCGCAGGTGGATGCTGCGCCCGGCGTAGCGATCGCCGGGGAATTCCCCGCCCAGGCGCCGAAAGGCTTGTTGGTAACGGGGGTTGCCGGCCAGGTATACTACCACCACCTGGTCGATGCGCTCGCCGCGTTCCAACAGCAGATCGAGCGTTAGAGTGACAATTTGGGGCTGCCCGCCCAGGGTTGCGATCAGGGTAAGCGATTCGTTGTTCATCATCGAGGAATTATGAATTTATTTCCTGCCATCTTATTAGCCGGCCCGCCGCACAGCGGCAAATCGGTTTTGGGTTTCCTGCTTAGCGCCGAACTGCGCCGGCGCAAAATCGCCCATTATCTGCTGCGGGCCGTGCCCGACGGCGAAGGCGATTGGTTCCTGGAGGGCGCTCAGGCCGGGGTGTTGACGCTCAAATACCGGTCTAAACGCCCTTACCATGCCAGGTTTCTGGACGATATGCAGCGCCGCATCGATCAGCGCCGTCTGCCGCTGCTGGTCGATGTGGGGGGGCGCCCGCAGGGCGCAGCGCAGGAGGCGCTGCTGGCGAGCTGCACCCACGTGGTGCTGTTGGCCGCCGATGAAGCCGGGCTGGACGCGTGGCGGGCGCGCCTGGAGGCTTTGCCTTTGCTGCACGTGGCCGAGCTGCGCTCCACTCGCACCGAGGCCGAGCAGTTGAGCGCCGCGCAGCCGGTTCTGCGGGGGGTGATCGCCGGGCTGGAGCGCGACGCCCACCTGCGGTCGGCGGACTTCTTCACCGACCCTGGCGCGCATCCGGTGGCGGCGCAGTTAGCCGACCAGGTGGCCGGACTATGCGCCTACGCCCCCGACGACCTGCGCCGCCGGCATATCCAGGATGCTCCTTATCCGCTGCTAGATTTAGACGAACTGGGGGTAAGTTTATCACGAGATTTCAATGGCCGCTGGCGACCGGAGGATTTGCCCCGTCTGCGCCAAGGCGTGGCGGCGGGGCAGGCGTTGGCTGTGTATGGGCGCGCTCCGGGGTGGTTGGCGGCAGCGGTGGCTTGCCTGGCCTGGCCTGCTCCGGCGGCGGTGTTTGATATTCACCAGGGTTGGGTGACAGCCCCGCCGGTGTGGGCTGTGCAGCGGCGCAGGGGTACGGGGGCGCTCACCTTCAGCCTCGCATCGCTGCCCGGTGCGGCGGTTGGCGACGAGATTTTGCAGATTGACCTGCCGGCTTCGGGAGTGCTGGAGGCGGATGATTTGCGCTTGCCCGATCTGCCCGGCCAGGGGGGCCTGGTGATCAGCGGCAAGCTGCCACTGTGGGCGTTTATGAGCCTGGGGCGCTGTTTTGCGCCGCGGCGCGCCTGGACGGCGGTGTACGATCCCCGGATGCAGGCGGGGGTGGTGGTGCACAGCCGCACGCCTGGGGTGGAGATCGGGGAAGTGCGCCCGGTGAGGGCGCCGGTGGAATGAAGCGCGGCCTGCGCATAGCCGGGAGGGGCGGCGCGGCGGGCAAGGGGTTTGGCCTGTTGGGCGGGTGCGCCTCTCTCCGCCGCGCCGGTGGAATGAAGCGCGGCCTGCGCATAGCCAAGAGGGACGGCGCGGCGGGCAAGGGGTTTGGCCTGTTGGGCAGGTGCGCCTCTCTCCGCCGCGCCGGTGGAAT
>CAZHFU010000005.1:0-134514 GCA_964531975.1 uncultured Anaerolinea sp. | reverse complement strand
GAAGCGCGGCTGGCGCCTGGCCTGCGCATAGCCAGGAGGGGCGGCGCGGCGGGCAAGGGGTTTGGCCTGTTGGGCGGGTGCGCGTCTGTCCGCCGCGCCGGTGGAATGAAGCGCGGCTGGCGCCTGGCCTGCGCATAGCCAGGAGGGGCGGCGCGGCGGGCACGGGTTTGGCCCATCGGGCGGGTGCGCGTCTGTCCGCCGCGCCGGTGGAATGAAGCGCGGCCTGCGCATAGCCAAGATGGGCGGCGCGACGGGCACGGGTTTGGCCCATCGGGCGGGTGCGCGTCTGTCCGCCGCGCCGGTGCAGCTTTGCCGGTTTAGCGCAAGATCAATTCGGTTTGCGGCGCGCCCAAAAGTACTGCGCCATCTTCCGTCACCAGCACGTCTTCTTCCAGGCCCACATAACCGTAGCCGGGCACGGCCAGGCCGGGTTCGATGGTGTACACCTCCCCGGCCTCAAGGGGGTGATTGGGGATGTCGCCGTACCGCTCCCACAAGGGGCCGAGCATGCCGCCGCCGTCGTGGGCCAGGCGTCCAAGCTGATGCCCGGTTCCGTACATATATTCAGGATAGCCGGCGTTGGTGATGATGGCGCGGGCGATGGCGTCGATGTTCTTGCCGGGGACGCCGGGCCGCATGGCCGCGGCGGCGGCTTCGACGGCGCGCTGCACCGTATCGAAGCCTTTTTGCACCTCAGGCGGGGCTTGGGTTTCGCCGGGGGCCAGGTAATAGGCCATGCGTTGGATATCGGAGCAGTATTCATCCTGGCGCACGCCAAAATCTATGTGCAGCAGGTGACCGCGTTCCAGCACCACGTCCGATGGCCCCAGGTGGCCGACCGGAGAATTGGGGCCGCAGTTAACCGCCGGGCAGTTGGTCAGCTCCCAGGCCGGGCCGCAGCCATGACGGCGCATTTCGGCGTGCATGAACTCGCCGATCTGGCGCTCGCTCATGCCGGGTTGGGCGAAGTCGAAGGCGGCGGCGTAAATCTCGGCGGTTGTGGCCACCGCCCGCCGAATGCGCTCCACCTCCGCCGGGGTTTTTCGTCCGCGCAGCGCCCCGATCACCCCCTCCGCCGACACCAGGCGGCTGGCGAACGGTGTGCGCGCCAACATGTCGAGCAGTGTCAGATACATGCCGTGCGTCAGGCCATCGGCCAGCACATCGTCTTGCGAATAGTTGATGGCGATGCCGGTTGGCTCAATTTGCTCCAAGGCGGCCAGCAGGTCTGGGCGCAGCGATTGGTCGTAGGGCGTCACCGTTTGGTATGCGCCTACGCGGTGCGCCGCTTCGGCCTCGAACCGCCCCAGGATGATGTTGGTGTAACCGCTGCGGGCGATTAGCAGGGCGCTGTGCCAGGTGAGATCGTGCCCATAGATGAGCGGCAGCACTGGGTCGCCGCCGGAAGCGGTTTCGCGCACGAATGTCAGCCACACATCGATGTTTTTTTCGTTCAGGATCTGGATGGCTTGCTGAACTTTTTGCTTAACGAGATCAGACATAATGGCCTCATAAGGGAAGGTGTCCGCCGCGTCGGGGCGCAGCGGGTGAGGGGCCTATCTGGCCCAGGCGATGCGGTCATCGATGCGCCGCACCAGGCGGTAATGATAGGGTTTGAAGCCCAGGCTGGGCCAGGCGCGCGATGAAAGCAGGTTGGTAGCGCGCCAGTCGGTTTGGCACACTGTGCGACCACGCTGCACCTGATCGGCCAGGCCGGCTTGCAGCAAAGCGCGGGCGATGCCACGACGGCGCTGTTGGGGCATGGTGTTAGCCGCTACCAGCTCACAGTAGTGGTCCTCGGCCAGCAGGTTATCGGGCGCGCTTTCCACCTGGTAATAAACGTGCACCCCAAGCGCCTGCTCCTGCTCGTTGAACGCCAGCCAGGTTTGCGCCTCCGGGTCGGCGACCAAATCGCCATATTGTTGGATATGGCCCGCTTCCGTTTCTGGCAGGTGAATGCCGAACACGGGCGATTGAACCTGGTGCTGCCAGGTGATGGTGGAAAGCGCCTCCAGCGTGCTGCGGTCGTTCACGCCGGCCCGGCGAACGACCAGCCCTGGGGCTGGAGGGGGGGCGCTTTCGATGAAGGGCGCGCATTCCATCAACGCATAGATATGCTCGATGCCGAAGGATAGGTGGTAAAAGGCCTCGATCAGGTGGGGCTGGCTAACCGGTAAAACTGCGAAGTGAAAATAAACCCCCCAGTTCACCCACTGCTCGGCCAGCGCCGCATACATATCGCGCGCCAGCTCGGCAGATTGACCCGGTTCCAGGGCCAGCCCGGCGGGACGAACCCAGGCGGAGCGCCCCCATAACATATCTAGGGTGAGAGCGCCCAACATATAGCCCACCAGACGACCATTTTCTAAGGCGGCCATCCCCTGGGTGTGTTCGCCGGCCGCGGCGGCTTGCACAGCAGCCAGGGCGGGCGTCTCGTCTTCGAGGGCTTTCGGCAAAAGCGGCAGGCTGCGCCGGTCGAAGCGATGCCGCGCCGCTAACAGCTGTGCGGCCGGCAGGAACAAATCGGGGGTAAAAGTTTGAAGAGTGGGCGTCATTTTGCCGTCCTGCCCGCCATCTAGGGCACAGTTATCTTCTTGGTCAAGCTGCCCGCCCGTTCGCTCAGCACGCGCACGGTAAATTCTGCGCCTTTGGGGGCGCGCAGCGTCCACTCGGCGCGGGCGCGCTGATCGGTGTCGCCCTCGGCAAACACCTGGTTAACATCCACCTTGGCGCTGCGGCCCTCCAGATAGCCTAGCTCGACCTTGGGGCGGCCATCGAGTAAGACCACGTCCTCTGGCAGAACCAGCTCTGCTCGCACCGGGCGGGTGGCCTTGCGCTTCTTGCCTTGTTGGCTGGTGTAGGTGGGCAGGTAGCCGTTATTATCGACTACCAGGTTCAGGTGATATATATCCTCGCCTAGTGGTTTAAGTTCCAAAAGGAATATCGAAAGGCGCGGCAGCAGGTGGCCCAAGGTCAAAGGGAAAGCGATATTGCGCTGCACTTCCGCTTCCAGGAAGGCGAGCGGCGGGTTGATCCAGGTGTACATATGATCCCAACCGCCCAACTCCACCTTGCCAAGCTGAGGATGATCGAAAGCGTACCAATCTACGTACCCTTGTGGAGCGTGTTCTTCGATCCACTTTAAGATTTGCAGATCCTGTTCGTGCGGGTGGTCACGCATCCACTCGATGAACTTGCGGTTTTCGATGCCGGCTTCGGTGGGTAAATCCCATAATTCAACCGTGAAGGCGAATGCGCCGAAGTGATCGTACATGTAATCGTCGAAAGCCCCGGTGGTAACTTGCTTAGGAAAGTAGGTAAAGTCGTGATAGGTAGACACGCTGCGGTAGCCGGTGATCTGTGTGCCGATTTTGCCCATGTCTTTATATATCCACAGGTCGAGCGTTTCCATATCGTCGTCAGGCTTGGTGCTGTAGCAGCGCAGGATCACCCGGCTGAAGGTGTGGTAGGCGATGGCGATATTGATGTTGCGATGCCTGGCGACGAAATCGACCATGGCTCGGATTTCCGGCTCGGAGGCGGGGTACGGGCCGGCTCCGTGCTGTTCGCCTTCGGTGCGCCATTCAAAGGGGAAGTTGCGGTTGAAGTCCAGTCCTTCGGGGGGTGGGGCGGTGGTAATGGTGTAGCCGTCAAAATCGAGCAGGTTGCCTTCGGGCAGGATGCGGTAATACACCCCGCCAAATTCATCGGGGAGCCGCTTTTCCATCAGGCGCGCATCCAGGCTGCTGATCTTCCAATCGCCGTTGGGGTCTTGCAGGCGCATTTGCAGAATGCGCCCGTCGCCGTCCACGTCTTCATCATGCAGACCGGGGACTTTCTCCTCCCAGGGGTAATAGCGCACCCCGGAGCGCACCGCCCGCGGAACTTTTGCCAGGGCCAGGGCGGCTCCATCGGGGTTGACACGCGGCGCAATATAATACACGCTGTAATCCAGCAGGTGAGTTATCTTCGGGTCGCTGCCGTAGCCGCTTAGCAATCGCTCGGCGATTGCCATCACCGTGGTGGAGCCGGTTAGCTCGGTGGCGTGGATGTTGGCGTCGATCCATACCGCCGGCTTGTCAGTATCGGCCCCGGTGTTTTTCGCGGTGATCACCAGCAGCCAGATGGGGCGTTTTTCGTGGCTTTCTCCCAATTGGCGCACTTCCAGCAGGCCGGGGTAGGCCGCCGCCCACTCGTTGAACAAGGTTAACATTTCTTCGTTTTGGTAATAGCGGTTTAGGTCCATGCAATTAGCCTCCTAGGGGAGAACCAGATTGACCCCAGGTAAGCGCCGGCGCCTGGCCGTGCAGCACTAGCTCTACCTGGGTATAGGGGAAGGGGAAATCGCCCTGGGCGCGCCATTCTACCAGCAGCCCGCCGGCCTGGTCGCGATGCAGCGTAAAGTGATCGAGGCGATGCGCTCCGTAGCCTTCGCCGGCGTCGGAATACAGGCTCAGGTCGGCGGCGCTGCCTGTGGCGCTTTCCGCTTGCCCGGCGGCGGTCTCCGGCGAGGTGGGGGCGTAAACGTGCAGCTGCAGGGTTGGCCCACTCTCCATGGGGAGGATGCTGCCGGCGCGGGCCAGCACGGGAATGCGCTCTAGCCCGGTCTCGATCTCCACTGAGGTTGGGCCTTCGTAAAGCGTATCATCCCACAGCGAATACCAGCCGCCCTTGGGCAGGGTCACCTCCCGGCGGGTTCCGCTCTCGTCCAGCAGGCAGGCCACCAGCAGGGCGTGGCCCAGCAGGAACACGTCGTCGCGGCCCCATAAGCGGTCATCGGAGGGGTCTAGCCACCACAGCGGGCGCACCAGGGGGTGACCGGTCTGCGACGCCTCCCATGCCAGGGTGTAAAAGTAGGGCAGCAGCTTATATCGCAGGGTAAGGAACTCGCGGGCAATGCGCGTGTACGGTTCGCCGTAAGACCATGGCTCGCGGCGCGGGGTGGTGAAAGCTGAGTGGGTGCGGAAGAAGGGTAGGAAGGCAGCCATCTGGAAGTAGCGAATATACAGCTCAGGAGAGGGGTCTCCCGAAAAGCCGCCGATATCCGGGCCGTTAAAAGGCTGCCCGCTCAAGCCGGTGGAAAGCACGATGGCGGCCACCATGCGCAGGCTTTCCCACGAGGTGAAGGCGTCTCCGGTCCAGTTCCAGGCGTAGCGGCTGACGCCCACCCAGCCGGACCGCGTGACGATCCAGGGGCGGTGCAGCGGGCGCGCTGCTTGCAGGCCATCGAAACCGGCGCGGGCCATCTGGTGGGCGTAAACATTATGCGCTTGCAGGTGGTTGCCGCCTTGCCCTTCCAGGTTGTGCTGCAGATCTTTGGGCAGGTACGGCCCGCCGGCGGCGGCGAAGGAGGTGGGTTCGTTCATATCGTGCCAAATTCCATCCACGCCCAGGTCGAGCAGGCGCGGATAATACCCGGCCCACCAGGCGCGGGTTTCGGGGTTGGTGAAATCGGGGAAGGCGCTCCAGCCCGGCCACACAATGCCGTGCATCACCTCTCCGGTGGGGGTCTTAGCGAAGACCTGGCGCTGCAAACCCTGGCTGTATACATCGTATCCGGGGTCTTTTTTCACCCCCGGATCGAGGATCGTGACGGTGCGAATACCCTGCTCGTGCAGCTCGTCGGTAAGGGCTTTAAGATCGGGGAAGCGCTGGTTATCGACGGTGAAGACGCGGTAGCCATGCATGTAGTCGATGTCGAGGTGAATGGCGCTAAGCGGGAGATCGCGCGCCCGGAAACCACGCGCCAATTGGCGCACTTCGGCGGCGTTCATGTAGCTCCAGCGCGATTGGTGGTAACCCAACGCCCAACGCGGCGGCAGCGGTGGGCGACCGGTTAGCTCTGTAAATCGCTCAATGGCTCTCGGCGCTGGTCCGGGGATGAAGTAGCTGCGCAGTTGGCCGCCTTCAAAAGCAGCCCTCAGCCCATCCACGCTGGAGAACTGCGCCGGATAGGTGTTCTCATAAAAGACCAGGTAGGCCCCATTGTGATGCATACCCAGGAAAACCGGCATGGGCATATAGATGGGGTCGTGGCCGGGCTGGTAGGCGCCGCCGGGGTCGGAATTCCACAATCGGTGGGTCTGCCCGCGCCAATCCAGGCGGCCGGCGCGTTCGCCCAGGCCAAACAAGCCTTCTTCTGGGCGCAGCACGGCATGATCGCTCCAGGCGGCGCCTTCCATTGTATGGCGGTAGGTAGGGGCGTCAACCTGGCGCAGCACGCCGCCATCCGCAGCGAGGAAAGTCAACGCGCCGGTGGGGGAAATGCGCAGCGTGAGGGCGTTGGTGGCGCAATTCAGCCCGCTCTGCGGAGTACCTGTGCAGGTTGTGACGCAGCCGGGCCATTCGGTCTTTGCGATGGCATATGGAACCGGCGGGTTGCCGGGCGTCCAGGTCAGGCGCAGCAAATCGGCAGCCAGAAAGCGCACTTCCAGGCGAGCGTTTTCAAAAGTGAGATCAGCTCCATGGGGGTGGGCGGTGTGGTTCGTCAGCTGGCCGGGGCTTTGCGGGGAAGAATCGGGGTGTGCGGCGCGCCTGGCTTCATAGGCCTGGTCGAGGGCGGCGCGGGCGCGGGTATATTGTAGGACGCGCAGCGCCCCACGCACCCCAGACAGCTGGATGTGCATTCTGATTTCTCTTAAGCTAACCATTCATCCTCCAAAAATCGAGCGTCACGCGTCGTTCGCCCCCAGGAAAGCGCCGCGCCCCAGGCGCTGCACCGCCGCTGTGTATCCGAGGCGTGTTCGCTGGCTGCCCACGCAGTAGGCGTAAGGATACTTGTTCGGCGATTCCGGGGCCATCGATTGGGAGCGAGGGTTGCTTGCAGCCGGGCGAGAAGGGAGCTTTGCGGGCGCGGCCAGGGGCCAGCTTGCGGGAATGAAGGTTACGCCTGAAAAAGCGCCCCGGCCTACAGGCGGAAACCCAGGATCCCTGGAACCTGGGGAGGATCCAACTGCTGCCTGCACTTCGGCCATAGCGGCCGGTAGAGCGAGTTCCCATCCACTTTGGTTCGATGGTTTGCAGCATGATGCATACTCCAGGGCGTTGAGATTTCCGGCTGCGGTTTGCGCCACATCCTGATGGGCGCAGGTTATACGAAGTAGCTGCGGCAAGCCTCATCAATCAGGTCGGGCGTCATGCGCAGCGGGGTCCCATCATACTCGCACAGCGAGATAATAATCTTTAGCAAGTCGCGCGGGTGAACCGCCTGCATATTACGCCCCGGATTGCGATACCAGTTTTGAATGAGGTGCAAGAAGGCGTCTTTATTGAAGGGGATGTTGAGAGATTTCGCCATTTCAACGAAAATCTTGTAATACAGTTTTTCATCGGGGGCCATCACGCCCACTTTCATCTGAATCCGGCGCAGGAAGGCATCGTCTACCAGGTCGTGCGGGTCGAGGTTGGTGCTAAACACAGTGAGCTGGCGGAACGGCACGACGATAGTTTGGCCGGTTTGAAGGCGCAGAAAGTCGATAGAGCTTTCCAGCGGCACGATCCAACGGTTGAGCAGATCGGTGGTCGAGACTTGTTGGCGGCCAAAGTCGTCGATGAGAAACATACCGCCGTTGGCTTTAAGTTGGAGGGGGGCCTCGTAGAATTTGGCGACGGGGTCGAAGCGCAGATCGAGAGCGTCCATTTTAAGCTCGCCGCCTACCGTCACCGCCGGGCGTTCAATCAGCGCCCAGCGTTGGTCCATGCGTCCGAACTCGCCGGTACGCCCTTTTTCTGTCGAAACTTGTTTATGAACCAGGCGGTCGTTAATTTGGATAATCTGCCCGCCGGCGGTGATGGCGTAGGGAATCCAAACCGGGTTGGTTCCAGAGAGCAGCTTGGCGATTGCCATGGCGACGGTGGTCTTTCCATTTCCCGGCGGTCCATATAAGAAGAGTGAGCGACCCGAATTGACTGCCGGCCCCACCTGGCGATGAAAAGTGTCTGGCAAAATCAGGTGACTAAGCGCCTCACGCATCTGTTCCACAGAGACCTGGGTGCGCATTTGGGTTTGTAATTCGATAGCCTGGTTGTAATACGGAATTGCCACTGGCACGGGGCCGACATATTGGCTGCGATCCATGGCGGCCAGGGCGCGCTCTTCGCCGGCCTGGGTGAGGGTAAATACATTGCCCAACCGCCCTAACTCCACGCTGGCTTTCGAGACCTCCGCCAGGTGTTCTTTCTGCATCCACATCAAGATTTCATCAATCAGCGCCCGCGGGATTTTCAGTACCTCGGTAAAGCGCACTAACGCCACGTTGCCTTCATTATATAGGAGGCGAAAGATGAGATCGATGACGATGTTTTGAGGAATATGCAGATCATCCAAGGAACGCGGTTCAGCCAGTATCTTTTTTAAGGTCAGTTCATCCATAAAGGCCTCGTTGGGCGTTTGGGTTTGGCGGCGAATAAGATCTATGTGGGCTGGGGCATGCGGCCTTGAGATGGGCGCATTCTTTGGCTCACTGTCTTTTATTATGCAGCAAGTATATCATTGAGTATAACCCAAGGGCTAATCCCATGGGGTAAGAACCGCGGTGTGAAGTTGGGAAGACGCAAGGGCCGGGGGTTAATCCGGCTCCTCCCCAAACGAAAACAAATCGCCAATCGATTGGCGATTGTTGTTGCGCCAAATGGCTTCCCCAAAAACCGGCGCCACAGACAAGACGGTCAATTTGTTGTTACGCTGATGAAGGGGAATAGCGGCGGTATCGGTGGTAATAATTTCGTTGATCTCCGGAATGGCGGAAAGCTGCGCCAGAGACTCGCCGGCGAATACCCCATGGGTGCATACCACGCGAATGCTGCTAATGCCTTGGGCGATCAGCGCCCGCGTCAGCTCCATAACGGTTGTGCCGGTGACAATTTCGTCGTCGTAGATAATTGCCTTATGGTAGCCTTTAACCAGGCGATCAATCCCCGATCCGATTTCAACGTGGTGGTCGTCGATGCGATCTTTTTGGGCGGCGGCCACTTCGATGCCCAGGGCTTTGGCAAAGCGCGCCGCCGGCTTGGCGCGCCCCATATCGGGCGAAACGACGATGGTATCGGCGTCCGGGTAACCTTTTTCGCAAAAGTGATGCATGAACAGATGCCGGGCGGTAAGCGGATCGGTGGGGATGCTAAAGAAGCCGTGCACCTGGGGGGAATGCAAAGTCATGGTCATGACATGGGTTGCCCCGGCGGTTTGCAGCAGGTCGGCTACCAGTCGGGCGGTGATGGAGATGCGCGGGGCGTCTTTTTTGTCGGAGCGAGCATAGGAGAAGTAGGGGATGATGGCGTGAATCTGCGCCGCTCCGGCGCTGCGGGCAATGTCGATCATCATCAGCAGTTCCATCAGGTGTTCACTCACCGGATGAGTGAGCGATTGCACCAGGTAGACACTCCGTCCGCGGACACTGGCCCCCAATTGAATATATAAGTTGTCGTTGCTAAAGCGCGTGATCGAGGTTGGCTCTAGGGGGAGAGTCAGGTAGCTGGCAATCGCCTTTGCCAGCTCGGGGTGCGAACTGCCACTGAAAAAACGTACATCATTGGGGTTGAGTGTGTGCATAGACCCTCCTGCAGCTATTTTACCATCTCTTAACCGCCTCATAATTTGCGAAATAGGAGTGTTTATGCTATGATTGCAGCGATTGTGCGGAATCGCCGGTGCGATGGGCGGCTCTGATGATTGACTTATGCCAAATACTATTCAGCGACGCGATTTTCTCAAGCTCTGCGGGCTGGCGCTGGCGTCTGCCGGCCTGGCTTTTCGTGATTTTCCCCCCGGCGGCGACCCGGCGCTGTTGCGCGCCCCTGCTTATGACTTAGGACGGCTGGTATACTCGCAGCGCTATTACGACCAACCCACGCTGCGGGGCCGCGAGTTGGGCTATTATGTCTCCGATGCGGTGGTGGAAATTGAAGCCCAATCGGTGGGCGACCCCGAACCCACCAATAACCCCATTTGGCTGCGCACAAAAGATGGTTGGCTAAATTCGGCTTATGTTCAGCCGGTGAAGAATACCTTGAACCAGCCGGTGTTGGACATCCCCGCTGGAGGCATGCTCGCCCAGGTGACGGTTCCCTTTACCCAGGCTTATCAAGTTACCGAACGCGGCCGGCGGCGCTTTTACCGCTGCTATTACGCCAGCGCCTACTGGGTGCATTATGCCTTCAAGGATGGGCTGGGCACGGTATGGTATCAAATTTGGGATGAGCGCAATCGAGAGACGTATCAGGTGCAGGCCGAGCATTTGCGGCCAATTTCCGCCGCCGAGGTTGCGCCAATTTCGGCCGGGGTAGGCGAGAAGGAAATTCGCATTGACTTGACGCGCCAGCGCCTGGTTTGTTATGAGGGGGCGCAGCCAGTTTACACGGCGCGCATCGCCACCGGCACATTTGAAGGCACAACCCCCATCGGAACCCATCGCATTGAGCGCAAAACTCCTTCACGCCACATGGCGTCGAACCTGGAGGGGAATGCCTTTGACTTGCCTGGGGTTCCCTGGGTAAGCTATATTTCTTGGACGGGCGTCTCCATTCATGGCACATTCTGGCATCATAACTACGGCACGCCCCAGAGCCATGGGTGCATAAACTTGACCCCGGAAGCCGCCCTTTGGGTGTACCGCTGGAGCGAACCGTTCGTCGCCATCACGGAAGACTATGTTGAAACCGAAAATGGAACGCGTGTGGTCATCTATTAGGCCACAAGTCGGCCATAAGCCGTTATATTCACGCGCCCAGGTGCGCCACGGCTAAGGAGTAAAATAAAAAATGTCAATTTTAAATCCACAGCGGGCGAAAATCATCGGCCTGGTTGCCCTCATGGCGATGTCGGCGCTGGGTCTTTCAGCCTGTTTGGGCGCTCAATCCACTCCCTCGTCCACCCCTCCGGTGGTGATTATTACCCAGGTGGTGACGCAGATTATTCCGCCGACGCCAAAGCCTGCCACCGCTACCCCTGAGCCAACCGCCACCACCCCGCCGCCCACTGCTTCACCCACCTTTGACCCGATGGCGGCGGTAATTTACTATCCTCTGCCCGATTGCGTGGCCTCGCGTTTGCATGTTGGCGATGTGGCGATGGTGTCTTACGTGGGTGGACCGAATGGCATTCGCTATGGCCGCGATATGGCCGAAGGGACGGTTTTCGCTTACGCCGACCCTGGGGCGCTGTTAGAGATTGTCGATGGTCCATTTTGCAGCCGGGGATGGATTGTGTGGATGGTGCGGATGGCTGACGGCCAGGAGGGCTTTACCCCCGAAGGCGATGGCAACACATATTGGCTGCTGCCCACCGCACCGCACAAGTAATAAGCTTACAGGCCTATAATAAGGAGAATTAGCATGAAAAAACAAAAAGGTTGGTGGTTAGTTTCCCTGGTCATCATTTTGGCGTTGGGGCTTTCGGCGTGTGGGGGTTTCAACACTGCACAGCCGCAGATGGTATACCCCACCGTGGTTATTGTGCAGTATGTGACGCAAGTAGTGGCGACGGTTACGCCTGCGCCGCCGGTGACCCCCGAGCCGCCTCAGCCAGCGGCCGATGACCCCGGGCAGACGGTGTTCATTAACAACGGTTCGTATAACCCCTACACCGCCCCCATCTATTACCCGCTGCTGGGCTGCAAAGTGGCCTCCCGCCTGCATGTTGGCGATGTGGCCTTTGTGGCCAATAATGCGGTAATTTCAGCCCTGCATATGAGCCAAGAAGTTGGCACCTCGCCGATTAAGCGCAAACTGGTATCTGGCGAGCTGCTCAATATTATTGATGGGCCGTACTGCCAACGCGACGCGCTGGTGTGGGAAGTTTCGGATTCGGAGAATGAAAAGGGCTTCGTGGCCGAAGGCGATGGAAACAGTTACTGGTTGCTGCCGTTTGGACAAGAGGTGGCCGCCGACCAGATGAAGCCCGCCCCCTATGTTCGGCTGCCCGTGGCTTTTAAGCAGCCTTACGGCTGCCGTCCGCCGCGCTAGCCCAGCCGGCGTTTTTTAGCGAAAAAATAGCGCCAGGAGCCAACGCTTTGGCCGGTCTGTCGGTCTGCGCTGCTCTTGGCGCTAACTATTTAACTTCTACCGGCGCCTGGCGATGGGTGGGAGAGATAGCAGAAAATGGTAAGCGGGCGTTCTTCCAGCCCCTTAACGCCGGCTGCGCCCCCATAGCCACCATGCGGCCAATCCGCCTAACACCGCACCTAGCGCCATCGAAAAGCGCCGGCGTGGGGTTGTGGGCAGGCGCAGCAGGGGAGCCGGGCGGGCGCTTTCTCGCGCCGCGATCCATCCCAACGTTTCGCTAAAGCCGTCTCGCAGCGGACGTGTGCGCCAGCCTAGCTCGTTCTGCGCTTTATCCGATTTGCCCAGGTAGGTTGCATCCAGAATCGACAGCGTGTCTTTGCTTATGACATCGGGTAGGCGGATGTACAGGGCTGGTAAATCCACCAGGGGGGCGAATGGCTTAAGCAAAGCTGCCGGAATGTTCAGCACGGGAGCGGGTCGGCCGGTTATATCCGCCCATAAGCGCACCACCTGGCGCAAGCTGAGCGCCGGTCCGGTGAGGTGGTATGTCTCGCCAATGCCGCCTTTCTCGTAGGCCAGGATATGCCCCTCCGCCACATCATCCACATGGGCGTAGCATAGGGTGAGGTTGGGGCCGGGCAGTACGGGCAGCCAACCGCGATAGAACAGGCGCATCAGCGAAGCAATCAGGCTGGCGTCGCCAGGGCCGTAGACCCCCCCTGGCATGACGATGGTGATGGGCGCTCCCCGGCTGATGAGCGGCACGGCCACATGATAGTAGGCCAGGTGCTTGGTGCGGTCGTATTCGGTGAGGAATGAACAAGGAGCGGGGGCGTAGCTTTCATCGGGGTTGAACCCATGTGTATCGCCATACACCACCACTGAGCTGGTATAGATAATCCGCGGTACGCCCAATTCGTGCGCCAGGGATAGCACGTTGCGCGTTCCCTCAACGTTGATTAACTCGGCTTTGCGCCACGACCGGTGGCCTATCTTGTACCAGCCGGCGATGTGGAAGACCGCGTCGCAGTCTTGCATGCCTTCGCGCATCGATTCGACCGCGGTAATGTCGCCCCAAACCGGATGTACGCCCATGCTCAGCAAGCGCGCCGCCCCCGATTGAGACCGCACCAACGCGTTCACTTCCCAGCCGCGTTCGATTAATTTTTTTATGACCGCCCGACCAATAAATCCCGATCCTCCGGTGACAAAGGCTTTCATTTGACCCTCCTGAATTTATATTTCTAATTGTTTAATGCGCCGCACACTGATCCATAACAGCAGCAAGCTCAGCAATGTTGCCAGGGAAACGTATATCACCCACGGAGAAACAACCCACACGGTGATGCTTGGATTAAGCGGCAGCTCGATGGCCCACAGCGAGCCGTCATTGGCGTAGGCAATTACCGACATTAGCAGGGCGGTGGTGGGGGTTATCGAGAGGGCTAACCAGGCGAGAAACGCCAATATACTGAACAAAAGGTTTGGCGATTCCATTATAGAGCTATTCGAAAGCCCTGCCGCGGCCAGGGTCAGGACGAAGGCGTAAATCAGCGGCAAGCCAAATATCTGAAGGATCGCATAGCCGTATGCCAATACCGTCGCCCATAAGGTGCGCCGCGCGAAGCTGGAGACGAAAATGCCCACGGCGCAAAAGAGCGCCGCAGTGGCTTCGAGGCACAATACGGAGATGAAAATTTCCGGCATCGTTACGCCGCCGATGATGAAAGCCGGGCTAAGCATGGGCAGCGCCGTGAACAGTAGCAGGGTTGCCAATGAGAAGCCCGACAAAAACTTGCCCAGGACAAAGCTGGAAGGCTTGAGCAGGGTGGTGCGCACCAGGTCGTAAGTCTGGCGCTCGCGTTCGTTGGCAATCGCCCCGGCGCTTAGAGCGGGGGTGGTAAAGGCCAGCATTGCCATTTCCAGGCCCACAATCAGGCCAAAAATCAGCTTGGCGAATGTGCGTCGTTCGCTCAGGTTGGCGCTGACATCAAGTGAATAGCTGATTGTGAGATATGCGGCGGAGACAATCAGGGCCAGGATGCCCAGGTGCAGGGTGACGACGAGGAAGGTGCGCCGCCCGCGCATGCGTGTGCGCAGCTCTTTCACCAGCACCGGATTTTGGAACAAGGCGGTTGCGGGGAGAGCGAATTTCTTAACCAAGCCGGCCGGGCGCATCATGTTACCTTGCCTTGGGTGGCGCGCAGAAAGACTTCTTCGAGATCGCGCTGATCTTCATGAAAGTCGAGGATGGGCAGGCCGGCTTGCATCAGCGCGGCTAGCAAGGCGGAGAGATGGGCGTCTTCTCCCACGAAATCGAAGGCCAGGGCCTTGCGTTTAGGCGACTCGTTTGTCGGGGGAGCCGCCTGCACGTTGGAGACGCCCGGGTACGCTTCGAGAATCGCCTGGGCGACGCTGATGGCATGTGCGTGTGTCGCCGCTGGTGGGGGCGCGTCAGCTTCCGGCGCGATGGTCTGCGGAGCGTCCATCTGGGCCGACGCCTCGCCGTCAGATGGGACGGCTGGCAAGCCCTCCGCCGGCGGGACGGCGCGCTCCGGCCGAACGAGGGCCACTTCCACCCGCCGGCGGGGCGTCAACTGTTGATGAAGCTCTTCCAGCGTTCCGGCCGCCACTAGCTTACCGGCCTCCATGATGGCCACTCGGTCGCAGATTTCGGCCACATCGGCCAAAATGTGGGTGCTAAAAAACACCGTTTTGCCCATGTGAGCCAGTTCGAGCAGCAGCGCGCGGATTTCAACCCGGGCGCGTGGGTCTAAACCGGAGGCGGGTTCATCTAACAGCAAGACTTGCGGATCGTGGATAAGCGCCCTCGCCAGGCTAAGGCGCTGCTTCATGCCTCGCGAAAGCTGATCGACCGAATCGTGGCGGCGATGCTCCAGATCGACCAACTCCAGCAGGCCATCGATCAGGGCCGGGCGCTGGTTGGGCGCAATTTCAAAACAGCCGGCGAAGAAATCCAGGTATTCCCAAACTTTAAGATCGGGGTAAATCCCAAAATAATCCGGCATGTAGCCAAGCAAGCGATGGACGGTGCGCGGTTGGCGCTGGGGGTCTTCGCCGTACACCAATGCCTGGCCGCTGTTGGCTTGCAGCAGCCCGGCCAGAATGCGCAAGGTGGTGGTTTTGCCAGCGCCGTTAGGCCCAACAAAACCGAATACTTCACCTGGCTGCACTTCAAAGGAGAGATCATCCACCGCCAGGCGGGAACCGTAACGCTTGGTTAGATGGTGGAGAGCGATGGCGGCGGTCATGCAGGCTATTATATCAATAGAAATGGATGAACCAAATTTTGCCGGCCTTTGTAAGTTTATTAACATGGTAAACTTACGCCCGAATGCCTGGAGGGGCCGGCTGATCTGCAGCAGCGCCACAGGCGTTCTTGACCATCCTTTCATAACCAGGGAGCGATTATGATACAAGCCGCTGCGCAGCGATTACGCGAGAATATTCAAAAAATTATTGTTGGCAAGGATGAGGCGATTAACCTGGCCCTGGCGGCGGTGCTGTGCGAAGGCCATATCCTTTTGGAGGATGTGCCTGGCATTGGCAAAACCACCCTGGCGCGAGCGTTAGCCGTCTCGCTGGGATGCTCGTTTCGCCGCATTCAATTCACCCCCGATTTGCTGCCCTCAGATGTGACCGGGCTATCTTGGTTCAATCAAAAGCAGCAAGAGTTTGAATTTCGCCCTGGCCCCATCATGAGCCAGGTGGTGTTGGCCGATGAAATTAATCGCGCCACACCCCGCACTCAGGCGGCTTTGCTTGAAGCCATGCAAGAGCGCCAGGTTACTATAGATGGGTTGACACGCCCCCTGCCGCGCCCCTTTTTGGTGCTTGCCACGCAGAACCCGATTGAGCTTGAAGGCACATTCCCCTTGCCTGAAGCACAGATCGACCGTTTTATGCTGCGCATCAACCTGGGGTATCCCGATGCCAGGGAAGAAGCAGCCATGCTCGACCGGTTTCGCATGACCGACCCGCTGCCCGATTTGGGGGCGGTGACCACCCCCGAAGAACTGTTTGCTCTGCAGCAGGCGCGCCGCCAGGTGCGCGTGGACGACTCGTTGCGCGACTATATTGTGGAAGTGGTGCGCGCTACCCGCAACCATAATGAGATTCAGCTTGGGGCCAGCCCACGGGCTTCGCTGGCGCTCTACGCTGGCGCTCAAGCCTGGGCCGGGCTGCAGGGCCGTGATTATGTGCTGCCGGACGATATTAAACAGATTGCTCCTGCGGTTCTCACCCATCGCATGATGCTCTCGTCGCAAGCCCAACTGCGCGGGCGCAAACCGGAAGAATTGGTGGTTGGGGTGGTCAATACAGTGGCTGTGCCGGTGGAGCCGCAGCCCGGTAGATAAGGAGCGGCTTGGCCTCTATCAGTTGGTTCCCGATTTTGTTGGGTGTGCTGCTCGCAGCTCTGCTCACGCGCACTTATCCGCTGGCGGCGTTTGTGCTGATGCTGTTGGCGATTAGCGCCGTGGCTGAATGGCAGCGGCGGGGCGCGCTGCGCAGCGTTACCTTTCGCCGCCGTTTTGATGTGCAGCGCGGGTTCCCGAATGAAATTCTGCCCATGAAGTTGGAAGTCGAAAATCGTAAGTTTATGCCCCTGGCCTGGCTGCGTGTGCTCGATTTGATTCCTTACCAGGTGGGGCCTGAAGATGAAAGCCTGTTAGACCCCACACATTTACCCGAACAAGGGCTGCTGACCGCTTTGTTTAGCCTGCGTTGGTTTGAGCGCGACCGGCGCACGTTCCACCTGCTGCTGCGTAAGCGCGGCGTTTACCGCTTGGGGCCGGCGCGCCTGGAAGCAGGTGATTTCTTCGGCCTGTTCCAGGTGGAGCAAGAGCAAACCACCCAAGACAGCCTGACAGTCTTTCCCTTGCCGGTGGATTTTGACAGCCTGCGCTTACCCGTGGCCGACCCCTTTGGCGAGCGCAAAGCCCGCCGGCGTCTATATGAGGACCCCACCTTGATGATGGGGGTGCGGGAGTACCAACCCGATGATGATTTTCGCCGGGTTCACTGGCCGTCAACCGCCCGCGCCGGGCAGCTGATGGTGAAGGTCTACCAGCCGATTTCGGCGCGCGTGCTGGTGGTGTGCCTGAATGTGTTGACCCTGCCGCACTATTGGGAAGGAACCGACCCTGCCTTGCTCGAATACCTGGTGAGCGTATCGGCGGCGGTGGTGCAAAAGGGGCTGGAGGAGGGGTATCGGGTGGGGCTGATTTCGAACACGTGCCTTTCACACGCCGACCAGCCGTTTCGAGTGCCGGCGGGCAGTTCGCCGGGGCAGCTGGTGCAGCTGCTCTCGGCCTTAGCAGGAGCTACGCCTTTTATCACTTCTCCATTCGATCGCTTTCTGCTTAATGAAGCGCCGCAGCTGCCCTATGGAGCCACCTTGATGGTGATTACCGGCCTGATGGATGAAGGCATCGCTGCCGGTTTGCTGCGGCTGCGCCGTTCGGGGCGGAGGGTGAGACTGCTGAACTTTGCGCGCAATCCCTCGCCGCCCATTGTGGGGGTCGATGTGTTTCACCGGCCCTTCGATTCTCTGCGTTGAATTGAGTGATGAGCATTTCACCGGCCTCTTCTTCGCCTGTAATTCGAACACCCGCGGCTTCACAGTGGTGGGCGCACAGCGGCGCGACGGCGCTGCTCTTATATGAGTTGGGTTGGGTGATTCCTTGCTACTTGGGGCTAATCGATGCATCATTAGCCCCCAACCTGGGCCGCGCCCTGCTGGTGTTGGGCTTAGCCCATGGCGGCGCTTACCTGGCGGCGGCGGCGATGGAGCGCCTGCATTTACTGCGCCAGGTGCAGTGGGGGGTGGAGGTTGGTTATGCGGCGCTGGGCTTGTTCGTTGTCAACGCCGCCCTCAGCCGTAATCCGCAAGGCTTTATGACAGCCTTTTTTACGCTGCAGCTCGATGTGTTGTGGACCTCGCTGGTCTTTATTTGGCTGTGGTATCGCGGTTTTACCCTGGCATACGACGGACTGCGCCCGGCCTCGGTTTGGCGGCGCTTTAGCCAGGGCCTGGCGGGGATGATGGTATATGTGTTCCTGGCCTTCCAATGGGGTCTACCCCCCCTTGGCCTGGCGTGGCTCATCGGCTTTCTGTTTGTGGGTCTGTTAGCGGTTATCTTAACTCGCATTGCGTTTGTTTGGACAACGAAAGGCAGCCTGCGTAGCCCGTTCGACCGGCGTTGGCTGCTGGCGATATCCGCCATGCTGCTGGGGATGTTGTGGGCGTCGGGCTTGCTGGGCAGTCTGTTAAGCGGACAGTACCGTATGGTGATCGATATGTTTAGCCGACTTTCGGTGCTGCTGTGGACGGTGTTGTTGTTTTTGTTCAGCCTGCCGGTGCTATTCCTCTCGGTGGTGATCTATCCGGTTGTGGCCTGGCTGCAAGCGTTGCTGGCGAATTCTCGAACGATTCCCCCTCCAGAATTTGGCGTGGCCGGCGGCTATCCGCCTCCCTACCCGGTTCCCGATCAACCCCCGCCGGCCATCTTAGTGTACAGCTCCACGGTGTTGTTTTGGGCGCTTGTCATTGGCCTGGTGGTTTTTCTGCTGATGCGCGCTCGCAAGGTGATTGCGGCCCGCTCGATCATCGAACCCGAATCGCCGGAGTTTATCTTGGGCAAGGGCGAGGCGGGGCGTATGCTGCGGCAGGCGCTGCAAGATAATCTTCAAAATATGGTAAATCGCTTGCGCCCAGCGCGGCGCTATCGCCCGGCGCAGCGTGTGCGCCGGGTGTATGCGGCGCTGCTTGAGCTTAGCGCCCAACGCGGCAGCCCGCGCCAGCCCTGGCAAACCCCGTTCGAATTTCTAAAAGATTTGCGCCAGGCTTTTCCTGGGCAAGCCGCGGACGCAGATTTAATCACTGAAGCATATCCCCCCATTCGCTATGGCGACGCCCCAGAAGACCCACACCAGGCGGATGCGGTGGAAGATGCGTTCGAGCGCATTAAGCGGGCGGCTGAGGCGGAATAGCCACGAGCAGGGGGCATTAAAAACAATCGGGCTTATCCCTGCGCTAAGCATGGCGATAAGCCCGGTGGATTTCTTTACCCTGTGTTTATTTGCTGGCGCGAATATCCGTCACGCGCAGTTTGAGCCGCTCCATAATCTCCTTCACCTGCTCTTCAGTCAACCCTTCGACCTTGAAGGTGACCAGCCGGCTGGATGGCGCGTCGGCCTGGAATACGCCGAAGGCGATGAAGTTGCCGCCCTGTTCATTAATTGCCGCAGACAGGCTGGCAAGTTGGCCGCGCAGTTCGGGCATTACCGCGGTGACGCGCACCCCTGGCTCACGTGCGCCTAAAAGCTCGAGGAAGGCCTTGAACAGGTCGGTCTCGGTAATCATTCCCACCACATCTTTGCCGCGCATCACCGGTAGACCGCCGATCTTATTATCTGCCATGGTGCGAGCGGCTTCTTCGATGGGAGTATCTTCGGAGATGCTGATCACCTTTTCCTTCTTGGTCATCACTTCTTCTACAGTGATCTTGCTCAGCAGATAATTCAATTCCCACACAGATAGGGAAGTGGCCGGTGAAGGCGAGGCGTTTAACAAGTCTTTATCCGACACCATCCCCACCATTTCGCCTTTCTTGACCACCGGGGCGCGGCGGATGTGCTCGCGCTTCATAAGATTGAGCGCGTCTACAACAGGTAGGTCGGGCGAGATGGTGATTACCGGGCGGGACATTCTTTCGCCGACTAACATAGCAAGCCTCCTTCGTTTATCTATCGAATCGAAAAAAGTATTTCTTTGGTTGGTTGTCCAAAATCAAAGAAGAAAAGTTCATCGTTTTGGTTCAATCAAATTATATCAGTTAATATGCGGCGCGCGCAAGCGGGGTTAATTCTGTGAAAGGAACTCTGCCCATTCGGCTGGTTTGGCGGCGCTGGCTGAACCAGGCCGTCGGCTGCAATCAAACGCAAAACGGCAGGTGGGCATATTTAATTGTTTCCACCTGCCGTTGATTAAATATCCCCCTAGTTTGGCTGCCGGCTTGTTTTTGGAGGCGTAAAACTAGTCCGGCGTGTAGAACACCACCCCAGGCAAACCATTTTCGGGTGGGTAAGGCCAACGGAAAGCCGCCAGAGCTTCGCGGGCGCCCATCAACCAGCGCATGCGCTGGAGACGCATGTCAGAACACACCGCGGGCGTAATCACCGGTTCGAGCATGGCGATATTTTTCAGTGCCAGGTCGGTTGCATCGCCTTCTGTCAGTCCCACTGCCTCGAAGCCAGGCGCTACATCGGGCGAGTTGGCGCTGTAGGGAGCGTGGGTAAATGCCGTTCCGATGGCGCGGCCAAGAAATTCCGGCAGCGGCTGGGTAGACGCCATATGAACTTGCACCAGGTAAGGATAGCGCCATTCTGATTGGCGGCGTGTATGCAGCCCCGCGGCCCACTGGGCGTTGGTGTATACCTCCGGCAAGGAATGGCCGGCGGCTTTTTTGAGACCATGTTCCATTTCCGCCAGGGCGATGCGTTCGTAATCGAACAACACAGCCGGGCGAATGAACACGTTGAACACTGTTGGGGCTGAGACGCCCATAAGCGCCCGCCAGATTTGTTCATTGGCCCAGTTTGAGGCTTGCCAGCGCCCTAATATGTAAAAGCGTCCATCTTCGGTGGTGAGGAGGCCTTCAAAGCGCCGGATTTCTTGCACCGCCTTTGCATTTTGGAGCACGTCGAGACCCGAGATGGCCTGGTAAGCCTTTTGATCAGCCGGTATTAAGCGATAATCATACGGAAATATCGATTTTAATTCTTGCCAAAGAGCATGTGCGGCTTCTCCGGCCTGGCAGGCGGTGGCCGCCCTGGCTTTGCCCAAAATGGCTAAAGAAAGCAGCCCGGCTTGGGGGTCGATGACGGCGCGCAGCGCCAGGCTGCGCCGGCTGACTGGGCTATCGAGAGCTAGATCGTCGCCAGGGTGCTGCTGTTCGATGAACAGCAGCTGGCGTTCGATTGCCTCTTCCAATAAAAAGGCGGGGCTAAACCCCCACTTGTACGTGACGCGCTTGTTCCATTCCAAGGGTAAAACCGAGGCGGCAAAAATGGCTTGTTGAAAGCTTTCCCCCGCTTTCGCCGCCTCGGGTAGATCTGTGGAAGTGAGGCTCCCCTCTGTTCCCCCTTCGCATGGCCTCATTTCCAGCCAAGGTTCGTTGGGATCGGTGGCGCTCATCCCTTAGACCGTCCTCCGCCCGGCGTGGACGGGATGGAGGTTTGCCTGACCCAGTTAGCAACCTCTAAAACAACTTCACGCAGGTTGCGTTCGGGCGACCACTTGATATTTACGAGGCGTTTGGGCGGTGGGCCCACCTTAATACTGCGAGGGGCTTCATTTGGGTAATCCGGCCCGATTTCTATATGGATGAGTAATTTGCCGTAGCCCACTGTCAGTATGATCCCATCGTCATCGCTTTCCTCAGAAGGAAATATGGTGAAAGGTCCAAGTAAGGACAAGTTCGCTAATTCTTGTCCGACGCGCTCCTGCCAGGAGGGGGCCCCTTTTTCTTTTGCCGGCCCTGCAAGCGTTTTTACCATCTCGACCAGGGCTTCCTGCGCCCCGCTGTCCATTGGGCGCATGATGCCAGGCGTTGCCTGGTTTTGCATTAGCGCGGATGCAACTGTGCCCACCATGCGAATGCGTTCCAGCTCTTCCACGTGCTTGTTCTTTTGCTGCAAGAGCTGCATTTCCAGTTTAGCTTTACGCAGTCGAATCTGGTTAAGATGCTCATCTTCGATTGCGCTGTTCTTGGCCTTCTGGATGCGCACCAGGTCTTCTTCTTCTTGACGGGTGCGGATGGTTCGGGCCTGTTCAACTTCAATATCCTGGCGCTTTTTTTCGGCAGCGAGAGCCTGATCTTGTTTTTGCAGATCCAGGGAATGCTGCTGAATTCTAAGCAGTTTTTCCTGTTGAATGTCGTTCTCTTCTGAAATGCGCCGGGCTGTCGCGGCCACAATATGTGGATCGCCGCCTTTCAGGTTCACAATCACGTTGACAATTTCAAGGCCGGAAGGTAGGCCGTTGGCGCGCAGCTTATTGATTAACTCTCTGGCGATTGCGCGCTGCTGCAGCGCCGCCTGACCTGGTAGAGGGGTCAATTCCTCCTGCTTGTGGCTTTGAATTAAATCGACCACCGCTTCCGTGGCAGTGGCCTCCATCAGTTGGTAAGGATCAGTTAGTTTTAGCGCCTCAACCGGTGTCGCTACTCTCCAGATCACGATCACCTGGAGCGAGGCGGTTAAGGAGTCTACAGTTTGGGCTTTGATTACCTGAAGTGGCATATTCACGCTGCAGATGTTTACGTAGCGCAGCGTGTAGGGGCCTTTGGGTAAGGAATTCAGCCGGTGAATTCCGCTTTTGTAGGGGAGAAACTGTCCGGTCGTGTTGTGCAGCAGCGCGCAAGAGCCGGGTGGTACAACCAGAGTCCATCTCCCATAATGAGGAAAGAATATTTCGGCTTCCGAGAAGATCTGGCGCGGCGCATATTCCACTGTTTTGGGCGCTGCACCAGACAGCATATTCCGTAAGCTGCTTTTCAGGTATTTGAACTCCATAACTCGCCTCCCTATTTGTCATGGCTTCCTTTTGAAAATCCCGTCAGTGAAGGATTTTACAATTTAATTTTACAGGATTAATGCAAATTGATGGGCGACAGCAAACCGATTATTTAAAGACAATAAACCGACTTGGCGTGAGTCGTCGAAACAAACCGCCCAATATATGCTCCTGGGCGGTTTGTTATTGGTGTATATTAAGATTTACGAGAAGGCGGTTTCACTAGAAGGGCGGATGTTTCAAAGGCGCGCCTTAGTGACTGATTTGGTAGCCTGCACCGCGAAGGTTCTCGATAATGGAGAAGTTCTGCCGGTCAGGCTCAATCAACTTGTTCAGGCGTTGCACCACTTTGTATAAACGCTGGCCTTTTAATTCCTGGCCTGGCTCATCGGGGTAAAGCTGCCGATAAAGCGCCTCGTGCGTACACACTTCTCCGTAGTGCTCCACCAGGTATTCTAGTAATTTCCATTCCAGGCCGGAGATGTTACTAATTTCCCGTCCATCCACGATCGCCAGGCGACGCGGCCCGTTTAGGTATATGCGCCGTCCTGCCTGGAGTGAAGCCGCGCGCAAATAAACCGCGAATAGGGGAGAGAAAATTTCGGCTGGTTGATGATCCGTCCCGCCCACCAGCAGCCCCTTGCGGCTCAGGTCGGTGCTGTTCGTTGGGGGCGCGGCGGCCTTCCCGCGGGCGGGTTGGGCAGCCAGGTATATCAGAAGGTTCTGGTCGTTGGGAACCAGGCTGAGCCATAGGCGCAGGCATTCTTCCACTACTGAGGGCTGTTCTAGCAGGTGAGCGATTGAAGGCGGTTGGTCGGTCAAGAAGGGGAAGACGGCGCGCAGTAGCCCGCCATGCCCACCGGTGATCGCCAGGGCCTGGCGTTTTGCCTCGGGCGAGAGGGTTGCCTGGTTGCGGCGACAGAGATTATCGAGCATATCTTGAGCGTCGGCCTCGTTATACGCGCCGAGCCAAATAACATGGTCTGAGATGAGTTCGGCGAAGGCTTCACGGTAGGCCGGTTCCGGCTGATCCACCCCCGGTGGACGGCGCATGGCGACCCAATAGCACAGGCGGCGTTTGTAGTCATCACGCAGCGCCCGCAAAGCCGCAAAAGACTTACCCGGCAGCCGGTAATATAGCGCGTCGAACTCGTCTAGCAAGAACACCACGTGCGTCACCCCCGAGGCGTATACTAATCCCAGGGCGCGATCCAGGTATCGCAGCGCCAGGTCGCGGCTGGTGGGAAGGCAGGCGTGCGTGTGAAGGTCGGCCAGGCGGTCGATAAGTTCGCCCGGCGCGCCGCGCTGCTCCATGGCGGCGATGATTTGGTGCAGCATCAGTTCTAGCAGCCCCCAGTGAGACGGCTTTAGCAGCTTGTTCGTGTCAACATATACTATCAACAAGCCCGCAGCTGCCTGGCCGAAGCGCGCCTGGTGCACCTCGGGCTCCTGCAAAAAACGCAGCAAGTTTGACTTGCCCACGCTGCCCATGCCGATGATCTGGCCGGAATCGCCGGCCTGGATGGCGTGAAAGATAGTGGTTACCTGGGGATCGCGGTAGGTGAGTGGAAGATTCATCGCATTATCCTGTATCTATAGCTGAATTTGAAAGTCTGCCGGTCATCCGTTAGGAGGGTGGCGGAGCTTCGAGGATGGAGCTGTAGGCATACTCCCGAAATACTTCTGGAAGCCAGGTGGGGCCGTCGCATTGAGGATCAGCAGCCAGGTTTTCCAGCCGCAGGCACAACCAGGCGGCGTACCGCTGGGCGGTTTGTTGAACACTGCTAGTTTTCTTTGAAGCTAAGAACAAGCAGTCCATTAGCAGCGCCCAGTAATACTCGGCCATCGAATCGTAGTCGCTAAATTTGTTGGCGAAAAAACGCACCTTTGCGATGGCTTTGAATGCCTTCGTGGCCCTGGGGTTGGTCTTGATGCTTTTATTAATGTAGGGCAAAGGGTTTTCCGGGCGATTTTGCAAGAGCAGGGCCACAATGAACTGATCTTCTTTGAGCGGGTCATCGCAGCCAAGAAGGCGGGTTACGATATCGGCTTCTAACTCTACAAAGTCTCGTAAGATGTGTCCTTCCCCGGCGCGCTCGAAGTCAATTAACCAGGGATTTTTGCCTTCAATGATGATATTATCGCTCCACAAGTCACCGTGCGAAGGACTGTATGAGATTCTATCTACGCAGGCATGTTTATTTTTTATGACCCAATTGAAGGGGTTAGGAAGGGTAGCGCCCAATCCTTCTATAGGGCTTAAGTCCTTCTGGGTGGTGAGGATCTTAGCGATCTCCAGGTAGGCGTAGGCCTCGTAAATAGAGATGTTGCGTTTATGCCGGTCCTGGTAAAATTCTTTCAGAACAAGGGTAAAAAGATTTTCTAAGACCTCGGTGATTTCGCTATCCCGATGAGAGCCGTAGTAGTCTCTGAAGGTGCTTTCGCGCTCACCGCCTCCAATCCGGGTCGATAGAATGGCTCCGCAATTATGCCCAATGAAGAAATTTTCCTGGTAGGCGTAATTGGCATGGGAGAAACGGTGATGAATGAATTTGCGATAATTTTCAACCTCCTGGTAAATTTTACCGGTAGCGGCAATCTTAATGATGACCGGGTAGGGGGTATCATCCAGGGTGGCTGTAATAATGACTGCCTTAGGGCGAGGATGATACCTGCGGATGCGGATTTTGTTGTAGTGACTAAGCAATCGGGTTAACACCCAGTGCATTTCCTCGCGGTTGAAGCGGCTTTGGTTAGCAATATCTTCCCACACTTCTTGGGGTTCGATTTGCAAATGCTTTGGGGGTGTGAAATCGAGTGCTTTAAAAATTTTTTCGGGCAGTTCTTCGGCCCGAGTAGATGACATAAGAATGGCGCTGCGGTGAGAAGCTTCGATCTTTGCAGAAAGAATTTCATCATGGCATAGGATAATGCACACCGCCGGGGCTACTTGTGAGGCGATACTGTCGAAAATATCACTCTTTCCCGCCTGGTAAGAATCATCTAGCATTTGATAGTCTATAATGCATGCATGTGCGAATTGCGCGCGAACCTTTTTCGACAGGTCGGTGAGTTCGGAAACAGTTTGCACCTTTGCATGCAAGGCTTCCAGTCGCCTGGCTAGGGCGTCGCCGTCGGTGCTGCAAATCAATATTCGCAGAGAGAAGGGAATAGCCATCGCGCTAACCTCTGCCCAGGCTCGGAGAGGCGACATCATTGTCCGCCGATGAAGCGTCCACCTTCCAGAAGGCTTCGGCCATTTCAGCACAAGCCAAACTATCTTCCAGTTGAAGTTTGTTCTTGCTAGACAGGGGTTGCGTGAAACGGAGCTTTTCGCGCGAGCGTTCGGCTAAGATACTCAGATCAATCTCATCCGGCAGCATCATTGTTTGAGAGGGCTTCCACTCGGCGTCCATATCAGCCAGGCGTGCAGCGGAGAGGCCCGCTAAGATGGCGGCAGTGTTGCGTTGGGCGCTGTCGCGCGGGCGGCGATAAGCGGCCAGGCTCGCGCATAACAAACCTGTGTAAACGTCTTCCATGCGGCTAAAACCAGTGAGCCGGCGCGCTAAATTACGCACACCCACCACAACGCCTAAGGCTTTCATGGCGCGTGGGTTTTCGTATACCGACACGGGGAATGCTTGCTTAGCCGACTTAGATAAGAAGCGATTCGGCGAGGTTTGACTTAGCAGCAGCGCCGCCAGGTTGGCGAACAAGGCGCTCTCGCCTGGCATAATACACGCCAGGCGAGAGACAATATCCACTTCCAAGGCGGTGAAGTCGGTCAGCAAGGGGCCGGCGGCAACCATTTCGTAACCCAAAGGCCACACATCTTCACGCTGGTCAAGCCATAGGCCGTCGCTTTTTACCCCTCCCAAGGTTTTGCAGATCCACGATGTTCCGGCGGCCTGGTTAGGCGCAGTCAGTGTATCCCAGACCTCCCATGGGTTGCGCCAATACTCGGAAAACTCAGCCATGTCCGGCTTTTCAACATTCAAATCTCCTGGAAGCTGGAGGCCATAAAGAGACAGGTAGCCGGCAAGGATGGATTTGTCTGTCAGATGGCGTTTCTGAAAAAAGGGCAGCCAGGTATGTTCAAAGAAACGCGCCAATAATTGGAAGGGAGCTTGAGGGAGGGGGCTGTCTTGATAGTAACTCGACCAGGAGCGTTCGGGTAAAGTGGGCGCCTGGTAGATCAAGGCGCCCAGCTGCCAGAATTGCACGGGTGGTTTCTGAATTGACAGGCTGGGCGAGATTTGTAAATCGCCCTTTAGCTCTTCCTGGTAGACCCGGTAGGTCTCTGTAAGCGCGTCGATTTTTCCCAAGCGCACCAGGCTAAGGGTATAGGTGGGGTCTTGACTTTCCAGCCGCAGGATCACTGCGCCGGCGTGGGTATCTGAGGGGGGCGCCAACCACTTCAACCCCACGGGGTGCTGCGGTTCAAGGGCTTTAAGCAGCAGCGCTTCGAGTACGCCGTCGGGTGCACTGGCAGCTGCTTGTTCGCCGATGAAGCCACCGAGAATTTCCTTTTCGTTCCAATGCATGGGCAAGGTGAGTGTGTCAGCCGCGGCAGATGCAAGAACTCCCAGTGCATATACTATTTGTTCACCTATATCCGGTGTCTTTTGACCCTTCTCACTCCACATAATGTTAGGGTAGTCTCTCAACTCCTGGGTTAATGAAACTGTGAGATATGCCGAATTTAAGATACATTTGGTGTTGGGTTGCAGCTTCTTTGCCAGTTTTAGCCCGGAGGAATCATTAGGGTTATCATCTTCTTCCAGGCGCATATCGATGATGACGACATGCGGCCAATGCGTTTGCGCAAGATGCTCGGCTTCTTTGCTCAGCGCCGCGCCTCGCTGAGAGGTTGTGATAACCTGGTACTCCTTTTCCAGGTATATGGTCAGGTGCTTGGTGATCACGGGATCGTTATCGATGAGCAATATTCTAAAGCGTTGGTCGGTTGACATAACTAATCCCCTTTCAATGCAGCAGGCAAAATCGGAATGGTAAGGCGAAAGACAGCGCCTTCACCCGGATTATTCTTGGACAAGATAAGGCTCCCCCCATGCTGTTCCATGATAAACTGCGCCAACAGCAGCCCCTGGCCGCTTTTACCTTCTTCACGTGGTAAGCGGCTTTTGAATAACTTCTTCTCGGTTACCGTTGGGATGCCACCGGCCTGGTCAGCAACTTCAATAATCGCCATGGGGTGGGCGGATGCCAGGTTGTTATTACTGGTCGTTTCCTGGTAGCAACGGATGTAGATTTCTCCCTGGCGATGCTGCTTTTGGTAGGCATCCCGGGCGTTACGCATGATGTGACGCAGGATGCGAAACAACCAACCTTTGTGAATAGCCAGGCGCAGGTCGGGTTCTGTAACATCTAAAACCAAGGGATTGGGCCAGTTTCCTTCGGTTGTGTAACGCTGCAGGCTGTGCATCACCTCTATCACGGTGGGGGGCGACAGGACATCAAAATGCTCCCCGGCGGGAACCGGAGCAGGCGGCAGGCTTGGCAGTCGCAGGTCTTCTAGGAAGTCCTCAATTTCATCCAGGTAGGTCACCGTTTCTTCCAACAGACCTTCTTGGCTGCGGATGTTTTCTAAGACCAGCCGAATATGGCCCACCTCACGATTGACATCGTGCCCTATTTCGGCGCCCCAAGCCCCCATAATGGCTACGGCTCTTGAGCGATCAATTTTTTGGGCAATGCCGCGGGCGTTAGAAATCGCCGCCATTGCCAGTTCGCAAAGCGCCTCCAAAGCGAAGATATCATTCTTGTCAAAACCGTTTACGTGGACGCTCTCGATGCTCACCACGGCATAAACCGTATCGCCATCTTTAATCGGTACGGCCAGGTTAGAACGCGTATCGGCTTTGTAGGCGATATAATGCTGATTTTGCTTGGGATCGTTTATATCATTGACTAAAACCGACTTTCCGGTGAGAGCGGCCTGGCCGGTGATTCCGATGGGTTGGTGCGTCCTGGCGAGTTCTTCGGTCTTAACATATTTGCCTACTTTCTCCAGTAGCTCCGCAAAATCCTCGGGTGGGTGAGTCGCCACAGCCCGGAGGCGCTTCGTGTCGGCCTCCCAAATCTGCGCCACACCGCGCACAGCAGCCTTGCCGGAAATCTTGGGGATGCTGACCACGGCTTCTTCAAGCAGTTTTTTTAAAGCCAATTCGGGGTCCGCTCCAATTCCGGCGGTGACGATCTTGGCGGCCTTATGCACCCCTTCCAGGTGTTTGCTTTTTTGCTGAAATGCCTGGTAACGTTCGGCCACACTGCTGGCGATAGATGCATATTGCGACAGGTGCTCCAAAATTTGGGCGTCGATTTCATCGAAGCCGCGTAGGCGTTCTTTCTCAAGAATAAATATCCCGTGCTGGACAGGCTCGGATGCGACGGTGAAAGATGCAGCCAGAATGCATCGCCGCCCGGAAAAAATCTGGCTGGAAAGATTCAATTGATCCAGGGTATGGGGTGTGAGGTTATAGACCTGGGAGGCAACCTCAGAGGCTCTAAAGTTATTTAGGAAACGCTGGAATTCTGGTAAGGCATCTTGCTGATCTACCCATTCCTGGTCGGTGCCGGCGGCATTTACCGTGCGCCATGCTTTAGATTGCGCGTTGCGCATCACCAGGCGGCTGCGCTCGGCCTGGGTGATGTCGGCGGCGGCCTGCAAAATCGCCTGGATAATTTCATCTCGGGCGGAAATGCCGCCGCCCTCGCCGGCCCCGATTTGCTCGGTGATGTGACGGATTTTAGTGATGATTTGCTGATCTTGCTCGAGGCGCGCCCCCATCTGCGACTGCCGGATAACTTGCGCAGCCTGCGCGGCGAACAGGCTTACAAATTTGACTTCTTCAGAGGTATAGTAATGCGCTGTTTTATGGTTGGCGTACATCACCGCGATGGGCTGCCCCCCATGGCGAATACAAACACTCATCAGGGCGTGTATGTGATGCCGGTCGATGTACCCTCGATGAGCTTTTTGGAAGTTGACCTTCCCTTGCCGATCCGTCCCCAGGCTCAGGTCATCGGCCAGAATGGGCGCATCTGAGTAGATGGTTTGGAAGATCAGGCTTCGCTCATTTTTAATGGGGACAATTCTATGATGATACCGGGTTTTCTCATCTTTATAATGGGCCAGCGGTCGTTGATCGAAAGCGTAGCGAGAGCCGCCAGGTTGGGGCGTGCTCTCGGTGGTGTCTGGCAAGACGGCATAGATAACGCAGCTATCGAAGGAAAGCGTTTGGCACATGCGGCGCACAATTTCATTCAGTGCGTCTTGCCGTCCCTCGGGTTTGATGGCGGTGATTTCCAGGCTAATCTGGTTAAGGCCCTCCATAATGTCGAGCCGGCGCCTCATCTCTGCTTCCGACCGGTTACGAATGATGGGGACTATGGCTTGTTCGGCTAGAAGGATGGCGCGCTTTCGCTTCGTTTCGTCGATGGGGGTGCGCTTCGGAGCGCTCATCTCCGCCAGGATGCAGACCCCCAGGCTTTCTTGCGCAGTTCTCAATGGAATGGCAAACAGCGATTGGGGCGGCGTTGGCATGCCCAAACAGTACTGCATCTGGACAAGGATATCGGCGCTTGAACTATCTCCTTCATTGGTATACAATGCCGCTTCTTTCAGGTCTAGCAAAGTGGGCATCAGGCAGTGCTTTTCGTTGGAGAAATTCTGCAGATTGCGGGGGTTAAACGCGAACGATTCGCCTTGCCGGGGCGTATAGTAGGGGCCTAAGATTGTTGGCCCCTGGGGGGGGGGGGTGGATATGGCTAACAGGCAAAAGCTAACTTGGGCCTGCTGCAGCATACCCTGGCCTAGAAATTCCAATCCCTGCTGCAGGGTGGCTGCCTGGGAGATCTTTTTATTAATTTCAAGGGCGTTCTCCAGGAAGGTGCGAGCTTGCTTGTTGAGTTCGGCAATTTCTCGGTTCACCAGGGTGGTTACGGCATGATTGACGAACCGCTGGAGGATCCTTGTGTCTTCATCATTAAAAGTAAAGCCTGGCGTACTGCTGTGAATTGCCAGGACGCCGTAAAAATCGCTGCCGGCGATCAGCGGCGCACCAATCACCGCGCTCAAGTTGAGTTCTTCGAGTTCCGGCTGCCGGTGTTCCCAAAGATTGTAGTTATTAATAGCACACGGCTTAAGGTCGGCATGGACTTTTTGAATAATGCCGCGCTCCGACGGGATGCGCTTTTTGACGAAATGACTCTGGCTGCGAGTTCCGACTATGGCCGCAATTTCAAACTCGTTTTCTGGCTCTATCCAGCGATAGATCACCCCGCCTTGGCCGTTAACCAAGTCCATCGCCCCACTGATGATTTCATCCAGCAGTTCTTTAGGATCGGGGATTTGCGCCACCTTTAAGGTGAGCCGGTCGAGAATCTCTAGTTGTTTATTGCGCTGCTGTTCTTTCTGGCGCAGGTTCATGATTTCCAGGGCAGCCGCCGCCTGCTCGCAAATAATGTGGGCAATTTCGTATTGGTGTGCAGACAGCTTATGGTTCTCCTCAGCGTAGAAAAGCATGAGCGCGCCTGTCAGACGCCTGCCATTATGTAACGGAGTAATGAGCAGCGAATTAACAAAGTTAATTCGTTCGGAAAGGTGTCGGTATAGTTTGTGGAACCGGCGCAGGTCAGGCACAAACACAGACTCGTTTTTCTCTAAAATGCGTCTATTTTCATTCAGCAGCCCGACCCCTGCCATAAACAAGTCTTCGGGAATCTCTAAACTTTCAGGTAGATGGATAAACCATTTATCGCTCTTCGGGTCGGCAAGATATACCGCCGACCCGTCGGCGCCTAATAATTCGCGGGCTTGTTCTAGAAAGATTTGCTGGGAGAATTCAGCGGAGGCGCGTATGGCGCCTAGCGCATTGCTGCCCATGCGTAGACCTTGTATCTCCCGCTGGCGAGCATGTTCCCATTCTAAAGTCAGGCCGGCTTGTTCGGCCATTGTTTTGGCTATTAGTATTTGCTCCTCAGTAAAACTGTAATCTTTGGTTTTGCTATATAGATTAAACGCCCCCAGGTGATTGTCGCCCCATTGCATGCTGATGGAAAGCACCCCTTGCAATTGTTCTTCATAAATTAGCCCTAAGTCTCCCAATCCGTCGCGTTGGAAATCACGAAAGATGATCGGTCGATCAGGCTCATGGCTTGCCAGGGCTTGTTCGTAAACGGCGCGCTCCACGCGCTGCTGCTGGCAGTAATGTTCTGAAAGGCGTGTGCTGTTTTGAACCACCAGCGGCCCATCTTCGCGCTCTTCCAGCATGATCGCCCCGGCGTCGGTTTGAGTCAGCGTCACTGCGTTTTCAATCAACTTTTGGAGTAAGTTTTCAGGTTGCAGGTCGCCGCGCAGATGGATGGCGGTATCCTGGACCGATTCTAGCATTTTTTTGCGATGGGCGCCATATCTTAAGCCGAAGATCATCAACTCCACAATGACTTTGAGTTCGCGGGCTTCATATCCCAGGTATAAGGCTTCCTCGCGTTCTTTGCTGCTGCATACACCTACTACATGATCCTTGCCCTCCACCTTTACATGGATTAGAAGCGCCTTTTTAGCTTGGAGGGGTTCAAGTCCGGCGATTAATTCGGGGGTAAATTGGATCGCCCGAGCATCATCCCGTTTTAACAGCTTTTTGAACAATGGCGTGAGCGGAATTTGTTTGCCTGGCTGGTCCAGTGGAGGATCGACAGCCAGGATTTCCAGATGATCCGGCTCGGCTTTCTCTGGGCCGTAGACCAACTCAAAGGCGCGTTCATCTTGGAAGGCTTTTTTGATGATGGGGAGCAAGGGCTTAAAGACTGCTTCATCTGTCTGCTCTTGCACCAGGATGTCTTTGACCATGCTAAGCGCATCCAGGAAATTATCCAGGAACAGGCGGTCGCGCTGTTGGTCGGTACGCGGGATACTTCTAAAAATTTCAGGCATGGAGGCGCTTTTCCAATGAATTTTGGATGGTGCTGATCAATTCGTTAGGATCGCCTGCTTTTTCTAAATAGGTTGTGAGCGACGGATCGCCAGGGATGTTATCTGGTATCACTTCGCTCGGGTTAGAGATAGCCGATAAGATAATAACCGGGGTCTCAGGCTGGGTTCCACCTGTTGGACTGCTGTATTCGCCCGCCCGAAACCGTTTTAGAAATTCTATTCCGGTAAACTTCCAGTTAATGTCGTTATAGTGGATGTTTTCACCTTCGTTTAAACCCTGGGTGCGAATCATAATATCTAAAATGAGCAGGTCGAAGACTTCTTTCCGCAAGCTATCGAGCAGGCTGCTCTGCGCACCTACAACCACTTCGTATCCCGGGGTCTCGTGCAAGTATAAAATAACATCATCGTAAGCAGTTATGTTGTCGTCTATCCAAAGAATACGTGCGGTTTTTAGTGTCATTGCCTTTTCTCCTTCAACCTCTTACCGTTTTTACGCCCGGCTTGCTCGTTGTTTAATGGAATTTCTATGGTAAATATGACATGGGTGGCGCGCTGTTCGCGGCGTTGGATATTGGTGCTCGTCAGCGATAAGCCCACTTTGCCGCCATGCGCCTGTACAATACTATTCGTTTCCCAAAGGCCATAGCCGGTTCCTTCCACTTTGCCGGCAAGCTGTCCGCGCACCCCTTGCTCGAAGATATGTTTTACCTCGCCTTGGTTGATCCCTACGCCCAGGTCGTCGATTTCTACATAGGCTCGGCCGGGTGATGTTTTAGTGGGTGGATCGTAACGCGAGCGAATGATTACCGTTGTATCGGGATAAGCGTATTTAACCGCATTCTCAATTAAGTTTGTGAAAGCGATGGTCATCCGGACTGTATCGATGTCTGCTTCGGGCAAAAACTCGACGGTTGGGTCGATAAATAGCTTAATGCGGCGGCTGTGCGCCACATCGGCGTACGCTGTTGAACAATTGGTTACCAGCACGGCTAATGAGTAACGTTCATACTCTAGATCGTCGGGTTCAATTTCAATTTGATGCAGATCGAGGGTTCTATTAGTGCTATCGCGCAGGTGGATACCCATGCGGAGCGCTCGATCGAGATCGCTGATAACTCGTTCCAGGCTATCGTTGCGATCCCGCAGCCTGCGACTGCTAAGCCCCACAATACTATTTAGCGACACCAGGCTAGTTTTAATTTGGTGCTTGAGGATGCGTTTGTCGTTTTCCCAGGCGCGCTGTTTCTGTTCTAAAGCAAACATCTCTAAGGTTGCCAACACAAAACCTCCGAAGATGTTGGTTAGCTCCACTAAGAAATTCTGCTCTTCTCCCACGTCAATCGCTTGGCTAAAAGGGCCTAGAACCAATACCCCGCGGTAACGATTGCCCAACAAGGTGGGAGCTATACAGCCGGCGTTGGCGAAATATTCGTGATTGTTGCCTCGCAAGGCATTTGAGCGGGCCTTATCCTGCCAATCAGCCAGCCCAAAATTTGTCAGGTCAAAATATTCTTTGGGTAGACCGGCCTTGTTCCAGTTGAAGTGCGGCGGATTGGCCTCTACTTCGGCAGGCAGACCCTCCTGTCCAACCAGGGGCATCGTTGAATCATTTCCATTAGCGCAGCCAAAGAATAGAGCATAGCGGCATTGCAAGTATCCGACGACGCTTTCCAGCATAATCTGTAAACGCCTGGTAAGCTCCTCATAGTCTAAATCACCGCTCCCCAACGCCAGGTTGCGCACTTCGGCCAGGAAGGCTTGTTCCAAGGCCGATTTCTGACGGTGATATTCATTCTCAACCAGGCGCTCAATGTGCTGAGCTTCTCGCTGTAGATGCTGTTCAAAATCTTCTGGGCAGGGCGAGAGGTTCTTGGCCATGCCTAACATAACCCCCCGGTCCAGCTCATCGTTAAGGCCGATCCGTTTGAGCTGCCGGCTAACGCCCTGCAGCTCGCCGCCGGGGGCGAATTGCCCGGAAAACAACATTGCAATTGGCCGGTTGCGCAGGCGGATGATGTAGGTGGTGTCCATCACACCCATGTGGCAGGTGAACAGGCGGTAGAGAGCGCCTTCGGCAGTATATTTTTCTAGCGAGTGGTGAGCTTGTTCGCTGTCATTTTGTTCACATGCCTTTTCAAAGATGGCTGCTTGCCGCAGGTGTTTACAAAATGGCGCGTAGAGCTGCTTTATGCCGATAGATTCGATGCGATGAGTGAAGCGGTTGGTTTGGGGGTCGTTTTCGAGGATGGTGAGAGGGCGTTTCAGCCGCGCCCCGCAGCCCGACTCGATGACTGCCAGGGTATCAGGGTCGATAATATCACTAATTCGATCTGGAATATAAGGCCATTGGTTTTTGTTGAAGGGCATAACCGCCTCAGCCACAAAATGATAAGAATCACTTATACCGGATGCCGGGTCATTTCGCCCGAATCCAAAAATTCTCACCGATCGTAATCTATAAGTATTGTACAGGGAAAAAGCCGCTTGGCAAGGACAAAAAACCGACAAGAAAGCGATAGAATGGCGACTGCAGGCGCAGGTGGGCCTGCATTTAAACCAAGGAACCGACCCCACACACGCGCGGTCGCGGGGCGGTTCCGGGCTGTAATTCTGGGCTTAATAACAGCCCAAAACCTGCAAGCAGCGAGCTGTGGCTGGGGTCTACTTCCCTCTCTTAACCGGCAAGCCGGCGTGGTTCCAGGCTATCAGCCCGCCCCGAATGTTAACAGGCTGGTAGCCGGCGGCGTTTAGCTTGCGGGCTGCGGCGATGCTGCGGCTGCCAGAATGACACACCACCAGGATCTCTCGCTCTTTCGGCAGCTCTTTCATGCGCCGGTCTAGTTCTCCGAGCGGAATGAGTTTTGCCCCCACAATATGCTGCTCCTTATATTCTTCCGGCTGGCGCACATCCAGCAGGACGGGAGCAGGCTTCTGGTTTAGTTTATCCTGGGCCTCGTGGGCGTTAATAGAATTTACTCCGGCTCCACGGCTAATAAGTTTAAATAAAAAGTCCATCAACTTCAGTCTCCTCACGCCTTACAAGCTGTATTATTCATCGTCTGCTTAGATGTCCTAAGCCTGGCTTAGGTGACATTAGTTTTGGCCGGTTGTTAAAGGTGAGGACAGGTAGAAGGGTTGGTTCACAATCTCCTGCTTCACCAGGATTGATATATCGCTTAATGCCTTTCCCGGTGGTGTATATTTTGTTATAATATCCACCGTAGTAGACCAAATTTAGCGCATTCACGAGAAACTTGTGGGCGAGGCTTTGATTAATGATAAATTTCAAAAGCTTTGTCGATCTGTGCGTAAGAACATGACCAATGATTTAGGAGGCGTAATGAAACAGACAGGGAAAAGGAGCAAGATCCAACCAGCAGACCCCCGAAAAAATCGGTGGACATCTGTGGCAATTGGGCTTGGTTTGCTGATGGTGATTATGGTAGGGTGGATTGCTTTTAGTTCAGCGCAGAACCGAAAGGCTGCGATTGAAGAGACTGGCTCACCGGCGCTTCGGGTGGACAAAGAGAAGGTAGATTTAGGTGAAGTCAGTTATGGGCAGGATGTTATGGTATCTTTTGACCTCACCAACATCGGAGATAAACCTTTAGCATTTGCCGAACCCCCATACATTGAAGTGAAAGAAGGGTGTTGACCGCCTACTCCGACCATCAGTTCGATGGTCTTACAGCCCGGCGAAAGCGCTTCTTTATCGATGCAATTTACCATGTCTGAAACCATGGGCGGGCCTCACGATTTTCGTGTCCATCTGCCAAATAACGACCCGAATTGGAATGATAAAACTTTGGTGGTATTATCCAATTGGGTTCCGTAGTAGGGTGGGCCGCTTTATCCATTTGTGGGCATCCTGATTGGGCGCTTATCTGTGACGGCAAGCGATGGCCCTCGCCGGCGTCTTTATGACGCAGCATACCTGAGGGGAAATTCTGGAACGATTTTGCGGTGTTTCCTACAGACGAGGCTGGGTTGACCATGTTATATTAATCACACTTGTTAGGTTTAGTGGTGTATATTATTTTGACTAGGAGGTTAGAAAGATGGTTAAATGTCCGGTTTGTGGAATGGAAGTGGATCCTAAGACGGCCACCGATAAGTCTGAATATATGGGGCAGACGTATTACTTCTGCAGCGCCGATTGCAAACGCACCTTCGACGCCAGGCCTCGGGACTTTGTGAAAAGTTAATCCGGTTGCCCTGCGGGGCTAATATTTGTTGCCATATGAGCCGCCCTGGCCTGAAGGCGGGGCGGCTCATATCTTGCCTTGCTGAGATGGCGACTTGGGCCAAGAATAAAGAGGAAGACAATGAAGCGTGCCGGATCTGCAAGGCCGCAACGGGTGATATTAATTTTCAACCCTATTGCCGGGGTGTTGGAAGAATCGCCCATCCAACTTCTCACAATCATCGAACGGCTTCAGGCGCAGGGTTTCATCCCGCAAGTCTACATTGTGCAGCCCGACAATGATGTGGCCGACGCAGTACAAGACGCTTACCGGCGCGGCATTCGTCACTTTGTAGTCTCGGGCGGCGATGGCACCATTGAGAGCGTGGCGGCAGAGTTGGTGGGAACGCGGGCCACGCTGACCGTCATACCGATCGGAACGCGCAACAACGTGGCGCTGAGCTTGAATGTGCCGCCTGATCCGGCGGACGCGGTAAACCTGCTGCGCTCCGGGAAGAAAATTCGGGTGGACATGGGCATTGCGAAATGCTGTGGCCTGGAGCGACCTTTTCTAGAGTTTTGCACCGTTGGGTTAATTTCAGCCCTCTTCCCATCTGCCGACAACCTGCAGAAAGGCGATTTGCCTGCTTTGGGGGACTTTTTGTCTCGTCTGGTAAGCGCCCCGGTTAGTAAGATAAAAATGATCCTTGACGAAAGCCGCCAGATCGATACCCATGCCCATGTGATCTTGATCAGTAATATGCCGTATTTTGGCGCAAACATTCCGCTGGCTGAGGCGAATTCTTTCCAGGATGGCCGGCTAGATGTGATGCTGTTTGCCGAATTAAATAAGATCCAGCTGATCGGCAGCGCGGTGCAGTTGGCCGCCGGCCTGGACGACAATCGTATTCGGCGCTACCGGGCGCGCCACATAATCATTCAAGCCGATCCGCCGATGCCGGTGATGGCCGATAGCGTGGCGCTGGGCGACGGACGGTTGGAAGTTCGCATTCGGCGCCGTGCATTAAACATGTTAGCCGGCCCGCCGCCAGAACCTCCGCCGGCGGCAGAGGGCGGCTCAGAATGAGGCGCTTAAAGCGTCGGTTGGCGACGCGTCGCCATCTGGTGTGGGCGCTGCTGTGGGGGCTGATTTTAGCGGGTGTGATTTGGCTGCTGCCATTCGACATCGCCCGCCAGGCGTGGGGTGGTCTTACGCGTCATCCGCTGCTATCGAGTTTGTTGTTAATTTTCATCGGCTTGGCTCTGTCGTTGTTATGGTCTACCGGTAACCGGATTGACGATTGGGTGTTCATGAATGTGAACATGTGGGGGCTGCGGCCGCGCTGGCTCGATTGGTTGATGCTGGCGCTCACCCAGTTGGGCAGCGGAGCTTTAGCTTGGATATTGGCCGGGCTGTTTTACCAAATTGGCGCACACCCACTGGCCTATGCGCTCGGACTAGGCACACTGGCGCTCTGGCTGATAGTTGAATTGCTCAAGGCCATCATCCGCCGTCCGCGGCCCTACGCATTAGAAGGCTCTCGCATGGTAGGGCGGCGTATGCCGGGGCGGTCCTTCCCCAGCGGACACAGCAGCCAGGTCTTCTTTGTGGCGGGGCTGCTTACGGCGGCTTTGACAATGCCCTGGTGGATGGAGGCGGCTTTATTTAGCCTGGCGCTGCTTGTGGGTGTGACGCGCTTATATGTGGGCGCGCATTACCCGCGAGATGTATTGGCGGGGGCCGCGCTTGGTACAGCTTTTGGCTTGCTCACCGCGCTGGTAATGACGCAATAATTTCTCCCCGCCAGGGCGAAAGGCGCTCAGTCTTCGCTGGCGCTCATGGTGATGGGCGTAGACGAGACGGCTTTCATATGTTCGCTGCTCATCTTGGCCAGCGCCCAAAAGAGGGTTAGCAGCATAATCACCCCGCCGCTGATATATGGCAGACTCATATTGATATCAAAGGTAGACCCCGCCCATAAAGGGCCGGCCACGCGTCCCAAGCTTTGGAAGGAATTGTTCAAGCCCATTGCCATGCCCTGTCCGCTGTGAGACAGTTTAGATAGCAGCGACATGATCGCCGGACGCAGCATGGCGTTCGCGAACACAAAGAACCCCACGGATACCAGTACCGAAACATGTCCCACGGCCAGAATCATTAACCCAAACCCGATGGCGCTGCCAGCTAGCGAGAGCTTAATCACCAGTGGCTCGCCCAGGCGGCGGGTGGCGGGTCCGGTGAGCAGGGCTTGCACCAGGGAGGAGACAATGCCGATGACCATCAAAATTGAGCCAACCTGGCCGGGATTATAGCCATAGCGATTGTCGGCATACAGGCCGAAAATGCCTTCAAAGTTTGCCAGGGCAAAGTTAACCAGGAAGGCCAGGAAAAACAGAAAGCCGAGCGGCCCAATCAACGCTTTCCAAATCACGCTCAGCTGAGGCCCGCGAAACTTGGCAACGGTGGTGGAGCGCTGCTCAACCGGCAGCGATTCGGGCAGTACGAACCAGATCATCAACAGCGAAGATAGCGACATGACCGAAGCTAATATAAAAGGGGCCGATAAGCTGATGCCTGCCACCAGCCCGCCCAATCCGGGGCCAAGCACCATCCCAACGCCCATGGCGGCGCCGATAACGCCCATCCCGCCGCCGCGTTCTTCATGCGTTGTGCTATCCGAAATATAAGCCATGGCGGTAGGCAGCGTGGCCGAGGAGATTAGCCCCTCCACAGCGCGGGCTGCAAACAACACCCAAAACTGATTCGCCAGGCCGATTACCAACAACGATAAGGCGTTGCCTAGCACCCCAATCATCATAATCTTCTTGCGGCCATAGCGATCCGACATGCTCCCCCAAAACGGTGAGCTGATGAACTGCATCAGGCTGAAGACCGCCATCATGCTTCCCAAAGCCGTGCCGCCCGCGCCGAATTGCTCTACATAAAACGGCATGATGGGGATGATGATGCCAAAACCAATCATCACCACTACCATGGTAAAAAATAAGGTTAATAAACGCGCATTTTTAAACATAACGCCTCAATCATTCATAGAATGTTCAAGAAAACTCAGGTAGCGTTGGGCGGCGTCGAGAATTTCACGGCGCTCTTCCGCCGAAAGATAGCCGAAGAACTGCGCCAGCCACGCACGTTTACGCCGGCTGATCTGCTCCAATAGTTCGACGCCCTTATCGGTCAGCGTCACTTGCAGGGCGCGCCGGTCGGTGGGGTGACGTTCGCGCCGCGCCAGGCCGCCCTCCACCAGGCGATCGACGATGCCGGTCATGGTGGCGGAAACCTGGTAAGAGGCCTCGGCTAATTCGGACATGGAGCAGCCCGGTTGGCGGGCGCGCAGACAGCTCAGCGCCATATACTGTGGCGGCGTAAGGCCATAGATCGCCAATTCTTGCTCCATGCGACGTCGCGCCAACCAGCTCAATTGGCTGCCGGCGGCTTCCAGGTCGGCCAGGTCGCGGGCCAGCGTGGGGTCTTTTATGCTTACTTCCATCACCTTTATCTTAAATTAAACCGGTTTGGCTGGTTAAAATCGGTCAGCCCTGATAGTTGGTGTGGGCGTTGGATGAGAGCGTGGAAAACGCGCCCAGGCGGCGCCGGTTATTTAGCGGTGCTTATTATACGCAGTCCTTATGAACTGTCAACCCCCGCACACGGTCGCGCCCTATCCCTTAATATAATATCTTCAAGGCGCGATATGTGACCAACTTGCTTGGCGCGCCCTTTTTCTCACTGTTCGCCCACGTCTTGCCCTGGTAGCTGTAGCGCAGCCGCCACCGGCCGTCCGCCTCGCGCTGCGCCAGGAGTTTTTCAAAGGCGGGTTGTAAGGTTTGGCGATCAACGCCCACCGCCAACAGCGCCTCCAGGTTTTGCAGCATGTCGGTGACATAGAAAACCGGGAACCCGTACTGCCACCAGCTTTGCGATGGTTTGTCGGTGTAGGCGGTGGGGTAGTTGGCTAACGCCGGGCGGCCCTGCAGCAAGAATTGAACCCCGATTTCGATGGCCTGCTGCACTATGGGTGAACGTTCGCCGGAGGGGATTTTACCCAACGCCAGCAAGGCTTTTACGGCCCCCCAGGCGCAGGGTTGATGGAGGTTGGCGGCGCAGGCAAATCCGGCGCCACAGTTACCGCTCTGGTAATAGCGCCTTTCTTCGCCCTTAGCATGTGCGGGAGCGACGCCATCGCCGGTGACGCTGCGCGCCAGCCAGTCCACGGCTTCCGCCAGGCGGGGATCGCCCCACCAACCCAGGTCAATCAGCGCGCCGCAAAGATTGCCCTGCAGGCATTGGATCATCCCACTGGGGGAATTGGTAGCACTAAAGCCGCCGACTGAGCTGCGGGCATGATTGAGCAGGTAATCCCCTGCCAGGCGCACCCGTGGATGAGAGGGGTCGGCCCCAAGCTGCGCCAGGAATAACAGCGACCAAACACTGCCGGTGTACTTGTGCGCGTAACCATTGCCGGGCTTATCCCAATAGCCTTCTGGCTCTTGGTGAGCCAGGATGATGGGAACCGGGCCATTTTGCATTACCATCTGTCGCCCGGCGCGCACCTGCGGGTCGTCAGCGGGGTAGTGTAGTAAATCGCGCAGGGTCAGATAGCGCGCCGATGGGTAATCCAAGTCGGGGGCGAGCAGCCAATCTAATATGGCGGCGTCAATCGGCATGGCTTTCATCCTTTCCCCAAGGGAATAATCTCTAAGATAATGTGCTATAAGATGGAGCGATGTTGGGTGTTTCTCTATTATATATGCTTTACCGATGTCTACATCAAACCCAAATAATGCGCTAACAAATTCTGAACAAGTGGTTGGTATCTTCAGCGATGGAAAACTGCCCGGCGACTCGGAAACCTACGCGGTGCTGCACCAAGAAACTCCACGCTTGGACCGCCTGGTGGAAGACCTGCGTATGCTGTCTTTAGCCGACGCCGGTGAACTGCCCATGCAGCGCCAGGCGGTCGCGCCGGCTTCATTGATGGAGCGAGCGGCGGCGCGCTTCCACTTAACTGCCCAAAATAAGCCTATCCGCTTTCAAACCGAAATCATCCCCCAGCTGGCCCCAGTGAACGTTGATCCGCAGCGCCTGGCCCATGTGCTAGATAATCTCTTGGGCAACGCCCTGCGGCACAACCCCAACGGCGAGCGGATTACGTTGGGCGGCGAACCCGTCGCAGGGGGTGGGGTGCGCCTGAGCGTGATGGATAGCCGGCCAGGCATTCCGCTGGACGATTTGCCTTTTATTTTCGATTGCTTCTATCGCGGTGATCACGCGCGCCATGGTAGCGAGGCCTCCGGCCTGGGCCTGGCAATTGCCCACTCGATCATCGAGGCCCACGGCGGTTCGCTGCAAGTCGAAACCACGCCCTCCAGCGGGGCATGCTTCTCGATGATCGTTTCCTAATCTTATTTGGCATTGACGGCGAAAACCAGGCGATTTGGGTTAGAATTTACTTCTATGAGATTCGCATCGCTTGGCAAGCTGTTTCGTTTTGTACGCCCCTATTGGCTGCTTTCACTGCTTTCGTTGGCGCTGCTTTCTGCGATTGTGGTGATGGATTTGGCAATCCCGCGTCTAATTCAGCGCATTATCGACCAAGGCATCGCCCGCAACGATACCCGCCTGGTGATCGTCACCTCCTTGTGGATGTTGGGTATTTCGCTGCTTAGCATGATCTTCGCCATTTTGAATAACGAATATTCTGTGCGGGTGGGCGAAAGCGTGGCGCGTGACCTGCGGGAGGCGTTGTTTCGCAAAATCCTGGCCTTTTCTTATCAAAATATGGATCGTTTTAGTACTGGGCGACTGCTCGTACGTTTGAGCAGTGATACTGCCGCAGTGCAACGCCTGACCCAGGTATCCCTCCGCATTGGCACCCGCGCCCCGCTGCTGATGATCGGCAGCTTGATCCTGATTGTTCGAACCAGCGGAAGGCTGGCGCTGGCGCTGCTGCCGCTGCTGTTGTTCACGGGTGTGATGATTGTGGTGTTTAGCTTGCGCATGGAGCCGCTGTTCCGGTTAATGCAGACAAAGCTAGACCGCCTGAACACCGTCTTGCAAGAGAATATCGCCGGGGTGCGCTTGGTTAAGGCGTTTGTGCGGGCGGCCTTTGAGGGGCGGCGCTTTGCTGAAGCTAATCAAGACTATACCCACCACACCATCCATGTAATGCGTTTTATGACGGTGATGCAGCCCGCCTTGACGATTTTTGTTAACATGGGCGTGGTGGCGGTGATCTGGATCGGCGGTCGCCAGGTGATTCAAGGCACATTAAGCTTGGGGCAAATTGTGGCGGTGGCGAATTATCTGCTCACCACCATGACGCCGCTTATTATGATGACCATGCTCTCAAACGTGTGGGCGAATGGGGCCGCCTCCGCCCAGCGAATTACCGAAGTTTTAGACGTCACCCCTGAGATCACCGCCCCGGCCAATCCACTTGCGTTATTTCCTCCCGGGCATGCCGCCCAAGGTGTGCGCATTGCGTTTGAACAGGTTAGCTTTCACTATGCCGGCTCGGGTGAGGCCGGTGTGCTGCAAGATGTGAACTTCGTGGCCGAACCGGGGCAAACAGTGGCGATCTTAGGAGCCACCGGGGTGGGTAAAACCACGCTGATCGAACTAATTCCACGCTTCTACGACCCTACTTCCGGACGCATCACTGCCAATGATGTGGACTTGCGCCGGCTTAACCCTGATGAGCTGCTGACGCATATTGCCATCGTCCCCCAAGAGAGCATCTTGTTTTCCGGCAGTGTAGCCGATAACATCCGCTATGGTCGTCCGCAGGCGGTTGATGAGGAGGTGGAAGCCGCCGCCAAAGCCGCCCAGGCGCATGAATTTATCCTGGGGCTGCCGCAGGGCTATGCCACCTATGTGGAAGAGCGCGGCGTAAACCTATCCGGGGGTCAGAAACAGCGCCTTGCCATTGCCCGCGCCTTGCTGCTGCGGCCCGCCATTTTGATCTTAGACGACAGCACCAGCTCGGTGGATGTGGAGACCGAGACCAAAATTCACACCGCGTTAGCGCGCTGGAACCCAACCGCCACAATTTTTCTGGTGGCGCAGCGCATTAGCACAGTGCTGAAGGCGGATAAAATCTTGGTGTTGGATAATGGCCGCGTGGCGGCGATCGGCCCGCATCGTGATCTGCTGGCGTCAAGCGAAATTTACCAGGAAATTTACGACTCGCAGTTAGGAGGGTTGGAGGTCCGATGAGCCAACCCCGCCCTGGTGACCAGCCGCCCACGCGCAGCGCCGCCGATTTACGCTCGCAAATGCAGTTTCGGGGTCGCCCGGCGCGTTTCGAGAAAGCCGGCAATCCTCGCCGCGCCCTGGCGCGCCTGGCCGATTATTTGCGCCCCCACACCGTCAGCCTGGCGCTGGTGTTGGGCTGTGTCATCGCCTACACCTTGCTTGGCCTGGCCGGGCCGTATTTGATGGGTGTGGCGATTGATCGTTTTATTGCCGCCAAAGACCTGCCCGGCTTGGGGCGCATCGCTGTGTTAATGCTGGCAGCCTATCTGTTGAATAACCTTTTCCAGGCCGCAGCCGGTTGGATTATGGCGCGGGTGTCGCAGCAAGCTTTGCAAGCCTTGCGGCGCGACTTGTTCTCGCATTTGCAGCGCCTTTCGCTGCGCTTTTTCGATACCCACAGCGCCGGCGAATTGATGAGCCGCCTGACCAACGATATCGAAGCAGTGAACCAGGCGGTTTCGCAAAATGTGACCACCTTACTGGCAAGCGTGCTGTCGATGGTGGGCATCATTATCGCTATGTTTATCCTCAACCATTGGTTGGCCTTGGTGACGCTGTTAGTGGTTCCGATTACGTTGTGGTTTGCCGAGTTTGTGGCGCGATACACCCGCCGGGGTTTCCGCGAACTGCAGGCCAACCTGGGGGGTCTGAATTCAGTCATGGAGGAAAGCATCAGTGGGCAGCGGGTGATCCGCGCCTTTGGCCGCAGTGACGCCGCCCTGGCGGAGTTTCAACGTCACAACCAGAACACTTTCAAAGCCGGGGTGTACGCCAACCGCTATGCTTTGCTGCTCATGCCGCTCACCGGTGTGCTTGGCAACTTTTTTGTCATTGTGTTAGCAGGCTTTGGCGGTTGGTTAGCTTTGCAGGGGTTGGCGACGGTGGGCGTAATTGTGACCTTCATCAATTATGGGCAAGGCTATATTCAACCCCTGCGTCAGTTAGCCAACATGGTCAACGCAATTCAGGCGGCTTTGGCCGGGGCGGAGCGCGTCTTTGAGATCATCGATACACACATCGAGACGCCTAACGATCCTAACGCGGCTCCGCTGGAACGGGTGCGGGGCGCGGTGGAGTTGGAGCATGTCACCTTTGGATACGACCCTGAGCATCCGGTCATTCATGATCTGAGCTTGAGTGTTGCTCCGGGTGAAACTGTGGCCCTGGTGGGGCCAACCGGAGCGGGTAAGACCACCGTTATCAACCTGCTAAACCGATTTTACGATATCCAATCCGGCCAGATCCGGATTGATGGGCGGGATGTTTGCCATGTTCCCAAGGACGACCTGCGCCGCCAGATTGGCCTGGTGCTGCAAGATACCTTCCTGTTTTCCGATACCGTGTTGGAAAATATCCGTTTTGGGCGCTTAGACGCCACCGATGATGAGTGCATCCAGGCCGCCCGCCTGGCCGAAGCCGATCCTTTTATTCGTCAACTTCCGCAGGGCTATCATACATTGTTGTCCGAACGAGCGGCTAATTTAAGCCAGGGTCAGCGCCAGCTGCTTTCGATTACGCGCGCCATCCTATCGGATCCGCGCATCCTGATCCTCGATGAAGCCACCAGCAGCGTGGACACGCGCACCGAAGCCCGCATCCAGAAAGCTCTATTGACTCTAATGCGTGGGCGCACCAGCCTGGTCATCGCCCATCGCCTTAGCACCATCCGCGATGCTAATCGGGTGGTGGTCATCGACGGTGGGCGCATCGTTGAGCAAGGCGCGCACGATCAGCTCTTGGCGGCCAGAGGCTTTTTCTATAATCTATACATGAGCCAGTTCAAGGGGGAAGAAATATAAATCGCCGTTTGGGTGGGCGCGCGTCATTCACGACGCACTGATTGGCAGGGGGGCATTCCCCACCCGGGTTGATTTATAAGAAGGCTGCACCCCTGGCATGGGATGCAGCCTCTTTTAATTCGTCTTTTATCGGGCGTTCTACTGCTTGTTAGGAATGGTAATATTCTTGGCGCTAATTAGCACCATGAACCAGGTTGCGATGAACATCACCACGGCAAAGGTGAAGAACAGGTAATCGGTGGTGGAGGGAAACCCACCGCCGATGCGTTGGGCGTAGGTATGGCCGATAAAGGTGAAGATGACCCAAGCCAAACCGCCCAAAACCAGATTGATTTTGTCGCGTGTCATAATTATTTTCTACCTTTTATTAGGATTTGTTGCTTAACGCTTGTAATCTTACCACCATCCAGGAAGTATTCCAGCCTGGTAAGCTTACAATGTGGTTAGGAATCGATTAATTGAGTTAAGAAAGCGCATCTAAAGCCATAATAATGTGTTGTCGGATGGCTTCACCAGGGGGAGCAAAACCAAATGCTATTATTCATAAATCGTCTTCCGCCGGATCGATAATATGCGCAGTGGAATCATCTAACCCATCGCGAAGGCGCGAACAGTTCTGGATTGGCGGCAATGAATGCCAACAATCCAGAACTTGTATGGTGGATGCATGGGGGATTTTATCCTGTGCCCGGTTCTTGAATAATTCGATTGACGATTTTTAAGATGGTATCTCGAGTAGCGTGTGCGGATTTGCTGACAACTTATTCTGTGTCTCCGGCGGCTTCGGGCTGGTATAAAACCTTTTCGACCATGATCGTGCGCTTTCCACCCGGGGTTTCCCATTCGAAAACATCACCCATGCGATAGCCCAGCATGGCGACGCCGATGGGAGCCAGGACCGAAATTTTTCCGGCATCCATATCAGCCTCTTCAGGATACACCAGGGTAAGCTTCATGCGTTCGCCTGTGGTCTGATCGAGCAAGGTGGCGGTGGAGTGCATGGTGATCACGTCCGCCGGGATGCTTTCCTTATCCATTACCTGGGCGCGCTGCACTTCCTCGCGTAACTGCCGAGTGTAAATGCTGCCATGATATTTATCGTTCTCTGCTTCGACAATCACCTCTAGCAAGCGGTCTTTATCGGCGTCGGTAATGCAAATCGGGTCATTGGTCATTGGGCGCGGCCTCCATATACGCTTATTATACCGTCTGGACGATATAAAGGCAATTGCCTTTAATCTTATTAGTCTGGCGGGGTATAATCGGTCCGACGGGGGAAAATCCGTCGTCGAACTTTGTGAATTAGGAGAACATGATGGGTCTTACAACAATGCAAATTCAAGAACTGCTAGATGAAAGCCGCGCTCACCTGTGCGATGACTTTGGTAAGGAGGGGGCCTGCGTGGCAATTGCCGCGATAGCTGAGCTGCCTAGCCGTTTTGGACAATTTGAAATTGCCGCGTTTTATAACAATAAGGATGATAAGGAACATGTTGCCGTGCTGCATGGGGATGTGTGCGGTGAGGAAGATGTGCCCGTGCGGGTGCATTCCGAGTGCCTGACGGGCGACGTGTTAGGCTCCTTGCGCTGTGATTGCCGTGATCAACTCGAAACCGCCCTGCGCATGATTGCCGGGATGGATCGCGGTATCTTGCTGTATATGCGCCAGGAAGGTCGTGGCATTGGTCTGGTGAACAAAATCCGCGCCTACGGGTTGCAAGAACACGGCTACGATACCGTGGAAGCGAACCTGGCCCTGGGTTTCCGCGACGACGAGCGCGAATACAGCGTTGCGGCGCAGATGCTTAACGCCCTGCACGTTAAATCGATCCGTTTAATTACCAATAACCCCAAAAAGATCGAAGACCTGACCAAGAACGGAATCATCGTTTCCGGTCGCATCCCGCATGTTATGCCTACCAATGAGTATAACCAATTCTACCTGGAAACAAAGGCCGTAAAATCGGGCCATCTGATCGACACGCATGGCAAAGAGCGTTTGCCAGAGCAGGCCGATGGGCCGGTAGTAGAGGGGATGCACGAAGATGTTTGGGAGGCGGTTAAGAAGTTGTACGATCAGGAGTAAATTATGGGTTTAAGTGGACGCACCATTGTGATTGCGGGAGCCGGCGGGCCTTTAGGGACGCGCCTGGCGCAAGATTTGGCCGCTCAAGGCGGTAATCTATTTTTGATCGGTCATCAACCAGATAAGCTGGACGCCCTCATGGCCGAACTCGCTTTGCCGTCGTCGCGGGCTGTTCCGTTTGCAGCCGATCTGCTAGACGCCAGCCAGACTCAATCTGCCGCACAGGCTGCTCTGCGCGCCTTCGGACGGGTCGATGTGGTGCTGCACATCGTGGGCGGGTGGACGGGCGGGAAAACCCTGGCCGAAGCCCCAGCCTCCGACCTGGCTTTCATGCTTAATCAGCACGTCTGGACTTCGTTCAACGTTGTGCAAGCCTTTGCGCCTCTGCTGGCGCAAAACGGATGGGGCCGGGTGGTGATGATCTCATCGCCGTTTGCTCAGCAGCCGAGGGCGAAAGGCGGCCCGTATGCCATTGGCAAGGCGGCGCAGGAAGCCCTGGCGCTTACCCTGGCGCAAGAGTTTAAAGGACAGCCGATCACGGCTAACCTTTTGCTGGCTAAAACGATAGATGTCAAGGGGGAAAAGAGGCAGGCCCCCACCGCCGCCAATGCTTCATGGACTAGCCTGGAAGAGATTTCGGCAGCGGTGCAGTATTTGCTTTCCGACGAAGCTGACAATGTGAGCGGGGCGCGGCTGCCGCTTTACGGAGCATAGCCGTTGTAGCGATTTCTGTGCCGGATAGCCTAACGAGATTGTGACCCGCATATTGCGGGGGATAGTCTCTGCGGCAAACAACCGATTTGACCAGATGAACCAGCCGATTGAAGATGACTAAACACCATCGGAGAAGCGTGGCGAGCCTTGACGCGCGTCGCAAATATGCTATACTGGGGTACACTATATTGTGAATAGGATGACAAACAATGCCACTATATGAATATCACTGCGATGATTGTCAGCAAGACTTTGAGAAAATCGTCAGCTTTTCCCAGGCCGATCAGATGCCGCCGTGCCCGGCTTGTCACGGCCAGGACACACATAAAAAGATTTCGCGCGTGGCGGCTTTTAGCAGCGGCGGCGCCAATAGTCAAGCCACAAGCAGCAGCGCTTGCGCCCCAAGAGGGCGTTTTAGCTGAGCTGGCTAATTACAGCCGGCCGTGCGCCGGCTTACTCAGGAGACGCCCAAAATGAAGCTCCAGAGCCAGGAAACCAAGCATAAGCTGATCGCCCGCCTACGACGGGTAGAGGGGCAAATTCGTGGGGTGGAGAACATGTTGGAAAGCGAGCGCGACTGTCGTGAGATTATGCAGCAGCTGGCCTCCATCCACTCCGCCATCCGCGGGGCCAGCCGAGTCTTCTTTCAGGAATACGCCACCGCCTGCTTAGCCGGGCTGGATGATGAGGTAGGCCCGGAAGTTGAAAGCCAGGAACGGCGCCAACAGCGCGCAGAGATCATTCAGGAAATGATCGCCCTACTCGATAAATCGCCATAAAGATAAGGATTAACCTATGGGTACCGCAACCGTAAAATGGATTCAAGGCCAGCAGTATATCGGCGTCGATTCTACCAATCATTCAGTCGTTCTCTCCACGCCTTCGGAGGGGATCGGGATCAAACCCTCGGACCTGTTATTGATGGCTGTAGCTGCCTGCACTGCAGTAGATGTAGTTGAAATTCTAACCAAAAAGCGGATGCCGCTCTCGCTGCTTGAGATCAGCTCCACCGGTGAACAAGATGAAGACCCGCCGTGGACATTCCGAAAAATCCGACTGCACTACCGCATGGCTGGGGCTGGTCTGACTGAAAAAGCCGCCGCCCAAGCCATTCAACTTTCAGAGGAACGCTATTGCTCAGTGGCGGCCACACTGCGCGCCACCGCCGAGATCATTACTGAGTTTGAGATTATAGAGGCGTGAAAGACTGCGGTCAGCCCACCGCATTCCCCGATCCCTCTCGCTTTATTTGTTCCCACCTCTCTCCTCCCCCGTCCCCTCCTCTCCCCGACACGGGAAGAGGAGGGGAGTTTTCTCTGTGGCTATAATAGTGAGGCGAATGCCGCCAATAATGTATTGAAGGGCCGAAGAGATAAAAAGAAACGCCCCCCTCCTGGAGTGGGCCAGGAGAGGGACGTTATGGGCGCGGAGGGGCTCGAACCCCCAAGCGCAGCGCCTCCCGGATGTGGCCGAAGAGATAAAAAGAAACGCCCCCCTCCTGGAGTGGGCCAGGAGAAGGACGTTATGGGCGCGGAGGGGCTCGAACCCCCGAACCTCACGGATGTGAACCGTGCGCTCTAACCAGCTGAGCTACGCGCCCTTTTGTAGTGCGGGCAACATTATACCTGATAGGTAGAAGCTTGGCAAGTAAAATAATGAGAAATTTGGAACTTTGGCGGGCGTTTTACGTTAATCATTTAGGAGGTCCCGTTCCAATGAAAAATTATCGACTCTCAAGCTTTATCGTCCGTTTTTGCCTGGCGCTGGCGATTTTAGCAGCTGCCTTTTCCGTCGCGCCAGCCCCGGCATTGGCGGCCGGCCAAACTCACTTCGCCGGTGAGCAATATGCGCCGGCGGCGGGTATTCAATGGAGTGCTCGATTGGTCAATCGCCAGGTGCGCATCACCGGCGTGGCGTTTCCGAAAAACCGTGCCTATTTTGTTAAGGTGCGCCCAAATGCTTCCAAAGCCTATGTGCGGATTGGCAAAGTGACTGCTAATAACTCAGGCAAAATCGACGCCGAGTTGAACCTGCCAAAGCAATGGGCGAATGCCTCGCAGCTCACCGTGTGCCTCAAAGATATTCTCAGGAATAATGTCTATTGCAAAGTGGCAAAACGTAAGTAACCGTCTCTTATAAAACCAGGCTGGGGTGACCTGATACACCCCAGCCTGGTTGCATGACGGTGTGACCCTACACCAACCCGACGCCATCGGAAGCAAAACATAAGTAAACTTGGGCCATCCGCCCAGTAGACTGCGTGTAGGCATCCTTGATGGCGCTGATGAAGACCTCCGCTTTGTCTTGTTCCACCAGGTTTATCGTACATCCTCCGAAGCCTGCCCCGGTCAGACGCGCCCCAATGCAGCCGGGCAAACCGCGGCTGGCCTCGACCAGGGCGTTTAGTTCCGGCGTACTCACCTCGTAAAGATTTCTCAAACTGTTGTGCCCCGCGTAGAGCAGCGCTCCCAGGGCTTGCCGGTCGCCGCGCTCCAAAGCACTGACCGCCGATTTTACACGGGCGATTTCTTTAACCACATGTTCGGCGCGTTTACGCGGCGTTTCCCTGAGGTAAGGGGCATAGGCGGCGAACTCGGTGGTCGAAACGTCGCGCAGCGACCGAATTTGGGGCATAAACATTTGCAGCTCGCGCACGGCTTGCTCGCACGAGGCCCGCCGTTCGTTATAGCCGGAGTGGGTGAGGCTGCGACGCACCCCCGAATCGGCGATCACCAGCGCCAACCCGTCGGGGATAGGTGAAGCCGCCCATTCCAGGCTGCGCGTATCTAACAGCAGGGCGTGCCCGGCTTGACCACAGGCGCTGGCGAACTGATCCATCAACCCGCAAGACAGCCCCACGTAGGCGTTTTCGGCGCGTTGGCAGTGTTGCGCCAGCGTAAGCCGGTCTATTTGCCACCCGCTTAACTGCTGCCAGATATACGCAAAGCCCACTTCTACCGCCGCAGAGGAGCTTAATCCCGAACCAATAGGGACATTTGAAGTGTAGGCCACTTGAACCCCACACACGTTTAGCCCGGCCTCTTGCAGCGCCCAGGCCACCCCGGCCGGATACCTGGCCCAACCAGGCAGCGGCGCGCCATTGGCGTCCACTTTGTCTTCCAAGTTATCCAGGTTAAATCGGACACGTTGGTTGAGGTCAATCGCAAACAACTCCACACAATCGGCGCCAGTGGGCGCAGCCGCAAACCAAATTTCGCGGTCGATGGCGGCGGGCAGCACTAAGCCGTCGTTGTAATCCACGTGCTCGCCTAGCAAATTCACGCGTCCCGGCGCCCGCACTAAAAGCGGGGCGGGGCGGCCAAAAGTCTGGCTAAAATGGCGGTGCAGGTCGGTGAGTTGGGCCATTGATTTGCTCCATACGTGGGTGTTATTCGCCGCTATTATAGCCTATGTCTAGTTTGATCTACCGCTTTCCTTTTCGCCATCATCATGCCATAGATGGCGCATCTCGGCGTTGGTTTGCAGCAGCTCGTCCAAGCCGCCGATGGCGCTCACCCGTCCGTTCTCTAACACAATAATTTGTCCAGCATGTTTTAGGGCCGGGCGGCGATGAGACACAGCCAGGATGGTGGGAGCGCCATCCCGCGCACCGGCCTGGGCCAGGCGCTGCCATAACGTGGCCTCGGTTTCAACATCCAGGGCGCTGGAAATGTCGTCAATGACCAATAGTTCCGGCTGGCGGACGAAAGCCCGCGCCGCGGCGGCGCGCTGTTTTTGCCCACCTGAAAGCTTAACCCCTTTGCTCCCCAGAACCGTATCTAGCCCCTGTGGCATGGCGGCCAGGTCTGGCTCGAGAACCGCATGGTATAGAGCTGTAGGGAGATCGACGCGGGCCTCTTCTAAGCCCATCAGGATGTTTTCGCGCAGCGTTTCACTAAACAACAGCGGCGCTTGCGGGGTGTAGGCGCAGCGGGGCGGTGTAAAAAAGTCGGCTGGGTTGTCTACCGTTTCGCCATTCCAAAGCAGGCGGCCTTGGCCTGGAAGCAGCCCGAGCAGCGCCCGCAGCAGAGTGGATTTGCCGGAACCCACCCCGCCGGTAACCACGGTGAATGTGCCCCGCTGTATTGTGAAGCTGATATCGCGTACACCGGCGGTGGAGGCGGGGAACTGATATGATAGTCCTTGCACTTCTAGCCGCTGGAGGTGGTCGGCGCTGGTTTTGACCGGAAAGACCGGCGCGGGGAGTGGCCCGGTGAGGTGCACCGGGGTATGTTCTACCAGTTTGCTTGGCGGCGCATTTTGCATTAAGCCGAGCATGCGGGTGATGGACACCTTAACTTGTTGATACCAGGCCAGCTTTTCGCCGATGATGGCGGTGAAAGTGGCAACGTAATCGAGGTAGAACACAAAAATCGCCAGGTCCCCCAGGGTAAATTGTCCGCTGCGCATTGCTCCAGCTGCCCCTAACAAGACTACTCCAGAGCCGACACTAGACATGTTGCGAAAGGTGGATTCAAGTAATTCCTTGAACACCCGATCGCGAACGCTTACAATGCGGCGGGCTTCATTGATCTCCCTAAATCGCGCAAGAACGTGGCCTTCCGCGCTGTTGGCTTGTACAGATGGCAGCGCGCTAAACATCTCACCGATAAAGCCGGTTACTTTTCCCGTGGCTTCCCGGCTGGCCTGGCGCAGCCGCCCCACCTGGCGCTCAGCCCTGTTGGCGATGGCTAACACCACCACAAGCGGGATGAGCAGCAGCAGCGTAACGGGGGCGTTGGTTTGAGCCATTACGATGAAGGCGACCAGGGCGAATACCCCAAAGGCGATGGCGGTCCATGATTCGGCCATGAAATGGGCAGTCTCTTGTACATCGTCGCGGAAGCGGCTGACGGCTTCGCCCGGCGATTCGGGCACGGCTGCCGCAGCCGGCTGGCGTAAAATATGGTTGAACATGTTTTGGCGCAGCAGAGCTTCAATGCGGTAACGGAAGTTGAAATAAACGGTTACGTCGGCGAAAGTGGCCGTGGCACGCGCCGCAGCGATGGCGACGATAAATGCTGCCAGGGCATAAGGGCTGAACCCCACCGGGGCGCTGCCGGACAGCCGATTGAAGAAGCCTCGGATGACGAAGGCGCTCATTTGCGGGAAGACAGCAAAGAAGAGCAGCTCTAGCCCACCGAAGCCCAAATACAATCCGGGTCGATAGCGCATCAGTCGCCATAGATACCATGCTGCGGAAGGGGTCTTTTCGTTGGGGGTTATGCCAGCACCTCCTCCAGTCCGGTTTTCAGCAGGCGGTTGAAGTGGGAAAGCGGGTTGCTTGCCAGGCTGGCGCGTGAGCCAAATTCGATCACCCTTCCGGCATCAAGAATCATGATGTGCGAAGCGCGCTGTACTGTGCCCAGGCGATGCGCTACGATCACGGCGGTGCGCCCTTGCACCAGGCCGTCTATCGCGCTTTGCACACGGGCTTCGCCAGCGGGGTCTAAGCGGGAAGACGCCTCATCAAGGATAACCAGCTGCGGCTGCCGCAGGAAGATACGCGCAAAGGCTAGCAACTGCGCCTGTCCGGCGGAAAGCCCGGCTCCGCCCGCCTCCATCTTCGTATCCAACCCTTCCGGAAGCTGCCCGAGCCAGTCGCCCAGACCCACATCGTTCAGCGCCTGGCTTAGGAGAAGGTCATCGCATTGCGGGGCGAAGAAGGTCAAGTTGTCGCGCACGCTGGTGTTAAAAATCTGCACGTTTTGAGGGATCATTCCCACGCAGGCGCGCCAGGCGGTTAGGGGCAGATCCCGCAAATTGCGCCACGAGCCGTCCGCCAGGCGCGTTTCCACGGCCCCAGATTGCGGGTCATAAAGTCGGAAGAGCAGGCGTGTCAGGCTGGTTTTGCCCGACCCGGTGCGGCCAAGCAGCCCCAACACCATCCCCGGTTCGAGCGTGAAGGTGAGGTCATGCAGCGCCACTTCGCCCAGGGTTGGAGGTGGGGTGGAAATGCCGGCCGACGATGAAGCCGCATCAAGCTCCGGCTGTATCGGAGCCGGCGCAGGTACACTGTCGGGATAGGAGAAAGTGACCCCCTCGAAGCGCACTCCGTAAGCGGCGCTCACCATATGGCTGTCAATCACCGCGGCAAGCTCATGATGCGGCGGCGAGCGGTGGCTAGAAGCCGGCGGAAGGTCTAGCGCCGAATGAATTTTTAATAATTCGTTGACCCGCGCCAACCCGGCCCCAGCGCGTTGGAAATCTTGCATCTGCCGGCTGATCTCCTCCAGAGGGCGCTGGAGCAGGACAGTATATTGGAAGATGATATACACCGTGCCCAGGCTGATAACCTGGCCTTCAAACAAGTAGGCCCCCACAGCCAAAGCGGCGGCGTTGCCAATGGCGAACATAAATAAAGAAGTGTTCAGGAATACATTAATCATCAGCGCTGCTTGCAGCGAACGGTGCAGCAAGGCGCGCATCAAGGTGTAAAAGCGGTTCATTACATACGTTCCACCGCCGTTGGCGCGGACATCTTCCACCCCGGAAAGGCGCTCCTCCATAAAGCCAAATAATTCGGCTGAAGCCTGGCGTTCAGCCTTCCAATAGGGCACGGCTAAATTGCGTGTTTTCCACAACAAGAGCAAGGTTATCGCGATAAAGCCGGCAATGGTCAGACCCACGCGTATATCCACCGCGGAAAGTAAGATCACGACGCCGATAAGCAAGAGCAGGTTGCCAAAGACCTGTATCATGAAGCGCGAGAAGAAATTCGCCAGGTTCGTCACATCGCCGTCGATCCGTTCAATCATCTCTCCGGGGCTGTGCGCATTATGAAACGATTGATCTAGCCGCAGCAGATGCCCGGTCAGATCGGCGCGCAGCTCGTTCGTGGCGCTCCACCCCACGTTTTCGGCCAGGTAGGTGGCGATCAGGTTGATGAATTGCTGGATGACAGCTGCTATCAGATACAGAACTCCCAATCGCAACAGCCAGGGCGTTTGCGCTCCAGCCATGACATCATCAATGAAGCGGCGCATTACCAGGGGTAAGGCCAGTTGTAAGGCAATGCTCAGCAGGATTAATCCGCCCATCTGCGCCGCGGACAGGCGCACCGGGTGTAAATAATGCCGCAGCAGGTGAGCGTATTGACGGATGGAAGGAACCGCGGAGGATTGCATAGGCCATTCATTTTATCTTAAAGATCTCCAGACGGTAGTAGTGTGGGCGTGAAATCACCTCCGCCGGTGAGAAAGCCAGTAGGCCGGGTGGATTTATGTTTGAGCCTGGTCAACTTGTCCCTCGCGCAACCTGGCGCGCCGCCAAGATAAAAAACCAGAACTGGCAAAGATTGACGGTTGCCGAAGGGTGTGTCATAATTATTGCGCCAATCTAATTTTAGAGATGATAACTAAGGGAACGAATTATGCGTAAAATTCAGATGATTAAGCCGGCTTTGGGGCTGGCGGCTTTGTTGCTGTTAGGTATTGCTGGGGTTGCATATGCCGCTGGTTCAGCCCCCACGCCGGATAATCCCTGGCGCGACCTATCTGCCGGAGCGATGCGACCGTCGCAGGTTGCTCAGATAAATGCTCCAAACGGGCGGTGGCTTAAACTGGATACCGCTCTCATGCAGGCTCAGTTGGCTAAGGCTGCTCCCGAAAACGCCGCCGGCGCTTCCGCGGATGTTATGCCACAGCCAGAGCTGCTGCTGCCCATGCCTCAGGGCGGCTACCAGCGTTTCCGAGTGGTTGAATCGCCGGTGATGGAAGCCCCCCTGGCTGATCGCTATCCTGGCATTCGCACCTATGCCGCCCAGGGGATCGACGACCCGACCGCTACTGCTCGCCTCGATTTTACCCCCCACGGTTTTCACGCCGCCATGCTCTCAAGCAGCGGCTCGGTGTATATCGATCCCGCTTACGCGAACCAGATTGACACCTATATCGCCTATGACGCCGGCGACCTGCTGAAAGCCGACACTGCGGCGTGGAGTGAACTGCCGCTGCGCACGGTTCCGCGCCCACCATCCATCGCTTCCGCCTCGGCGCCAGCGGCCTCGGTTGGGGCGCAGCTGCGCACCTATCGCCTGGCGTTGGCGGCGACAGGCGAGTATACCGCCTTCCACGGCGGAACCGTGGAATTAGGTCTGGCGGCGGTCGTCACGGCGATCAATCGGGTTAACGGCGTGTATGAGCGCGAGCTGGCGGTGCGCATGGTGCTGGTGGCTAATAATAATCTGCTAATCTATACCAACCGCAAAACCGATCCATACACAAATGATGATCCTTATGAGCTGCTGCCTGAAAATCAGGCGAACCTGGATGCGACGATTGGCTCCGCCAATTACGATGTGGGTCACGTATTTAGCACCGGCGGAGGCGGCCTGGCGGATTTAGGCGTGGTATGCTACGACCCATGGAAGGGCGAGGGGGAAACCGGCACACCCAGCCCCATCAACGATGCGTTTTACATCGACTACGTGGCGCACGAGATGGGACATCAATTTGGGGCGAACCATAGTTTTAACGGCATCACCTATAGCTGCGGCGGTGGCAACCGCGAGAGCACAACAGCTTACGAACCTGGCAGCGGCTCAACCATCATGGGCTATGCGGGTATCTGTGGCACGGACGACCTGCAAGCCCATTCAGATGCTTATTTTCACTCAATTAGCTTTGATGAGATTACGGATTACGTTGGCAGCAGCTATGGAAGCTGCGGCGTTCTCACCGCTACGGGCAATCACGCTCCCTCAATAAGCAGCTTTAGCACCGGCTTCAATATTCCAAAGGGCACGCCCTTCACCCTCACCGGTACAGCCAGCGACGCCGATGGCGACGCGCTTACCTATCAATGGGAGCAGTTCGACTTAGGCGACCCCGGGCCTCCACCAGGGATGGTGGGCGCAGTGACCCCGCCGAACTTCCGTTCTTTCAATCCATCCGCCAGCCCGGCGCGCACCTTTCCACGGTGGAGCGACATCCTCAATAACACCGTTTCGGTGGGGGAAGGGCTGCCTAATGTGGGACGAACCCTAAACTTTCGTTTTATCGTGCGCGATAACCGCATTGGAGGGGGCGGGGTGAGCAATGCCAACGCCGCGATCACCGTGGTGGGAACCGCCGGGCCGTTTTTAGTGACTACGCCCAATACGCAGGTGCAAATCGATGGCGGCGTTCCTACGCCGGTTACCTGGAGTGTCGCCAATACCGGCTCCGGCACAACCGTCAACTGCCCCAACGTGAAGATTGATCTTTCTCTCGATGGAGGCGGCGCTTATCCTACCGTGCTGGCAGCTTCTACCCCTAACGATGGCAGCGCCGAGGTAACTTTCCCTAGCCTGAACACGGACAGGGCCCGACTGCGCATTGCCTGCGCCGATGGGCGGTTCTTTGACATTTCCAATACTAATTTCTCCATCAAGCAAGCTGCAGGATTGCGTCTCGAGCAAATTGAGCCGCCGGCCGTGGTGATGCCAGGTATGGAATATGAATATGTGCTCACCGTTTTCAACACCGGCCCGTCAGTTGTGCCTGGCTTGATCATCAGCGATACCTTACCCGCCGGGGTGAGTTTTGTAAGCGCCTCTCCGGATTGTAACCATGTACTTGGCGTGGTGACCTGCCCAGTCGTTAACCTGGTGGTCAACGGCAGCGCCTCACGCACCATTCGCGTGCAAATGAATGTCGGCGCGGTTGGGCCGCAAACCCACACGGCCACCCTGACCGGGGTGTTCATCGATCCCTACCTGTTGGACAACACTGTGAGCTTCACCACCCACGTGGGCGCTGCGATACTGCGATTGCCCATCATTCGAAAATAGGACGGCGGCGGGCGCAGTGGTGATGAGACCGGGGCGATTAAAATAATCTAATCGCCCCGGTCATCCGTTAACTTGATTTTTTTGATCGAAAATTGACAGAAGAGCGCCAGTTATAGATTGACCGAATAACCCAGGCCAACTACATCGGAGGCGATTAATTGGCCCTCGTGCAGGGTAAAGCCTGGCAGTGAGGGATCGTCGGCCAGGTGCAGGAAACCATCCAGGTCGCCAAACTGCACGGCGGGACTGCTAAGTGCGAAAGCCAGCCCGGCAGCCGTGAGCATGGCGGGTTCCACCAGGCAAGACGCCAGGATGGAAAGCCGCCCGGCCCGGGCGATTGCTTCCACCTGGCGGGCGGGAGCCAAGCCTCCGCAGCTTGCCAGCTTTACGGCCAGGCCGTTGGCGCAGCGCCCGGCGGAAATCTGCAAAGCCGAGGCCGGGCCGCAGGCGCTTTGATCGGCCAGGATCGGCGTCGGACTTCGCAGTGTCACCTCCCGCAATGCCTGGAGATCACCGGCGGGCGTGGGCTGTTCGAGCCATTCAATCTTGCCCTCCAGGCTGCGCGCCACCTCCAGTGCGGTGCGCACGTCATAGCCTCCATCAGCGTCTAACCGCAGTCGGATTCCGGGCAAGGCGCGCTGCACCGCCCGCACACATTCCACATCGGTAACCGGGTTCAGGCCGCCTTTGAGCTTGAGAATGCGAAAGCCCTGAGCCACGCGCCGCCGGGCGTTGTCTACCATCTCGTCCAGCGCGGCCAGGGGGAGAGTGATGGAAGTCTGGATGCGGTCGCGATAGCCGCCCAGCAAGCGATAAAGCGGCATGTCCGCCGCCAGCGCCAGCAGATCGTGCAGCGCCAAATCAAAGGCGCATAACACCGACGGGTGCATCTCGCAGATTGGGGCTAAAGTCGCCAGGGTGAACTCGATATTGAGCGGGTGCAGATCGGGAATGCGTTGGGCGCAAGCGTGGGCAGTCTTGAGCGCCTCGGCGGGTGTATCGCCGGTGAGAGCGGGGTGGCTCACCGTTACGCCCCAGGCGCTCTGCCCACGGCGCGTTTCCAGGCGGACAAAAATGGCGGTGACGATTTCGATCGTGGGCTGGTGGGCCATGTGGGTGGGGCTGTGGAGTTTTAGCTCTATCGGCGTCACTTCGGCATGGGTCAGTTGCATGTGGGCCTCCTTAGCGGATAATCTATTTTACCGCGCCAAAACCCGTTAGGGTTAAGCTATCGCCGGGTGGGTGTGCGGGAGGGGACTGGGTGGGGCCGAGCGCAGACAACCGCGCGCCCCGCTAGCCGGAGGCCACCCGGGATGGCGATGATGGTTATGAGGGCGAAAGCTCTCCCGTGGGGGCGTGGCGCGGGGCTAAGGCTGCCCGGCCTGGCCGCCTGTGCTTGCCCAATCAACAGGCGGCGCAATGGTGGTTCCTGCTGCATTCAAGGCCGCCGGAGCCAAAGCGGCGAAAATCGGGGCAGCCGTCATTGAGCCTTCGCCGCCGTGCTCCATCAACACCACCATCACCACCAGGCGCTCGCCTTGCTCGGCGTAACCGATAAACCAGGCGTGCGGCTGCCCCTCGGCCACCTGGGCGGTGCCGGTCTTGCCCCCCACAGTTATCCCCGGCAGGCGGGCCTTAAACCCGCTGCCTTTTTCCACCACGGTTTGCATCATGGCCCTCACCTGGCGCGCTGTTTCCGGCTGCATCAGCGCCTCGCTCCACCGGCCTTTAATTGGGCCGGCATCTGTGCGCCCCGTGGAGTGGTGAATGCTATCCACTACGTAGGGCAGTGGCATGCGTCCATCATTGACCACCGCCAGCGCCACCCGCGCCATGCTGAGCGGCGTGACGAGCAGCTGCCCTTGCCCAATGGCTGTGGAAGCGCGCAGTAAATTGTTGCTAGAAAGTTCATCCAGGTTATAGGCGATCTGCGGAGCGGCGCTGGGCATATCGAATGGAAATGCGCTTTGATCTTCGCCCATTCCCAGGCGCTGCGCGGCGGCGATAAGCGTCTGCGCCGGCATTTCGTCGCCAATGCGGGCAAAGGCTGCGTTGGCCGATTTGGCGTAGCTCATTTCCAGGCTGAGGCGGTTTTCCTTATGGTTGGGGTCGGGGATCACGCCGCCATCCACCCGGTACACATAGTAGCTGCCGTTGGGGCCGCTGACCGGTTTGCCAAAGTCGAACATCATCCCCGGTTTAAGCTGGCCGCTGTCTAAACCGGCGATTAGAGTCACAGTTTTCCAGGTGGAGCCGGGGGTGTACCGTCCTTGCAGGACGCGGTTGAGCAGCGGGGCCGGGCAGTCGTTGACATCGCAGGATTGCAGCAGGGCGGCAGTGTACTCAGGGTCTAACATGCGGTTAGGATCGAACGCCGGTTGGCTTACCATTGCTAACACTGCGCCGCTGTGCCCATCTAAGATTAGCACCGCTCCACGCCGCCCCCCCAAAGCCTGGGCGGCTTGCTGCTGAAGGCCCGCGTCAATCGTCAGGCTCAGATCGGCGCCATGCGTGGGGTTGTGCAGCAGGCGGTCAAATTGGGCTTGCAGCTGATCCAGCCCAAACAGTGTGCCGTTGTAACTGCGTTCCAGGCCGGTGACGCCCACGCGCAGACCGGAAGTGTAACCGATGATGTGCCCAAGCGTGGCCTCGGTATAGCGTCGCGCCTCGCCCGGCATGGCGAGATCGTCGTAAGCCAGCGGGGCGCCATGCCGGTCGTAGATTCCGCCGCGGGTGATTTGATTAAGCATGACGCGCATTCGCTGAACAAGCGGCTGCGGTAGAGCGTTAATATCCACCGGTAGATCGCCATTGGAGAGCAGCGCGGCCACTTGGGCGTTGATCTCGTCATCATCAGGAGCGTCCTGGCGGTTTAGAAGGGCAAGCGAACCCCCATTGAGCGGGAGCAGGTCGTCGCCGCGCGCCACTTGCCAATAAACAATCCGCAGACCCAGCAGGGCCAGCGCCAGTAAGAAAAAATCACCCAGGCGGAGCAGGCGTCGTGGCATAGTTCACCCAGCCCTTTGTTGTAAGCCCAAGGCCAGGCCCAACTCGCTTAAGTTGATAAACAGCGCCGTGCCTCCAAGGCTCATGAACGGCATGGTGATCCCCGTGAGGGGAACCAGGTTAACCACCCCGCCAACCATGTAAAACACTTGGATGAAAAAGTGCGCCGCCACGCCCACCAGCAGCAGGCGTTCAAAGACCTGGCCGGAGGGTAAGGCGGCTGCCAGGCGCAGCAAACGATAGAGCAACACCGCGTATAGGGCCAGCACGGCTAAGCCCACCATGCCGCCCATCTCTTCTAACAGTGCGGCAAAGATGAAGTCGGAATGCGCCAGCGGCACGAACTCTGGCGATCCTAATCCCAGCCCGGCGCCGGTCAATCCGCCGGCTGCCACGCCATACAACGCTTGCTGAATCTGGTAGCCTGGCCCTTCAGAGATGGTAATGTCGCTGACCACGCCGTTGATGATCATTTTGTCGCTGCTCCAAGGGTCGTGGTAGGCGGCGAAACGATAGCGAATCATATCGGGTGGAGTCCACACCAGGGCGAGAAATAATGCCATCCCCAGCGCCAGACCGGCCCCAATGGCGGCCACGCTAATGAAGGTGCGCCCCTCAAAGCCTGCATACAGCATGGCGACGAAGATAAACGCCAGGATGATCACCGCACCATAATCCGACATTGCCACCAAAGCCAAGGCCCCCAACGCTGTGAACAGCGCCCCAGGGATGAAATACTCCAGCGGGGGCAGGCGCAGCCAACCCAGGATGGGCCGACCGCGCCCCTCCACCTGACGCGCCTGGCGATCGATGTACCAGGCCAGGAATAAAATCAGCGCTGGTTTAATTAGTTCGGAAGTCTGGATCGAGGGCAGCGGCCCCAGCTTGAGCGACAGGCGCACACCGGTTTCATCAACCTGCCCAAAGAGGGCGGTGAGGAAGGGCAGCGCCAGCCCTAACAGGCTGGCAGGGATCGCCAGACGGCGCAGCTTCTCAATTAACGCCGGCCAGGTAATTAACCCCAGGCACACCATCAGCCCAGGGGTGTAACCGCGCAGCAGCTGCTGCCATACCCCATCCAGGCCTTCCAGACGGTAGATTAGAATTAGCCCTAAACCCAACAGCACGCCGACGATGGGCAAGATCAACGGCTCACCCACCGTCTTGTGATAAAGCAAAACCAGGTGTAGGCTAAACAGACCGGCGAACACGTATAAGCCAGGCAGAGCCAGGCCAAACGCCGCGCTCCAGGTAAATGGCGGAAGGCTAGGCGAAGCGTCGAGGCGCAACCCGGCTTCGACCAGGAAAAAGCCGCTCAATGTAATCAGCGCGGCTAAAAGCAGCAAGCCGCCCTCCGCCCCACGCCGTGTCCGGTTTCCGCTTGAAGCGCGTCTAATCATCCCGCAGTTCCAGTTCCATATCACCAAGCTGTATGCGGGAACCACTCATCAGGCGCTGTGGCCGGCCGGGGAGCGCCCGTGTGCTGCCGTTAATGCGTACGCCGTTCTTGCTGCCCAAGTCGTGGATCCACCAGGCCGAACCATCCCACCACAACTGGGCGTGCTGCTTAGACATAAAGGCATCGCGCAGCACCAGGTCGCTGCTGGGGTCTGCGCCCAGGGTGTTTTCCAATGCCAGGGGTAAGCTCTGGCCGGCTTTGAGCGCGCGGTCGCTGCCGGGGTTGATTACCTGCAGGCGGCCGGGGGCCATGCCGGCCGCGGGGCGATTGGCGGCCTCGAGGCCGCGGCGGGTCTGCCAGGCTAAGTCGCGCCGCACCACGTATAGCACACTGAACAGCGCCAAATACACCAGGCCCACGAAAGCCAACCGGGCAATCAGCAGCAGCACGTTGAAGCTAAAGATTCCGACCATTCCGGTTACTCCAGCACTCGAAAGATCAATACGCCCACCCCAGGGGTGTGCGCGTTGGGGTGCGATGGGTTGAGGGCGGCGAAGATGATCTCGTCGCCATCTTGCAGCCGCCGACCTGCGCCTGGCACAGATTGTCCGTTGACGTATGTGCCGTTGATCGACGGCTCGCCGCCCGGTTTTCCATCGTAAATCGTCGCCGCCCCAGGCGCGCAGCGCAGGTGGGCGTGATACCCGCTAACCAGGCGCGCCGCCTGCACCTGGGGGCTGTCCAACACAATGTCGCTGCCGGGGTCGCGCCCAATGGTGAGCAGGCCCTCCACCAGGGTAAAGCGTTGCCCGTCTTCGGGGCGTTCTAAGATCATAGGCAGGGTTTGGGGCCGCCCGGCTCCGGCATCCAGGCGGAAGAGAAAGCGGGCCTGGTCGGGGGCCAGGTTAGGGGCGGGGCGCAGCTCGATCACCAGCGGCCCCACCAGGCGGTAGATGAGCTTGCCCTGGCGGCTGTTGGCGGTCGCCAGGCTGTCTTGCATCTGCTCTTGCCATTGGCGGGTGACCTGGGCGGCGATCGGGGCAAATTGGCGTTCGTACACTTCGGGGTTTAGCTCAACTACGTAGTGGTTGGGCGCATAGCGATGATATTGGGCGTCTTCCACCAGGAGGTGATGGTCGAGCAGAATGTTTTCCAGGTGGCGCAGCACTTCGGCGGGGCGCACGGGGGTATGATCCCAAGGCGCCCAGCGTTTTAGCCGGCGAGCGCGCCACTGTGGCGCTGCCGGTTGGGCAGGTTGTTTAGGGTGCGGCGTCATGATTCCACCTGTAATAACGTTTTGCCAACTTGAATGCGGTCGCCCATTTCCAGGCTCTTATCCTGGATGCTGAAGCCGTTCACCTGGGTTCCGTGGCTGCTGCCCAGATCTCGGATGCGCAGCGCGCCTTGCGGAGCGTAAATTTCGGCGTGGCGGCGCGAGACGGTGATATCGCCGTCCAGGGGCACGGCCACATCCGCCCCGCGGCCAATCAGGGCTGGCAGGCGGCCAATGGGAAAGGCGCGGCCTTGGTCTGGGCCGCTCAACACGCGCAGCTGCACCGGCGGCGGAGCGGGCGGGGCGGCGGGGGCTTTAGGGCGCAGCAGGTCGGCAGCGGGAATGGTGTAGCCTGCGGCTGAGTCGCGCGCCGGCCGCCGGGCGCGGGTGACCCATATGGGAGCGTCGCCCGCATCGGCTGGGCCGCCAACATGGTTGAGAATACGAATGAGGAAGTAAATGCCCATGCCTAAGCCGGGCAGCAGAAAGGCCAGCAGCAGCCACAACAGCTTGCTGCTGCCTGTAACCCTTCGGTGAGAAAGATCGATGAATACCAGCCCGGCAGATGCGGCTCCCGCCAGCGCTGCCACCCCTAGCCCAATGACGATCATAAGGTTGGTGCTCATCATGCGCGCTTCGCCCGTGGGCCAGGGCCGTGTGGGGCTGGCGGTGTTTGATCTAACCGCCCCGTGGCGGCGGAATTGGCGCTGCGCTGGGTGTCGTGGGGCGGGGCGCTTTCGGTGGCAGTGCGGTGATCTGGGCGGCCTTGCCCCACAACGGCGTTTGTTCCCACTTCCGGCTGGCGGTTATCGGCCAGCCGCCGCGCTAAGATGACCGTGGCATTATCGCTGCCATCTAACTCTACGGCGCGCGCCACCATTAATTGGGCGGCGCGTTCGGGGGGGCTGTTCAGCGCCAGGTGAATCATCTCGGCCTCCGGTAGGGCGCTTACCCCATCGCTGCACAACACCAGGGCGTCGCCCTGCGCCCAGGTATAGCGGTAAGTGTCTACCCGGATCTGCTCGCCCATGCCAATCGCGCGGGTAATCTCAGAGCGGGTGATGCGCACATAAGAGTCGTCTTTAACCCCGGTGGTGTGGCGCAGCTTACTGGCTTGCACCTGGCTGGTATGGTCTTCGGTGAGCTGGCGGCGGGTGGCGGCGGCGGCCTCAATCAGATAGGCGCGGCTGTCGCCAATATTGGCGATCCAAATCGAGGCGTCTTTTACCACCGCCGCCACCAGCGTTGTTAAACCCGCTTGAGGGTTGAGGCGGTTGAGGGCGTTCACCATTTCCACGCAGGTGAGTAAGCGTTGGGCTGGGTCGGGGTGGCCCACCTGGGCGTAGTAGAGGGCTTGCAATTGCCAGGCTGCCTCCTGACTGGCGGCGGCTCCGCCTGGCATACCGCCCACACCGTCGGCGACCACTAGCAGCGCCCCCCAGCGCGCTTCATCGGCGCCGGCGCCCGGCAAGGCGCAGGCATCCTGGTTTTCGGGGCGGGCGGCGCCGGCGGAGGTATAACAAAACCGAGAAAAAGGCATAATTCCCTGTGGCTCTCTCTATAATCTATTTACATTCTACCCAAGCATCCCGAGATCATTATACCGTTTGTTGAACGCCCGCGGCGTCTCGGGCGGGATGAAGGCCAGTAAGCTAGCTGATTCCCTAACTCGCCTGGCAGGGGATATTGTACCGGTAAAACTGATGTCTTTTCAATAGGGAAAAGCCCTAGCTTGCCTGGCTTGCCGGGCTATGAGATAATAGATTCGCCGTGCCGTGCTCGCCGGCGATTTTCCTGCAATGATAATGCCAGCCAAAGGATGAAACGCCATGCCGCCAGAAGAATACTCTCTTTCCGATCTTTCGCAAATGCTGAACGCCGGGCGGATTAGCGCGGTTGAGCTAGTGCAAACATTCCTGGAGCGCATCCAGGCCATTGACCGCGCCGGCCCGTGTCTGAACGCCGTCATTGAACTAAACCCACAAGCCGGCGAAATCGCCGCCCAACTGGATGCGGAACGGGCCGCGGGGCGGACGCGTGGCCCGCTGCATGGTATGCCGGTGCTAATCAAAGACAACATCGATACCGCCGACGAAATGACCACCACCGCCGGCTCGTTGGCTCTGGAAGGCTTCCACGCCAGGCAAGACGCCTTTTTGGTGCGCCAGCTGCGCCGCGCCGGTGTGGTGCTGCTCGGCAAAACGAACCTGAGCGAATGGGCTAATTTTCGCTCCACCCGTTCTTCGAGTGGCTGGAGCAGTCGCGGCGGGCAAACGCGCAACCCCTACGCCCTGGATCGCACCCCGTGTGGTTCGAGCAGCGGTTCGGCGGCGGCTATGGCGGCGGATTTGTGCGCCGCGGCCGTGGGAACCGAAACCGATGGCTCGATTGTTTGCCCGGCCCAGAACTGCGGCATTGTGGGGTTAAAGCCCACCGTTGGACTGGTAAGCCGGTCGGGCGTTATTCCTATCTCCCATTCGCAAGACACCGCCGGGCCGATGGGCCGCACGGTTGGCGATGTGGCCTTGCTGCTGGGCGCGCTGACCGGCGTGGACGAAGGCGATGCAGCCACGGCCGCTTCGCTTGGGCATGCTCTGACCGATTACACCCCCTTTCTGAAGGGAAATGGCTTGCAAGGTTTACGCCTGGGTGTGGCGCGCGATTACTTCGGTTTTGATGAGCGCGTGGACGCGCTGATGGAGACCTCCCTGGCGGCGCTCCAGCGCAGCGGAGCCGTGCTGGTTGACCCGGTGAAGATTAGGTCGGAGAAGCTGCTCGGCCCGGCGGAAGTGAAAGTCTTGCTATATGAGTTCAAGGCCGACCTTAACGCCTATCTGCAGCAGGCCGGGGAAGATGCGCCGGTGCGTTCCCTGGCTGATGTGATTGCCTTCAACGATGCGCACAAAGAGCGGGTGATGCCGTATTTTGGTCAAGAGCGCATGTTGGCGGCGCAGGCCAAAGGCAGCCTGAAACGGGCCGATTACCTGAAAGCATTGGAGAAGAACCAGGGCTTGACCCGCCAAAGCATTGACACCGCCATACGCGATCACCAACTGGACGCCATCATAGCCCCCACCGGCGGCCCGGCCTGGCTGACAGACCTGGTGAACGGCGATCAATACACCGGCGGTGGGTTTACCAGCCCGGCGGCGATTGCGGGCTATCCCCACATTACTGTGCCCGCCGGTTATATTTGGGGCTTGCCAATTGGTATTTCTTTCTTTAGCAGCGCCTGGAACGAAGGGCGACTGATCCAGGCTGCCTTTGCTTTTGAGCAGGCTGTGCCCGCCCGTCGCCCGCCTCGGTTTTTGCCGCATGTAGATTTAGACGCCGCCCACACGGCATAGGCGCGGGTAGTATGCTTAGCGAGGAGAAGCGCATATGAAACGTTTTTACACAGTGTTTAGCTTATGGGTGATTTTGGCCTGTGTACTGGGCGCTTGTGGCAGGAGCGCCGCTCCGGCTGCGCCAACTGCCTCCCAACCAGCTGATAATTTTGAACCGGCTGCGCCGACTGCCACGCAAGCCTTGGCTGAACCAGCTAAGAAATACGTCATCGGTGTGTCCAACAGCTTCATTGGTTCCGAGTGGCGCGCTCAGATGATCAAAGATTTGGAAGAAGTTGCCAGGGAGTTGAATGTTGAACTGGTGATTGAGAACGCCGACACCGACATTGAGGGTCAAATCCGGCTGATCGGCAGCCTGGTTAAGCGTGGGGTGGATGCCATCATCATCTACCCCGGTGATCAGAAAGGCTTGAATGCCGCCTTAGAAGACGCTGTAAGCGCCGGCGTCATCGTGATCGCCGTCGATCAGCAAATAAGCGCCCAGGGCGTCTACAATGTTTGCATCGATCAAAAAGAATGGGCGATGATCTCGATGAAGTGGGTGGCCGACAAGATGGGCGGCCAGGGCAACCTGACGTTGATTGAAGGTTTTGTGGGTCACCCGATCAACGAAGACCGCATGGCGGGGGTGGCGGAAATCTTGCAAAGCTATCCTGAGATTACAATTGTTGGGCGCGATACGGGGGAATGGAACCCCGCCATCGCCGAGAAAGTGGCGGCCAACTTCCTGGCCTCTATCCCCAATATTAACGGCATGTGGACGCAAGACGGGATGGCCGAAGGCCAACTTCGGGCGATCAAAGCCGCCGATCCCGCCGCCTGGCCGGTGGCGTCTGGCGAGGCGAGCGCCTCCTTCCTGCGCGCCTGGAAGAATACCATCGCCCAGCAGCCTGGTTTTGAGACCATCGGCGTGATTAATCCGCCTGGCATTGGCGCGGACGCCCTACGCATTGCTTACCTGCTGCTGAATGGGCGAGTGTTGGAGCCTGCCAACCTTTCCGGAACCTTTGGCAACGCTCTGTTCATGCCCATTCCAGGGGTGGTTACAAACGAAAACCTGGATGAATGGTTGACCAAGATCGAGGCCCGGCCCGATAGCTATATTCTGGACGGTTTGATCGACCAGGCCCAGGCTGAGAGCTATTTCCTCAAATAGATAAAACCCCAGGCGGTTTTAGTGGCGTGCAAGACGGCTGTGCTTACGCGCCATGGGCCTGTGGGGGTGGGCAGAGCAGCCGTGTACCACAAAAACGCCTGCAGAATGGCTCATTTAATATTGACATTTCAATGCATTGGTGTTATTATTTCTTACCTAGGATACACCAGGTTGTTCGCGTTGGTTGAAACAAAGCAAGCGGCTCGTGGTACTTTCCATGAGCAGCTTTTTTTTGTAAACTCGTGGGCCGGACTGGTGAATCGAATACATTTTTTGTTCGTGTAATAAGGAGATCTACAAATGTCAGAACGTACTATCGGCACCGTCAAGTGGTTCAATGGCTCCAAGGGGTATGGCTTTATCGCTCGCGAGAATGGCCCGGACGTTTTCGTCCACTTCAGCGCTATCCAGGGCGATGGCTATCGCAATTTGGAAGAGGGCCAGAAGGTCGAATTCTCGATTGAGCAAGGCCCTAAGGGTCTGCAAGCTGCCAACGTTGTCGTAACTCACTAATCCGGCTCGCTTTATAGCAGCAGAGCCGTCCACAACTTGTGGGCGGCTCTGTTCTTTTAATTTACTTTTTCATGATATGATTCCGCAGCAAATTGTATCGCCTCATTCCACCCAGGAGATGGAAGTATGTCTGCAAAATCCCTCAACCGCGTACTGTTAGGTAGTATTATCCCTGGTTTGTTGATTATGGGTTTTCTATTCGATATTGGCGTTGAAGCGCTGCGGGTGCAGAATATGGGCGGGGCGGGGTACGAACCGCTGTTGGTGTGGATCATTCCTCTGTTTGAACTGCTGCTTGTGTTGGGTGGCTTCGGACTGGTGTGGCTGCTGGGCCGCCCTGAGTATCACAGCCGGGCTGTAGCGGCGGCGGCTTTAGTTGTGGGCCTATTGATTGTGCTTGCCGGCCCACTGCTGTTCTTTTTGGCTCCTATGAGTATGTATTTCTTAATGGAATATCTAACCCCGGGCACTTATTTGTTTACTGCCGGGGCGCTTTTAGTGGGCGCGGGCATATTTGGACTGCTGCGACCATCGGTTTATGCCGTAAACGTTTGAAAGGGGAATTTTACGGTTTACCGGTTGGTCAAGGCGTAAAAATAATCCAGGGAGGGTTCGCTCCGAATGGGGTGAACCCTCCCTGGCGCTTTCGGGTCTTGCCGGGGCTTACTTAATCTGAATCTCTACGAGGTCCTTAACCTGCAGCTTGCCCGATTGACCGGGCAGAACGGTGACGAACCCGCCCGCTTCCTGGAAAGCCACGATGAAGTTGGCGGCTGCCATCACATCGGCGAGGGCGATGTCAGCCGTGTAGCCATCGGCGGCCACGAATACCACGGTTGTCGCATCCGCGGCGGGTTCGGCCAGCTTGAGCAGGTCGGCCAGCAAGACGCCGGTGCTGGTGAACTTATCGCCGGCCTTGTTGGTGTTTTCTACATCCAATGTGGGCATAGCCTGGAGCTGCGCCAGGGTGAAGCTCTGTTCCTTAGCTACCTTACCGCTAATCTTCAACCCGGCTGGGGCGGCGGCAGGTTCGACTGCTTTTTGTGCGTCGATGTATTGCTGCGAACTGGGCGTAAACAGCGATTGGCCGAATTCCGCCTTGCCAAACTGGGCGATTTTTTCCTGCGTGGGAACCGAAACGATCCAATCAATAAACTTATTCGCCATATCGTTGTTGATTGCGCTGTTCTTGGCCGGGTCTACAGCAATCACACCGTAGGGGTTGAACAGGCGTTTATCGCCTTCAACCACAATGACCAGCTTCACGCCGGTTTTTTGGCGGGTAAGGTAAGTGGCGCGGTCGCTGAGGGTATAAGCGTTCTGCTCCTCGGCCATGGTGATGACTTCGCCCATGCCCTGCCCGGCAGACACGTACCAATCGCCCTGGGGTTCTATACCCGCTGCAGCCCAAATCGACTTTTCTTTGCTGTGAGTGCCGGATTCGTCGCCGCGAGAGATGAAGAGCGCCTGCTTTTCGGCCATGGCCTTGAAAGCGTCTACGGCGTTTGTCATGCCTTTGATGCCGGCGGGGTCGTTTTCAGGCCCAATCAAGATGAAATCGTTGTACATGACATCTTCCCGGCGCACACCGTGCCCGGCAGCCATGAATTCATCCTCTTTGGAACGGGCGTGAACCAGCAGCACATCGGCGTTGCCGTCTTGACCCAACGCCAAAGCCTGGCCCGTGCCGACGGCGATCACATCCACTTTAACGCCATATTCTTGCTCAAACATGGGCAGCAAGTAATCCAGCAAGCCTGAATCTTGGGTGGAAGTGGTGGTGGCAAGCACCACCCGACCGGCGGTTCCGGGTTTAGGGTAGTCCGGCGCTTGGGGAACTGCGGCGGCTTCAGTGGCGACGGGCGGCGGGGGCGCTTGGGTCTCGGCTGGGGCAGCCGGGGGCTGGGTGGCGGCGGGCGGCTGGGCGCATGCGCCCAACACAAACGCAGCGATCAGAAGCAAGCTAACGATAGATAAAATTTTCTTCGACATACGATGGTTCTCCTATCCTCTCAAATCAGAATATCATCTCTCCCCGCACGAAGGCGCGAGTGCGCTCGTCTTGCGGATCGTTGAAAAACTGCCCGGCCGGGGCAGATTCTACCAATTCACCCTCATACAGCAAGGCGGCGCGCTGCGCCAGGCGGCGCGCCTGGAAGATGTTGTGAGTAACTAACACAATCGTGACGCCCTGTTCTTGATTGAGCTGCCGGGTGACGCGCTCGATCAGGTTGCCGTTATAAGGATCCAGGTTGGCGGTTGGCTCGTCTAGCAGCAGCACTTCGGGGTGCAGTACCATGGCGCGAGCCAGGGCCACGCGCTGCGCTTCGCCGCCCGAAAGTGTGCGGGCGTTCTGCTTTTTCAAGTGTTCCAGGCCCACGGTGCGCAGGGCTTCTTCCACCGGCTCAGACAGCGAGCGGACGCCGCCGGAGTGCAGCTTTAGCCCAAAGGCCACGTTCTCCCACACCGTACGGTCAAGCAAAATGGGGCGCTGGAACACCGTGGTGACCTTGCGACGCACCGCCAGGGGCGCGGCCTGACCGGCGTTTAGGCTTAGCTCGCCAAATTGCAGCGTACCGCCGGCGAAAGGTTCCAAAAAGTTCAGAATGCGCAGCAAGGTGCTTTTGCCCGAACCGCTCGGCCCCACCAGGGCCAGGATTTCGCCGCGTACGATATCGAGGGAGGTGATGTTCACCACCCGGCGCGCCGCGTAGGTTTTGCTCACCTGGCGCAGTTGGTAGATCGGCGCTTTAGCCATCAAAACTGCGTCCTTGCAGGCGCATCATTGCCAGGTTGATGATGAAGGTGATGCCCAGCAGCACCGCGCCCAAGGCCAGGGCTAAGTCGAAGTTGCCTTTGCGGGTTTCGAGGACGATGGCGGTTGTAAGAACCCGTGTACGTCCATCAATGTTACCGCCTACCAGCATCACCGCTCCCACTTCTGAGATAATGCCGCCGAACCCGGCGATAATTGAGGCCACCACCCCCACGCGCGCTTCTCGCAGTACCACCCAGGCGGTCTGCCGATCGGTCGCCCCCAGCGATAACACCTGCAAGCGCAGGGCGGGGTCTACACCCATTACTGCCGCCATGGTAAAACCCGCCACCAGGGGAGAGGCGATTATGGTTTGGGCGATGGTCATTGCGCCTGGGGTGAAGAGCGCCGGGACGAAGGCCCAGTTCTGACTTCCCACCAGGCCGTGGCGAGAGAGCAGCAGGTAGACCAGCAGGCCAATCACCACCGGAGGAAAGCCCATGCCGGTGTAAAGCAGCAGCGCAGCTAATTTACGTCCCGGAAAGTGATAAAGACCCACTAAGGCCCCCAAGGGAACGCCCAGGAGGGTGCTGAATAACAGCGCCGTAGACGATACCCGTAAAGAAAGGACAACAATTTCCAGCAGCTCAGCGTTCATAATGTGTGGGCACAAGTATACAGTTATTGGCATAATTGTCAATCTGTTCAGCGGGATGGTTCTATCACAGTTTTGTCACGACTTCATCACCCCGGCTGTCATAGCTCCCCGGTACACTTAAAAATCAGGAGAGCGCCGCCATGTCAATTGTGCTAGAAAATTTAACCAAACGATACGATGGGCATCCCGTGGTCAACAATGTTTCGCTAGAAATTGGCGATGGCGAATTTTTTGTCTTGCTAGGTTCCAGCGGCAGCGGAAAGACCACCATTCTAAGCTTAATCGCCGGGCTGGCGGGTTTAGATCACGGGCGCATTTTGCTGCATGGGCGCGATGTGACCCATTTACCTACCCAACAGCGTAAAGTGGGCTTTGTTTTTCAAAACTACGCCTTGTTCCAGTATATGACGGTGGCCGAAAATGTAGAATTTGGCTTGTCCATCCGTAAAACCCCCTCTTCCGAGCGTAAACACAAACGCGATGAACTCTTGGAGATGGTGGGGTTGGCCGGGTTAGGCAGCCGCATGCCGCGCCAGCTTTCAGGCGGGCAGCAGCAGCGCGTGGCGCTGGCGCGCGCCCTGGCCTATGGCCCCGATGTGCTGTTGTTGGACGAACCATTGGGGGCGCTGGACGCCAAGATTCGCATAGAGCTGCGCCGTAATCTAAAAACCATCCAGCGCAAACTGGGCATTGCCGCGATTTTTGTAACCCACGACCAGGAAGAAGCTTTCGATATGGCCGACCGGGTGGGCGTGATGAGCTTTGGCCGCCTGATTGAAGTGGGTACGCCAGCGGAACTTTACCAACATCCGCAGACTGAATTTGTGGCCTCGTTTTTGGGAACCGCCAACCTATTGGTGGGGCAGGTGAACCCCCAGGGGGTCAAAGTTGGGCCGGTGCAGTTTTCGTTAGCCGGGGGGCGAGCAGTTCCGACGCCCAACACCGCCCAAGACGCCGAGCAAACCCGCCGTGTGCAGGTATTGTTCCGCCCCGAAGATGTGGCCCTGGCTGCTACACCGGAAGGATTGGGGTGTCCAAACTTTGGCGTGGCTGAGGTGGAAGAAATTTCTTTTGCCGGGGCTTATGAGCGGCTGCGCTTACGCCTGCCGCCCCTGCCGGGTGTGCGGCCCATTTCACCACCGGTGTCGTTTGGGGCCAGCACCATCCTGGTAGACGCCACCCGCTCGCCTGAACAAGCGGGTCATTTTCCGTTGAAGGAAGGCGCTAAAACCTGGGTGGGCGTTCATCGCATTCACGCCCTGGCGCATCCGGGGCTAAGTTTCTTAATCGTCACCGATGGTTCGCTGCGCGCCCAGGCTGCCATTCAATTGGGCGGGCAGCTGGCGCGGCTGGCGCATGCGCGGGTGACGCTTTTGGGGGTGGGCGCAAAAGAAGACGCCCTCCAGGCTCACTTGCAAGAGGCGCGCAAGCAGTTGGGCAGCGGCCTGGCGGCCCTGGAAACGCGCACTTTCCCCGACGCCCCGGCCCAGGCAGTTGCCCGGGCGGTGGAGGCCCAGCCGGTGGACCTGGTGGTGATGGGCTTTAGCGCCCAGGAAGACCTGGCGCTGGCTGAAAATATCTTGCGCTGCGGCGAACATCACCTGCTGCTCACCCCCGTGCCCCAAGAAGCGCCTTCAAAAGCGCTGGTGTGCGTCACCTCCGGTGAACCGGGCAAGGATGATGTGCTGTTCGCCGGCCGCTTGATCCGTCACCTGGGCGCAGATGCCACGTTGATGTCGGTGCTGCCGGCGGAATATATGGTATCCGACCTGGCGCGCCGCACGGAACGCTTTCTGGCCGGCGGGGTGCAGTCGCTGGCGATTTTAGGCGTTTCCGCCGATACGCGGATGCGCGCCGGCTTCCCATTGGAAGAGATTACCGGTGAGATGAAGGGCGGCGGGTATGATCTGCTGGTGATGGGCGCGCCCCTGGCCGATGGTGGACGGCAGATCTCGCTATCGGGGGTGGTGGAAAATGTGCTGCGCCAGGTGAACGACACGGCCATGCTCATCATCCGTTCGCATTTTATCGGCGCAGATGTCTACCCCATCTTACCCGAAGATTGGCAGCCCGCATGAGCGCCGTCCTCGCTTCCCCCCCACCGACGGGCAGTAAAGTCCATAAAAGCGGGCCGCGCAAACCCATAATATTCACCGGGCGCTGGAGCTTGCGGGCCATGGCCCTGAGTTACCTGGTGGTGGTGTTAGTTATTCCGGTGCTGGTCATCATCCAAGATGGTTTCCAGCTGGGCCTGGGCGAGATGTGGCGGCAGGTTAGCCAACCTGTGGCAGCCAGCGCCTTATGGCTCACCATTTGGACGGCTGCTATCATGACGGTGGTGAACACCCTGATGGGCGCTTTGACCGCCTATGTGATTGTGCGCTATGATTTCCGCGGAAAGACGCTGCTCAATGGGCTAATCGATTTGCCTTTAGCCATCCCCACCCTGGTCACTGGCGTGATGCTGGTGGTGCTGTTTGGACCGCAAGAAGCGTTAGGAGCATGGCTGAAGAATACGCTGGGCTGGAAGATCATCTTTGCTCCGCCGGGCATCATCCTGGCGCTGTTGTTTGTCACCTTTCCTTTCGTGGTGCGGGCGGTGCAGCCGGTGCTGATGAGCCTCGACCGCACACAGGAAGACGCCGCCGCTACCCTGGGGGCTAACGGATGGACCATTTTTCGGCGCATCATCATGCCGCCGGTGCTGCTGCCCTTAGCCGGTGGAGCGCTGCTTTCCTTCGCACGGGCCATCGGTGAGTTTGGTTCAATTGTGATTGTGGCGGGCAACATTCCTTTTTATTCGCAGACTGCCGCCGTCTATGTGTTGGGCGAGGTGGAGAGTGAAAATCGGTTGGGGGCCAGCGCGGTTTCGATTGTGATGATAGCGATTGCCTTTAGCCTGATGATGATGGTGGACTGGTTGCAGCGTCGCGGAGCAAGGAGCGGATCATGAGCATGAAGGCGCAGCATTCCGCCAGGCGAGCGGTGCAAAGCGCAGCGCCAGGGAAAGTCGGCAGCCGTTGGGTGCGCCGCGTGTTAATCGGCCTGGTGGTGGGTTATGTGGGTTTGCTGATTGTTTTGCCCCTGGCCTCCCTGCTGGTGGGGGCGTTAGAAAATGGCCCTGGCGCAGTGTGGGCGTCGTTGGCGCAAGTTGAGGTGCTGCAATCTTTTTGGCTGACCATCCTCATTAGTGTGCTGGTGGTGGTGATCCACGCTTTTTTTGGAACCATGGTGGCCTGGGTGCTTGTGCGGCACCGCTTTCCGGGGCGCAAATTCATCAATGGTCTGATCGACATTCCCTTTGCCATCTCTCCGGTGGTGGTAGGCTATATGCTGCTGCTGCTGTTTGGGCGCAATGGGCTGCTCTATCCGGTTTTGCAGGCCATGAATATTAAAGTGGCCTTTGCCCTGCCGGGGATGATTTTGGCAACGGTGTTTGTAACTCTGCCGTTCATGGTGCGCGAATTAATCCCCATTTTGGAGAACTTTGGGGTGCAGCAAGAACAGGCCGCCGCCACCTTAGGCGCTAACGGTTTGCAAACCTTCTGGCGGGTGACGCTGCCGGCGCTGCGCTGGGGCTTCATCTATGGGATTACGCTGACCTTCGCCCGCGCCCTGGGCGAGTTTGGGGCAGTACTGGTGGTGGGCGGGGGCATCCAGGGGCGCACCGAGACCGCCACGCTCTACATCTACCGTGCTCTCGATGAGCGGCAGTATGTGGGCGCGTACAGCGCGGCCTTGGTCTTAGGTGTATTTTCGCTTTTGCTGGTAATGGGAACGGATTGGCTGCGTAAGCGCGAGCGATAGGCTGTTGGAAATGCGTTTATTCGCGGCCGGCCGGCGGCATCCCAAGGCGCATAAGGTATAATAGAACAAATGACCGGCAAAGCGCCTGCTTCTCCTAAGACCCCTCCCGCCGAATCGCCGTCTCAATCGACTGTGCGCCGGACGGTAGCGTTTTTGGCGCGCTTTGAGCGTTACGCCGCCGATTTTGGCGGCATCTTCCTGCTCAGCTTGGCGCTGCTCACCCTGGCGGCGCTGCTGGCGCCCAGCCTTACATCGGGCTTGTTGGCCTTATGGGGTGGTCTGCTGCGGCGCGGTTTTGGTTATGGGGCGGTTTGGGTAGCGCTGTTTAGCGGCTGGCTGGGGTTATGGCTGCTGCGTCGTCCGGCGGAAGCGGCCGGGCGGGCGGCTGGACCGCGCAGTGCGGCGGGCTTTTGGGGGCGTTTTTTCTCTTTGGAGGTGGCCGCCTTTACCTCGCTGGCATTGCTTTCGGTGATGGGCGGCGTTGTGGTGGAGCGCGCCGATGCCGGACTGGATGGCGGACGCGTTGGCTGGGGCCTGGCGGCGCTGTTATACATGGCGCTAGACGAAGTGGGCTTGGGCCGCCTATGGTTGAGCGCGGTGATCCTGGGGCTTGTGGGGCTGTTCTTCTTGGCCTTAGGGCTGGGTAAACTGGGGGGGAAGCGTCGTGACGCTTCGCCAATGCTGCAAAGCCCGGCGGTTGATTTGCCGGGGTTGGGGGTGGTCGAGGCGCCCCTGGTTGGAGTTTCAACCCATGAAGGAGCAGGGGACGACTCGCCGCCTGCCGCCAAACGACGCTCTCCGATTATCCCCCCGCAGTTTCGCAAGAACTTCCGCATCGATAAAGACTCAACCCCGCCTTCCGAAGGCGGCTCGATTAAGCGCGATGATCGCTTGCCGGGGTTGGATTTGCTGGTGCAAGAGCAAGCTTCGCGCCCGGATGAGCGCACGATCAACCAGATTGCCGGGCTGATAGAAAAAACCCTGGCCGAGTTCAGCATCCCCGCCACGGTGATCGATTTTCGCGTCGGCCCAACGGTGACGCAGTTTGCGGTTGTGCCGGGCTATGTTACCAAAGATAAACCCAATGGCGACGGCGACGTGGCGAAGATGAAGGTGCGTGTAGCCCAAATCTCGTCACTCTCGCGCGACCTGGCCCTGGCGCTGTCGGCGCAGCGTCTGCGCATCGAAGCCCCCGTACCGGGACGCCCCTATGTGGGCATCGAAGTGCCTAACCCGCGCGCCGCGGTGGTGCGTTTACGTCCCATTCTGGAACATGACGCCTTTCTAAAGACCAACGCTCCCCTGGCAGTGGCTTTAGGGCGGGATGTTTCGGGCGCTCCAGTTGTGGCCGATCTCTCTAAGATGCCCCATCTGCTGATTGCCGGAACCACCGGTTCGGGCAAATCGGTGTGCATTGCCGCTCTGACCACCTGCCTGGTGATGAGCAACCTGCCCGACGATCTGCGCCTGGTGATGATTGACCCGAAGATGGTGGAGCTGATCCGCTTTAATGGTCTGCCGCATTTGTATGGTAAGGTCGAGACAGACGTGGAGCGCATCCTGGGGGTTTTAGCGTGGGCGGTGGCCGAGATGGATCGACGCTACAAACTGCTCGAAACTTACCACAGCCGCAACATTGAGGCGTTTAACCGCCGTATGGCCCGGCATAGTGCTTCAACCAATCCCGACCTTCAACCGCTGCCTCGACTGGTGTTATTAATCGATGAGCTGGCCGATTTAATGATGTCGGCTCCCGAACAGACCGAGCATAACCTGGTGCGCCTGGCCCAAATGGCCCGCGCGGTGGGCATTCACCTGGTGGTGGCCACCCAGCGCCCAGGGGTGGAAGTGATTACCGGGCTGATTAAGGCAAACTTCCCGGCGCGTATCTCTTTTACCGTGGCGTCGTCAATTGATTCGCGCGTCATTTTGGATACTGTGGGAGCGGAAACCCTCCTGGGCCGGGGAGATATGCTGTTTTTGCCGCCGGACGCTTCCGGCCCGCAGCGCGTCCAAGGCGTGATGGTGACGGACGCGGAAGTGGAGAAAATCATCACCTTTTGGCAGAAGAGCCGCCCTGCGCCGGCGCAGGCCGAACCCGCCCCTTGGGATGTGATGATCGCCGAGCAGCAGGTGAGCGCCGACCGGGACGATTTGGTGGAGCGCGCCATTGCGTTAGTGCGCCGCGAGCAGCGATGCAGCGCATCGATGCTGCAGCGCCGCCTGCGAGTGGGCTTTCCACGGGCGGCGCGCCTCGTCGAAGAACTGGAAGAAATGGGCGTGGTGGCGAGCGCTTCGGGTGGGCGTGAACGGGAGGTGCTGCTGCCCCCTGAGGATGATGAATATCAAAGTCAAGACGAATAGTTTTATCTGTGCGCTTGTCGGTACTTGTCCTATTGACGGTAGGACAATAAGAAGGATAATTGGGCCAGGTAAAAAATCATATGCGCATTCTTATCCTGGCAACCAACCCCGATTTTAGTGTCGCCCAACCCTATTTAACCCTTTCAGCGGGCGATGAAATTTCCCTTGCCGCTCCCGACGATCATTGTCTTGAAACCGTTCGCCGCCAACGGCCTGATCTCGTTTTGATTGACGAGAACACGCCGTGGTGCAATGGCTATCGCCTGGCGGATGAAATTCACGATGATTTGGACACCCGCGAAATTCCAGTGATGGTGGTTCCGGGTTTGGAAATTCGCCCTGGCGGCGCGCCTGACGCCCCAGCCCGCGCCACACCCCCCTCGCCGCCCCTGGCGAATCCGACCGACCCGCCCCATGCCGGCGCATTAACGCGGCTTTGGTCGCAAGAAGACCGCTCGCTGGAACGCCAGGTTTTGGATTACCTCGACCATGGGGTGATGGTTACCGACCTGGATGGCAAAATCATCTACTGGAATCAGTTCGCTCAGAAATTGTTTGGTTTCCAAGGTCAGGATGTCTTAGGCAAAAGACCGGAAGATGTCTTAGGGAAACGGGGCAAGAATTTTCGCGCCGAGCTTAAACAACGCCTGGAGACCGACGGCCGTTGGGTGATGGAATATTTGGCGCGCCATTTCGATGGGCGTTTGACTCCTGTTTTACTCCATTTCCACCCTTTGCTCGATCAACACCATCGCATGATTGGGATTATTGAGACTTCCTACGATATTACCGAGCGTAAGGAAGATGAATCGCGTTACCAGCGCGCCTTGTTCAACGCTCCCTTCCCGGTTGTGCTGCACGCCGAAGACGGTGAAATTCTGATGATTAACCGCGCCTGGACGGAATATTCCGGTTATGAACCGGGGCATATCCCTCGCATAGAAGATTGGCTTGAAAAGGCGTATCCAAACCGCCAGGATGCAGTTCGGCTTGGAGTGAATAAACTGTTTGATACTATCGATCGCGTGGTGAATGAGGGTGAATTTGAAATCACCACCCGCACGGGCGCGAAGCGCATTTGGGAGTTTAATTCCACGCCGTTGGGCAAAACCCGCGATGGGCGCCGCATTATTATGTCGATGGCGGTAGACCTGACCGATCGTAAAGAGGCCGAGAATCAGATGCGGCGGGCGATTGAAGACGCTCCTTACCCCATTCTGATTCACACCAGCACTGGGCGGGTGACGCTGATCAATCACGCCTGGACGAAGATCACTGGTTATCAACCCGAAGATATTCCTACGCTTGCCGATTGGATGCGCCTGGCCTATGGTGATCGCTTGCCCCAGGTGATGCAAGAAGTAAAAGACTTCCATGGCGAAATTCGCCCCGTGGCATATGAGAACGATTACGAAATTCAGACCAAAGACAAGCGCACCCGCATTTGGAACTTTAACGCCGCCCCGCTGGGTACTACTGCCGCCGGCGAAGATTTATTGATGGTGATCGCCGCCGATATTACCGAGCGCCGCGCGGTGGAGCGCCGCTTTGAGCTGGCAATTCAACAATCGCCTTTCCCAATTGCCCTGTACACCGAAACCGGCGAAACCGTGCTGTTCAACGAGGCCTGGGAAAATATCGCTGGCTATCGTTTATCTGAAGCGGCGGATATGCAAACCTGGGTGAATCGGGTGTTGTGCGCACCTGACTCTGAAGTTTTAGACGCTCTTTTGCACAAAGCCGATATTCGCCCTAACCAGGACGGGCAAGAATTTCATCTCACTGCTCGCGGTGGACAGGCGTTAATTTGGGATCTGCGGATCGTGACGCTTGGCTTGCAGCCGGATGGGCGCAAACTGCGCATGGCAATCGCTTCGGATATCACCGAACGGCGTGAGCTAGAACGGCGCTTCGAGCGCGCCGTAATGGAGGCTTCCTACCCCATCGCCTTGTACGCCGATGATGGGGAAATATTGTTGGTCAACCGCACGTGGACTGAGATCTCTGGTTACACTCTGGCCGATATTCCCACCACCGCCATCTGGGCTGAGCGCGCCTATCGTGATCGCAAGAAGGAAATTATGGCGTTGATTCACGATATTAATCTTAAAGATGGGCGTTTAAATATCGGCGAATTAGTGATTTACACGAAAGACGGTATGCAGCGCGTTTGGGATTTTAGCTCGGTCTTTTTGGGCTATCTGAAGGACGGGCGGCGTTTCCGTATGTCGATTGTCAACGATGTAACCGAACATAAGCATGAAGAAGAACGCTTTCGGCGGGCCGTCCTCAACGCGCCATATCCCATCAGCCTGTATGCAGAGGATGGGGAAATGCTGCTGCTCAACGATGCCTGGACGAGCCTATCGGGCTATACGCTGGAGGATATTCCCACCAACCGGGCCTGGGTGACCAAGGCGTTTGGTGAGCAGGTGGGCCGTGAACTATTGCAGAAACAGCAAGCCAGGCAGTTCGATGGCCGGGTTCACCAGGGAGAATACACGTTCCGTGGTAAGGACGGCCGGGAACGTGTGTGGGATTTCAGCGCAGTTTCGTTAGGAAATCTGCCCGATGGTCGCACCTATCGCATGGCTATGGCCGTGGATTTGACCGAGCGCCGGCGCAGCCAGGCGCGGTTTGAGCAGGCCCTGCATAATGCTCCTTTGCCGATCATGCTTTACAAACCCGACGGCGAAATCACCCTGGTAAACGATGCCTGGTTAAAATCCAGCGGTTACGGTCTGCAAGATTTGCCGAATATTGATGTATGGATAGAGCGGGCCTATGCCGACCGCCGTCAGGAATCGCTGGAGGCGATGGCTGGGGCCATGTCTGACAAGGGCGTGTCTCGTTATGGCGAATTACAGTTGAACGCCAAGGATGGTTCGACGCGTTGGTGGGATTACTCGGCCACCTGGCTGGGCGATCCACAAAGCCCCGACGCCCTGCGGATGGTGATGGGCGCCGATGTGACCGAGCGGCGCGCCATCCAGGAGCGTTTTCAGCGGGCGGTGATGGAATCGCCCAACCCAATTATTATTCACAATTCCCATGGCAAGATTTTGTTAGTTAACCGCAAGTTTAGCGAATTAAGCGGCTTCCCAGCCGAGCAGACCCAAGATATGGAAGCGTGGCTCAACCAGGCCGCTCCTAGCTACACCGAAGCCATGCTGGGTAGAATACGCCAGGCTTACCGGCAGGGTGGGGTGCATCATTATGGTGTTTTGACGATTATCACCGCCTTCGGCGGGCAGCGTAAATGGGACTTGACCGGGGTGGATATTGGCGGCGAAAATGGCGAACAGCTGCGGATGCTGACGGCCATCGATCTAACCGAGCGAGATATTGAACAGGAGCGATTTGAAGCTGCGGTTAATAGCTCGCCATCGCCAATCATGATCCATGCTGAAGACGGGCGGGTGTTGTTTATCAACCCTACTTTGACTGAGCTTACCGGTTATACCCTGGATGATATCCCCACTCTGAACGTTTGGATTCACAAGGCGTATCCCAACCGGGTGGAGGACATGTCCAATGTGTTAAAAAACGGCTATGTAACTCGCCAAATGGTGCGCGCCGGTGAGTTTGAGGTGACAACCGCCCATGGACGGGTGTTGATTTGGGATTGGATTACGGTGGAGCTTAATCCGCTGCCCGATGGCCGCCGTACCCGCATGAGTGTGGCGATGGATGTGACCGAGCGCAAAAACGCCGAAGCCCAGCTGCGCCGCGCCGTCGATAACGCCCCCTACCCCATCATCATTCATGCCGAAGATGGCGAGATATTATCCATTAACCGGGCCTTTGTTGAGATCAGTGGATACGCCCTCGAGGACATTCCTACGATGAATGACTGGGTGGGAAAAGCCTACCCTGGCATGGTGGATGCGTCTCTGGCGAAGGTGCGCCAGGGGTATGATCAGGGCGGTTTGTATCATGGGGGGGAGGTCGTCGTTCACACTGCCACTGGTCGGCTGCGTAACTGGATTTTTACCTCGGTGGATTTGGGCCGGCTGCTGGATGGCCGGCGGACGCGTATGTCCACCGCCATTGACGTGACCGGGCGGCGCGAAAGTGAGCGCCGCTTCGAGCTGGCCGTGGAGGAAGCGCCATACCCGATCATGATCTACGCCGAAGACGGCGAAGTGATCAGTCTGAACCAGGCTTTTACCCGACAAAGCGGATACACCCTGGAAGAGTTGCCTACGCTGGAGAAGTTTTTTCAAACCACCGCCGAACGCGATGCCGCCATGCTAATGCAGCGCAGCGTGAATGGTCAGGCTAAGCCTACCAGTGCATCCTTAGGAGATATGACCCTGGTTGCGAAGGATGGGCGCGAGCGGGTGTGGGAAACTAAAGAAGTTTGGATTGGCCGCATGGAAGACGGCCGTCGTTTGCGCATGCAGATGGCTGCTGATATTACCGACCGTAAACAAATGGAAGCCAATTTGCGTGCTTCTGAAGAGAAATACCGCGCCATCATCGAAAACTCGATCATGGGCATTTTGATCTTCCAAGATAACCGGGTGGTCTTTGCCAACAAACTGATGCCTGAAATCCTCAACATTGCTCCAGACGACCTGGCGCGGCTTCCGGTTGAAGAACTGGCAGACGTCATCTTGCCGGAAGACCTGGAGCGTTTGCGCCGCGCCTACCGTGTCGAACCCAGCATGGCGGCCATCTCGGCTGGTTCTCCTATCCGTATTCAATCCGGAGAGGACGAGGTGCGTTGGGTAGAATTTATTGTGCACCAGATCGCCTATGCCGGCCAACCGGCGCTGCAGGTGATGTGCCTGGATGTGACCGCTTCAAGGAAGGCCGAACAGAGCTTGAAATTGACGGAGAATCGCTACCGGCAGGTGGTGGAATTTTCAAGCATGTTAATCGCCGTCACCTCAGGAACCGAGATTACCTTCATCAACCCGGCTGGGGCTAAATTGTTGGGTTTTGATGCGCCCAGCGATATGATTGGGCTGGAGCTGTGGGATGTGGTGCATCCCGATTGTGTGGCGCGCTTAGGCGCGCACATTCGCGACCTGTTTGCGCCGGAGACGCCGCCGCGCAACAGCCAAACCTGGCCCGAAGAAGCGGTTTTTATTGAGCAGGAGATTGTGCTTCGAGACGGGCAGCGGGTGGTGCTTGGGGCCTCGGTGAACTTCTTGACCCCTGAGCAGGGGAAGCCCGTTGTTCACATCCTGGCGCACGATTTTACCGCCCGCCGCCAGGCCCGGCAGGCTCTTCAGCGCCAGGCAGTTTTAGGCCAGGTGGATATTTCCTTAGAGCAATCGGCCTCCTTACAGCAAGGGTTACAAAAGTTGGTTGAAATCGTTCAGCCTGCATTCGTGGAGAGCAGCAGCCTGGCGATTGTTTGGGAAGAGAAGAGTTCACCAGGCTACCACCTGGTATACACCCCTGGGGCGCAGCTTTCAAACGCCCTGGCAGACCGCCTCACCAACACCGAAGCAGGATTGACCGATTATCTATTGCATTTACGCTCACCACAGCGGGTTGATAGTCGCCCGGATGACCCTTACGATGCAGGCTTCTTTGAAGGCTCGCCGGTGCAGGCTTATATCGTGGCTCCGCTGCTCATCGATCAGCGTCCGCGTGGCCTGCTGTTCGCTTTCGCCGACCGCGAACATGCCTTTACCCAGGCAGACTTGGATTTGCTCGAGGCGGTGGCAAGACGGCTGACGGATGCCGTGGGAAGAATGGAGCTGCTCGAAAGTCTGCGCCAGGCGCGCGACGCGGCTGAGCAGGCTTCGCAAGCCAAAGCCGATTTTTTGGCGAATATGAGTCATGAACTGCGGACACCGCTCACTACTATTACCACTATCTCGGAGCTGCTGCTTGATTCGCCCCTCGATGCGGTGCAGGTCAATTACACGCAGGCGGTTTACAGCAGCGCCGCGCGCCTGCTGGATTTAATCAACCGCGTGTTAGATTTCTCGCGCCTCGAAGCGCAAATGCTGACCTTAGAAACCGCCCCCTTCGACCTGCGCCGCAGTATCGAGGCGGCTTTCAACATTGCCGCGGTTAAGGCGGCGTCGAAGAACCTGGAGCTAGATTACACCCTCGCCCAAGATGTGCCCTGTTGTGTGTTGGGCGACCAGATGCAGCTCGGCCAGGTGCTGGTTAATTTGTTGGCGAACGCGGTTAAATTCACTGAGGCCGGCTCGGTGACCCTGGAAGTGAGCCGGCCACCGCAAGCCGCCCCCGATGAGCTGCTTTTTGTTGTGCGCGACACCGGCATTGGCATCCCGCCGGGGCGCATCCCTGATCTGTTCAAGCCGTTTAGCCAGGTGGACACCTCGCCCTCGCGCCGCCGCCCCGGTACGGGGTTGGGTTTAGTAATTAGCAAACATCTTGTGGAGTTGATGGGGGGGCGAATTTGGGCGGAAAGCGATGGACGCAGCGGATCGACCTTTTCCTTCACGATCATTGCGCCCGCCACATCCGCCAGGCCGCCGATCTATATGTCTTCCAACCCGGCGCTGTTACGCGAGAAGACCGCCCTGCTGGCATCGCGCTATGTTCTGGCGCGCAGGGCGATTCATAAGTTGCTCACCCTGTGGGGCATGAACGTGTTTGTCTTTTCTCACCTTGAAGATGTGGAACATTGGCTGCAAGACCCCAGCCATAACCCGGATGTGGCGCTGCTAGACGCCGATTTTCTGGAACAGGCGGAGCGGCAGCCGGCCCTGGCCGCACGTCTCCAACAAATGAACCGTGGAGGCGCTATCGGGCAGGTTGTCATCGCGCTGCTGCCATTTGGTCAAAGCGCCGCTCCGTCAACGGGGGTGCGTAGTTTCACCATCAACCCGGTTAAACCGGGAGCGTTATTCGCTCTGCTGGCTTCCTCTTTTACTCACATGTTGGAAGGCGGCCCGGAGGTGTTCGATTTTCCCGAAGGGGTAGCGTCCGGCCTGGAGGGCGAGCGCATTCTCCTGGCGGAAGATGATCTGCTCAATCGCCAGGCGCTAACAATGCGCTTGGAGCGCCTCGGCTACCAGGTGCAGGGGGCTGCCAATGGCCTGGAGGTGATCCAGGCCTTGGCCGAAGGGCGTTATGCGATTGTCTTCATGGATTACCAGATGCCGGAAATGAATGGGTTGTTTGCAACACGTTACATCCGTGAGAATTATCCCGCCGACCGCCAACCGTTTATCATTGCCCTAACCGCCGATGCGCGCCCCGAAGCGCACGATGCCCTGCTCTCGGCTGGGGCGAACATTTGCCTCACCAAGCCCGTGCGCGGCAATGAATTGGCGATGGTCATTCAGCAGGCGATGACGCATGTCGAAACCGAGCGACGCTTGGGTCGGTTATCGGCATCGCTAGGGAACGACCAAACGGGTGATCCAATCGACGAAGTTATTTTTAACGATCTGGCAGCCGCCGTTGGCGGTCCGGATATGGCGAATTTGGCAGTGATTTTAGATTTATTCTTCACCAATTCCGAGCAGCTAATCGCAGATATCTTAGAAGATTGGAAAGCACAAGATTGGGCCGCTATGGGCGCCCACTTGCATACGCTTAAAGGCAGCGTGGAACTGCTAGGGGCCACCCGGTGGGGGGCATTCTGCAAACAAATGGAATTAAACCTGAGCAACTTGGAGGTTAGTTACATGGACGATGAAATCGAGCGGCTGCTTCAGCTGCAGGATGAAGCCACCCGGGCGCTGCGGGTGAAGTACGACCAGGTGCGGGCGGGGATGAGCCTATCCAAAGAATAAGTCTATGGGCGCAAGCAGCCTGCCTGTCATTGGCAACCACCGCCGGCGCGCCTAACCTGGGGAAGCGCCGAAGAAATTTTCGGGTACAATCGACCTATGCAAACTGCCCCTCCCATCATCCAAGTGCAAAACCTTAGTTTTTTCTATGGCGCTTTCAAGGCTTTGCAGAATATCGATATCGATATTTTCCCCACCCAGGTGACCGCGCTGATTGGGCCATCGGGTTGCGGAAAATCTACTTTTCTGCGCTGTTTAAACCGCATGAACGATACCATCACCGGCACTCGCGTTGAGGGGCTGATTGCTTTGAAGGGTCAAAATATATACGATCCGGAATTTAACCTGGCCGATCTACGCCGCCGGGTGGGGATGGTCTTTCAGCGGCCTAACCCCTTCCCAAAATCAGTCTATGAAAATGTGGCCTATGGGCCGCGCCGCCTGGGGTTGGTTAACAACCGGGCCGAGATGGACGCGCTGGTGCAGCACAGCCTGGAGCAGGTGGGCTTGTGGAATGAGTTGAAAGATTTCTTGGGCGAAAATGCCCTCAGCCTGGCGAACGGCCAGCAGCAGAGCCTGTGCCTGGCGCGGGTCTTGGCGGTGGAGCCAGAGATTATCCTGATGGATGAACCCGCCTCGGCCCTCGACCCCATCGCCACCGCCCGCCTGGAAAATTTAATCGCTGAACTCAAACAGCGTTATACCATTGTAATCGTCACGCATAACATGCAGCAAGCCGCGCGCATTTCGGATTTTACGGGTTTCTTTTGGCTGGGAAAACTGGTAGAGTTTTCCTCCACCAGCCAAATGTTCACCCGCCCACAGCAAGAACAAACCGAGAGCTACATTACTGGGCGCTTAGGATGAACCGATGACTAAAACCGCTTTTGATCGCGAATTTGGGCGAATCGGCGCGGAATTGGCGGCGATGGGCGGATTGGTTGAGTCGGCTATCCGGCGTTCGGTACAGGCCCTGGTGGATAGAGACATGGCCTTGGCTCAGCAGGTGATCGATGACGATGCCCAGGTTAACGCCTTGCGCTTCCGCCTGGAAGAAGCCTGCCTGGCGCTGATCGCCACCCAACAGCCCATCGCCGGCGATTTGCGCTCTGTGGTGGCTGCCATTCACATTGTGGACGAACTGGAACGGATGGGCGATCATGCTGCCGGGATTGCTAAATCGGTGATCTTGATGAGCGAAGCGCCTCTGCTTAAAACCCTCAAGAAAATCCCCAAGATGGCCGAGCTAAGCCGGGCGATGTTGAACGATTGCCTGCAAGCATTCTTAACCCGCGACGCAGATTGGGCCAGGCGCATCGCCTCGCGCGACGCCGAGATGGATGCCATGTACCTCAGTGTGTTCAATAAGTTAGTGGAGATGATGAGCGATAAGAAAGAGCTGGTTACCCGCGCCACTTATGTGATGTGGTGCGCCCACAACCTGGAACGGATTGCCGACCGGGTGACGAATATCGCTGAACGGGTGGTGTTTATGACCACCGGTGATTTCGGTGAACTGAATGATAATAAAGCTCGCCCCAGCATGTGAGAGGCTCGCCGTATGAGACCTTTTTATTCGGGAATGCCAATTTTCTCGGCTAGCGCGCGGTTAGAAGGCTCCACCAGAATGTCTCCTCCCGGAAACACGATGGTTGGAACGCTGCGGTTGCCCCGGTTGGTTTGGATGACGAATTTTTCCGCCGCTTTGTCGTAGTCGATATTAACCAACTGATAGGTGATGCCATGTTTATCCAAAAATTCACGTGCCCTGCGGCAGTCGGAACACCAGTCGGTAGCGTAGATCACGATTTGGTTATCAGCCATGGTAACTGAAACTCTCCCTACAAGTTGGTTTATTGGAACAATGGGCTTTAGCTATGCCGATTGGTCCGGGGTATTTTACCCACCCGATGTGCGTCCGGTAGATTATCTGGCCTATTATAGCCGAATATTTAATGCGGTTGAGATCGATTCAAGTTTTTACGGTACGCCCCGCCAGAGCAGCATTGACAAGTGGAACGCCTCAACGCCGGATGAATTTCAGTTTTGCCTGAAGACGCCGCGTGAAGTGACCCATGAGGTTGGGTTGGTGGGCAGTCAGGCTTTGATGCGCGGGTTTATTGAGCGGGCCTTGGGCCTGGGGGATAAGCTCGGCGCGATGCTGCTGCAGTTTCCTCCGTCTTTCAGGGCTGATAACCTGGAGACTTTGGAGAAGCTCATTGCCGGCTTGCCGGAGGGGCTGCGCTTTGCGGTGGAGGTGCGTCACAAGTCTTGGTATGTACCAGCGGCGGAGGGTCAGCCGCCGCTGGCCGACATGCTGCGGCGTTATGGTGTGGCATGGGCCGCCACCGAATACCCCGGCGTGCCAGCTGAAATATTCCCGACGGCTAATTTCATCTATGTCCGCTGGATTGGTAAGCACGGATCGTTCGAACATCATGACCACGAGCGGATAGATCGCACTGATAACCTGAACGCCTGGCTGGAGACCTTACATAAACAACCGGTAGGCGCTGTATATGGTTTTCTCAATAACGATTATGCGGGTTTTGGCGCCGGCACGGCCAACCGTTTAAAAACACTGGCGGGCTTGCCGGTGACGCCGTTTGGCCGGCCAAGCCAGCCCAAATTATTTTAGGAGCAAGATGCCTCGTTTTGCTAAATATGCATATGCAGTGTTGATTTATAACATGGGGGTAATATTGTGGGGGGCGTATGTGCGCGCCACGGGTTCGGGGGCTGGCTGCGGCAGCCATTGGCCCACTTGCAACGGGGAAGTGCTGCCACGCGCTCCACAAATCGAGACCATCATCGAGTTTACGCACCGCCTCACCAGCGGCCTTTCGCTGTTGTTGGTGCTGGGCTTGCTGGTTTGGGCGCTGCGCAGCTATGCAAGAGGCCATCGTGTGCGCACCGGGGCATGGCTGTCTTCTGCGTTCATCATCAGCGAAGCCTTGGTGGGGGCCGGCCTGGTGTTGTTCGAGTGGGTGGCTCACGACCAATCGCTTGGGCGGGTGATCTCGATGGGTGTGCACCTGGTAAACACCTTTTTACTGTTGGCGGCGCTGAGCGCCACAGCCTGGTGGGCGGGCGGCGGCGAACCGATCAACCTGCGCGGCCATGGGGCTGGGGTGTGGCTGTTCGGTGTGGCTTTCGGCTTGCTCATCCTGTTGGGCGTGAGCGGCGCGGTTACAGCCCTGGGCGATACACTGTTCCCTTCGGCCTCGCTTGGTGAAGGCGTGCGGCAGGATTTTTTACCCACTGCCCATTTCCTCGTCCGGCTGCGAGTGTGGCACCCGGTGGTGGCCGTGCTGGTGGGCCTCTATATCACCGGCTTTGCCGGGGTTATTGCCAACTTTCGCGTCAACCCGGCCATCCGCCGTTGGTGCGCCGTTCTGCTGGGTTTATTCTTGGCGCAGTTGGCGGCCGGGTTGGTTAATCTGCTGCTATTGGCCCCCGTGGCTATGCAGATCGTACACTTGTTTTTGGCAGAACTGGTATGGGTTGCATTGGTGTTCCTGGCGTTGGGCAACTTTGCCATTTCGGAGGTGAGCCAACGGCCATCGCCTCAACACGAAGTGTCTCCTTTCGCTCCGCCCTCGGTTTGAATGTTAGGAGCGCCGCCTGAACCGTTGGGCGACGCCGTATTACCATCTCGGGGTGGGTATTCTTTTTTAACGATTAGAGGAATGAACCATGAACGATGTTGCTGATCGTATTGAACAGCTGCGGCGAGACTTGAATTATCATAATCACCGCTATCATGTGTTAGACGCCCCCATCATTTCGGACTACCAGTTTGATCAGATGCTGGCCGAGCTGCGCAAGTTGGAAGCTGAATACCCCGAATACCTGACAGCCGATTCGCCCTCCCAGCGCGTGGGCGGTAAACCCGCCGAGCGATTTCAGAAGGTGCGGCATCCCGCTCCTATCCTTAGCCTGGCGAATGCCTTTAACCCCGGCGATGTGCGCGCCTGGTATGAGCGTATTCTGAGGATTGATGAGCGTGTGGCCCAGGCGGAATATGTGATTGAGCCGAAGATCGATGGGCTTTCGGTAGTGCTGCACTACCAACACGGCAGCCTGGTTCAGGGGGCTACCCGTGGTGACGGGTTGGTGGGTGAAGACGTGAGCGGCAACCTGCGCACGGTGCGGTCGATCCCCTTGCGCATTCCAATCGATGAAAACGGGCCGCAGCCGCCGCCCACCCTGGTGGTGCGCGGCGAAGTGTATATGGATGTGAAAAACTTTGAGGCGTTGAACCAAACCCTGGAAGCTGCCGGTGAAAAGACCTACCTCAACCCGCGCAACACCGCGGCGGGTTCGCTGCGCCAGTTGGATCCGTCAATTACCGCCGCTCGTCCTCTCTCGCTGCTCACTTACCAGATTGTCAGCGCCGATGGCCCCACCCCCCCCACCCAGTGGGATCTTTTGCAATACCTGCGCGATCTGGGTTTGCCGGTTACCAAAGACGCCGGCCTCTACCCCAATATCGAAACCGTGATCGAAGCCTGCCTGGCCTGGGACGCCCGGCGCTTTGAACTGCCCTACGAGGTGGATGGGGTGGTGATCAAAATCAACGACCTCGCCCTGGCGCGCAGCCTGGGCTTTGTGGGCAAAGACCCACGGGGGGCGCTGGCTTACAAATATCCCTCGCGGGAGGTGACAACTCGCCTGCTAGGCATTGGCGTAAATGTGGGCCGCACCGGCGTTCTCACCCCTTACGCCATGCTTGAAGCGGTGGAGGTGGGCGGGGTGATCGTGCGCCAGGCCACCCTGCATAACTTTGATGATATCCGGCGCAAAGATATTCGCGTGGGCGACCTGGTGCGGGTGAAACGCTCCGGCGAGGTGATCCCCTATGTAATAGGCCCGGTGGAAGACTTGCGCACGGGGCAGGAAGTGATTTATGAACCGCCTAAAGTCTGCCCGGCTTGCGGTGAGCCGGCGGAACACCTGGAAGGCGATCCGTTTTATTATTGTGTCAACGCATCTTGCCCGGCGCAGCTCATCCGCAACCTGGAACATTTTGTCTCGCGTGGGGCGATGGATATAGTGGGCCTGGGCATCCGGATTGGCGAGCAGTTGGTGCAGGCCGGCCTGGTGCACGATGTGGCCGACCTGTTTACGCTGACGGCCGACGACCTGGTGGGCCTGGAAGGCTTTGCTGATAAAAAGATTGATAATCTGCTGGCGGGTATTCGCGCGGCGCGCACCCGCCCACTGGCGCGGCTGATTACCGGCCTGGGAATTCGTCAGGTGGGCGAGGTGGTGGCCGCCGACCTGGCGCGCTTTTATCCCGACCTTGACCACCTCGCCGAGGCCAGTTACGAAGACTTGCAGCGTATAGAAGGGATTGGCCCCAGCACTGCCGAAGCAATTGTGGATTGGTTCGCGCGTCCGGTTAACCGAGGGGTGTTGCAAAAACTGAAAGCGGCCGGTGTGTGGCCGGTGAGCCAGGCGCGCAGTGCGTCGCAGGGGCCGCGCCCCTTGGATGGCCTGGTTTTCGTTGTGACGGGTGTTTTGCCTGGCTTTTCGCGGGAAGAAGTCAGGCAGTTCATCCAATCCAACGGCGGCAAGGTGACCGACAGCGTTAGCCGCAAGACGAGCTACCTGGTGGCCGGAGATGCGGCGGGGTCGAAACTGGCAAAAGCGCAGGCCTTGGGGGTGAAGGTAATCGACGAGGCGGGCTTGCGGCAGTTGGTGCAAGCATGAAGGGGGAAAAGCTGCCCGAAATGATATTGAAGGCCGGGCGTGAGAAATCGCTGCTGCGCCGCCATCCGTGGGTTTATTCGGGGGCGGTGGAGCGGGTGGAGGAGGGTGCGGCTGCGGGCGGCACGCTGCGTGTAGTCAGCGCGGGCGGCCAATTCCTCGGCTGGGCGGCTTACAGCCCTCGCTCGCAGATCCAGGCGCGAATATGGTCGTGGAATCCCCAAGAGCGAATCGATGGCGACTTTTTCCGCCGGCGCTTGCAACATGCCATCGCGGCACGGCTCCCGCTGCTTAAACCCGGCCTCACCGACGCGGTGCGCCTGGTGCATGCCGAATCAGATGGGCTGCCAGGTCTGGTGGTGGATCGCTTTGGCGATACATTGGTGGCCCAATTTTTATCTTGCGGGGCCGACCTGTGGCGGGAGACGCTCGCCGACTTGCTCGTCGAAATCACCGGCGCAGCGCGCCTGTTTGAGCGCTCCGACGCCGATGTGCGCCGCCTGGAGGGGTTGCCCGAACGCGTTGGCCCAATGCGCGGCGGCGCTCCGCCGCCCCTGGTGATTATGGAAAATGGGCTGCAATTTGGGGTGGATGTGGCCGGCGGACATAAAACCGGCTACTACTTAGACCAGCGCGATAACCGTCTGCGCCTGCGCGCCATGGCCGCCGGTCGAGAGGTGTTAGACTGCTTTTCATATGTGGGCGGGTTTGTGTTGAACGCCGTCGCCGGGGGGGCCGCCTCGGCGCTGGCCGTGGACAGCTCGGCGGAGGCCCTGGCGGCTGGGCGCGCCAACCTGGCGCGCAACGGCCTGGCCCCCCACCTGGTTGATTGGCTGGAAGGCGATGTGTTTACCACCTTACGGCTTTTTCGTGATCAAAACCGCAAGTTCGATTTGATTGTACTGGACCCACCCAAGTTCGCCCCCACCGCCGCCCAGGCGCAGCGGGCCGCGCGCGGCTATAAAGATATCAACTTGCTGGCTTTTAAACTGCTGCGTCCGGGCGGCCTGTTGTTCACCTTCTCCTGTTCGGGGGGGGTAGACGCCGATTTGTTCGGCAAGATCATTGCTGGGGCGGCGTTGGATGCGGGCGTGGAGGCGCGCATTCTGTACCGGCTGTTCCAGGCTGCCGATCATCCCGTAGCACTCAACTTCCCGGAAGGCGCTTATCTAAAAGGGTTGGTGGTCGAGGTTTAAATGAACATACCGGCGCATCGCCGGCATGTTCATAAAACCAAACAGTTATGGAGTGGAGATGTCGGGAATCGAACCCGAGTCCGAAAGAATCGTCCCGCGGATATCTACGAGCGTAGCCGGTTGAAAGGGTTCGCTTCTGGCGTCTCATCCGGCAAGGGCCAGCCAGTCGCTAACCGCTGAAGCCCGAAAGCTTCTCTTTCGCTCACTTAGCGGTGTCTATGAGCGGCACTCCGGCATTGTGACGCCCGGCTCTACCACCGGCAGGAGTTCGGGGTAGGCGGACGCCGCCTCATCTATGGAGACGGGCTGTTCCACTCATCACCTATGCGGCGAGGGGCAGAGCAGCGTAGTTAGTGCGGTTGGCACTTTATTTTGCGCTGATTTCTTGAGGTCGGCGCCTCTCAGCTCGCAATCCGGGGCCAGCCTCTCCCGTCGAGACCTATCATCCCCAGGTTGTCCTCAGATTATACCATGCTTTATGTTATACTCAAAACCCGACCTTTATGGTCGTATACCAGGTGTCTACTTTATTTATTGGCCGCATCCTTTAGCGGCGCTTGGGGTTACATTGGAACAAGAAAATGACGAAGCGGTTCTGAAAAAAGCCATCGAGGGCGATAGCGAAGCTTTCGGCCTGCTGTATGAACGCTATGTGACGCGCATTTTCAACTATATTTACTACCGCACTGGCAACAGCGCCGACGCAGAAGACCTTACCGGTAGGGTCTTCTTCCGGGCTTTGCGTCACATTCGCACTTACGATGAACGCGGCTTGCCTTTTTCGGCCTGGTTATATCGCATTGCGCATAACTTGGTGGCGAATTGGCATCGCGATAACAGCCGCCGTAAGGAAATCCCCCTCGATGATGGGTTGATGGCGCCAAATACCACCGGCCATCCGGAACATGAGGCATTAAAGAATGAGGAAAACGAAAACCTGATGCGGGTGATCCGTCGCTTACCCGATGAGCGCCAGCAGTTGTTAATCTTAAAGTTTATTGACCACCTGTCTAACGCCGAAATTGGAGTTATTATGGGGCGCACCGAAGGGGCCATTAAGAGTTTATACCATCGCACCTTATTAACCGTGCGTGAAGACTTAGAAGCCCAAGGCAGCCAGGGATTAGATCAGCCGAGTTTTTCCGATGAGGATTCTATCTTGTTGAGCTAAGAGGAGGATGTCTATGCTGCGGATTGTGATTGATAGCGCCGGAGATTTGCCGCTTAATTGGGGAAAGCTCTATGGGATTGACATCATCCCCATTAATATTCATTATGGTGAAAAGATGTTTTTGCAAGGTGTTGATCTAAGCAACGCCGATTTCTACCGCCTGGCCGATGAAAGCGCTGTCATCCCAACCACATCCCAGCCTTCACCCCAGCAATTTATCGATTTTTATCGCCAGATCGCCCAACCGGGCGATACGATCCTCTCCATTCATGTCACCTCCCGGCTTTCGGGAACGTTTGCTTCAGCCGAAATGGCCGCCGCCGATCTGGTGGGAGAGCTGCTGGTAATCCCGTTCGATTCGGGTTGTGGTTCTGCCGGCATGGCCTATATGGGGCGCGAGGCGCGTCGCATGGAGACCGGCGGAGCCGCGATGGATGCGATTTTGCAGCGGTTGGAATTTATTCGCACACAAATGCAGATTATTTTGACCTTAAACACTCTCGAATACGCTCGGCGCAGCGGGCGGGTAAAGGCGCTGCAGGCCGCGTTAGCCTCGCTTTTGAATGTGAAGCCCATCATCACTTTGGATAATGGTCTGCTAGAGCTGGGGGAGCGGGTGCGTACGCGCAGCCGTTCGTTAGAGTTTGTGGTAGAGAGTATGCACAAGCGCCTGGGCGATAAACCGGTGAACGTGGCCGTGGTGCATGCGCAAGACGCCGACTCGGCGCGGGTGTTAGAAGCACTGGCCCGCCAAAAGTTGAACGTGCAAGAGTTGATTGTCACCGAGCTTTCGATTGGCATCGCCGCCAACCTGGGGCCTGGGACCGCCGGACTGGCGGCGTATCCGGTTGATTAAATTATTTCCGTCATTGTGATGATAAATATTTGTAGGGGTCTACCATGAAACAACTTGACCGCAGGGCAACTTACGGCAATGCCGATCTTGAAGCCCTGGAACAAATGCTCACCAGATCATTTCATCCGGTGGAGATCCGTCCAGACTTCCGCAGCGGCTTGCATACCCGGCTCGCCGGCGCTCCATTCCCGCCCGAACTAAACCTGACGATTATGCAGTATGTGGTGCTCTCTTTAGGCAGTGTGGCGGTGGCGGCGCTGGCGCTAATTGCGGTGGTGCAAGCCGGGCGTTCCATTCTTTCGGCGCTGGGCTACTTGCAAGAAACGCGGCCAGGCGGCCAGAATCTGTAATGGGTGCGGTAATCGGCCGCGCTGGTCAGGTGTCAAAAGTGGGCGTAACCCCAACTTATGAGATATAAGGTATTGGTTCAGGCTCTGCAGCCATTATTCTAACAATACATTCTTTAGTTTAATCGCCTCGGCGATCAGATCCACACCTTCCGGTAGACGGAATTCCTCGTCCACGCGCAAAAGTAAGCGCCCAATGGGTTGGTGGGCCGCAGTGGGGCATGCAGATAGGGCGGCAATCGCGCGCAAACGGTCAATCACGCCGGGGGCAATCGTTTCCCACCCCATGCGGCGCAGGTATTCTCCGGCGGCAGCGCCAGCGGCGCGCCGGGCGCACACCCGCGCCAACCCGTGATTGCCCTCGGCTTGGGCTTGCCGGGCGTGTACAATTTCATCCTCAAAAGTTGTTTCCCAAGTTTTTGGCATCCTCATTTTCCTCACCGGTTATTATAAAGGATGCCAAGACCAGATCAAAAAACCGCTTGTTCCGGAATGGACGAAAAAGCATAGAATGTTATAATCACTTTGCCGGCATTATTCTTGCCGTTGATGGAGGCGTAATTGAAGAAGGATCTGGTTTTGGCCCTGGGTGGGGGTGGGGTAAAGGGCAGCGCCCATACCGGCGTCTTACGAGTGCTCGAAAAAAATAACTTTCGCGTGCGCGGGCTGTCTGGCACCAGCGCCGGTGGGCTGTGGGGCAGTTTATATGCTTTTGGATACAGCCCCGACGAAATCGAGCGGCGCATTGCGCAAGCTGAAATCCTTTCCCTTTTCAGACGCGCCCCAGGGGAAGCGCCTGCCTGGATGGGGCTGGGCGGCTTACGCGATATGCTGTATGATGCTTTGGGCGACTGCCGTTTTGAAGACTTGCGTATGCCCTTTGCCGTTACCGCTGTAGATTTAAATTCCGCCCGGCATATTGTAATTCGCTCCGGGCGGGTGATCGATGCGGTGCTGGCGACGATTGCCGTGCCGGGGATTTTCCCTTCGGTGCTGCGCGACGAGCGGGTGTTAGTAGATGGCGGTGTGCTAGACCCTGTTCCGGTGAGCGCCGCCCGGCGCTTAGGCTTAGACCTGCCGGTGGTGGCTGTGGCCCTTTCACCCACGCTGCAAGAATGGGGCGGCGGCCCACCGCCGCGTTTGATGAACTCGCTGAGTTTCTTTAACCGTTACCTGGAGCGCTCCCGCTTTACCCAGGGCCTTAACCTGCTCATGGGAGCTATTGATGTGGGCGGAGTGATGCTGACGGATATGATATTGGCCGCCGACCCGCCCGATGTGCTCATTCGCCCCGATGTCCGCGGCATCGGCCTGCTCGATGATATCGAGACCCGCATTGTGGTACGTTTAGGCGAGCATGCCGCCGAGGCAGTCCTGCCAGAGCTAGAGCGTACCGTAACCTGGCCCGCCCGTTGGACCGGCAAGGTGCGCCGCAAGCTTCGCCCGGCCTTTCCCATGCCCTATACAACGGAGGAGATCTAATGGAGGAGCGCGATTTACGCAAGTTCTCCTCGCAAACCAATCGCCGGCTCTTGCTAGGTTTCTTTATCCTGGTGTTTGGGCTGGGCATCGGCCTGGTATATCTCATATTCGGGCGCAATGCCGCTGTTGTGGGCGTAGTATGTGTGCTGGGCGCGCTGGCGCCGGCGTTTTTGGTGGCGTTGGCTTTGGGCGGCATGGGTTGGATCGTGCGCAAGTTTAACGGAGATGAGTAATGTTGGAACCCGGCCCCGTTCTGGAATTGGATGGCTTCACCTTCCGGCAGCGCCGCCCCGCCGCGGCCACCCCGCCGCGCGTAATTGTGATGCTGCATGGTTGGACGGGTGACGAGAACGCCATGTGGATCTTTGCGGCCAAGCTGCCGCCCGATGCGTGGCTGATTGCCCCACGGGGGCTGGATGCCCTTCACGGCGGTGGCTTTAGCTGGACAAACCGCCGTTCGGCGGCCGCTCAGCCCCCGATGCCCACCGAGGCCGCTCCGCAAGCAGGCTTACCTTCTCTGGAAGATTTCCGCCCTGCAGTCGAACGCCTGTTAGCCTGGCTCACCCCACGTAACTTCCCGCAGGCTAACCTGGAGAAGATCGACCTGGTGGGTTTTAGCCAGGGGGCAGCCTTAGCCTTCAGCCTGGCCTTGCTGCATCCGCAGCGAGTGCGGTCTGTGGCGGCGCTATCGGGCTTTTTGCCCCTAGACGCCCAGCCCTTGATCGAAAATCGCCCATTACAAGGCATGCCCGTCTTCCTGGCGCATGGCTCCGAAGATGCCATTGTGCCGGTGATGCTGGCGCGCCTGGCTGCTGAACGCCTCGACGCCGCCGGCGCGCAGGTGAGCTACTGCGAAGACGTGGTTGGGCATAAATTAAGCGCCACATGTTTTCGCAGCCTGGCCGATTTTTATGCCATTCCTGAGCAATAATTCCCTCCCGGCTGCCCGGCGCAGTTGGGGGGTGAGTGGTTAATTTGATGGCAAATTAAATGGAGAGGAATAATCATGAATCCTGCACAAGACCTTCAAGACCGGGCAATTAACGCCATCCGTTTTCTCTCTGCCGATGCAGTAGAAAAGGCCAATTCCGGTCATCCGGGGCTGCCGATGGGCGCCGCGGCCATGGCCTATACGCTGTGGACGCGCCATTTGCGCTTTAACCCAACCAACCCGCAGTGGCCCGACCGCGACCGCTTTGTTTTATCGGGCGGGCATGGCTCGATGCTGCTCTACAGTTTGCTGTATCTAACCGGCTACGACCTGCCGCTGGATGAACTGAAATCATTCCGCCAGTGGGGCAGCCGCACGCCCGGCCACCCCGAGGTGGGCGTGACTCCCGGCGTGGAAGTGACTACCGGCCCGCTTGGGCAGGGCTTTGCCAATGGGGTGGGCATGGCAATCGCCGCCGAACACCTGGCGGCATGTTTCAACCGGCCCGACTATAAGGTGGTCGATCATTATATCTACGGCATCGTAACCGATGGCGACCTGATGGAAGGCATCTCATCCGAAGCGGCTTCTTTGGCCGGGCATTTGCGCCTTGGCCGGCTGATCTACTTGTACGATGACAATTACATTTCGATTGACGGCAGCACTGACCTGGCCTTTACCGAAGATCGCCTGGCGCGCTTCCGGGCTTATGATTGGCACACCCAGAGTGTGGACGATGGCAACGATGTGGAGGCGATTGACGCCGCTCTTCAGGAGGCCAGGCTCGACCCACGCCCTTCGATTATTGCAGTGCGTAACATTATTGGCTATGGCCTGCCCACCCGCGCCGGAACCGAGAAGGCCCATGGCGAGCCCCCCGGAGAAGACGAGCTGCGCGGCGCGAAGCGGGCGTTAGGCTGGCCTTTAGAGCCGTCATTCTATGTGCCGGAAGATGTGCTGGCGTTTTACCGCCAGGCTATCGACCGTGGCGCAAAGCTCGAAGCTGAATGGAATGCAAAGATTTCCAGTTATCGCAACCAATATCCAGATTTGGCGGCGGAGCTGGAGCGCCGCCTGGAAACCAGGCTGCCGAAGGACTGGGAGAGCAGCCTGCCGGTATTTCCCGCCGATGCGAAGGGGATGGCGACGCGTGAAGCCTCTGGTAAATCGCTCAATGCGCTGGCAAAAGTCATTCCGGAGATTTTTGGCGGCTCTGCCGACCTGGCCCCGTCGAATAAGACCTGGCTGAAAGGCGAAGAAGCCTTCTCACCCCAGCATCCCGAAGGGCGCAACTTCCATTTTGGGGTGCGCGAGCACGCCATGGGTGGGGCGGTGAACGGCATGGCCGCCCACGGCGGGCTTATTCCCTACGGGGGTACTTTCCTGGTATTTTCGGATTATATGCGCGGGGCGATCCGCTTGAGCGCCTTAGCCGCCTATCCCTCGATTTGGGTCTTCACGCACGATAGTGTTGGGGTGGGAGAAGACGGCCCCACGCATGAACCTGTGGAACATTTGGCCTCGCTGCGCGCCATGCCGGGGCTGACCGTCATTCGCCCTGGCGATGCTAACGAGACCGCCCATGCCTGGAAAACAGCCGTGGCGCGGCGCGACGGCCCCACGGCCCTGGTTTTTAGCCGCCAGGCCACGCCAACGCTTGATCGCCAAATCTACGCCTCCGCCGAAGGAGCGCAGCGTGGCGCCTATGTGTTGGCCGATTTGGGGGAAAGGGAACCCGAGCTGATCTTGATGGCGAGCGGCACGGAAGTATCCTTGATTGTGGAGGCCGGAGAGCGACTGGCTGCGGAAGGCGTGAATGTGCGCCTGGTTTCTTTCCCCAGTTGGGAACTTTTCGAAGAGCAAAAAGAAGACTATCGCCTGGCGGTTCTGCCGCCCACGGTGCGCCTGCGCATCGCCATTGAGGCGGGCGTGGCCCAGGGCTGGGAGCGTTGGGTAGGCGATTGGGGTAAGATTATTTCCATCGAGAAATATGGGGCGTCTGCTCCGTATAAACGCATTTATCAGGAATATGGCCTCACCAGCGAAGCCATTATCCAACAGGCTCATAATTTGCTGGATTAATCGCCGCCCTGGAAAACGCTGCGCCGCTCAGCCCGGAACATGGGGCTGAGCGGTTGGATTTAACCAAAACGCTATCATCCCTTAACAAAGCGTAAAAATTAGCTTAACTTTCTTTCGGTTATACTATAATCTAGCATTACACGACTAAATATGATTAACGTGATTTACGCGGATAGGTCGTCTACCTGTCACCAACATAGCTTTCTTGATAGCTCGCGGTTATTTTATGGAAGTTGACCCAATAATCGATCATGCGCAGGCATCCGAGGTTCTTCCCGTTGAGAAGACCCCGGAGATTTCCGCTGCACCCGGCGTGGAAAACCTGGCCGGAGTTTGGCAGGCGTGCGAAGCCCTGTCTTCACCCGATCTTGAAGCGCGGTGGTGGGGGGTGAAGCGCCTGGCGGATTTTAACGCAGTGCGCCGTTTCCCCCTGGTGGCCTACTTGCTCACCACGCGCCTCACCGAACCGGATATTGCCTTACGCGAGCGGGTGGTCCAAATGTTGGCTGGGGTGCTGACCGGCGATTCAAATGAGCCGCTCATTCCGGCGGTTTACCACAGCCTGACTTCCGCTTTAGCCAGTATGCGAGTGCGCCCCATTTACGCCTTGCTGCAGGTGGCTTTGTTTAACCCCATGGTTGAGCCGATGGTGGCCGGCTTGCTGAGTTATTGTTCCTATGCCGGGCAGCACCTGGCCCATATTTTATCGGATCGCGACCGTGCGATTGAGGTTCGCCATCAGGCGGTTAATTTTATTGGGCGCTTAGGCTTCTTAGACGCTCTCCCCACTTTGGAGCGGCTTACGGCCCGCATGGAATTACGCATGAATGGGCGCAACCCTAGCCTGGACGAATACGACGAAGCTAACTTATTCCTTGATATGCGCCAGGCAATTGAACTGCTCAAAGCGCCGTAGATCATCCATTTGATTTCCATTGGTAAAATGATTAATTCCTCGACGGCGTTTTAAATAGGGGCCGATCTATTTGTGCGCCTTGGGTAAGGGTCTATGACATCATCTAAACAATCTTCTGTTTTTGTCGTCCTGCTGCCGTTAGCGGCGATTTTGGCGGCCGGGCTGCTCCTATTCTTCCCTACCTTGGGGCGCGCGAGCGATCATTTGCAGATTCCCACCGGTTCGATTGCCACCGTAACCGGGACGCCCGTGGGCGCGATAGCGGTGATCTTGGAAAACGAACAGGGTTATATCAACGTGCGCAGCGGGCCATCCACGATTGCCTATCCCATTGTGGGTCTTATCACTGCCGGCAGTTCGGTTCCGGCCATAGGGCGCACCTCCGGCGGAGATTGGATTAAGATTGTCTATGCCAGCGCACCAGGTGGCGTAGGTTGGATTTGGGGGGATTTGGTGGATGTGCGTGGCCGGGTTTCGATTGTGGAAGCGCCTCCCACGCCCACACCCGCCACCACCGCCACCATTGACCCCACTCTGGCGGCTCAATTTTTGGTAGAAGCCATCCCCACGCGCTTACCCACCTATACGGCGCCCCCGCCGGTGGTCAACCCCACCATGCCTGCCGACCTGGAGATAAATTCGACCACCACCGGGCCGGTGCCTATGATTTTAATCATCGCGTCCATGCTGGTTATCGGCCTGATGGGTTTGTTCGTTTCGCTTTTGCGCTCTCGTTAATATCCACGAAGCCGGGCGCGGCAAAGGCTGCTCGCCGCCGTTATAGTAAAAGCGGGCGCATGCGCCCGCTTTTACTATTCAGAATATAATGGCGGCAACTACTCGCCGCAGCCGCTGCAGCAATCTTCCGAACCGTCGCAGCCGCCGTCTTTGGTGCGGAACGAACTGCCGCAACCGCAGCTAGAAACCGCGTTCGGGTTCTCGATCTTGAAGCCGCTGCCCATCACGTTTTCTACATAATCGACGGTGGCCCCACGCAGATAGTTGATCGAAACACCGTCCACCACGACCTTCACCCCGTCAAAGACGGATTGCAGATCGTCCTCGCGAATGTTACCTTCCAACGCCATACCATACTGGTAACCGGAGCAACCACCCCCGGCAATAAACACCCGCAGAGCGTATTCGGGCACATTGCGCTGTTCCAGCAGATTGCGCACCGCAGCCACGGCCGCGGGAGTCAGGGTTATCATATCCGTCTGAGTTTGATCAGATAGCATCTTTTCGCCTCTCTTCTTAGCATAGCGCGTAATTGTGCGCTTATAACAGACAAAGTTTATCATAATTTGGCATACCTTGGCAATAGGATTAAATTAACCCTCGGGGGTGATAAAGATCATGATAAATCGCGCTGGGTTATAATAGCGAATAACTTACTTGCTGGGGCGAATGATGGATCATAATCTGTACCAAAAATATCTGCAGCATTACTTGAGCACCGCGATTAAAGAAAGCGACCAGACCAATACCGGCATCGCCGAGCGGCTGGGCGAGTTCCGCGTGGCCGGTTTTCTAGTGCGCCACCGCGAAGAAAAGACCCGCGCCCTGCGCGATGCACGGGCGGCATTTGATGACCACCGCCATTGGCCTTTGGAGATTGTGCTTTCGGCTTTGGGCTTTAAACTTGGAGATTTGCTATAAATTGAACCAGTCTGTGCCAGAGTCGCCAAGAGATCAGCCGGGAGGAGAAGGGGGCTCGCTTCCTCGCGGACCGCTGGACGGCGAGCAAGCCCCTATCTTGCAATGGGCGTTGGAACGGCGCGGCCTGACCGATCCTGCCGCCATTCGGGCGTTTCTCGATCCGGCCTATTATTCGCCCGCTTCTCCCTACGATTTCCCTGGTATGCCGGCGGCGGTGGGGCGCTTGCACCAGGCCCTACACACAAATGAGACCATCCTGGTATGGGGGGATTTTGATGTAGATGGGCAGACCTCCACCGCGCTGCTGGTAGGCGGGCTGCGCCGCTTGGGCGGCGAGGCGTCCTACCATGTGCCGGTGCGCGCCCTGGAAGGCCACGGCGTTTCGCCGGATGTGTTACGCGCTCGCCTCGCTGCGTTTCCGAGGCCCGGCCTGGTGCTGACCTGTGATACCGGCGTGGGCGCTTTTGAAGCGGTGGAGACGGCGCACCGCCTGGGGTGGGATGTGATCATCACCGATCATCACGAAACCCCACCGCCCAATGCCCTGGGGCAAACTTTCCCGCCGGCGCTGGCCGTGATTACACCGCATCGATTGCCGCCTGGGCGCCCCTTGGCGAGCCTGCCGGGGGTGGGTGTGGCGTATAAACTCCTGGAAGCCTTAAGCGGCGAGCTGGGGCGCCCCGAAGCAGCCTCCGCCCAGCTAGACCTGGTGGCTTTAGGGATTGTGGCCGATGTGGCCCAGCAAGTTGGGGATACGCGTTATCTACTTCAACTTGGGTTGCAGTGCTTGCGCCAGACCACACGCCTGGGTTTACAGGCCATTTACAACCTGGCCGAAGTGAATCCATCCACCTTGGACGAACAGACGATTGGGTTCGTATTAGGGCCGCGCCTGAATGCCTTAGGCCGTTTGGGCGATGCTAACCCGGCTGTGGAATTACTCATCACCACCGACCCAGCCCAGGCGCAGATTTTGGCCGCTGAGCTAGAAAATGTGAACGCCCGCCGGCGCTTGCTCACTCGCCAAACCATGCAGTCGGCGGCGGCCATGCTGCGCCGCGAGCCGGCTTTGGCCGATCTGCCGGCGCTGATGCTCCATCACCCGGATTGGGAAGCGGGTGTGGTGGGGATAGCGGCGGGGCGCTTAGCCGAACTTTATGGTCGCCCGGCGGTTATGATGACCGGCGGCCAGGAAGCCGGCGGTTTGGTGCGCGGTTCAATCCGCGCTGGTGGGCCGGTGGATGTCACCGCGGCGCTGCGCGCCTGCGCCGATGTGCTGGTGGGTTTCGGTGGTCACGCCGCCGCCGCCGGGTTTAGCTTGCTTCTACAAGACTTACCCGTGTTCCGACTGCGCTTTGCACAGGCGGTGGGTGAGCAAGCCGCCGCGTTGGATGATGCGCCGCTCGAAGAGACCTATGCCTATCCTCTCACCTCGTTTAGCCAGGCGCAGCGTGGCCTGGCGGAAGATATTGCGCGCTTAGCCCCGTTTGGGGCCGGCAACCCTCCGCCGGGCCTACGCATCGAGGGGGTGCGGCTGCTGGGCCGCTCTTCTATTGGTCGCTCGCAAGAGCATGTGGCGCTGAACGTGCGCGACCCGGCGGGAGAGACGGCTCGGGTGCTGTGGTGGGGCGGGGCGGATATGATCGACGCCGCCCAAGATACCCTGGCGGGTGGGTTCGATCTCACCTTTACGCTGCGCCCGGCCCCAGAGCGCGGCCCGCAGGCCGTGCGCCTTGAATATGTTCAGATACGCCCCGGTGTGGCGGAAGAGGCCCCGGCGGCGGCAGAGGCCGAACGTCTGGTAGTTGACTTGCGCCAGGCCGCCCAACCCCTGGGCAGGGTGATGGACTTGTGGCAAGGTTCTTCGTCCGGCCTATCTGCGGATGAGTGGTTATTTTTTACCGAGGGGCAAGATAAGGCGCGGCTGCTGGCCGCAGCTCCGGTATGGCAGCCCCATGCGGCTGTGTTTTGCACACGTGGAGAACTTCGCCCGTGCCATACGCTGGTGGTGTGGAGTATGCCGCCAGGGGCGCGCGAATGGCAAGCCATGCTGTCTGCTGCTCAGCCTCAAACCCTGGTGCTGGTGGGTGCACGGCCTGAATGGACGGGTGCGGAGCAGTTTTTAACCCGCCTGGCCGGGATGGTGAAATTCGCTGTGGCGCATCACAACGGCTTTTTAGACCTTGAGCGCCTGGCCGCCGCCCTGGGGCAGCGCCAGGTTAGTGTGCAGCGCGGGCTAGAATGGCTGGCAGCCATGGGAAATATTCAACTGTGGCGGGTGGAGGGAAATTGGTATGCCGCCTTAGGCGACGGCGCATCGCCGCCGGATCTGCCCAAAGCGGCAAAGCTGCATAGTTATGTGATCGCCCTACTGGAGGAAACCGCCGCCTTCCGGCGCGCCTGGATGAATCTGAAATGATGAAATGATATAGACAATAAAGAAATTCACCCTTGATTTTTTTGGAAATAGTGGTAATATTGTGTTTGAGAGCTTTCGGGTGCCCCCCTCACTCGAAAGCTCTCTTCTTTTTTTAATTCCCACCGTGATACAGTTTTATTTATTGGTATGCTGCTATGGTCGGCGTGCTTCTGTCCACCGGTGGATTTTGCCTACCAGGCGTTCAAAGTTGATGGGTTTAGGCTCGAAGTCGTTGCAGCCGGCCAACAGGCTTTGATCGCGTTCCTCGCCGGTGGTGTGGGCGGTAACGGCGATAATGGGAATCTCACAGGTTTCGGACTGCCGGCGAATGCGCTGGGTCGCCTCCCAACCGTCAATTTCGGGTAAGGCCAGATCCATGAGGATAAGATCGGGGCGTTCTTCCCGCGCCAGGCGCACCGCCTCCACCCCATCACGCGCCCCGATCACTACAAATCCCTGCGTTTCCAACCGTTCCCCCAACATCTCTAGAATGAGATCGTTGTCTTCAACCAGAAGAATTTTTTTCATGTTAAGCTCAAGCTTGTTTAGTGGATGCCGGCAAAATGACGGTAAAGGTGGACCCTTTCCCCGGCCAGCTTTCAACACTTACTTCACCACCCAACATTTGGCATAAGCGGCGGCTAATTGCCAGGCCCAGGCCCGCCCCGCCGCGTCGGCGGGTGACCGGCGATTCTACCTGGCTAAAGGGTTGAAACAGGCCGCTCATTTGTTCTGCGCTCATCCCCAAACCCGTATCCCGCACACTAAAGGATAACCAGTCATCACAATCTGGGCCGGAGTAGCGGCGCGCAGACAAGGTAATCACGCCGCTTTGCGTGAAGCGCGCCGCATTAGAAAGCAGGTTGATCAGCACCTGGCGCACCCGCGTTATATCCGAGTAGACCCGCCCCAGGTCTTCTTCGTATTCCACCTCAAACGTGTTGCCATTTTGTTCGGCCAACGAGTGGCCTAAGGTCTCGGTTTGTTGGATCAGGTCGGTCACATCGAACCATTGCAAATCGAGCAGCATTCTTCCGGCTTCAATTCGCGATAGGTCAAGCACATCGTTCACCATATCTAGCAGGTGTTTTGCTGCAGCTTGAATACGTTCCAGACGAATTGCAGTCTGTTCTTGCTCGGCGGCGCGGGCCTCGTCCAGCAGCATTTCGCTGTAGCCCATGATGACGGTCATGGGGGTGCGTAATTCGTGGCTGATGGTGGCTAAAAACGCGCTTTTCGCGCCGCTGGCGCTTTCGGCCAGGTCACGGGCCTGGCGCAAGGCGGTTTCGATGTGAATATGTTCGGTCACATCGCTTAGCGTTACCATGCGACAGCCCTCGGCGCCAGGCTGATTGATAGGCGTGACCTGCATATCAAAGGTTTGACCGGTGCTTAATCGCTCAATGAGCGCACGCTGATTGCCTTGTGTATTTAAGACCGCCAACAGCTCCGGCCAATCATTGAACGCATCATTGTATAACTTGCCAATCGCGATAGGAGCCAACTTGTCAGGAATGAACCCCCTACTGGCTGGGTTAAGATCGATAATCTGTCCCGAGGCATCCAGGAGAATGATGCCCTCGCGCATATTGTCTACGGCCTGGCTGCGGGCAAGCGGGATGATGCCCAACAGGTTAAACCGGGCAATGCCCCACACCACCATTACACCGGTGATGGTGAAGGCAAACGGGGTTAAATCGAGCAGCGGCCAGGGATTGAGCCTGGTAATGTAAAGCAAGTTGCCCAACCAGGGAGCGAATGCGCCCAGGAGCATAACACGAATTTGACGACGATATGCGTCCGGCGACTCGATCCCCGCTTGGATAAGCAGTCCGCTGCCCGTGAGCAACAGGAGATAGGCGTAGGCCATGTTGACATAGAACGCCGGGCCATGGGTGACTTCAAAAATTAGCCGGCCACCAAACTGCACTTGCCGAAATGCGCTCCAAAACAGATAATGCCATTCGTTCGTTAATACCAGGCCAAAGAGGCCCAGTGGAATAATGGATGCTGCCAGGATATTTCGAGGGGTTAGCCAGGCGCTGCGGCGAGTGTATTGGATGGTAAACAGCAGCCATAACATTGGCAGGGAAAGAATGCCAATATATTCGATCTTGGCCAGCCAAACCTGGATGCTAAGAATGGGGATGGCAAGTTCAAAGGCATACAGGCCGGCCCATATGGCATTGGCAAGCATCAACGCCGATACGGTGACGGCGCCCGGCACTTGCCCTTGCCGCCGCCAGGCAATTACAGAAACCAATATTGCGATTAATGCGTTGGCAATTAAAGGCCAAAAATAAACGTTCCCCTGCCAGGCCGCCATAGGGATCCTCTCGTATCGTAATAACTCATTATACATTTAATTGGGGGAATGGAGATTGGCAAAGTTGTAAGCATGGGAGCGGTCGGCCAGTTTGGCGCAGCCGAAGGATGCAATTTTGGCATCCTTGTCTCAAGCTCAACTTGATATTGGAGCGTTGGTCGATCAGCCTGGGCGGCGCCGTCGAATTATTCGCGCCGAGAACGCCAGCCCTTGAGGATGCAGATATGAGGTGTGTTGCCGTGGGAACCTGCGGCGCGGTTAGGTCACGAACCTCCGGCGGCCTGCGGCGCGCCCACCCGCCCAAGAACGGCGAGCGTGTGCTGCTCTGCCGCAGAAGCCTATCGCGCCAGGCTACTCATCTCCTTCACCGGGCATCATGCCAGGTTGATCCACGGCGACCACCTCGCCATGCACATTGATGGTGATTTTTAAACCCATCCAGCCCAGGTAAGCGCGCATATCATTGGGAATGCCGGTTTGCAACAGGTTATCAAACTGCTCGTCCACTTTAGCCCATTGCGCCGCGATGGCGGCTTTGGAGAATGGATCTTCTTGCCCAAGCATTTTGGCGGTCTGCTCGGTAAGCATATCTTCATTGCCTTTGATCGATTGCATCATCATCGCCAGGATTTGCCGGTCTACCTGCTCGGATGAGATGTGGCGCTTAAACCCATCGTCATCCACCACATACATTGGTTCCCCGCCCACATAGGTCACCGGCGCCGGTTGGCCTTGTTCGTCAAACACTAAACCTTCGAATATGGCTTTCATATCAAATATCCCTTCACGTTATGATTCCTATTAAACCATATTTCTTGAGGCCTGCCTATCGGGTTTGACTATGGATGCACCGACACCACCGACCCCACCTCGGCGAAGTCGAACAGCCAGGCGGCGTCTGGAATGCGCATATTTACGCAGCCATGACTCATGGGATGGCCGAAGTTCATGTGCCAATAGGCCCCATGCAGCCCATAGCCCTCATAAAAGTACATGATATAAGGTACGTTGGCTAAATAGTAGTCGGCTCCATACATATCTGCAGAGCGGTATTTTACATATACCCGGTAAACGCCTTCCACGGTGACGGTGGGCCACTTGCCTGTGGATACCACGAAGCTGTTGATAATTTGATCTCCCTGCATGGCGTAGGTGGTTTGAGAAGACAGATCCACATCAATCCAGTGTTCGTCTGGGCCAACCTTAGGTGGACGGGCCTCGGGCCCGGCTTTCTGGGCGGCTTTTTTAGGCCGACGTGTTGGCGTGGGTAGGATGGTAGCCGGCTGAGGGGACGCAGCCGGGGGCGTGGCGGAAGGCGTGGCGGAAGGCGTGGCGGAGGGCGTGGCCGAGGGGGTAGCGGTGGGCGTGGCCGATGGCGCAGGGGTATGCGTGGGTGTTTGGGTGGGGGTGAACGTGGGGGTTAAGGTGGGCGAAGCGGTGGCGGTGGCGGGTGGGGCAATCAGCCAGGCAAGGGGTGGCTGACCCGTGGGGCTGTAGCGAACCAGCAGCCAGCCCACCCAAATCAGCAGCATCAAAGCCGTCGCCAGGGGAGCTAAGGGCGAACGCTCCCCCGGCAGCCGGCCAGCGCGGCGGACTGGGGCGGTGTGCGTGGCGGAGACAGCGATTGTTTCGGGTGGGGAGGGCGGTATCGGCGACGATGATGGCTGGTCGGGCGGGGCAGCGCGCCGCGCCCCCGCCAAAGCCGCCTCGCTCCGCCAGCGCCTCACCGCCCAGTGCATCCCCTGGCGGGCGCGCACACTGGCCGGGTTGATCTCTAAGGCGCGCTTCAGGTATTCAATGCTTGCTCTGGGTGAAGCCAGCGCCGCTAAAATGAGCCATGCTTCTTCACTCTCCGGAGCCAACGCGGCGGCCTTGGCGGCTAATCGCCGCGCCTGGTGGCGCTGTCCCCGGCGCAGGGCCAGGCGAGCGTCAGAAACAAGGGTAGAAGAATGTTGTGAAGCGATAGCCATAGCCGTTTAGTGTCGAAACCTGGTGATAAAAGCCTGGTTGAAATTGCTCCGATTGTATAAGCCAGGGTGCATCTTTTATGCCGGTTATCGCTGCGATAAATTTATGGGTTGGAGGGAAGCGCGCTTTCCTCGCTAATGGCTTCGTTGCGGAGATAACATAAAATGCCATTGGCTACGCCAAGCGCCACAAGGTCGGTTTGGGTCGTGAGAAAAATCCTATCCAGGTTCATAAACCCGGTTTCAATAATGGCGGCAGGGGTGTTCTCGTTGATTTCATCAAAGGCGTGGTAACTAGACATGTCCGGCGTGACGCTGGTGGAGTGCAGCGGCAGCCCGGTTACCCGGCCATAGCGCGCCCGCAGGCAGGCAGTAAGTTTGGCGGCCGCTTCAGGATGGCGTGTGGCGAAAGCAGAGGCGACTTTAAAACCGGTCGCGTTCTCGTCTACAAAGTTGCATGAATCGTTATGGATGGAAACGAGCGCCGCAGCCTGGTAATCCATCAGGCGGGGGTCATGCTCACCCAGCATCTCTACCTGGTAGCCTTTATCCGTCAGCAGCTTTTGCACACGGGTGGCAATTTCCAGGTTAAGGTCTACTTCTTTTAAACCATCACTGCATACCGCCCCCGAATCGTTCTTCCAATGGCCGGCCACTAACCCCACGATATTAGGATTGCGCGGGGTGGCGGTTGGCGCGCCGGGGGCGATGGTGGGGCTGGGCTGCACATTAACCACCATTTGGGTGGCAATTGGCCCAACCGGAACCGTAGATGCGGGCGTTTCAGGCGTCCAGGCAGTAAAAAGCGTGGCGATAACAAGCGCCACGCCCATTACCACGCTCACCTGGAACAGGAAACCTTGTTTCTGAGACGAATTTTCCATAGCTGGCATGATACCATAAATCTATATCAAGCGGCTGCAAGGAAATAATGGTTTTAGGCAGACCGCAGAATGCCGCGGTTTGCTTATTCGTCGATTAACCACAGCCAGGCGTTATCAAACTGGCAGCGAGTATAACCGGCGTCGGTGGCGGCCACCATCAAAATGAAACCTTCGTCAAAGATGACGTTGGTTTCGCTCAACTTGCGCACCCGAGTGCGATATTCGCTTTGCAGGCGCGCCACCGTGGCGTCGTATGCCGCCTTAGCCTTTTGGTAGGCTGCAAGCACTTTGGGGTCGTTGGTGCGCGGCTTGGTGGGTGGATCGGGCAGCCTGGGCTGCGAGGGTGGTTTGCGGGGATCAAGATTGCCCAGCAGTGTGCCGTTGGTGTAAACGGATAAAATCGGCCCCCGTCCCACTACAGTCAGCCGGTTGGTGGTATCGTTTTGCCACTCAAAGCGCGGATCCAAACCGTTGGCGTAAACATCTTGCACGTTGACCACCTCCCCATCGGCCATAACGGTAAAAACCAGGTGGCCGGACGCCCCGCGGGTGATGGCGACGATATATTGGCTGCCGTTCTCCTTGTTGCCATCGGAGCGCAGCACAAAGCCGCAGCCCGAATCGCCATAGCGGGTGTTCCAGGTAATATCGGCGGAAACCACGAAATCCCTGGCCATAACTTGCACGTAATCGTTAGCGTAAGTGAAGGCATCGTTGCCTTGGGTCTCTAAGGTCACCGGGGGGTGCATCCAACCTGGGTGGCCGCGATTCGGGTCTACACCAAACTGCGGCAGCTCGGCCAGGATGGGGCCAAAGGCGGCGGCTTGGGCGGTGGCGGTGGCGCTGTTTAACCCGCCGCCGGCCGCCTGGGTTTGTGCGCCGGCGGTAATCATGGCCGGGTCAATCGGCTTGCCTTCTAAGGCCATCTGGGTGGCATAAGCAATTTGGGTTTGCAGCAACGGGTCGATCCCTGGCGCGCCGCCGGGGCCAGCTGGGCCGCCCATCGCGGCCTGGGTAAGCAGCGCCGGGTCGATTGGCTGTCCGGCCAGGGCAGCCTGGGTGGCTTGCATCGCCATCGCTATCATGGTGGGGTCGATGGCGGGAACAACCCCTGGGGTAGGCGCCGATTCGATGCTTGGCCCGCTGGATTGTTCGCCCCCCAGCGAACGCGGCGTGGCGCTCGGTTCCATGGTGCTGAGGAGGGGGCCGGCGGCCTGGGTTTGTCCTTCGGAAACTTGTGTGTTGAGCGCATCGGCGGTCTTTTGTAAGCCTGCCGGCGCGCCGCTTGAACACCCTCCAAGCAGCAGTCCGGCGGTTAGGGTAATATAGATGAGGGTTGTGGCGGAACGCCCGAAATTATTGCTCGTCAGGAACCTGTTCATGATACATAGTCCTTCCGCTTGAACAACAAAATAATGGCAAGGAAAGCGACCAACAGAATGATGCATTGCGCCAGCCAGTCGGTCAGCAGCTTGCCAAAGTAGGCCTTCACATCACTTTTATCGGCAAAGGCCCAACTTTGATCGCGATAGAATGGGTTGATTAACCCCTCTGCTTTGGCGACAGCGGCATTGCGGGCAATATCCCAGGTGGCTTTCTCTTTTTCATAGGCAATCGCTCGCTCGCGATAGCGATCAACTTCTTGCTGATAGGCGTCGATAGCTTGTTTATAGATGCTGCGAATGCGTTCCACTTCGACATTATAGGCTTTAAGCGCCTGGATATACTGCGCCCCGGACAGGGGGTCGTTAGGGTTGGTAGGTTCGGGCGGCGGGGCGGGGAAAACCGGCTCGGCGGGCGCTGGCCCTACCGCTTTTGGCGCAACCGGGGCCGGTTGGTCAATGGCATCCACATAGAACTGACCGAGGCCGGGGAAGTTGCAGCTTTCCTGGCGGAGCGCTTGTAAACCGGAACAGTTGCAGCCGAACTGTTCTTTCTGCGCTTGGGTGAGGTTGTCGCGAGCCGTCTTTTCCATCGCCCAACATGGGTCGCGAATGACATCCGACCCTGCGCCGGTGATGCTCATCAGGGCTTCATACGCCCAGCGCGCGCTCACCGGGGCGGTGACGGTGGTGGGCAACTTGACGAACGCTCCCGCAAGAATAAACTGTGGGATCAGGAAGATAATCATGATTAATGGGGCGCTGTTGTTGTTGGGTGCAATGGCCGAAGCCAGCAGTCCCATCATCATGCCAGCCATGGCGGCAAGGAAGGTGGTGATATAGATCAGGATGGCTTCTTCTATACCCCCTGGAACGGTGAACGCCAGGTAATGGATGATAACGTATGCCAACGCCTGGTAAACGGCAAATGCCATGGCTACCACAATCTTCGATAACACATAAGGAAGAATGCGCAAGTTCACCAGGCGTTCGCGCCGATAGATATCGGTCTCTTTGACAAATTCGCGCATGAGCGCCAGGCCGCCCACCATTACCGAAAAGATGGGCAATGTAAAGATAGCCAGGATGATGCCGGGGAAGTTGCCATAGGTGTAATCCCATGGGTTGCTTCCGGTTGAGCTGGAGAGAATGAAGCTCATCAGGGCAATAACAGGCGCGATGACTATCATCAGCACCAGGCTAAAATGATCACGCCTGAGGATGTTGATGTTGCGCGAAGTTAAAATGAGAAATTGCGCCAGGGATGAAGCGCTGCGCCGTTGAGGGATGCGCGCTGGGGCGCGTGATACGACATTCCCCACCCCCATGCGCTGAACGGCGCTTTGGCTTAGCACGCCATCCAGGCGCCCTTGTTGGCCCAGGGGTTCGATGATGTACTTGCGGTAGGCTGGGTGATTTTGATAGCGCTCGGCCCAATCTTGAGGCCCGCCGCGCTGGGGGTCGTCTAATATGGCATATATTTTATCGAACTCCATCGGGCCGCTTCGACGTTCCTCCGGACTGCGATACTGATCGAAATAAGCCAGGGCTTCGGCGGGTGGGCCAAACCAGGCCAGGAAACCGCCGCGCGCCAGGAAAACCACCTTGTCGGCCAGCATTACGTTTTTGGTGGCATGCGTAACCAGGATGATGGTGCGGCCCTGGTCGGCCAGGCGACGCATTAGCTGCATCAGCGCCGATTCGCCGCCCGGGTCCAGGCCGCTGGTGGGTTCATCCAGGAAAAACAGACCGGGCCGGGTGAGCAGTTCTACCCCAATGCTGACGCGTTTTTGCTGTCCGCCGCTTAGCCGGCTAATTTGCACATTTTTGCGGTGGGTTAAGTCGAGGTCTTGCAGCACCTCTTCGATCCGTTTATGCCGTTCTTGCTTCGAGGTGTCGCGCGGCATACGCAGTCGGGCGGAATAATCCAGGGCCTGGTAAACGCTTAGCTCCATGTGGATGATATCGCGCTGCGGTACATAGCCGATCTCCGAGCGTACCACTTCGAAATTCTCGTAGATGTCGATGCCGTTGACGTAGACCTTGCCGTTGCCCGCGGGCCGATAGCCGGCTAAGGCGTCTACCAGGGTCGATTTACCGCCGCCCGACTGGCCTACGACCACCACAAATTCGCGCGGGTGAATGCTGATGGAAATATCTTGCAGCAGGTTGAGGTCTTTGCGCACCCATTTGTTCAGGCCCACGGCGTCAATGCGCATACCACCGGTCTCGTCAATTTGGGCGAGGCCTTCGGCGCCAACCACAAAGCGGAATGGCCCAATGCGCACATGATCTTGTGGGTTAATCCACACTTCGCCCTGCACCGGGCGATCGGCCACAAACGTACCGTTGGCGCTGTTCAGGTCGCGCAGGCGGTAGCGTTCGCCAATATGCTCAATTTGGGCATGGAAACGCGACACAGTGGGATGATCCAACACAATATCGTTAGACGTATCCCGCCCGATACGCACCAGGCTGGCGTCGCCAAAATCAACCCGTCGGGTGCGGGGGCCTGCTGCGGGGGTCTCCGGCGCAGGTGGACGCGGCGTCGGGGGGGTGACCGGCATGGGTTGGGGCGTAGGCGTACCGGCCGGTATGGGCGCATATTGAGTGGCTGAGGTTTGCTGCCTGGCTTCGGCGGGGGCCGCCAGGCCAGGTCCGATCAGGCGTAACGTGACCCGCATGGTTGGATCGGGGCCGTTAACATAGAAGGGTCTACCCACTGGTATCTCGGCGGCTTGCGTCAGCGCCTGGTCGTTCAGCACTACCGGATTACCGGCTCGCGGGGAAGGAACCAGTGTAACCCCCTGCTGGGAGACATCCAGGCGGCCATGATAGCGAGAAATCGCCAACGATTCAATAATAATGTGGTTATCGGTTGAGCGGCCAAATTTGTATTGGCCGGGCGGCAAAGGGATAATTTGCGGGCTTTTCTCGCCGACCTGAACAAACAACGAGAACATACCCGGCGGCTCATCCCCCAGGTTTACCGTGGCGGCTGCTTGGGCGACGGGCGGCGGCGGCCCATCGAATTGCAATGCAATGCTTGGCCCAAGCTGGATTTCATCCCCAGGGCGCAGCGCCTGCGGCGCATGCACAGGCTGGCCGTTCAGGTGTGTGCCGTTGCTTGAGTTCAAATCTTCTACAAAATATTGCCCGCCTGAAAGAAACACGCGCGCATGCCGGCGTGAAATGGATGGATCGGGAATGAAGATTTGCGCAGCGATATCCCGCCCTATCACGACTTCATCTTCGCTCAAGTCGAAGATTTTCTGAGATTGTTGATTGAGTTGGAGGACGAGCCTATACATATGGGTGCGGCTCCAGGAAAAAGGAAAAATAAGACGAATATGGTTAGATTTTTAATTATACCTTTAAATTTTGCCCAGGTTACGCTAATTCACAATAAAAAACCGGCAAATGCTGGTTTGCACTTGCCGGTTTGAGAAGGACATTGGATCACAAAATGTCGGCCCGTAAAACTAGCCCTTAATTCCGCCAGCTGCCAGGCCACGGATGAACTGCCGTTGGGTAAGGAGGAACAGAAGGATCATCGGCAGCGCCGAAATGATCAAACCTGCCATAACCACCGTCCATTGTTCGCGCAGTGCTCCCGAAAAGGCCATCAGGCCGATGGGGAATTTGAGTTAAAATTCAAGCATGAAAAGAATTTGTCCCATTCTAGCCGTAATGTTCCTCCTGTATTACGCCCAGCCGTCCTGGCTCACCCCTCAAAAAGACCCCTGCCGGCTCTTTCCGGCTAATAACATTTGGAATACGCCGGTAGATTGGCTGCCACGGCATGTCAACTCCGACGCTATCATAGGATCGATTGGCGCGAACAAACATTTGCACCCCGATTTCGGTTCTGGTCTCTGGGAAGGCAAGACGATTGGTCTTCCTTATAATGTGGTCAATGCCTCCCAAGCTAAGACGACCGTGATTTTTAATGAATTTGGCGATGAGAGTGATGCCGGGCTTTACCCCATTCCAGCAAACCCATTGATTGAGGATGGCAGCGACGACCGGCATATGCTCATTTTGGATAATGAAAATTGCGTTTTATATGAGCTATACCATGCCTCTCAGAGCGGAGGCCAATGGTACGCCGGGTCGGGGGCGATATTTGATTTGAAGGCCAACGCCTTGCGCCCAGCTGGTTGGACTTCAGCCGACGCCGCTGGGCTGCCGATTCTGCCTGGGCTAGTGCGCTATGATGAGGCGGCGGCGGGCGAAATTAACCACGCCCTGCGTTTTACGGTCAGCCGAAGTCGAAATAGTTACGTTTGGCCGGGGCGCCACATGGCGTCCTCGCTGACGGGCAGTCAATATCCACCTATGGGCCTGCGCCTGCGGCTTAAAGCCGACTATAACATCAGCGCCTTCGACCCGACGGTGCAGGTGATTTTACGCGCCTTAAAAAAATACGGCATGATTGTGGCCGATAACGGCAGCGATTGGTCGATTAGCGGAGCTCCGGATGCGCGTTGGAATAACGATGTACTGGTTCCGGCGTTCCACGCTGTTCCGGGTTCGGCCTTTGAGGTGGTTGATATTAACCCGTTGCTAATTGACCCCAACAGCGCCGCCGCCCGGCAATATCCGCACAAACGCTATCTGCCGGTGATGATAAAACAAGCGGGCACTGAAGGATTAGTCGTGCCCTAACGACCAATCAAAATCGCCGGGGCCAAAGGTGATCGTCCCGTTGATTTCGTTATAGCCCGTAGCCTTGATGCTATAGCGATATTCGCCCGGCGTGATTTCCGTGTCGTAGGTGGCTAGTGGGCTGACGGTGAAGGAACGCGTTTCGGGGCCTTGTAAGAAGTATTTGGCCGCTTTGCCGAGCCGGTTGGTGACGTGCAGATACGTCACGCTGGGTTCAGGTGTGTCAGTGGATGGATCGATGGCCGGTAGGGGCACGGCGGTATCTGGAGCAGAGGTTGGCGGCACAGGCGATGGAGCCGTGGTGGGCGTGGGTTGGGGCGTATCTGTTGGCAACGGGGTGGCGCTTGGCAGCGGCGTGTCGGTAGGGAGCGGGGTATCGGTGGCGCGCAATCCCATCTCCTGAAAAAACGCCTCTCCAAATTTACAGGCTACGCTGCTTAAGATGAGCAGGCTGATGATCAGCATGATGCGAATTTTCATTTTAGCCTCCCTCGGCGAGAAATTTTGACCGCGGTATTATAACCCAATTGGCTGGGGGCGCGGCGTCGCCTTGGCTAAACTGAACAAAAGGAGTGGTTGATCTTGGATGCGAGCCCGCCGTTTAGCCTATCTCAAGGCGTGTATGCCCCTCTCGGTTACTTGACGTTGATTTCGGCGAAGGCAGTCATGCCCCAGCGCAGCGCCTTGGGAAGCTCGTCCAAGGTAATCACAGCGGTGTAATTAACTCCGCTGCCCTCACTGGCCTTGGGGGCGATGCTATTGACCACACCAGAAACCGCCACACCGGGTAGCGCGTCGAAGGTGATGGAGACTTTCGCCCCCGTTTCAACTCGCGCCGCGTCGATCTCGTTCAAATCGGTTGTTTCAACTTGCAGATGCGCCAGGTCAGCTAACAGCAGGATGGGCGGGTTCTGCGGGGAAACCGCCTCGCCCACGCGCACGTTCACCTGACTTATGGTCCCCGCAAACGGGGCGCGCAATTCCAGGTCGGCCAGTTTCGACTTGGCCGCAGCCAGCCCGGCCTGGGCGTTTTCAATCCGCGCCTGCACCACCGCCACGTCTTTAGGATCCGGGCCTTGGCTCCAAATGGCGTAATCATCCCGCGCTTTTTGCAATTTTTCCTTGGCGGCTTGCAAATCCGTCTCGTATTGTAAGCGTTTGACGGCGGTATTGTAATCGGCCTGGGCGTCGTCATAATCTTCCTTAGCATCTTTGCGCTTTTGGTCGCTTTCGGAATAATAACGGTATGGTTCAAAATTTGCCCAGGCTATATCCATCCGCTCCTGCGCCCAGATCAGACCTTCCTCAACCGACATTTCGGCCTGAACCCGTGGGGGGGTGAAGTTATCGAGAGCGTAGCGAGCATCGCGCACCTGCCGTTCTAGATCGGCGATCTGCTGCAAAGTTTGTGTAGCCGAGGTCTTGGCCGACTTGTGGAGGTCGTCCATCGCTTTGTCGGCCATGGTTAGCTCGGTTTGCGCAGCAGTGATGGCTGCGGTCAAGTCTTCTTTGCCTTCCAGGCGCACCAAGATAGCGCCTTTTTCGACCGCCTGGCCCTCTTCAACCAGAACTTCTTCCACTACGCCGGGTATAGTGATGCTTAAGCGGGTCCAGCGGGCGGGAACCACCTCGCCCGTGGCGCTTACCACCGGCTTGCTCTCTAAAACCGGCTGAATCTGTGTGGTAGGAGTTGGGTCGGCCCCCAAGCTGCCACAGGCAGTCAGGCTAAAGGCTAGTAAAACCATCCAACAGATAATTTGACGACATTTTTTCATATTTGTATCCTTATTTTCCTCGCTCACTTGGCTAAGCGGGAGGGTTAAGGGCGGCGGCCCTTTTAAGGGCGGCGGCCCTATTAAGAGCTGCCGCCCTCTGAAGGGTTGAGGCCCTGTGAGGGGCTGACGCCCTCAAAAAACATGTCAAGAAATGTTTGCGCCAAACGATCCCATTCTTGTGTCACCAGGGGGTCGCCCAACGTTTGCATTACGAAAAGCCCCAAGTACATGCCTACAATCAGGCGGGTGAGCGCCGGCAAGTCGGTTCCAGGGCGAATTTGGCCTTCTCTGGCGCGAGCCTGCAAGTTCTTCTCAATGGCTTGCAGGGTGGGCGCCACCATTTGCTGGTGGTAACGCCGGCGAAGATCGGTATCGGCTAAAATTTCTGATAAGATGGCTTGCAGCATCACGGCGTTGTGCTCCACAAAAGTGTGGCGCAGCTCCAGCATTTGCTGCATAAATTGGCGGGCGTCGGTGGCTAGCAGTTGGCCTTCCCAATCGGCGGGCAGTTCGTATTCGCCCAAGCCTTGCATAATATGGATGAGCAAATCGTTCTTGTTGATAAAGTAGTTGTAAAGCGTGCCTTCAGAGACATCCGCGGCTTGGGCAATTTCTTTTGTAGTGGTGCGATGAAAGCCGCGCTCGGCAAATAGTGCGGCGGCCGAATCGAGAATATGTTGAACGCGTTCAGCTGCCTGGCGTTCACGCCGGCTGGATGAGCCGGTGGGTTCGAGGATTTCGGCCATAGGGTTTTTCCCTTTGCAAAATGAAGCGCCCGGCCAGAAAGCGGCCCGGCGGCTGAGTTAAGCGAGTACTCACTCAGATGTGAGTGCTTACTCAGTATACGCAGGAGATGAGATCTTGTCAAGTAAAATATGGTCGCTTAGCGTAATGGGGTTCACATGGTTCGAGCCATTACAAGCGTGATACAAAACCATGCAAACCACTAACCTGGATAACTATTTGTGGGGTCGGGTGGAAATTGCACACCATCTATAAGGAGCTGAAGGATGAATAAAAGAGAGCCTGTCATCGTCGTCTTTGTTGGCAATCTGCTAACGATCACGCGGCTTGAAAGCGCGGCCCAAGCCGCCGGATATGCGGTGCGTGTATGGGAGGCGCCTCAGCCGGTCGCCCCAACACCGGTTGAAACCCCGCCGCGCGTCGGTGAGCCGCTGTTGGGGCCGGCGGCTCAGATGATCGAATGGCTAACGCGAGTGCGCCCGGCGCTAATCTTTTTCGATTTGGAATGGGATGGCGCACCCTGGCGAGAATGGCTGGCTGTGTTGACAGCCGTACCTTCCACCCGCAACTATCCGGTGGTGTGCTTTGGCCCGCATGTGCAAAAGGAAGCTTTAAACGAGGCGCGCCGCTTAGGCGCCGTGAGCGCCCTGCCGCGTTCGCAGTTCTTTAAAGACCTGCCCACCGTCATCGCGGCGAACGCCCGCCGGATTGATGCAGAGATTTTGGAAACCGCCTGCCAGGGGCCTCTTTCTGAGAAGGGACGCCGCGGGCTAGAGCTTTTCAACACCGCCGAGTACTTTGAGGCGCATGAATGGTTGGAAGCGGCCTGGAACGAGGATCCTTCTCCGGGGCGTGAATTATACCGGGGTATTCTACAGGTGGCGGTGGCCTATTTCCATATTACCCGTGGCAACTATCCCGGCGCAGCCAAACTGTTTCTGCGGCGTCGCCAGTGGCTCGATCCGCTGCCGGATGTTTGCCGCGGTGTGGATGTGCAAGCCCTACGCCTCCAGGCGGAGGCCGCCTTTGAAGCCATGCGGGCTTTAGGCCCAGATCACATTGCCCAGTTCGACCGGCGTTTGCTGGGCAAGGTGCGCTATGATCTGAAAAGCAAATGAGATGTAGTTACGTTGTAGGAATTCTCTTACCTTTTGGCAAGAATAAATAGAGCTGATTTTGGATGATTATCTTAGGGTCTAAATTTTATATTTCGGTTATCCTAAGGGCAGTTAGTTCAGTGTATATCTTAAAGGAGGATAACTATGATTAACTTTATTATCTGGATCGTTGTAGGCGCAATAATTGGATGGCTGGCGAGCAAGGTGATGCACACCGATGCAAACCAGGGTTTCTTACTGGACGTGATTGTTGGCATCGTAGGCGCTTTTTTGGGTGGTCTTCTGCTTTCGCCGTTGTTCGGCGCTGGAACCATCAATCAAGGCAATTTTAGCATAGCAGGTTTGTTGTTGTCCTTCTTGGGCGCAATCATCTTGCTGGCGATTGTCAACCTGTTCCGCCGCGGAACGGTCCGCTAGACCTGGTAATCACAACAGTTCTAATCTTTTTATCAAAAAACGCCGGTGCGAGCCGGCGTTTTTTGATTTCTCAGGCTATAATTGAAGGATGAGCGAATTTTCCGAAATAATATCTCAACGTTATTCGGTACGCGCATATAAGTCCGATCCGGTGGAACCGGAAAAGCTTCAGCGCGTATTAGAAGCCGCGCGTTTAGCGCCCACCGCAGCTAACCGGCAGCCTTTTCAGTTGGTTGTGGTTCACACCGCCAAACGCCGGAACGAATTGCAAGCCATCTATCATCGTGAGTGGTTTGTGCAGGCCCCCATCCTGATTTGCGCCGTGGGGATACCGGGTAACAGTTGGGTGCGTGCAGATGACAACCGTCGTTATATCGATGTGGATGTGGCGATTGTAATGGATCACCTCATTTTGGAAGCGACGAACCAGGGGTTAGGAACGTGCTGGGTGGCGGCGTTCAATGTCCGCGCCGCCCGCGCCGCCTTGGGGCTGCCAGAAGAGGTTGAGCCGCTCATCTTTACCCCACTGGGATATTCAGCGGCTTTACCCGGGCCAAAAGAGCGTAAACCCATCGATGAATTGGTGCGTTATGAAAAATGGTAGAATGAACACCCATATCGATTAACAGGTAACAGGTAAAGGATTAATCATGGACTTTGCTGCTGTCATTGCCAGGCAATTAGCTATTCGAAAAGAACAGGCGGCCGCCGCCATCGCCTTATTGGACGCCGGAAACACCATTCCTTTCATCGCTCGCTATCGGAAAGAAGCCACGTTTGATCTGGATGAAGAACAACTGCGCGGGGTGAGCGAACTGATTGAAAAACTGCGCGCCTTAGAAGAACGCCGCGCCGCCGTGCTGCAATCTATTCAAGAGCAGGGCAAGCTAACTGAAGAATTGCAAGACCGGATATTAGCCGCCGATACGATGACCGCGTTGGAAGACTTGTATCAGCCTTACCGACCCAAGCGCCGCACTCGCGCCAGTATTGCCAGGGAGAACGGCCTGCAGCCATTAGCCGATTTGATTCTGCAGCAGGCCCAATTGGATGAAAGCCTGGAATCGCTGGCTGCCCCGTATTTGAGCGAGCAGGTCGCCTCGCTCGAAGACGCCTGGGCTGGGGCTTGTGATATTGTGGCCGAGACGATTAGCGACCATCCAGACGTGCGTCGGGTGACGCGGGAAAAGGCGCTCAAGTTTAGCCAGGTGGTGTGTGAACACGTCGAAGACGCCGAAGACGTCAAACGCGTTTATGAGACTTATTATGAATTTGAGGCGCAGGTGGATCGTTTGCGCCCTCACCAGGTCTTGGCGTTAAACCGCGGCGAAGCCGAGAAAGTGCTGCGGGTTAAGATTAATACGCCGGAGCGCGATTGGCGTAACGCCATCGAAGCAGTCTTCCGCCCCGACCCGCGCTCACCGCTGCGCGCCCAAATGGAGGCCGCCATCCAGGATGGGGCCGAACGGCTGCTTTTGCCGGCAATTGAGCGCGATGTGCGTCGAGAACTGACCGAGAAAGCTGAGATGCACGCCATCAATGTCTTTGCCGATAACCTGCGCGCCTTGCTGGGCCAGCCGCCCTTGGCGGGCATGACGGTTCTGGGCCTCGACCCAGGCTTTCGCACCGGTTGCAAGGTGGCCGTGGTAGACCCCACTGGCAAACTGCTAGATACGGGCGTGATATACCCACATGAACCGCAAAAACAGTGGGAAAAATCGCTTGCTGCCCTGGCCGAGCTGGTGGCCCGGCATCACGTGAACTTGATTACGATTGGCAACGGAACGGCCTCGCGGGAGACCGAGCAGTTGGCGGCGGAACTGATTAATCGCCTGGAAGCAGGCGGCGTGAAGCGGGACGGCCCGGCAGTGAAATATCTGATTGTGAACGAGGCCGGAGCCAGCGTGTACAGCGCCAGCCCATTGGCGCGCGCCGAAATGCCGCAGCTCGATGTGAGCTTGCGTGGGGCGGTTTCCATCGCCCGCCGCGCCCAAGACCCCTTAGCCGAGTTGGTGAAGATTGATCCCCAGTCGATTGGGGTGGGCATGTATCAGCACGATGTCGATCAGAAGACGCTTGGTTCGGCCTTGGCCGGCGTGGTGGAGAGCGTGGTCAACCGTGTGGGGGTGGATGTGAACACTGCCTCGCCGGCTTTGCTAACCCATGTGGCCGGGATTGGCCCCAAACTGGCCGAAAAGATTGTCGCCCACCGCGATGAGCAGGGGCCATTCACCAGCCGCCAGGCTTTGCGCCAGGTGAGCGGGCTGGGGCCGAAGGCCTTTGAACAAAGCGCCGGGTTCTTACGGGTGCGCAGCGGCGAAAATCCGCTCGATGCGAGCGCCATTCACCCCGAAAGTTACGCCATCGCCGAGCAGGTTTTGGCTCAGGCCGGCCTAACCCTAAACTCGGCTTTGGACGAGCGCAAGACCGCCCTGCTGGCGCTGCTGAAACGGAAGCCGGTGGAGAAGTTAGCTGAAGAGCTGGGGGCGGGCGTTCCCACGCTCAAAGATATTTTTGAACAATTGGTGCGCCCCGGACGGGATCCTCGCCAGGATGCTCCGCTGCCAATTTTGCGAAGCGATGTGCTGAAGATGGAAGACCTGGCCGTAGGCATGCGCCTGAAAGGCACGGTGCGCAACGTGGTAGATTTCGGCGCATTCATCGACATTGGCGTTAAACAAGATGGCCTGCTGCATCGCACTCAGATCGCTAGCGGGAGTGTTTTGAAAGTGGGCGATGTTTTAGATGTAACAATCTTAAAAGTGGAGCCGGAACGAGGGCGCATTAGCCTGGGTTTGTGATATATTTAACTTGGATCATAACCCCGGCAGGAGCGGTTTTCTGCTGCTTAAAATGCGTTAGGCGACTAAAAGTATAACCCAAGGTGATGACATATGAAGATTGAAGTGGCGCGCGAGGAAATTCAGAACGTCGAAGCCGATGCGATCATCGTTAATTTATTTGAGGGTGTAACCCAGCCGAGCGGCGCGACCGGCGCAGTAGACCAGGCGCTGGGCGGGCTGATTTCGGATTTAATCGCCGGGGGCGATTTCTCTGGCAAGGCTAATTTGCCCGGCCAGGTGGGTGGCGAAGTTGCCGTGCTTTACCCGCGCCAGGGTGTGAAGGCGCGCCGCGTGATTGTGGTGGGCTTGGGTGGGCGCGATGGCTTCTCGCTTGAAGCCGTGCGGCGCGCCTCCGCTACTGCGGTCAAGAAAGCTCGCGAACTTGGGGCAAAGCGTGTGGCGACCATTATCCACGGGGCCGGCATTGGCGATTTGCAGCCTCAAGAAGCTGCATTGGCTACCATGGAAGGGGCGCTGCTCGGCCTCTATCGGGTTAATGTCCAGAAAAGCGACGCTGAGCCACAACCAGAGATCCAAACGCTGGTGATCGTGGAACGCGACGCCGGCAAGATTCCGGCAATTGAGGCAGCTCGCAGCGTGGCGATGGCTGAAGCGGAAGGCGTTACCCTGACGCGTAACCTGGTCAACTTGCCCCCGTCGCAGTGCACCCCCAGCCGCATGGCGCAAGAAGCCGAGCAGATCGCGCAGCAGCATTCGATGCAGCTCACGGTTGGCGATCGCGCTTGGGCAGCCGAACGCAAAATGGGCGGTTTCTTGGGCGTGGCCCAAGGCGCGCTGGAAGAACCCAAGTTTATCGTCTTAGAACATCACCCCGAAGGCAGCCAGGGCGCACCGATTGTGTTGGTGGGCAAAGGCATCACCTTCGACAGCGGCGGCATCTCGATTAAGCCTTCCGAAAAGATGGAAGATATGAAGTCGGATATGGCCGGGGCCGCGGCGGTTTTGGGCACAATGAAGACGATTGGCATGCTCAACCTGCCGCAGCATGTGGTGGCGATTATGCCTTGCACCGAGAATATGCCCGATGCCGGCGCATATCACCCGGCTGATATCATCACTTTCAGCAACGGCAAGACTGCCGAGGTGATCTCGACCGACGCCGAAGGCCGCATGGTGCTGGCAGATGCATTGGTCTACGCCCAACAATATAAGCCGGCTGCGGTGATCGATTTAGCCACGCTTACCGGCGCATGTGTGGTGGCGTTGGGCGAAGGCGTTGCGGCAGGCCTGTTCTGTAACCAGGATGCGCTGTGCAATCGCCTGCTGGCTTCCTCCGAGCGAACTTACGACCGGTTGTGGCGGCTGCCTTTGTGGGACGATTATAAGAAAAAGATTGCTTCGCTGATGGCCGATATGAAAAATACTGGTGGCCGCGCAGGCGGGGTAGGCACGTCGGCCATATTCCTCAAGGAATTTACCGATTATCCCTGGGCGCATTTAGATATTGCCGGTATGGCGATGTACAGCTCCGCGCTGTCACCCTATATCGGTGCGGGTGGTTCGGGCTTTGGCGTGCGTTTATTAGTTGATTTCGTGCGCAACTGGAATTAAACGACGGCTGGCAGGGTGGTAGGATCTCACCCTGCACTGAACATCTTTCACCGTGGGTGAGGGGTGCTTCTACCGATACCAAGGGGCGGTTTAGCAATTGCCAGACCGCCCCTTGTGAATTTAATCGCACCAAGTAGTTCGTGACCAGACGCCTCCGCCGGCAAATCGCCAAAGCCAGGAAAGACGATCATGCTGCATATTACGCGCCGCAGCCGGCGAAGTCAAACTCACCCCTGGTTAAGCGTGGGAACGTGATGCCCTTCGACCTGCGAAGACGAACAATCTTCTGGTGGTGCGCCGCAGCGAAATGGGCTGCAGACAGCGGTAATAAATAGGCTATTTGTTAATCGCCCAGGCGGTGATTTCATCAAAGGTAACGGTGAAATTGGTGGTGTAGACTGCGCCCACAAACGGCCCGAAGGCTCCGCTCGATAGGGTATCATCGCTGGTGGTGACAAGTTCCTTGCCATTGACATAAAGGGTGATCTTCTCGCCATCGGCTTTTACGCCTAGACGGTTGGCTTGTTCAGGGCCGCGCAAGATGTGTGCGCTGGGTGTCCACGGAATCAGGCTGAGCGATTGCGCCCCATCCCACAGGCGCAGGGCGAAATGACCATCGCACGAAACCCCGAAAAGATAGCCTTTGGAAGCGTCGGCAGGCGCGCGGAAAATCAATCCGTAGCGGTCGCCGCGTTGGCAATCATGCGGGGTGGCGACTGCCTCGAGGTAGAAGTTGTCCAAGGGGGTGTCCGACACCATCCAATTGTCGCGTGGGCTTTTCACCGAAGGGATGCGGGCGGTAATGTGCAGGCCGCCTTTTTGCAGGTTCATTTCTACGAAATACGAATTGTAGAACGGCCAGTTGCCGGCCTGGTCGAATATGTCTTTGAACACCGGCTCACCCAGCGCCAGGGGGGAGACGGGGGAGGTCGGCAGGGCGGTGGGCGATGCGGGGGGAGTGTTGGAGGGGAGGGGCGTATCGCTGGGGAGCGGCGTGCGTGTAGCCAAGGGGGTAGAGGTGGGTGGCAGGGTTTCGGCTGCCTCGCCAGGGGCGGCTGCTGGAGCGTTGGCAGCCTCCACTGTGGCGGATTCGCCGGTTGGGCTATTCTCGCCTGGCAAGGTTGCCGTGGCAGGGGAGGCGTCTGCTGCGCCAGGTGTGGCTGCGGCGCTGTCTGTCGGGGCGTCCGTTGGCGCAACCGCCGCGTCATTTGGCGCAGCCGCTGCGCCGGGCAGTTCCCCTGAGGCTTGGGTAAGCTGAGCGATAATGGTGGCCGCCGAGGCAGTGTAAGCGGCGGAGTTGGCGCTGGATGGCGCCGGCGCGCCAGGAGCCGTGCAGGCGCTCACCACCAGGCACAATATGATTGGAAGGATTATTTTACGCATGGGCAAATGATAACATAATGCCTCACTCTTGGAGCAGCTTATCCTGATAGATGCGGCGAATGGTCTCTTCTACATCGGGTTCACGCAGGGAGATATCTTGGATATGATAACGAGCGCTCACGGCGGCGATGATCTCGGCAACGTTGATGCCTTGGCGATTGAATTGATAGATGGTCCGCCGCCCTTCGCGCTGCGCCACTTCGGCGCCATCGATGGGAACCTCGAGGTAATCCTCGGCAAAATCTACCACCAATTTGCGCTGTCCGCCGAAGCGTTCGATCAAACTGCTCAATAATCCGTCGAACAGCAGGCGGCCCTGATCGATAATAATCACCCGGCGGCACAGCTTTTCCACATCAGCTAAGTCGTGGGTGGTCAAGATCACGGTCACTTGCCGCTGCTGGTTAATATGCGTAATAAACTCGCGGATGCGCTCTTTTGCCACCACGTCCAGGCCGATGGTGGGTTCGTCTAGAAACAACAGCGGTGGGTTATGGAGCAGCGCCGCGCACAGGTCGGCGCGCATCCGCTGACCCAGCGAAAGCTGGCGCACCGGGGTATTGATAAATTCGTCCAGCCCTAAGAGCTTACGGAACTGGGTAAGATTGGTGTGATAGCGCCCGGACGGAATTTTATAGATGTAACGCAGCAGGTCCAGGCTTTCGATGACCGGAAGGTCCCACCAAAGCGTGGTGCGTTGGCCGAAAACGGCGCCGATGTGGGCCACATACTCCTGCCGCTCGCGCCATGGCACGTATCCATTCACCACGGCGGTCCCGTTGGTGGGGGTGAGCAGCCCGGTGAGCATTTTCAAGGTTGTCGATTTGCCGGCCCCATTTGGCCCCAAGTAGCCCACGACTTCGCCCTGGCCGATTTCGAAGCTCACTTTGTCTACGGCCTTGACCAGCCGCCGGTGAGGATTGAATAACCCGGCCACCGCCCCCAGAGCGCCGCGGCGGCGCAGGGCGATTTCGAAATGTTTTTCGAGCGCATTAACCGAGATGATCGGAATCATTATGTTCCTGTGCTTTGATAGTGGCGCAAACAGAAACGCCAGAACAACCCACCCGGCAGCAAGACGCCCAGGCCTACTAGCGGTGAGATGAACGACACCCAGCCTGGGCGTTGGAATGGGTCAGGCTTACGCAGAATATACAGCGCCGGATAGTAAAGCAGGAAGATGGCCGGAACAAGGTAGGTAAAGAAGCGCGTTAACCATTGCGGGTAGATGTGAAAAGGATAGCTCATCATCCCGCCACCCCATGTATGATAACAAATCATTTGTCATCACCTTCATCATTTGATTTGCGAGATAACAGGGCCATTTGTCACCACATAAAGGATCGAGATTATGAACAGCGCTCAGATCAAGTCGTCCGGCTTCAAGTTCAACGCCAATCATATCACCTGGATTGTATTTGGGGCATTGTTGGGTGTCCTCCTTCCCCACACTGCCTGGGCTTTTTCTCGCTTCGAGAACGATACAACCGGAGGCGCTATCTCGTCTTACGTCGCAGCATTCGCTTTTGAGGCGATGATTGCTCTCCTGGTACACAAGCTGTCAAAGCACATCGAGAATACACCCCGCAAGTACCGCAAGGATAAGCGAGGCAGGTTTTCATACCGATACTTGAACGAGTATGGATTTGGTCTTCTCATTGCCTGGGCAGTGTCTACTCTCGCCAATCTGTCTCATGCAGTGGAGTTCAATCAGGGCATGTCGATCATCCAGAAGTGGAACATGGGAGAGTGGATTTTTACAGTAGCTTTCGGCGGCATTCTCCCCACTGTTTCTTTCCTGTTCGCCCGAGTTCTTTCAAACGTTGTCGATGAAGACGATGAGCCGGAACCGAACGAACGAACGGCGCGAACGAACGGAGAACAGGTTAAGAAAGTAACCGAACGTATTGTAGAACCAGGAAAGAAAGAACAGGTTCTTGCTTATTTGAACGATCACCCTGAGATGGATGGCAAGGTAACAGAAGTTTCCCGCTTGTTACAGGTAGCGAAAGGTTATGTTTCACAAACTATGAAAGAGTGGCGCGAATTGAGAGAGCAGGCGCAGCCACAAGGAGCTGATTGATTACCACCTAATCCCGCCACCTCCAGGCTCCGGCCCAGCATAATAACGCGCCTCAGGGGATATAGATCGGCAAGTCCAGCACCCAGTAGCGCCCCTGGCAATCCAGAACCACGTCGTAGGTGAAGCGCGACTTGGGCGGGAAGCGCGTGGCGTCGCCGCCACAGCATGGCCCCATCACCCACAGACTGCCATCCGGGTTCTGGAACTCCACCTCGAAGGTGAAGTGACCCGGCCCAGCTATCTGGGCGCTGACGATGCGCTTCAGCTTGTAGCAGCGGTAGCCGGTGATCTGGCAGGCGTTGTGGAACAGCCCGGCATGGTCGAGCGGATCGATATTCCAATGCTGATCCTGCAAAACCAGATAATCGCCGCCGTACCACTGCGCCGCGCCGGTGTAATCTTCGGCGTTCAATAGGGTGATAAACGTTTCCAGCGCGGCCTGCGCCTGTTTCAGCGCCTGCCACTTGTTGGGGATACTGGCCGGGGTGCAGTGCGGGGTGGCAGTTGGAGCATCAGGTATGAACATATTCATTTGAGGCGCTTGCGTAGGGTCAAATTGCTCGTTCAAGTAACTGATCTGATGAACCCAACCTGACTTTCCATCCTCCAAAGCTACCAGGTACCAATCAATGAATTGTCCAAGCACCGTATAGGAGCGCCCAGGCTGTAAACGGTCAATAACGTTGGCCCAGGTGTAGGGGTGCGTGCGTACAATGACTTCGCTCTCCGGGACGATTTTGAGCGCCGCGATCGGGGAGGGAACATCTGTAACAGTTAATGTGGGTGTGCCGGTGATAGTTGGCGTAACCGGCGAAATTGGGATGGGCGAAGGCAGAACTTCGGGTCGCGGCGAGGAGATAGCAATTGGCCGCGCAGCTTGGCAGGCAACCACTGACATCAACGCTATCGCCATCAGTAACAGTCGAATAGAAGCAGAATAAACAGATTTGAGCTGCGTTTGGATGGGCATGTTCTTTCTCCACCTTTCTTAACGCCTTATCACATTTGTACTGTTTAGGAAATGGCAATTCTTGCACGGCTTATGGTATTATTCACAACATATCCAAGTGGTCTGCACATATGGTATTTATCCGCTTCCGTGAGCATCAACCAGCTCCAGTTGATTATATATGTTTTAAGTCGCTGTTTCAATCGTCTTGATCGCCAGACCATCCAAGAACATTCTTTAAAGTAAAGGGGCCAAATATGCCAAAAAACCTGCTTTTCATCTTTTTCCTTGTGGTGGTGGGAGCGTTGGCAATTTCCAGCTTTGGAGCGCCTCAGCCCACCCTGCAGCAAACGGCTTCATCGCTTATATTTATTCCGTTAGGCGATTTGGGCATTCATTATTTTGGGTCAGCCAACCACAATGAACTGATTTGGGGGCCGCCAGCTTTTGTTATTGCACCTGATGACACATTTTGGATCGCAGATACGGCGGACAATCGCCTGGTGCAGATTAGCCCGACTGGCAATTTCCTCAGAACAATCTCCACTCGTGATTTAGCCATCGGAATAGGTGACATTGAAATAACCTCGAACGAGATTTGGGCATTGGATCAGGCTGCCGCGCCCCCAAAATTACTCCGCTTGTCTTTGGATGGCAAACTCATCCATACCTATGATTTACCCGATAACTATAGCCTGGCAAACGGCTTGAGCGGTTTGTCGCTCGATGCCAACAATGATATTTGCATCGAAAAGTGGAATGGGCATGTTCACAGTTGCCTGGCATCCAAACTCAACCAAATCGAGACCATTGAGACCGAAGGACGCAGATATGGCGATATGATTTATACGGCTGCTCCCGGAGATCTAAGCCAGGCACAGTCCTCACACGGTTTTATCCAGATGGGGCAGAAAAAGATAGAGGTCGAAGTTGCTCACAATCTGGCAGACCTGAATATATTACACGTCAATCCAGATGGAAGTTTCTATGCAGAAGTAGTCGAGGTAGTAGCAAATCCATCCTTTCAGATCGATCAAAAGGTCTTTCTGTATGCTTCCGATGGAAAGCTGATTGCCATGGCGCGTGTGCCGCTTCAAGATCAATGGACAACCGTAAGGCACAACCTCGCTGTCAGCCGTCGGAATGTGGTCTATGCCCTTATCACCCATCCTGACGGCGCCACAATAGAGCAACTCGCTTTTCTTGAAACTTTGTCTCCGATTTTAGAAACCCAAAATTCGAGGCAGCCCATTGAGCAGCACAATACATCCACTGCGCAGTCCATATCGACTTGCAGAACACGCCAAGAGATACACCAGGTCGCTAATAGCTATTTGGAGAACAGTGTTTATCTGAGCACCTATCGCATCAACGCTAATTCGAGTTGCAGTGAACGCGAAATACCATCGTACTTGGGTGCTGCTGGTACCTACAACAGTGTCCCTTATGCTTATGGAATAGCTGATTCACCTCAAGGTTTCAATAATTCTATGCTCACTGGGGGAGCCGTTTTTGCAGGCAATAAGGCTCCCATTACTTTAAACTGTGCGCGTGGTGTTGACTGTTCAGGGTTGGTAACTAGAGCATGGGGTTGGAATACCGACCATTATGGTACTTGTACTTTGGAAGGTTATTCAAGCATCATCCCAAGCGTCTATGGGCTACAGATGGGCGATATCATGAACAAATGCGCCACTATCGGGCATGTCATGATTTTCAGAAGTTTTGGCCCATACAACACCATTAACGTCACTGAAGCCACTACGGAGCTAAATTATGACAGAGTAGTTCTCGCCAGCCATTTGGTTACCGACCTTTACGAGTACACACCCCGTAGGTACAACAATACTTGTGATTATTATTATGCTTACATGCCAATCACAATCAATGATGCCAGCACAAGTACAATGAGTTATCCATCACCTTACCCATCACCAAACTCTTCTCCATATCCATAACCTTCAGATCTATCCCATGTGATTTTAGCCATAGCACGATACAGATGAGACAGTGTAAGTGTCTCATCTGTATCGATATTTATCTACTTACGCCCATCTCAATTATCTTCGCGTGATTCATCTGTACCATTTTCCGGGCGGGCACAGATCGTTTTCGCTTTCTCGCAGTTTTTCACCGAATAACCAGTTGTAGCTTAAGTTAGCGCCTATGGGCACGCATCACGTTCCTGTACTTTGATAATGCCTCAACCCAAACCGCCAAAACGCATTTCCCAATGCCAGCATCCCCAGGCCCACCACTGGGGCCAGGTAAGGTGCAAACCAGGGCATTCCAAATGGGTCAGGCTTACGCAGAATATACAGCGCCGGATAGTAAAGCAGGAAGATGGCCGGAACAAGGTAGGTAAAGAAGCGCGTTAACCATGGCGGGTAGATGTGAAAAGGATAGCTCATCATCTCGCCACCCCATGTATGATAACAAAGCATTTGTCATTACCTTCATCATTTGATTTGCGAGATAACAGGGCCATTTGTCACCACAGAAAGGATCGAAAGAATGAACAGCACTCAATCCAAGTCACCCGGTTTCAAGATCAACGCCAATCATATCACCTGGATTGTATTTGGGGCTTTGTTGGGTGTCCTCCTTCCCCACACTGCCTGGGCTTTTTCTCGTTTCGAGAACAACACAACCGGAGGCGCGGTCTCGTCTTACGTTGCAGCCTTCGCTTTTGAAGCGATGATTGCTCTTCTGGTGCATAAGTTGTCAAAGCATATTGAAAACACGCCCCGCAAGTATCGCAAGGATAAGAGCGGCAGATTTGCATACCGTTACCTGAACGAATATGGCTTCGGGCTTCTCATTGCCTGGGCAGTGTCTACTCTCGCCAATCTGTCTCATGCAGTGGAGTTCAATCAGGGCATGTCGATCATCCAGAAGTGGAACATGGGAGAGTGGATTTTTACAGTAGCTTTCGGCGGCATTCTCCCCACTGTTTCTTTCCTGTTCGCCCGAGTTCTTTCAAACGTTGTCGATGAAGACGATGAGCCGGAACCGAACGAACGAACGGCGCGAACGAACGGAGAACAGGTTAAGAAAGTAACCGAACGTATTGTAGAACCAGGAAAGAAAGAACAGGTTCTTGCTTATTTGAACGATCACCCTGAGATGGATGGCAAGGTAACAGAAGTTTCCCGCTTGTTACAGGTAGCGAAAGGTTATGTTTCACAAACTATGAAAGAGTGGCGCGAATTGAGAGAGCAGGCGCAGCCACAAGGAGCTGATTGATTACCACCTAATCCCGCCACCTCCAGGCTCCGGCCCAGCATAATAACGCGCCTCAGGGGATATAGATCGGCAAGTCCAGCACCCAGTAGCGCCCCTGGCAATCCAGAACCACGTCGTAGGTGAAGCGCGACTTGGGCGGGAAGCGCGTGGCGTCGCCGCCACAGCATGGCCCCATCACCCACAGACTGCCATCCGGGTTCTGGAACTCCACCTCGAAGGTGAAGTGACCCGGCCCAGCTATCTGGGCGCTGACGATGCGCTTCAGCTTGTAGCAGCGGTAGCCGGTGATCTGGCAGGCGTTGTGGAACAGCCCGGCATGGTCGAGCGGATCGATATTCCAATGCTGATCCTGCAAAACCAGATAATCGCCGCCGTACCACTGCGCCGCGCCGGTGTAATCTTCGGCGTTCAATAGGGTGATAAACGTTTCCAGCGCGGCCTGCGCCTGTTTCAGCGCCTGCCACTTGTTGGGGATACTGGCCGGGGTGCAATGCGGGGTGGCAACCGGAGGTTCCAGCCAAGTAACCGTAACTTCAGGCACCTGGGTAGCATGGAATCGTTGATTATAGTCGCTAGATTGATAAACCCAACCTGACTTTCCATCGTCCAAAGCTACCAGGTACCACTCAATAAATCGCCCCAACACCGTATAGGAGCGCCCAGGCTGTAAACGGTCAATGACATTGGCCCAAGTGTAGGGGTGTGTGCGTACAATATGGACGCTCTCCGGGACTATTTTGAACGCCGCCGTAGGGGAAAAAGTCTCTGTCATCGTTACCCTGGGTGTGCCGGTGAGGGTTGGCGTAACCGGCAAAGTTAGGCTGGGCGAGGGCAGAACTTCGGGTCGCGGTGAGGAGATAGCAATTGGCTGCGCAGCTTGGCAGGCAACCACTGACATCAACGCTATCGCCATCAGTAACAGTCGAATAGAAGCAGAATAAACAGATTTGAGCTGCGTTTGGATGGGCATGTTCTTTCTCCACCTTTCTTAACGCCTTATCACATTTGTACTGTTTAGGAAATGGCAATTCTTGCACGGCTTATGGTATTATTCACAACATATCCAAGTGGTCTGCACATATGGTATTTATCCGCTTCCGTGAGCATCAACCAGCTCCAGTTGATTATATATGTTTTAAGTCGCTGTTTCAATCGTCTTGATCGCCAGACCATCCAAGAACATTCTTTAAAGTAAAGGGGCCAAATATGCCAAAAAACCTGCTTTTCATCTTTTTCCTTGTGGTGGTGGGAGCGTTGGCAATTTCCAGCTTTGGAGCGCCTCAGCCCACCCTGCAGCAAACGGCTTCATCGCTTATATTTATTCCGTTAGGCGATTTGGGCATTCATTATTTTGGGTCAGCCAACCACAATGAACTGATTTGGGGGCCGCCAGCTTTTGTTATTGCACCTGATGACACATTTTGGATCGCAGATACGGCGGACAATCGCCTGGTGCAGATTAGCCCGACTGGCAATTTCCTCAGAACAATCTCCACTCGTGATTTAGCCATCGGAATAGGTGACATTGAAATAACCTCGAACGAGATTTGGGCATTGGATCAGGCTGCCGCGCCCCCAAAATTACTCCGCTTGTCTTTGGATGGCAAACTCATCCATACCTATGATTTACCCGATAACTATAGCCTGGCAAACGGCTTGAGCGGTTTGTCGCTCGATGCCAATAATGATATTTGCATCGAAAAGTGGAATGGGCATGTTCACAGTTGCCTGGTGCCCAAACTTAACCAAATCGAGACCACTGAGACTGAAGGACGCAGATATGGCGATATGATTTTTACGGCTGCTCCCGGAGATCTAAGCCAGGCACAGGCATCGCGTGGTTTTATAAGGATGGGGCAGAAAAGGATAGAGGTCGAAGCCGTTCACAATCTGGCAGACCTGAATATATTACACGTCAATCCAGATGGGAGTTTCTATGCAGAAGTAGTCGAGGTAGTAGCAAATCCATCCTTTCAGATCGATC
>CAZHFU010000004.1:133638-183223 GCA_964531975.1 uncultured Anaerolinea sp. | reverse complement strand
ATTGCCTTCGCCGTGGCTTCGGGCGTCGATAGCCGCGTCATTCTCGATCAGCCAGGGGCCGAGCGATTGCTGGGGCGGGGCGATATGCTCTTCCAGGCTCCCGACGCTCCCGCACCGGCCCGCTTGCAAGGTGTGTTCGTATCCGAAAGCGAAATTAGCGACCTGGTGAGCTTTTGGCAAGCCCAAAACGGCCTGGCCCAGGCTGCCTCTCCGGCTGCCGGTGGGGTGATCGACGCCACGCCGGGCAACCTGCCTTTAAAGCAGCTGCCCATGTGGGATGAAATCCAGGCCCAGGAGAAAAACGGCGATCCGCTGTTGGATGAGGCCATCGATATCGCCCGGCGGCAGGGGCGGGCTTCCATTTCCATGCTGCAGCGCCGCCTGCGGGTGGGGTATACCCGCGCCGCTCGCATGATCGAAACCATGGAAGAAAAAGGCATCGTTGGCCCGCCCGAAATGGGCAGCGGCACGCGGCCAATCTTGGACTATGGCAGCAGCGCCCCCCCTGTGGATGACAATTAGGCGGCGTCTGGCCGGTTTGCTGCTGGCGCTGGCGTTAGCGGCTTGCCAGGGCGCCCCCCAGTCGGGCGTCGCGCCAGCGGGCGCTCCGCAAGCGGGGGCGCAGGCCGGCGTGCTGCCGCTGCTTAACGCCAAGACCAGCGCCGCCCCGGTCTCCTCCACTGCGGCTTCTCCGGCTGCCCCTGGGTCAGCGACCACTGCCCCGCTCGTTCCCGCCACATCATCTCCGTTAGCCCTCAATTCGGCGACCGCTGCGTCGCCCATTGCTGCGTCATCCTATCAGGCAGCCCCCCACGCGGCAGCCACTGCCCCACTCGTTCCTGGAACGCTTTCGTCGGTTGCCCCGGGGGCGGTCGCCACGGCTGCTTCGCTAGCGTCTCCCGGCGCATCCCCTGCCTCTTCGCAGCCCCCCCCGCCCCACCCCCCCATGCCTGCCGCGGTCTCCGCGCCGGTCACCACCACACTGGCCTTTGTGGGGGTGATTGTGCCGGCGCGCTGCACCCAGGCCGCCCTGGATGCCCTGGGCGATCCCAACCATCCCTACCGGGAGGTGCAGCCCATCCTGGCGGGGGCCGATCTGAGCGTGGGGGTGTTTAACGCTTCCATGAGCAGCCGCACCGAGAAGACCGGCTGCACCATCACCTTTCAACTGGTCAGCGACCCCAACAACGCCCCGGCGCTGGCCTGGGCGGGTTTCGATGTGATGAGCGTGGCTGCCAACCACATTAAGGACTGCGGCCTGATGAAAGGTTGGTGCGATTTCGCCATGCTCGATACGATTGACGCCATTCGCCAGGCGGGGGTGTTAGCGGTGGGCGGCGGCTCCGATCTGGAAGAGGCGCTTCAGCCGGTGGTGGTGGAACGCAACGGGGTGCGCTTCGCCTTCGTTTCGCTGGGCGATAGTAAGATGGACGAGGGGGTGTTTGCCGCCGCCGGGCATGCGGGCATCGCTCACCTGAACGAAGACAACGCCCGCCAGGCGCTGGCGGCGGCCCGCCAGGTGGGTGATGTGGTGATCGCCCTGCCGCATTGGGGGTCGGAGTATAACGCCACGCCCAATTGGATTCAGCGCGCTCAGGCGGCTTACCTGGCGGCGGCGGGGGCCGATGTAATCGTGGGCAACCATACCCACGTGGTGCAGGGCTGGCAGCAAATTGGGGCCACGCCGGTGTTTTATGGCCTGGGTAACTTCGTCTTCGATCAGGACTTGCGCCTCAATCGCCAATCGGTGATTTTACTGGTGCATTTCGTGGGCGCACGCTACGTGGGTTACGAGTTCATCCCCACCGTGGGCGATCGCGATGGGCGCGTCCATCTGGCCGTGGGCGCTGAGGCGGCGGACATCCTGGCCCGCATCCAGGCCTCCGCCGATGCGTTGAAATGATGGAAGAACACAACCCACCCCTGCCATCACAGGCAGGGGCGGGTTTAATGAACGGATAACCAGGCAGCCCCCGGCCGCCCGCCGAAACGCTTATGGATTGGGCGTTATCGCCGTGGGAACCAGGGTTCCGTTGATCGTCAGGTTAACGGTGGGGGTGATGGTGGAGGTAGGAACCGGCGTCACCAGGTTGACCGGGATAATCAACTTCTGGCCGACGTAAATCTGTCCCTCGTTCTCCAGCTTATTCTCTAGCTTAATCGCATCCACGGTGCTGTTAAACTGATTGGCAATCGCCAGCAGCGAATCGCCAAACTGCACCTGGTATTCCACTTTTGTTCCCTTGCGCATACCGGTGGGCAGCGCTGTGGGCGAGGGCATTTGTGCGTCTTTACCGGGGATGATGATCTGTCGCCCGGCGGAAATCACAGGGTTGGCTGGATCGAGGTTGTTCACGGTAAGCAGAACTAACAAATCGACGCCAAACTTTTGGGCAATCGACCATAAGCTGTCGCCCTCCTCGACCTGGTATTGGAATGGGCCGGATTGGGTGGGGGCCAGGGTGGCGGTGGGCGTCATCGTGGCGGTGGCGGTCACGGTGGGGGTGGCGGTCTCTGTGGCCGTGGCCGTGGCGGTAGCGGTGAGGGTGGGGGTGGGGGTTTCGGTGGCGAATAGAGAGATTTTCGGCGCGCTCGAACCAAACAGGTAAAAGGCCAGGAAGGCCAATCCTGCCACTGCCAGGAGGACAATGCCGATCAGTAAGGGGGTGCGGCGCGCTTTCTTTTGTCGTTTCCTGTACGAGTTAATTACATTTTGAGCAGGTTCTCGGTTACTCATTTTGCCTCGTGTTATCGGTAATAGAATAGGTCTGCTGCAAACAGACGATTTGTGAAATTGTACCCTATTTTTAAGTGAATGACGAATCGCGAATAACTCGCTCAACTTGTCTGGTCCACTTGTGGTGATAGGCCATGGTATAACTATTTGGATACCCGTATATTCAGCACGTATCAGGAGGCAGACATGCGGATTGCAATTTTTGGAGCTGGAGCCGTAGGCGGCTATTTTGGTGGACGGTTGGCGCAGGCGGGTGAAGAGGTGGTCTTCATCGCGCGCGGCGAGCATTTGCGAGCTATGCTCGCCCAGGGCCTGAGGGTGGATTCGATTAAAGGTGATTTTCATCTGCCCACGTTGTATGCCACGGATGATATTAAGACGCTGGAACCGGTCGAAATGATCCTGACCACGGTCAAGGCGTGGCAGGTGGTTCAAGCGGCGGAAATGATGCGCCCACTATTGGACGACGAAACGGGGGTGATCTACCTGGGCAATGGCGTTGAAGCGCCCGATCTGTTGGCGGCGGCGCTGGGCAAAGACCACGTGTTGGCGGGGCTAACCCGCATTTCGGCCTATATTGCCACGCCGGGGCATATTAAGCATGTGGGCGTTGAACCATACATTGCCTTCAATGAGTTGGATGGGCGCAGCAGCCAGCGTGTTGAGCGTTTGCGCCAGGCGCTGCAGCGGGCCGGCGGTCTCACTGTTGAGACGCCCGCCGATATCCAGGCCGCCATTTGGGAGAAGTTCATCTTTATCGCCGCCATAAGCGGGGTGGGGGCGGTCACACGCGCCCCGGTGGGGGTAACCCGTTCGCTGCCGGCGACGCGTTCTTTGCTGCAAGGGGCTATCGAAGAAGCCGCCGCGGTGGGGCGCGCCCGCGGGGTGAACCTGGACGACAGCATCGTGGCGCGCACCATGGCCTTTATCGACAACACGTCGCCGGCGGTTGTGGCTTCGATGCAGCGCGACATTATGGAAGGGCGACCGTCGGAGCTTGAAGCGCAAAACGGAGCGTTGGTGCGGCTGGGCGGACATACCGGTGTGCCCACGCCGGTGCATGCCTTTTTATACGCCGCCCTGGTTGCGCAAGAGTTGAAGGCGCGGGGCGAGTTGGTGTACTAACGCTGCCGCGCCGGGCGAAGGGGTGGATTGGCGCGGCGGCGCGCTGCGCCCAGCCCGGCGCGGCCCGCCCGCCCTACCCCTCAGGGCAGCCAGGCGGGGGCGTATCCGCCGGCGATGACGCGCAGGCTGTCGCCGGTGTTTAAGTCGATGATCCACACCTCCGGCGGCTCGCTGATCACGCTCTGGTTGAAGCGCACGTAGGCCAGTTGGCTGCTGGAGGGGTTCCAGGCAAAATCGAAATGGGTGTAAAGCGGATCGTTGGTGAGGGGGCGGGCGCTGCCGTCGGCCATGCGCATCACCCACAACTGCCGGCCGGGCGTCCACAGGCGCGGCGATAGGGATTTGCGCGCAAAGGCCAGCTGCGCGCCATCGGGCGAAAAGGCCGGGGCGGCGTCTTCCAGGCCGGGTTCGCCAGTTAGATCGCGCCGCTCGCCGCCGGCGGCGTCGTAGCGCAGCAAATGGCTGTCGGCCAGGCGTTCCAGGCCGGTTAGCCCGCCGCTGGGGGAGTTGGGCGAAAGGTAGCTGATTTGCGCCGCCACGAAACCCGACCCATCGGGCTGCCAATCGCCCGGCTGGCCGGTATCGTTGGGGATGCGCCGCAAAAGCTGGTTGGCGCTCACATCGAATAGGAGATACGCCTTGCCGGTGTTATCGTAAATCGCCAGGCGGTGGTTGTGCGCCCACGCCGGCATCATCGTTTGGCGGCCGGCGGTTTCGGGCAGGGGCGGCTGCGCCTGGGCGGCGGCCCCATCCTCGCTAAGCAGCACATATTCCACCTGAGAGATAACTTGCGCCTCCAGAGCTGTCACAACCGGAACGCTCTCGTAGGCCAGTCGCCGCCCATCCGGCGAGATGGCGAGCGCCTGGCAGGTGGCTTGGGGGCAGGTCTGCACCAGCCGGGCGGGCGGAAGCGGCGCGTCGGTTGGCGGCGGCGCGGCGGTCACCTGCGGGGCCTCGCCGGGCAGGTTCAGCATGTAAATTTCGCTGCCAGTGGGGGTGGCGAGGCTGTAATACAGGCGCGGCGGCGCAGCCTGGTTCAGCAGGGTGTAATCCAACACACCGCCGGGCAGGCGGGTGATTTGCTGAAGCTCGCGCCCCGATTGGTAAATATACAGGTTGGCTGCGCCCTGGTTAGGGAACAGGAACACCAGGCGCGCGGCGTGGGTATAAAAATGCCATTGGCCCCCGCCGCGCTGCGCTAACGGTGGGAAAGCGGCCGCCCGCACTCCGCTGTCTAGCGTGACGGTGATTTCCACGCCCGCCGGCCAGCCGCCGTTGGGGGTGAAGCGCAGCGCGTTTGTGGCCTCGTCCCATGCAGCCACGCCCGTGATGGCCGCGCCTGGCGCGGATGATTGAATGTGCAGCGCATTGAGGGCGTCGGCCCTGTTGAGCGGGCGGGAGAACCGGATTGTCACGGCGTCTTGCCCCTCAAGCTCAGCGCCCTCGTTGGGTTCGATGCTTTGGATCCGCGGCGCGGCCCGCAGGACGATGACAGCCGCGGCGGCTCCGAGAACCACCAGCACTACCAGAAGGATTCGTTGATAGACTCGCATAGGGCTATTATAAAGCCCCGGCGCGCTCCAGGCCGCCGGGGTTTATCGCGCCCCATCCATTCAGCGCGCCTGCGGCCGGGCAGGTGCAGCTGTGCGAGCGGCGTTTGGACCCCACCACGTTCTTGTGGGGCGCGCCGGCGGGCGCAGGTGGTTCGCCGCCCCCAGCTGGTAGCGGCGCGCCGGCGGGCGCAGGTGGTTCACCGCCCCCAGCTGGTAGCGGCGCTCCGGCGGGCGCAGGTGGTTTGCCGATCCGACGCGGTTGGGGGTGGAAGCCGGCCCGCAGGTGGGGCGAGCAAGCATAGCGCGCCGCGGCCCGTTGAGGGTATAATGGCCCTGCCTTGCGGTGCAGCCGAGCGTGCGCAGCATGCAGGTGAACCGACCATCGAAACTATGCAAAGGGAAATGCGCGTATGAAACGCTGGCAATTTTGGGTAGGCGTGTTAATTAGCCTGCTGTTTCTTTACCTGGCGCTGCGCGGTCTGCGCTTGAACGAGTTGGGGGAGGCCATGGCGGGGGCCAATTATTGGTGGCTGCTGCCGGGCATTGCGGTATATTTCGTGGGGGTGTGGGCGCGGGCCTGGCGCTGGCGTCATCTGCTGCTGCCGCTCAAGTCTATCTCTACGGCGCGCCTGTTCCCCATCACCACCATCGGCTACTTCGGCAACAACATTTTGCCGGCCCGCGCCGGCGAGCTGCTCAGGGCAGTGGTGCTTAAGCGGCAGGAGGATGTGCCGATTTCGGCCTCGCTGGCGACGATCATCGTGGAGCGGGTATTCGACGGCGTGATTATGTTGGCCTTCGTCTTCATCAACCTGCCGGAGCTGGCGCGCCTGACCAGCAGCTCCGGCTTCGTGGGCGATATTCGCACGCTGGCAATCATTGGCACGGGGGCGTTTTTGGGGGCGCTGGCGGTGTTCTTGCTGGCCGCCATGTTCCCTAGCAAAAGCCTGGCGCTGTTTGAGAAGCTGAATAACCGCTTCGTCCCGCAGCGTTTTCGCGTCCGCCTGTTGGCCCTGGCCGAGCGCTTCTTGGGCGGTTTGGCGGCGCTGCGTTCGCCGCGCCAGATTTTGATGATCTTCCTCACCTCGGTGGTGATTTGGCTGCTCGAAACCGCCAAGTACTGGCTGGTGATGCACGCCTTCCCCTTCCAGGTGAGCTTTTTCGCCCTGATGCTGATGAACGGCATCGTCAACCTGGCGACCACCATTCCCTCGGCTCCCGGCTACGTGGGGACGTTCGACGCGCCCGGCATCGCCGTGCTGCAAGCCTACGAGGTCTCCAAAGCGGTGGCGGCGGCCTACACCCTGGTGCTGCACGCCGCCCTGTGGCTGCCGATCACCCTGGTGGGCGCTTACTTTATGCTGCGCACCGGCATTAATTGGAACGAGGCCATCGAAAAAGCTAAAACCGAGGTGTGAGGCAGCTTCCCCACCCCTAGAATGTGGAAAGGATCATCGCTATGGCGAATATTGCAATCATTGGAGCCGGCATCGGCGGCATGGCGGCGGCTTACGACTTGCGCCGTGCGGGTCACACCGTGGTTATCTTTGAATCTTCGGGTGAGGCCGGCGGCCTGGCGGCCGGCTTTAAAGAACCGCATTGGGATTGGAGCGTGGAAAAGTTCTACCATCACTGGTTCGCCTCTGATAAGCATATGCTCGGCCTGATTGACGAGCTAGGTATGCGCGACGATGTTATCTTTCCTCGCCCGCTGACGGTGATGTACGACCAGGGTAAGTTCTACCCCTTCGATTCGGTCTTCCGCGCCATCCTTTACCCAGGGCTGGGCTGGGGGCTGAATAAGATCCGCTTTGGGCTGGTGGGGCTGTATCTGCGCCTGACCAACAACTGGCGCGGCCTCGAAAAAGTGACCGTAGACGCCTGGATGCGCAAATACGCCGGCGATAAGGTGTATGAATTGATGTGGGAGCCGCTGATGTTGGGCAAGTTTGGCGAGCGTTACGCCCGCCAGGTCAACATGGCCTGGATGTGGGCGCGCATCAAGGCCCGCACCACCCGCCTGGGCACATTTAAGGGCGGCTTCCAGGCCTTCTCCGACCGCTTCGCGGCGCGTCTGCAAGAGATGGGCGTGACCCTGCGCCTGAACGCGCCCGTGCAGGGCATCGCCGTTCACCCACAAGGCGGGCTGACGCTCAGCCTGGCCGATGGCGATGTCCACTTCGACCAGGTTTTGGTCACCACCTCGCCGGCGCTGCTGGCCCGCCTGGCCCCCGAACTGCCCGCCGATTACCTGGAAGGGCTGCTCTCACTCAAAAGCATGGGGGCGGTGGTGATGGTGCTGGCGCTTAAGCATCAGCTTTCAACCCAGGGCTATTACTGGTACAACATCCCAAAATCCGCCGGGTTCCCGTTCCTGGCCCTGGTAGAACATACCAATTTTGTGCCGGCGGAGCATTTCGGTGGCGATCATATTGTCTATATTGGCGATTACCTGGAAACGAGCCACGAATATTTTAGCCTGAGCAAAGACGAGCTGCTAGCGCGTTATCTGCCTTCGCTTCAGGTTTTTAACTCCAAATTTAAGCCGGATTGGGTGCGTAAAACCTGGCTGTTCCGCACCGGTTACGCCCAACCCGTGCCGCTGCTGAATCACTCGCGTAATGTACCCGGCATCCAGACGCCGCTGCCGGGGCTGTTTTTCGCCAGTATGAGCCAGGTGTACCCGTGGGATCGGGGGACGAACTTTGCGGTTGAAATTGGCCGGCGCGCCGCGGGCATGATGATCGGGAGCGGATTGCTGTCAACGGATTTGAAAACGGATTGAGCGGATGGCTGTCAACGGAGGGCTGTCAACGGATTTAAAAACGGATTGAGCGGATGGCTGGCAGCGGAGGGCTGTCAACGGATTTGAAAACGGATTGAGCGGATTAGTGACAGCGGATGGCTGGCAGCGGATTTGAAAACGGATTGAGCGATGGCTGTCAACGGATTTGAAAACGGATTGAGCGGATGGCTGGCAGCGGATTTGAAAACGGATTGAGCGATGGCTGGCAGCGGATGCTGGCGGTGGAGGGTTTCAGCGCTCGGCGTGTTGGCGATGCTCGACCATCATGCAGGCGTCCATCACTACTGCCAGGCCGCCCTGCCGGGCGATGCGGGCGGTTTCGTTGTTGGCGATGCCCGTTTGCAGCCACAGCGCTTTCGCTCCAATCTGGACGGCTTCTTGCGCGATGGGAGGCGTATCCTCGCTGCGGCGAAACACCAGCACCAAATCGACAGGTTCGGGCACAGCCGAGAGGCTGGGGTAGGCTTTTTCGCCCAGGCCCTCGCTCAGCGCCGGGTTGACCGGGATGATGCGATAGCCCTGCTGCTGTAAATAGGCGGGCACATAATGGCCGGCGCGGTGCGGTTTGGATGAGAAGCCCACCACCGCAATCGTTACGGCGTTGGCGAGAATATCGTCCATGCTGGAATGTTGGTTTATGGTCATCGCTGCAGCGCCTCCAATACTGCAAAGTAGGCCGGTTTGGGCTGAAAATTGCGGTCTAACAGCACCGGATCGTCATCCACGCCGGTATAACTCGAAATCCAATTATACTCATCGGTCAGGCCCCAGGTGATGAACACCGAGCAAGCCGGCACACGCAGGCAGGCGGCCATGCTGCGCCGGTAGATCTCGGCTTGCTCGGCTAATTCTTTACCAGGGGGGTCGCGGCTGTATTGTAAGCGCACATCCATCTCGGTGATATGCACATACAAGCCCAGGGCCATCAGGCGGCGCATGTTGGCTTCTAAATCGGCGGCGGAGGGCGGGCCGTACAACCACACGTGCATCTGCAAGCCCACCGCATCCAGGGGCGCGCCGCTCGCCAGCAAGCCTTGCGCCAGCCGGTAGACCGCCTCGGATTTCTCGTTTAGCCCCTCGGCGGAGTGTTCGTTCAGAACCAGGATGGCGTTTGGGTCGGCCTGGCGCGCCCAATAAAACGCCATGGCAATGTATTCCGGGCCGATGACGCGCAGCCACAGCGTATCGCGCAGCTCGCCGCTGTTCTGAAACGGCTCGTTGACCACATCCCAGGCATAAATCACGCCGCGATAGTGGCCCACCACGGTTTTGATATGGCGGCACAGGATGTCGATCCATTGCGCCCGGCTGCGTTCCCCTTCGATAAGCCAGGCGGGCTGTTGCAATTCCCACGCCAAGACATGCGCGTACACCTGCAGCCCATTAGCCTGGGCGTAATCCACCAGGGCGTCGCCGGGTGAGAAATCGTAACGATGCGCCTGGGGGTGGATTATTTCCCACTTCATCGCGTTTTCCACCGCCACGATGTTGGATTCGCGCGCGGTGATGGTGGTGTAGCTTGGATACTCGAAGACGCCGGGGTCGGTGGATGTGCCGACCAGCAGACCGCGGGCCTGGGCAAGGCGGCGCAGGGTGGGGCCGCTTGCGGCAGGCAAAGGCACAGGCGTGACGCGGGCGGCATTAAAGCGATAGGGCTTCACCGGCTCGACCTGGCAATCGGGGAAGTTCAGGGGTGGGCCGGTGGGGGCGGGCTTGACCGGCTGCCAGGCGCGCGGTGGGTGGCTGGGGGTGGGCGGTGGGTGGCTTGGGGTAGGCGCAGGGGTATTGAGCATCGCTGGGGTGGTGGAGGCCCGGGCTTGCTGGCCCGGCGGCTGCAGCGCCGCCTGGCAGGAGCTTAGCGCCAGCGCCGCCAAAAGCAGCGCCGGGGCCACCCGCTGCCCCAGGCGCGTTGGCTGGCTCTCGCCAGCTAGCCTCGCCCGGCTCGTACGCCGCGTCCGCGCCGCACCCCGCTCCGCCCTAAGCGCGGCGATCAGCCGGGGCATTGTGCACCATGAACGACTTGGGTAAGCCAAAGGCCTTCTCCACGATGATCACGCCTTGCGGGAACAAGCTGCGCAGCTCGGCGCGGGTCAACAACCGATGCGAAAGCACATGCGCCCGGGCCGCCGCTGGGTCGGGAATGGGGGCGTACCATCCCAGGCGAAATCGCTGCATCAGAGCGGTTTGCAAGGCCAGGGGGAAGAATTGGAAGCCCGGCACAAGGAAATGCGGCTCCAGGGGAAAGCCGCGATTGGGGGTTTGCAGCCAGTAGGCGCGGCCCACCCGCTGCATCTCGGCGGCCATGCGCTGCTGGCGGGGGTAATCGCCCAAATGTTCGATGACCGAATTGGAGAAGGCCACATCGAATGAGCGGTCGGCGTAGCGGGAGAGATCGGCGGCGTCACCCACCACGCTGGTCAGGTTGGCGGCCAGGCCGTGCTGCGGAGCCAGGTTGAGCAGCACGATCTCGAAATCGGCGCACCCTGCCAGGCCGGCCGCCTCCCAAAAGCGCGCCTCTCCGCCCACATCCAGGATGCGCGCCGGGCGCGGGACGCTGCCCACATGCGCCAGGAAAAGCTGCATGCGTTTGCGCCGGAACCCGGCCGCCAGGCTGTCGGCCTGGCGATGATCGGTGAGGCGAAACAGAGCTTTCATCAACGGGGCGTCTCCGCGTCTGCCTGCGCCGGGGGCGGCTGAATCAGGGCGCATAAACTGGCGCGCTCACGCGAACAGATCGGTTTTCTGTTTAACGCGTCCTTGCACCGGTGGGTAGGCCTGCATGTAATAATCTTTGCCGCCGAAGAAGCCCCACACCCGCCCAATGAGGCCGCGGCGCGGCGGGCCGCCCTCTAACTGGCTGATGTGGCATGCCGCGGCGTCGTCGTGCCTGGCTTGCACCGGGCGATAATCAATTGAAGCGTGCCGCGGAAAATCGCCGGAGTTTACCAGGTCGAGCAGGTCAATATCGCCGTTGCGGCCAAAGCGGCGCGGATCGCGCCGGATCAATGGCATCAGGCGCACCAGTAAGCGCATCGCCCCCTTGGGGAAAATATGATAATACAGGCGCTGCGGCTGGTAGGGGGGCAGGTTTTCGGGGTCATGGTAGGCGGGGTCGCCGGCCAGGTCGAAGGCGCGCACCGTGGCCTGGTGAATGTGAATGTGATCGGGGTGTTTATAGCCGCCGATGGGATCGAAGGTGATCACCACCTGCGGATGCAGTTTGCGGATGAAGGTGACGATGCGCCCGGCCACCACCTCTAAGGGGGCGTTGATAAAGGCGTTGGGGTGCTGGTTGTCTTCCGTGCCGGGCATACCCGAATCACGATAATCGAGGAAATACACTCCGGTTAGGCCCAAAATCCCCGCGGCGCAGCGCAGCTCTGATGTGCGCCGGTCGGCAGCCGATTCGAAGCCTCGCAAATATTCATCGCTAATATCACCGGCCTCGCCGCGCGTGGCGCAGATCAGATTCACCTCCACACCACGCTGCGCGTATAAAGCCAACGTGCCGCCCATGCCAAACGATTCGTCATCGGGATGGGCTAACACCGCTAACATCACTTTTTTCTCATCGCTCTCCATACCTGAATCCTTCCTTACTACTCCCCATACGGTTAAGATTGTCTGAAAAAGGTCTTCTCGTCACCCCGGCGCTCGCGTTCCTTCTAATAGACGCGCACCATCGAGCCGTCGCCGGTTTTCTCCACCTCAATGCGATGGCTGAAGGCGTCTTTTAGCTCTTCAATGTGGGTGATGACCAAAATTTTACGAAAATCGGGCCGCACCAGGTTAATCGCTTCCACCAGGCGCTGGCGGCCTTGAGCGTCTTGGCTGCCAAAGCCTTCGTCGATCACCAGGGTTTGCAGGCGCGCCCCGGCGCGCTGCGCCAGCACTTCAGACAGCGCCAGCCGGATGGCAAAGTTGACCCGAAAGCCTTCGCCGCCGGAGAACATCTCGTAGTCGCGCCAGCCCACTCCGTCGCGAATCTGAATATCGAGGGTTTCCCTCAGATCGTCACGGTTTTTATCTTTGTAAGCGGCCTGGGTAACGAAAGCCACCGACATGCCGCCATCGCTGAGGCGGGCGAGGATGTCGTTGGCGCGGTTTTCGATTTCGGGCAAGGCCTGTTCGATGAGCAAGGCCGGCACACCGTCTTTGCTAAAGGCGCGCTCGAGCTGCTTTAGCCGCCGCACGCTGTGCGCCAGGGTTTCGCGCTGGTCGTTGAGCAGCTTGAGACGCTGCTTCTGGTCTTCTAGCACATTCACTTTTTGTTCGGCAGCGCCCAATTGGCGGCCCACCGTGTTTTCTTGCTCTTGCAGGTCGAAAAGCTGCTGCTCCACCTGGTTCAGATCGGGCGCATCGACCTGGGCGGCGGCCAGGGCAGCCGCGGCTTCGTCCGCCTGGCGCTGAAGATCAGCAGCTTCCTTTTCGGCCTCGGTCTGCTGGCTGCGCAGGTCTTCAATTTGACGCGCCAACTGTTCCATCGAGGCCTGGGCGGTTTGAAGGTGCATATAATCGTCTTGGGCGGGGCGCCCGGCGGTGTAGGTTATGCGGGCCAGGTCGTGAGCCGCAGTGTCGTAACCGATGTCCTTCAGGCGCGCATCGATCTGCGCCAACTGGGCGCGGGCTTCGGGGGCGTAGGTCTCGTTTTGTAAGGCGGCTTGCACCTCATCCAGGCGCGGCCGGCGGGCGGCCCAGCTTTCCAGGTCGGCCTGGCGCTGCGCCAACTGGGTTTGGATTTGCGCCAGGCGGGCGCGCTGTACGCGCAGTTCACCATCTAAGCTATCCAGGTCTTTTAGCTTAACCTGGATGTCTTTGACCAAAGCTTTATCTTCTTCAATCGCCGAGCGGTTGGCGCGAAAGCGGTCGCCCAGGGCGGTTCCATCCATCTGATATTGCGCAACCAGGCGTCCGCGCTCGCCTTCGCCCAAGGGCTGGCCGCACCACGGGCATTCGGCGCCTTCCATGGCTTCCAGGCGGCGAATGCGCTCGATCCATTCGTCCATGGTCACTTTCCAATGGCGGTTTTCCGTCTCGGCCTGGGTAATGCGCTCCCTGGCTGCGGCCTGGGTCGTTTCCAGGTCGGGACGTTGAGCGGCCTGTTCTTCGAGCAGCTGCACCTGGCGGGTCAGTTCGTCGAGTTGGGTGGTTAATGCTTCCAACGACTGCTGGTCGGTGTGGGCCTGCTCTTGCGCCTGGAGCAGCGCCTGGTGTTCGGTCTCGAGGCGGGCCTGCTGAGTGAGAATCTCCTGGCGAGGGGCTTCGCGCTCCTTTTCGGCGTCGCGGAAGCGCGCTGCTTCTTCGTCCAGGCGCTGGAGATCGCGCTCGGCTTGCTGCCAGGCGGTGTAGGCTGCCAGAATGTCGGCGGAACGGGCGATGATTGCGTTAAAATCTTCGGCTTCGGAGAGGCGCGCCTCCAGGCGGCGCTGGGCGTCGTCACGGCGCTGCTGGGCTGTTTGCGCCAGTCGGGCCAGGTCTTGAGTCTGCTTTTGCTGGCGCTGGATGGCTTCGGCCAGGCGGCGTGCCTGCCGCGCCAGGTCGTCTTGGGCTTTGCGCTGCGCCTGGATAGCATCGCGCTGGAGCTGGAGGCGCTTAAGTTCGGCGCGCCGGGCGGCCTCTTCGCTTAGCTCGCGCGTAATCTCTTGCAGCTGCCCATCCAGGGTGCGAATGTCGGCGTCGATTTGCCTGCGCTGGTCGGCGGCGGCTTCGCGATATCGCTCCCAAATTTCCAGTCCTAAGATGCTGCTCAGGATGCGCTTGCGGTCGCTGGGGCGCTGTTGGGTGAACTGGTCGGCTTTGCCTTGCAAGAAGAACGAGGCGTTGGTGAAGGTCTCGTAATCCATGCGCAGGGTTTGCTGGATGATGGTGTCGCTTTCGCGCAGCGTATGGCCGTCGAGCGGTTTCCACTCGGCCTGGCGCAGCGCTGCGCCCAGGGAGTGAGCGGCGCGTCCGCTGCTTTCGCCGCGGGCCAGGGCAGGTTGGGAGGCGAGCGCTTCGGCGGCCAGGGCGGCGTCTTGCAAGATGTGAAAGGCCAGCTGCATAGTTTTATCGCGCGGTTTGATGCGCGTGACGCGATACAGGTTGGTCTCGTAAGCAAACACCAGCTCAACTCGCGCCACGTTGGATTGGGCGTTGATGATCGAATCATCCCGCTTACGCGCCTGCCCGAACAGCGCCCAGGTGATGGCATCTAGCAGCGATGACTTGCCCGCTCCGTTTGCGCCGGCGATGCACGCCAGATCGAAAGCGGAGAAATCGATCTCTGCTTCGTGATGGTACGAGAGGAAGCCGTTAATCGAGAGGTGGACGGGAATCATGACGTGATTATACCCGCCCGTAACGGTTTCAAACGTTTTTATTCCGCGAATCGAAGGTAGAATAGGACAAACTAAGGAGACTTATTAATGGCCTCATCTTTTTTGACCCGTTTGGATGAAAACCGCGCTCCCCTGTTGAGCGACGGCGCAATGGGCACGATTTTAAACGCCCAGGGGGTGGGGGTGGAGCGCGCCTTCGATGCCCTTAACACCGAGCAGCCCGGTTTGGTGGAGCAGGTTCATCGCGCTTATCTAGATGCGGGGGCCGATGTGTTGCAAACGAACACCTTTGGGGCCAACCGCTTTAAGCTGGCCGCCCACAGCTTAGCCCCACAGGTGCGCGCCATCAACCAGGCCGGGGTGAGCCTGGCGCAGCGCGTCGCGCGCCAGGTGGGTGGGCGAGAGATTTTTATCTTGGGTGATGTGGGGCCGTTGGGGGTGCGGATTGCGCCGTTTGGGCGGGTGCAGCCAGAGCAAGCCCGGATGGCCTTTGCCGAGCAGATCGCCGCGCTGGCGGAGGCTGGGGCCGATGCGCTGATTTTGGAAACGTTTGTCGATGCCCTGGAACTGTGCGAGGCCATCGCCGCCGCTCGCCAGGTGTGTGATTTGCCGGTGGTAGCTTCGATGACCTTCACCCGCGACGATCTGACGGTGCTGGGCGATACCCCGGCCCAGGTGGCGCGGCGGCTGTCTGGCTGCGGAGCGGATGTGGTGGGGGTCAACTGCTCCGGCGGCCCGGCGCAGGTCTACCGCATTCTGAAGCAAATGCGCCAGGCCGCGCCGGCGGCGCGCCTTTCGGCTATGCCCAACGCCGGCTGGCCCGAACAGGTGGGCGGGCGCATCTTGTACCCCTCCAACCCAGATTATTACGGCGATTACGCCCTGGCCTTCTGCGAAGCCGGGGCGCGCCTGGTGGGCGGCTGCTGCGGAACCACGCCGGGCCACATTGCCGCCATGCGCCAGGTGCTGGATAAGCAGCCTGAAGGTTGCGGGGCGATGCTGGGCGAGGGCGCTCCGCCCCCCGAAAGCGAGGGCGCTGAGGCCGAGGCGGCCCCGCCTTCCCTCCTGGCGCAGCGCCTGGTCGAGCGACGCTTCGCCATCGCCGTGGAGATGGACCCGCCGCGCGGTCTTTCCACTCATAAACTGCTGGCTGGGGCCGCGCTGTTAGCCGAGGCCGGGGCCACGGTGATTAACGTGGCCGATAGCCCGATGGCGCGCATGCGCATGAGTCCTTGGGCGGTGTGCCAGCTGATCCAGCGCTCGGTGAAGGTGGAAACCACGCTGCACTTCCCCACCCGTGGGCGCAATTTGCTGCGGGTGCAGGGCGATCTACTGGCGGCCCACGCCTTGGGCATCCGCAATGTGTTTGTGGTGATGGGCGACCCCACTTCCATCGGCGATTATCCCGAAGCGATGGATAATTACGACCTGGCGCCCTCCGGTCTGATCAAGCTCATTAAGCAGAACTTCAACCTGGGCCAGGATCACGCCGGCGCTGAGATCGGCCAACCCACGTCATTCTTCGTGGGCTGCGCGCTCAACCTGTGCCCGGCTGACCCGCAGCGCGAGATTAAGAATCTGCGCCGCAAATTGGAAGCCGGAGCCGATTTTGCACTCACCCAGCCGGTGTTCGAACCGCCCCTGGCCGAGCGTTTCCTCGAGCAATACACGCGCGAGTATGGCCCGCTCGATCTGCCCATCCTGGTGGGGGTGATGCCCTTGTTTAGCGCCCGGCACGCCGCCTTTTTGCATAACGAAGTGCCCGGTATCAGCATCCCCACAGCCACGCGGGCGCGCATCCAGGCCGCCGGCGGGGATGCCGCCCAGGAAGGTGTGCGCATCACTGTTGAATTGGTGGAGCAGATGCGCCCGTGGGCCGCCGGCGTCTACCTGATGCCGCAGTTTGGCCGCTACGATTTAGCCGCTGAGATCGTAGAGCAGGTGGGCGGGTAGAGAAGGGTAATCCGTTGAAGGTCACCGGGGCGCCCCGGCGGTCAGGTCAAATCTCCCAGGCACGGCAGATATGCGGCAGCAGAAGCGCAAGGCGGAGGCGTTGGCCTAGGCCATCGCCTCCGCCTGCTGCAGCTCATCGGGGGTGTTGACGTTCATGAAGGGGCGGTCGTCGGGAGAGATAGCCAGCAGGGCGGCGCCTTGGAGGGGGGCCAGGGAAACTTGCTCGAACCAGGCGTCTACCCGGCGGCGCCCGGCTTGTAAGGCGGCCTCGATGGGCGGCAAGCAGGTCTCTCGGCGGTAGACGGCGTGGAACGGCTGCCAGCCCCCCGCCGCCCAGGGGATGGCCACATCGGCGTCGCTCTGAGCGAGCATCTCGGCTAAGGCGGCGAATATGTCTGGGCTGGCGAAGGGCATATCGCAGGCCGCCACTGCCACCAGCGGCCCGTGGGCGTAACATAGGGCGGTGTATAAGCCGCCCAACGCCCCGCTCCCCGGCAGCACATCCGAGAACATGGGTAAGCCCACGAAGGCGTAGGCTTGGGGGTGATTGGTGGTGAGCAGTATTTCGCCGGCGATGGGGGCCAGGCGCTGGGCCACACGTTCCACCAACGGCTGGCCCAAGAAGTGCACCAGCCCCTTATCTTGCCCCATGCGGCGCGATTCGCCCCCGGCTTGTATCACAATACTCAACATAGGTTAATTATACCCGCGGTATAATTGGAACTAGAGAACTGCTTTATTGTCACATATTTAGTTTTTGTGCGGTGCGGCGGGATGGGTGAATGCCCATACTTGTTATTAGAATCTTATTGGTCAAAAGGTGTAAAAATGAACAGCATGGCTGAAACGCTCGACCGGTTGACCCGACCGGCGGAGCTTTACGAAAAATTGGATGATGACAGTGTGCGCTGCCTGGCGTGCGGGCATCGCTGCCTGATTCGCGAAGGCAAGCGCGGCGTTTGCCAGGTGCGCTTTAACCGCGGCGGCCAGTTATTCGCCCCGTGGGGCTACGTGGCTGCCCTTCAGATTGACCCCATCGAGAAGAAGCCCTTCTTCCACTTCCGCCCGGGGGCCAACGTGCTGACCTTTGGCATGTTGGGCTGCGATTTTCACTGCGATTACTGCCAAAATCACCTCACCTCGCAAGCGATGCGCGACCCCGCTTCCGATTGGGCTGTCTCGCTGGTGCGGCGCGCCTCGCCCGAACAAATTGTGGAGGCCGCCTTGCAAAACGGGGCCGAGATCATCGCTTCTTCATATAATGAACCGCTGATCACATCCGAGTGGGCGGTGAGCATCTTCAAGCAAGCGCAGCAGGCGGGCCTGAAGTGCGCCTATGTTTCCAACGGCAACGCCACCCCCGAAGCCCTGGAATATCTGCGCCCTTACCTGAGCGCGTATAAGATTGATTTGAAGACCATGCAAGACAAGCAGTATCGCCAATTGGGCGGCGTCTTGGAGCGAGTGTTGGAAAGCATCCGCCGTGCGCACGCCTTAGGCTTGTGGGTAGAAGTGGTGACCCTGGTTGTGCCCGGCTTTAACGACAGCCCGGAAGAATTGATGGAAGCCGCCCATTTCATCCGCTCGGTTTCGCCCGACATTCCCTGGCACGTCACCGGCTTCCACCCCGACTACCGCATGACGGATACGCACGCCGCCGGCCCCCAAAACCTGATCACCGCCGCCGAAATCGGCCAGGAAGCCGGTTTGCGCTATGTCTATTCCGGCAACTTGCCCGGCCAAACCAAAGATTATGAAAGTACACTGTGCCCGCATTGCCAAACCCGGCTCATCCACCGCCTGGGCTACACCATCTACGACAATCGCCTGGGCGAAGATGGCTGCTGCCCAAAGTGCGGCCAAGCGATTGCCGGGCTGTGGGGCTAAGGCGTTTAAGCGCGTATGCGGCAGTCCTAGAAAAGGCTCAGGATTGCCGCATCGCAACATCCCCCCAAGGGCGGGTCTATCGGGTGATCGAGGCGCGCACGATATAGCGGTTCACGCCCCCAAAGCGATATTTATATCCTTCATCGCCGCGCATAAAATCGAAGTTTTGGCGTTTATTTTCGTTCGCCCATTGCAGCAAGTAGCCCAGCAGCACCCAGCCGGGTGAGACATCGCGCATGGCAAAGTTGATGCCGGAATTGTAGACCCAAATGTGCCCGGCGTAATCGAAGTTGAGGTAGGCGGCGGCTTTCTCGCCGCCCACGGTGAGGAAGGCCAGCTGCAGCCAGCCGCCCGCAAAGGCCGCCCGGCAAATGGCCTGCATCTGTAGGCGCATAGTGGGGGTGAGGAAGCGTTCCTTTTCTGGGTCAAAGGCCATCAGGGTCATGAAGGCTTCGATTTCGTCGTCCAGGGTGGCGGCGTCTTCCACAATGTACCACGCCGCCGGTTTCTCGCCCTCTTCGGCGCGGCGGATCTTGCGGCGGATTTCGTGGCGCTGCTTCTTGTCGATGTTCGCCAGATAGGTATCCCAATCTCCGGGGAGGGCGATGGTGGGGCAGGGCTGCAGCTGCGCCTGGGCAAAGCGCCACTCGCGCCCCTGGGCGGCAGCTTGCAGCGCATCCAGCGTGGCAGAGTTGGCGGGCAGGTTGTACAGGTCGAGCACATCCCAGGCGGGGGCTTCGGGTGAGGCCAGCCAGGCCAGCAGGCTTTCGGCAAAGGCCGGGAGGCGCGCGGCGTCGGCAATTAAATCGAGGTAATCGGAAATTTCGATGCTGCCCAGCAGCATGAGCGCCTTTTGCCCCTCAGCGTTGGTGGTGAGAAACAGCGGGGCCACGCCCACCAGGCGGCCGTGGTGGCGGGCCATGAAGACGAACAGCTCGCCTTCCGGCCACTCGCCGCCGCCCCAAAACGCCTGCCAGGCGCGCAGGTATTCGTAGCGTAAAAATGGCACATGACTTGCACTACAACATGCCAGGAGGTCGTTCCATTCAGCGACCAGTGAATCGGGTATGTCTAACGTTTTTAAGACCTGGGTTTCCATAGGATATTTGTTCGACTCTCCTCCTGAATTCGATTTTACCAGTATAATGCTTTCAATTAAGCTATGTCTGTGAGCCTCGATGTTAACCTCCTGCCTGTAGGGCGTTCTGCCTGGCGCGATTACCCGGAGCTTCTCAGCTTATTCGCCGGTGAAGCGCCGCGCCGCGCCGCGCGTGGGCGTGAACACGATCGCCTGGTGCTGTACCTGGCGATGCAGGGTAACGCCCCGCTGCCACCCGCCCAGCAAGAGCGGGCTTTGGCCGACCTGGCGGCGGTATATTATCGCACGCCTGGGTCTACCACCGCCGCCCTGCGCAGCGTGGCCGAAGCCTTGAACGCCTGGCTGCTGGAGCGTAATCTCCAACTGGGGGGTTCGCGCCAGGGGACGGCCTATCTGGCCCAGGCGGCGCTGCGCAACGAGCAGGTGGCGCTGGCGCACAGCGGCCCGATCCATTCGTATCTCATCACCTCCACCCAAACGCAGCACTACTACCGCGCCGATATGCAAGACCGCGGCCTGGGCCAGGGCAAAGTTCCGCCCATCCAATACTACCTGGGCCAAATTCAATCCGGCGACACCCTGCTGCTGGCTGCTTACCCCGACCCGGCGTGGGAAATCGCCGATCTAAGTAAACTGCACGGCCAAGGCCCGGAGAGCTTGCGCCGGCGGCTGTTTCACGCCGGATTATCTGACCTGAACGCGGTGCTGCTGCAGGCCCGTACCGGAAAAGGGCGCTTCTTCATTCACCAGGCGCAGCCGGCGGCCCTTCCCGTCCGCCCCTTGGCGCAAAGCGCCCCGCCGGCTGCCATGGGAGAGGATGACGCTGCGCTGCCCGTATCCACGCCGCCGACTGTGGTTCCGCCACGTGTGGCGCCGCCTTGGCCCTTTGAAGGCGCGGAGGCGGCCGCGGCGCTCGCCTCCGACGGCCGGGCCGGTGCGCCGCTTGAGGCAACCCCGCCGCCTTCGGCCCCCTCTTTCGCCTCCCAAGATGAGCCGGGCAGTTCACCCGGCGCGGCGCACGAGGCCGCCTTTGACCTTTCCTCCGGCGCGCCGGAAGATGCGGTACAAGGTATGCCGGATGCAAGCCACGCCGACACCTTCGATGTTTCTTCCGCCCCGTTGCAGGCCGTGGGTGAAACCGCAGCGGATGCGGAGCATGCGCCCGCTTTTGATTCCGGCGCCGCTGTAGCATCGCAAGCGCCATCTGACGAAGCTGATGGCGCAGCCGGCAGCGCCCCCGCGCTGGATGGCTCACCTGCCGCTTTCCCCGCCGCAGCCGCCCAGATGAGTGGGCCGGGCGCGCCCTCAAGCGAGGCGCTCGACGCTGGGCCGCATGATATGGATGCGGCCATGGAAACCTCCGTCGTTCCGGCCGTCACCCCGGCGCGCCGCGCCGCGGGGAGGGCCGGAGCCGGAGCCGCCGCCTTAGGCCGCCGGCTTGGCCGTGGTTTGACGGACTTGTGGGCGCGCTTTGCCCCTGGCGATCTGTTCTCCAGCCTGCCGTCATCTATGATGGCTTTTGCGGCGTTAATTACACCGCTCATTATCGTCATCATCGCCACGATGGTTTATCTGCGCCTGGGGCGCGATGTGCAATATGATACGCTGTTGGCCCAGGCGCAAGCCATGGCGGTGCGCGGGCTAGAGCAAAAAGAAGTGCAGCCGCGGCGCGCCGACCTGGAAACCGCCCTGGATTTACTCGCCCGCACCGAGGCCATGCGCACCCCCTCGCTGGAACTGGCCGATTTGCGACGGCGGGTGCAAGACGCCCTGGATGAGATGGACATGGTGCAGCGCGTCGATTACCAGCCCGCCATCATCAACGGGCTGCCTTTAGAAGTGGATGTTGTTCGTATGGTGTTAGTGGATGACAGCCTGTATATGCTTGATGGAGCCAGCGGGCGTGTGCTGCGCGCCGTGGATACCGGCCAGGGGCTGGCGCTCGACGACGCGTTTGTGTGCGGCGCTAACGCGGCGGGGATGATCCCGGTTGGCCCGTTGGTAGACATCGCCGCCTGGTCCACCGGTTTCAGCCCCTCCGCCGACCTGGTGGGAATTGACGCCGCCGGGGCGGTGATCTACTGCTCGACCAACGACGCGCCTCAAACGGCGCTGCTCACACGCTCACCTGTTCCGGAGGCCTGGGGGGCGATGAGCCATTTTGTGGTGGACGATGGTGATACCTACGCCTTGGATAAAGCCTCCAAAGGCCTGTGGATCTACCGGCGCAGCAATTTCGAGCTTGAACCGGATGCGTTTTTTAACGGGGTTGCGCCAGTGGTGGATGATGTTGTGGATTTGGCGAACAATATGGATGACGCCTATCTGCTTCATCAAGATGGCAGCCTGACGCTGTGCACCTACAGCGGTTTTAAAAACTCCCCCACCGCCTGCAGCGCGGTGCGTTATACCGATGCCCGACCGGGGCGAGAACGCCTGCCGTTTGTGCCGCTTTCGCCTTTTGCTCAGGTGCAAAGCACCCTGCCGCCCGACCCGGCGATATTCTTCTTAGAGACGCTTCAACCAAACATTGATCACTTTAGTTTGCACAACCTGGTGTTCCAGGGCCAGTTCATCCCTAAAAAAGCGCTGCCGGTCTCACGCCCGGCAGGGGCCTTTTTGGTGGATAACCGGGGGCGCATTCTCTACCTGGCTTTTGGCAGCCAGGTATATTATGGAATCATGCCATAGGCTGGAATGATTCTTCTCGCTTCTAACTCTCCACGACGAAAACAGTTAATGCGCGCCGGGGGGTGGGCCTTTACGGTGCAGGCTGCGCCTATCGATGAAACTCCCTTGGAGCAGGAAGCGCCGCGCGCCTATGTGCGCCGCCTGGCCGAAAGCAAGGCGCGCTCGGCGCTGCTCCACCTGGCCCAGGCCGCCCCCATCGATGCGGATACGATTATCGTGGCGGCGGATACCACCGTGGTCGATACCTCCTCTTCTGGCGCGGCTGAGATTCTGGGCAAGCCGATTGACGACGCCGACGCGATGCGCATGCTGCGCCAACTGGCGGGGCGGGCGCACCAGGTGTTCACCGGTGTGGCCGTGCTGCGCGCCGCCGATGGACGGCTGCTCAGCGAGGTGGACGAGACCGAAGTGTGGCTGCGCGCTTACACCGAGGCGGAAATGCAAGCCTATGTGAGCAGCGGCTACGCGGCCGATAAAGCCGGAGCTTATGCCATTCAACACGCCGGTTTACACCCGGTGGAGCGCTGGCGCGGCTGTTACGCCAACGTGATGGGCTTGCCGCTATGCCGCCTGGCGCCTTTGCTGGAGCAGGTGGGCGGCCCACCCGGTTCGCCGCGCCTGGCTGCCTGCCGCCGCAATTTAGACGCCGCCTGCCCGCTTTCTTTGGAGGCGTTGGCATGATGGACAAGCGCCGCCTCTATGCCGGCCTGGCGCTGATTTTGCTGTTGGCGGCGTGCAGCTCGCTAACTGTGGCGGCCCCGCCCCCCACCCTGGCCGTGCCGCTCGCCGCTGCCGGGGAATTCGATGAGGGCGTTGAACAGGTTAAGGCCACCGCCGGCGCTTACCTGGACGGCTGGATTGCCGGCGATTACCCGACCATGTATGCGCTGCTGACCTCGCTGAGCCAAGACGCCTTCAGCGAGGCCCGGTTCACCCAGCAGTATCGCAGTATTAACCAGGAGGCGGCGCTCACCGAGGTGCGTTACGAGCTGCTCTCGGCGTTGGTAGATCGCAAAAAGGCGCAGGTGCGTTACCGTGTCACGTTGGTAAGCCGGCTGGTGGGCGAAATTTCCCGCGAGACGGTGATGAATTTGCGCCAGGAAGGCCCTGCCTGGCGCATTGAGTGGAACGATACACTGGTGCTGCCCGAATTGCAAGGCGGCAATTTTTTGAGGATGGACCGCAGCGGGTATACCCCGGCGCGGGCCAATATCTATGATCGAAACGGCAAGGCCCTGGTGGCGCAAACCGAAGCCGCGTCTTTGGAGCTGCTGCCCGACCGCATCCCCGCCGATCGGGTGGAGGAGGTTCTCGAAAAGGTGGCCGCGGCGTCGGGCCTGGCGTTGGAGACGGTTCAGGCCAGGTATCGCAGCGCCCCGGCGGGGGCCGATTGGTATGTGCCGCTGATCGACATTTCCGCAGATCGGGCGGCGACGATGGGCGATCTTTCCGCCCTGCCGGGGGTCACGCTGCGCCCGATTAAGGCGCGCTTTTACATGGATGGGGGCGTGGCCGCCCATGTGGTGGGATATGTGACCGCCATCCAACCCGATGAGGTGGCAGCTTACGAGAGCCTGGGCTACCAGGCCGATGAGCGCGTGGGCCGCGCCGGGTTAGAAAAGTGGGCCGAAGCTTACCTGACCGGCCGGCGCGGGGGCGCATTATACGTTTTCAACGCCCAAGGGCGGCCCGCCGCCTTGTTGGCAAAGGTTGAGCCGCAGGTGGCCCAGGCGGTGTACACCACTATCGACCTCGATTTTCAGAAGCAGGCTCAGCAAGCCTTGGGCGATTTTCGTGGGGCGATTGTGGCGTTGGAGCGCGATACCGGGCGGGTGTTGGCCCTGGCCTCTTCTCCCGGCTTTGACCCCAATGCTTTCGAAACCCTGACCCCTAACGCAAATCAACTGCGTTTTGAAATCATTAGCAGCCCGCAGAACCCACTGCTAAACCGCGCCACCCAGGGGCAATATCCGCTGGGTTCGGTGTTTAAAATCATCACCGAAGCGGCGGCTCTTTCGAGCGGGCGCTATTCGGCGGAGAGCACCTACCAGTGCGGCTATACCTTTGAAGAGCTGCCCGGCGCAGTGTTGCACGACTGGACTTATGATTACTTCCTCGCCAATCGCAACACGGCTCCTTCGGGTTTGCTCACCTTGCCGCAAGGGCTGATGCGCTCTTGTAATCCGTGGTTTTGGCATATCGGCCTGGATTTATACAATCAGGGGTTGACCACCACCGTTTCGAGCATGGCGCGTGGTTTTGGGTTGGGCAAACCCACCCTCATCATTGGGTTGGATGGCGAAGCGGCGGGGCAAGTTCCCGACCCCGAACGCCCCATTGACGCGGTGAATATGGCGATTGGGCAGGGTGATGTGCTGGTGACGCCCATCCAGGTGGCGACGTTTATCGCCGCAGTGGGCAATGGTGGAACGTTGTTCAAGCCGCAGCTGGTGGAGCGGGTTGCCCCGCCCGACGCCGCCCCCACGCTGACCTTCCGCCCGCAGCCCAACGGCAAGCTGCCGCTATCCGCCGACCAGCTGCGCGTGATCCAGCAGGCGATGGTGGGCGTCATCCGCAGCGAAAAGCCGCGTGGTACGGCCTGGCATGTCTTCACCGGGCTAGAGGTTCCCGTGGCGGGTAAAACCGGCACGGCTGAATCGGAGCAGGCGCGCCCGCATGCCTGGTTTGCCGGTTACACTTTTGCCAACCGCACCGACCGACCCGATATTGCCGTGGCGGTGGTGGTAGAGAACGCCGGTGAAGGTTCGGATTACGCCGCCCCCATCTTCCGGCGGATTGTGGAATTGTATTTTGAAGGCCAGCCCCAAAAGTTATATTGGTGGGAAGCCGGCTTTAACCAACCCATCACCAATACGCTCACCACGCCTTCGGGCATGCCGGGCGTGGGCGCGCCCGGAACAGGCGCGCCAGACGGCGCAGCAGACGACGGCGCACTGGCGCCTACCCCATAAAATTATGACAGAAACCGGCCGCATCATCCGTTCGCAATCGGGCTTCTTTTGGGTGCAAACCGAAGCTGATGTATTAATGTGCCAACTGCGCGGGCGGTTAAAGCGCGGCCCGCGCCACGGCGATATGGCCGCGGTGGGCGACTGGGTGGAGGTGATGCGTTTGCCAGACGGTACGGGCATGGTTGAGGCCATCTTGCCGCGCACTCGCTTCTTCGCGCGCTCATCGCCCGACCCGAAGATGCCTTACCAGCAGATTTTGCTGGCGAACCCCGACCAGGTGTGCCTGGTGTTCGCCGCCGCCAACCCCGAACCGCACCTGGGCATGGTTGACCGCTTCCTGGTCATCGCGGAGCGCCAAAACATCCCCGCCCGCCTGATCGTTAATAAGCTCGACCTGGTGGGCGGCGAGGCGGCGCAAGCCATGTTTGGGCATTACCCCGCCCTGGGCTACCCGGTGATCTACGCCTCAGCCAAAACCGGAGAGGGGGTGGCTGAGCTGCGCCAGGCTCTCCAAGGTAAGGTGAACCTGTTCACGGGGCCTTCAGGGGTGGGCAAATCGAGCCTGCTCAACGCCATGCAGCCCGGTTTGGGTCTGCATGTGCGCGAGGTTAGCGAGACCACCAGCAAGGGCCGCCATACCACCGTGGTGCGCGAGCTGTTTCCCCTGGATGGCGGGGGCTTTGTGGCCGACACCCCTGGCATAAAAGCCCTGGCGCTGTGGGATATTTCCCCGGAGGAGCTAGACGGCTATTTTCCAGAGATGGCCGGCCGGGTGCAGCAGTGCGCCTTTAGCGATTGCACACATGTGCATGAACCCGGCTGCGCCGTGCAGGCGGCGGTGGAAGCCGGCCAGATTCACCCCTCGCGCTACCGCTCTTACTTGCGCATGCGTTTTGGAGAAGAAGAACAGCCGTAACTCCCCATTAACCTGTTCCAAACCCACCCAATCACCCAATCTACATCATCCCAGCCAGGCCCCCCCTTTCTCCCCGCTCCGGGGAGAAAGGGGGCCGGGGGGATAGAGGCGGCCTCCCGCGTGGGAAAGCCCGCGCCTGTTTTGCAACCAGTGCTTCACCAAGCTCACCCTCCCATAAGCATCCTGTATAATTTTCATTTGAACCTGGAACTTCACAAATTGGTATAAAAGTAAACATCCAGGTGTGTTGACAAAGTACAGTACGTTATAATAAAATGGTTCAGTCATTTGATGATATAATCCACAATTGCCCTGACTTTTATAGTGAACTGCGAACCCCGGAGCGTAGGAGAAACGAGCTTCATGGAAGCAAAGAATGGTCGGAAGCCAATCTTGCAAGTTGAAAATCTGGAGACGCGCTTTAAAACTTCAGACGGGATGGTCTACGCCGTAAACGGCGTGACATTTGATCTAAATGAGGGTGAAAGCCTGGGGGTGGTGGGTGAAAGCGGGTGCGGTAAGAGCGTCACAATGATGTCGCTTTTGCAGCTCATTCCGCAGCCGCCCGGCATCATCGCCAACGGCACGGCCCTGTTCCATGGAAAAGACCTGTTACAATTGAAGCAAGACGAAATTCGAGATGTGCGGGGTTCGCAGATCGGTATGATCTTTCAAGACCCGATGACATCGCTCAACCCGGTGTTAACCATCGGCAAGCAAGTCTCCGAGCCGCTGATGCTGCATCTAAAGATGAACAAGACCGAGGCGCTGGAGCGGGTGGTGGAGCTGCTCAAGTTGGTGGGCATTCCCGAAGCCGAAAAACGCCTGAAGCAGTATCCGCACCAATTTTCGGGCGGCATGCGCCAGCGCGTGATGATCGCCATGGCCCTGGCCTGCAACCCCCAAATCCTGATCGCCGACGAGCCGACCACCGCCCTGGATGTGACCATCCAGGCCCAGATCATCGATCTGATCCGGCGCTTGCGCCAGGAGTTGGGCATGTCGGTGATCTGGATCACCCACGACCTGGGCGTGGTGGCGGGCTTTGCGCAGCGGGTGGTGGTGATGTATGCAGGTTTTATCATCGAAGAAGCTTACGTGAAAGACCTGTACGCCAACCCCTCGCACCCCTACACGGTGGGTCTGCTAAACAGCCTGCCGCGCTTAGACACAGAAGGACGCCGTCGGTTGGCCGACATCCCCGGTTTGCCGCCAGTGCTTATTGAGAAGCCGGTTGGCTGCCCGTTCGCCCCCCGCTGCCCATATGTATTTGATCGCTGCGCTGAAAACCCCCCGCTGATGGAAGTGGCCCTGAGGCATCGCGCGGCTTGCTGGTGGAATATTAAAGAGGGGAACCCTCGCTAAATGAACACGAATAATGTTCTCATAAAAGTCGATAATTTGACCATGCACTTCCCCATCCTGAAGGGCATTTTGCAGCGCCAGGTGGGGGCCGTGCATGCTGTAGACGGTCTGTCTTTTGAAATCCGCAAAGGCGAGACTTTCGGCCTGGTGGGCGAATCGGGCTGCGGCAAATCCACCACCGGACGCGCCATCTTGCAGCTTTACCGCCCCACCGCCGGACATGTTTATTTTGAAAATGTAGACCTGACCCACTTAAAGGGCGAAGATCTGCGCCACATGCGCCGGCGGATGCAGATGATCTTCCAAGACCCCTACGCCAGCCTGAACCCGCGCATGAGCATTGCTGAAATTGTCAGCGAGCCGTTGATCGTTCACGACCTGATTAAATCCAACGAGGTCCACGACCGGGTGCGGGATTTGCTGACCACCGTGCGGCTTAGCCCATCGTTCGCCAACCGCTATCCGCACGAGTTTTCCGGCGGGCAGCGCCAGCGCATCGGCATCGCCCGCGCCCTGGCCTTGCAGCCAGATTTCATCGTGTGCGACGAACCCATTTCGGCCTTGGATGTGTCGATCCAGGCGCAGGTGATTAACCTGCTGGAAGACTTGCAGAGCAAGTTCAACCTCACCTATATGGTTATCGCCCACGACCTTTCGATGGTGCGCCATATTAGCGACCGCGTGGCGGTGATGTACCTGGGTATGTTGGCCGAATTGGCCGACCGGGCCGAGCTTTACCAACACCCCTTGCACCCGTACACCCAGGCGCTGCTCTCAGCGGTGCCCGTGCCCGACCCCGTGTTGGAAGAGCAGCGCCGGCGCATTATTCTACCGGGGGATGTGCCCAGCCCGGTGAACCCGCCTTCGGGCTGCCGCTTCCGCACCCGCTGCCCGCTGGCGCAGTCGATTTGCGCCGAGCAAGTTCCCGAATGGCGTGAAGCCGCGCCCGATCATTGGGTGGCTTGTCACTTTGCATGAAGCTGGCGAAAGCGCAAGCCGGGTCAACCGCCCGGTATGCGCCTTCCCTTAAACGGCTGCCACAGCGGCTAACCATAGAAGTGGATCACAGCCGCTGTTTACAGTAGAAGATTTTGTGAGGAGGTGATGCTGCGAGGCTCATGTGTCGTCAACTGAATATTGCTTATATAAGCTACGTTCCATATTACATTTCTTTTGAGGAGAAGAAACATGCGTAACAAGTTATTTGCTGTGATTTCGCTGCTCATGGTTGCCAGCATGGTATTGGCGGCCTGCGGTACGCAAGCACCCCAAACGGTGGAAGTGGTTAAGACCGTGGAAGTGGTCAAGACCGTTGAGATTCAGGTGGAAGGCCAGACCCAAATCGTAACCGCCACCCCCGATCCGAACGCCGTTGTTGAGCCGGTTGAAGGCGCCAAGCCTGCCGTGCTGCGCATTAACCTGGGCAGCTACCCCGACATCATCGACCCCCAGAAGTCTTCGTTCGTGAACGAAATCGCGCACCTTCAGCTGATGTACGAAGGCCTGACCCGCCTCGACAAAGACCTGAATACGGTGCCCGGCGCTGCTGAGAAGTGGGAATACAACGATGACGCCACCGAGGTGGTCTTCACCCTGCGCCCGGACCTGAAATATTCCGACGGCAGCCTGCTGAATGCCAAGCGTTTTGAATATGCGCTGCTGCGCAATATCAACCCCGAGACCGCTGGTGAGTACGCTCAGATCACCGACGACATCGCCGGCGCTGCTGATTGGCGTTCCGCCGACCCCACCGCTGATGACTACGACGAAGAAGCGTTGAAGGCCGGCGTTATGGTCCAGGCTGTGGACGCCTCCGGCGCCGCCTGCACCGACTACGAACAGGCCGACTGCAACACCCTCAAGATCGGTTTGGCGAAGTCTGCTCCTTACTTCCACACCGTTATGTCGCTGTGGGTGGGCTATCCTGCGAAGGAAGAACTCATCACCGAAGGCGGCGAGAACTGGTGGAACAGCTCCAAGTACCAGGTTGGCAACGGGGCCTTCATTCTGAAGAACCTTGAACCCTTCGTGCGTGGTTACTTCACCCCCAACCCCAACTACTGGCGCGGCCAGGCCGGCTATGACATCGAATATTCGTATGTTGTTGACGGCGCGGTGGCGTTCGAAGCCTACAAGAACAATGAATTCGACATCATTGGTTTGGGTGCGGAAGACCTGGGCACTGTCCAGGCCGATCCTGAACTCAACGCCCAGGCGTTCATTTACCCCGGCTCCTGCACCTATGCCGTCATGTTCCACCAGCTAAAAGAGCCCTTCACCGATCAGAAGGTGCGTGAAGCGTTTGCTCTGGCTCTGGACCGCGAAGGCTGGGTGAAAGACGTTCTCAAGGGCCTTGGCTCTCCCACCCTCACCTGGATCCCGATGGGCTTCCCTGGCTACAAAGAGGGCGAAACCCGCTGGGGCTTCAACCCCGAAGAAGCTAAGGCCGCCCTGGCAGCCTCGACCTATGGCTCGGTTGAAAACCTGCCCGAAATTACGGCTACCTTCAGCGACAGCCCCCGCAACCGCACTCGCTACGAATGGCTGGTGGCGAAGTGGAAAGATGTTTTGGGCGTAGATGTGAAGCTCAACCCGGTTGAGCCGACTACCTACACCGCGCTGACCAAAGACATCAACACCGCTCCCCAGATGTTCATCTTGGGCTGGTGCGCCGATTACCCCGACCCGCAGAACTGGCTTTCCGTCTACTGGAAGACCGGCGCCTTCGGCGAACGGATCGGTTACACCAACCCCGAGTTCGACGCGATGGTGGACCAGGCCGATGTTGAACTTGACCCGGCCAAGCGTATGGACCTGTACGCCCAGGCGCAGGATCTGCTGACTGCCGGCGCTCCCGTGGCCTTCATGTGGAACAACGTCAACAGCTACCTGGTTAAGCCGTGGGTTACCGGCATGACCCAGACCCCGCAGGATTCGGGCTGGATCGGCATTCAAGACCCGCTGTCCATCAAGATCGACACTGCGGCCATCCCGTAAGCTTTTGAAATCGCAGGCCGGAGCCGCCTGGTTCCGGCCTGCATTGAAACAACCGGCATAGGCCGCCCCTGTGCGGCCTATGTTGGTCAAAAAAACCCTTAATGCACTTGAACCAATTGGAATTTTGCAAAGTAAAATCTATAGGTATCGAATCTAAACCACCTGGTGGAGGTGAAGGCAAATGCTCGCATATATTATCAAACGCCTGATTTGGTTAGTTCCGGTTTTGACGATAGTCGGCGCGATTACATTCACGCTAATGCACACCGCTCCGGGCGGCCCGTGGGATCGCGATCTGAGCGCTCGCCAGGTGGACGCACGTACGCAAGAGCTGCTTAACAAACGCTTTGGGTTGGATAAGCCGTTGTGGCGCCAGTTCATAGCCTACATGGTGGGCGATTTTGGCGATAAAGGCGCGTTTGAGTGCGGCCTGGTGTGCGGCAATCTTGGCCCCTCCTACCGGGTGCGCGGGCGCGATGTGCAAGACATTCTGTTTGAAGCCCCTGAAGATAAACCTTTTTACGACAGCCGCTTTGGGCACTCCATCCGCCTGGGGCTGTTAGCGCTCACCATGGCGGTGTCCATCGGTATTCCCCTGGGAACCTTCGCCGCTCTCAAGCAAAACAGCATTATCGATTACGCCAGCTTGCTAATCGCCACAGCCGGCATTTCGGTGCCCAGCTTTGTGATTGCTATTTTTATGATTATTATCCTGGCCTCCTGGCTGCACCTGATTAGCGTGGTGCCAAAGAGTTGGGCCGACCCACGCGTGTGGATTATGCCCGCCGGCGTGTTGGGTTTCGGAACCCTGGCCTATACCGCCCGCCTGATGCGCACCTCCATGTTGGAAGTGCTGCGCCAGGATTATATTCGCACGGCGCGCTCGAAAGGCCTGACCGAACGGGCGGTAGTTACCGTCCACATGATTAAGAACGCCATGATCCCGGTCATCACCATTTTAGGTCCGGCCTTAGCGGGCCTGGTGACGGGTTCGTTTATCATCGAAACCATGTTTGGCTTTCCCGGCATGGGGCGCGCGTATGTGCAGGCCATCCAACAGCGCGATTATTCCATGATTATGGGCACCACCCTGATCTACGCCTTCCTGGTGGCGCTGGCGAACCTGAGCGTGGATTTTATTTACGTGTTGATCGACCCACGTATTCGGTTGCAAGACTAGTGGTAGAGGTAAATTATGACTGTTGAAACCACAACCCCCCAAGGAATTGTAGACCTGGCTGCCATGCCTAAGGGGCGCAGCCTGGGCCAGGAAGCGCTGCAGCGCCTGTTTCGCAACAAGGCTGCTGTCATCGGCATGATAATTATTGCCTTCTTCTTGTTGGTAGCGGCTTTCGCTCCCGTTATTGCTCCGCACAGCCCGTTGAAATTAGCCAGCGGTTATGATTATTTGCCGCCGGCTTGGGTAGAACGTTCGCAAACCGGCAAAACCGGCAACCCAGATTACATTTTCGGAACCGATACGTTGGGCCGCGATGTGCTAAGCCGGGTGATCTACGGGGCGCGGGTGTCGATTGTCGTCGGCTTCCTCCCCACCATCGTGATCTTGCTGTTCGGCACCACCATCGGCATGATCGCCGGTTACGCCGGTGGACGGGTGGATATGCTTTTGATGCGCCTGACGGATGTCATCTACGCCTTTCCCGATCTGCTGTTCTTTATCATCGCCATGGTGGCGCTGCGCGATACCTGGATAGGCAGCATGTTGAATGGGCTGTTCCTGTTGTTTATCGCCCTGGCGATTGTCAACTGGGTGGGTGTAGCGCGCCTGGTGCGCGGTCAGGTGCTTTCACTCAAGCAAAAAGAGTTTATTGAGGCGGCGCGCTCGATTGGCGCAAAAAGCCCGCGGATTATGGTGCGCCACCTGCTGCCCAACACCGTGAGCGTGTTGGTGGTTTCGGCGGCCTTCCAAATTCCAGCCATGATTATAACCGAAGCCACCCTGGGCTACCTGGGCCTGGGCTTACGCCCCGCCACCGACCCCGACTCCTTCTTTATCACCAGTTGGGGGGCGCTGCTGCTAGAAGGGCAGACGGCCATCAACGCTCAACCGTGGATGCTGCTCACGCCGGCGATTTGTATCGCCCTGGTGGTGCTGGCTTTCACCTTCTTGGGCGACGGCTTGCGCGACGCGCTTGACCCCCGGATGCGCGGCACACAGTAAACCAGCCTATTTTAGCGGCAGCGGGCATTTAAAGTAGTAAAATAGGGGGCAGCCGGTTTGGAAAATGGCTGCTCCCTGCGCATATATACCCCAGCTGAATTTTATTGTTAGTGTGGATTTAGGAAAACGAGTAAATAAATATGGCAAGCGTTAACGATCAGGAGTTGGTTTTGCAACTGCAACAAGGCGATTTAGACGCCTTAGGCAGCTTATATGATCTGCACCAGCGCATGGTTTACCGCACCGCCTTGGTAATCACCAACGACCACGAGCTGGCCTCCGACCTGGCGCAGGATGTTTTTCTACGCCTGTTTCGCTTCGCCGATCATATTGATCCGCAGCGCCCGTTGGAACCCTGGTTATACCGGATGACGGTTAACCTGGCTTACAGCTGGCTCAAACGCAACCACCGCTGGCTGCAGCCCCTGGAAGATTTCACCGATTGGTTGGTAGGTCCAAAGCCCGGCCCGGCCGATGTGATTGAGATGCAAGATGATTGGAACAGGGTGCAAAAGGCGGTTTCGCGCCTGCCTTTTCAGCAGCGGGTGGTTATTGTCCTATACTATTTGAATGATTTATCGTTGCAAGACATCGCAGATATTATCGAGGTCCCGGTGGGCACAGTCAAATCGCGTTTGCATTACGGTCGCAATGCGCTTAAGAAAGCGCTTGGCATAGACGTGTTGGGCGAGCGCGATGGGCTGCTGCAAGCTGAGGCGAAATGATTAATCGGTGTAAGAAGGAACGAGAACGCCATGGATAATTATGTGGGACGCTCCCTAAAAAATTGGGTCGCCTCGCAGCCGCAGCCCCCAACCCAGAAAGAGGCCTTGCTGCGTCGGGCGGGAGCTCCTGTGGAAAGCTCCGAGCCGGTTTATTTCCATAGCAACGCACTGCTCCACGCCGAATTTTTCAGTCACCGGATGGCGAATTATTATACCGGCGGACTGCTGCGGGGGTCCTTTACGGTCTCGTTAGGATGGCCGGTGCAGCTTGTAACCATGATCCATATGGCCGCTTGACCCGCCGGGTTGTAATGCAGAGAGCATCCGTTCGTAATATCAGTTTATGCGGGGTGGCTGTGAGCCTGGCGTTAAGCGCCCTGGCTTGCAACTACCGCCCACCGGTGCGGAGCGAAACGCCCCCCAGCGCCACGGAAGTGGTGGTGGCGCCAGGTGAGGAGCCGCCCGCCCAGGTTGAAACGCCCCTGGCCGCCGATTTACTCACCGTGTGCATGGGCCAGGAACCTGCTTCGCTGTTCCTTTACGCCGACCAATCAGCGTCGGCGCGCAGCATACGCCAGGCCATCTATGATGGGCCGTTCGATTGGGATGACTTCGCACCGCGGGCGGTGATCCTCGAAGAGTCGCCAGGTTTAGCCAACGGCGGCTTGCGCCTGGAAGCGGTGGATGTGCCCGTGGGGCAGCCGGTGGTGGATGTGAACGGCAAAGTGGTGCAGTTAGCCGAAGGGGTGAACTATTATCCGGCGGGCTGCACCGAAAGCGCCTGTGCGGCGGTCTACACGGCGGGCGCCCCGGCCAAAATGGAGGCGCTCCTCGCTCGCTTCACCCTTAAAGATGGCCTCAAGTGGTCGGACGGAGAGCCGTTAACCAGCGCCGATACGGTGTTCGCCTATAACACGGCGCGGGGGTTATACCCGCTGGCCTTTCCCGATCTGCTCGACCGCACCGCCGACTACGCCGCCATCGACGCCCGCAGCGTGGAATGGCGTGGCTTGCCGGGCTATCGCCTCCCCCAGGCCGCGGCGGCTTTCTTCACCCCCCTGCCGCAGCACAGCCTGGGACAATTCGCCCCCAAAGAGCTGCTCGCTCAAGACGCCCCCGCTCGCCAACCTTTGGGCTGGGGGCCGTATATGCTGACCGAATGGAGCCAGGGCGATCATATCACCCTGGCGCGCAACCCCCACTATTGGCGGGCCGCAGAGGGGCTGCCGCACTTCGATAAACTGGTGTTTCGCTTCATGAGCGACGCTCAGCAGGCCGTCAACGCTCTCCAGGCCGGCGAGTGCGATTACCTGGATGAATCGCTGCACGTGGAAAGCCTGGGCGCAGCCCTGCTGGATTTGCAGAAGCAAGGCCAGATTGCGCTATCGATCCGCCCCGGCTCCAGTTGGGAATTATTGGATTTTGGGCTGCTGCCGGCCGTTACGCCCGAAAACGGCGGCCCCCTGCCGCTGTTCAACCTTAAGCAAACCCGCCAGGCCGTGGCGCAGTGCATTGACCGGCCCAAGTTAGCGCAAACCCTGCTCATTGCCGCGGGCCAGGTTCCTAATAGTTATGTTTTGCCGGGGCAGCCGCTGGAGAATACCGGTGTACCCAGCTGGGCGTTTGACCCCACGGCGGGCGCAGCGGCGCTGGAGGCCGCCGGTTGGAAAGACGCCGACGCCAACCCGGCTACCCCACGGACTGCTGTGGGCGTGAATGGCGTGCCAGACGGCGCGCCTTTGCGCGCCGCCCTGGTGATCAGCGACGCCCCGCAAAAGCAACCCCTGGCCACTGCCCTGCAAGCTATGTTGGCCGATTGCGGCGTGCAGCTAGATTTAGACCTGCGTCCGGCCGAGGTGGTCTACGCCGCCGGCCCGGAAGGGCCGATCTTCGGGCGCAAGTTTGCCCTGGCCCAATTTGGGTGGACGGCGGGGGTGGAACCGGGCTGCGCACTGTTCACCACCGCCGAAATCCCCGGCAGCTACCCGGAGTTTCCGCGGGGTTGGGGCGGGGCCAACGCCGGTGGTTACAGTAATGCGGAGTTTGACCGGCTGTGTAAACAGGCGCTCACTTCGCTTTCCGAATGGCCGGGTTATGCCCAGGCGCACCAACAGGCCCAGGCGATTTTCGCCGAAGACCTGCCGGCTATCCCCTTATTGAGTGGGCTAAATGTGGCCGCGGCCCGGCCTGATTTTTGTTTCAACCCACCCAAAGCGCCTCTTGAAAGCGGCTTGATGAACCTGGAGAGCTTTCGTTTTGGCGATGAATGCCAGCCATGAGCATCGTTTAGCCGGCCAGACCCGTTTTTAACGCTTGAGATTTGACTATAAGATTGAACATTGGGTTATATGAAAGCGTATATTTATTACACCGACAATGTATGTTATCATTAACTATTCCCATATATCGGGAATGATTTAGTGATGCGGCGCACGTTGCAAGGTTGGAGGATGGCCTGGTGAACCATGTGAAAGCCTGGCGGCGTTTAGTAAGGCAGCGCCGGCACTGTCCACGTTCGATAGAATAATATAAGGAGAGAAAGAGTCATGAAGAAATACACATTTGTGCTACTCAGCGTTTTGATAGTCGCCAGCATGATTTTGGCGGCTTGCGCGCCCGCCGCGCCCGCTGTAGTGACCGAAGCCCCCGCTCAGCCAGAGGTTACGGAAGCCCCTGTGGTGACCGAAGCCCCCATGGCCACTGAAGCCCCCGTAGTTACCGAGGAACCGGTTGTTACCGAAGCGCCGGTGGTTGAGCCGACTGCTGAACCCGCTCCCGCCACCACCCGCAAGGGCGGCTGGTTGGACGAGATCGTCTTCTCGGTGGTCGCGGCTGATTCAGCCATTTCGCAGCTCCAGGCCGGCGCAATCGACATCTATGCCGATGGTCTGTCTTCCAACGACCTGCCGGCGCTGAAGGAATCGGGCCTGAGCTACTCCACCGCCAATGGCCTGTATTACGATCTGCTGTTCAACCCGGCCGGCCCCGAATTCAATAACGGCAAGTTCAATCCGTTTTCGAATCGCAAGATCCGCGAGGCCATGAACTGGGTTGTAGATCGCGATTATATCAACCAGGAAGTTTATGAAGGCGGCGCGTTGGCGAAGTTCTTTGCGATCACCACGCAATTCCCCGATTACGCCGACCTGGCCGATACCGCCCGCAAGCTCGAATCCTACTACAGCTACAATATGGACAAGGCCAAGGAAGTCATCGACGCCGAGATGGCGACCATGGGCGCGGAAATGGTAGACGGCAAGTGGAATTACAAGGGCGAACCTGTCACCCTGATCTTCGTCATTCGCTCCGACTCTGACGGAACCCGCAAGCCGATTGGCGATTACGTATCTGCTCAGCTGGAAACCCTGGGCTTCACCATCGACCGCCAATATAAGACCGGCTCCGAAGCCTCCCCGATCTGGATCGGCTCCGATCCGAAAGACGGCCTGTGGAACCTGTATACTGCCGCCTGGAGCGCCACGGTGCTCGACCGCGATCAGCGCAACATCTTCCAGGAAATGTACCTCGATTCCAGCGCGCAGGGCATCCCGGCGTTCTTGCAGAACGTTTCTGACCCCGCATTCAAGGAATTGGGCGACAAGCTGGCGAACGGCCAATACACCACGGTCGAAGAACGCCACGACATGATGGCAAAGGCGCTTGAGCTTTCGCTGCAGGATTCGCTGCAAGTCTTCCTTATCGACGGCAAGCAGTACATCCCCTACGTCAATAATCTCGAAGTGGCCACCGACCTGGCCGCAGGCGTTCAAGGCTCCTCCGTCTATCCCTACACCCTGCGCTATACGGATAAAGAAGGCGGCACGGTTAAGTGGGCCACGCAAGATCTGTTTGGCGACCCCTTCAACCCGATCGCCGGCTCCAACTGGGCCTTCGATAACGCCGCAATCCGCGCCACCAACAGCGGTTACGGTGAAGTTGTATTCGATCCCTACACCGGCCTGTATTGGCCGCTGCGCATGGAAAAGGCCGACGTGATTGTGAAAGAGGGCCTGCCCGTGGGCAAGACGTTGGATTGGGTCAACCTTGAATTCGTCCCCGAAATCACGGTCCCCGAAGATGCATGGGTTGACTGGGATGCCACCAAGCAGGAGTTCATCACCGCGAAAGAGAAATTCCCCGATGGTCTCACTGCTATGCGCAAGTCCATCCAGTACTACCCGGCCGATATGTTCGAAACGGTTAAGTGGCACGACGGCAGCAATCTGTCTCCGGCCGACTTCGTGATGGGCATGATTATGACCTTCGATCGCGCCAAGCCCGAAAGCGCCATCTACGATGAGCAGGCTGTGCCGACGTTCGAATCGTTCATGCAGACCTTCAAGGGCTTCAAGATCGTCTCCACCGACCCGATGACCATCGAATACTACAGCGATACTTACTTTGGCGACGCAGAACTGAACATCGCCACGCTGTACCCGACCTACTCGTTTGGTGAAGGCGCTTGGGACACCATCGCCATCGGCAACCTGGCCGAAATTGGTGGTGAATTGGCCTACTCGGTGGACAAAGCCGGAACCAAGGAAATTGAGCAGACCAGCTACATTGGCGGCCCGTCCTTGGAAATCCTGGCGAAGTACCTCGACCAGGCTATCGCCGATACCACCATCCCCTACGAACCCACCTTGGGTAAGTTCCTGACCAAGGAAGAAGCTGCCGCTCGTTACCAGGCCTACAAGGATTGGTACGCCGCCCACAATCACTTCTGGATTGGCACCGGCCCCTACTACCTGGATAAGGCATTCCTGACCGAAAAGAGCCTGGTGCTAAAGCACTTCGACGAATATCCTGACATGGCCGACCGCTGGTCCGTTTTCGGCGAGCCGAAGCTGGCCGATGTGGAACTGGATGGCCCCGGCCAGGTGAAGATTGGCGAAGAAGCGCAGTTCGACGTTTACATCAACTTCAACGACGCGCCTTACCCGTCCAATGAAATCAAGCAGGTTAAGTTCCTGCTGTACGACGCCAACAACGAAATCGTGGCCGTGAAAGACGCCGAGATGGTTGAAGAAGGCGTGTACAAGATTGTCCTCGATGCCGCCACCACCGCTGCGCTGGCAGCCGGCTCGAACAAGCTTGAGGTGGCCGTGGTGCCGCTGTCTGTCAGCGTTCCCACCTTCGCTTCAATTGAATTCGTGACTGCCCCGTAAGACGGTAACTCACTTGTAGTAATAGATAAGGGCAAGGTGCTTGCCTTGCCCTTATCTATTCTAACCGAGGGCAAATATGACGACCGCAGTCGAGACGCAAACCACACCTACGAAAATAAAAAAAGCTAATAGCACCTTTGTCAGAATGAGCCGCTTTGTACTGCTGCGCCTGGTGATGACATTCTTTACTGTTGTGGTTGGTGTGTACTTAACCATTTTGATCGCCAACATGGGCGGGTATGTAGACACCATCATGCGCAGTGATATTCGCGAACGTACGATTATGCGCGTGGCGGCCATGACGGCTAAGCAAAACATCCCCACTGAACGGCGCACCGCAATGATCGAGGAAATTATTCAACTTGAAGAAAAGCGCATGGGGTTAGATACACCGTTTGCTGTGCGTTCATTCAGATACCTGGGCAATGCGCTGGTATTGAACCTGGGGCGCGCCCAAAATATGGTGAGCGATAACGGATCGCGCAACGTTAGAAGCATCATTCTGGAACGCCTGCCGGCGACGCTGCTTTTGATGGGGACTTCGGAATTGTTCTTGTTTTTCTTCAGCGTCTTTATCGCGCTAATCCTATCGCGCGCTTACGGCAGTTTTTGGGATAAGGTGGTGATCACATTATCCCCCACTTCGTCTGTGCCGCCGTGGTTTTACGGCATCTTCTTCATTTTAATTTTCGCGGCGGTGTTAAAGGTGCTGCCCTTTGGCGGCATGGTAGACGCCCCGCCGCCTAACAACCCGGTGGATTATGGCCTGAGCGTGTTGAAGCACCTTATTTTGCCGGCATCGTCATTAATTATCAGCACGCTGTTCATCTCCATCTATAACTGGCGCACATTCTTCCTGATTTATTCGAGCGAAGACTACGTGGAAATGGCGAAGGCCAAGGGCTTGCACCCGCGCGAAATCGAAAATCGCTACATTTTGCGCCCCACCTTGCCCACCATCATCACCAACTTCGCGCTGCTGGTCATCACGCTGTGGTCTGGCGCAACCATCACCGAAACGGTGTTCCTGTGGCCGGGGCTGGGCCGCACCATTTTCCGAGCCATCGGCTTTTACGATACGCCGGTCATCGTGGGCACTACGATCATCTACGCCTATCTGTTAGCCCTGACGGTGTTCTTGTTAGATTTTGTGTATGCTCTGGTCGATCCTCGGGTGAAAGTGGGCGGTGGAAATTAGCCATGAATGCTTTCAAAAAAAATCTCCAAGAACTCGCGCAATATCCATCGGCCATCTTTGGCCTGGTGATTGTGATTTTGCTGCTGGGGCTTTCGGTGTTCGCCCTGGTTAAAATACCGTATGCTGAGGCCATCCGCCTGTGGCGCGGCGGCGAAGATGTGTGGTATATGAACCCCAAGAATGCTCCGCCGGCCTGGTTCAACTACTTCACCCAGAGGAAGCTTTCTGAATCCTTTGCAGTTAAGAGCGGTGAAGGCGAATTCACCAAGACCATCACCCCCGGCGATCAGGGAACATCGACCATCGAAATGGTCTATCCGTTTGAATTCGATTTCGACGACTACCCGCAGGAAATTTTGCTGTACCTCAAGGGCGTTTATGCCGAAAAGCAGCCCTTTGTCTCGATTTTTATTGAGACCCCCGACGGGCGCGAAGTGCGCATTGGCGATTTTGGGGTGAGTCGCGAACAGACCTTCCGCTTTAGCCAGGATAAAAAGCTGGCGCGCCGATTAAAGACCGATAAGGTGTTGGTGGGTTTGTTTTCTAAGCCCGATGTGGAACCGGCGGAGACCTTAAAGGGCCAGTACAAGCTGATCCTCAAGGCGATTACGTTTGAGCCGGAATCCGACTTAAACGTGGAGATGGTGCTGCACGGGCAGTTATACGGCTGGGCGGGCACCGACCATAACCGTCGCGATATTGGCGTGGCGCTGCTGTGGGGCACACCGGTGGCAATGGCGTTTGGTCTCCTGGCTGCCGTGGGCACGTCGATTTTGACGATGACCATTGCCGCCGTGGGAACCTGGTATGGCGGCTGGTTGGATGAATTGATCCAGCGCATCACCGAGGTGAACCTGGTGCTGCCCTTCCTGGCAATCCTCATCATGGTGGGCGCGTTCTATTCACGCAGCATTTGGGTGATACTGGGTGTAACCGTCTTGCTCAGTATCTTCACCGGTTCGATTAAATCGTACCGGGCCATCTTCCTACAGGTGCGTGAATCGACTTACATCGAAGCCGCTCGCTCATATGGGGCCGGCGATTGGCGCATTATCTTCATGTACATGATCCCGCGCATGATCCCGCTGTTGATCCCCACGCTGGTATCCTCGGTGCCTTCTTACGTGTTCTTGGAGGCTTCGCTGGCGGTGTTGGGTTTGGGCGACCCGGTTCTGCCCACCTGGGGTAAGATCGTGGAAGACGCTTTCTCTAACGGCGCCTTATACAAAGGGTACTATTATTGGATTTTAGAGCCGGCGGTGCTGCTGATGATTACCGGTTTGGGGTTCGCCATGCTTGGCTTTGCCCTTGACCGCATCTTTAACCCGCGTTTGCGAGGTGTGTAACCAGTATGGAACAGAAAACATTACTGCGCATTAAAGATTTAAAGCTATACTTCAAAGCCTCGCGAGGCATGGTGCAGGCGGTGGATGGCGTGGACTTCACGCTTTACCCCAACGAAGCGGTGGTCATCATTGGCGAATCGGGCTGCGGTAAAACCTCGATGGCTAAGGCGCTGCTGCGTTTGCTGCCGCGCAACGTGGGCGAGTATTCAGGCGAAGTGTGGATGGGCGATACCGATATCATGAAGCTGGATGAAGAAAGCTTTCGCCGCGATGTGCGCTGGGTTAAGATGTCGATGGTTCCGCAAGCAGCCATGAACTCGCTCAACCCAGTGCTGCGCGTGGGCGACCAGGTGGCTGAACCGATGATGGTGCATCACGGGGTGAGCAAGGAAGCCGCCCTCGATCATGCCCGCACCTTGTTCCAGCGCGTGGGTGTGCCGGTCGATTTCATCTCGCGTTACGCCTTTGAGCTAAGCGGCGGTATGCGCCAACGTGTGGCGATTGCCATGTCGCTGGTGGCTGTGCCGGATATGATCATCCTGGATGAACCCACCTCGGCCCTGGATGTGCTGACGCAGGCCAATATCATGAATCTGTTGAAGCAGGTAAAGAAAGAAATTGCCACCAGCTTTATTTTGATTACCCACGATATTGCTACATCGAGCGAATTGGCCGACCGCGTGGCGGTGATGTACGCCGGGCAGATTGTGGAAGTGGGGCGCAATTCGCAGTTCTTCACTCAGCCGCTGCATCCCTACTCAGCCGCCTTGATGGCTTCTGTGCCGCGCTTGCGCAGCAAGGTGGAGCTTGACTTCATCAGCGGGCAGCCGCCCAGCCTGATTAACCCGCCTACCGGCTGCCGCTTTGCCGCCCGTTGTCCAAAAGTGTTTTCTCGCTGCCGGGAAGAGCCGCCGATGATTACCCTGAACGATCGCCAGGTTAAATGTTGGCTTTACGTCTAAGGCGTTCACGGGCCTTCTAATCGGAGAAATCAAAAAATGATGGACTTAATCCAAGCAACAGATCAAAATATCACCCAGCTTGAAAATCGCCCCGAAACGCTGTTATCGGTGCAAGATTTGCATGTGTGGTTTGAACTTCGCCGCTTTGGCTTTCAGCACGCCGGTTATGTGCGCGCGGTGGATGGAGTCTCGTTTGATATGAAGCAGGGCCAGGCCATGGTGGTGGTGGGCGAAAGCGGCTGCGGCAAATCGAGCCTGATGAAGACCATCCTGGGGGTGAATAAAATCACCAGTGGCGAGATCGAATACCAGGGCAGAAAGCTTTCCACACTAGATCGTAATGAATGGAAGTGGTATCGTTCTCAGGTGGGCTATGTGCAGCAAGACCCCTATGGGGCGCTGCCGCCCTTTATGAGCATCAAGCGCATTTTGGAAGAACCGTTGATTATCAACGGCGTTAAAGATAAGTCTGAACGCCTGGCGCGCATCTCCAAGGCGTTGGAAGAAGTAAAGATGACCCCCGTGGAAGAATTTCTGCCCAAGTTCCCGCATATGATTAGTGGTGGGCAGCAGCAGCGGGTGGTGATTGCGCGGGCCATGATCTTGAACCCCAAGCTGTTGGTGGCCGATGAGCCGGTGTCGATGCTCGACGCCTCCGTGCGGGTGGAAATCCTCAAGCTGCTGCGCGGCCTGCAAGAAGCGCATCACCTGGCGGTCATCTACATCACCCACGATCTTTCGACGGTGCGTTACTTCTCGGAATATATTTACGTCATGTACGCCGGCGAGATCGTTGAGAAGGCGCGCGTCGACGACCTGGTTAATCACCCTGGTCACCCGTACACGTTGGCCCTGCTGGCGGCCACCTCAGACCCCGACGCTAAAAACGTGGACGAGCTGCAAGAAGTGCCGCCCGGCGAGCCGCCCAGCCTGGTGCACCCGCCCGCCGGATGCCGTTTCCACCCGCGCTGTGCGCATATGATCCCCGGCACGTGCGACGTAAAACGTCCTCCCGAATTTATCATTGGCGCGGAACATGTGGCCGCCTGCTGGCTATTCGCCGATGGAGAGTCTTAGTCCGATCAAGTCCATGATCATCGGCACACTGCTGATGATCTTGGGCGTTGTCATTCCGTTCTTGATGGTGTTGAAGCTGCTCACACCAACGTTTGCGCTCAGCTTCTTCTCGTATGGGGCGCAAATCGTGGGCATGGTGCTGGCGTTTTACGGTTTGTTTAGTTATGTCCGTATTCGCCGGCGTTAGGCAATGCCGCGCAGGATTGTTGGGATGAATAATCTTGCGCGGTGACGCTGTGCGCCGATGAAACAATTGCAAAGTAAGGAGAAAACAAACTAACCCCCCCGGTGAAGTTTGTTTTATGATACTTTTATGGAAGCTTACCGAATCCTTATCGTAGACGATCAGCGCGAAGTGCGGCGGATGCTGCGCTCTGCGCTGGAAACGTTGAGGCTAGAGATTAAAGTGACCGATGTGCCTTCGGGCGAAGAAGCCATCCTGATTATCTCGCGCCAGCCGGTGGATTTGCTGATTTCGGATGTGTACTTGCCGGGGATTTCCGGCCTGGAATTGAAAGACCGGGCTATGCTGCGCAACCCCGATATGCGCATGATCTTGATTACGGGGGTCGAGGACCGGCGTGTCCGGCAAAAGGTGGTTGAGGCGGATGTAGACGCCTATTTCTTCAAACCGCTGGATATGGAGAGCTTCTTAGCCACTGTACTGGGGTTTATTCAAGCAACGGCGCTGCCGGACAAGGACGCGCCGCCCCCCGCAGTGAGCGAGCCAGCCGCGCCGCCGCCGCACCTGGGTCAGCCGCTTGAACCCGAAGACGAGCCGCCGGAGACGCCCACGCTCTCTAGCCGGCTAACCGGGCTGCGCCGGGTTTTGAAAGCTAACAGCGCCCTACTCTTTGACGCCCGGGGCGAGATAATCGCCCAGGCGGGCGAGCTGCCCCTGCAAATGGCCGCTGTTCCGCCGCTGCAAATGCTGGGCGGTATGTTGGAAAATGCCACGCGCTTTTCGCTGCTGATGGGTGTGAATCTGCCGCGCGGCCTGATGTTCTTTCCAGGGTCGGATCAAGACCTTTACCTTACCCATGTGGGGCAAAATGTGGGCCTGCTGATGGCCCTCAACAGCGAGGCGCGCCAGGAAGAGCACCTGTGCCGGGTGATGCGCGAGGCACGCCTGGCCGCCTTTGATTTGTTGGAGATGTTGGTCGATTGGGGGGTGCAGGTGACGACCACCCCCGCCTCCCCCTACCTCCTTCCTGAACAGGAAACGACATTGGCGGAAGAGGCCGGCTTGGCGGAAGTGCTGCCCGAACTAGACGCCATCTTCGACGCCCAAACAACCAATGCCGCCCAATCGCTGGACGCCGACGCCTTTTGGGACGACCTGGCCCAGCACCCCGAATTGACCGGCACGTCTTCAGATGCACTAACTTATGAGCAAGCCCGGCAACTCGGCCTTGCGCCAGATGGGAATTAAAGATACAATACCATCCGCCTTGTCTCCTGGCGATGATGGAACCGGGTAACTGGGGAAGCAGTGTACGTAACATTGGGGCGTGGTGCAACGGTAGCACAGCGGACTTTGAATCCGTATATCTTGGTTCGAATCCGAGCGCCCCAGCCTGAACAGGCAATGCGGTAAAAGACGAGCTTCACAGGCGATGAGACATGGCTGTGAAGCTCGTCTTACTGTCTAAGGAGAATGAATGTCTGTAGATGCTATCATCCTTGCCGCCGGGCAGGGGACGCGGATGTGTTCTAGCCTGGCAAAGGTTCTGCACCCGGTGATGGGGCGACCGATTTTACAATATGCCATCGAGGCGGCGCAAGCGGTAACGCAGCGCCCGCCGGTGGTGGTGGTGGGACACGCCGCCGCCGAGGTGCAAGCCGCTTTTGAAGGGCGGGCGCGCTTTGTGCTGCAAACGCCCCTGTTGGGAACCGGTCACGCCGTGCAGCAAGCGCTGCCGGCGCTCTCTTCCCAGGCCGACCTGGCGCTGGTCACCTTGGGCGATATGCCCTTACTCACCAGCACAACCTTGCAGCGCATCATTGATCTGCAAACCAATAACCCTGGGCCGCTCACCATGCTCACCATGCTGACCGATGATGCGCGCGGTTTTGGGCGCGTGGTGCGCGACGCCAACGGCCAGATCGAAGCCATTGTGGAAGAGGCCCAGGCCACGCCTGAGCAGCTTGCCATCCGCGAGCTAAATGTGAGTGTGTACTGCTTTCGCCGTGAGTGGTTAATCCAGGCGTTGCAGCAAATTCCTCTTTCTCCTAAAGGCGAATATTACCTCACCGATGTGATCGCTATCGCGCGCGGCCAGGGGTTAGCGGTGCAGGCCTACTGCCTGGAGGACGCCGAAGAGGGGCTGGGCGTTAACACCCGCGTTCACCTGGCGGAGGCCGCGGCCATCATGCGCCGGCGCATTAACCAGGCCCACATGCTGGCCGGGGTCACGTTGATCGACCCCGCGGCGACGTATATCGACGCCGGGGTGTCGATTGGGGCTGATACCACCGTGTGGCCCAACACCTATTTGCATGGCGACACCCAGGTGGGCGAAGGCTGCTGCCTGGGGCCGAACACCATCATCACCAACAGCCGGCTGGGCAAGCGGGTGAAGGCGCTTGCCAGCATGATGGAAGAGGCGGTGGTGGAAGACGACAGTCAAATCGGCCCGTTCGGACATTTGCGCAAAGGCGCGCACCTGGGCCAGGGTGTGCACATGGGCAACTTTGGCGAGGTGAAAAATTCCACCCTGGGGGCGGGGGTGAAAATGGGCCATTTCTCGTACATTGGCGACGCCCAAATTGGCCCGAATGCGAATATCGGCTGCGGAACCGTCACCTGTAATTTTGATGGAGTCAAGAAAAATAAAACCGTCATTGGGGCGGATGTGTTTATTGGCAGCGATACGATGTTGGTCGCGCCGGTGACGATTGGCGAAGGCGCTCGCACCGGGGCGGGGGCGGTGGTGACTAAAGATGTGCCCGAAAATTCGCTGGCGGTGGGTGTGCCGGCTCGCGTCATTCGCAAGTTGGAGAAACGCGACCAATCGTGACGGAGCAAGCGCCCCTTATTCTCGCCTTATTGGCGATTTTTGCCCTGGATTTAGCGGCTTTTACCGCCCGCACCAGTTTTTTGCAGGCCGGCCATGCTCGCCTGATTAACCTGCGCGAACATGGCCCCCGGGCCGAGCGCGCCCTAAGCCTGTGGCCGCGCCGCGCCGGCCTGCGCGCCGGTTTAAATTTAACCCTGGTTTTCACCCGTTTTTCCATGGCCGCGCTTATCTTGCGCCTGGTTACTTTATGGGGGTTTCTTTCTCCGTTAGCTGCGGCCGTGGTGGGCGTGTTGGCGGGGGGCCTGCTCACGTTTTGGGCCGAGTGGCTCCTGGAGCAGCAGGCGCTAAAAAACCCGGAAGAAACCGCCGCCAACTTGTCGGGCTTTGCCCGCGCCTTGCTGATCTTCTACGCGCCCTTCTTGATGTTAATTACCAACACCGGCGCCGATCAATCCGAGATCCCCGGCCCGGTGACGGCGGATGAGGTGCGCAGCCTGCTAGCTACCGGCCAGGAAGAGGGGCTGATTGAGCAAGAAGCCCGTCACATGTTCGACCAGGTGCTAGATCTTTCCAAAACTTATGTCAGCCAGATTATGGTGCCGCGCATCGATATGTTGGCCCTGGATGTGGAGACCTCCGTTCACGACGCCGTGGATAAGTTCTCGAATTCCGGGCATTCGCGGGTGCCGGTTTACGACAATACGGTGGATGAAATTACCGGTGTGGTGTATGCCAAAGACCTGTTGGGGGCGCTCCAAAAAGGCGAAGCAGATGTGCCCCTACGGAACTTCCGGCGTACAGCCACTTTTGTGCCCGAATCGATGCAGGCGAACGATTTGTTGACCCACATACTTAAAGAACGTGTGCATATGGCAATTGTGGTGGATGAATATGGCGGCGTAGCCGGTTTGGTCACTCTGGAAGATATTCTGGAAGAGTTTTTAGGGGAAATTCAAGATGAATACGATACCCGCGAGGAGGCGCCTTATCAGAAGTTGAGTGATGGCAGGTATACCTTCCAGGGCCGGGTGACGCTGACCGATTTTAACGAGATTATGGAAAGCAACCTGTCTAGCGATGACGCCAACACCCTGGGCGGCTATATTTACGCACACCTGGGCCGTGTGCCCAACCTGGGCGAAGAAATTACGGTGAATGGGTTAAAGCTTAAGGTGGAACAAGTGACCGCCCGGCGCATCCGCCGCGTTTTAGCAACGCGGCAATCTCCCGCTGATATGAAAAAGGACGAAGATGAATCCGTTAACGCCTGAAATGCGCGCGCAATTAGTGCAGTTAGCCGCCGAGGCGCGCCGGCGCGCCTACTCTCCATACTCGAATTACGCCGTGGGGGCGGCGCTGTTGGCCGATTCGGGTAAGATTTACACCGGGGCGAATGTGGAAAACGCCGCTTACCCCACCACCATGTGCGCCGAGCGCGTGGCGGTGTTCACCGCCGCCGCCCAGGGTGAACGCTCGTTCCCGGCGATTGCCGTGGTCACCTCAAACGCCGGCACACCGTGTGGCTCGTGCCGCCAGGTGCTGGCCGAATTTGGCCTGGATACGATGGTGATTATCGCCGACGCCGATGGTAAGATTCATCAAGAAATGCGCGTGGGAGACCTGCTGCCGGGGGCCTTCCAGCCTAAAGACCTTCCTCAACGGGGGTGATGGGCGAATGCAGAGCGCGGGCGGCAGCCGTTTAGGCCGGTTTGTGGCCCGAATATTTCATCCCCTGAGGGTATCAAGCGGGGCTGCGGCCTCCACGCTGTTAATCATGGGGGCGGCGCGTGGTGGCGCGCATAAACCCGCCGACTAACGCACCACCAACTCCGCCAATATCCATCCTTCCAACCCTTCCAGGGTGCGTACCCGCATCCATGTCTGACCGTTAACCACTTGGGTTTCGCCCAGTACAACCACTTGCGTATTGTTGCTCAGGAAAGTTACGGTGGCGCCGGCTGGTTCGGCGCGCAACCGAACGCCTTCAGGGCTGCGTACGGAAGCATATACCGGCGTGGGGGTGAGGGTTAGGGTTGGAGTGAGGCTGGGGGTGAGGGTGGCGGTGAGAGTGGGGGTGAGCGTGGCTGTTGGCGGCACGGGGGTAAGCGTGGGGGTGAGGGTGAACGTGGCGGTGGGGGTGAGGGTGGGGGTGAGCGTGGGCAGCCCCAGCCGGTTGGTCACCACGGCGCTAACACTGCTCAGGCCAATAACAAAGATCACCCCGATGAGCGCCAGCGCCCCGCCCACGGTATAACCAAACAGGGTGAGCGGGCGCACACCCAACACGCCCAACGTGAAGATGCTGAACAAAATACTCCAGGCCAAATATAGGGCAAAAATGACCAGCCCATCCGGCCACAGGTAGGGAATGCCCGCACCCAGGCCCAGGCCGGCCGCCGCTAGCGGGGTGAACAGGCCGTAAACCAGGGCTGCATTTGGGAAGACGGTGACCAGGCGTTGTTCATCGTCTGCCGCCCGCAGCACCCCGGCGGAGGTGAGGATGGCCCCCACCGCCAGCGCCAGGAAGCTGATCCAGTTTAGGTGGGTGAGCAGTGGGGCTTGCACCAGGGGTAGATCGGCGGGTGGGGTGAGCCGGCCGGCGGCCCAGGCGCAGCCGAAGATGAAGGCGCAGCCGATGAGCAGCCCGGCCAGGCTGCGGCCAAAGTGGTTCGAAGCCCCCACCACCGCCCCCAGGGCCACCCCCACCAGGGGGGTCATCAGTGGGGCCAGAGCGGCAGCCAGCACCAGCAAGGCCGGCGCATCCAGGCGCAGGCCTACGGCCAGGATGATTCCAGCCAACAACGATAAAATGAAAAATTCAAACGAGGGAGAAGCCAGCTGCGCCAGGCGGTCGATGAAATCGGCGCGTTCATCGGCGGCGAGAGGCGCTAACAAACGGCGAGCCCGGCGGCGGCGGGCCGGCGGCAATCGCTCTGGGTCATCGGGGGTCTGTTCGGATACCGGCAGGCTCATTTTCGCAGCGTGGCAACCAAACGCAAAGGCCGGTCGATCAACTCCAGGGCGGTTAGCACATCCGGAGCGATGACATCCGCCGCCTGTAGCGCTTCGGCGGCGGTTCCTTCTTTTGAGAACACCACAATCCCCACGGCGGCGGCGCGCAGCATTCCGGCGTCATTCGCCCCTTGCCCCACGGCGATCACCCGCTCGGCCCCTAGTTGGCGCACGTAGGTTTCTTTTTGTCCGGCTTCGCCGCCGGGAGTGATGCGCCGCGCGTACAGCCCCAGCTGCAGGTCGATGTGGGTTTGCCGCCCATGGGTATCGGCGGTGAGCAGGTGAATGGTGAGGCGGTCGGCGAGCTGTTTGAAGAGCCGCGCCACCCCTTCGATGAGAACGCCATCCACAGCCAGCGTGCCGTTGACATCGCACACTAAGTGTTCAAGCTGCAGGTTCCCCCGCCCAGGAATGGAGATTTCGATCATGCGGGTATTGTACCATTTATCATCTTGGCGGCGGAGGCCAAGCGAAGGC
>CAZHFU010000004.1:73973-133538 GCA_964531975.1 uncultured Anaerolinea sp. | reverse complement strand
GGCGGAGGTCAAGCGGGGCGGAGGCTGGCGCGGTGGGCGGACAAGGCCGCTGTTAAAATCGGAGGTGATGCAGGTTGGAAAAAGTGCTAAAATGCCTTCCATGCAGCCGCGAAAATATTTTTACTATCTCACCTCGATCTTCACACTTCTGTTCGAAGTTCAACCATCAGGTCGGTTATTATCCTTGTTCCTGCGAGGCAAACCGGCGCAGCCGGTTGAAATTACACTGCGCAAATCGGGCCTGCGGTTTTTTGTCCGTTCGGCCATGGATGTATGGAGCATCAAGGAAACGCTTCTCGATCATTTCTACGAGCGTTGTGGTTTTTCTATCGGTGATGGCTGGACAATCGTTGATATAGGCGGAGGGGTGGGTGATTTTACGCTGCTGGCGGCCTCATCCCATCCGCATAACCAGGTCTTTGCCTTTGAACCCACGCCTGGTTCCTATCACCTGCTAACCAAAAATATCCACCTTAATCAGATCACCAATGTCAAGAGCTTTCCTCATGCGATTTGGTCATGTGATGGCGAAATATTAATCGATACACATGCCGGAGAGCCGGTGCAATTCACCAGCCAGGCGGTGGCGCAGGATGAAGCGCCGGCCCCGGGGAAAACACTCGTCGCCAGTCTTTCCATGGCTTCATTATTTCAGATAACCGGAATAACCCAATGTGATCTAATGAAACTAGACTGCGAAGGCGCCGAATACGAGATATTATTTAAAACCCCCCAAGAAATTTTGGAACGCATTGATCGCATTGTGATGGAGTACCATGATAACCTGGTGGAATATACCCATGAGGATATGGCGCGTTTTTTGAGGGAAGCAGGTTACCAAGTTGCCATCTATCCCAACGTCGTCCACCATTACCTGGGCTATATAAGCGCAATCCGCCTGCCGTAAAACCGGCTCTTTTGCGGCTGTATTTCCCCCATAACCCATTTATTTGCCCTTTCAGGGGTAAAAAATAACCCCCTGAAGCCGCCCGCCGAAGTTGCTGGGCGACAAATCGCCACCAAATTCCAAAAAAAACGCCACTTGCGGGTAAAATAAGGATTAGATTAATTGCCCCCCCAGGAGTTGTTTTGCTTAAACGCATCGCAGTTTTATTGTTGATCCTTTTAGTAACCGCAGGTTGTAACTTGCCGCGCCCGGCGGCCGGGCCGGAAGCCCAAGCCTCGCTCGCCCCGGCCACTGCCTCCACCGCTGTGGCTGCTTCCGAGTCGCCCGCCCCGGTGGAGGCTCCCCCAACGGCCACCGCGCCTCCGGCCAGGCTGCTTTTGCTGGCTTTGCCCGGCTCCGACGCCGACCTGGCTGCCGCCCTGGCCCCCGTGCTGCAAGAGCTGGCCCAGGCCAACGGGCTAATTTTTGAAACGCGTGACGATTTGCCCACGCTTAACTTGCAAGATGAAGCTCGCTATGTGGTGGCGCTGCCGCCCGACCCCGGCGTAGCCAACCTGGCGCAGGCCAACCCGAAAACCCAGTTTATGCTGGTGGGGGCGAGCGATGCGCCCGCCCGGGATAACCTGAGCGTGGCGGCGGGCGGCGCGCAGGCGGTGGATCAGGCCGCTTTTGTGGCCGGCTACCTGGCGGCGGAAATCACCGATAACTGGCGCGTGGGTGTGTTGAGTTATTCGGATACGCCCGCCGGCCTGGCGGCGCGCAACGGCTTTACCAATGGGGCGGTGTTCTACTGCGGCCTGTGCCGCCCGGCCGTCCCGCCGTTTGTCCAATATCCGGTGTTCGCCGAAGTCGCCCAGGCCGCCGCCCCGGAAGACCTGCAGGCTGCCGCCGCGGCGCTGCTGGCAAACGGTGTGCAAACGGTGTATGTCTTTCCCGGCATCACCGACGCGGCGCTGTTTGAAACTCTGGCGCAGAAGGGCGTCAGGCTGATTGGCGGAGCCGCGCCTCCGCCCAACGTCGGCGGTCAATGGGTGGCTTCGATTCGCTCTGATGAAATCGCCGCAGTGCGGGCTATTTTCGCTCGCTGGCTAGAAGGCGAGGGCGGGGTGCAGCTGGCTGCTCCCCTGGCTGTGACCGATGTCAACCCGGCCTTGCTTTCCCCCGGCCGCCAACGCCTGGTGGATGAGCTGATCGCCGAGATGTTAGCCGGTGGCATTGATACCGGTGTGGACCCAACCACGGGCGAATTGAAGTAACCGCCCCCGCCGCCCGGAGAGCGGCGCAACCCTGGCCCCAGTCGGCCTGGGGAAAATTGTCTGACAATATATTTGTTATGGTACAATTGTCGAAATTTGTCTTTTTAGTTAAAACAAACGAATTGGAGCGCTATGACTACAGTTCTTGAACTCCGCGGCATTACCAAGCGCTTCCCTGGGGTGTTGGCAAACGATCATATTGACCTGACCCTCGAGGAAGGCGAGATTCACGCACTGCTGGGTGAAAATGGGGCTGGTAAAACCACCTTGATGAACATCCTCTACGGCTTGTACCAGCCGGATGAGGGCGAAATTCTGGTGCGCGGCAAACCTATCACCGTTCATTCTCCTAGCGACGCCATCGCCAACGGCATTGGCATGGTGCATCAACACTTCATGCTCATCCCGGTTTTCACCGTGACGGAAAATGTCATGTTGGGGTCGGAAGTGCTGCGCAATGGGGTGGTGTTAGACCGGAAACAGGCCGCCGATAAAATCCGCGAGATTTCGGACCAGTTCAACCTGGCAGTGGACCCGGAAGCTTATGTCAAAGACCTGCCGGTGGGGGTTCAGCAGCGCGTGGAAATCATTAAGCTGCTTTACCGCCAGGCCGATATTTTGATTTTAGACGAGCCGACGGCTGTGTTAACCCCACAGGAAGCCGACGAGCTTTCCCGGATTATGCGCTCGCTCACCGAAAAGGGCAAGTCGATCATCTTTATCACTCATAAGCTGCGCGAAGTGTTGGATGTTTCGGATGACATCACTGTCATTCGCCGTGGCAAGGTGGTAGGGGCCACCCGCCCGGCCGACGCCGACCAGAACAAATTGGCCGAGATGATGGTGGGGCGCGCCGTGCAGTTAGAGTTAGACCGCGAGCCGGCTAAGCTGGGCGAATTGGTTTTACGGGTGAAAGACCTGGAAGTGGCCGACCAGCGTGAACAGGTGGCGGTAGACGGGGTTTCGTTCGAGGTTTACGCCGGCGAGGTGCTGGGGGTGGCCGGAGTGCAGGGCAACGGTCAAACCGAGTTGGTGGAGGCCCTCACCGGGCTGCGCCCGGCGACGGAAGGGCTAGTTGAGCTGTCGGGCCACGACATTACCCGCGCCTCGCCTCGCCAGGTGACGGAGTTTGGCTCGGCGCATGTGCCCGAAGACCGCCAGCGCGACGGCCTGGTGTTGAGCTTCTCGATTGCCGATAACCTGATCTTGAACACCTATTACCTGCCGCAGTTCACCAAAGGCGTTGTGTTAAACCAACCTGCCATTATGGAGCAAGCCCACCGCCTGGTGGAAGAATTTGACGTGCGCACCCCCGGCGTGACCACCACGGCGGGTTCGCTTTCCGGCGGCAACCAGCAAAAGGTGATCGTGGCGCGAGAGTTTAGCCGCCCGATTAACCTACTCATCGCCTCGCAGCCCACGCGCGGGCTAGACGTGGGGTCGGTGGAATACATCCACGGGCGCATTCTGCAAAAGCGCGATGAAGGCTGCGCCGTGCTGTTGGTTTCATCGGAGTTGGATGAAATCATGAATCTTTCCGACCGGATCGCGGTTATGTTCCGCGGCAAGATTGTCGATGTTGTTCCGGCTGCCCAGGCCACCAAAGAAAAAATTGGTCTGTTAATGGCAGGCGTAAAACCTGAATAAACCAAAAGGGCATATTCTATGAGCATGGAGAAAAAACCTCTGCCCGAAGAGAAGCCGAATGCAGGTCAGATTCTGAAAGAGGAACTTCTAAAAAATGGAACCTCGCAGCCTGGCCGGCGCGGTCTTTCACAAGCGCTGCTGATCCCCATCCTGGCGATTTTCACCGGTTTGCTTTTGGGTGCAGTGCTGATTGTCCTCACCGATATGAACTTCTATGCGGCCTGGAAAGTTGGACCGCTGGCGGCTTTAAAAGCGGCGTGGGATATTGTGGCTATGTCGTATTCGGCGCTGTTCACCGGCGCAGTGGGCGACCCTGCCAAGATTATTGCCGCCCTGCAAAGCGGCGACGCCCTGGCAATTCGGAAGGCTTTCTATCCCTTCTTCGAAAGCCTGGTTGCCTCTACGCCCTATATCTTTGGCGGGTTGGGTGTGGCTTTGGGCTTCCGCGCCGGCTTGTTCAACGTGGGCGCGGAAGGCCAGATCTTCATCGGGGCCATCTTTGCCGCTTTCGTGGGATACTCGATTAAAGGTGTGCCGGCCATCATTCACCTGCCCCTGGCTTTGCTGGCGGGGGCCTTGGGTGGGGCGGTGTGGGGCTTCATTCCCGGTTGGCTCAAAGCCAAGACGGGCGGGCACGAGGTGATTAACACCATCATGCTCAACTATGTGGCCTTCCGGGTGAGCGATTGGCTGCTCACCGGCCCGATGAAACGCCCCGGTTCGCCTAATCCGGTTAGTCCATCCATTGAACCTTCGGCGCAACTGCCGCGTTTCTTTGCCGACCCGATCCGGTTTCACCTGGGTTTCTTCGTGGCGCTGTTCGTGGCCTGGCTGGTTTACTGGTTCTTGTTCAAGACGAAGTGGGGTTTTGAGCTGCGCACGGTGGGCGCTAACCCACACGCGGCGCGCTACGCCGGCATGAGCGTTACGCTTATGACGGTGCTGGCGATGTCGCTTTCGGGCGCGCTGGCGGGCATGGCCGGCGGTAACGAAGTGCTGGGCGTGAACTACAACCTGGCGATGGCCTTTTCCTCAGGCTACGGTTTCGATAGTATCGCCCTGGCGCTGCTTGGCAAGAGCCACCCGCTGGGCGTGGTTTTGGCGGCGCTGCTGTTTGGCACGCTGCGGAATGGGGCCACCAGCATGCAGCTGAAGGCCGGCATCCCCAACGACATCATCTCCATCTTACAGGCGCTCATCCTGGTGTTTATCGCTGCCCCGGCCATCATTCGCACCATCTACCGGCTGCGGAAACCGGCGGAAGGCGATGAGACGATATCGATTGGCTCCTGGGGAGGTAAATAAGCTATGACCACCGATACCACGGCTTTACGACGTAATCTAGATCATGTTAACCCCACCCGGCAGCGCGTGATGGGTGTTTTGTTCCTGCTGGCGGGCATTGGCATTTACCTCTTGTTTAGTCAGCCGCTCAAAGACGGTGTATGGACTAAATACGGCATGACTCCGGGTGGGGTCTTGCCCACCATGCCCGATATTAGCCTGCCTTCCGAGGCCACGCTCAACACCATTGCCGCAGTGTGTTTGTTCTTAGGGGCCTACCAACTGTTCCGCGTGGGCGGCTTCCGCAAACGCACCAACGCCATCTTAGGCATTGTGGCCGCGCTGTTTATCTTTGCCTTCCTCACCTGGGCGGCGGCGGGCAAATCGTTCAACCTGGCCGGGCTGCTTAACACCTCGGTTTCTAAGGCGGTGCCGCTGACCTTGGGAGCCATGGCCGGCATCTTGTGCGAGCGGGCCGGCATCATCAACATCGGCATCGAAGGCATGATGCTGATGGGGGCGATGTTGGGTTCGCTGGTGGGCAGTGTGTCTGGCAGTTTATGGGTGGGCATGTTGGCGGCGGTGCTAGGGGGCGGGGCCATGGGCCTGGTGTTGGGTTGGCTTTCCATTCAATACAAGATCAACCAGGTTATCGCCGGTACGGCGATTAACATTTTTGCCACCGGCATGACTTCCTTTATATCGGCAAAGTTTTTGCAGAGCAACGAGGCGCTGAACAACCCTGGCATCTTCAAGCTGTGGGAAATTCCGGTGCTATCGCGCATTCCTTTCTTTGGTCCGCTGCTGTTCAATAATAACATCTTCGTATACGCCACGTTCATCTTGCTGCTGTTGGTTAACTTTGGCCTGTTCTACACGCGGTGGGGGCTGCGCCACCGGGCGGTGGGTGAGCATCCCCGCGCCGCCGATACGTTGGGCATCAACGTCATCCGCACCCGCTATATCGCCGTGCTGCTGGGCGGCATGATGGCCGGTTTCGGTGGGGCTTACTTTACGCTGGGTTCAGTGGGCCGCTTCGATGAAGTGATGACAGCCGGGCGGGGCTTTATCTCCCTGGCAGCCATGATCTTCGGCAACTGGATGCCCTTTGGGGCGTTTGGGGCGGCGCTGATCTTTGGCTTTGCCGACTCGATGGCTTCCAAAATCGCCATCCTGGGGGTCAAAATCCCTTCGCAGTTCTTGCTGATGGCTCCTTACATCGCAACCATGGTCATCCTGGCTGGGGTGGTAGGGCGCGGTCACGCTCCGGCGGCGGAAGGCGAGCCTTACGAAAAAGAGGGCTAAAGAAATTGACAAACTTCCGAAGTGGTTACCCTTCGGAAGTTTGTTTTTAATGCGGTAATCTATAACCAAAACTGCTGCTGTGTTGCTGGTTTAATATGGCAGTCTATCATCCAAACTGCTGCAGCAGCGCCGGTTGTTGGCCTAGGAGAACCAGCAACAGGATAACACTACCACCGATGCCCACGCCATAGAAGGGGTGCAGATAGACGGCTAACATCCCCGGGGAAAGGGCTGCGCCCGCCAGGGCCAGGCTGCGCCACCAGGCTGTGGGAACGATAATCCCTAGTACGCCTAACCCAGCAGTGAACAAAGCTGTTCCCGCCGCCAGCCAAACGAACCCGCCCAAACGGGCAGCCAGGGTCTGCTCCATTCCCCAGGCAGATAGCAGCCACGATTGACCAAGATTGCTCGGCCACCAGCTCAGCCAGGTGGGGTTGGGGACGCCCCCGCTGGGGTTGAAGCTGCCGCCAGATTGAGCGGCTACAATCAGACCATGGGTAATCAGAAGAACACCAAGTAGAATTTTCATTTGCATTTCTCCTTTGCTGCACAGGTTATTTATTTAGGGCAATGGCCTGGGTTTGTAAGAACCCGGTGATGGCGGCTCGGACTTCATCAGTGTGCCCTAGCATCAGGTGACCTCCATCCGCTACGGCCAACATGTGCGCGCCCGGAATGCTATCGGCTAAAACACATGCGCCTTCATGCAGCGCCATCGGGTCATCTACGGCGCTGATCACCAGGGTGGGTGTGTGGATTTGACTGAGCGGATAGGTGTTGATCTCAGGGTTGGAAATGTAGGTGTCGAATATCATCCCGTCGGCCCGCGCACTAACCGGCAGAACACTGCCCAGGGAGGCGCGAACTTCGGCTTTCAATTCGGGGGTGAGGGTGAAACCCTTTGGTACGCCCACCAACGCTTGCATTTGAGAGCCAAAACAGGTGCTCAGCATCCAAAAGGCATAATCGCTGCGCAGCAATGCATTAAAAACGCTTTGGGGTGGGGCTTCCAGGCCCGCCTTGCCGGGGGCGTTGGGTGAATGCAGGATCAACGCCGACACACGCTCGGGGTGGCGCAAGGCAAGTTGGATGGAGGAAGTGACCCCCGCTGAGGTGGCGATTACGGCGGCTTGCTGAATATCCAGATAATCTAGCAGGCAGGCGAAAGCGTCGGCTTGTAGGGCCGGCGTGGCTTGGGCGGGTAAAGGGGAGCGTAGATAGCCGAACCGCGATGGGGCGATCACCTGGAAACCCTTGTCTACATAGCTTTTGGCAAGCATCAATCCCTGGTCGAACCCGCCGCCGTTGCCATGCACCACCAGCACAGGATAGCCCTCCCCAAGGCGGGTAAACTCGATTGGGCCACATTCGGTGGCGGCGATTTGACTGCCCAGGTTGTGGATATTTTCTTGGGCCAGGCCGATTTCATGGCGATAGCGGATGGCGCTCAACACCACTGCAATCATAGCGAGGCTGATTAAAAAACCCACCAGCCCCTTTTGCGTCACTTGCTGCAGCTTCCCATCCCAGAAAAGGAGGATTGTCACCGCGGATACAAGCGCCGAGCCAAGCAGCACAGGCGTCTTCCAATTGGTCTCGAAGAGTATGCCAATGCCGCCGGCAACCAGGGCGGCGGATGCAGCTCCATAGAGGACCGCCGCCAGCAGACGGGCGGATGGATCCCCAACCATGGGCGTGAATACCCACGACCGGCCGCTCCAACCCATTTCGGGCTGAAACCCCACCAGTTTCAGGCTCAGCGCCAGGTACCACAAATGAACCAAACCATGCAGAACGACAAATAGACTGATCAAGAGCTTAGCCATGTTCTTCCTCCTTGTTTGGAAACTGCGCCTCAATAGATGGGGTGTGCTGCGTTACAGAGATGAGGGTTAAGTTTAGGTCGCGGATGCGTTCAAGCAGCCCATGCAGGGCGGCCTGGTCGGGAAGCGGCCCGGAAAGCAGGGTCTCTTCTGCCTGCGGGTGGGTTAAGATCATGCCGGCAAACCAATTCGCCCAGCTTTGATCCAGACGCCCCTTGATTCTGATTTCGTAGTAATTTAGCATATCGGTTCTCCTGGAAAATATCTGCCTATAGATTAACGCGTTTCCAGAAAGCCCGCATCTGCCAAAGGGAATAATCCGGGTTTATTTATAGGGTTTAGGCGTTTCTACCCGTATATGAAGGTTTGGAGTAGTGAAAAGATCAGGGGAGAATGCCCAATTGCCTGGCGTGGGCCACTGCCTCGGTGCGATTAGCCACATCAAGTTTGCGATAGATGCTGGCGGTGTGAGCCTTGATGGTGCCGGGCGACACGATGAGCTGCTGGGCGATTTCCTGGTTGGTCATGCCCTGGGCGATAAGGTGAAGCACCTCCAGCTCGCGCCGGCTCAAAGGCTCGTCCAGGCTGCTGGCTGCGGGGGCTTCTGCATGTGCGGCGCTGTCGAAGGAAGCGAGCAAATGGAAGGTGTAGGCTTGGAGCCGGTTGGAATGGCTGCGCGCCGCCGCCTGGGCGAGGAGATGCTGCATGGGTTGGCCTTCATCCAGGAAGATTCTCACGTATCCTTCCGGCTCGGCCAGGCTTAGGGCTTCTTCTAGCGCGCCAAAAGCTGAAAGCGGGTTAGGGATGCGGTGGGCGGCCAGGGCGGTGAGAACGAGTGCGCCGATGGCGGCGTGAATATGCCCGGCGGCCAGAGCGTTTTTGGAAAAGGGGGTCAACAATTCCAGGGCTTCTTCAGGATCACCTGCTGCAAGATGCACTCGCGCCAGGGTAAGGATAATCGTTTCGGAGGAAGCGTCTAGCCCATGCGCTGGGTTAGCCGCCTCGGTCTGCCAGGCGGCAATAAAGGCGGCAGCCTGCCGGCCCAGTGGGTCGGCATGGGTAAGTTGGCCGCCGGGCGCTTGCCGCGCCAACCATAATCGCACCAGGTTGGCTTCTACCATGCGTTGGATTGGCCGGCTTAGGGCGGCGCTTTCTCGTACCCGCTCTGCCGCGTCGATGAATCCTCGCGCCGCCTGAAAATCGCCTTGGGCAATGAGCACACGCGCCTGGAGCACATTCGCATAGGCTAAATGGTGGGGATTGGGCCATTGATGGATGTGCGCAATGGCATCGTTCAGCAGACCGTGCGCGGCCGCCAGTTGATTCTGTTCGTAGAGGACACTCGCCAGGCCGGCCTCCATGCGGGCGATATAACCCAGGCTGCGCGCTCCTTGCCGGGCGGCCTCGGTGAGCGCCTCCTCAAAAATCGTCCGCGCTTGCCCGAGTCGGCCTTGGGCCAGCAATGTATGGGCCAGGTCGGTTAGGCCAGTCACAAGGGTCCAGATGTTGTCCATGGCCCGGCCCAAACGGATCTGCTCCTCGAAAGCGGCGCGCGCTTCAGACAAGTGACCCAGGCTGCGCAGGGCGTAACCAAGCGCCCAGGCGGCGGAAGCGCGGTGCCACAGCTTTTCGGGAGATAAAAGCGCCTGGGCGAGGCGCGCTAGCGAGGCGGCCTCCACGTCGCGGCCTGCCATCACCGCGGCCATGGCCCGGATGGCGTTCACGGCCCCGGCCAGTGTGCGGGATTCCTCTGTGTTAAGCGCCGGGGAACCAGCGGTTTTATCCGGCGCGGGGAGGGTATCTGGCCTGGGGGTATCTGGCCCCCAGTGAGCGGCCGGCAGGCCCGGATTGGCATCTATTGTCGCCAGGAGGGGTTCAATTTCAGCTAAGCGGCCAGCGAAAGCCAGCGCGTAGGCCTGGTGAATACATAACCATGGGCGCGATTGGCGTAGCCCAGCGGGCAGGGCTTCAATCCAGCCCATGAGAGCATTCAGTTCACCCTTCGCTAACAAAGCGGTGGTATGCTGCTCCACTAAACGGGCCGCCCGTTCGTTTTCACCCCCTGCCAATGCGTGGTTGACTGCTTCCACCATCAACCCCGCATGTTCGAACCAGGTGGAAGCGCGCCCATGCAACCGGGCAGCCAGCCCTGGGTGAGTTTGATCGAGCTTGGCCCGCAGAAGGTCGGCGAACAAGTGGTGATAGCGATACCATTTACGTTGATCGTCTAACGGCACGAGGAAAAGGTTGGCCTGTTCAAGGTACGCAAGCATGGAAGCGGATGGCTGGACCGGCGGAGAGGAGCGATGAAAGTGGGGGAACGCTTGATTGGGCCGGATTTCGCCCGGCAGCGGAGGCGGATCGTCGCCGGCCATGATAGCGTCGCAAACCGGCGCGGAAAGATGTTCTAGAATTGATGTGCATAGGAGAAAACTTTGAACCGCCGGCGATTGACCACCCAGTACTTCCTCCAGGAGATAATCTAAAATGAAACGATGTGTGCCGGAGAAACCTTTGATGAACCCGCTCAGGTCGTCGCGGTCGCGCATGGAAAGGGCCGCCATTTGCAAACCGGCGATCCACCCCTCGGTGCGTTCTTCGAGCAAGGCCACCTCGGCGGCAGACAGCGTAAACCCCATGATTTCGTTCAAGAACTGCGCCGCTTCCGATGGGGTAAAACGAAGATCGGCGGCGCGGAACTCCACCACCTGGCCGCGGACGCGCAGCCTGGCAAGCGGAAGGGGAGGGTCGGAGCGCGTGGCAATCACCAAATGGAATGTTTTGGGGGCGTGTTCAAGCAAGAAAGCCACCGCAGCGTGAATGGCCGGGCTGCTAATAAACTGGTAATCGTCCAGCACCAAGACGATCTCTTGACCGGCGGCTTCCAGGTCGTTGATGAGGCTGGCGAGGACGGCTTCGAGCGGCGCTTCTTGGGAAGCATCGAGCAGCTGGACGGCCTGGTCCCCCAGGCGGCTATCGGCGTTGATCAACGCTTGGACCAGATATTTCAAAAAGCGCCCTGGCTGATTATCACGGTTATCCAAAGATAGCCAGGCCACCGGCATGAGACAGCCGGTAATCCCAGCAGTCATAAAGGTGGTTTTGCCAAAACCGGCCGGGGCGGTAACCAGGGTGAGGGGGCCGCGCAGCCCTTGCGCGAAGCGGGACTGAAGGCGCGCCCGCGGCGCTAACTCGGCCCGGATGAAGGGCGGGTGTAATTTTGTCCTGATGAGCGGGTCGGATGGCTGCATCGTCTTATGATTATTTCACCGATACACATTTATGGTTGTGGATGCGCCGCCGCATGGGGGTATGGCGTTGAAGGCGGCTGCAAGCGGCGTTTGGCGTGGCTGCACCTGGATGGGATCAATAAGCGGCTTCCACCATCGCCAAGATATTCTCGGGGGGCGTACCTTCCATGATGGTATGCACCGCGGCCAGCATATAGCCGCCGCCGGGGGCCAGGGTTTCGATGACGCGGCGGGTTTCGGCGTACACCTCTTGCGGCGTGGCGTAGGGCAAGAAGTGCTGCGTGTCGATGCCGCCGCACAGCACCAGCCGCCCGGCGGTGCGCCGCTTAAGCTCGGCCAGGTTTGCCATGCGTCCGGCGGAGGTTTGGATCGGATTAAGCACATCCACGCCAATTTCGATGAAATCTTCCAGCAAGTCGAACACGTCGCCGTCGGTGTGGAAGAACACCTTGGCGTGGGTGCGCTGTTTGATGAAGGCGATGTATTCGGCGTGGATGGGCTTGAGCAGGCGCCGGTACATTTTGGGCGAGATGAGCAGACGGTCTTGTGTGCCCAGGTCGTCGCCGATCTTAATCATATCCACGTTGTCGCCCAGCGCCTCCAGGAAGTGGCCCATCAAGGTTTGACACAGCTCCAGGTTCTTGCGCAGCAGAGCCTGGGCGAAATCGGGGATGAGCGCCAGGTTGAGCAGGAATTTATCCATGCCTTGCATGGCGAAGGCGCGTTCGAGCGGGAAGAGCAGCCAGGGGGTGGCGAGGATGGCGAATTGATCTTCGGCGCGCAGGCGTTGGGCGTGGGCGCGTACATGGGCCACACGTTGGGGGTCGTTCATGTCGGGCCAGGGGTAGGTTTCGAGGGCATCGATGGCGTCGGCTTCAGAAAGCGGGTGGACGCCAGGAAACCACTGGCCGGGGGCGATCTCTTTGGAGCCGCTGCCCCAGTCGTCAATGTAATTGGAATGTGGCGGGCGTTGGCCGTTGCGCGCCAAAACCGATGCAGGCAGGCGGTCGTGAACCCCGCGCACATCGCTCTTCAGGCGCAGCAAGGTGGCTTCGTCGGGGTCGGCGGCGCCCAGTTCGGGCCAATCATACAGATAGCGGTCGGGGGCTAAAATTCCAAGCTTGCGTTTAAGGGTTTGGTATACCGGCATCTTCATGCCGGTGGCGTTGCTGGCCCCAAGGATGATGGGCGGTCGGTCGGGCTGTTCGTGGTTTATGGCCGTGATGACGCGTTGTCGAGATGTAAGTGACATGTAAGCATTTTAACTGCGAAGGCGCAAATCGGCCAGGATGAAAGCTGGCTGCACCTATCATGCAGCACAATTTTACGAGAAATTAACCGGCGCATGTCTTATTTCTGCACCACGTCGATCATAATGCGCGCCCGGTCGCTGCGGATGCGCGAGATGCCAAATTCTACCGGTTCACCGTGCGCGTTAAACATGGTGCTGCGCAGCGCCACCAGCGGCGATTTGGCCGGGATTTTGAGCAGGCGCGCCTCGTCGGATGTGCAAACGTCGGCTTCCAGGCTGCGCACACCGCGGGCTAGCTGCACCCCGTAATGCTGGCGCAGCAGCGCGTAGAGCGAATTTCCCGGCCACTCCCGCATTTCAATATCAGGAAACAGATGCAGCGGCAGGTAGTTGGTGCAGATGTCATAGGGGCAGTTGCCGGCGGAACGCAGGCGCACAAATTTAACCACCGCGGTTCCGGGCGGTAAATGTAGCTCCAGAGCCACCTCTTCACTGGCAGGTTCTACCGTGTGGGACAACATTTCCCTGGCGACCTCCACCCCGTGTTCGGCCATATCGGCGGAGAAGCCACGCGTATACTGCACGTAGCCGGAGCTGAATTTGTGAGAGGTAATAAATGTCCCCTTACCTTGCACCGAGTAAATCAGCCCTTCTTGCGCAAGCTCGTCGATGGCTTTGCGAACAGTGGTGCGGCTGAGGTGGTAAAGGCGGCACAGTTGGGATTCGGAATCCAACTGTTCGCCGGCGGTCATGCCGGCGATGCGTTCGCGCAAGATTTCTCTGAGTTGGGCGTATTTAGGGTTGGATGCCATGGGTTCCACTTGTGGTTGTGATAGTAACAAGCATTATAATGCCAAATGGAGTCCACAAAATAGGAACATTTGGGGGGAGATATACCGTATGGCCTAAGCGATGCGCAACCATCTGCCCCGGTTATTGGGCGGGAATTGGCGCTCCGGTTGCACTCCTGCCACCCGGCGCGATTATAATACGCCTACCGATGCACGCGCAGCGCATTAACAATCTATCGCAATTTGCGCCCGGTTACCCCAGCCGACAACCGCCTGGTGGCTGTGACCGGCGCGGCCCAGGCCGAGTTTGGCTGTGATGTGGCGATGGGCGGCGCATCAATGCCACTACCGGCGCGGCCGCCACCGTATTTGTCGGCAGCTACTTTGAATGGAACGTGGCTCTTGACATCACCAATCCGAACCTGCTTGCGGACAGGTCAGGGGCCGCCCTTGCAGCTGTATTAAGGAACCAATCCATATATCGCCAGGATGGCTGTCACTAAACACTCTATAATGCACCAGGGCTATTGTGACTGCACAATTGACAGTGAGCCAGGTCTTGCTACCCCTGGCTTAGGCTGCAAATCTGATACCTGGTTTTTATCCTCACAACCACTTTTCCAGGCCAATATTGGCTAATTCTATGCTTGCGCTCATGCAGGGTAAGGTAAAATATACCGTTGGAAAGCCAGGCTATGACATGCCATTTATCAGGGAAATCATTCCAGCGGTTTCCTGATTTGGAATAAGGGAAAAAGATTATGAATGATCCGTTTCATGCACAACTGCCCAACTCCTTCAGCTTGCCTCGACGCATCAATCGGCTGGGTGAATTGGCCTACAACCTTTGGTGGACGTGGAGCCCGGAATCGCAGCGCTTGTTTTCGCGCATCGACAACGTATTATGGGAGCGGGTCTACCATAACCCGGTGCTGTTCCTTCGCCAGGTGGAACGGGCCCGCCTGAATGCCGCCACCAACAACCGCTACTATCTGGAGGTCTACGACCGCATCTTCGCTGCCTTCGATGCTTATATGGGAGCCGAGGATACCTGGTTCACACGCACCTACCCAGAGATCAAAGATAAGCTTATCGGCTACCTGTCGTTTGAGTTTGGCTTACACGAAACCTTGCCGATCTACGCCGGCGGCCTGGGTGTACTCTCCGGCGACCATACCAAAGAAGCCAGCGATCTGGGCCTGCCTTTCGTGGCCTTGGGGGTCTTGTGGAGCGAAGGCTACTTCACCCAACGCCTCACCGAGGATGGCTGGCAAGAGGCCGCCTATACCGCTCACCCCACCGATGATCGCCCGGTGTGGCCGGTGCTGGACGAGGCTGGCCGGCCGCTGATGGTGGGGGTGGATATGCCCGGCCGCGAGGTCAAGCTGCGCGTTTGGCTCATCCAAGTGGGGCGTGTGCCCTTGTACATGATTGACTCGAACCTGGATGTCAACTCGCCCCAAGACCGCATGCTCACCGCCCGCCTGTACAGCGGCGATCCCGAAGTGCGCATCGAGCAAGAAATGCTGCTGGGCATCGGCGGGATGCGCGTCTTCCGCGCCCTGGGTTACGATCCCGCGGTTTGGCATCTCAACGAAGGACACGCCGCCTTCCTGGTGCTAGAGCGCCTTCGGGAATACCTCGAACAGGGCCTGCCGTTCGAAGAGGCCGAGCAGAAAGTGCGCCAGAGCAACATTTTCACCACCCACACGCCCGTTCCTGCCGGCAACGACGAGTTCCCCCTGTGGTTGGTGGATAAGTACTTCGGCCACTGGTGGCAATCGCTCAACCTGGATCGCGACCGGTTCATGGATTTGGCCCGCCACCAGATGAGCTATGGCGAGACCTTCAGCATGCCGGCGCTGGCTTTGCGTTTCTCGCTGGGGCGCAACGGCGTCTCTGAATTACATGGGCACGAGGCGCGTAAAATGTGGTCGTACCTGTGGCCCAACACGCCGGTTAACAAGGTTCCCATCACCCACATCACCAATGGCATTCACACCAGCACCTGGTTGGCCCGCCGTTTGATGGCCCTTTACCAGCGCTACTGCGGCGAAGATTGGTTCAATCGCCTGGATGAACCCGAAGCCTGGGAAGCGATTAAAGATATTCCCGACGAGCAGTTGTGGACGGTGCGCTTGCACCTCAAGCGCAAACTCACCGCCTATATGCGCGAGCGGGCGCGCTTGCAGTGGAAGACCGGCGGTTGGCATCCCTCGCAGGTGGTGGCTTCCGGCACGATGATGAACCCCTACGCCCTGACGATTGGCTTTGCCCGGCGCTTTGCTCCCTATAAGCGCGCTAACCTGGTGCTGTATGATCTCGACCGCCTGCTGCGCCTGATGACCAACCCGGAGAAGCCGGTGCAGATCATCTTCGCCGGCAAATCGCACCCCGATCATGAGCAAGGCAAGATGCTCATCCAGGAAGTGTACCGGGCGGTGAAAAACTCGAACAGCGCCGCCCGCATGGTCTTCCTGGAAGAATATGATATGAACCTGGCGCACTACCTGGTGCAGGGCGTCGATGTATGGCTCAACACCCCGCGCCGCCCGCAAGAAGCCTCCGGCACATCGGGAATGAAAGCCGCCGTCAACGGCGTGCTAAACTTCTCGGTTCTCGACGGTTGGTGGCGCGAAGGTTACAACGGCCAAAACGGCTGGGCGATTGGGCAGGATGTGGACTATGAATACTCGGATAAGCAAGATGAGGCCGACGCCCGCAGCCTGATGGACACGCTGGAAAACGAAGTGGTGCCGCTGTATTACACCCTGCGGTCTTCCGATGGCTTGCCCGCCGAGTGGATCAGCCGCATGAAGGAATCGATCCGCACCATCGGCCCGCAGTTCAGCATGCGCCGCATGGTGAAAGAATACCTGGAACGCTTCTATGTTCCGGCGATGACCGACGGATTAACCGAAGACACCTCGCTGCCCAAGTAGGATAGCGAGACAAGACTTCCGAAGTTTTGCAAAACTTCGGAAGTCTTGATGGAATGACGGGGATTAACCGAACAATCTTCGCTGCCTGAATAGGCGGCGTGCAAACATGATATGAGGTTGAATGGCTAACTTTTTTACAATCGACGCCTTACTGGCCGCCAGTTTGATTTTCATCCTGCGGGTGGGCGATATGAGCCTGGACACGCTGCGTGTGCTGGTGGTGATGCGCGGGCGTAAGGGGATTGCCTGGGTGCTCGGTTTCTTCCAGGCGCTAATTTTTGTAGTGGCGATTGGCTCGGTGCTTTCCAACCTGGATAACCCGCTCAACGTCTTGGGTTATGCGGCTGGTTTTGCCACCGGCAACGTCCTGGGGATGTGGATCGAAGAGCGCCTGGCGATTGGTCATGTGCATGTGAGCATCGTCAGCCCGCGCTTAGGCAGCGCCATCGCCGAAAAACTGCGCGACGAGGGTTATGGCATTACCGAAATTCCGGCGCGGGGCAAGGATGGGGCGGTGTCTCTATTGAGCGCCAGTGTGCTGCGTAAACATGTCGAAAAAATTCAACACCTGGTGAACGAAATCGACGCCAATGCATTTGTCACCGCGGAGGATGTGCGCCCCGTGCGGCGCGGTTATTGGAGGGCTTAAGTGCAAGGGGTGATCGTCTCCTTTTTCACCCTGTTCGCCATTCGCCTGGCCGATACGAGCTTCTCGACCCTGCGCTTTTTGACCACCATGCGCGGCAAACGGCCGCTGACCTGGGTATTTGGCTTTGCGTCGTCGTTTATCTACCTGGTGGGGGTGCGCTCGGTGCTAACCAATATGAACGACCCCGGCAAAATGCTGGGCTACGCCGCCGGTTACGCCACCGGGGTGCTGGTGGGCATGTGGGTGGAAGACCGCCTGGCCCTGGGCTACATCCAATACAAAATCATTTCGCCTGGCAACGGGCCGCTGCTCACCGAGCGCTTGCGCCAGGCCGGTTTTGGGGTCACTGAGGCCCCCGGGCGCGGGCGTGATAGCTCGGTGGCGGTGCTGTTTTGCAGTCTGCCACGCCGGAATGCCCCCGAACTCGAAAACTTAGCTCTCGACACCGACCCCGAGGCCTTTATCACCGCCCAAGAAGTTAAGCCGATCAAAGCTGGTTTTTGGTTTTAAAATAGGAACAAAGGAGGCAGCGATGAGTGTTAAAGTCACCTGGTACGGACATGCCGCCCTGGGGCTGGAGTTGGAAGGGATGAAGCTGCTCGTAGACCCCTTCTTCACCGGCAACCCGGCCGCGTCGATCTCCGCCGATCAGGCCGAGGCCGATTACATCCTGGTTTCGCATGGGCACGGCGACCACGTGGGCGATGCGGTCGCCATCGCCAAACGCACCCATGCCAGGCTAATCAGCAACGCCGAAATCGCCACATGGTTTAGCCAAAAGGGGCTGGATGCGCACGGTCAGCACATTGGCGGCGGCTTCCACTATCCGTTTGGCTATCTCAAGCTCACCCAGGCGGTGCACGGCTCGGCCCTGCCCGATGGGTCTGACGGCGGCAACTCAGCCGGCTTTCTGCTCGCCACCCCCCAGGGCAAGAAAATCTACATGGCCTGCGATACCGGGCTGTTTGGCGATATGCGCCTGATTGGCGAAGAGGGCATCGACCTGGCGGTGCTGCCCATCGGCGATAACTACACCATGGGGCCGGACGACGCCCTGCGCGCCGTCAAGCTGCTCACCCCGCAGCACGTCATCCCCATCCATTACGACACCTTCGACCTGATCGCCCAAGACGCCCCGGCCTGGGCGCGGCGCGTGGCCCTCGAAACTGCCGCCGTGCCGCATGTGCTGCAGCCCGGCGAGAGCTTTATGTTGGAATAAGGTTTGATCTAGAATGGCCCCACCACACACATGCTTGCGCACGGCGCTTTTTTAAGTTAAACTCATTCTTATGAGCCGCCTCCAATCGTCACGCCAGAGCCAGTTTGAAGAATACTTGCGCGATGGCATCACCGCCGCCAAAGCGGGCGACCGCAAGATGGCCGAGATTTTGCTCAACCGCGCCCTCTTGGTGAGCAATGTGGATGCGCGCCCCTACATTTGGCTCTCTTCCACTACCGACGACCCCGAACAGCAAATCCAATATCTGGAAAAAGCCGTCGCCTTAGAACCGTTCAACACGGCGGCGCGGCGCGGCCTGGCCGTGCTCAAAGGCAAGATCGACGCCAATAAGCTGCTCGAAAACCACCCCGTTCAGCCCGCCTCCGCCTCCGAGGTCGAGACCACCGGAAAGTCTTTCTTGTGCCCGCACTGCGGCGGGCGCATGTCGTTTGACCTGCAGAGCGAGCGCCTGACCTGCGAGTACTGCGGGCACAGCGAGCATACCCAGGTGGATACCCGCCAGGTGGCTGAACTGGAACAGGTGTTGGATTTTGTTATGCCCACCCAGGCCGGTCACCGCTGGGCGCAGGCCAACCAGGCCTTCAAGTGCGAGAAATGCGGCGCGCTGAGCATCCTCCCGCCCGGGCAGGCCATGGTGCAGTGCGCCTACTGCGGCTCGAACCAGATGGTGCAGTCGCCCGACCACGCCGATCTGATCGACCCCCAGGCGGTGATTCTGATGAAGCTGGACGAAGCCCAGGCGGTCAAGCAGGCCAATGCCTGGCTGGGGCGGGGCCTGTTCTCGCCCGATAACATCCGGCAGTCGCAAACCACCATTCGCCTGCGCCCGGCCTATTATTCGTGCTGGGCGTTCGATGGCACGGTGGAGGCGCATTGGTCGTGCGAGGTAGCCGAGGGTAACGGGCGCTACAAACAATGGCGGCCCGCCACCGGGGTGGAAGCCCGTTTCTTTAACGATGTCGTCGTTTCGGGGGTCAAGGGCTTCTCGGATAAGGAACTAAACCAGCTTGGCCCCCTCGACCCCACCCTGGCCGAGCCGTTTAATCCGAACTTCCTGGCGGGTTGGCCGGCGATTTTGTATGACCGGCCGGTTTCGGATGCTTCGCTGGCGGCGCGGGATAAAGTGCTGCGCGAATTGCGCAGCCGCATTGCGGATGTGGCGGCGATTGGGCAAGAAAAGCGCCATCTCGAAATCGGCGCCGGCGCGTGGAGTGGTCTCACTTTCACCCATCTGCTCGTGCCGCTTTGGCTGGGCGATTACCAATTCCAGGGCAAACCGTTTCGCCTGTTAATCAACGGTTTTTCTGGCAAGGTGGTGGGCGATAAACCCCGGGATATGGTTAAAGTGTGGTTGAGCGTTCTGGTGGCGCTTGGCCTGCTGACCCTCTTGGCGGTGGTTTTATGGCTGCTGTTTGACGCCGGACTTATCTAACTGGGAGCATTTGTCGCTTATACGCAGCGATGGCGCACCGGTTCTAGCTGCGCCATCGCTGTCATCTATCTAAAAAAAGGATCATATGACCAACGCCTTAGACTTTCAATCGATTATTATGAAGCTGCAAGACTTCTGGGCCAGGCAGGGCTGCCTGATCTGGCAGCCGTATTACCAGCAGGTGGGGGCGGGAACCATGAACCCGGCCACTTCCTTGCGGGTGCTTGGCCCCGAACCGTGGAAGGTGGCCTATGTGGAGCCTTCCATCCGCCCCGACGATGGGCGCTATGGCGAGAACCCCAACCGCATGCAGATGCACTATCAATTCCAGGTGATCCTCAAGCCCGACCCCGGCAACCCGCAGGAAATTTACCTGCAATCGCTGGCGGCGCTGGGCATCGACCCACGGCGGCACGATATTCGCTTTGTGGAGGATAACTGGGAATCGCCCGCCCTGGGCGCATGGGGGCTGGGCTGGGAGGTGTGGTTGGATGGGCAAGAAATTACCCAATTCACCTACTTCCAGCAAGCCGGTGGGCAAACCCTCGACCCCGTTTCGGTGGAAATCACCTACGGCCTGGAGCGCATCGCCATCGCCTTGCAAAACGTGAACAGCTTCCGCGATATTCAGTGGAGCCCCACCGTAACCGATGGCGACGTGAACCTGCAAGGCGAGCAAGAACATTCGGCCTACTATTTCGAGGTGGCCGATGTGGAGCGTTTGCGCCAGATGTATGATCTTTACGAAGCCGAAGCCAACGCCTGCCTGGAGCGCAGCCTGGTGCTGCCGGCCCACGATTACATCCTGAAGCTCTCGCACACCTTTAACGTGCTGGATACGCGCGGCGCGGTGGGTTACACCGAGCGCCAGGCCTTGTTTGGCCGCATGCGCGACCTTTCCCGGCGCGTGGCCGAAGCATACCTGGCCCAGCGGCAGCAGCTGGAATATCCGCTTAGCCCAGCCGAGGCGAGCGCCGCGGTCTCTACCGCCCCCGCCCCCGCCTCCGCCCCGGCGGCGCTGTCTGCCGCCCCTTCCTCCGGCGCGGCCACCGCCCCGCTGCTGTTTGAGATCGGCGTGGAGGAGCTGCCCGCCGGCGACCTGGACAGCGCCCTCGATCAGCTGCGCCAAAAGATGCCCGATCTGTTCAAAACCCTGCGCCTGGCCCATGGCGAAATCGTGGTCAGCGGCACACCCCGCCGCCTGGTGGTGCAGGCCGCCGACCTGGCCGCCGCGCAGCCCGACCTGGAGCAGCTGGTCAAAGGCCCGCCCGCCAAAGCCGCTTTTGGCCCCGATGGCAGCCTGCGCCCCGCCGGCGAAGGCTTTGCCCGCAGCAAAGGCGTACCCGTGGGCGATTTGCAGGTGCGCACCATCGACGGCGGCGAATATGTCACCGCCACCGTGCGCCAGGCCGGTCGCCCCGCCCTGGCGGTGCTGGCCGAGGCCCTGCCGGGCGTCATCGCCGGGCTGAGCTTTGGCAAGTCGATGCGCTGGAACAGCAGCAACGTGGCCTTCTCGCGCCCCATCCGTTGGCTGCTGGCCTTGTTGGGCGAAGGCGACGCCGCCCAGGTGATCCCCTTTGAATTTGCCGGGTTGGCCTCCGCCGACTTCACCCGCGGTCTGCGTTTTATGCAACCTGCGCAGCAGCATGTGCGTTCGGCCCAGGCCTACCACCAATTCTTAAGCAGCCAGGGCATTTTGCTAGATAAAACCGCTCGCCAGGAAGCCATCCTGCGCCAGGTGCGGGCGCTGGCCGCTGAAGTGCAGGGCCGCATCGCCGACGACCCCGCCCTGCTCGACGAGGTGGCTAACCTGGTGGAAGCGCCCACGGCGCTGCGCGGCAGCTTCGCCGAAGAATATCTACAGCTGCCGCGTGAGGTGCTGGTTTCGGTGATGAAAAAGCACCAGCGCTATTTCCCCGTGTGGGAGCAAGCCGGCCCAAACCTGCTGCCCTATTTTATTGCCGTGCGCAATGGCGACGACCAATGGCTGGAGACGGTCATCGAGGGCAACCAGCAGGTCATCCGCGCCCGCTTTGCCGACGCCAATTACTTTGTGCGCGAAGACTTGAAGAAGCCTCTATCCGACTACCTGCCGCGCCTGGATACGCTCACCTTTCAAAAGAAGCTCGGTTCGATGCTCGATAAAACCCGCCGCATCACGCGGTTAACGCAGTGGCTGGGCGATAAGCTGGGTTTGAGTGCAGACGAGGCGCGCATTGCTCAGCGCGCCGCCGAGCTGTGCAAGGCCGACCTGGCGACCCATATGGTGGTGGAGATGACTTCGCTGCAGGGCCAGATGGGCGCTTTCTACGCCCTGCGTTCGGGCGAGCCGCAAGCGGTGGCCCTGGCGATCTTCGAGCACTATCTGCCGCGCTTTGCGGGCGATGCTTCGCCCAGCGCCCGCCCCGGTTTGGTGATCGGCCTGGCCGACCGGCTCGATACGTTGGTGGGGCTGTTCGCCGCTAACCTGGCCCCGTCGGGCAACAAAGACCCCTTCGCTCAGCGTCGCGCCGCCCTGGGCCTGGTGCAGAACCTGGTGGGTGGCAATGTAGACCTCGACTTAGCCCCGGCCATCGACGCCGCGGCGGGCGGGCTGCCCATCGCCGCCGGCTCCGACCAACGCCAGGCGGTGCTGACCTTCATCGTGGAACGGCTGCGCAATGTGCTGCTCGAACAAGGCCGCCGTTACGACGCCGTGGAAGCGGTGCTGGCGGTGCAGGGGGCCAACCCGGCCCGCGCCGCCCAGGCAGTGCAGGCGCTGGAAGACGCCATCGCCGCCCCCGTGTGGAGCAGTCTGCTGCCGGCCTACGCTCGCTGTGTGCGCATCACCCGCGATTTAAAGGAACGCTTTACCATGGCCCCGGCGGACTATACCGGCGAGGGCGAGGCCAAGCTGTATGCCGCCGTGCTGCAAGCCCAGGCTGCTCCGCGCCGCCCCGGCTCGGTGGAAAATTTCATTGCCGCCTTCGCCCCGCTCATTCCGGCCATCAATCACTTCTTTGAAACCACCATGGTGATGGCCGAAGACCCCGCTGTTCGCCGCAATCGCCTGGCGCTGGTGCAGTCCGTGGCCGCCCTGGCACAAGACGTGGCCGATTTCTCCGCCCTGGAAGGTTTTTAGGCGCATCGCAAACTGGGGGCCGTCTAAAAAGTGGGTTAGGCGGCTCCCGGCTTTATTTCCGTCCCCCTCCCCATGTAATTTAAGCCGCTGCTGCGCCGGCGGCTTAAATTATTCCTGCTCGAGGCTCATCTCTGCACCAGGGCGGCGTCAGCGGGGGTGGGGATTTGGCAGCATGTGGACGAGATGCCTCATCTCTGCACCAGGGCGGCGTCAGCCGAGCTGGGAATTTGCGGGCGCCCGGCGAAACCGGAATTTCGCACGCTATCATGGTTGAGCTTCTTGCCCAGGGCCAGGGCGGCTTTCAAGCGCACTGCAGTTTGTTGACCAGTGCCTTTGACCGAGCCGATTACGGCCACGTGAGCCTGGTACAGCCCACGCAAGCCGCCGATTCCGGCGCTGTGGGCAGTTCTGCAGGGCCGTTTCGACCAGCTTCAACCCCCCGTCCAGGAACTCGTGATGCGTTCTACCAGTGAACCCGGCCATCACGCCTTGACGGTGTCAGAAGATCGCACCGTCAGCGGAGCCGCTTCCAAAACGCGTTCGTGCTCTGCATCGCCGCCGCGCCGTGGATAAAGCCGCCGGTTAATGGTAAGATTTACCCACTATGCAGCCTCCTCAAACCTTCCTTGAGTTTTTCGCCGGAATAGGCTTAATGCGCCTGGGCTTGGAACGCGCCGGTTGGCAATGTGTTTGGGCTAACGATATTGACCCAAAGAAATTAACCATGTATGCGGGCTATTTCAAACCCAATGGCTCTGAATTTATCATTGACGATATTCACAACATAACCGCTGCCGACATCCCCCAAGCAACTTTAGCCACCTGCTCTTTCCCATGCGTAGATTTGAGCCTGGCGGGTCATTACAACGGCATAAACGCCGCCGGTTCGGAGAGATCGGGCGTATATTGGCAGTGGATTCGCCTCCTTACGGAAATGGGCGTTCGACGCCCCCCGTTGGTGCTGGTGGAGAATGTCCTGGGACTGATTACCGCTAATCAAGGCGCTGATTTCCGGGAGGCGATTGCCGCACTCAATCAGCTGGGCTACACTTGCGACTGTTTCGTGGTCAACGCTCTGCATTTCACCCCCCAATCTCGCCCACGTATCTTTATCGTGGGTGTTCAAGGCGCTCTTCCCCTTGGTGAATTGGAATTTAATTTTAGGCTGCACTCGCGCTCGGCTGCTTTTTGCCCTCCACAGCTGCGCGCCGCCATGCTCACCCATTCCGACTTGAAGTGGCTGCATCTCGATTTACCCCCCTTGCCCCACGCTAACCATACGCTCGCCTCGATTGTTGAGCAGCTAGATGACGACGATCCGGCCTGGTGGCCGGAAGAAAAAGTAAATCGATTAACCACCGACCGCTTAAGCGAGCGACACTTGGAAATGGTGCGCCGGTTAATGCAGCAGGACGGCCTGACTTATCGTGCGGCTTTCAACCGCGTGCGCAAAGGCAAGACCTATACCGAGGTGCGATCCGATCATTTCGCCGGATGCTTGCGCACCCCCATGGGCGGCAGTGGGCGGCAGATATTAATTGTCGCCGGGCAAGGCCGTTTACGCGCTCGTCTGATGACCGCCCGCGAGGCGGCGCGCCTGCAAGGCGCTCCCGATGACTATCCCCTCGTGGATAAACTCAATGACAATTTGTGGGGGTTTGGCGACGCGGTATGTGTTCCGGCGATTGCATGGATCGGCGAGCATGTTATCAACCCCTTATATCACCTGCTTGAAGGCGTTCCCGAACATGGCGGATAACCTGACCCCGGCCGACCGTAGACGCACCATGCAGTCGGTGAAAGGGAAGAATACCGGTCTCGAGCGGCGTTTATTTTCCATGCTTGCCGGAATGGGCCTGCGCGGTTGGAAGCGCAACGCTCAAAACATCCAAGGTAAACCAGATATTGTCTTTGATGATGAGAAATTGCTGCTGTTTGCTGATGGCTGTTACTGGCATGGCTGCCCGGTGTGTCAACGCAAACTGCCTCAGACGAATCGTGCTTATTGGGAAACTAAAATTCAGCGTAATATGGTGAGGGATAAAATCAACACGTTAGAACTGGAAGCCCACGGGTGGACGGTGATTCATATTTGGGAGCATGAACTACGTACCGCGAAAATGCGCATAGCAGTAAGAAAGCGCATTCTGCAAGCATTACAATTGGGAAAATCAACATGTCACAAGCCACCTTTGACGCCATAAAGTTACAAGCCCAAGGCTTGCTAAACGATTGGCTGAGCGCATGTACCGCTGGTAAGAAGGCGCCTTCTCGCAATACGGTGGCGATGGGTATTGTTGTTCTAGACCATTTAAGGGCGCCATGCCCGCTATCTCGGAACGATGTTATATCGCCCCGCGGTGAGGTGAGCCATTCGCACTCCGGTTTGGGTAAAGTCCTGGCGCGCTACGATTTGCCGGAACGCTACCTAAAAGAATGCACAACGCGCCAGGCTCATCAGGATGGGCAGAAATTATTTGATGCGTTTGATTGGGGCCAAATGCTGTGTGTTTTGCCTGAAGGTCAACGCGATCAACTGCTGCTCGACCTGATCCAGCAGATGACTGCACTTGCCAGGGCCTGGCTAACCCGCCAAAGCATGCGCCTGGATCTGGATCGCCGCCAATCGCCTGCGGCCTGGGTCGGTTTGATTTTAGAAGGGGCGCATAATAATCAAAGCAACGGTGTGGTGGAACAGCACCTGGTGGGAGCGAAGTTGGAAAGGCGTTTCCCACACCTGGATATTCAAAATCTACCCGCCCATGCCGGCGATGTTCAAACCGACCGCGCCGGCGATTTTGCGCTGGAAAACCTGGTATATCATGTTACCGCCTCGCCTGGGACGGCGGTTATTCAAAAATGCGCCCGTAACTTGGAAGCGGGTAAACATCCTGTTTTATTGGTTCCGGAGGCGCAAACCAATAAAGCTCGCATCTTAGCTGAAGTGGACAACTTAAAGTCTGGCATAACCATCTTAGCCATAGAAGATTTTCTGGCGATGAACGTAATTGAGATGGCTTCTGAAGAGAATCGCCAATTTTTTGACGTTTTGCAAGATATGATCATCATCTACAATCGCCGTTTAGTCGATGTCGAAACCGATATGTCTTTACAGATCGAAATTCATTAAAACGTGAATACAAGGTTGAATATTCGGCGCCGCTAACGTGGATCATGCCGGGTTCGACCTCACCTTGCTAAATGGAGCGCTGTTACCCCACTATGCCAACCGAACCCGTCCTCGCCTGGTCTGAGACCGTCTTCCTGCCCACCTACCCCGTCGGACAGCCGGAAAAGCTGCCGCTCTTCCTGGAAAAGCGGGTCTACCAGGGCAGCAGCGGAGCGGTGTACCCGTATCCGGTCATCGAAAGCGTGGGCGACGAAGCCCGGCCGCAGCCCTATATCGCTCTCTTCCTGGAAAATCGCTATCTTAAAATTATGATTCTGCCGGAGCTAGGCGGGCGGGTGCATTTGGCGCTGGATAAGACCAACAACCGCCCCTTCGTCTACCATAACCAGGTGATCAAACCGGCCCTGGTGGGGTTGACCGGGCCGTGGGTGTCGGGCGGCATCGAGTTCAACTGGCCGCAGCATCACCGCCCCAGCACTTTCGCCCCGCTCGATTGGCGCATCGTTGCCAACCCCGATGGCAGCCAAACCGTGTGGTGCGGCGAGGTGGAGGTGATGTGGCGCGCCCAAGAAGCGCATGGCTTCACCCTCTACCCTGACCGCGCCTATTTGGAAATCAAGGTGCAGGTGATTAACCGCAGCGCCCAGCCGCAAACTTTCTTGTGGTGGGCCAACCCGGCCGTGGCGGTGCATGACGAGACTCAATCGGTGTTCCCGCCCGATGTGCACGCCGTGCTGGATCACGGCAAGCGTGCGGTTTCTACCTTCCCCATCGCCACGGGTGAGTATTACAAGGTCAACTACGCCCCCGGCACGGATATCAGCCGCTACAAAAACATACCCGTGCCCACCTCCTACATGGCCTATCACTCCGACTACGATTTCATGGGCGATTACGACCACCGCGCCCAGGCCGGGATGCTGCATATTGCCGACCATCACGCCGTGCCGGGGAAAAAGCAGTGGACATGGGGCAGCGGCGATTTTGGCCGCGTTTGGGATCGCCAACTGACCGATGAAGACGGCCCCTACATTGAATTAATGTGTGGGGCCTACACCGATAACCAGCCCGATTTCACCTGGCTGCAGCCCGGCGAGCAAAAAGCCTTTAACCAGGTGTTCATGCCCTATAAAGACATCGGGCCGGCCTCGAACGCCAACATCGATGCGGCGCTGCACCTGAGCATCGATGACGGCCAGGCGCGCTTAGGGGTGTACGTCACCCGCCCGCTGCGGGTGGAAGTGCGCCTGTTATGGCAGGGGCGGGTGGTGTTCAGCGCCTCGGCGGCGCTTAGCCCATCCATCGGCTGGACGCACTCCCTGTCCTTGCCGGAGGGGGCCGTCGACCACGAGCTGAGCCTGCAAGCCTGGAGCGGCGAGCAGCTGCTGCTCGCCTACACGCCCCCGCCGCCGGGCGCGCCCGCCCCACCGCCGCCCGCTCAACCCCTGCCCGAACCTGCCGCCATCGCTGCCATCGAGCAGCTGTACCTGGCCGGTCTTCACCTGGAGCAGTATCGTCACGCCACCTACGACCCCGAAGCCTATTATATGGAGGCGCTGCGCCGCGACCCCGGCGACAGTCGCAGCAACCTGGCCTTGGCCCGCCGCCGCTGCGCCCAAGGGCAATTCGCCCAGGCCCAAGCCTACGCCGCCGCCTCCCTGGCGCGCCAAACCGCCCATAACGCCAACCCGTACGACGGCGAAGCTTCCTACATGTTGGGCCTCACGCAGCGCCTCCAGGGCCGCCCGGATGAGGCTTACGATGCCTTCGCCAAAGCCGCCTGGAACGCCGCCTGGCAAGACGCGGCCTGTTTCGAGCTGGCCCGGCTGGACGCCCGCCGTGGCGATTACCCCGCCGCCCTGGAACACCTGGAACGCGCCCTGTCTCGTAACGCCAACCATCACCAGGGGCGGCATTTGCAAGCCGCTGTGCTGCGCGCCATGGGCCGCCTGCCCGAAGCGCGCCAGGCCGCCCGCCTCGGTTTGCAGCGCAACCCCTTCAACCATGGCTGCTGGTGGGAGCTAACTGGCCCCCTGGCAGCGCTGGATGCCAGCGCTGCCTCCGCCCCGCCCGCGCCGCCTCAAGCGAGCGCTCCCTCCACGCCTGCCACGGCTTCCCAAGGCGGCGACTCCTCCGCCAACCCCAGCCTACCTCCATTTGCCGCCGACGGCTCTGATAGCGCCTCCTTTGGCGCAGCCGGAACCTGGCCCGAACTGGCCCTCGATTACGCCCACGCCGGTTTCTATGATGAAGCGGCTGCCGTGCTGCGGCGCGCCGCCCCCACCGCCCTGAACGCCTATTTGCTCGGTTGGGTGCAGGCCCAAGCGGGCGAGCTTTCCGCGGCGCAGCACGCCTGGCAGGCCGCCGCGGCGCTTTCGCCCGATTATGGTTTCCCCAATCGCCTGGAAGAAGTGTTGGCCTTGCAGCAAGCCGTGGCTGCCAACCCCGCCGATGCTCACGCCCACTACATGCTGGGCAATTTCTGGTACGCCCATCGCCAATATGATCAGGCCATTTCTGCTTGGGAGGCCTGCGCGGCGCTGGCCCCCGGCTTTGCGCCCGCCCTGCGCAACCTGGGCCTGGCGGCCTTCAACCACCAGCACGATGCGGCTGCGGCGTTGGCCTATTTCCGCCGCGCTTTTGAATTAGCCCCTCACCATGCTCGTCTGTTGTTTGAGCTAGATCAACTCGAAAAGCGCCTGGGCGTCGATGCGCAAGCGCGCCTCGACCGGCTTAACCAATTCGACCAGCTAACAGTGCAGCGCGACGATTTGAGCCTGGAGCGTGTGGCGCTGCTTAACACCTTGGGCCGCCCCGAAGACGCTTACCGCATGCTGATAAGCCGGCGTTTTCACCCCTGGGAAGGCGGCGAGGGCAAGACCACCCGGCAATATGTGGCCGCCCTGGCGGAGATGGCCCGCCGTCGCCTGGACGCGGGCCGCTACCGCGCCGCCCTGGATTTGCTGGAGCAGGCCCGACATTACCCCTATTCGCTTGGCGAAGGGAAGCTGCTGGGGGTGCGCGAAAACCATCTGGATTACCTGGCCGGCCTGGCATGGCGGCAGGTGGGCGATGAGACCCAGGCGCGCGGCTATTTCGAGCGCGCCGCCGCCGGCGATTACGCCCTGGCCTCGGCAATGTTCTACAACGACCAGCCGCCGGAGATGATCTACTACCAGGGCCTGGCGCAGCGCGCCCTGGGCGATGAAGCCGCCGCCCGCCGCACTTTCCAACGCCTGGTGGATTACGCTCAACTGCATATTGATGACGAGGTGAAGATCGATTACTTCGCCGTCTCGCTGCCCGACTTTTTGGTGTTTGAAGACGATTTGAAGGCGCGTAACCGGGCGCTGTGTGCGCATCTGCTGGCGCTGGGCCGGCAGGGCCTGGCGGGCGCATAACCTGCGGCCCGGCGCGGTTGTTTGTCAGCAGAGAGCCGGTTTCGCCGCTCCCCCCGCGCCGGTTAGCAGCCCCCGCGGCTCTTTCTATCGCTTAATCTTCATCGGATATAATAGCTGCTATGTCTGTCGTTGATGATATTAAGGCGCGCCTGGATATTACCGAGATCGTCAGCGAATCGGTCAAGCTGCGCCGCACCGGTAAGAATTACATCGGCTTCTGCCCCTTCCACCACAACGAACGCACCCCCGCCTTCGTTATCTTTCCCGATTCGGGAACCTGGCGCTGCTTTGGGCAGTGCAACGAGGGCGGCGACATCTTTAAGTTTGTGATGAAGCAGCAGAATTGGGATTTCCCCGAAGCGCTGCACTACCTGGCCGAGCGCGCCGGGGTGGAACTCAAGCCGGTCACCCCGCAGCAGCAGGCCGCCGAAGAAGCCGGCGACCACCTGCGCCAACTGCTTGAAGACGCCGTGGTGTTCTATCGCCATAATCTGCTCAATACCCCCGCCGGTAAACAAACCCTGGCTTACCTGCACGACAAGCGCCATCTCACCGATGAGACCATCGAAAACTTTGGCCTGGGTTACGCCCCCGCCGGTTGGGATAACACCCTCAACTACTTCACCGGGCGCGGGGCCAGGGTTGAAGATTTGATCGACGCCGGCCTGCTCACCGAGCGCGAAGCCGATGCCGAGGGCGGCCAGCGCCGCATCTACGACCGCTTCCGCCATCGCCTGATGATCCCCATTCGTGATGTGCGCGGGCGCATGGCCGGTTTTGGGGCGCGCATCCTCAACCCCGACGACATGCCCAAGTTCCTCAATTCTCCCCAAACGCCCATCTTCGATAAGGGCCGCCTGCTGTATGGCCTGGACCGGGCCCGCAAAGCCATCCGCGAAGCCGACCAGGCCGTGATTGTGGAAGGCTACCTGGACGTGATCGCCCTGCACCAGGCGGGTTTCGCCAACGCCGTCTCGCCCATGGGCACGGCGCTCACCGAAGCCCAGCTCACCATGCTCAAGCGTTACAGCAAGCGGATTGTGCTGGCGCTCGACCCCGACGCCGCCGGCGACCAGGCCACCCTGCGCGGCTTGCAGGTGGCGCGCCAGGCCATGGATCGCGAAACCCAAGCGGTGGCCTTTGACGCCCGCGGCCTGCTAGGTTTTGAAGCGCGCTTGCAGGCCGATATTCGCGTCGCCACGCTGCCGCGCGATCTTGACCCCGATGAAGTGGTGTACGAAGACCCCGACGCCTGGCCGCGCATCCTCAAAGAAGCCCGCCCGGTGGTGGTGCATGTTATGGAAACGCTGGCGCAAGGCAAAGACCTGGACGACGCCAAGGTGAAGACTCAGTTGGCCGCCCAGGTGCTGCCGCTGATTGAGGATGTTCCCGGTGCAATTGAGCGCGACACCTATCGCCAGCGGTTGGCGCGCCTGCTAAAAGTGAACGAAAGCGCCCTGGCCAACCTGGCCCCGGCCCCCAGCCGCCCCCGCCCAGGGTCGGCGCGCACCCCACCCCCCGGCGGGCGGCAGGGCGGTCGCCCGCGCCCCGCCGACCCGCTGAGCCTGCCCCACATGAGCAGCTACGCCCTCGAGGTGCACTGCCTGGGCGTGCTGCTGCGCCGCCCCGATCTGCTCTACCAGGTCGATCGGCGTATGCAAGAGCATTCGCTTTCGCGCCTTTCGCCCGACGAATTTCAACACGCCGATCATCAAACCATTTTGCAATTGTTTCAAGATTCGGTGGCGCAAGATATGGCCGAGCCGCTAAATTATGTCATGAACAAGCTCTCGCTGCCGCTTATGGAAATGGCCGACAGCCTGCTGGAACATACCGCCAGGCTGGACCCCACCGATGAGCGGGTGCTGGAAGATTTGATGCGCGGTCTGCTGCTGCTGCGCCTTTCGCGCTTGAACCAGGCCTTGGAGTATCATCGTTTTAGTATGTTAGAAGCGCAAGAAAACGGTCAACCTGGTCTTAGCCAGGAATCGCAAACTGTGGTACAACTGGCAAAGGTGCGTCACGCCATCGACCAGGCCATCAGCCAGTACACCAGTCGCTCAAATAGCGCCGCGCGCCGCCAAGGATAGGTGGAATGACCGAGATAAAAAAATCACCTCACACCCCCCGCATCCCCCTGTATAGCGCCGATGACTCTTCCGGCGAAGAACTATCCTCAGCCACCGAAAGCCTGATTAACAAACCCTTGCTTTCGTCATCCACCCTACCGCTAGATGAAGATTTGATTGACATCGATAGCCTGGGGGATGATGAAATCGACGACCCTGAAGGCGACATGGGCGATGATGCGGATGAGGATGATGCCAAACTCTTGGCCGTGAGCGAACCCTTGCAACTGCTGGGCGATACGCGCCTGGCCGCCGAGTTGGGCGAAGATCCGGTACGGCTGTACCTGAAGGAAATCGGCGTTATCGACCTGCTAAATCAAGATCATGAGTTCTGGTTGGGGGTGCGGCTGGAGGCGCTGCGTCGTGTGGATGCCTTGGCCCGGTTGCACCCGGAAGCCGCCGCGCACAGCCGGCCTACAACCCACCTGTACCGCGTTCTATTCGATGACCTGCAAACCTCGTGGGGGCGGGTGGTGCAAGACACCGCGCGCTTGGGCAAGCCGGCCCCCGATCTTTCGCTCATCCTGGCCGAGGCCCAATTCCTGCGCTCTGCCTGGCAAGGCCAATCGCCTTCCTATACCCGCGCCTACCTGGATAACGGACTGTGGGGCAGCGACGCCTTTTGGAACGGCGTGGCTAACAATGCCTTTGCAACGTTTATGTATTGCTATATGTGCCCACCCGCCGCAGCCCAATACCTGGGGCAGGTTTACCAGGAAACCGGCGGCCTACCTTCTGAGGCGGCATTCATCCGGCATCTGCCCGGTGAAACCGTCTTGCAAGACGAGCTGCAAGCCGTCCACCAGCGCGGCGAAGAGGCCAAAGTTGTCATTATTCGCGCCAACCTGCGCCTGGTGGTGAGCATTGCCAAGCGCTACCTGGGCCGCGGCAGTTCTTTCCTGGATCTCATCCAGGAAGGCAACCTGGGCTTACTGCGCTCTGTGACCAAGTATGACCCGGCGCGGGGCTACAAGTTCAGCACCTACGCCACCTGGTGGATTCGCCAGGCGATTACCCGCTCGATTGCCGATTCGGCCCGCACCATCCGCATCCCGGTGCATATCTTCGATTCGCTCAACCGTCTGCTGCGCATCCAGCGCGGCCTGGTGCAAAAGTTGGGCCGCGAACCCACCATTCAAGACATTGCCCTGGAATCGGATTTTCTGGACCCCCAAGATTACCGCGATATTCAGACCGCCCGCGCCGAAGGCGCGCCGCTTCCGGATGAGCTGCGCCGGCGCTTAACCCGCGCCGTTATCAAAGTGACCCGCATCATGCGCACCATGGAAGAGCCAATGTCGCTCGACAGCCCGGTGGGGGCAGAAGATAACAGCCAATTGGGCGATTTTATCGAAGACCGCGACGCGCTGGAACCTCTCGACGCCGCCGCCCGCGATATGCTGCGCGAATCCCTCAACAGCGCGCTTGCCGTGCTGTCGGATCGAGAGCGCGAAGTGCTCGAGCTGCGCTACGGGCTGCGCGACGGGCGCGAGATGACCCTCGAAGAAGTGGGCGTGGCCTTCGATGTGACCCGTGAACGCATCCGCCAAATCGAATCCAAGGCCCTGCGCAAACTGCGCCACCCCTCACGCAGCCGCCAGCTGCGCGACTTTCTACATTAACAAAGCTGAAGGAAAAGTGAACCCGTCCCAACCCGGCGCTAAAAACCGGACAAGCATTCTCTTAATTTGTGAAAATTGACACGCTAAGTCCTGTATGATAAACTATCGCACACCAACACAACGGTGAGACATGGCGCGGTGTTTAACCTGCAAAAAGCGGGTACGGAGAAGCCAACATGTTGATGGAATATTTACCTCTTGTCATATTAATCGTTATAGCAACCGGCCTGGCCGGGATGGTGGTGGCGCTGGGGCATCTGTTTGGCCCACGGCGACCCTCCAAGCGTAAATCGGTTCCCTATGAATCGGGCATGCGCCCGATTGGGCCGGGCATGCGCCGCATGCCGGTGCGCTTCTACCTGGTGGCGGTTTTATTCATCCTATTCGATATTGAAGTGGTTTTTTTCTTGCCCTGGGCGGTGGTCTTCAAGCAGCTCGGCCTATTTGGCTTGATCGAGATGTTTGTGTTTATTGGTGTCTTGTTGGTGGGGTTTGTGTACGCCTGGAAGAAAGGAGCTTTGGAATGGGAATAGAGCAAAAGCTCGGTAATATGGGGGTTGCCACACTGCGCTTAGAGCAGGCGATTAACTGGTCGCGCACCGGGGCCATGTGGCCGATGTTGTTCGGCCTGGCCTGCTGCGCCATTGAGATGATGTCTACCCAGGCGGCCGATTACGATGTGAGCCGCTTTGGCATGGAGTTGATGCGCGCCAGCCCCCGTCAATCCGATTTGATGATCGTGGCCGGGCGGGTTTCGCGCAAAATGGCCCCGGTGCTGCGCCGCTTGTACGATCAGATGCCCGACCCCAAATGGGTGATCGCCATGGGCGACTGCGCCTCATGCGGCGGGGTGTTCAACAATTATGCCCTGGTGCAAGGGGTGGACGAGGTTGTGCCGGTAGACGTTTACGTGGCCGGCTGCCCACCGCGCCCCGAAGCGCTCATTCACGGTATCATCACCCTCTATGAAGCGGTGAAGGGTGAAAGTATGAAGGACTGGCGCTAAGATGGACGATTTTACCCAATCTATGCTCTCTGATTTGCAAGCGCAGTTTGAAGCGGGGCGGTACGAGTTTCGCGGCGAAACCAGCCTGATTGTGCGGCCGGATCAGATTGTGGCCGCAGCCTCTGCCCTGCGCGACCAGTATCACTTTGAAATGCTGGTGGAAGAAACCGCCGTCGATTACTGGCCCGAGCAAACCCCGCGCTTCCACATTGTCTACCGCATGCGCTCGGTGCAGCATAAGGCGCTGGTGGGGGTGCGTGTGCCGCTGGACGGCAGCAGCCCCACGGCGCCCAGCCTGGTGAGCGTTTACGCCAACGCCAATTGGTTCGAGCGCGAAATTTTTGATATGTTCGGGGTGCGCTTTGAAAATCACCCCGATTTGCGCCGCATTGTGATGCCCGCCGACTGGGTGGGCCACCCCCTGCGCAAAGATTTCCCGCTGGGCTACGAAGAAGTGCAGTATACCTTCAACTTTGAAGAGATTAACCTGCGTAAGCCGTATGCGACAGAATAATCGCCGCGGGATAGGAGCAAAAGGATTATGTTGGTAGAACAAGAAGTCAACCTGTCTCCGGTTCCCATGGAAGAAATCCGCCATTTGATTTCAGAGCGGGCGCTTACCGGGGAAACCGTTTTGCTCAATATGGGGCCGCAGCACCCCAGCACCCATGGTGTGCTGCGCTTACTGCTCGAACTGGACGGCGAGACAGTGGTCACCTGCATTCCCGATATCGGTTTTCTTCACACCGGCATCGAGAAAAACATGGAAGCCAAGACCTATCTCAAGGCCGAAGTGATGACCGACCGCCTCGACTATTTGAATAACCTTGGCAATAATCTCAGCTACTGCCTGGCCGTTGAAAAGCTCTGCGACCTGGACGTGCCGCCGCGCGCTCAGGCTATCCGGGTGCTGCTTACCGAATTGCAGCGCATCGAATCGCACCTGGTGTGGCTGGGTACACACGCTTTAGATATGGCTGCCACCTCGGTGTTCCTTTATTGCTTCCGCGAGCGCGAGAAGATCCTGAACATCAAAGAGTTGGTCAGCGGCCAGCGGATGATGACCACCTACTTCCGCCCCGGCGGCTTGTGGCGCGATACGCCGGTGGAATTTGAAGCCGCGGTGCGCGCCTTTCTCGATCAGATGCCGGCGCGCATCGACGAATACGAGAGCCTGCTCACCACCAACCCGCTCTTCCTGAAGCGCACCGTAGGCATCGGCGTCTTGCCGCCCGAAGTGGCCCTGAATTACGCCGTAACCGGCCCCATGCTGCGCGCCTCTGGCGTGGCCCACGATTTGCGTAAAGCGGCCCCCTACAGCGGCTATGAGCTGTACGATTTCGACATTGCCACCCGCACCGAAGGCGATACCTACGCCCGCTACCTGGTGCGGGTTGAGGAAATGCGCCAATCGGTGCGCATCGCCCGCCAGGCGCTGGAAAAAATGCCCATGGGGCCGGTGCGCAGCAGCAACCGCAAATTCGTGACACCGCCGCGCAGCGAGCTTAGCTATAGCATGGAAGCCCTCATTCACCACTTCAAGCTGTGGACCGAAGGCTTTGTTCCACCGGTTGGCTCGGTGTATATCGCCACCGAATCGCCCCGCGGCGAGTTGGGCGTTTATTTGGAAAGCGATGGTTCGAGCAAGCCCTACCGTGTGCATTGGCGCGGGCCTTCGTTCACCAATCTGCAAATCTTGCCTTACCTGGCTAAGGGCGTGTTGGTAGCCGACCTGGTGGTGTTGATCGGCACCACCGATATTGTTTTGGGAGATGTGGACCGATGATAGCGGAGAGATACGCACAGGAAGTCCAGGCCATCCTGGCGAAATACCCGCCCGACCAGCGTCGCTCGGCGGTGATGCCGATGATCTACCTGGCCCAACGGGATAAGATGTTTTTGAATCGCGAAGATATGATCGAGGTGGCCGAAATCCTCGGCATGAGCGTCACAGAAGTCAAGTCGATTATCGGTTTTTACAGCCTTTACTATGATGAACCGGCTGGGAAATACCGCATCCAGGTCTGCACCGATCTACCGTGCGCGCTGCGTGGGGCCGATAAGTTCTTTGATGAACTGTGCGCCCGCCTGAACATTCGGCCAGGTGAAACCACTGCCGACGGCTTCATCACTGTCGAACGGGTGATGTGCCTGGCCGCCTGCGATAAAGCGCCCATGTTCCAGGTGCAATCGGGGGCGGGGCTTTCATACCACGAGAATCAAACCGTTGAAACCGCTCTGCGACTGATCGAACAGCTGCGCGCCGATGCCGCCCTGCGGCGTGGGAGGACTGCCTGATGACCAACCAAACCAACGCCCCCCTTGAAATTCCGCATAAGGAATACATCCTCCTGCGCCATCGCCAGATTCCAGACCTGGATAACCTGGATGTGTATCGCCAAAACGGCGGCTTCCAGGCGTGGGAGCAGGTGGTTAAGAGCATGTCGCCCGGCCAGGTGGTGGATGTGGTCAAAGCCTCGGGGTTGCGCGGGCGCGGCGGCGCAGGTTTCCCCACTGGCGTAAAATGGTCGTTTATCGATAATAAGGCTTGGCCGCATTATGTCACCGCTAACGCCGACGAATCGGAGCCGGGAACCTTTAAAGACCGCGAGATTATGGAAAGCAACCCCTACCAGTTCTTGGAGGGGTTAGCCATTTGCGCCTTCGCCGTCCAGGCCAACCTGGCTTATATTTATCTGCGCGGCGAATTTTGGGAATTGGGCGCCGCCCTCGATCAGCACATCGCCGCCATGGAAGCCGCCGGCTTGTTGGGCGAGAACCTGTTCGGAACAAATTTCTCGCTGCATTTGCACACCCATTTAGGGGCGGGGGCCTATATTTGCGGCGAAGAAACCGCCCTGCTCGAATCGCTGGAGGGAAAGCTGGGCCAGCCGCGGGTGCGCCCGCCTTTCCCACCCTCCTTTGGCTTATATGGAAAGCCCACCATCGTCAACAACGTGGAAACGCTCACCAATGTGCCGTTGATTATCAGCCGTGGCGCCGAGTGGTTCCGCAGCCTGGGCACAGAAAAAAGCCCCGGGGTGAAGATCTTCTCGCTTTCGGGCTGCATCAGCCGGCCTGGCAATTACGAGCTTCCCCTGGGCACGACCTTCCGCCAGCTGATCGAAGATTATGGCGGAGGTGTGCCGGATGGCCGCCGCATCAAAACGATTATGGCGGCCGGGGCCAGCTCGGCGCTCATCGTGGCCGATGATAAGGCCTTGGATACGCCCATGGATTACGAAAGCGTGCCGGCCTTAGGGGCGCAGCTCGGCTCAGCGTCAGTCATCGTCATCGATGAAACCGTGGATATTCGCTGGCTGATCGAAAAGACCACCCATTTCTTCAAGCACGAATCGTGCGGCAAATGTACACCGTGTCGTGAAGGCACGTATTGGATGGCTCATCTCACCGAGCGGATCGCCGCCGGCCAGGCCACCCGCGCCGATGTAGATTTGCTCTACGATGTGGCTTCTGAAATGAAGGGCAAATGTTTGTGCGCCCTGGGCGAGTTCTCCATTGAGGCGGTTATGTCGGGCATCGACCGTTTTCGCGTCGATTTCGACCGCCTCGAAGCCCTACCCTCGCCGGAGCAGGCCGTCTCTGCGGTCGGCTCCCAAGCTTCCGCCCAAGTGGCGCGGCCGTTGGCAGACGGCGCTGATTCATAGCAATATTGGACTGAGAAAACTATGACCAAAATGGTATCCCTGACCATAGACGGCGTAGCCGTAGAAGCGCCGGAAGGAACCCTGGTGGTCGATGCCGCCAAGAATATCGGCATTGATATTCCGGTGTTCTGCTACCACCCCAAAATGGAACCGGTGGGCATGTGCCGCATGTGCCTGGTAGACATTGGGCGTCCGGTTATCGACCGCGCCAGCGGCCAGCCAGTGCTGAATGAAGACGGTTCGCCTAAAATCCAATTCGGCCCCAAGCTGGAAACAGCTTGCACCACGCCCGTTTCACCTGGCATGGTGGTGGTGCATACCAGCGAAAAGGTGGCGCGGGGGCGTAAAGATATTCTCGAATTTCTGCTCACCTCCCACCCGTTGGACTGCCCGATCTGCGATAAGGGCGGCGAATGCCCGCTGCAAAATCTCACCATGGCGCATGGGCCGGGGCGCACCCGTTTTCTGTTAGACGAAAAGAAACATCTGGCTAAGCGAGTGCCCTTGGGTGAGCTGATTTTCTTGGATCGCGAACGCTGCATTCAATGCGCCCGCTGTGTGCGCTTCCAAGACGACATCGCTGACGATCATGTGCTCGGGTTCAACAATCGTGGGCGCGCCTGGGAGATCATCTCCTACAGCGACCCCGGCTTTGATTCATACTGGAGCGGCAACACCACCGATATTTGCCCAGTTGGGGCGCTCACCACGGCCGATTTCCGCTTCCGCGCTCGCCCGTGGGAACTGCACACCGCGGCTTCCATCTGCACCCAATGCCCGGTGGGCTGTAACTTAAGCATGGACGTGCGCCGCGAAGCGGTTTCGGGCGGCAATTGGGTGGTCAAGCGCGTGATGCCGCGCCAAAATGAAGAAGTGAACGAAATTTGGATTTGCGATAAGGGTCGCTTTGGCTATCACTACACCGATCACACCCCCCGGCGTTTGCGCAAGCCTTTGGTGCGTAAAAACGGTGAATTACAGCCGGTGGAATGGGAAGAAGCCCTGGCCCTGGTGGGCGAGCGATTCAAAGCCGCCGGCGGGAACCTGTTTACCCTGGCCGGTGGGCGACTTGCCAATGAAGACCTATTCAACCTGGGCAAGCTCACCCACTCCCTGGGCGGTCGCAAGGCGCTTTACAGCCACATGGGTGGGGGTGAACTGACCACCCGCCTGGGCCTGCCCCCCGGCTCCAACTTTGGCGACCTGGGGCCGGGCAGCGCCGTTTTGGTGGTGGGCTGCGACCTGGAAGAAGAGGCCCCGGTGTGGTGGTTGCGCATCTCGCAAGCCGCCAAGCGCGGGGCTACGCTGATTGTGCTAAACGCCCGCGCCACCAAGTTAGACCGGGCCGCAACTTACCGCTTAAGATACCCCTTCGGCTCGGCTGCTGCCGCAGTGCGCAATCTTGGCGCCCCCGGCGCCTCTGCCGCGGATCAACCGGATATTCAATGGCCGACGGTGGCCCAAGTTTTCGCCAACGCAAAAGACGCCCTGGTGATCTATGGTTCAGACGGGCTGGGCCTGCCGGAGACCGAGGCCCTGGCGCAAGCCTGCGCCGCCCTGCTGGTGAACACCGGCCACTTTGGCCGGCCCAATAACGGCCTGGTGGCCGCCTGGCCGCGCGCCAACGATCAAGGCGCGGTGGAGTTGGGCTGGCGGCCCAGCGCCAACCTGCCCGCCGACTTTGCCGCGGCCCAAGCTTTGTACATCGTGGCCGCCGATCCCGTGGCCGATAACCCGGCCTTCCAGGATAGCTTTGGCGGCGACCGCTTTGTGGTAGTGCAGGATTTGTATCTGAGTGATACGGCCCGCCTGGCCGATGTGGTGCTGCCGGCGCAGGCTTTCACCGAGCGCGAAGGCACATTCACCAACAACACTCGCCGGGCGCAGCGTTTCTACCCCGCCGCGCAGGTGAAAGATACCACTATCGCGGTAGACATTGCGCCGTCTTCGCGCCAGTCTGCGGTGCTAACCCGCCTACCCCTCATCCAGAAAGACGCTCTGCCCGATTACACCATCACCGCCCTTGTGGCTGATTGGAGCGGGGTGAGCGGCCTGGAAGCCGGAGCGGCATCCCTGGTTTTCAGCCGCCTGGCCGATGAAACGCCGGCCTTCAAGGGGCTGAACTATCGCAAGTTGGCCGAAACGCATCCGCAGACGCCCATCATTGGGCGGGCCGATATGTACTACGGCGGCACAGGCTACGCCAACTATCAAGGTTTGGGCTGCCAGTTGGCTGCGCCGGAAGGCGTTCCGCAGGCAGCTTACCCGCCCGCAGGCGATTTCAAGCTCCCGCACCTGGGGGCCGTGGCCTTCCCCATCACCCGCCTGTATGACTTGGGCGCAACGCTAACCCCCTCGGAAGTGCTGCACGAACGCATTGGCGAACCCTTTGTGCTGATTGGCCCCGATGATGCGGCGCGCTTGAAGGTGAGCGAAGGGGGCCTGGTGCGCCTGGTGCTGAGCGAAACCGGCCTGAGCCAGGTGGTGCGCGCACGTGTCGATCCCGAACTGCCTGTGAGAGTGGTGCTGGCGCCACGCAGCTTTGGGCTGCCAGTATTTGGCCTCACCCCTATTGAACTGAAACCGGCGAATTAGCGAGGTCTCTATGGATGGTTGGTTGTGGGTTGAATGGATTGTCAAAGCCCTGATTATGATTGTGGTTTTGCTAACGGGCTTTGCCTATACCACCTGGCTGGAGCGCAAAGTGTTGGGGCGCATCCAAAACCGCTATGGGCCAAACCGGGCGGGGCCGTATGGGCTGCTGCAGCCGGTGGCCGATGGCATTAAGCTTATCTTTAAAGAAGAGCTAATCCCCGAACAGGCTGAAAAGCTGATCTTCATCCTGGCTCCCATCATTACCGCGGTGCCGGCCTGGATCGTTTTGGCGGTCATTCCCTTGGGGGTAGTCCCCATGTTTGGGCGCAGCATCGATCTTTCGATTGCCGGCAACCTGAACGTGGGGGTGTTGTATCTCACTTCGGTCACATCCATTTCGGTTTACGGCATCGTTTTGGGTGGCTGGTCGTCGAACAACAAATACGCCACCTTGGGCGGCATTCGCTCTACGGCGCAGATGATTAGCTATGAGTTGGCCTTGGGGCTGGCTTTTATCGGCCCGGTGATGTTGGCCGGCTCGCTCTCGTTGGGGCAGATCGTCAAGACGCAGGCCGAGATCGGTTGGTTTGTGCTTTACCAGCCCATCGCCTTCATCGTCTATTTTATCGCCGCCCTGGCCGAGATCAACCGCCAACCCTTCGATATGCCGGAGGCCGAGCAAGAGCTAACCGCCGGCTACCACGTGGAATATTCGGGCATGAAGTTCGCTTTGTTTATGCTCACCGAATACACCAAGATGATCGCCATCAGCGCCATTGCCGCCACCATGTTCCTGGGGGGCTACTTGGGGCCGGGGGTGAGCATGTTCCCCTGGCTGGGGCCGATCTACCTGTTTATTAAGACGCTGCTGTTGATGTTCATCATCATCTGGATTCGCGCCACGCTGCCCCGCATTCGCTACGATCAACTCATGGGGTTTGGCTGGAAGGTGATGCTGCCGGTGGCCTTGTTTAGCGTGATGGTCACCGCCGTGATGATGGTTGTGTTCCCAGGTTGGTTTGGCGGGTAATTTATTGGTAGGGTAAGGTTGAAACCTGTGGTTGGAGGGATCGCATGAAATTGAAAGATATATTTACCGGCACAGCCGCGATTTTTCAGGGCATGGCTACCACCTTTAAAGAGATGTGGCAGAAGCCTGTCACCATCCAATACCCGGAGGTTAAGCGTCCGGTAAGCACGCGCTTCCGCGGGAGGCATGTGCTGAAACGCTACGATAACGGGCTGGAGAAGTGCATTGGCTGTTCGTTGTGCGCCGCCGCCTGCCCGGCCGATGCCATTTTTGTGGAGGCGGCTGAAAACACCGACGAAGAACGCTATTCTCCCGGCGAACGCTACGCGCGCGTCTACGAGATCAACATGCTGCGCTGCATTTTCTGCGGCTATTGTGAAGACGCCTGCCCCACCGAGGCGATTATCCTGGGCGATAACTACGAGCTGTCCTTCACCGACCGGCGACAATCGATCTACCCCAAAGAGATGCTCTTGGAACCGGTGGCAGGCGCAGCTAAAACCACGCCGCAAAAGACCGAGCCGGGCGTGTACACACGTTCCATTCCGGTAATGCAAGACCCCACAGATTGATGCCCGGCGCGCCGCCGCCCCGCAGGGGGCGCCCGGCCGCCGCATCGAGGGAGAGAAGATACATGGTTGGAGAGTGGATTCTGTTCATTGGGCTGGCCCTGGTGGCGATATTTTCCGCCCTGGGCCTCTTAGCCAGCAAGCATGCCGTCTATGCTGCGCTGAACTTGATTATAAACTTCGTGACGGTGGCGATTTTCTACCTCATCTTAGGAGCGCCCTTTATTGCGCTGGCGCAAGTTACGGTTTACGCCGGGGCGATTATGGTGCTGTTCTTATTTGTGATTATGCTCTTGGGGGCCGAGAAGATGGGTTATGAAACCGTCCTGCCCTGGCAGCGCCCCGTGGCGATTATTTTGGGCGTTATCTTGGCTGCCGAAGCGTTATTCGCCGTGGTGTACCGCGGCCAGGCGGTGGTGACCAACGCCTGGCCGGCTGCGCCTGCCGATTATGGCGCGCCGCAAGCGGTAGGCGCGCTGTTGTTCAACGACTACCTGCTGCCTTTTGAAGTCATCTCTGTCTTGTTATTGGCAGCCATGGTAGGCGCAATTGTGCTTTCCCACAAGCGCAAGGGCCAGGTTTAAGAGGAGGACGCATGGTTCCGGTTGAATGGTACACCTTACTTGCTGTGGTCTTGTTTATCCTGGGTGCGCTGGGCGTCCTCATCCGGCGCAACGCCATTATCATCTTTATGTCGATAGAGTTAATGCTGAATGCCGCCAACCTGGCCTTCGTGTCCTTTGCCCGCGTTAGGCTTGCCCTGGACGGCCAGCTGTTTGTGTTCTTTGTCATGGCGGTGGCGGCGGCTGAGGTGGCGGTGGGGCTGGCCCTGATTGTGACCATCTTCCGCACTAAACAGAATATTGATATCGATAAAATTAATTCAATGCAAGGCTAGAAGGGACGACAATGATTTTAGGACTCCCATTCTTCGAAGAAGCCGCCGCAGGCGGCCCCCAGTTCTTCAACCTCGTCCCCTGGATAGTTTTTTTTCCGGCGATAGGGTTGTTGATAAACATGATCTTTGGGGGGCGCATTTTGCAGCGCGGCGTGAGCGGCGAGCGAGCTGTGGGCGCTATCGCCTCTACGGCGGCCGGCCTGGCTTTTGTGGTCGCGGTGCTGCAAGCCGTCTCGCTGATCGGTCATCCGGAAGGCATGGTGATTAAGCTGGCCGATTGGATCACCATCGGGGAACTGCAAATTCCGTGGGCCTTCCAGGTAGATACCCTTTCGGTGACGATGATGCTGGTCGTTTCCGGGGTGGGTACGCTCATCCACATCTACGCCATCGGTTATATGCACGAAGACGTGCGCCATAACGGCGATATTAGCCGTTTCCGGCGCTTCTTTGTCTTTATGAACCTGTTCATCGTCTTAATGATGGTCTTGGTGAGCAGCGATAACTACATGATGCTGTTCGTAGGCTGGGAAGGTGTGGGCCTGTGTTCCTATTTGCTGATTGGCTTTTGGTACGATAAAGGTAAAGACGGCATCGGCAACGCCATCGCCGCCAAGAAGGCCATGATCGCCAACCGCGTGGGTGATGTTGGTTTCTTGTTGGGGGCTTTTAGCATTTTTTGGACCTTTGGCACGTTCAACTTTCATCAAATCTTCGAGCAGGTTCCCAGCGTGGCCGCCGAGAACCCTGGGGCGCTGCTGTTCATTACGCTGGCTTTGTTGGTGGGGGTGACGGGAAAATCGGCGCAAATTCCCCTCTATGTGTGGCTCCCCGATGCCATGGCCGGCCCCACGCCGGTTTCGGCCCTCATCCATGCCGCCACCATGGTGACCGCCGGCGTCTACCTGGTGGCGCGCTCCGGCGCGATTTACCACGCCGTGCCCCAGGCGCAGAACATCGTGGCCTATGTGGGGGCGATTACGGCCCTGTTCGCCGCCACCATCGCCGTGGCGCAGTTCGATATCAAGAAAGTGCTCGCCTATTCCACGATCAGCCAGCTTGGCTTTATGGTGGCGGCGGTGGGCATGGGCGCGTTTGTGGCCGGCATATTCCACCTGGTGATGCATGCTTTTTTCAAGGCGCTGTTGTTTATGAGCGCCGGCTCGGTGATCCAGGGGGTGGAGCGCGGCGAGCATCACATAGCTCACGACCCGATATTAAAGAAGCGCATTAAAGACCACAGCAAGCACATGGACCCGCAAGATATGCGTAACATGGGCGGCTTGAAAGACCGTATGAAAGTTACCTACGTGGTCTACCTGGTGGGCGCAGTCGCCCTGGCGGGCATCCCGCCCCTGGCGGGGTTCTGGTCGAAGGACGAAATCCTGGCGGAGGGCAGCCAGCTCAACCCCGGCGTGTATGTGCTGCTCACCATTGCCGCTTTTTTGACGGCTTTCTACATGGCGCGCCAGGTTCAGTTGGTGTTTTTTGGCAAGCCGCGCACTTTGGCCGCCGAATATGCCCAGGAAAGCCCCAAGCTGATGACAACGCCCCTGGTTGTGCTGGCGGTGCTTTCCATGTTTGGTGGTCTGCTCAACCTGCCGTTCCATGGCTTCCATACCCTCACATTGTGGCTTGAACATACCTTAGGCGACCTGGTGCATGAAGGCGCGTTTAACCTGACCGTGGCGGCCATTAGCACGGTCTTGGCGCTGGCGGCGGTGGCGGTGGGCTATTGGCTGTATAACGCTCGCCGCTATGAAAGCTTTTGGCAGCAGCCGGCCGCTCGCCGCCCCGACGACCCTCTGCACGGCTTCCTCGGCCCGGTGTTCACCTGGATGAACCGCAAATGGATGATCGACGAACTGTACCAGGCGGTCATCTTGGGGCCGTATATGCGCCTGGCGAAATTCCTGGCCGATGTGGTGGACTGGCGCTTCTGGCACGATTGGTTCCACGACACCGTTTTGGCCGGCGGGTATAACCTGCTCGCCCGCCTGTTAGCGGTGCGCATCGACCTGGGCGGCATCGACCGCCTGTTCAACGGTTTGGCCGGGCTAATGGGGCGGCTTTCGGGCCAAATGCGCCGATTGCAAACCGGCTTTATCCGAAACTATGCCCTGGCGGTGTTTATGGGCGTGGTTGTTATCCTTTCTTATTTGCTGCTGCGCTGACGGCTGCCGTTAGAGACAGCCGAAACTCTTTGGAGGACGATCCATGAACTCGTTGATTGCCGATTTGCTCCATCCGTTGGTGCTAACCACCTTCTTCCCCCTGGTGGGAGTGTTGGTGCTGCTGTTCCTGCGCCCCGAACAGAAAACCGCGGCGCGCTGGGTGGCGCTGCTGGTCTCTTTGGCCACGTTTGCCTTTTCCATTGTCGTTCTGATGAACTTCAACCCGGCCAATACTGAGCTGCAGCTCGTTTTAGATCGGCCCTGGATTCCCATTCCCGGTTGGGAGATACACTTCTTCTTGGGGGTAGATGGTCTGAGCATTCTTTTGGTGCTGCTCACCACCTTCCTTAGCGCCATCTCCATTCTTTCCACCTGGAACGCCGTGCAAGACCGGGTGAAAGACTTCATGCTGTTCTTCTTGCTGCTCGAAATGGGCATGACCGGCGTGTTCCTGGCGCAAGACTTGTTCTTATTCTACGTTTTTTGGGAATTCAGCCTGGTTCCAATGTACTTCCTGATCGGCATCTGGGGCGGTCCACGCCGCACCTATGCCGCGGTGAAGTTTTTCCTTTACACCATGGCGGGTTCGCTCTTGATGCTCTTGGCGATTTTATGGCTGGGGATTTATCAAGGCTCGTTCCAGCTTCCCACTTTGTTAGCCAAAGCCGGCGAGGTTCCGCTCAATATCCAAATCTGGCTGTTCCTGGCCTTCGCGGCGGCCTTCGCGATTAAAGTGCCCATGTGGCCGCTGCATTCGTGGCTGCCAGACGCCCACGTGGAAGCGCCCACCGCTGGTTCGGTCATCTTGGCCGGCGTGATGCTGAAGATGGGCACGTATGGCTTCTTGCGCTTCAACCTGCCGTTGTTCTCTCAGGCCACCGTTGAAGCTGCTCCGTGGATGGCGCTGTTAGCCATGATCGGCATTCTGTATGGCGCGGCGGTCTCGTATGCGCAAAAAGATGTCAAAAAATTAGTCGCGTATTCGTCGGTAAGCCACTTGGGCTTTGTGATGTTAGGTCTGTTTGCCCTCAACAGCCAGGGCATTCAGGGCGGCATTTTGCAGATGATTAACCATGGTCTTAGCACGGGCGCCTTGTTTATCCTGGTGGGCATGATCTACGAACGCCGCCACACCCGCGAGTTAGACGCCTTTGGTGGTTTGTGGAAGGTGATGCCCGTCTATGGGGCGATGACCTTGATCGTGGCGTTGTCTTCGATGGGCTTGCCGGGGCTAAACGGCTTCGTGGGCGAGTTCACCATCTTGCTCGGGGCCTGGGGCGCCGGGCGGCCCGGCCAGGCGTTGGGCAGCCACTGGTTCGCCGCCCTTTCCGCCGTGGGCGTCATCTTGGCCGCCGTCTATATCCTTTACATGTTCCAAAAAATGTTCCTTGGGCCGGTAGACAAGGAAGAGAACCGCATCTTGAAAGATCTGAACTGGCGTGAAATTGCCACGATCGTCCCCATGCTGGCGCTGATCTTCTGGATTGGTTTATACCCCAAGCCGTTCTTTATGCTCATCGGCCCCACGGTGGATAAACTTGCCACGATGCTGCAATCGGTGATGGTTGCCGGCCTGCCTTAATCAACTTCGCCCCCGGAGGGCGGGCCGCCGCCTTCCGCCTCCTTTGATGGGAGTGATGCTATGACGCAAGAAATAATCAATTCGATTGGTGGAATTTTGCCGGTAGTGGTGTTAGCGGGGTGGGCTTGTGCTCTGCTGTTGGTGGATGTGTTCACCAACCGAGAGAGCAGAGGCCTCACCGCCGCGCTGGCGGCCTTAGGGCTGCTGGCGGCCCTGCTGCTAAGCCTGTTACGCCCCGCGCCGGATATGACGGCCTTTAACCAAATGGCGACGGTGGACGGTTTCTCGCGCTACCTTAACGTGCTGCTGCTTTTGAGCGGCCTGGCCGGCGTGGCCTTGGCCTACGATTACCTGGACCGCCTGGACATTCAGCGCGGCGAATATTACGTTCTGCTGCTGTTCACCATTTGCGGCATGATGTTGATGGGCATGGCCTCCGATCTGATTATGGTCTTCCTGTCTTTGGAGCTGCTGTCCATCCCGTTATATGTTATGGCCGGGATCGCCTCGCCGCAGGTAAAATCGGAAGAAGCGGCCATCAAATATTTCCTGTTGGGTTCGTTCTCTTCGAGCTTCTTTGTGTTTGGGACGGCGCTGGTGTACGGCGCCGCCGGTTCAACCAACCTGGCGGCGGTGATGCAGTCGCTGCAAGGGACAACGCCCTCGCTCACCTTTTTGGCCGGCGCAGCGTTGATTCTGATCGGCCTGGGTTTCAAGGTGGCTGTGGTTCCATTCCATATGTGGACGCCAGATGTGTACGAAGGCGCGCCCAGCGCGGTAACCGCGTTTATGTCGGTGGGGGCCAAAGTGGCCGGTTTCGCCGCTTTGCTGCGCATCTTCACCCTGGCGCTGCCCTCGCTGGCCGCTGATATGACCCCAATTCTGTGGGCGCTGGCCGCCCTGACGATGATCTTGGGGAATATCGTGGCTATCTCGCAAAACAATATCAAACGCCTGCTGGCCTATTCGAGCATCGCCCACGCCGGGTATATCTTAATGGCCCTGGTTCCATATGGGCAAAAGGAAGTCGCCGCCAACAGCGTGGCCTCCGGCCTGTTCTACCTGGCGGCTTACGCCCTCACCAACTTTGCCGCCTGGGCGGTGGTAATTGCCCTCGAAAAAAGCGACGGCGGTGGGCTGGAGCTGAGCGATTACGCCGGCCTGGGGCGGAAATCTACCGCCATGGCGGTGGTGATGACGGTGGCGATGCTTTCGTTCACCGGTGTGCCGCCCACCTTGGGTTTCATGGGCAAATTCTACCTGTTCCGCACCGTGCTGGAAGGCGGCTTTACCTGGCTGGCGATCATTGGCGTGGTCACATCGCTGATCTCAGCTTACTACTACCTGCGGGTGGTGGTGGTAATGTGGATGCAAACCGGCGACCCCACGACCCGGCGCGATGGCTGGCTAACCACGGTGGCTTATGCCTCGGCGCTGGGTGTGGTGCTGCTGAGCGTGTTTGCTTTCCCGCTCATTCGCATGGCGGCTGAGGCAGTGCTGAAACTGTTCTAACCTGCGCCGGTGGCTGCCGGTGAAGCGCGCCGCCCTTCGGGAAGGGCGGCGCGCCTGGTTTTATATCCCGCATTCCTTTCCCACCAACGCTGTTCGCCCACCATAAGCGCTTTGCCGCACAGAAGGCCGCTTCAGGTAAAGGCGGCCGGCCTACACATTGCCCGGCGCGATTGCTGCTTGGGAGGCCGGCCCCCGTTCTTCTGCGGGGGATTGCCCAGTCTCGCCTCTGTTTGGCTTGGGAGGCCGGTCCCCGTTCCGCTTGCCCCGGCGTCAGCGCCGAGGGGCCGCGGAGGTTGTTGAATCCAGGCGTATTTTTCCGGCAACTGTTTGAGGCTCCCGATGGGTGAAAATCTCTTGACAAGCTTGAATTTAAGGCGTAGAATCCCGCAATATTAAACCGACTGCCGGTTTAATAAGGATGTGCATATGCCTCGTATTGTGAAAGAAGAAGTCTATGCCCAACGCCGCGGCCAGATTATCGCCGCAGCGCAGCAGCTGGTTTTTGTCAAAGGCTACGAGCAAATGTCGATCCAAGACGTGATCGACCTGGCCGGGATTTCTAAAGGCGCTTTTTATCACTATTTTCATTCCAAAAGTGATCTGCTAGAGGCGCTGATCGATTCTCTGGTGCAAGAGAGCGAAAGGGTGATCACACCGCTTTTGGACGACCCCCACCTTTCGGCGCTGGAAAAGCTGAGCCGCTTTTTCACTGTGCTGGCGCGCTGGAAGACCGATCGCAAGCAATATCTTATCGCCCTACTGCGCATTTGGTACAACGATGATAACGCTATCGTGCGCGATAAGGTGACCGTCAAACAGCTAGATGTGGCCGCGCATTGGCTGGGGCGGATTTTTCGCCAGGGCATGATTGAGGGGACGCTGGATATTCCCTTCCCCGACCAGATGGCGCAAGCCGCGTTGATATTGATGAGCGGTTTGAGCATCACTTTTGCCCGCCTGATGTTTACACCTCCCACCGATGGCGACGTTTTGCAATTGGCCTACGATACCACCCGAGCTTATAACCTGGCGCTTGAACGCTTGTTGGGCGTGCCGCCGGGTTCAGTGCCTGTCTTAGACGAAGCCTCGGTACGTGAATGGATTGAGATCGAAGCATAACCATAAGGAGAAAAGTCCATGCAGCTTTACCTGCGCCTGGCCTGGCGTAATATATGGCGGCATACGCGCCGCACAATGATTGTGGTCCTGGCAATTGGCATGACCATTGCTTTGATGATGATGTATGACGGCTTGATGGCGGGCTTCCAGAACGCCATCTATGGCAACGCCATCAAGGTCTTAGGCGGCAACATTCAAGTCCACGCCTTGGGGTATCAAGAAAAGGCCGATCAGAAGCCGCTGCTGCCCTTACCCGACGACCAGGCGGTGATAGAAGCCGCCCGCAGTTTGCCCCAGGTGCTGGCGGCCGGCCGGCGCATTAACACTGGCGGTTTGGCTACCAACAGCCAGGGCGCATTTGCGGTGGCGATTGTGGGCCTGGAGCCGCAAGCCGAGCTGGCGGTGAGTTTGCCGGCTCAAAACTTGAGCGCCGGGCGTTACCTGGCTGCCGATGACCTGGACAGTGTGTTTATCGGCAAGGGGTTGGCCGATGCGATGAGCTTGACGGTGGGCGACCGCCTGACATTGGTGGGCCGCGCCCAGCACAACCAAATGCGCCAGCGCACCATGACGGTGGTGGGCGTTTATGATATTGGCATGCCCTCGATTGAGCGCAGCTCGATTTATATATCGTTAGCAGAAGCGCAAGATTTGTACGGCCTGCCTGGACAATCTACCGAGGCGGCCATCTACTTGCAATCGCTGGGTCAAGAGCAAGCCGTCATCGCCGCCCTTACCCCGGGGCTAAAAGGCGCTGAAATTAGCACCTGGCAAACCAGTTTTCCCGAACTTAACACTGCTGTGAACGCCAAGGGCGGTGTGATGAACGTCTTTAGCGTCATTATCCTGCTCATTGCCGGCATTGGTATCTTGAACCTGCTGCTGATGGCCGTGTTTGAGCGCCGCCGCGAGATTGGGCTGCTGGGCGCTTTGGGAATGAAACCAGGCCAAATTTCAATCCTGTTCATCCTGGAAGGGGTGATGATGGGCGTGATTGGCGTGTTGGTGGGCGTTGGCCTGGGGCTGCTGGTGAATACCGCTTTTGCCCGGGTGGGCTTCGATTACAGCTCCTTTACCGATGTGGCCGAGTACACCGCCCTTATCAGCGGGCGGGTGTATTCCACCCTGGGCCTTGAAAAACTGGGGCTGAGAGTCATCACCGCCCTGGTTATCACCATCTTGGCGTCGTTTTACCCGGCACGCGAGGCAGCTCGCAGTGAACCCGCTCAAGCTCTGCACGCGGTATAGAGGTGCATTATGTTACTTCTTTTTAAATTGGCATTTCGTGATCTGATGCGCAATAAACGCCGTACCTTCTTCTCAATGTTGGCCCTGGCAATGGGTTTGACCTTGCTAATTCTAATGGCCGCAGTGATCCGTGGAGAATACGCCGGCGCGCTGAAAACCAGCATTCGGCTGCACACCGGGCACTTGCAGGTGCAAGCCGTCAACTACGACGATGAGAAAGCTGGCCTGGCCTGGCAAGATCTGATTGAAGACCCCGATCTGGTGACGCAGCGCGTAAGCACGCTGCCGGTGGTGGAGGCTGCTACGCCGCGCTTGTTAGCCAGCGGCATCATTTCGCAGGGCGATCAGTCCATTGGCGTACGTATTGTGGGCATCGTCCCCGATTCACCCGTCAACGATCCATTGCGCGAAAGCATGCTGCATGGCGATTTCATCACCCTGGACGACCGCAGTGGGGTGCTGATTGGCCTGCCGCTGGCCGATAAGCTCAATCTAAAGGTGGGTGATAGCTTTCAATTGTTGGTAAACACCTCCAATGGCGATGTAGACCAGCAGCCGTTTGTGGTGCGCGGCGTCTTCAGCACCGGCGCCCCTGCCTACGATCAAACCACTCTGCTCATGCCGCTGCCCAAGGCGCAGGCCATCACCAAGACCGAAGGCCATGCCAGCGCCATCTTTGTGCTGCTCAACAACAGCGCCGACAGCCAGGCCGCCCAGGCCGCCCTGCAAGGCCCCGGCTTCCAGGTGAAAACCTGGCAGGATATGAACTCGATCCTCACCGCAACGGAAGACTTCGCCGGGGCCTACATGGTGCTGATCTACCTGATTGTGTTGGGCATCACGGCCACCGTTATCGTCAACACCCTGATTATGGCAGTGTACGAGCGCACACGCGAAATCGGCATCCTGTCTTCGCTGGGTATGCGCGGCAGCCAGATCATGGGTATGTTCCTGGCCGAATCGAGTTTGCTGGCGGTGGGCGGCATCATCATGGGGCTGGTGTTGGGCTTCCTGGCCGCCTTATACGCCCAACAGGTTGGCTTTGGGTTAGGCGATGTGGGTGTGACGGGGATTATGCTTTCGAACCGCATTTACGGAGAGATTGCCCTGGTCGATTCGATCCAACTGGCCGGCCTGGCGCTGGTCATTACCCTGGTCGCCGGCCTTTACCCGGCGCGCCTGGCGGCGCGCATGCAGCCCGTGCAGGCCCTACACGAAGGTATCTAATCATCATTCAAAGTATGCCTGGCGGCACGGCTGCCTGGGTTATTCTGTATGAAGGAGTTTAACATGGAAGTCGCAAAAGTCGAAAACGTCACCCGCATCTTCAAGATTGGCAAAGTGGAGACCCAAGCACTGCGCGGGGTGAGTATGAGCATTGAAAATGGCGAGTTCACCGCTTTGGTAGGCCCGTCTGGTTCGGGCAAAACCACCCTGTTGCAGCTTCTCGGCTGCCTGGATCAGCCCACCAGCGGAAATGTGTACATCAATGGTAAAGAAGTTAGCAAGCTCAACCGCAACCAGCGCGCCGACATTCGCCGCGGTTCGATTGGCTTCATCTTCCAGTTCTTCGCGCTTATTCCCACTCTAACGGCCTATGAGAACGTAGAAATGCCGCTGTTGATGACTGGGGTTGGCCCCGCAGAACGTAAGCAGCGTGTGACGCATTTATTGGAAGCGGTGAGCCTGGCCGAACGCGCTCACCACCGCCCCGACCAGCTTTCGGGCGGGCAGCAGCAGCGAGTGGCGATTGCCCGCGCCCTGGCGACCAATCCGGCGCTGATTTTAGCCGATGAACCTACCGCAAACCTCGATACGCCTAACGGTCGCCAGGTGATGGAAATTATGACCCGCCTCAACCAGGAAACCGGAGTGACGTTTGTCTTCGCCACCCACGATCCACGCGTTATCCAATACGCTCGCCGCATCGTGACTCTGCACGACGGGCTGATTGTAGAGAACGCCGAGATGGACATTCTGCCCGCCGATTAGCTCTCCGGCGCGCTGCTTGCCTGGGCAAGACCTTGCTTGCCTGAGGTAAAGCCGCCGGGGGTGATGCAGTTAGTTTGGCCTACTGGCGTTTTGGCTGGCTGTCTGGGCGGCATGGTTTAGCAGGCGGTTATCATGCCTCCTGGTGATTGGAGTGAAAATGAAACAGATCACGTTTATTTTATTGTTAGCTTTCATGGCTGCTTGCAGCGCCTTGCCGGGGGCGGCGGCCCCTACGCCGCTGCCCACCGTGGCGTTGAACGATAGTCAGCCCATCCCGGCAAGCGGAAACCCCGCTTCGGCGGCAGCTTCCGGCGTTACGGCTTCGGGCGTGGCTGCTCCGGCCGAGACGGCCAACCTGGTTTTTGCCGGGGCCGGGCGAGTTAAAGCCGTGAACGTAACGCTGGGCGAACCGGTGCAGGCCGGCGATGTGCTGGCCCAGCTTGAAGGGCAAGAAAGCCTGGAGGCGGCGGTGAGCGCCGCTCAGTTCGAACTGGCCCTGGCCCAGCAAGCCTTGCAAGACCTGAACACCGCGGCGGAGGGCCGGCGTGTGCAGGCCATGCAAGATATTGTCACCTACGAACAGGCGGTTCGGAACGCCCAATACGCCCTCGATAACTTCACTGTGCCATCCGACCAGGCCGGGTTGGATGCGGTGGCGGGCCTCGACCAGGCCAAGCAGCGCCTGGATGCGGCCAGGGCGGGCTTCGAACCGGTCAAAACGCGCCCCTCCGGTGATACGCTGCGCCAGGATCGTAAAGACGCCCTGGATGAAGCTCAGGCCGGTTATAACACAGCTGTGCGCCGATTGAAGCTGGTGTATGACTTGGAAGTGGCGCAAACGCGCCTCGACCAGGCCCAGAAAGATTATGCCACGCTGCGCGCCGGCCCAGACCCAGACCTCCAGCGCCTGGCCGAAGCCCGCCGCGATAACGCCGAAACCCAGGTGCGCGCCGCCCAGGCCGCCCTGGCCTATAGCATCCTCACCGCTCCCTTCGCCGGGGTGGTGAGCGCCATCACCGTCCACCCGGGTGAGTGGGTCGTTCCGGGCCAGAAAGTGCTGGCCCTGGCTGATGTGGCTCATCTGCGGATCGAAACCACCGACCTGAGCGAGCGCGATGTGCCGGCGGTAGCGGTGGGGCAGGCGGTGATGGTGTTCATCAAGGCGCTCAATGTCGAAGCGCCGGGCGTGGTGGCGTCTATCGACCCGTTGGCCGAATCGCTGGGGGGCGATGTCGTCTACCGGGCGATCATTACTTTAGAGCACATACCTGAAGGGCTGCGGCCTGGGATGAGCGTGGAAGTGCGGTTTATAGATGCAAGATAATAGCCTCTTAATAAGAAGCGCTAATTGCTTGCCGTTCGCTTGGAAGCATGGCATAATACCCTGTCTGATCGGATTAAGATTAAGCCTATTAACAGGAGTATTTGCAGAATGAAAAAGTTTACTCAACTATTAGCGCTATTTTTAGCGTTGGCCGTTGTGTTATCGGGATGCGGCACGTTAAGCGGGCCGACCGCTACGGAAGTCGAAATTGTGGTCAACCCGGCCGACCTGGTGACGGAATCGCCTACCCAGCCGGCGGAAAGCTTGCCTCAAGCCACTAATACGCTGCGCCCCACCCCACTAGAAAGCGCCACCCCTGAGCCGACAGCCACCGAGGCCTTAGACCCCTACAGCGCTTTGCTGGCTGAAGCGCGGGCCTTGGCGGAGAATGATGACCTGGAAGCCGCCCTGGCGAAAATAAATGAGGCGGTCAACCTGGCCCCTAACGATGCGCGTGGATATGTGCAGCGTGGCATGGTGCTTGGCGGCCTGGACAAGCTGGATGAGGCCATTACCGATTTTAACTTTGCGATTAACTACGCCCCCAACGATCCGACGGGTTATAATGCGCGCGGGATTACCTTCACGCGTAAAGGTCAGTTCGAACAGGCCATCCGCGATTTTAACAAAGCCTTGGAGATAAAGCCAGATTACACCCAGGCTTTAACCAACCGGGCGATTGCCTTCCTCCAACAAGAAAAAGTGGATGAAGCGCTGGTCGATTTCAATAAGGCGGTAGAAATATCTCCAGATAATCCGGAGGTGTATTTCAATCGCGGCCAGGCATACCTGACGATCTTCCAAAACAGAAACGAAGTGGCCTACTTAGATCAATGCGTGGCTGATTTTAACCAGGTATTAGCCTTTTCGCCCGAAAACGCCGAAAGCCTGGTGAACCGCGGTTCGTGTAAGCTGCTGCAGGGCAAGGTGGCGGAAGCCTATGATGATTACTCGCAGGCCATAGCCCTGGACGCCAACCAGGCGCGTTACTATTTGTTCCGCGCCTCGCTTTACCCAGATGCGGGCACAATGGAACAGGCCCTGGCCGACGCGCAAAAGGTGTTGGAGTTGACCAAGGACGAAGAAATGCTGCAAGCGGCCAACGAAATGCTCGCGGCCATCCCTACCACGCCCACTTCAACCCCCAAGCCCTAGGCGCGAATAATCCGGCGCGACCCTAAAAAAGCCGGATCATTAATAAAGATTAATCTTTTGAACACAACGGCCATCCTTTAAGGATGGCCGTTGTGGATTGATGCAGAGGATGGTAATCGTGGAGAGATGGGCCTGAGCGGGATAGATATATAATGTAGAAGCCTGAGCGTAGGGGTGGAAGATGAGGAAAAGAAGAAAAGATAGCCATCAATGTTAAGAATGTGTTATAAAGTGGTAAAATTGGGTTAGGAAAACCATTGACTCTAGTTAATGGTTGTGCTATACTACTGCAAGATTGACCAAGAAATGGTCATCACAATTTTACAAAAGGAGAATATCCGATGAAGAAAGTATCTCTGCTCATCCTGTTGGTCATCGTTCTGTCGAGTGTGTTGATGGCCGCAACCCCCACCAAGATGATGCGTCTGACCATCATCAATAAGTCTGGCGAAGATCTGTACATCCAGCTCGAAGGTTCTGAACTGACTGGCGCTTTCTATTATCTGACGATCCCCGCCGGCGATCGCGATGCGCCCACGGTCAAGATCTTCACCGTCATGAGCGACGGCTACAAGCGCACCACCTGGCAGTGCAACGGCGTCAAGTCCAGCGGTTCCTTGGTCATGAACGCCAATGTCCGCTTGACCTTCCTGCCCTGCGGCACGATGGCTTGCGTTGGCGCCAAGGTTTATGATGGCGTGCCCTTCTGGAATGGCTGCGGCGCTCCCCCGACTATCGTCGACGGCGTTTTGATCTTCCACCGCAAGCAGGGTGAACCCACCATGGAAAAGGTCTCCTACTTCAAGTACCTCGACTATGGCACCCCCCGCTGGTACAACGTTGGTGCTTACACCGGCTACTGGAACTTTGGCTGCTTCACCTGGTACTGGCGCATGCGCACCTACAAGATCCCTGTAGGCTGCTCCTATCGCTACCAGTACTAATCTTTACGAGTAACACCGAAGCCCCTGCCCCTGGCAGGGGCTTTTTTCTTTTATCTGACTACTGCCTCGCCGCTGTCCCACAGGGCGATTTCTGCGCTGAGGCTGGCCGGCCGCCTGGCCTCTCGCGATCCCCTAACCCGGCGCGAGAGTCGTAAGGTTAGATATTTTTTGAGCAAATCATACCGGGGGATCGCCCATCGGCTGGGGATGAGCGAGCTTAGTCTCAACAGGCCATCCGCGCGAGGGATAGAAGGGCGGCCTCCGCGCAGCCCGATACCTGCCGGATGACAGCGGGCCGCCCTTCGCATAGCCGGGATACCTGCCGGATGACAGCGGGCCGCCCTCCGCTCAGCCTGGAACCCGCCCGAGAGATAGGCTCGGCCCCTGGGGCGGCTTGACTTTGGCCGGTTATTCTAACGATTTTTTAGTGCACCCGAATTATCTGCTGGCATAACGCGAATTAAGCCTGCGTGGTATAATCGGCGCTTGACTGTCTGAATTAGATTCTTTATTGAAAGTGAATTGGGCTATGTTGGAAAAATTGGCTGCCATTGAGCAGCGTTACGAAGAAATCATCCGCATGTTTATGGAAGTTGGCTCCGATTACCAGCGCGCTGCTGAATTAGGCATGGAGCGGTCTGAATTGGAGCCGGTGGTCTTGAAAGCGCGTGAATATCGCCAGGCAATGGCGCAGCTGGATGAGGCCTACATGTTGCAAAGTTCGGACGATGAGGAGATGCGCCTGCTTGCCGAAGCGGAGATCGAAAGCCTGGCCCCGCGGGTTGAACAGCTGGAGGCCGAAGTGAAAAGCCTGCTGCTGCCCAAAGACGCCCGCGATTCTCGCAATGTAATTGTCGAAATTCGCGCCGGAACCGGCGGCGATGAAGCCGCTCTGTTCGCCGCGGATCTATTTCGCATGTACAGCCGCTATGCCGAACGTCAGAACTGGTCGGTCGAGATATTATCCGAAAACGCTATCGGCATTGGCGGATATAAAGAAGTGATTTTCATGGTCAAAGGGCGTGGGGCCTATTCACGTCTCAAATACGAGTCGGGTGTGCATCGCGTCCAGCGTGTGCCCACCACCGAGTCGTCGGGGCGCATTCACACTTCCACCGCCACCGTGGCAGTGCTGGCAGAAGTGAACGATGTGGAAGTGCATATCCCGGATAGTGATATTCGCATTGACGTATATAAATCGGCCGGGGCCGGCGGCCAGAACGTGCAGAAGAACGCCACCGCCATTCGCATCACCCACCTTCCTACCGGCCTGGTGGTGGCGTGCCAGGATGAACGTTCGCAGCTGCAAAACCGGGTGCGGGCGATGAGCATTTTACGCGCCCGTTTGTACGAGCAGGAACACGAACGGCTGCGTCTGGCGCAAGAAGAAGCCCGGCGCTCGCAGGTGGGAACCGGTGAACGTTCCGAGAAAATCCGCACCTACAACTATCCGCAGTCCCGCGTCACCGATCATCGCATCAACTTGTCGAATTTCAATTTGCCGGCGGTGATGGAAGGCGCCATAGATGAGTTTATTGACGAACTGAATTTGCATGAAGAGGCCGATCACCTCTCGACGATTGAAGAATAGCGCCGCTGCTGCTAACCGCCGGCTTAAAGGTGACACCCTTTGAGCGGCGGTTGCTTATTTAAAACCCATGCCTGAGTTGTTATCCCACGCGCTCACCCGCATTCAACGCCGTCTGGAAGGGCGCTCTGCTGCTCCCCGCCTGGACGCGCAGGTGTTGGCTGCCCACATACTGCGGCAGTCGCGCGCCTTCCTGGCTGCGCACCCGGAAACGCCCCTTAGCGCCCACCAGGCTGTGTGTTTAGAGCAGGCAGTGCAGCGGTTAGAAGCAGGTGAGCCGCTGCCCTATGTGTTGGGTCATTGGGAATTCTATGGGTTGGATTTCCTGGTTTCACCGGCGGTCTTGATCCCCCGGCCCGAAACCGAGCTGCTGGTGGAAATGGCTCTGAAATGGATGGCGCAGCACAACCGTTACCAGGTGATGGATGTGGGCGCCGGTTCAGGCTGCATTGCCATCAGCCTGGCGGTGGGCCAGCCTAAGGCGCAGTTGACGGCGGTGGATATTTCGCCGGCGGCGCTGGCTATCGCCCACGCCAACGCCGCCCGGCACGGCGTGGAGCAGCGGGTGGCTTGTGTGCAGGCCGATTTGCTGCCGCCCAGCTGCGCCGCCTACGACCTGCTGTGCGCCAATCTGCCCTATATCCCCACTGCTGCCCTCGACGACCTGCCGGCGCTGCGTTTCGAGCCGCGTTCCGCCTTGGATGGTGGGGCCGACGGACTGGACTTGATCCGGCGGCTCCTAAACCTGGCGGCGGCATGTTTGCGCCCCCATGCGGCGTTGTTGTTGGAAATCGAAGCCGGGCAAGCCGCCGCCGCGCTGGCGGCGGCGCGACAGGCCTTCCCGCTGGCGCAGGCCCAGGTTCACGTTGACCTGGCCGGACGTGATCGTTTGTTGGCCATTCAAACTTGATGGTGTGGTATGTGGCCGCAGTGAAGAGACAATCGTTTTGCGGGCGGCCTTTTTGGGATGTTTATCGTTAAAGGAGACCAGATGAAGAATCTAATTGGATTACTATTGGCCGGCGTGTGGATGTTGGCCGCTTGCAGTGGAGGCGCATCGGCCACACTGGAAATAGATGGCCCCATGGGTAGTGAGACTGCGGTCGTCGTCGCACCGCGGCAGACCCAGGCCGAGGCGCTTCAATCTGAGCAGCCTGCCACGCCGGCTGCGGCGCAGCCTGAAACTGCCACGCCGGCTGCGGCGCAGCCTGAAACTGCCACGCCGGCTGCGCAAGCCAGCGCCGCCGGCGACCTGGTGGTGTATAAAATCGTTCCGGGCGAATCTAAGGCCGAATACCAGGTGGGTGAGACCTTTTTTAGCCAAAATAACCGCTTCAACCTGGCGGTGGGGGTGACGCCTGTTGTGAATGGTGAAATTACCCTCGATATGGCGAACCCGCAGAACGCCCAGGTGGGCGTCGTGACGGTAGACATCAGCCGGCTGCAATCCGACAGCGGACGGCGTGACGGCATCATTCGCGACCGCTGGTTAGAATCGTCCACCTACCCTGTGGCTACGTTCACCCCCACTAAAATCGAAGGCCTACCCACTGCCTATAACATGGGCGATGAGATCACCTTCCAAATAACCGGCGATTTGACCGTACGCCAGGCCACTCTACCGGTGACATTCGAGGTTAAGGCCAGGCTGCTCAATAATGAGCTAAGCGGCACGGCCGAGACCACGGTTAGCCTGGGCGATTTCGGGGTTGGCCCAATCGAGATCGCCGGTATGCTCAAGACGGAAGACACCGCCAGGCTGGTGTTGAACTTCGTGGCGCGCCCGTAGCGCTCGGCTGCGCCAGGGTGTGGGCGGCGGCGCTGACTGGTCGCCGCTCTCACCCCCAGCGATACTCCCCTGCGGGGCCGCCCCGGCAGCGTGGCAGCCCCGCGGCGGGAAAGCCCGGCTGCGGTTAACGCACTGGCGGCGGGAAAGCCCGGCTGCGGTTAACGCACTGGCGGCGGGAAAGCCCGGCTGC
>CAZHFU010000004.1:46599-73873 GCA_964531975.1 uncultured Anaerolinea sp. | reverse complement strand
GGTTAACGCACTGGCGGCGGGAAAGCCCGACCGCGGTTAACGCACTGGCGGCGCGAATGCTCTGGCTCCGCCAACGTCCGCCCATCTTACTGGCAAAAACTTGTATAATGAAGCCATGTTTGTTTTTCTTTCCAAATTCCTTCCGCCGCTGGTTTATCCTTTAGGGCTGGCCTGTCTGCTGATGCTCCTGGCTTTGATTTTGGAAGCGAGGCGCAGCCCCAGGGCCGGACGGCTGCGGCGCATTAGCCTGCTGGCGGCCCTGCTGCTGCTCTGGCTGGGAGGCAACCGCCTGGTGGGAAACGGGCTGGCGCGCAGCCTGGAGCAGCAGTACCTGCCGCCGCCCACCTTGCCCCAGGTGGACGCCATTGTGCTGTTGGGGGGCGGCACGGAAGCGCCGGAGGCCCCACGCCCGATGGTGGGACTAAACGGGGCCGGCGACCGGGTGTTGTATGCCGCCGAGCTTTACCGCCAGGGCAAAGCGCCGGTCATCCTGGTGAGCGGCGGATTGTTGGATTGGACCCGTTCGGATTCTGGCCCCGCCGCCGATATGACGGCCCTGCTCGAATGGATGGGCGTGCCGGCGCAGGCTATCTGGCAGCAGCCAAAATCGCGCAACACCTACGAAGACGCCCTGTACTGCGCCGAAATACTGCGCCAACATGGGGCGCAGCGTATTCTACTGGTCACGTCGGCCTGGCACATGCCCAGGTCGCTGCGTTTGTTCGCCGCCCAGGGGCTGGAGGTGATCCCAGCCCCCACCGACTTTTTAGTGACCGATAAAAGCCGGCAGCCAGACGAGAGACCGGACATCCGCGCGGTGGCGCTTAGCTTCTTCCCCAGCGTCGATAACCTGGCCCTCACCACGCATATGCTCAAAGAATATTTAGGTCTGTTAACCTATAAAATCCGGGGCTATTACTAAGTTGGAGCGCGCCGTGTCGCCTGACTCGGCGGCTTTAGCCTTAAGGAGTGCAGCCATGTTGGCAGATTTATTTAAAGATAAACGCATTATTTTGGGCGTAACCGGCTCGATTGCCGCCTATAAAGCCGCCGACCTGGCTTCAAAGCTCACCCAGGCCGGGGCGCAGGTGGATGTGATCTTGACCGCCGCGGCGCAGCAGTTCCTCACCCCGCTTACTTTCCAATCGGTCACCGGGCGGCAAGCCTATGTGGATGCCGATTTATGGGGCGGAACGGGGCATGTGACCCACATTGGGTTGGGCAAAGCGGCCGATTTGATGCTGATTGCTCCGGCATCGGCGAACACGATGGCGCGCCTGGCGCACGGCCTGGGCGATAATCTGCTGTGCGTCACCGCCCTGGCGGCCAGCTGCCCGCTCATCATCGCGCCGGCCATGGATGGCGGCATGTTTAGCCATCCCGCCACCCAGGCCAACCTGGCGCGCTTGCAAGAGCGCGGCGCGCATATCCTTGGCCCGCTGAGCGGACACCTGGCTTCGGGTCTGCGCGGCGTGGGGCGGATGATGGAACCCGCCGACATCCTGGCGTATGTGCGGCTGCTGCTGGCAAAGGCTGGGCCGCTGCATGGGCAGCGTGTGGTGGTGACGGCGGGCGGCACACAAGAGCCGCTCGATCCGGTGCGGGTGCTGGCGAATCACTCGTCGGGCAAGCAGGGTTACGCTGTGGCGCAAGCCGCCCTTGACCTGGGCGCGCAGGTCACCCTGATCGTTGGCCCGGTGAACCTGCCCGATCCGCCGGGCGCGCAGATGGTGCGAGTGCAAACCGCCCGGCAAATGCTAGAAGCGGTGCTGGCTGCTGCGCCTCACGCCGATGCGCTGGTGATGGCGGCGGCGGTGGCCGATTTTCGCCCATCGGCGCGCGCCGACCATAAAATCAAGAAAAAAGACGGCGGGCCTCCCACCCTGGTGTTAGAAAATAACCCCGATATTTTGCAGCGCGTAGCGCAGGCTCGCCCCAATTGGTCGCGGCTGCAGGTGGTGGTGGGTTTTGCGGCGGAATCGGAAAATTTGCTAGAAAACGCCGCCGCCAAGCTGCAAGCCAAGCGCCTGGATATGATCGTGGCGAACAACATCACCGCGCCTGGGTCGGGCTTTGCTTCTGAGACCAACCAGGTCACCCTACTCTTTTCCGATGGTCGGAATGAGAGCTTGCCGTTGATGAGCAAAGAACGGGTGGCGCAAACGATTATGGACTGGGTGCGCCAATTTATGAAAGACGAGCCGCCGGCGCGCTATGGCGCACCCGCTCAAACCGAGGCGAGGCCCGCGGGGCAAGACGCCGATCTCACGGGCGCAGCAAGCCGGGGGCAAATTACCCGGCCCGCGGATGCGCCCGGCCGGGGCGAGGAGGCCGCCGCCCACGCGTCCCACCAGGAGCGGGGCGTTTCGGTCACAGGCGCGGCTAGCGGGGGCGAGGAGGCCGCCGCCCACGCGTCCCACCACGGGCAGGGCGGATCGCCTTCCGATGGCGACGGCGTATCGCCATGGGACAGCCGTATGCAGACCGACCCGCCGCCAGGGCAGCCAGGCGCGGCGCTGCCAGGCAGCCGCCCGAAAAATCGCCCCCCTTCCGCCGCGCCGCAGGCGCTTGACGATGCGGTCGCTCTGCAACCTGCCGCCGGCGAAGACGCCGCCCTCGATCCGCAGGCTTGCCTGCTGCACCTGGTCGATGACCACGCTTGGGCCTTAGCCCAGGTGGATGGTTGGTATCGCCCTCCATCGCTGGCCGAGGAAGGCTTTATTCATCTCTCAACCCAGGCGCAAATCTTGGAGACGGCAAACCGCTTCTATCGCGGCCAGGGCGTGCGGCAAGTGCTGTGGGTGGATGCCACCCGGGTGGACGCCGAATTAAAGTGGGAGCCGGCCCACGACCGGCTTTATCCACATCTTTATGGAGCGCTGCCCTTATCCGCAGTGGTGCAGGTTACGCAGTTAACCCCCAACGAGGGTGGGGAGTTCACCTTTTTTATCTAGGTTTTTTTCTACTTGCGAGGCGCTCGATTCTCTGTTATCCTCAATCATGATAAGCTAAAACAAAAAGCTTGATCTAACACTGAAAGACAGCCGTTTGGCGGCTGGCAAAAGGAGCAAGGTATGGCATTACGCTTGGGTCAATATGCCCCCGATTTTTGCCTTGAAGATCACCGAGGGGAAAAAGTACGCTTAAGCGACTTCTTGGGCCGTAAAAATGTGGTGATTGCGTTTTTCCCCCTGGCCTGGACGCCCATATGAACGGCGCAAATCCCCTCCTACCAGGTTGCGCTTGACCGGTTCGAGCGGGTAAATACCCAGGTTCTGGGTATATCGGTAGATAGTAAAGACACGCTGCGGGCGTGGGCCGAGAGCTTTGGCGGCATCACCTACCCGTTGTTATCTGATTTTTGGCCGCACGGCGGCGTGGCGCAGAAATATGGCGTATTTCGCAGCGAGGGCTACAGTGAGCGGGCGATATTCATTATTGACCGCACCGGCGTCATTCGCTATGTGGATGTGCATAACATTGACGAACAGCCCGATAACGAAGTGCTCTTTCGTGAGCTGGCCGAAATTGAAGGCGTGGAAGTGCCGCAAGAGATCATCCCCAAGGATGCGCCCGCGCCGCAGGTGGTGCAGCCCGCTAACACCGCCGCTCAGAGCTACCCGGCTGCGCCGCGTTTGACCATGTACTGCACCGATTGGTGCCCGGCTTGCCGCCGCGCTCGCGCTTATCTGAAGGTGAACGAAATTCCGTTCCAAGAGATTAACATCTCCCGCGATCGCGCCGCCGCCGCCAGGGTGCGAGAGTGGACCGGCGGCGTGGAATCCACGCCCACTTTTGATGTAAACGGTACGATTGTGATCAATTTTGATGTGGATAAGCTCAATCGTTTGTTGGGCATCCAGGGATAATTAAACTGTTCTTACTCTGGGCTGTTCCCACACCCCGGCGTGCCAGGTTGTGGGAACAGTTTTAATAGCCGCCCAAACAGGCCCGATGGTGGAAACGATGATTGAAGTGAATGATAATTTATCCTTGGGGGATGACGAAATACAGATAGATTTTGTGCAGGCAGGCGGGCCGGGCGGGCAAAATGTCAACAAGGTGGCGACCCGCGCCCAACTGCGTTTTGATACCCACTCGCCTTCGCTGCCTGCCGATGTGCAGCAGCGTTTGCGGGGCCTGGCCGGTAAGCGCCTTCTAGAGAACGGTGTGCTGCTGATTGACGCCCACCGCTACCGCACGCAAGAGCAAAATCGGGCCGATGCGATCATCCGGCTGGTGGAATTGATTAACCAGGCGGCCAGGCCGCCCAAAGTGCGCCGTCCCACCCGGCCCTCCCGCGCTTCGCAGCACAAGCGCCTGGAAGAGAAGCGCCGGCGTGGGTTAATCAAACGCCTGCGCAGCCTGGATGGCGACGAGTGAAACTGCAGATATGGAGGGGTTAAGGAGCGCGGCTTTGGCTGCGCCGCTGCTGGGGTGCGTTTGGAAACTCAACCACCGCCTTCAGTTATCGAGTAATAAGGAGGGAAATAGTGAATCGCAATAAAATTACGTTGACCGGGGGAATGCTGTTGATCGTTCTCCTGGCGGCTTGCCTTCCCTTTGGATGGCAAACGGATGCGCCGCCCGGCGCGCCCCCCACGGTTTCGACGGGGTTCATCCACACTGCGGCCGCGGCCACAGTGTCGGCGCAGATGACGCAGGCGGCGGGTGAAACCGCCGTAGCGCAGCTCACCGAAATCGCGGCTGCGCCTTCCCGCACCAGCGCGCCGCCCACCGATTTGCCGCCCACGCAGACGCCTTGGCCCTCGCCTGTCAGCCCGCCCTCTGCCACGCCGCCGCCGCCGCCCAGCCTCACCCCCTTGCCATCTCCCACTGCGCCGCCGCCCACCCCTTGGCCCACCTGGACGCCAGGTTGGCAGCCATCTCCCACTCCGGTGACAGCCTGCAATAAGGCGCAGTTCGTGCAAGATATTACCGTCCCCGATGGCACGGTGCTTCCGGCCGGCGCGGCGTTCAGGAAGACCTGGCGGTTATTGAATGTGGGGTCTTGCACCTGGACTGAAAACTACGGACTGGTGTTTTTCTCTGGCGATAGGCTGCATGTGCGCCCCGGCTACCGGCTGAACCGAGTGGTGCGCCCTGGCGATGCGGTGGATGTTTCCGCCGATTTTGTCGCTCCAGCCACCCCCGGCCGCTATCGCGGCAACTGGATGTTAATCGACGCCTCGGGGGTGCGCTTTGGCATTGGGCCGTATGGAAATAATCCGTTTTGGGTGGATATTCGTGTAACCCCGCTGGTAGATGGACGCGGTTTTGATTTTGCCGCTAATATGTGCGGCGCCCTGTGGACGAATGGGCGGGATACCCTGCCTTGCCCGGGCAACCCCGGCGCCGACAGCGGTTCGGTTTCGCTGCTGATTAACCCCATGTTCGAAGGTGGACGGCGTGAAAATGAACCCACGCTGTGGACGCGCCCCCAATCGAGCAGAGGCGGCGTCATCGCCGGCCTCTTTCCCGCCTATAAGGTGCGCTCCGGGGATCGTTTCCTCGCCAGCATCGGCTGCCTGCAAAATAGCAAAGGCTGCGATGTGACTTTCTACCTGGATTATAAGATCGCCGGACAGCCAAGGGGCAACCTGGGCGTTTGGCAAGAGGTCTACGATGGGCGTTTTAGCGAGGTGGAAGTGGATTTATCGGCCCTGGCCGGGCAAGAAGTGCAGTTTATCTTGCAGGTGGTGAATAACGGCAAGCCGGCCGCAGCCAATGCGTTCTGGTTTACTCCGTTTATTCTGCGGGCCAATTGATTGTGGTGGGCTAGCGTTTTTGGGCAGCCAGGTATAGCGCAATAGAACCGGCTACGGCCGCGTTGAGCGATTCCACCTGGCCGCGCATTCCCAGCCTCACCAGCCCATCACACTTGTTGCGCACCAGGGGACGCATGCCCTGGCCTTCGCTGCCCACCACCAGGGCCAGGCCGCCGTCCAGGCGCGCTTGCTCCATGGGCTGGGCTGCCGGGCTGCCTTCCAGGCCCATCACCCATACGTCGTTTTGTTTTAGCGCATCTATCGACTGGGCCAGGTTGCCCTGAGCAATCAGCAGATGTTCAGCCGCTCCTGAAGATGCGTTTACCACCGCCGGAGTTACGGTAACGGTTTGCCGCAAAGGCAGCAGCACACCGTGCACCCCCACGGCTTCGGCGGTGCGCAGCAGCGTCCCCAGGTTTTGTGGGTCTTGAAGGGTATCGAGGATGAGAATAAAGGGCTTCTGATCCTGCTGCGCAGCCAGGGCGAACATATCTTCCAGGTCGGCGTATGGGTAGCCGCTGGTCTCCAGCGCCACGCCCTGGTGTCCCTCGCCGAAGCGGTCTAGTTGGGGGCGGGCGACGCTTTCGACCGGCAGGCGCTTCTTCTGCGCCAGGTTGAGAATATCGTTCAGGCGGCCTTTCTCTTGCGCCCCTTGGGCGATCATTAATCGGAACGGCTGCCGGCGGTTGGCCCGCAAGCTTTCATAGACTGCATTTCGTCCGTACAGAATTTCTCTCATCGTGCGCCGCCTATCTTCGCTGTGCCTATCTGTCCGAGGTTTGTTCGTGAATTCGGGCGAAAATCATGCGCCCGGCGGCGGTTTGCAGCACCTTCGTAACGGTGACGGGCGTTTTGCTGTTAATCCGCTCGCGCCCATCTTCTACCACCACCATCGTGCCGTCTTCCAGGTAGGCAATGCCCTGGCCCACTTCTCGGCCTTCTTGAATAATGTTGACGGTAATGTTCTCTCCCGGCAGCAGCACCGATTTCACCGCGTTAGCCAGCTCGTTCACATTCAGCACCGCCACACCTTGCAGTTCGGCGATGCGGTTCAGGTTGTAATCGTTGGTGAGAATGGGGGCGCGCATTTGACGCGCCAGCACCACCAGCTTATCGTCCACTTCGCGCACGCCTTCCACGTCAATATCGCTGATGCGCACGGGAACGGCCGTCTCTTTTTGCAGCTGAGCCAGCACTTCCATGCCGCGCCGGCCGCGTTGGCGGCGCAGCGCATCCGGCGAATCGGCGATGTATTGCAGCTCATTCAGCACAAAGCGTGTAATTAGCAGAGTTCCGGCCAAGAAACCGGTGCGGGCAATATCGGCGATGCGCCCATCGATAATCACGGAGGTGTCGAGCAGAATATTACGCGCCACCTGATTGGTTCCCATGGCTGCGCCGGCTTCTGAGGCCTCGCTGGTTGTATCTCCGCCCTTAGCGGAGCGGCGGGCGTTAAAAATCTGCACAAAATCGGCTTCGCGAATGACAAATAACGACACGCCAAAATAGGCAAAAATCACCACCCCTAAGAAAGGCAGCAGCTGTCCGAACGGCGCCGGCAGCAGCGAAAGCGGCAGCGCCAGGAGCGCCGCCACGATTAACCCAGCCACCAATCCCACCAACCCGCTCGCCAGGGTTTGGACGTTCAGCTTGCTCAGTAAACTGATCAGATAGCGGGTTGGGCGGGTGGTAATAAACGGGGTTAGCACCAGGCCCGCTAACGCTCCCACCAGGCCGGCCACCACGGAATAAAATTCCGGTGAGCCGCTGGCATGCATTCCCAGTTCACGCCCGTAATACACCCCGGAAAAAGCCAGGATCACCATGCCAATCAAACGTAGGATAAATTCTAAACTGAACATAAATAAGTCCTCCTCAAGAGATAAAAAAGCGCGCGCTGTCCAGGCGTGAAAATAAACGGACAGACATGCGCCGCAGGGCAAACTTGGAATTACTCTTTGGGGTTCTCCCATCGCCTGGCGATGGACGATCCTCAGGGTCGCCCGTCATAAACCCCAGACCCGGCGATCCACTGGCAGACTGCCAGAAGAAAGAAAAAATAATTTCACGCCAAAAACCTGCCGGCGCAGGAGGCGAGACAGATGGTGAATAATTCGGCAATAAAATCCATCTCGGGTCGCCTTGCTTAATTATAGCCCAAATTTAAGAATCTACCATTTCTCTTCTTGGGGTTATAATTCCAGCCATGACATCTGCCCTCCCCAACACCTCTTCCCTATCTGAAGCAGAGTACAAACGCCGCACATGGGCCTGGACCATGTACGACTGGGCCAACTCAGCTTTCGCCACCACCATCCTGGCCGCCGTTCTGCCGGTATATTTCAGCCAGGTGGCTGGGGCAACGCTTCCCAGCCCCACCGTGGCCACAGCCTACTGGAGCGCGGGCCTCACAATTTCCTTGGTCATTGTAGCGCTCATTGCTCCCATTTTAGGGGTGGTATCGGATATTGTGCGCGGTAAAAAGCGCTTCCTGGCGATCTTTGCCGGGCTGGGTGTGCTGAGCACCGCCATGTTGGTGTTTGTGGGCACGGGCGATTGGGTGCTGGCGTCGATCTTTGGCATTTTGGGGCGGATTGGCTTCAACGGCTCACTCACTTTTTACGATTCGCTGCTGCCCCACGTGGCGCGGCCCGAAGACCAGGACGCGGTTTCGGCGCGCGGTTACGCCATGGGCTACCTGGGCGGGGGGCTGCTGCTGGCGGTGAATATCGTGATGATTCAGCTGCTGCCGGGCACCTGGGGGCCGCGGCTGTCGTTCTTATCGGTGGCTGTGTGGTGGGCGGTGTTCACCATTCCGGTGCTGCGGCGTGTGCCCGAACCGCCCGCCGCTGGGGTGGCCCTGGCCCCAGGCGAAAATGTTGTTACCGCCGGTTTTAAACGCCTGCGCGAAACCCTGCAGCAGGTGCGCCGCTACAGCCAGCTGTTCAAGTTCCTGATTGCCTTTGTGATCTATAACGACGGCATCGGAACAATTATCGGCGTGGCGGCCATCTATGGGGCGGAGATGGGCTTTGGAGCGGTGGAACTCATCCTGGCGCTGTTGTTGGTGCAGTTCGTGGCGATTCCCTATGCGCTCATGTTTGGCCGCTTGCCCAACCCCCAAGAAAAGCGGCGGGCGTTTTTCTTAGCTTTTATCGTATTGAATATGATTTTCTTGCCCCTATCGGGCGTCGCCGGAGCGCGGCTGCTGCCAGCTTCGATCAGCGGAGCGCGCTCGGCTCCCTTCGCATCCCTGCCCGGTTTCGCGGGGGAGGGTCTTTACAGCGTACAGGCCTCCGAATTGGCTTTTAGCGGCGCATGGCAGCCCCAAACGATCCCGGCCAATTTGCTTGACCGCGCTGAAGAAAGCATCGAGCAGGTTAGCCTGGCTCCTGGGGCTGCCTACGAGTTTGGCTTCAACGGCCAGGCGGTGCGCATATCTTATAGCATTGGCCCAGATTACGGCGTGTGGCAGACCTTTATCGACGGCCAGCCCGCCATCGACCCCGATACCCTCAAGCCGGTGCAGATTGACGCCTATAACCCCACCGTGCGCTATGAGGAGACGATCACGCTGCGCGCCGACGCCCCCGGTCAGCATACCCTACGCATTCAAAACAGCGCCACACCCAACCCGGCTTCTGCCGGAACGCGCCTGGCGGTTTATGGCCTGCAAGTTCTGCCGTCGGGACGCGCCTCCAACCTGGCGGCGGTGATTGGCCTGGTGGTGGGGCTGGAAGTGCTCCTGTTGGGCCTAGCCTGGCTGATCCAGGGTTTGTTCCGCGGCCTGGCCAAGGGTTTCGACGCCAAGACCGGCGTGTTATTGGGCCTGATGATTTACGGTGTAATTGCAGTGTGGGGCTTCTTCATCGATTCGGTGATCGAGTTCTGGTTCCTGGCCTGGATGGTGGCGGTGGTGCAAGGCGGCAGCCAGGCGCTAAGCCGCAGCATCTATTCCACTATGTCGCCGGCTTCCAAGAGCGGTGAGTTCTTCGGTTTCTTTGGCATTGTGGAGAAGTTCTCGACGATTATCGGCCCGGTGCTGTTCGCCTCCGCCGGCCTGATATTTGGCAGCAGCCGTCCCGCGGTGCTAAGCCTGATTCTGTTCTTCATCATCGGCGGCCTGATTTTGAAGCGCGTGGATGTTGACGAAGGCCGGCGGGTGGCCCAGGCCGAAGACGCTCAAGCCATGGAGGCTGCCGTATGACCCAACCCACCGGATCGGCCCCCGAGCGCGCGCAGCAGGTGCAGACCATGTTCACCCGCATTGCGCCGCGCTACGATATGATGAACCGCCTGATGACCGCCGGGCGGGACGTGGTTTGGCGGCGCGAGGTCATTCGCCGCGCCCGCTTGCAGGCGGGGGCGCGCCTGCTCGACCTGGGCGGCGGCACGGGCGACCTGGGGCGCGAGGCCATGCGCCAATCGCCGCATGTCTTGGTTGTTGAGGGCGATTTCACCCTACAAATGATGCAAGTGGGCCGGGGCAACCCGGCTAACCCGCCTGGCCTGGTGTGGGCGCAAACCGACGCCCTGCGCTTGCCTTTCCCCGACGGCGCGTTCGACGCGGTGGTGTCTGGCTTCTTGCTGCGCAACGTGATCGATGTAACCCAGGCGCTGAGCGAAATGCGCCGTGTGCTGCGCCCCGGTGGGCGCTGCGTGGCGCTCGATACCACCCCGCCTCCGCAAAATTTGCTGGCTCCTTTCATTCGTTTTCATCTGCACACCATCATTCCCACCCTGGGAAAATTCCTGGCCGGTCAGAGCGAAGCCTACCAGTACCTGCCCGCCTCCACCGAGGGCTTTTTACAGCCCGAACAGCTGGCGGCGCGTATGCTGCAGGTGGGTTTTGAAGAGGTGGGGTTTGTGCAGCGCATGGCCGGCACGGTGGCAATTCACTTTGCCCGGCGCGGCGCTGAGGCGGCATGAACGCAGCCAGCTGGATGCTTGGCATGGGAGCGGTGGGGGCGTTGCTCGGAATTATGGCTCCCTGGGGGCGAGACGATTCAAAAGCCGCTCGCTGCGGCGAGCCTTCTTATGTATGGCGCGCCGGGCAAGAACGGCGGCTGCGTATGATCCTCAGCGCCGCCCAAGCGCGCCTGCCGGGCCGCGTGCTGGAAAACGGCTGCGGCGTGGGCATGTATGTGGAACATTTATCGCCCCACGTGGACCAGATCGTGGGACTGGAATACGATTTGCCCCGGGCCGTGGAGGCGCATGGCGTGGCCTTGCAGCTCTCCAACGCAGCAGTGGTCAACGCCGCCGGTGAGCGCCTTCCTTTTCCTGATGGAAGTTTTAGCCTGATCTTAAGCCACGAGGTGCTCGAACACGTGGCCGACGACCGCCTGGCGGTGGGCGAGATGGTGCGGGTGCTGCAACCGGGCGGGCGCATGGTTATTTTCGCACCCAACCGCGGCTATCCATTCGAGACGCATGGCATCTATTGGCGCGGGGGCTATCGCTTCGGCAACGCTCCGCTGGTTAATTACCTGCCGCGCCGCTGGCGCGACCGGCTGGCTCCGCATGTGCGCATCTATACTGCCGGCGACCTGGCGCGCTTGTTTGAAGGGCTGCCGGTGCGTTTTGTGGAGCGCACGGTTATCTTTGGCGCATACGATAATATCATCGCCCGTTGGCCGGCGATAGGCAGGCTGCTGCGGGGCGTGCTGCAAGCCCTGGAGCGCACCCCGCTGCGTGGGCTAGGGCTGTCGCATTTCTGGGTCGTGGAGAAACAATAATCCGGCGGGTTTACCAGTCAGGGTTTCGATCTCGTGGAGGGTCGAAACCTTTTTTTATTAATATTTCCCTTGCTTAGCGGTGAAAATAAGAGTAAAATTATCTTTAATATCTATAATAGCCGTCGATGGTCCGGCTTCGTTCAAAAAACGGCAGGCTTCGCCGCCCTCGCTCCAACCTGGGGGCGGCCCCACTGCAACGGGCGCTGGTACGTATTACCATCCTCGGCGCGCAACCTTTTACTTTATAACATCTTGAATAGTTCGTATCAGAACGGTTATCTGGGAGGCGCAATGCGAAAGCTGTTCATTTCTTCGTTTTTGGCAGCCGCCATCTTAGCGGCTTTTTTCCTTGCGGCGGCCCCCGCCCGAGGACAGGGAGGCGTGGACCCCAACGGCGAGGTGATCCTGAAAACCGAAACGCAGGGCGAAACCACCCGCCAGATTAGCGGACCCGCTGGCCCAAATCTCAACTCTCCGCAATCCCCCACCATTGGCTTTATCGACTCGCCCACGTTTGGCTGCTACCAGCCCGATCCTCATAAGGATGAATGTGTGATCAACTGGTACTATCTGCAAGTTGACGCCGGCCCTAATTATATGAACACCATGACGGTTACGCTCAACGAAATTGGCACGGTGGCGCGTTACCAGGGCTTTTTCCAAAACGCTATGTATGTGCCCTACAATATGGGCAACGGATATAAAGTGGCCTGCGGCGCGCTGGGGGCGGGCGGCTCGCCCACCTTAGGGAATGCCTACGGCTGGACGATCCGCGCCAAGGATAGCGCCAACCTGGGTGCGGCTAATTATGGAACGGTGTATTGCCCGGCCTATGTGCCTTAGCAGCGCGAGGAGGCGCAATGTCCGGTAAAATAAGCTTTTTGGGAGCCGTTGTGCTGGCGGCGCTGCTGCTGCTAGGGGTGGGCGTATCGATGATGGGATCGGCCAATGCGGTTTCCGCGGCTTCGAGTACCCCTGCGCCGTTAGTCCAACCGGAGACGGTCCAATCGCCCAATATCTCGGCGATTGATATGAATACGCCCACCTGCTACCTGCCCCAAGCTAACACCAACCGCTGCTATATCGCATGGAATTATCAGAGCGTCACCGCCTCAACATCCGCCTATATGCTTACCATGACGGTGAGTGTCGATAATCGCCTGCGGGCCATCTACAACGGCTTTTTCCAGGGCAGCTTTTATGTTCCCTACGAAATGACCGGTCCCGGTTTTGGGGTAGACTGCGGACAGCCTTCGGGAGGAAGCCCCAACCTGGGGAATACCTACTCCTGGACTGTACGGGCCAGGGATACAACCGGCTCAGGGACGCAGAGCAGCGGCGTGGTTACTTGCCCGGCGGATGTGGTGAGGGCGTATCTCCCTCTCATCAAGAAATAATCCCAGGCTAAAACCGGGCTAGAGTTCGGCTTACATGCGGAAATCGTAGATTCCGTCTTGGGCTTCCCAGTTTTTTCCACAGGCCGGGCAGGGCAGCTGTCCGGCCTGTTCGTGCAAGGGGGCATGTCCACAGGCTGGGCAGCGGAAGAAGCCGCCCGCCGCCGCGCCGTCATCGTTGGGGGCGGCGGCCTCTGCGGCGGCCTCTGCGGCGGCGTCATCTGGGGCGGGGCGGTCTAAGGCGCGGGCGCGCACAAAAACGCTGGGCGAAAGCTGCCACCAATCGCCGGTGAGCTGGGCCAGGCTGTCGCCGGCGGCCAACAGCGCCGCTGGGAACAGGCGCTTGAACAATCCAATGCGGAAGTGCGACACACTGAGCTGGCGCTCTACGGCAAAGCCGTTTTCGGCCAACCACTGGCGGATGCGCCGCGGGTGGAAGTTGAAATTGAGCGCGGCGAACTCCACCGGCTGGGGGTCGAAAGGACTCCACGGCTGGCGTCCCAGGGCGTAACGCGCGATGGCCTTAATGTTTTGCTTGTTGGCGTATTCCAAGATGAACGCCGCCCCCGGCCTGAGGCAGGCGCGGGTTTGCGCCAAGGCCAGGGGGGCGTCGGCCATGTGGTGCAGCGTGCGGATCATGGTGGCGGCGTCGAATACGCCGGGCGCAAACGGCAGGTGATAGACGTTGGCGGCTACGTAGACGTAGCGCGGGCTGTGGCCCAAGCGCCGGCGGGCAAGCTCCAATTGGCTGCGCGAGTAATCCACCAGGGTAATCTGCTCGAAGCCCTGGTAGCGCGGCGTATTGCGGCCCGCGCCTGCGCCCAGCTCTAACAAGCGTTGGCCGGCGGGCGGCAGCAGGCGGCGTAGGGCAATCTGCTCGGCGCGATCTTCGTAAGCACGCCCGCCTTCGTCCCAAAAACGCTCTTGATAATCGGAGCCTTCGTAATCACAAACCGGGGGAGTGGTCATCGTAGGGTGGGTCTAAACCAGCGTTCGCCAGGCAGTCTGCCGGCGAACGCTGGTTTGGTCCTGAAATTTGTTTAGCAGCCGTTGCCGTTATAGCCGCGCCCCAGGCCGCGATATTTGAAGCCCAGGCGTTTCATATCGGCAGGGTCGTAAATGTTGCGCCCATCGAACACCACCGCCTGGCGCATCAGGCCACACAGGCGCGTCCAATCGAGCTGTTTGAACTCATTCCACTCGGTCATCACCGCCAGGGCGTCGCAATTCTGCGCCATTTCGTAAACGTCGGTATACATGGCGACGAACGGCAGAATGGGCCGGGCGACTTCTATCGCCACCGGATCGACCGCGCGCACCTGCGCCCCAGCCGCGAGCAGCGCAGTGGCGATGTCGATGGAGGGGGCGTCGCGCATATCGTCTGTGTTAGGCTTGAAAGATAGCCCCAGCAGGCCAATGGTTTTGCCTTTCAGATCGCCGTCCAGCATTTCAATGATGTGTTCGACCGTCATGCGGCGGCGGTCGCTATTAATATCCATCACTGCTTTGAGCAGCTGCGGGTGGCGGCCTTTTGCTTCGGCCATGTAAGCCAGGGCCTTCACGTCTTTGGGGAAGCACGAACCACCGTAACCCAGGCCGGCATCCAGGAACATGGGGCCGATGCGCTTATCGTAGCCCATGCCAACCGCCACTTCTTTTACGTCTGCGCCAAGCTCTTCGCAGATATTGGCTAATTCGTTGATGAAAGAGATTTTCGTCGCCAGGAAGGCGTTGGATGCGTACTTGATCATCTCGGCTGTGCGCAGGTCGGTGAGGACAATGGGGGCGCGCAGCGGCAGGTGCAGTTGGGCCACCTTTTCGGCGGCTTCCAGGTCTAGCGAACCCAGCACGGTGCGATGCGGCTGCATAAAATCGCTGATGGCTGAGCCTTCGCGCAAAAATTCTGGGCATGAAACTACCGAAAACGGGATCGGCTTAGGCTGGGCGTGGCTGACAATATCCGCCACCCAGTCGCCCGTGCCCACGGGGACGGTGCTTTTATTGATGATAATCAGCGGGTGCTGCATCGTCTGGGCGATGGTTTCAGCCACTACGGCCACGTAGCGCAGGTCGGCTTCCCCGTCTACGCCGGAGGGGGTGCCCACCGCAATAAAGACGAACTCGGCGTTTTCTAGCCCTTCTTCATACGAGGTGGTGAAGCGGACGCGCCCAGACCGCACGTTGCGTTCCACCAGCTCTTTTAAGCCCGGCTCGTAGATGGGCATTTCACCGCGTTTCAAACCCTCGATCTTTTCCGGCACAATATCTACGGCTGTCACCTGGTTCCCCAGGTCTGCAAAGCATGCTGCTGTGACAATGCCGACGTAGCCAACGCCGATGACACATATATTCTTCATTTTTAAGACGCTCCAGATTAAGTTGAGATGACGGCATAATCTTACCACAGGGCGGCGCTTATAGCGGCGCACATACCGAAGACCTGGCATGGCCGATCTCCCCGGCGCATGACGGCGCCACAAAATTTCCCCGGCCCGGCAGGGCGCACCGGAGCGGGATGGCGCGCTGTGGCAGCCGCATGAAATCAGTGATTAAAGATGACTATCATCTAGAATGTATGATAGTTGTCACTTGAAAATTGGCTAAAATTACTCTAAAATAGGGGCAATTATTTTAGCTCTAAAAGTCTAATGGAGACCTGACCCATGCAAATTACCCGTCAAGCCGATTATGCGGTGCGCGCTGTGTTGTACCTGGCCCAACTAGGGCCGGAGCGCCGTGCTGCAACCAGCCAAATTGCTCAAGAGCAGCAAATTCCCCCTTCGTTCCTGGCGAAGATCGTTTCGCAATTATCGGTAGTGGGTTTACTGCAAACCTCTCGCGGCGCGCGGGGCGGCGTTTCGCTAGCCCGCACTCCGGAAGAGATCTCACTCTTAGAGGTGGTGGAAGCTATCGACGGTCCCATCTTGTTGAATGAATGCACCGGCGGCGGCGCATGCACCTTTGGCGAAATCTGCCCGATGAAATCTGTATGGTGTGACGCCCAAGCCGAGCTGGTTACGCGGCTGCGTTTAACCACCTTTGACACCTTTCTTGCGCCGGTAGCAGCCTAGTTTTCTAATTATTAAAAGAGCAGCCTAAAACCAGAGCCGATCGCATGTTCAACGCGGATCGGCTCTGGTTTTATTTCATCCCTCGCCCTGGGCGGCCTGTTTGCCGGCGGTTGGCGCTCGCAATTTGCACCGGCAACCGTGGTGATCGTTCCCAATCTGGCAAAAGGCGAGAAAGCCAACCAGGTTGATGGCGTAGTTGGCCGATTGATAGCGGCGATGCCATCAAACCCGTATTTTCGCCATACTTGCTTGTTACGCTTTCCGGTGCTATGATTGAGTTATCCTATCCATCCTGATCCCCAGTTTCGAGGAGGCTGAGATGTCGAACTACACCCCCATTCAACGTTTAGATTTGCCGGATGTAATCGTAACTGCCCAGGGGCGGGGCCTTACCGGTATGGAGTATAAGGTGATTGGCTCCACGCTCCAGGCCGTGATTCTGGAACTAGATCCCGGCGAAACGGTATACTCTGAAAGCGGCGGCATGGCCTGGATGAGCAGCAACATCGAGATGAAGACCAGCGGGCGTGGCGGCGGCTTAGGCGGGGCGCTGGGCCGCATGGTTACCGGCGAATCGCTTTTCTTAGTTGAATACACCAGCAATAACGGCAAGGGCATCGTGTCCTTCGCCTCCGATTTCCCTGGTAAAATCGTTCCCATCCCGTTGGGCGAAGGGCAATCGATGATCTGTCAAAAATCGGCCTTTTTATGCGCCGAAAAGACGGTGAAGCTCGAGGCACATTTTCGCAAACGCCTGGGCGCCGGGCTGTTTGGCGGCGAAGGCTTTATTTTGCAGAAGCTCACTGGCCCCGGTGTGGCCTTCGTGAGCCTGGACGGCGAGATTGTGGAATATACATTAGCCCCCAACCAGGTTCTAAAAGTAGATACCGGCCACGTGGCGATGTATGAACCGTCTGTTAGCTTCGACGTGGAAATGATGAAGGGGCTGGGCAATATTTTCTTTGGCGGCGAAGGTCTGTTCCTGGCGACGCTGCGCGGCCCTGGTCGAATTTGGCTGCAAACCATGCCCACCAGCAACCTGGCGCGCGCCATTATGCCGCATCTGCCCAACAAGAGCAGCGGCTAAGCATCGTTCATCTGTAAAACCGGTTAGGTGAAAACAGGGCCGGCGCTGGAGCTATTGGTCTCGCCGCCCGACACGAGAGGATTCTATGACCCAAGAGCATCTCCCCCGCACGGTACGCGCTCCCCGCGGAACGCAGCTCACTTGTAAATCCTGGCTTACCGAAGCCGCTTACCGCATGATCCAGAACAACCTCGACCCCGAAGTGGCCGAACGCCCGCTCGACCTGGTGGTGTACGGTGGGCGCGGGCGGGCGGCGCGCAGTTGGGAAGCCTTCGATGCCATCCTCGACACGCTCAAGCGCCTGGAAGACGACGAGACCCTGCTGGTGCAATCGGGCAAGCCGGTGGCGGTGTTCAAAAGCCACCCCGACGCGCCGCGTGTCCTCATCGCCAACTCGAACCTGGTTCCGCATTGGGCCACTCAGGCGCATTTCGACCAGCTGGAAGCGCAAGGGTTGATGATGTTTGGGCAGATGACCGCCGGTTCATGGATTTACATTGGCACACAGGGTATTCTGCAAGGAACCTATGAGACTCTTGGCTCGCTGGCGCGGCTCAAAGGCTGGGGAACGCTGCGAGGCCGGTTTGTGCTAACGGCCGGGCTGGGCGGCATGGGCGGGGCGCAGCCGTTGGCGGTGACGATGAATGAAGGTGTGGGCCTGGTGGTGGAAGTGGACCCCGACCGGGCGCGCCGTCGCCTGGAAATGGGCTACGTTGACACCGTGGTGGATTCCTTGGAAGAAGCCATGACCGAGGTGGAAGATTGCGTCAAACGCCAAATTCCGCGCTCCATTGGCCTGATCGGCAACGCCGCCGACATTTACCCTGAGCTGGCGCTGCGCGGCGTTATCCCCGACGTAGTAACCGATCAGACCCCCGCCCACGATGTGCTGTATTACGTTCCTTCGGGCCTGAGCCTGGCCGCCGCCGACGAGATGCGCCGCAGCGACCCCACCGAGTATCAGCGCCGCTCGTTGGACTCCATGGCCGAGCATGTCAAGGCGATGCTGGCGTTCCAGCGCGCCGGGGCCGAGGTGTTCGATTACGGCAACAATCTCCGTCAACGCGCCTACGACCACGGCGTGAGCGACGCCTTTGAGTTCCCCGGTTTTGTTCCGGCTTACATCCGCCCCTTATTCTGCGAAGGCAAAGGCCCCTTCCGCTGGGTGGCCCTTTCCGGCGACCCCGAAGACATTTACCGCACCGATGAAGCGGTGCTGGAGCTATTCCCCCAAGACGACCATCTGCGCCGCTGGTTGAAAATGGCCCGCGAAAAAGTTCCCTTCCAGGGGCTGCCGTCGCGCATCTGCTGGCTGGGCTATGGCGAGCGCGCCCTGGCGGGCCTTAAGTTCAACGAATTAGTGGCCCAGGGCGTGGTGAAGGCCCCCATCGTGATTGGACGCGACCACCTGGACGCCGGTTCGGTGGCGTCGCCGAACCGGGAAACCGAAGGGCTGCGCGACGGAACCGATGCTGTTTCCGACTGGCCCATTCTCAACGCCTTGATTAACGCCGTGGGTGGGGCCACCTGGGTATCTTTCCATCATGGCGGCGGGGTGGGCATTGGCTACAGCCAGCACGCCGGGCAGGTGATTGTGGCCGACGGCACGCCCGCCGCTGCCCGCCGCCTGGAGCGCGTCCTCACCAGCGATCCCGGTATGGGGGTGGTGCGTCATGCCGACGCCGGCTACCCGGAAGCCACTGCCGCTGCCCGGCGCTTTGGCATCGATATGCCCTCGCTAAAGCCGTAAACCGCGGCATTCCGGCGCAGCCTCTTCCGCCTGGCGCAGCGCGTTGTGCAGCAAGGGGATGGCTGCGCCGCCGGCGCGGCTGTGACGCGAATGGGCCAGAAGGAGAAGCGCTTTGCCGACAGCCATTTTATCTGTGTCCGACAAAACCGGTCTGGAAGATTTCGCCCAGGCCCTAACAGCCATGGGGTGGAGGCTGCTGGCTTCGGGTGGAACCGCCGCGGCGCTGCGCCAGGCTAACCTGCCCGTCACCGAAGTGGCCGAGTATACCGGTTCGCCTGAAATTCTGGGTGGGCGGGTGAAGACGCTGCATCCGGGGGTGCATGGTGGGCTGCTGGCGCGTCCCGGCCTGGCCGACCGGCAGGAGCTGCAAAGCCTGGGCTGGGAGCTAATTGACCTGGCGGTGGTTAACCTGTACCCCTTCCCCACCATCGCCGCCAGCCCCACCGCCACCGAAGAAGAGATCATCGAGAGCATCGACGTTGGCGGTGTGGCGATCATCCGCGCTGCCGCCAAGAATTACGACCGCGTGACGCTGGTGTGCGACCCAGAAGACTACGCCGAGGTTTTGGCCGCTTTGCAGGCCGACCGGGTGGATGAAGCGCTGCGTGTGCGCCTGGCGCGCAAGGGTTTTTTGGTCACCAGCCGCTACGATGCCGCCATCGCCGCCTATTTCAGCCGCGGCTACCTGGGCGATGAAAGCTTGCCGCCCGGCCAACCCTGGGCGCTCTCACTCTACCCGGCCATGGACATGCGCTATGGCGAGAACCCGCATCAATCCGCCACGCTATACACCTATCGCCCCGGCGACGGCCCCCTGGGCGGGCGCTTGCTGCATGGCAAGCCGCTTTCGTACAATAACTTGTTAGACCTGGACAGCGCCTGGCGGACGGTACAGGCCTTCGCTGAACCCACCGTGGCGATTGTTAAGCACCTATCGCCGATTGGCGTGGCCGCCGCCGCCAGTGTGGAGCAAGCCCTGGCTTTGGCGCGTGCTTGCGACCCGCTGGCCGCTTTTGGCGGAGTGGTGGCGGCTAACCGCCCCTTCGACGCCATGAGCGCCGGGGCGCTTTCCGATTTATTCGTCGAATGCGTGGCCGCTCCCTGGTATGAGCCTACCGCCCTCGATGTCCTGCGGCGGCGCAGCCATTTGCGCATCCTGGATATGAGCGGCGTTGAAACCTACCCTAACTTTGAGCTGCGCTCGGTTAACGCCGGGGTGCTGCGCCAGAACCTGGATCGGGGCGACCCCCAAGGCACACATTGGCGCGTGGTAAGCCATCGCCCGCCCACCCAACTGGAGTGGGATCAGCTGCGCTTTGCCTGGCAGGCGGTGCAGATGGTTAAGTCGAACGCGCTGGTGCTGGCGCGGGCCTTTCCCGAAGGCATTGCCACGGTGGGCATTGGCAGCGGCCAGCCCAGCCGGGTGAGCGGGGTGCGCCAGGCCGCCGAAATGGCCGGCGGACGGGCGCGCGGGGCGGTGTTGGCTTCCGACGCTTTCTTCCCCTTCCCCGATTCAATCGAGGCCGCCGCCGAAGCCGGAGTTACCGCAATTATTGCCCCCGGCGGTTCGGTGCGCGATGAGGAAGCGGTCGAAGTGGCTGATCTCCACGAGATGGCGATGGTCTTTACCGGTGTGCGCCACTTTCGCCATTAAGTGGGGTTTATGTTTACATCGACCAAACGGAGGATATGATGAGCTTATTAGCAGGTAAAAATGCACTGGTTTTTGGCGTAGCCAACGAACGTTCGATTGGTTGGGGCATCGCCAAGGCGTTTCACGCCCATGGGGCCACGGTGGGGATCAGTTACGCTGGCGAGGCGCTGGAGCGGCGTGTGCGCCCCCTGGCCGACAGCATCGGCTGCACGTTTGTAGAAGAGTGCAACGTGGCTTCGGATGCCGCCATCGCCGCCACCGCCGCCAAAGCGGAGCAGGTTTTTGGAGAAATCGATATTTTGGTGCATTCGATTGGATTTGCCAACCGCGAAGACCTGGACGGCCCCTATTACAAGGTGAGCCGCGAGAATTATCATATGGCCCTGGATATTAGCGCCTATTCGTTTACCGCCCTGGCGAAGGCGTTCCAACCCTTGCTGCGCAGCGGCGCAGCCTTATTGACTATCACATTCTACGGCTCGGAGAAGGTGGCTCCGCATTATAACGTTATGGGCATCGCCAAAGCCGCCCTGGAAGCTTCGGTGCGTTACCTGGCCTACGATTTTGGCCCGGCTAACATCCGCGTTAACGCAATTTCCGCCGGCCCCATCCGCACTCTCGCCGCCTCGGGCGTGGCGGGTTTCAAAACCATGCACCGCCGGTTTGCCGAAGTGGCCCCCATGCGCCAGGGCATCACCAGCGATGAAGTGGGTGAGGCGGCGGTGTTCTTGTGTTCGTCCATGGCGGCTAAGACCACCGGCCAGGTCTTGTTTGTCGATTCGGGATACAATATCTTGGGCGTTCCGGTAGAAGGGGAATAGAACCACGCCCGAGGGTGAGGACGAGGTATGTTTAAGCGAAAAGATCAGGCCCCCCTGCCGTCAGCTCCGCCCCCCAAGCCCAGCGAGCGGGTGACCTCGGTGCTTGGCCCAGGGGTGAACTGGCGCGGCAGCCTGACCGGCAGCGGCGGGGTGCGCATCGAGGGCGCCTTTGAGGGTGAAATTGCCTTGCGAGGCATGTTGGTGGTGGGGCAGAACGGACGTGTGACTTGCCCGCACCTGCGCGCCAACACGGTGATTGTGGCCGGGGCGGTGCGCGGCGATATAACCGCAGAAAAGTTGGAAATTCGCGCCACCGGGCGGGTGTGGGGCGATGTGGTGACGGCCGCCTTCGCCACCGAAGAAGGCGCCTTCTTGCGCGGTCAAATTCGCATGGAAGACCAGGTGGATCTGGGTCTATCTCCTACCCAGGCGATTGAAACCCCAGAACCGCCCGCCGAAGAATAGCTAGTTAAGGTGAAGAGCGCAAACTTCCGCAGGAACGCAAACTTCCGAAGTCTCCAAGACTTCGGAAGTTTGGTGGTTAATCAGGGTTGCTCTAATTCGCCGGCGGTGCGATCTAGCAAACGCAGCATGGCGGGCACTTGCTCCACCTTAAAATAGGGGCGGAAGATTTGTGTGGCGGCGTCGGCCAGCGCAAAGCGCACCCTGGCCCAACCGGCCCAGGCGGGTTCGGGGCGGGCGTGGGGGAGCAGGGACACGGCGGCGGCGTAAGCCGGGTATTGCTGCACATAATCAGCCAGCAGCGGCATTTCACCGCTCGAAAGGGGGAACGAAGCGGTGGCGCGCACCAGGCGGGCGTGTTGGGTGGGTTCGAGCAGCCAACGCGCAAACAGCCAGCTCGCCAGGCGGCGCTCGGGGCTGGAGGCGGTGAGATACAACGATGGCCCGTACACCACCATGGCTGCGGTTTCGTCGGGCGAAGGGTAGGGGATTACCGTCCAGGCGTCATTATTCTGCATGGCGAACATGATCTGAGCCTGGCTGGGAATGCTCATCACGCTGCCGCCCACCATCAGCCCCTGGCGTTGAGCAAACGCTTCCAAGGGGTCGCGGTTCTCTAAAAAGACCACACAGCCGCCTTCATATAACTCGCGCAGAAAGGTGAACGCCTGGATGTTGGCTTCGCTCTCGAAGGCGTAGGCCGGGGGGGTAATGGTGGATTGCGTTGGGCTAATTACACCGCCGCCAAAGCTCATCATCCAGCTTAACGCCGCGGCGTCGTTAGCCGAGGCCAGGAACCCGCCCAGCCCATCGTTTTCGGCGGTGGCATCGCGACGCAAGGCCGAGGTGGCGCCGCAAGCCTGGTCGGCGAAGGTTTGCGGGTCTTGAGGGGCCGCCCGGTAGGCTAAATCGGCCGCCCAGGTTTGGTTATAGAATAACACCTGGGCCGAACGCAGCAGCGGTAAGCCAATTTGCGCCTGGTTAACCTGCCCATCTTGCCAGAATACCGCGGTGAAGTCGGCCTGGGCGGCGGCGGGCAGCCCCCACAGGCTGTCTTGCAGATAAGGGGTCCAGTCCAGCGGCGGGTGGGCGCGCCAGGCGGCGGCCTGGTAGGCGAAGGCGATGGCGAGGTCGGGCGGCGCAGCGCGGCCATCCTCCAGAAGGCCGTCAATGGCATCGTAACCGGGCTGCGGAACGGCCGTCACGGAGATTTTCCATTCGTTTTGCGTGGTAAATTCTTGCGCCAGGGTGTTCAGCATTTCGCCTGCCTCACCGCTCCACGGGTTCCAAATTTGAATAACCACCCCGTGCACGGCATCCCGTTCCAGGGGGATCAGCCGCGCCGGCGCGGTGGAGGGGGGCGACGCCTCTGGCGACGCCGGAGACGCTGCAGTGGGCGCTTGCTGCGGGGTGGAGGCGGGCTGCCCAACGGCGGCGGATGGCGCGGGTTGGCGGAGGGGGGTTGCTGTGGCCGAGCGGGGCGTGGCCGCGGTCCGCCCGCCGGCGCATCCGCTGAGCAGCGCCAGGGCCAGCAGACCCCGCGCCAGCGTATGTCGCCAACACTGGGCGCTGGGGGCGCACTCTTGCGGCGGGAGGGTGGGCCTGGGCGTCATGTCTTAAGTCTATCAGCTTTTTGGAAGTTTTGAACCATGGCATGAATTTTCAATCACTCGGGTTTAGAACGATATTTCTGCGCCGGTTTCCTGATATAATACGAAGCGGTTGGCATTTATTGGAAAACTTACTCTATCAGGAGGAGCATATTGGCTGCCGAGTCCCCCTCTCTCAGGGTTTATCCTAGAAAACGCATCCGTTGGATCGACATTAAGGAGCAAATCGCCGGTTACCTGTTCATCCTCCCCGCGGTCTTAGTCATTACGGTTTTTGGCTTTATCCCCATTGGTTACGCATTTTATATGAGTTTGCATAAGTGGCGAGTGCGTAAAGGCCCTTTCATTGGAATAGAAAATTACAATCAGATCGTGGGCGATTGGTGGGGGCTGATTTTGTTTGTCGGTGGGTTGCTGCTTTTGCTGGGCGCATATCTTATCTGGGATCGGGCATCTAATGAACCGGATACGCGCAAAATGCTATTTAAGTTTGGCGCAGCATTTGCTCTGATCGCCGCCGGGGTGGGCCTTGCTCAAGGTTGGGGGCTGATGAACATGACCGGCGACGAGGATTTTCTCTATTCCTTACCAGTCACGCTGTTCTACGCTTTGCTCACCGTGCCGGCTGAGTTAATTCTGGCGATGGTGCTGGCCTACATCCTATTCCAGAAAATCCGCGGGCAGGAATTTTTTCGCATGTTGTACTTCTTGCCCTATATTACCCCCGTGGTGGCTTCGGCAGTGGTGTTTCGCTCAATCTTCAGTTCGCGCGAATCATCGCTGGCGAACATCATCTTAGGTTGGTTCGGGGCCGACCCGCTGCGCTGGCTGTTTGAATCCCGCCCGGTTAGCCAGGTGGTGTTCAACCTACACCTCGATGGATTATTGTCCGGCCCAAGCCTGGCCCTGGCCTCGATTGCCCTGTTTGGCGTGTGGACCTACGTGGGTTATAACACCGTCATCTTCCTGGCCGGTTTGGGGGCGATTTCCAAAGAATACTACGAAGCCGCTCAGATTGACGGCGCCGGTCACTGGCAAATGTTCCGCAGCATTACCCTGCCGCTGCTCTCTCCGGTCACTTTCTACCTGGGGCTAATTGCTTTCATTGGGACGTTCAAGGCGTTCAATCACATTTATGTCATGCGTACGCCCAACGCCGCCGCCACGGTCAATGTGGCTAGTGTGACCATTTTCTCCACGTTTTATGAATATAACAAATATGGTTACGCCACAGCCCAGGCGATTATCTTATTTGCCATCATTCTTTCGCTCACCCTGGTGCAAAACAAAGTTTTTGGCGAGAAGGTGTTTTATGGATAATATTTCTCAGCCGCGCTCCAAGTCGCGCTGGGCGGCTTATGTTCCTCACTTTACACCAACGCGCATTGTGTTGTACCTGATCTTGATATTCGGGGCGGTTATTGCGGTGCTGCCTTTTTATTGGATGGTGTCTACCTCTTTGATGACCTTAGGTGAAACGATTAACAAACGCTGGCTGCCCTCCGCGCCGCAGTGGCAAAACTACGTGGATGCGTGGGAAGAAGCCAAGTTCGCCAAGTATTTCCTGAACAGCGTGATTATCACCGGCGTAACCGTGGCCGGAGTGCTGGTGACTTCGATCCTGGCCGGCTATTCTTTTGCCCGCATCAACTTCTTTGGTCGCGAAGTAATCTTCAACCTACTTTTAGCCACCATGATGATCCCCGAATCGGTCACCATGATCCCGAACTTCTTGATGATCCGCGGCGATATTCTGCCCTTACCGGGAGGTTCGTGGCTGAATAAGCTTCCGGCCCTCACTGTGCCATTTATGGCGAATGCCTTCAGCATCTTCCTGCTGCGCCAATTCTTTAAGACCATCCCGAACGATTATTGGGATGCAGCGCGCATGGATGGGGCCGGGCATTTGCGCTTCCTGCTCCAGATTGTGCTGCCGATGAGCAAAGCCTCGGTGATGACGGTGATGATTTTCGCCTTCATTGGAGCGTGGAACGCCTTTTTGTGGCCCTTGTTAGTGACCACTAAAGAAACCTGGCGGCCGCTGATGGTGGGTTTATGGACATTCGTAACCGAAGCCGGGCCGGAGACGCACTTGTTAATGGCCGGGGCGGTGATTTCTGTCATCCCCATCTTACTGCTTTATTTCCTGACTCAGAAACAGTTTACCGAAGGCATTGCTACGTCGGGCTTAAAGGGTTAAACTTAGTTTGTTTGGCCGGCTGCGGCGGACGCCCCGCCGGGGGCCGGCTTGTAGCCTGGTGAAAGGAGGTGATGAACAGCCGCAGCTTCTAACTTGTTTGGCAGTGTGTTATGAATGAACGAGATGTTCGTTGATCTCGCCCGAAAGATGTTACTATATTACGGAGGAGAAACATTTCTATGAAAAAGAACTTTCTGTTCACGCTCGTCGCATTGATGACCATCCTTTCGATGGGCCTCAGCGCCTGCACCGCCCCGGCTACTCCTGCGCCACAGGAGCCGGCAGTCACCGAAGCTCCAGTAATGACCGAAGCGCCGGTAGCCACCGAAGCCCCGGTAATGACCGAAGCCCCCATGGCTGATGATCCCTACGCCGATGTAGACCCCACGGGTCAAACCGTGACCTACTGGCACAACCAGTCTAAGACCAACGAAGAGAACCTCAAGGCCATTATCGACAAGTTCAACGCCGATAATGAGTTCGGCATCACCGTTGTGCCCGAATACCAGGGCGCTTACCCCGACATCTATAACAAGATGCTGGGCGTACTCAACACCTCAGACGCTCCCCAGTTGGTCGTAGCCTATCAGAACCAGGCCGCCACCTATCAATTGGGCGAAGGCCTGGTGGACATGAGCAAATTGGTCGATAGCCCTAAGTGGGGCATGTCGGAAGAAGATCAGAATGACATCTTCCCCGGCTTCTGGAAGCAAGACGTGTTCCCCACCTATGGCAACGCCCGCTTGGGCTTCCCTCTGTACCGCTCGATGGATGTAATGTTTGTCAACCTGGACTACTTGAAGGAATTGGGCTACTCTGAACCGCCCACCACCCCCGAGCAGTTCAAGGAAATGGCTTGCAAGGCTTCTCAAACTCCCTTCTCGGCCGCCACGGCCGATGGCCCGCTGGGCTACGAAGTGGATGTTAAGGACGCCTCGGAGTTTGCTTCGTGGGTGTTCGCCTTTGGCGGCAACATCTTCGATTACAACAACAGCAAGTATAGCTTCGATAGCGAAGGCGCCCTGAAGGCCGGTGAGTTCTTGTCCGGCCTGTTCGCCGATAAGTGCGCCGCGATCGTCACTGAGCGCTATGGCAACCAGACCGACTTCGGCGTTGGCAAGCTGCTCTTCACCACTGGCTCTTCTTCCGGTCTAACCTTCTACAAGAAGGCGATTGAAGAAGGCGCTAACTTCAACTGGACGATCATCCCCTTCCCTCACACCACCCCCGAACCCGTCCAGAATATCTATGGTGCATCGATCTCGATGCCCAAAACCACCCCCGAACAGGAATTAGCCGCCTGGTTGTTCCTGAAGTGGATGTCTACTCCTGAGCCGCAGGCCGAATGGGCTATGGCTAGCAACTACTTCCCGGTGCGCCAGAGCGTAGCCGAAAACCTTCAGGATTACTTCGCCACCAACGCGCCTTACAAAGCGGGTTTCGATGATCTGAAGTACGGCCAGGCTGAACCCCCGGTTCCCGGTTACGATCCTGTCCGCAACAAGACCGCCGAAGTCTTCGCCGCCATCGCCGATGGCACGAAAGCCCCGGCCGATGCCCTCAAGGGTTTGAACGAAGAAGCCAACAGCATTCTTGCCGAAAACCTGACTTCGCCACTGCCCACCCCGCTGCCCCCCACCGAAGCGCCAGAACCCACCAAGGCGGCTGTAACGGCCCCGGCGGGCTTCAAGGCCTGCCAGGTGACCGACACCGGCGGCA